>NZ_JBICWC010000008.1:0-448806 GCF_043199535.1 Streptomyces sp. NPDC048590 | reverse complement strand
TCGACGCCACCGCCGCAGCGGAACGCTCCATGGCCTTCGAAGCCCTCGACCAACTCGCCATGGAACACCTCCTCAACGTCCGCTGACCCACCCCCCAGGGTGCCCGGAACACCGACCGGGCACCCCGGGCTGTCGGGCCCTCCTCAGGCGTCCGGCGCGGCCGGCCCGGCGTACGCGACCGGGTCAGCCAGGACGTCCTGGACCACCAGCGCGGCGGCTCCGCGTGCCGCGTCACCCGCGACGGACGACGCGCGCAGCCTGCCGCCGCCGCGCGACCACAGCCCCGACACCACCCGGTCCGTGAGCTCCGAGTCGGCGGGGGGCGAGAGCCACGGCATCAGGCCGCGGTAGATCCCGCCGAGCACCACCGCGTCGGGATCGAACAGGTTGACCGCGCCGGACAGCACCTGCCCCAGCATCCGGCCCGCCCCGGCCACCGCCGCCAGCGAGTCGGGGTCACCCGCGCCGGCCCGGCGCTCCAGTTCCATCACACCGGCGGCTCCCTCGGTGTCGATGCCCGCCGCGCGCAGCAGGGCCGACTGGCCCGCGTACTGCTCCAGGCATCCGCGTGAACCGCAGCGGCACTCGGGGCCCGCGGGGTCCACCACCACGTGCCCGATCTCCCCGGCGAAGCCGTGCGCACCGCGCAGCAGTTCGCCGTCGAGCACCAGGGCGCCACCCACGCCGATCTCGCCCGTCAGGTAGAGGAAACTGCGGATGGTGCCGAGCCCGCCGAACCACAGCTCGGCGAGCGCCGCCAGGTTCGCCTCGTTCTCCGAGCGCACCGGAAGTGCCGCGGTGCCGGGGGCCAGTCCGGCGAGTGCGTCGGCGAACAGGTCCTCGGCGGCCACCTGGTTCCAGCCGAGGTTCGGCGCCTGGCGCACCGAGCCGCCCGACACCAGTCCCGGCAGCGCGAGCGCCGTACCGACCGGGTACAGATCCTGCTCCCGGGCCGAGTCCAGCGTGCGCGCGGCGATCCCGGCCGCACGCGCCAGGACCTCCTCGGGCGGGGCGCCGCGATTGTCCAGATGCTCGGTCTGCCGCACCCGGCCGGTGCCCGCCAGGTCCACCACGCACACCGACACGTAGTCGATGTTGACCTCGACGCCGAGCCCCGCGGCACCCGTGCGCGCCACCTTGAGGGCCGTCCCCGGCCGTCCCGCCTGCCCGCTGAACGTCTTGCCCGACTCGGTGACGAAGCCGGTCTCCAGCAGTTGCTCGACCAGCGAGGACACCGCCGCCCGGGTCAGCCCGACCCGCGCCGAGACCCCGGCACGGGTCGCCTCACCGGCTTCACCCTCGTCCCGCACGGCACGCAGCACGAGGCTCAGGTTGTGGCGGCGCACGGTGTCCTTGTCGGCCTTGGACCCCAGAGGCGTGAAGTAGCTCTTCATATGGTCGACGAGCCTATGTGATGCCCTCCGGGGCCCGATCCCCGACAGGGCGGCCACCGACAGAGGGGCCGGACAGCCCGCTCACACGCCCGCGGCCCTGGTCACCGCCCGCAGGTCGACGAACTTGAAGCCCGTCGTCTCCCGCCCTTCCTCGCTCCCGTCGGCGGAGGTCTCGTGGCCGTCCTGGACCACCAGCAGTCCGTGCGGGTAGCGGGAGCCCAGGGGCTCGTCGAGCGCCGCCGCGCCGTCGCACTCCTCGCTCCCGTCCAGATCGGCCGAGACGGAGGTGACGCGGAAGCCGCCTTCGTACGCGTTGGTGCCGGAAGCGCTCCGCTCGTACAGGGCGAAGCTGTCGTCGCCCTGTCCGGACGCCATGAGGTGGCCGCGGCCCGGCTTGCCGAAGAGCGTCAGTCCCTCGACGTCGGCAGCCAGCCGCCTGCCGCCGAATCCGGGGTCCGCGCCCGGCGCGCACTCCTCGGTCTCCGGGTCGTACGTCCCGGGGACCCCGTACTCCCTGACCTTGTCCATCAGGACCGGGCGCCCCTTCAGCGTGGCCGGCAGACGCCAGATGCCCACGTCCTCCTGGCCCGCGTAGAGCGTGCCGTCCGCCGGGTCGACGACCATGCCCTCGACCTGCGGGAGCTCCCCCGGTTCCCCGCACGGGGTCCAGGAAGTGCCGTCGGGGAGCCGGAAGGCGGAGGGGAGCGAGAGCGTGCGCACCAGGCGGTAGCCGACCGTGCCGGCCGCGGTCGGCCGCAGTTCGAGCAGGGCCAGGTCGGTGGTGTTACGGCGGCTGACCAGGGCGTACGACCGCCCGGTGGAGCGGTCCTGCCAGGTGGCCAGCCCGTAGGCGGTCCGCTGCTCGTTGATCTCGGCCTGGTCCTCGGAGAAGACCGGTGCGGCGGCGGGGTCCGTGACGTCCTCCAGCGGGCCTCCGGGCCGCGAGGGATCGATGCGGTAGATCCGCAGGCGGTCGTTGCCGCGGTCGGTCACCACCGCCACGTCGGTGCTGCCGGCCGGGGTGCGCAGCCCGTTCACGAGGTCCACGTTGTTGAACCTGCCCGGCGCGTCGTCCTCGGCCGCCGGGGCAGGGGCGGGCACCGACTGGACCAGGGAGGCGTCCAGGCCGTAGACCCGCAGCCCGCCCTCCTTGGCGGTGGCCACGACCAGGCTGCGCCCCGGGTGCGCGTCGTCCCGCCAGATCGCGGGATCGTCGGCGTTGGCGTTTCCGCCGGCCTCGTCGTCGTGGAGCGGCGCGGTCTCCGCGGTCGCGCCCACACCCGGAAGGGCCCGGGCGTGCGCGGAGGACAGCGGGACGAGGGTGAGGAGGGCGGTGCCGAGGGCGGCGCCGGCCGCCAGGCGCGTGGACCGGTGTATGCGCACAGAGCTTCCTGTCGTGGGAGGGGCAGGGCGATGGCTCGTCAGGAAGCGTCCGGCGGCGGCATGGTGCATCGGTGTCGCGACCATGAGGAGTACATGGGATCCGGGTGAATTCGCGGTGCAGCGGGTCCGGCGTCCTGCCGGACCCGCTGCACCCGGCGCGGAGTTCAGGGTGTCGCGCCGCGCTCCTCGAGCATGTCGGCCATCAGCGAGATCTCGGACTCCTGCGCCCGCGCCATCCCCTCGGCGAGGTCCCGGATCTCGTCGGTGACCGCCGAACCGGCCGCCGCCCGCGCCATCTCCGCACCCGCGCGGTGGTGCACGGTCATCAGCCGCAGGAAGAGCACCTCGGCCTCCCTGCCCTTCGCCGCGCGCAGTTCGTCCAGCTCGGTGTCGGTCGCCATGCCGGGCATCAGGGAGCCGCCGGACGCGGTGACCGGATGCCCCATCCACTCCATCCGGGGGCGGTCCGAACTCTTCGGCCGGCCCCAGGACTCCAGCCAGCCGAGCATCATGCCCCGCTGGTTCGCCTGGGTGTTGATGATGTCGTACGCGAGCCGCCTGACGCTCTCGTCGGTGGTGCGGTCGCGGATCAGGAACGCCATCTCCACCGCCTGCTGGTGGTGGACGGACATGTCCCGTGCGAAACCGACGTCGGCCGAGCTCTCGGCCGGTGCGGCCTCGGGGCCCCCGGCCCCGGACGTGGAAGCGGCCGAGGGGCGTACGACCGTCAGCAGCACGAGCACCACGGCCACGACGAACACCGCGGCCCCCGCCCACACCAGTGGGCGGGAAGCACGTGCGGCCGGGGTCACTTGGCGATCCCGCCGGAGCAGGCGGCACCCGGCTCGGGGGTCTGTGCGCCCTGGACGTACTTGGTGAAGAACTGCGCGACGCGCGCGTCGGTGGCGCTCTTCACGGTGAGCTGCTTGCCCCACGCGCTGAGCATCAGCGGGTCCTTCTGGTCGGACACCGGGCTCATCAGGGAGTAGGGCGTCTTCGAGACGCGTTCGGACAGGGCCTTGATGTCGCTCTGCGAGGCCTTGTCGTTGTACGTGACCCAGACGGCGCCGTGCTCCAGGGAGTGGACGGCGTTCTCCTTCGGTATGGCCTCGGTGTAGACGTCGGCGTCGCAGTTCATCCAGACCGGGTTGTGGTCGCCGCCCACCGGCGGGTTCATCGGGTAGTCGACGGGCGTCTGCACGTGTTCCTGGGTCAGGTCGTCCCAGGACTTCTCACCGGCCACGGGCGACGTCCGGGCCTGCTCCTCGGCCTCGTCCTGCTCGTCGGCGGCGGACATCAGGTAGCCGCCCCCGGCGACGAGACCGACGAGCACGACGACGGCCGCGGTGATGGTGATGACGCGGCTGCGGCGCTCACGGGCCCGCTCCTTGCGGCGGGCCTCCTCGAGCTTGGCGCGACGGGCGCTCGCGGGGGTGTTCTTGTTCTGGTTCTTGGCGGAAGCCATGGTCAGTCCTCGGGATCGGCGGATCGCGTGCGCCGGGGCGTCACGCGGCGGAACGGGGCACGGCCGAGACACCCACGGCGCGCGGTCGGCGCGGTGGGTGGTCCCGGGCAGCCCTCAGGTCCGCCGGACCCGCAGACGCGTGAGGTCGACGGCGGTGACACCGTCGTGGGAGGGCCCGCGGATGACCGCGCCGCCGGTGAGCGGGGCGGCCCGGAGAGCGGACGAAGGGGCGGGCAGCGCCGCGGGCGCCGGATGCGCGGGCAGCACGACGGCCTTCGAGTGGTCCGTCGTGCCGTGGCAGGAACTGCCGATCCCGCGTTCGCCCGGGGCATCGGCGACGACCACGGAGACGACGGCGGACGGCACCGGGGTGAAAGTACGGGCGGAGACCGCGGGAGCGTCGGCCTGCGCGGCCGCGGACGGCGGGGCGCAGCAGAGGAACAGCGCCGTGAGCAGCAGTGCCCAGCTCAGCACTACGGGCAGGCCTCTGCCACCCCGTCGCGGGTCCGTCCGTCCGCTCACTCCGGTCATCGCCGTCATCGTAGATGGTGTGTGAAACTTCAATGGGTTCGGCCCACAGCCGGGCAGGATAGTGTGCCCGCGTGACGACGCAATCGAACGTACCTGCGGGCTGGCATCCGGACCCCCATGGCGCCCCTCAGCTGCTCCGATACTGGGACGGCTCCCGGTGGACCGAGCACACGCACCCCGCGCAAGGACCGGCCCCGGCCGCGGCTCAGCAGCCTGCCGCCGCCCAACCCCAGGCCGCGGTGCCGCAGCAGCAGGCCGCGCAGCAGCAGCCGGCCCAGGCCCCGCAGCAGTTCGCTCCGCAGCAGGCGGCCCCCCAGCAGGGTGCGCCCGGTGGTGCCTCGCTCTTCAACCAGCAGGTCCTGGTCGTGAACCAGAAGGCCAAGCTGATCGAGCTCACGAACGAGTACAGCGTCTTCGACCAGCAGGGCAACACCATCGGTTCGGTCGTCCAGGTCGGCCAGAGCGCGTTCCGCAAGGTGCTCAGGTTCGTCTCCAGCATCGACCAGTACCTCACCCACCGGCTGGAGATCCGCGACGCCTACGGTCAGCCCCAGCTGCTCCTGACCCGTCCGGCGAAGTTCATCAAGTCCCGGGTCGTCGTGCAGCGCCCGGACGGGCAGCCGGTCGGCGAGATCGTCCAGCAGAACGCCATCGGCAAGATCAACTTCGCCATGACGGTCGACGGTCAGCAGGTCGGCGCCATCAAGGCGGAGAACTGGCGGGCCTGGAACTTCGCCATCGTCGACCACAACGGCGCCGAGATCGCCCGGATCACCAAGACCTGGGAGGGCCTGGCGAAGACCATGTTCACCACGGCCGACAACTACGTGCTGCAGATCCACTACCAGCTGCCCGAGCCGCTGCTGAGCCTGGTCGTCGCGACCGCGCTGACCGTGGACACCGCGCTCAAGCAGGACGCCCGCGGCCTCGGCTGACCGGTCTGGATGCCTGGCAGGCCCACGCGGAGCCTGCCGGGCACCCTCGCGCGGAGGCCCGCCGGGCACCCCCGCGCGGCCCTGCCGGGACGCCGGTTGGAGGTCAGTCCTTCCGGGCTCCGTCCCCGTCCGCCCCGGCCATCTCCGAGAGCACCCGTTCGGCCACCGCGAACGCCGAGTTCGCCGCCGGGACACCGCAGTAGACCCCGGTCTGCAGCAGTGCCGCGCCGATCTCGCGCGGGCTGAGGCCGTTGTTCACGGCCGCCCGCACATGCATCGCCAGCTCCCCGTAGTGCCCGTGCGCGACCAGCGCGGTCAGCGTGATCAGGCTGCGCTCGCGGCGGGAGAGCGTCGGGTCCGTCCAGATCTCGCCCCAGGCGTAGCGGGAGATGAAGTCCTGGAAGGGTGCGGTGAACCCGGTGGTCGAGGCCTGCGCCCGGTCCACGTGCGCATCGCCCAGGACCTCCCGGCGCACCGTCGTCCCGCTCTCGCGCTCGCAGGGGGTGAAGTGGGCGCGGAGCGCGTCGCGTACGGCCTCGGGGCGTTCCGCCGGAGCCAGGTGCGAGGCGTGCGCCAGCTCGGTCAGCGCGGCACCGGGGATGCCGTCGGCGATCTCCCTGGCGTGGGCGGGTGGCGTCGCCGGATCCTCGCGCCCGGCCAGCACCAGCGTGGGCACCCGTACGCCGGGGAGCCCGGACCGCAGGTCGCAGTCGGCGAGGGCGTCGCAGCACGCGGCGTACGCGTAGGGGTCGGTGGCCAGGAGGTCGTCGAGCAGCCTGGGCTCGGTGAAGCCCGGGGTGAACCAGCGGCCCGCGGCGCTCTCCGCCACCTTGCCCAGCCCCTCGGAACGGACCAGGGCGGCCCGCTCCCGCCATGGACCCGGGTCGCCGAAATGGGCCGACGAGCAGACGACCGCCAGGCGGTCCAGACGCTCGGGGTGGTGGATCGCGAGCCAGAGGCCCACGGCGCCGCCGAGCGAGACCCCGGCGTACGAGAACCGCTCCAGGGACAGCGAGTCCGCGAGGGCGAGGACCAGCCCCGCCAGATCGGCGACCGACGCGCCCGGTCCGACGAGCCCGGCGGGCGAGCCGCCGTGTCCGGGAAGATCCCACCTCACGACCCGGTGGGACGCGGAGAGTTCGGGAGCCACGCCGTCCCAGACCGCGGTGGACGTACCGAGCGACGGGCCCAGCAGCAGCGGGGGAGCCCCGGCGGGTCCTTCGGCGCGGTGGTGGAGGAGGTGGTCGGGGGTCGTGGTCATCGGCGCTCCAGAGCGCGGTCGGTGAGCGGCCCGGCGCAGCCGGTCCAGGCGGCGGGGTCGGTCAGTTCGGTGAGGTCGAGGCCTGCGAACGCGGGTTGTCCCGCCAGGGTCTCCGCGAGCGGCCGGCCGGTGTCGCGGGCCAGGCGGGCGGCCTCCGTGACGATCTCCCTGGCGCGGGCCGGCCCCACCCGCGCGGCGGCCACCGCGGACAGCCGCTCCGAGACGATCAGCCCGCCGGTAAGGCCCAGATGCTGGTCCATGGCCGACGGGAAGACCCTGAGCCCCTCGGTGAGATCCACCGCGTCCCGGGCGGCCCCGCCGACCAGTCGCAGCAGGTCACGCAGCGGTTCCCACTCGGCGTGCCAGGCTCCGGCGGGCCGCTCGTCCTCGGCGGCGAGCGAGGCGAAGAGCGTGGCCGCCGCTCCGGGCGCGCGGCGGGCGGCCGCCGCGATCAGGGTGGCGCGGACCGGATTGGCCTTGTGCGGCATGGCCGAGGACCCGCCCCCGGACCCCTCCGCCACCTCGGCGATCTCGGTACGGGACAGGACGAGTACATCGGCGGCCGTCTTGCCGAGCGCCCCCGCGGTGAAGGCGAGCGCGCCCGCCAGGTCGGCGACCGGGGTGCGCAGCGTGTGCCAGGGCAGGGAGGGTTCGGCCAGCCCGGTCTCACGCGCGTACGCGGCGACGAGCGTGATCCCCACCGGGGCCCCGGGGTCGGCCGGGGCACCGGGGTCGGCGGAGAAGGCGGCCAGCGTGCCCGCCGCCCCGCCGAGTTGGGCGGGGAGCGACTCGCGCACCACGCGCAGCCGGTCGCGCGCGTCGAGGACCAGCGACCGCCAGCCCGCGGCTTTGAGGCCGAAGGCCGTCGGTACGGCGTGCTGGGTCAGGGTGCGCCCCGGCATCGGCGTGTCGCGGTGTTCGGCGGCGAGCCGTGCGAGCGCCTCCGCCGTACGGTCCAGGTCGCCGCGGACGAGCGCCAGCGTCCGGGACGCCACCAGCATTGCCGCGGTGTCGAGGATGTCCTGGCTGGTGGCGCCCTGGTGGACGAAGGGCCGCACGCTCTCGTCGACCGCCGACGAGAGCGCCGAGACCAGCGGGATCACCGGGTTGCCGCCCGACCGGGCCCGGAGCGCGATCTCCCGCACGTCGAAGCGCCGGGCGTCCGCCGCCTCGGTGACCGCCTCGCCCGCCCAGGACGGGGCCGTCCCGGTGGCGGACCTGGCCCGGGAGAGGGCCGCTTCCGCGTCCAGAAGCGCCTGGAGGAAGGCATGGTCGCCGGTGGCGGCCTCGGCCGGCGAACCCGCCCGGCCCGGGGCGAGCAGCCCGGCGTCGCTCTCGTACATCAGCTGAACTCCAGGAAGACCGTCTCGTCCTCGCCCTGGAGGCGGACGTCGAAGCGGTAGGTGCGGGGGTCGCTGCGTGTCGCGATCAGGGTGGCGCGCCGCTCCGTGTCCAGTGAGTCCAGGAGGGGATCGCGCGTGTCGGCCGTCGGCCCGGAGAGCAGGTCGGGGAAGTACACACGGGTGTAGAGGTGGTGGACGAGACCGCGGGCGAACACGGCCACCGAGAGGTACGGAGCTCCGCCCGGCAGCAGGGTGCGCACCACCCAGCGTCCGTCCGCGTCCGTCGGCGCACGGCCGAAGCCGGTGAAGTCCACCCCGTTGCGTCCGATCACCGCACCCGTCGCAGGGTCGTGGCGCAGCGATCCCGGGAGCCCGGCGCGCGATCCGTCGGGAGCCGGCTGCCAGGTCTCCACGATGGCGTCGGGTACCGGTTCCCCGCGCCCGTCGAGCACGAAGCCGTGCACCGTGACGGTCCCGGGGTGCCCCGCCGGAGCCACGTCGCCGCCGCCGGGGAAGGGCAGCGCGTAACCGTAGAAGGGGCCGACAGTCTGGGAGGGGGTCGGGGCGTGGGACATCAGGCGTCGCCTTCTTCCTCGGTCCAGGTGGCACACGGACCGTCGAGGACGATGTCCCAGCGGTAGCCGAGGGACCACTCGGGGACGGACAGATCGTGGTCGTACGCCGCCGTCAGCCGGTCGCGTGCTGCCTGGTCGGTGACGGAGCGGATGACCGGGTCGTAGGGGAGCAGCGGATCACCGGGAAAGTACATCTGAGTCACGAGCCGCTGGGCGAACGCCGTGCCGAACAGCGAGAAGTGGATGTGCGCGGGACGCCAGGCGTTGGTGTGGTTGCGCCACGGATAGGCGCCGGGTTTGACGGTGGTGAAGGCGTAGCCTCCGTCGTCGTCGGTCAGGCAGCGTCCGAAGCCCGTGAAGTTCGGGTCCAGCGGCGCCGGGTGCTGGTCGAGCTGGTGGGCGTACCGCCCGGAGGCGTTGGCCTGCCACACCTCGACGAGCTGTCCCCGCACCGGCCGGCCGGCCCTGTCCAGCACCCGGCCGGTGACGGTGATGCGCTCCCCGAGGGGCTCGCCCGTGTGCTGCGCGGTCAGATCGCGGTCGAGGGCGGTCACATCCGTCACGCCGAAGGCCGGTCCGGACAGTTCGACCGCCTCGGGGTCGCGCACCGGGATGAGCGAGCGGTGCGGGTGACGGAAGTGGCTGCTGCGATAGGGCGGGTAGTCGCGCGGGGGGTGGTGGGCGCCGGGTTCGGCCGCGGCCTGCGCCTTGGCCACCTCGGCGTCGATCTCCGCCTGGCTCATCCCGTCGGGCAGCGGCTGCGGGGAAGGGTGATGTGCGGTCATGTCACGGCTCCGTGCATGGACGAAAATGCTCAGTACACTGACTAAATGTCGTTGGCCATGAAGCTACCCAGGGCCGGTCGCCACGGTCAAGACCCTCAGTACACTGTGCATTCCCGGAATTCCGGCCGCTCGTGCCGGCGGCCCGGCGGGCCGACGACGAGAGGACTGTGCCGTGCGGGCTGTCGACCTGAGCACCCACCCAGGACACCTGGCCAGGCGGCTCCAGCAGGCGCACCATCTGCTCTGGAACACGATGGTCTCCCAGGAGACCACCTCGCCCCAGTTCGCCGTCCTCAACGCCCTGACCGCGGAACCCGGCCTCGACCAGCGGACGGTGGGGGAGCGGGTCGGCCTCGACCGGTCGACCGTGGCCGAGGTCATCACCCGCCTGCTGCGCCGTGCCCTGCTGGACAAGGTGCGCGACCCGCGGGACGGGCGGCGCTACCTGCTCCGCCTCACCGAGGAGGGGGTCCGCACCCACAAGGAGCTCGCCCTCCGCACGGTGCGGATGAACCAGGTCTTCCTCGGCCCCCTCTCCGATGAGGAGCGCCAGACCCTCTTCGGGCTGATGCACAGGGTCGCGGGCGCGGCCGAAGCCCTGCGGGTGCCGGGTGAGGGTGCGACGTCCGCGGACGGGTGACGGTCGCTCCTCAGGGGGCGTGGACTCCGGACCGGACGCCCGCCGGGTCGGTCGGCGTGGCGACCCGGTACGCGCACCGGGCCGTGCGGTCGCCTCGCAGCCCTCCGCGCGGCCAGGTGTTTTACGTGTGTAACACCTGCTAATCTGTTTAGGTGAGTGATACAGCCGTACGACCCCGCAAGCCCGCCGTCCGCGCCCTGCCCGTCAGCGGCGTCCTGGCTCTGAGGAACCCGGCGGAGATCTGGTACAAGCCCGCGCTGAGCGTGGTCGTGGCCTCGGGGGTCCCGAACCTGCTGCTGTACTCCCTCGGCCGCCTGGACCTCGTCATGTACACGATGGCAGGATCGCTCTGCGCCCTGTACGGCCACAACCTGCCGTACTCCCGCCGGGCACACACCGTGCTCCGGGTGATTCTCGGCATGGCGGCGGGGCTCGCGGTCTCCCTGGTCGTGGGCTCGCTCACCGACTCGACGGCCGTCCTCCTCGCGGTCGGCGCTCTCCTCGTGGCCGTGCAGAAGGCGTTCTGCGACGCCAGCCGCATCGGGCCCCCCGGCAACGTGATCTTCGCGTTCGTCACCTCGGCCGCCCTCTTCGCCCCGCAGGAGCTCGGCCAGGTACCGGAGCACATGGCGCTGATGCTGGCGGCGGGCGCCTTCTCGTGGCTGGTGACCGTCGGCCCCGCCCTGTGGCGCAGGGAAGGGCCCGAACGCCTCGCGACCGCCCGTGCGCTCGACGCGGCCTCCGCCTACGCGGCGGCTCCCGGCCACCGGACCCGGCACTCCGCGGCGGCGGCAATCCAGGCGGCCTGGCAGTCGCTGCTGGCTTCCGGGCGTCCCACGCCCGACCGCCGGGCGCTGGAGCGGCTGGTCGTCCACGCCGAACGGGCCCTGGCCACCGCCGGGGACGACGGCCGGTCCCGTGAGACGGATCCCGCGGTACTGCGCGGATGGGCCGAGCGGACCCGGGGCCGTGGTCCCGTCCCCGACCCGCCACCGGCCCCCGGCACCGTGGAACAGCTCTTCGGCGTCGACGCCGAGCGCGCCGGACAGCGGATCCGCAGGGGCCGCCGGGAGGCCAGGTCCGGACTCCTGCGTGGGCTCGGCCCCGGCTCCCCGGTGCTGCCGGTCGCCGTCCGTGCGCTCCTCGGCTGCGCGCTCGCCGGCTACGTGTCCTCGGCGCTGGGTGTCGGTCACCCGTACTGGGCCCTCGTCACCGCCGCCTCGGTCTACCAGCCCAACCTCACCCTCTCCTGGAGCAGGGGTCTGCAGCGTACGGTCGGAAACCTGCTCGGGGTGCTGGTCTTCGCGGCCGTCCTCCCTCTCACCAGGGTCGGACCGCTCGCGCTCGTTCTCTGCGTGCTCTTCTTCAACTTCGCCGCCGAGGCGCTGATCACCCGGAACTACTGGCTCGGCTCGGTCGCCGTCACTCCGATGGCGCTGCTGATCCTGGAGTTCGGCGGGGTTCAGCCGCCCGGCGAACTCGTCACGGACCGCGCCCTGGACACCCTCGTGGGGGTCGCCGTGGGCTTTCTCGCCGTGATCGCCGTCACCAATCGCCGGGCTTCCGGCCGCGTGGAGCGGGCCCTCGCCGCCGTCACCGACGCCACGAGCCGGGCCGAAACGGTGATCGCGGGCAGGTCCGTGGACGCGCCTGCCCTGAACGCGGCACGCCGCGAACTGACCGCGGCGCTCGTCGAACTGCGCGACGCGAGCGATGTGGCCTCGGGCGAGTGGTGGCAGCGCGCCCTGCCCGAGGAGGAGCTGGTCGAGGCCGAGCAGGCGGGACACCGTACGCTCGCGGCGACAGCACGACGGCAGGGACTCATCACCCTGCCCGCGGTGAACGGAGCGGCGTGACCGACGACATCGTCGCCTCGGTGGTACGGCAGTGGCAGGCCGTCCACCCGGGGCTGGACACCGGGCCGATGGAGCTCATCGGCCGGATCAACCGCTGTGCGGCCCTCCTCCAGCAGGCCGAGGACGCGCCCCTGCGCGCCGCCGGGCTTACCCGTGCGGAATTCGATCTGCTCGGCGCCATGCGGCGCACCGGCCGCGAGCTCACCCCAGGAGACCTGGCCCGCGAGACCTTCTCCTCCGGCGCGGCCGTCACCAAACGGCTGCGCGCGCTGCAGGAAGCGGGCCTCATCGCCCGGCGCAGCGATGCCAGGGACCGCAGGGTCGCCCACGTGGGGCTGACCGACGAGGGCCGCGAACTCGTCGACCGGCTGCTGCCCGAACAGCTCGCCTACGAGCGGTCGGTGCTCTCCGGTCTGGACGACGAAGCCCGCGGCGAGCTCAGCGGCCGGCTCGGAGAGCTGCTGGTGCAGCTGGAAGGCAGGCTCGGCGGGCGCCTCTGAGCGGCCGTGGCCGTGGGGCGAGGGCGTGGGCCGGAGTGCGCACGCCCCGACCACCACCCCCGGCCTCACGGAGAGTGGCGGAGCGGCGGAGGGGGATTCTGCGCGCCCGGATGCCGTTCCGGGAGCCGGGCGGAGCGCCCGGTCGGCGCGGATGAAGCCTCGCACGCCCGTCCGTCGCTCAGGATTCTGCTCCTTTCGATCCGATTCGATCACATGTGCCGTTGTCCCGCTCTGCGGTACGAAATAATTCGCGTGCTCTCGCGGTGATCGCGCAAGTGTGCTGCGAAATCCGCAAGTTCTCAGTCCAAGGGCTTTACCCTCCTGGGTCGGATGCGTGTTGCTGTCCTGCTCTGAAGGACCAACGAGTCTGCTTTCTCCCGATTGCCGCGCCCCGTCACTCCTCGCGCACGCGTGGAGGCGGTGAGTGCGAAAACTGGTGAGTGTATTACCGCGGACGAGCTCCCGCAGGCGGTTGGGCGAATATGCCGAGGCACTGTTCTGATCTGGTTAGGCTCACGCGCAGTGAAGTCGAGTTGAGATGAATCCGCGTACTTGTGCACTCCTGACCGTGCATGTGCGTATACCTCCCGAATCAACCGCCAGAGGGTTTAGATGGTCCGTGTTGAATCACCGCCGACCAAAAGAGATGTACCCGTCGTGCGCGCCGCTCTCCTGCCCGTTGTGCTGATGGCCGGTGCCACCACCGCGGGTGCCGTGCCGGTGACCGGCGCGACGCGGGCGGCAGTCGTCTGGTGCGGGGCGATCGCCACCGTGGTGGTCGCCACGCTCGCCGTGGTCCTGAACCGCCGGCGCCGGGCGATGCGCGTCCAGCGCGCCGAGTACGAGCAGCGCATCGCCCGGCTGGAACACCGCATCGCCACGTACGACCAGGAGACCGTGCGGCTCAGCAGGGAGCTGCTGCCCGCCGCGATCCGTCGGCTGCGCGCCAGCAACTCCCCGCAGGAGGTGATGCGCGACGTCGTCGACGCGGACGAGTCGTACCGCAACCTCCCGCAGGCCCAGCGCGCGCTGGTCCTCCAGGTCCTCGACATCATCGACAACGAGGAGGCCATGCGTGACTCCGCGCAGCGCGCCTTCGTCAGCGTCGCCCGCCGCGTCCAGGCCATCGTCCACCGCCAGGCCAGCGAGCTCCGGGAGATGGAGGACCACCACGGGCGGAACCCCGACGTCTTCGACGACCTGCTCCGCATCGACCACGGCACCGCGCTGATCGGCCGGCTCGCCGACTCGATCGCCGTACTCGGCGGTGCCCGTCCCAGCCGTCAGTGGCCCAAGGCCGTACCGCTGTTCAGCGTGCTGCGCGGCGCGATGTCCCGGATCCTCGAGTACCAGCGCGTCGACCTGCACTCGATCGCCAAGGTCGCCATCGTCGGCACCGCGGTCGAACCCCTCATCCACGCGTGCGCCGAACTGCTCGACAACGCCACGCGTTACTCCCCGCCGCAGACCCGGGTCCACGTCACCGCGGTCGAGGTGCAGACCGGCATCGCCATCGAGATCGAGGACGGTGGCGTCAGCCTCAGCGAGGAGGCCCGGGTGAGGGCCGAGAACATGCTCGCCCAGGCCCAGGCCGGGATCAACATGAACGACCTCGGAGAGTCCCCGCGCCTCGGCATGGCCGTGGTCGGCCGACTGGCCCGGATGTACCAACTCCAGGTCTCACTGCGGCAGTCGGCGTACGGAGGGGTCCGGGCGGTCCTCATTGTGCCCCGCGACATGATCACCACCGGCCCGGCGCCCGGAATCGCCCACGGCATCGGTGCCACCTCACGGCCGCAGAGCTCCCTCGACATGTCGCAGATGCAGCACGTCGTACCGGCCCGCGGCAAGCACAAGTCGCGTCCCGCGCCGACCGGTCCGGTCCCCTCGCTCGCGTCGTCCACGGCACCCGCACCCGCACCCGCCGCCTCTGCCGCCGCCCGGCCGGCCGCACCCGCCGCCTCCATGGGGGACGACGAGGTCGTGGTGACCGAGTGGACGGAGGGCGGACTCCCGCAGCGCCGCAGCAGGGGGCGCGCACCCCTCGGTTCGCACAATCTCCCGCAGCAGTCGGCGCCTGCCGCGGAGCCCACCGCGCGTAACGGCCACAACGGGCCTGGCGGCGCCACACCGCCGCCAGGCCTCTGGCTGGAGGCCTTCACCCAGGCCGTCAACGGTGTGCCCAAGGAGCAGCAGAACGGTACGGACTCTGACGACGCGTGGGACAAGGGAGACGAGAAGTGATCCAGCAACGGGGCAACATGGACTGGATGCTCAAGGAACTGGCCGACGACGTTCCGAGCATCCACCAGATCGTGGTCCTGTCCGCCGACGGTCTGCGCATCGCCCGGCACGGGGGTGACCCCGACGCGGCCGACCGGCTCGCCGCCGCCTGCGCCGGCCTGCAGAGCCTGGCCGCGGCGGTCGCCACCGAGATCCCGTACAGCGACGGTCTGATGAAGCTCGTCGTCATCGAGGTCACCGGCGGATTCTTCTACCTGATGGCCGCGGGGGCCGGCGCCTATCTGGCGGTCCTGGCGGGTGAGACCGTCGACGCCGGGCTGGTGGGAGCGCGCATGCGCGACATGGTCGCCCGCATCGGCGCGCATCTGACGAGTCCTCCCCGTCATGACGGGCAGGTCGTATGAGCCCTCCCCGACGTGAACGCCGAAAAGCCGAACCGGCGTTGAGCGACCCGGAGCGGCTCTACGTGATCACCGGCGCTCCGGACGGCGAACGAGCGGCTCTCGACCTCGTCACCATGGTGGTGGCACAGGCGGATCCGTCGCCGATGGTCCAGCCCGAACAGGCCGCGATCCTGCGGCTCTGCAAGTCGCCCCTGTCGGTCGCCGAGATCTCCGCCTATCTCAGCCTTCCCTTCAGCGTGGTCACCTCGCTCCTCACGGAACTCCTGTCGACCGAACTGATCGAATCGCGCGCGCCCGTCGTCCGCGCCGCGCTCCCGGACCGGTCCCTCCTCGAAGCGGTGATGCATGGACTTCAGAAGCTCTGACACGATCACGGGCCCCCGCCGTGAGGACGTCCTGCCCAGCACGGCCACGGCCGCGGTGAAGGTCGTCGTCGTCGGCGGGTTCGGGGTCGGCAAGACGACCATGGTCGGCTCGGTCAGCGAGATCCGGCCCCTGACGACCGAAGAGACCATGACGCAGGCGGGCGTCGGTGTCGACGACAACGTGGGCGTGGAGACCAAGACGGCCACCACCGTCGCCATGGACTTCGGCCGGATCAGCCTCAGCGACGAACTGATCCTCTACCTCTTCGGCACACCCGGACAGGAGCGCTTCTGGTTCCTGTGGAACGGCCTGTTCGAGGGAGCATTGGGAGCCGTCGTCCTGATCGACACCCGGCGGCTCCAGGTCAGTTTCGACGTCATCGGCAGGCTGGAGGAGCGCGGGGTGCCGTTCGTCGTCGCGGTCAACACCTTCCCCGACGCACCCCACCACCCCGTGGAAGCCCTGCGTGGCGCCCTGGACCTGCCCGACGAGGTCCCCATGATCGACTGCGACGCCCGGCTGCGCACCTCCAGCCGCGATGTGCTGATGACCCTGATGCGTTACCTGCACAGCCTTGCCGTACCACTCACCTGACGACGGCCCACCCTGCCTTCCAGCGGGCCCCGCCCCCATGCGCCCGCCTCTCGGAACGTCCTATTCCTGGAGCCACAGTGACAACCCCCTTCCAGTACGAACCCGGCTCGGCCACCGGCCCGGTCCCACCCCCGCAGTGCCCCGCCCACAGCACCGGCATCGGTCCCGGCGGGCTGCGCCGGCTGTACGGCCCCGAGGCCGAGGCTGACCCCGCCGGCCTCTACGAGAAGCTGCGTGCCGAGCACGGCACCGTCGCACCCGTCCTCCTGCACGAGGACGTCCCCGCATGGCTGGTGCTCGGACACAGCGAGAACCTCCACATGACCCGGACCCCCTCGCAGTTCTCCCGCGACTCCCGGCGGTGGCGCGGACTGCAGGACGGCAGCGTCGCGCCCAACCACCCGCTCGCGCCGCTCTTCACCTGGCAGCCGGTGTGCTCCTTCGCCGACGGCGCCGAGCACGAACGGCTCCGCGGAGCCGTCACCGACAGCATGGCCCGCATCGACACCCGCGGTGTCCGCCGCCACATCAACCGGTACAGCAACAGGCTCGTCAACGACTTCTGCCGGGAAGGCAGGGCCGAACTGGTCAGCCAGTTCGCCGAACGGCTCCCGATGATGGTGATGTGCGCGATCATCGGGATGCCGGAGGAGTACGACGACCGGCTGGTGCAGGCCGCCCGCGACATGACCCGGGGCTCGGAGACCGCCGTCGCGAGCAACGCCTACGTCATCGGCGTACTGGACCGGCTCGTGCAGCGCCGCCGGGTCGAGCCCGCCGAGGACTTCGCCAGCTGGCTGGTCGAGCACCCGGCCGGCCTCACCGACAAGGAGGTCAGCGAGCACCTCCGGGTCGTCCTGATCGTGGCGTACGAGACCACCACCAACCTGATCGCCAACGTGCTGCGCATGGTGCTCACCGACCCCCGGTTCCGTGCCCGGCTCAGCGGTGGCCACATGACCGTGCCCGAGGCGGTCGAGCAGACGCTCTGGGACGAGCCGCCCTTCACCTCCGTGCTGGGCCGCTGGGCGGTCGGCGACACCGAGCTCGGCGGGCAGCAGATCAAGGCCGGTGACGCGCTGATCGTCGGCATCGCGTCGGCCAACACCGACCCCGCGGTACGGCCGGACCTCACCGTCAGCATGGAGGGCAACCGTGCCCACATGTCCTTCAGCAGCGGGCCGCACGAATGCCCCGGGCAGGACATCGGCCGCGCCATCGCCGACGTCGGCGTCGACGCCCTGCTGATGCGCCTGCCCGACCTGGAACTCGGCGTCGACGAGAGCAAGCTCACCCGCGAGGGCAACTTCATGGCGAGGCACCTGGTGGACCTCCCCGCAGCCTTCGCCCCCACTCCGCAGCAGGAGATCGACGCCGAACCGCTCCCGGCCGTGGCACGGACCCGTCCGCAGCCCGACTGGGAGGTGTCCTCGTCCGCGAACCGGGTCTCCGCGCCCATGCCGGCTGCCCACATCCCCGCACCCGCACGCCCCGGCGAACCGCATCCCGTACCCACCGTGATCCCCGCACAGCGCAACGCCCCGGCCAGGATCTGGCACGCGGTCAAGCGCTGGTGGAGCGGTGCCTGATCAGCGGCCCGACCGCCGTGCCGGTGCCCCGGGCCCACGGGTCCGGGGCACCGGCACGCCCGCCCCGTACCATCGAGCAGCGTGAAGCTGACAATTCTTGGCGGCGGCGGATTCCGGGTACCGCTCGTGTACGGGGCGCTGCTGCGTGATCACGCCGAAGGCCGGGTCACCCGGGTGACCCTGTACGACACGGACGCGGACCGGCTCACCGCCGTCGCACGGGTGCTGGCCGAGCAGGCCGCGGGGACCGGCGGCGCGCCCGAGGTGATCGCCACCCGCGATCTGGACGAGGCCCTGCGGGGGGCGGACTTCGTCTTCTCCGCGATCAGGGTCGGCGGCCTGGAGGGCCGGGCAGCGGACGAGCGCGTCGCGCTCGACGAGGGCGTCCTGGGCCAGGAGACCGTCGGAGCCGGTGGGATCGCCTTCGGCCTGCGCACCGTGCCCGTGGCGACGGACCTCGCCCGGCGGATCGCCCGGCTGGCCCCCGAGGCCTGGGTCATCAACTTCACCAACCCGGCGGGCCTGGTCACCGAGGCCATGGCCCGCCACCTCGGCGACCGGGTGATCGGCATCTGCGACTCCCCGGTCGGTCTCGGCCGCCGCATGGCCCGGGTCCTGGGCGTGGACCCCGACCGCGCGTGGATCGACTACGTCGGTCTCAACCACCTGGGCTGGGTGCGCGGCCTCCGCCACGAGGGCGTCGACCACCTTCCCCGCCTGCTCGCGGATCCGGAGCTGCTCGGCTCCTTCGAGGAGGGCAGGCTCTTCGGCGCGGAGTGGCTGCGCTCCCTGGGCTCGGTACCCAACGAGTACCTGCACTACTACTACTTCAACCGGGAAGCGGTCGCCGCATACCAGGCCGCCGAGCGGACCAGGGGAGCGTTCCTGCGTGACCAGCAGCAGGGGTTCTACGCCCGGATGAAGGACCCGGCCGCCCCGCCGCTGGCCACCTGGGACCGTACGCGGGCCGAGCGTGAGGCGACGTACATGTCGGAGAACCGGGACGTGGCCGGTGCCGGGGAACGTGAGGAGAGCGACCTCGAGTCCGGCGGCTACGAGCAGGTGGCCCTGGCCCTGATGCGGGCCGTCGCCCGGGACGAACGCACCTCACTGATCCTCGACGTCCGCAACCGGGGCACACTCGCCGCCCTCGACCAGGACGCCGTCATCGAGGTGCCGTGCCTGGTCGACGCCAACGGCGCGCACCCGGTGGCCGTGGACCCGCTGCCGTACCACGCGGTCGGGCTGGTCACGGCCGTCAAGGCCGTGGAACGGGCCGTGCTCGAAGCGGCGGAGACCGGCTCCCGCGCGGCGGCCGTCCGCGCCTTCGCCCTCCATCCTCTGGTGGACTCGGTTTCCGTGGCACGCCGTCTCGTCGACGGCTACCTCGGGGCCCACCCCTCGCTGGCCTATCTCGACAAGCCGTGACCGCGCCCCGGCGCCCCGATCCGACGGGTCAGGGCGCCGGGACCGGCCTCGGACGCCCCGATGGACCCCAGGAGGGTGCGACACCGGTGACCTGACACACCATCAGGAACAGCGGGATGGGCGGCGTGTAGGGCGTCCGGCTGTCCGGCGTGTGGATCAGCCGGGGACGCAGCGCGGGGACGTAGGCGTCCGTGGCGTAGGAGGCCTGCTCCGGCCAGTCCAGGTCGAGGTCGGAGCCCGACGGGACGATCCACCACCACCGGTCGGCGTCGGCGAACACACAGCCCGCACGCGGCAGATGCGACATCAGACGGAAGCCGTACTGCGCGGGCACCCCCACCGCGTCACAGCCGAGACTCGCGGACAGCGCGGGCGGCAGCGCCAGACGGACCCGGCCGGGAAGCCCGCCCTCCTCCGCCGTGCGGCACCGTCGCGCCCCGAGCAGCTGGGACAGGGCGTTCCTCAGCATGTCCGCTCCGGGCCGTACGCCAGTTCCGCCCAGACGATCCGTCCCGAGTGGTTCCCGGCGTCGGTCGAACCCCAGGCCGCGCTCATGGAGTCGACGAGCAGCAGCCCTCGCCCGTGCTCCCCCTCGGCGTTCCTCGTGAGTCTGGGACCGCCGGGCTGGTGGCCCTGGTCCTGGACCGCTATGCGCAGTCTGGCGGCGTCGCACCGCAGTTCGCACACCACCCGGCTGCTCATCGTGTGCACCACCGCGTTGGTGACCAGTTCGGAGACGATCAGCACCGCCGCGTCGTGGGTGTCCCCGGTCAGCCGCCACTCCGCCAGCCGCGCCCGGGTGAGGCGCCTGGCTCCGGCGACCGACTCGGGGTGCGCGGGAAGCGCGAAGCAGTCACGGAGCGCTTCCCTCCCCGGGCAGAGGTCCGAGAGCCGGGGGATGAGCGCACTGCCAGGTGCCACGACCGATTCCTCACAGTGGGGGCTGTGTCACGCCTCGCACCGCTCCTGGGATTGCGGGCACGTTCGCGCGAACTTGGTTCGGTCACCAACTCTCCCCCTGACAAGAACACTTGGCAAGGGGCACTCTGAAAATTCCAGAGTGACTGTGTCCCTCGAGCCACGCTCGTGGCACACTTCTGGAACACAGCGCATCGGGAGGTCTGAAGTGAGCGAACCGCGGTCAGCCCCGACCGTGGGTCAGGTCGTTCTCGGCAAGCGTCTGCAGGATCTGCGGGAGCGCGTCGGCCTGAGCCGTGACCAGGCGGCGAAGGTGCTCCGTGTCGCCCCCGGGACCATACGCAGGATGGAGACCGCCGAGGTCGGGCTGAAGATCCCCTACGTACAGGTGCTCCTCAGGGCCTACGGGATCGCCGACGACGAGACCGACGCGTTCGTCCAGCTCGCCGAAGAGGCCAACAGGCCCGGCTGGTGGCAGCGTTTCCACGACGTGCTGCCCGACTGGTTCAGCATGTACGTCAGCCTGGAGGGCGCCGCCAGCCTGCTGCGTACCTACGAACCGCACTTCGTCCCCGGCCTCCTGCAGACCGAGGACTACGCACGCTCAGTCCTGCGCACCGGCGCAGTCGGTCAGACCAGACCCGCGGACATCGAGCGGCATGTGGCCCTGCGGATGGAACGGCAGGCGCTGCTCACCAAGGACGAGGCACCGAAGCTCTGGGTGGTGATGGACGAGACGGTCCTGCGCCGTCCCGTCGGCGGTCCCGGCGCGATGCGCGCCCAGATCGACCGTCTGCTGGAGGCCACCGAGCTGCCCAACGTGACCTTGCAGATAGCCGAGTTCGCGACCGGTCACCATCCGGGTACGTACGGGCCGTTCGTCCTCTTCCGCTTCGCGGTGCCCGAACTCCCCGACATGGTCTACAGCGAGTACCTGACCGGCGCCGTCTACTTCGACGCGCGCCCCGAGGTGGCGTCCTACCTCGAGGTCATGGACCGCATGGCGGCTCAGGCCGCGACTGCACAACGCACGAAGGAGATCCTCAGGGATTTCCGCAAGGAGCTGTCATGAACCACATATACAACGGCATGCCGGCCGCCGATCTCGGCACCGAAGGCTGGTACAAGCCGTGGAGCGGTGGGAACGGCGGCAACTGCATCGAGGCCATGAAGCTGGCCGACGGCAGGGTGGCGGTCCGTCAGTCCGCTGACCCGGACGGCCCCGCCCTCATCTACTCCAACGGCGAGATCGCCGCGTTCATCCAGGGTGCCAAGGCGGGACAGGCGGACTTCCTCCTCACCTGACGCCCGTTCACCCGGTCCGCACAGCACGCTCCTCGCCGAAGTCCCCGACCGAACGGAGTCCGCCATGACCGGGCAGGAACCTCAGGCCGTCGAGATCGACACGAGCAAGCCGCATCCCGCCCGGATGTACGACTGGTTCCTGGGCGGCAAGGACAACTACCCGGTCGACGAGCAGATGGCCCGGCAACTCCTCGCCCTGGACGCCAGGGGACGCGACATGGCCCGCGTCAACCGGGCCTTCTTGCACCGGGCCACCCGCTGGCTCGCCGAGAACGGGGTACGCCAGTTCCTCGACATCGGCTCCGGCATACCGACCGAGCCCAACCTCCACCAGATCGCCCAGCGGACCGCCCCCGACGCCCGCGTCGTCTACTGCGACAACGACCCGATCGTGCTCGCCCACGCGGCGGCGCTGCTGCGTTCCACCCCCGAGGGGGCCACGGAGTACATCCAGGCCGACGCCCGGCAGCCGGAAGCGATCCTGGAGGCCGCCGGGAAGATCCTCGACCTCGACCGGCCGGTGGCACTGTCCCTTCTCGCGCTGCTGCACTTCGTGGACGACGAGGACGGTGCGGCCGAGATCGTCGACCGGCTCGTGGAACGACTGCCCTCCGGCAGCTATCTCGTCCTCTCGCACACCACGGGCGATTTCGACCCGGAGGGCGCCGCCGCGGCCCGCGCGATGTACCGGGCGCGCGGGATGACGCTGCGGCCACGGTCGCGCGCCGAGTTCACCGCCTTCTTCCACGGTCTCGAACTCCTCGAGCCGGGCGTCTCGCTCTCCGCGGACTGGCACCCCGGCCTCGGCGAGGTCATCGACGTACCCGGCCACGATCCGATCCCCGGCTACGCGGGCGTCGCGCGCAAGCGCTGACCCCGGGCGGCGCCCTCCGGCCGAACGCCCGCCGTCGGCGCGGCGTCGGCCGCAGGCCACAATGGGTGCATGTCACGACGCACCTCACGCCCCCGTCGTCCGTCCGCACCGCGGGCGGCGAGCCCGCGGATCACGCCGGAGACACCGTGCCCGTGCGGTCTGCCGGCCGCCTACGGGGAGTGCTGCGGGCGGTACCACGCGGGCGCCGCGGCCCCGACGTGCGAGGCGCTGATGCGTTCCCGTTACGCGGCTTTCGCCGTCCGGGACGCCGGGTACCTGCTGCGTACCTGGCACCCTTCCACCCGGCCCGCGGTCCTCGACCTGGACCCGCAGACCCGGTGGGTCCGGCTGGAGATCCTGGCGACGACCGAGGGCACCGCCTTCCACACCACGGGGACGGTCACCTTCCGTGCCCACTGGACCGACGGGGACGGCCCCGGCTCGTTGCACGAGAAGAGCCGTTTCGTCCGCCACGAGGGTGCCTGGGTGTACGAGGCCGCTGACTTCACCGCGTAGGGCGTGTACCGAAAGGAGCGTCGCCCGCCCGCCGGGCAGGCGGGACCTTCGATACACGCCCTGGTGCCGCGTCGGTCAAGGTTCGCCCCGTCGCACATGCCTTGATCGACGCGGCACCGGCGGAGTCCGGGGGACCGCGGGTTCAGACCGCGGCCGCCGTGTGCTCGGGCGGGGCCAACTGGTGTTCGAGGTCCTCCGCCAGCAGCCGCTTCGCGATCCGGTCGACCGAGGCGCGCAGCTCCCGGTCGTCGGGCCGTGCCCCGTCCTCGGCCAGCCGCTCGTTCAGCCAGCGCCCCCAGGCGGCGGAGATGGCCGCGGCCTCGCGGCTGCCCGCCGCAGTGTGGGTGAAGAGTCTGCCGTCACCGGTGAGGTAGCCCTCTTCGATCATCCGGTCGAAGACGGGCACCAGCACCTCCGGCGGGATGCGGTGCCGCGCCGCGATCAGCCTGAGACCCGCGTGGCCGACCATCCGGGTGAAGAGATCCACCTGCATCACGGCCCAGGCCCCCGCCATGTCGAGCCGGGTGTCGGACTCCGCCACGATGCGGCGGGCCGTGTCCGGACCGGTCCGGTGCAGGATTCTGGCGACGGCCGATTCGAGCACCTCCGAGGAGTCACCGGTCTTCGGCTGGGCGAAGCCCTCACCCATGTCGGTCGAACTCGCCCGGGCACTGTCGCGCAGCTTCACCTGTTTCAGGAAGAGGGCGACGACGAAACCCAGGAGCGCCACCGGCACGGTCCAGAGGAAGACCGTGTGCAGGGTGTCGGCATACGCCTGGGCGATGGGAGCCGTCTGCTCCGGGGGAAGCGCGTGCACGGCCTGCGGGCTCTGGACCACGCTCGGCAAGGTCGACGGGTCCCCACCCGCCCGTGCGGCCTCCTCGACCCCCTGACGCAGGTTCGGCCGCAGCGCGTTCGCGTAGATCGTGCCGAAGACCGCGGTGCCGAATGAACTGCCGAGCGTGCGGAAGAACGTCACCCCGGAGGTCGCGGTGCCCAGGTCCGAGTAGTCGACCGTGTTCTGCACGGCGATCGTCAGCACCTGCATCGACAGGCCGATGCCGATGCCGAGCACCAGCATGTACAGCGACTCAAGCCACACCCCGCTGTCCGGGCCCATCCGGGACAGCAGGAAGAGGCCCGCCGCCATCACCAGTGAGCCGACGACGGGGAAGTAGCGGTACTGCCCGGTCCGGCTCACCACGTTTCCGCTGAAGATCGACGCGGCCAGCAGGCCGATCACCAGAGGCAGGGTGCGCACACCGGACAGCGTGGCGGAGTCCCCGTCGACGTACTGGAGATACGTGGGCAGGTAGATCATCGCGCCGAGCATGGCGAAGCCGACGATGAAGCTCAGGATGGAGCAGACCGCGAACACCGGGTTGCGGAAGAGCCGCATCGGTAGCATCGGTTCCTTCGCGCGCGTCTCCACCAGACAGAACAGCGCGAGGGCGACGAGCCCTCCGGCGAACAGGCCGAGGATCACGGGTGAGCCCCAGGCGTACTCGTTGCCGCCCCAGCTCGTGGCGAGGATCAGCGCGCTCGCTCCGACCGCCACCAGTGCGATGCCCAGGTAGTCGATGACCGGGCGCCCGGCCGCCCGGACCGACGGGATGTTGCGGGCGGCGGCGATGACCACCACGATCGCGATGGGCACATTGACGTAGAACGCCCACCGCCAGGTCAGGTGGTCGGTGAACAGCCCGCCCAGCAGCGGCCCCACGACCGTGGCGACGCCGAAGACAGCACCGATCGCGCCCTGGTACTTGCCCCGGTCGCGGAGGGGGATGACGTCGGCGATCAGCGCCATGGACGTCACCATCAGCCCGCCCGCGCCGATGCCCTGCACGCCCCGCCAGACGATGAGCAGCAGCATGTTCGAGGCGAGACCGCAGAGGAAGGACCCCGTGATGAAGATGATCGCGGAGATCTGGAAGATCAGTTTCCTGCCGAAGAGATCCCCGAACTTGCCGACCAGCACCGTCGCCACGGTCTCGGCGAGCAGATAGGCCGTCACCACCCACGACATGTGCTCGGCCCCGCCGAGGTCCGAGACGATCGTGGGCAGCGCCGTTCCCACGATCGTCTGGTCGAGAGCCGCCAGCAGGATCCCCAGCACGATCGTCGCGAAGACGATGTTGCGCCGTCGTGGGTCGAGGACGGGCGGCGCGGTGGCACTCTGCGGGGCGGGGGATTTCTCGCTGGCAGTGGTCACCTTCGCACCCTCACACCCGCCGTACCGCGCCGCACGCGGTGAGGGGCCGGACGTGTCAGGCCAGCAGCTCCCGCAGCGACCCGGCCATCCGGGTGACGAAGCCGTCCCGCACGTCCTCGGGCACCCGGTCGAGCGACAGGTACGGGTTGAGGTCCTCCAGCTCGACGAGCAGCAGGTCACCCTCCGGCGTCCGGCAGGCGTCCACCCGCTGGATGCCGTGGGAGAGGGTGTTCCACTCGACGAAGCGGTGCGCGAAGGCCAGGTCCTCGTCGCTCGCCGCGTACGGCTCCAGCACCCAGCGGCGGTCGGGGTGGGGCGCGTACAGGGCGTACCGGAAGTCCTGGCCGACGAAGTAGAAGGACACCTCGTAGCGGAAGTCGATCCTGGGCTGGACGAGGAGGGTGCCGTCCGCTCCGTCCGGGAGCTCCGGTTCCTCGGTGAAGCGGAGCCCCACCGAGTCTGCGCCGAGCTTGGGCTTGACCACGTATCCGGCGGACCGGGGGAGCAGGACGAGGTCCGCCGCGCGGTCCACGGTCGGGATGACGGGGAAACCCGCTCGGCTCAGGTCGACCAGATACTGCTTGCCGGCCATGTCCCCGCGGCCGTCGAGCGAGTTGTAGACCCGGGCCCCCGCGGCCCGCGCCCGGGACCGGAACGCGTCGTACGCCTCCTGGTGGTGGAGGACGGGGCCGCTGTTGCGCACGACGACCGCGTCGAAGCCGTCCAGCAGGGCGGCCGCGTCCCGGGGGTGGCAGAGCGCGATGTCGAAGTCCTCACGGAGCCGGGACGTCAGGAAGATGTCCTCGTCGCAGTAGCGCCTGCCACGCGCCTCGTAGGCGAGATCCGTAACGAAAAGGACGGACGGACGGCGGGTGCCGGTCTCGGCGATCAAGAAGTACTCCCAGGGGGTTCGTATCCGTCACTCGGTCAATAGCCTTGGTGGCGCAGTCTGTTCACCGCTATGAAGCATCCTGATCTCTGCCCCACAGGAGTCACCGTGTCCCAGGCGTCGTCACCGCCCGACATTCTCTCGCCCGCATTCGCAGCCGATCCCTACGGGGCCTACCGGATCATGCGTGAGAGCGCCCCGCTCATCCACCACGAGGCGACGGGGAGCTACCTCGTCTCCCGGTACGAGGACGTGGAGCGCGTCTTCAAGGACCGGGCCCAGGAGTTCACCACCCAGAACTACGACTGGCAGCTGGAGCCCGTCCACGGCAGGACGATCCTCCAGCTCAGCGGCAGGGAGCACGCCGTACGCCGGGCGCTGGTCGCCCCGGCGTTCCGGGGAGCCGACCTCCAGGAGAAGTTTCTGCCCGTCATCGAACGCAACGCGCGCGAACTGATCGACACCTTCCGGCACACCGGGGAGGCCGACCTCGTGGAGGCCTTCGCCACCCGCTTCCCCGTCCTGGTCATAGCCGACATGCTCGGCCTGGACCGGGAGGACCACCAGCGCTTCCACGGCTGGTACACCAACGTCATCGCCTTCCTCGGCAACCTGGCCGGAGACCCGGAGATCACCGCGGCCGGCGAGCGGACCCGCCGGGAGTTCGCCGACTACATGATCCCGGTGATCCGGCGCCGGAGGGAGGAGCCGGGCGACGACCTGCTCTCGGCGCTCTGCGCCGCCGAGGTCGACGGGGTGCGGATGAGCGACGAGGACATCAAGGCCTTCTGCAGCCTGCTGCTCGCCGCCGGAGGGGAGACCACCGACAAGGCCATCGCGTCGGTCTTCGCCAACCTGCTGGCCCACCCCGAGCAGCTGGACGCCGTGCGGCGGGACCGGTCACTCATCGACCGGGCGTTCGCGGAGACCCTGCGCCACACCCCGCCGGTCCACATGATCATGCGTCAGACCGCCGACGAGGTGAAGCTGTCCGGTGGCACCGTCCCCGCCGGGGCCACAGTCACCTGCCTGATCGGATCGGCCAACCGGGACGAGGCCCGCTACGCGGAGCCGGACCGCTTCGACATCTTCCGCGACGACCTCACCAGTACCACCGCCTTCTCCGCGGCCGCGGACCATCTCGCCTTCGCGCTGGGCCGGCACTTCTGCGTGGGCGCGCTGCTGGCCAGGGCCGAGGTCGAGACGGGGGTGAACCAACTGCTGGACGCGATGCCCGATCTGCGGTTCGCCGAGGGCTTCAGCCCGGTCGAGGAGGGCGTCTTCACGCGCGGTCCCGCCTCGGTCGCCGTGCGCTTCACACCGGTGGGGGCCTGACCGGAGGCCGGTGCGTCGGTCCGCCGCACCGGCCCTCGTCCGGGGCGTCAGCGGATCTGGCGCCCCGAGATGGCGCGGGCGATGACCAGGCGCTGGATCTCGCTCGTGCCCTCGAAGATGGTGTAGATCTTGGCGTCGCGGTACATCCGCTCGACCGGGTGCTCCCTGCTGTAACCGGCACCGCCGAGGATCTGGACCGCCTTCTCCGTCGCCGCCACGGCGAGCTCGCCGGCGCGGAGCTTGGACATGGAGCCCTGGGCGGCGTCGAAGGTGCGGTCGTTGCGCGCCATCCACGCGGCCTGCCAGATCAGCAGCCGGACGGCCTCGATCTCGGTACGGATGTCGGCGAGGGCGAAGGCGATCGACTGGTTCTCGATGACGGGCCGGCCGAACGCCTCCCGCTGGCCCGCGTACTCCAGGGCGTACTCGTACGCGGCCCGTGCGATGCCCAGCGCCTGCGCGCCGACCGTGGGCCGGCTGACCTCGAAGGTGGCCATGGCGGCCTGTCCCTTGGCGGCGCCGCCCTCGCGGGCGCGGGCCAGGCGGGCATCCAGCTTCTCCTTGCCGCCGAGGAGGCAGCTCCCGGGGACCCGTACGTCGTCGAGGAAGAGATCCGCGGTGTGCGAGGCGCGCAGCCCCAGCTTCTTGACCGTGCGCCCGGCCTCCAGGCCCTTCGTGCCCGGGGGCACGATGAAGGCCGCCTGACCACGTGCGCCGAGCGAGGGTTCGACCGAGGCGACCACCACATGGACCTCGGCGATCCCGCCGTTGGTGATCCACGCCTTCTGGCCGGAGAGCACCCACTCGTCCTTGGCCTCGTCGTAGCGCGCCCTGGTGGTCATCGCCGAGACGTCGGAGCCCGCCTGGGGCTCGGACACGCAGAAGGCCGCCACCTTCGGGTCGTCCTCGTCGCCGTAGCACTGCGGGACCCACTCGGCCAGCTGGTCGGGTGTGCCGGAGGCGAAGATCCCGGCGACGGCGAGCGAGGTGCCGAAGAGCGCCATGCCGATGCCGGCGTCCCCCCAGAACAGTTCCTCGTTGGCGATCTGGAGGGAGAGCCCGCTGGGGTCCCCGTACATGTCGGCGAGCGACTCGAATCCGTACAGACCGATCCGGGCGGCCTCCTGGATGACGGGCCAGGGGGTCTCCTCGCGGGCGTCCCACTCGGCCGCGGCCGGGCGGACCACCTCGGCGGCGAAGCCGTGGACCCAGTCCCGCAGGTCCCGCTGCTCCTCGGTCAGGGCGAGGGAGAAGTAGCTCATGGGCTCAGGCCTTCGGGATGTCGAAGTAGCGGGTCAGACCCGAGGCAAGGCCGACGTCACCGGCGACCTTCAGCTTGCGCATCATGAACATCGTCACCGGGTTGCCGTTGCCGGACACCAGCTTGAGGAACTCCGCGTCGGCCATCACCAGCGTGGTACGGGGCTCCGCCTCGGATCGGCCCGCGCTCACCGTGCAGGTGCCGTCGGCTATGGCGGTCTCGTACACCTCGTCGGTCTCACCGGTGATCTTCCAGCGGATCAGCGCCTTCAGCGGCCCGGCCGCCTCGGGGCGGAACTGCTGCCGCATGCGGCCGAACACCTCGCTCAGCACCCTGGTGCGCAGGTCACCTCGCATGACCTCGCCGAGTTGCTTGGCGGAGAGACCCTTCACGATCCGCGCGAACTCCTCCGGGGAGACGGCGGCGAAGTCGAGTCCGGACAGTTCGTCGGTGAGGTTGCCGCTGCTGTTGTCGGCCACGCCAAATCCTTACTCCAGAGTAAACTTACTTCTGGGTAAGGTAAGGCGGCGGCCGCCGCTTAGCAAGCAGGCGGCGTCACCACGATCCGTAGGGGCGCACGACGAAGTGCGGGTGGTGGGCGGACAGCACCTTGTTGGCCCGGGCGAGCTCGGACAGGGCCTGCTCGCGGTCGGCCTGGTCCTCGGCGTCCAGCCTCGGTCCCCGGAACCTGCGCACCTCCCTGGCCGCGCAGTCGGCGTCGAACTCCGCCTGCAGGATGTGCGCCGGGGTGCAGGAGCCGATCAGCGCCGCGACCCGGTCGGGGATCGGTACGGGGACGAGGACGTGCGGGGCGGTCATGGGGGGTTCCCTCTCGGATGGTCGGCCAGGAGGTGATGCTCCGCGACGGGCGGTCGGACCGTCGCGCCTCCTTATGTAACGGGACGCAGTTCCTGATTTCTCCTCGAGAACGTCTCCGTGTCGCAACCGTTCGGGGCTGACCGTCTATTTCGCCTTACCTGGAGGTAAGTTGACTCGTCCGTCCGGATGTGATTTCGCATCAGTTCAGCGGCTGCGGGCTTCGGCCGCGTAAGTTCATGGCGCGCAGCACGGCCTCCGTGGCGAAGCGGCTCTCGGGCTCGGTGAGCTGGTCCCCGAAGATCGCCTCCAGGCTGCGCATCCGGTAGCGGACGGTCTGGGGGTGCACGTCCAGCAACTCGCCCATCTGGGCGGCCGTGCCCCGGGTGTCGAGCCAGATCCGCAGCGTCTCGATCAGCCGGGCCCGCCGGGTCGAGCTGATGGCCGCGACCGGCGCGAGTTCGCGCATGGCCAGCTGGTCGAGCAGGGGTGGGTCGGAGAGCAGCCACAAGGTGGTGAGGTGGTCCTCGCACCGGAGCAGAGGAGCGTCGTAGATGATCCCGGTGTCGGCCAGTTCGAGGACTCGCCGGGCCCAGCGGATCGAGTCGGCGGCGAGCGCCGTCGGCACGGTCAGGCCGATCGCGGCCCCACCGGAGGGAAGAACCCGCCCGAGCATCTGTCTACGCGCGTCGTCGACCGGGCCGGGGATCAGCAGGTGGGGTTGAGGGTCGGAGGGGTCCAACAGTACGTCGGCGTCGGCGCTGATCCGGTCGAGTCCGGCCGACGCGCGCACGGCCACCAACGTGACGTGCTCGGGCAGCGTCCACCCGGTCTGCTCGCACAACTCGCCGATGGCGCTGCGTGGTACGGGCCTGCCCGCGAGGATCAGGTGCAGGAGCCGCCTGCGCACCGCCTCGCTCCGCTGGTCGGACTGGGCCTGGACCTCGAGATAGCCCTCACGGGAGAGGGCCTCCAACTCGTCGACGTACGCGAAGAGCGCGTCCGCGAAGCTGAGCATGAGCGCGGGGGAGAAGTTGTAGCTGCGACCGACCTTCTTCGCGCGCCGCAGGGCGACCCGCGCCCCGAGCCGGTACGCGCCCTGCAGCGCGTCCATCGTGCGACCCTCGTATGCCTCGAACCGGCCGAATCGCCGGCACATGTCGTCGCGCAGGACGGTGGGCGACGAGGGCTCCGCGACCAGGTCGACGAAGGAGGAGAGGCTCTGCTCGACACCCATGCGAATGGAGGTGCCGTTGGGCCCGTTCAACAGTCGCGCGTATTCCGGATAGGCGCGGGTCACTTCCATGCCGATCTCTTTGATCAGGCTCGGCAGTTCGGGTCGCATGATCGCGGCGAACTCCTGGGGGAGGGGCCCCAGCGGGTCACCGGTGTCCAGCGGCTGGATGAGTCTCGGCATGACCGTCCCCTTGCTTTCCCGGGCCCCGCGCCGGTGGAGCGGGTGACGGGAAAGCGCTCCCACGGGCCGGCAGGTGTATACCAACAACGGCGCCGAAGATAGACCAAGCCGGGCGGCGTTCACACCGTCTGGACAAGATCGAACCGCGAGAGGACCACAACATGGTTCCGTTGTGGGGTTCCTGTGCAGGTGGGACGGTAAATGCTCACTTCCGGACAATGTTTTCGGCCGGGAGCGGGGCCGGGGCGGCCGAGGGACGGGGCGTGTTCTCCGGGGCTGTCGGCGGCTCCGTGCCATCCGTCGCCCACGACCGCCGCCGCGGGCCGCGCGGGTCTCGTGGCACCCGGAGGCGGAACCCTCGGTCCGGGCGGAATTCCGCTGGGTTATTACGCACCAAGTGACAAGTGTGCGAACTGAATTAGTGACGCGTTGACGAGGAAAAAAACTTGCCGGACCAATCTTGACGCACAGGATTGTGCTCCAAGTTTCCCGCAAGTAACGTCACGCCCTGTCACAGAGCGAATGTGGCTGAAAGCGCAGCACGGACCCCCACGGAGCACGATTCATCGCGGCACTCCCTGCGCCTTTGCAGGAATACGGGTGCTGTCCCCGCAACAGTGCGCCCGCACTGCCGAATCGGAGGAACTCACTGTGCGCAACACCCTCAGGAAGATCGCACTCACGGCCGGTGCCGCCGCCGCTGCCGTCACCCTCGGAGCCACCACCGCCACCGCCGGCGTGGCCGCACCGACCTGGACCGTCGGCCCCAGCTCGCCGGAGACCTTCTCGGCCGGCGCCGGCACGGTCACCCTCACCCTCAACGGCATCCCGATGACGTGTACGTCGTCCGCGGCCCAGGGCAACCTGGCATCGGCCTCAGGTACGACCAACGTGACCGTCGGCACGATCGCTCCGCTGACTTGGAGCGGCTGCACCAGCCCGTTCGGCGCGGTTACCCCGACCGCCGACACGACCACTCCGTGGAAGCTGAACGCGAACACCTACAGCGCGGGTGTCACGAGCGGCTACATCAGCGGCATCAAGGCCACGCTGAAGGTCCTCACCTGCACCTTCACCGTGACGGGCAACGCGGCCGCCACCTACACCAACTCCACGGGCAAGCTGGCGGTCAGCAACAACGCCACCTACAAACTGACCGTCGCGACCGTCACCTCTGGTTGTGCCGGTATCGCAGCTGTGGGCAACAACCCCACCTACACCGCCAGTTACACCGCTGTCACACCGATCGGCGGTACCACCAAGCCGACCATCGTCTACACCCCCTGATCCGGCCGCACTCCGGCTACAAGAGAGCGGAAGTCGCATGGTGGGCCCTGCCCGCCGTGCGATCCCGCGGTCCCGAGCGAACGCCGGCCGGCGGACGTCCTCCGTGCCGGACGTCCCGGGGCGGTGCGCCCGCAGTCGAATCCGAGGAGGCAGCTGTGCGCAGGTCTCTCAAGAAGCCCGCGATGGCGGCCGGTGCCGTCCTCACCTCCGTGGCCTTCGCGGTCCCGGCGGCCACCGCGGGAGTCACCGCTCCGGCCTGGACCGTCGGCCCCGTCTCACCGGAGACGTTCTCCGCCGTCGCGCACGACCCCGTGTTCATCCAGAGCGGCGTCCCGCTGAGCTGTACGTCCTCCACGGCGAAGGGCACTCTCGGATCGGCCACAGGTACCGTGGACGTGCGGATCGGCACTGTCACCTCGATGGCCTGGGCAGGTTGTACCCACCCGTTCGGCCCTGTGGCGCCTGTCGCCGAGGGCCTCCCCTGGACACTGGACGCGAGCACGTTCAGCGCCGGTGTCACCAAAGGCCGGATGACCGGCGTGCGGCTGCGGATGAGTGTGCTCACCTGCACCGCCACGGCGACGGGCCGGTTCGCCTTCACGTACAGCAATTCCACGGGCAAGCTGGCGGTCAGCACCGACGCCACGAACGAACTGACCGTCGTCACAGCCACAGCAGGGTGCTCGGGGCTCATGGGGCTCGGCTCCAACTGGACCTACACGAGCACCTCTTCGGCGGTTGCCCCGATCGGCGGTACGGCCGGACCGACGATCGTGTACTCCCCTTGACCCGGCCTCAGCCGCCCGCGAGTGATCGGGAGCCCGGTGGGTCCATCCGCCCCGGCTGCCACAGAGTCCGTCCGAGGGGGACATCGTCAGTGAGAGGCAGTCGTATGAAGGGTGCACGACGGCGGACGGCGCATGGTGCCGCAGTGGCCACCGCGGTGCTGCTGGGAGGGATGATCCCGGGTGCGCAGGCCGTGTCCGGTGTCCAGGAGGCCGCCGCGGAGCTCATCTACACGTGTGACTTCCCGGAAGGAGAGCAGCCGGTGAGGGCCGGAATCACCGCGGAGCTGCCCGAGTCCGGTCGGCCCGGGCAGGTGATCCAGCCCGAGAAGGTGGTCCTGGATCTGGTTCTGCCCGAGGAGGTGTCCGCCGGCCTCGCCGCGTCCGGGGCCGCTACGGTCGGCGCCGGGACGCGCCTGGCCGTCGAGGTGTCCCAGGATGACGCGAAGGCGCGGGCCGAATGGGCGGGCACCGCGGCGGAGCCGACGCCGCTGCCCGAGGCCGGAGATCTGGTGCTGAGCACGTCGGGCGCAGTTCCGTTCGTGAAACCCGGGGCCTCGGGTGACCTGGTTCTCGAGGCCTCGGACCTCACGCTGGAACTCAGCCTTGAGAAGGCCGACGGCGTGCCCGCCGAGCCGGCGAGCCTCTCTGTCGACTGCGCTCCCGGCCCGGGTCAGGAGAAGGCCTTGGCAGTCGTGGGCGTGGAGGGGGAGGACGGAGCGAGTGAGGACGCCGAGCCGACCCCTTCCGCGACCTGGCCCGGCGAGGGAGAGCCGACCGGACCGGAGGGGGGTGCGCCGGAGGTCGGAGTCAAGGCGTCCGGGTCCGCCGCCGCGAACGCACCCGCGTGCGTCGGTGATCCAGGTGACGAGGCCAACATGGTCGCCTATGTGACCGGGTACGCCAACGTCACCAAGCTGGAAGCCGCCAACAAGTTCCCCCTGGCCTGCGCCCGGATCACACAGGGCTTTCAGGAGATCCAGTTCATCGACGGCGTCCTGCACTTCCTGCAGAACTCCACCATCGATCTCGACTACCGGGGCAAACCCCAGCTTCCGCCCACCACAGGCACCTTCCTGACCTTCGGCTTCATGCCGACGACGGCCACCTTGGAGATGACGCAGATTCCTACGGGCACGCGCCCCGACGGGACCAGGATCGAGAACGTCCGCTCAGACCTGGCCATCGAGGGCGTGACCAGCAAGAACCGCACGGACGTCACGCTGGACTTCATGCTCAGGCTGTACGACGTCAAGGTGAACGGCGTTTCCCTGGATGTGGGGGACGACTGCCGTACGAGCCGCCCGTTCAAGCTCGGTCTGGTCGGCCTGGGGACGTGGAAGGACAACGTTCTGAACGGCTACACCCTTGCCTCGGGCGGCGAGCTGACCGGGTCGGTGACCATCCCGCCGTTCAGCGGCTGCGGGACCGACGAGGACCTCGACAACCTCTTCACCGCGTCGCTGTCCGGTGTGCCCGGTCACGTCAAGCAGGTACAGGGAGCTCCCTGTGCCGCAGCGCAGCACCCGCCCGAGCCTGGTGGTGTTGCCGTCTGCACGGACGAGTACGAACCGCTGGACGTCCCCCAGGCGTCCCGCTGACCGCATCGCCGCACCCATACGTAACTCCCCCCGTGAGATATCGAATTGAGGGAACGATGAGACCTGCCTCCAAGAACTGGATCAAGGCCGCCGGGGCCGTCGCCGCGTCAGCCGCTCTGGTCATGCCCCTGACCGCGTCACCGGCCGGCGCCGCCACGGCCGCCGCCCAGCTGAACGGTTCCTGGGCCCCGTTCGACCGTTGTCCGGTGGACGCCCCCGCCATGCTCGCGACCGACGGCGACGTGGACATCGCGCTGTGCGTGACCTCCACCTCGCCCAACGGGACGATCAAGCTGGGCAACACCACGGCGACGACCGGGTCCACCAACCTGCAGTTCGGCGTCATCCAGCACCCGGCCGAGGGGACCTACACGGTCGTGCCGCCCGCGGCCGGATCGATCATCAGCGGGAAGACCACCATCCCAGGTGGCCTGCTCGGCATCATGTGCCCCAGCAACATCCCCGTCGTCACGGCCGTCTGCGGGCAGATCACCAACGCGACCCTCAACAAGGTGACCGCCACGGTGGAGTCCGCCGGAGCGCCCACCGAATTCAGCCTGGTCGCGGGCATATCCTCCGGGCCGATCGTCAAGCTGCCCGTCAAGATCCGTCTGGAGAACCCGCTGCTCGGCTCCAACTGCTACATCGGCAGCAACAGCAACCCGGTGCTCCTGCGTCCCGGCAACCTCAGCGCGCCCAGCTTCACCGCCGCCCGGTTCAACGGTGACGGATCGGCGAACCCGGACGAGGGATCGATGATTCAGATCGCCCTCTCCGGAGCCGCTCAGGGCGACAGCCAGTTCACCGCGCCGAAGGCCAACGGCTGCGGTCTCGGAGGGATTCTCAGCTGGGCGATCGACCTCAAGGTGGGCCTGCCCGCCGGGGCCGGCACCAACAACCTCGTCCTGAACGACGCCAAGACCTACACGGCCGGTCTCACGGCCCCCGGTCTGTCCGTGCCCAACGCCGGCAGAGAGCTCGCCGACAGCTGGCACTCCGCGGTGAAGTAGCCGCAGGAGGGGCGCCGGTGGCCACATCCGGTTCCTGTCACTCGATGCGCCCCAGGCCTTCAGCGCTCATGAGCCCGCCCGGACCGCATGCACCCTGGTCGGGGCGGGCTTCGGTGTGTCCCGAGCGGAATTCCGAGCCGGCCGCTCGGCGCGAAGGCCCTCACTTTTCGACAGGTTTCGCGCGCGGATTACTCATCGGGGCACAAGAAATCAGCACCGTGCAATTGCCCCGGAGAAAGTTCGTGAAGCGCTATTGCGGACTCAGGTTACCGGCCCGTAGCGTCCCGCTTGAGCGGCTCGGAAACGCGTCCGTACCTGCTCGTCAGACGCACGCGGAGTCCTGGTCGCGCCCCCCTGACCCCGGATTCCTCCGGGAGTTTCTCCGGTCCCGAACTTCCACCGGGGCGGAGGTCTCCCACTCCCGGGGTCCCGCGGCCTCGGCCCCCTGGGCCGCGGGACCCCGGAGAGCTTGCGCAGATTCCGACAATCCCGCCGGGCGGTTTTGTCAATCAGTGACAAGTGATCCACGCCGAGATCAAATTCCGTCGATTACCGCTGCTCAACGGCTTGTCCTGGCGGATTCGGCGGACATACCGTGCGCCTCCCGGTGCATGTGTGACGGGCCGTCCTCGCATTCACCGGAGCCGGAGCTCAGTAGATGACGTCGTTCACCACCACTTCGAGGGAGGGCCGATGGGAATCGAAGTAGTCGTCGAAGGCCTGACGAAATCCTTCGGCAAGCAGAACATCTGGCAGGACGTCAGTCTCACGCTGCCGGCCGGTGAGGTGAGCGTCATGCTCGGACCTTCCGGTACCGGAAAGACTGTGTTCCTGAAATCCATCATCGGACTGCTCAAGCCGGAAAGGGGCCGTGTCCTCATCAACGGTGTCGACATGGTGAACAGCCCCGAGCGTGAAATCATGGAAACCCGGAAGCTCTTCGGTCTCATGTTCCAGGACGGCGCCCTCTTCGGCTCGATGTCGCTCTTCGACAACATCGCCTTCCCCTTGCGTGAACACACCCGCAAGAGCGAATCGGAGATCCGGCGGATCGTCATGGAACGCATCGACATCGTCGGCCTCCTCGGCGCCGAGGAGAAGCTGCCGGGCGAGATCTCCGGAGGCATGCGCAAGCGGGCCGGCCTGGCCCGTGCCCTCGTCCTGGACCCGCAGATCATCCTCTGCGACGAGCCCGACTCCGGACTCGACCCGGTGCGCACGGCCTACCTCTCGCAGCTCCTCATCGACCTCAACGCGCAGATCGACGCCACGATGCTCATCGTCACCCACAACCTCGACATCGCGGCCACCGTCCCGGACAACATGGGCATGCTGTTCTGCCGCAACCTCGTGACCTTCGGTCCGCGCGAGGTGCTGCTCACCAGTGACATGCCCGTGGTCGCGCAGTTCCTCGCCGGGCGCCGCGAGGGCCCCATCGGCATGTCCGAGGAGAAGGACGCGGCAACCCTCGCCGCGGAGCAGACGAACGGCCACGGATACGCCACCGGGCCCCGCGCCGTCGTCCCGCAGCTGGAGCCGTCGCCCGGGATGCCCGTACGGCAGGCGGCCCTTCGCCGTCGCGAGCGGGTCATGGGGATGATGGACCGGCTGCCCGAGGCCGCACGCACGGCCATCCTGGACAGCTACACGCCGGCCTTGGACGGTGGGCGTCGATGACGGCACCGCTGCCCGTACGCCCGCCGGGTGAGCCCGCCCGCGAGGAGGCACCCCAGGAGAAAGCGGGCCCGAGACCGCCCTCACGGCTCCTCGCCCCGCTCCGCCAGACCGGCCAGCTCTTCGCACTCGCACTCGCGGTGGTCCGGGCCGTCTTCCGCCGGCCCTTCCAGGTACGGGAGTTCATCGAACAGTTCTGGTTCGTCGCCAGTGTGACCATCCTGCCCGCCGCCCTCGTGTCCATCCCCTTCGGCGCGGTCATCGCCCTCCAGGTCGGCTCGCTCACCCAGCAGCTCGGCGCCCAGTCGTTCACCGGTGGAGCGAGTGTCCTCGCGGTCATCCAGCAGGCCAGCCCGCTCATCGTGGCCCTGCTGATCGCCGGGGCGGCCGGATCCGCGATCTGCGCGGACCTGGGATCCCGCAAGATCCGCGAAGAGCTCGACGCCATGGAGGTCATGGGCGTATCACCCGTCCAGCGCCTGGTCGTCCCACGGGTGCTGGCCACCATGTCCGTCGCCGTGCTGCTCAACGGCCTGGTGTCCGTCGTCGGGACCCTCGGCGGCTACTTCTTCAACGTGATCATGCAGGGCGGGACCCCCGGCGCCTACCTCGCGAGCTTCTCCGCCCTCGCCCAGCTGCCCGACCTCTACGTCGGTGAACTCAAGGCACTGATCTTCGGCTTCATCGCCGGCATCGTGGCCGCGTACCGGGGGCTCAACCCCCGGGGCGGCCCCAAGGGCGTGGGCGACGCGGTCAACCAGTCCGTCGTCATCACCTTCATGCTGCTCTTCGCGGTGAACATGATCCTCACGGCGATCTACCTCCAGATCGTCCCCCCGAAGGGGGGCTGAGCGATGTCGATGCTCGGCTGGCTGGACCGTTCCGGCGAACAGCTCACCTTCTACGTACGCGCCTTGATCTGGATCCCGAGGACCCTGCACCGCTACCTGAAGGAGGTCCAGAGGCTGCTCGCCGAGGTCGCCTTCGGCAGCGGAGGCCTCGGAGTCATCGGCGGAACCATCGGCGTGATGATCGCGATGACGCTCGCCACCGGCTCCGTGGTCGGCCTCCAGGGCTACGCCGCTCTCGACCAGATCGGCACCTCCGCCCTCACGGGATTCATCTCCGCCTACTTCAACACCCGTGAGATCGCCCCGCTCGTCGCGGGCCTCGCCCTCTCCGCGACCGTCGGCGCCGGCTTCACCGCCCAACTCGGCGCCATGCGGATCAACGAGGAGGTCGACGCACTCGAAGCGATGGGCGTGCGCTCCATGCCCTACCTCGTCACCACGCGCATCATCGCCGGAGTCGTCGCCATCATCCCGCTGTACGCGATCGGACTGCTCTCGTCCTATCTGGCGTCCCGCTGGATCACCGTCCTGTTCAACGGGCAGTCGGCGGGCACCTACGACCACTACTTCGATCTCTTCCTCTCCCCGCAGGACGTGCTGCTGTCGGTACTCAAGGTGCTGATCTTCAGCGTGCTGGTGATCCTCGCCCACTGCTACTACGGCTTCCACGCCACCGGCGGCCCCGCCGGAGTGGGCGTCGCCGTGGGACGGTCGGTGCGCAACGCCATCGTGCTCATCAGCGTCACCGACTTCTTCCTCTCCCTCGCCATCTGGGGCGCGACGACAACCGTGAAGGTGGCCGGCTGATGAGCAACTCCACCGCGCGGACGGTGCGCCTCAGACTCGCCGGGGTGGCCTTCGTGCTCGTGCCCGCCGTCCTCGTATGGGTGTCTGTCTCCGTCTACGAGAAGGACTTCACCGACGACGCCGTCGTGACCGTACGCACCGGGAGCGTGGGCAACGAGATGCACGACAACGCCGAGGTGAAGCTGCGCGGCGTCGTCATCGGCGAGGTGCGCCACATCTCGGCAGACGGCGAGGGGGCAGAACTCACCCTCGCCATCGACCCGGACCGGCTCGACCGGATCCCCGCCGACGTCACCGCCCAGATGCTGCCCACCACCCTCTTCGGGGAACGGTTCGTCGCCCTCGTCCCGCCCGCCGTCCCCTCCGCCGAGCCCCTCCGCGCCGGGGCCGTCATACCGCAGGACCGCTCCAGCAACGCCATCGAGCTGGAGGAGGTGCTCGACAACGTCCTGCCGATGCTCACGGCGGTCAAGCCGGAGAAGCTCGCCGCGACGCTCGGGGCCGTCTCCCAGGCACTCCGGGGCCGCGGCGAGAAGCTGGGCGACACGCTCGTCACCCTCGATGCGCACCTGAAGGAGTTCAACCCCCAGCTCCCCACGCTCAACGCGGACATCAAGGAGCTCGTCAAGGTGAGCCACCTCTACGCGGAGGCCGCGCCCGACGTCCTGGACGCGCTCACCGACTTCACCACCACCAGCGGCACGATCGCCGAGCAGGAGGCGGAACTGGCTGGCCTGTACGGATCCACGACGGCCTCCGCCGCGGACGTCACCGCCTTCCTGCGGAGGAACAAGGAGAACCTCATCCGGCTCTCCGCCTCCGGCCGCCCGACCCTCGAACTCCTCGCGGAGTACAGCGACGCCTTCCCCTGCACCCTGCGCACCATGGCGGGGTTCGTGCCCGCGATGGACAAGGCGCTGGGCAAGGGCACCGACCGGCCGGGACTGCACGTCAGCGTCAAGGCGGTGGAGTCCAAGGGCAGATACGTGGCGGGCGAGGACACCCCCGTCTACGACGCGACCGGCGGACCGCACTGCTACTCGGTGCCGTACACGGGCAGGACCGTCCCGACCGCTGACCGACACGCCCCCGCCACCCCGGAACAGGGAGCCGAAGGCGCCGGCACCGTGCGGGCGCCCGCCGCCGACACGGCCCTCGGCATGCCGAACTCCCCGCAGGAGAGCGTGCTCGTCAACGAACTGGTCGCGCCCTCGCTGGGCGTCCGGCCGCAGACCCTGCCCGACTGGAGCAGCGTGCTCATCGGTCCGGCGTTCCGCGGAGCGGAGGTGAAGCTCAAGTGAAGCGCCGCTCCCTCGCGGGACCGCTGGTGAAGTCCCTCGTCTTCGTCGTGGTGACCACCCTCGCCACCACCGTCCTCGCCCTGTCGATCGCCGACACGGGCGTCGGCGACACCACCTCGTACAAGGCACGGTTCGCCGACGTCACCGGGCTGGTCGTCGGCGACAGCGTGCGGATCGCGGGCGTCAAGGTCGGACAGGTCGAGTCCATCGGCGTCGCCGACCGGCGGGAGGCCGAAGTCGGCTTCGCTGTACGCAAGGGCCGCGAGCTGCCCGCATCGGTAACCGCGTCGATCAAGTACCTCGACATGGTCGGCCGGCGCTACATCGACCTCGACCAGGGCGTCGGACCGGTCGGGGCGGACTTCAGGCCGGGTGCCACGATCCCACTGTCGCGCACCACCCCCGCACTGGACCTCACCCAGCTCTTCAACGGCTTCCAGCCGCTCTTCGAAGGGCTCTCCCCGCCCGAGGTCAACAAGCTCGCCGGCTCGATCGTGCAGGTCCTCCAGGGGGAGGGCGGCACCGTTGACAGCATCCTCTCCCACGTCGGATCGCTGGCCGGGACCGTCGCGGCCAAGGACAAGGTGATCGGTGAGGTGATCAAGAACCTCAACACGGTCCTCAAGACCGTCAACGACCGCGAGGCGGGCTTCGACGACCTGGTCGTCACCCTCGAGAAGCTCGTCAAGGGCTTCTCCGGTGACCGCAAGCCCCTCGGCCAGGCGGTCACCGCGATGGGCGCACTCACCACCGTCACCGCGGATCTCCTCCAGGAAGGCCGCGCGCCCCTCAAGAAGGACATCCGGCAACTCGGCCGGCTCAGCGGTCAGCTCGACGCGGGCGCACCGCAGATCGAGAGCTTCCTGCGGAACACACCCGCCAAGATGGAGGCGATCACCCGCCTGACCTCCTACGGCTCATGGCTCAACCTCTACCTGTGCGAGGCGAGGGTCGCCGGGGTGACGACCGAGGACGGCAGCGCACCGCCCACCGGCATCACCATCGGCGGATCGAGGTGCACGGGATGAGCATCAAGCCCGTCCGGGAACGCAACCCCGTGGCCGTCGGCGCCGCCGGGCTCGTCGTCCTGACCCTGACCGGCCTCGCCGCCTACCGTGCGGACGCCCTGCCGTTCATCGACGCCGGAACCGCCTACAGCGCCGACTTCACCGAGTCCGCGGGGCTGGACACCGGCGACGAGGTGCGGATCGCGGGTGTGAAGGTCGGCGAGGTCACCGGTGTCCGGCTCGACGGCGCCAAGGTGAAGGTCGACTTCAGGGTGAAGGACGCCTGGATCGGCGACTCCTCCACCGTCGGAATCGCCGTCAAGACCCTCCTCGGCGACAAGTACCTCGCCGTCGACCCGCTCGGTGACGCCCCCCAGGACCCCGACACCCGCATCGAGTCGAGCCGCACCACCTCTCCGTACGACGTCACCCAGGCGTTCAACGGGCTCGGCGAGACCATCGAGGAGATCGACACGGCTCAGCTCGCCCAGAGCTTCCAGGCCATCTCGGACACGTTCAAGGACTCCCCGCCCGACGTCCGCAGCGCCGCCGCGGGGCTCTCCGCGCTCTCGAAGACCGTGTCCGAGCGTGACGCCCAGCTCGCGACCCTCCTCAAGGGCAGCAAGAAACTCACCAGGTCCCTCGCCACGAAGAAGAGCAGCTTCGAGACCCTCCTGGAGGACGGCAACCTCCTGCTGGGCGAGATACAGGCGCGGCGGGACTCCATCCACCTGCTGCTCACCGGCACCCGGAACCTCGGGACACAGCTCACCGGCCTCGTCACCGACAACGACAAGCAGCTGAAGCCCACCCTCGACTCGCTCGGCCGGGTCACCACCGTCCTGGTGAAGAACCGCAAGAGTCTCGACAAGGTGCTCTCGACGGCCGGCACCTACAACCGGCTCATCGGCAACACCCTCGGCAACGGACGGTGGTTCGACAACTACGTGTGCGGGGTCGTCCCCAAGAACTACCTGCCGAAGGACACCCCTCCGGCGAACGACTGCATGCCGCCGAAGCAAGGGGGCCGCTGACATGAGACGCACCCGCGTCATCGGTATCGGAGCCGGACTCGCCGTCATCGCCGTGGCCGTCGGCTCCGGTGTGGCGGCCATGGACCAGGAGGGCACCACCGTCACCGCCTACTTCGACCGGGTCACCGGGGTGTACCCCGGTTCCGACCTGCGGATCCTCGGGGTGAAGGTGGGTACCGTCGAATCGGTGACACCACGCGGCGAGGAGGTCCGTGTCACTCTGCGGCTCGACGCGGGCGTCGAGGTCCCCGCGGACGCGCACGCCCTCGTCGTCGCACCCAGCCTCGTCGCCGACCGGTACGTCCAGCTCGCCCCCGCCTACACCGGGGGAGCGCGGATGAAGGAGGGCGCCGTCCTCCCCGCGGCCAAGAACGCCACACCCGTGGAGGTCGACCAGCTCTACGCGTCGATCACCGAACTCTCCACCGCCCTCGGCCCGGACGGGGCCAACGCACAGGGGGCGCTCGCCGGGCTCCTGGAGACCGGGGCCGAGAACCTCAAGGGCAACGGAGAGGCCATCGGTGACTCCGTCGAGCAGTTCGGCAAGGCGACGAAGACACTCGACAAGAGCAGCGGCAACCTCTTCGACACACTGTCCTACCTGCAGACCTTCACCACCATGCTGAAGGAGAAGGACGGCGACGTGCGCTCCGCGGAGCAGCAGCTCAACACCGTCACCGGCTTCCTGGCCGACGACAAGGAGAACCTCAGCGCGGCGCTGAAGGAGCTCGGCACCGCACTGGGCCAGGTGAAGGGCTTCATCCAGAAGAACCGCGGGGCCCTGAAGAAGAACGTGGACCTCCTGGTGCCGCTCACCCAGAGCCTGGTCGACCAGCGTGCCTCCCTCGCCGAGTCGCTCGACACCCTCCCGCTCGCCGCAGGCAACGTCCTCAACGCCTACGACCCGGCGAACCGCACCCTCAACGGGCGCACCAACCTCAACGAGCTGTCCATGGGCGGCCCGCTCCTAGAACCCGAGGCGGGCGGCGTGAGCCTCGACGGGCTGGCCCCGGTGGACGCGACCCGGCGCAGAGCGCTGCCCGTCCTGCCCCTGCCCGCCGTCGGCACCGTCTACGGCACTCCCGAGGACACCCCGGAGAAGACCGGCCGTGAGAAGGGAGCGGACCGATGAGCCCCGCCCTGCGCAGCCCCGGCACCCGCGTGCTCACCGGACTCGGCGCCCTGGTCGCCGCAGGGGTCTGCCTCACCCTCGTCACGACGACCACCGGCCTGCCGTCCCTCCCCGCCATCGAGCGGGTGCCGCTTCCCGGCGGAGCCGACCTCGGCGACCACCCGTACGAGATCACCGCCGAGTTCGGCGACGTCCTGAGCCTCGCGCCCCAGGCGTCGGTCAAGGTCAACGACGTGGCGGTGGGCCGGGTCACCCGCATCAGCCTCATCCCGGGCGGCTGGACGGCCAGGGTCACCATGAGGGTCAACGGGAAGATCAGGATGCCTGCCAACGCCTACGCCCATCTCGAACAGTCCAGCCTCCTCGGCGAGAAGTTCGTCCAGCTCTCGGCACCCGCCGCCGGCACGGCGAAGGGCACGCTGTCCGACGGCGACCGCATCCCGCTCGCCCGGACCAACCGCAACCCCGAGGTCGAAGAGGTCTTCGGCGCCCTGTCCATGCTCCTCAACGGCGGCGGCGTCGCCCAGCTCAGGACCATCACCACCGAACTGGACAAGGCGCTGACCGGCCGGGAACCCCAGATCCGCTCGATGCTCCGCAGGGTGGACACACTCGTCACCGACCTGGACACCCACAAGGAGGACATCACCGACGCCCTCGACGGGGTCAACCGGCTCGCCTCGACCCTCGCCACCCGGAAGCAGGACGTGGGAACCGTACTCACCGGACTCAGCCCCGGCCTGAAGGTCCTGGAGAAGCAGCGTGGATCGCTCCTCACGATGCTGCGCTCTCTGGACACCCTGTCCACCGTCGCCGTCGACACCGTCAACAGGAGCAAGGCGGACATGATCGCCGACCTCAAGGCACTCGCCCCCACCCTCACCGCTCTCGCCGATTCCGGGAAGGACTTGCCCGACTCCCTCCAGGTGCTCCTCACCTATCCGTTCACCGACGAGGTGCTGCGCGGGGTCAAGGGCGACTACCTCAACGTCTACCTGGACGTCACCGCCATGCCGGGCACACAGATCATCCCCGCCCTCACCCCGGACTCCCAGGCCACGGCCGGAGCCAGGAAGTCCGCCCCCACGCTGCCCCTGCCGCTCCCCTCGGTCATCCCGTCAGGCACGGAGGTCGGCGCTCGATGATCACTTTCGCCACCCGGCTCAAGAACATCGCCTTCCTGGTCATCGCGGTGCTGGTCCTCGGCTACCTGGGCGCCCGTTACGCGGACCTCGGGCACTACGTCGGTCTGCGCGGCTACTACACCGTCACCGTCAAACTGCCCCAGACCGGAGGCCTGTTCACCCACTCGAACGTGACCTACCGCGGGGTCTCCGTCGGCCGCGTCGGTCCGATCGAGCTCACCGACGACGGCGTCGAGGCCGAATTGCGCATAGAGAACGACGCACCACCCATCCCCGACAGTCTGCACGCCGTCGTCGCGAGCCTCTCCGCGGTCGGTGAGCAGTACGTCGACCTGCGCCCCACCCGCGGGGACGGCCCCTTCCTGGGGAACGGCTCGGTCATCGACCAGGCAGACACGACCATCCCAGCACCCGTCACCGACGTCCTCACCAGCGTCGACGACCTCGCCGCCTCCGTCGACACCGACGCGCTGCGCACCGTCGTCGACGAGCTCGGCGCGGCGTTCGAAGGGCGCGGGGACGACCTCCAGGTCCTGCTCGACACCGGAGCTGCGTTCGTGGAGGCCGCCGACGAGGCCCTGCCCACCACGACCAAGCTGATGGCGGACGGAGAGACGGTACTGCGCACCCAGGCCGAACAGGGCCAGGCACTCAAGGGGTTCGCGTCGGGGGCCGAGCGACTCGCCGCCGAACTCAAGGGATCCGACACCGATCTGCGAAGGCTGATCGCCGCGGCCCCCGGAGCGACCGCCCAGATCAGCGGGCTCCTGCGCGACCTCGAACCAGGCTTCGGAGTCGTCGTCGCCAACCTCCTCACCACCTCCGAGGTCGCCGTCACGCGGCAGCGCGGCCTCGAGGAGCTCCTGGTGAAGGTGCCCGCGGTCGCCGCTGCCGGAGCGAGCATCATCGACGAGGACGGCAAGGCCAGGTTCGGGATGTCCGTCACCTTCTTCGAGCCGCTGCCCTGCACCGCCGGATACGGATCCACGACCTACCGCCCGGGCAAGGACGTCTCGACCGCCCCCGCGGTCAACACCGGGGCCCGCTGCGCCTCCCCGCCCGGCAGCGGGATCAACGTACGCGGCAGCGCCAACGCCCCCTCCGGCGGCGGCGTCCCGGAACCGGCGGAGCCCGGCGCCCTGCTCACCGGCGCCGGACCTGCCGGAACATCCGCGGACGGAGTGCACACCCGGCCCGCTCCCGAGGGAATGGCCGGTCTGCTGGGTCTGGGGGGTGGCGAGTGAACGCCCGCACCAGGAAGCTCGGCGGCTGGACGGCCCTTCTCGCGGCCGCACTGGTCTGCGCGTTCGGCATCCGCGCCTACGCGCTGGCACGCGCCGACGAGGGCCTGTCGTACGCCGAGGCGCGTGACGCCGCGATCGCCGACGGCCGGAGCCACATCGCCCGGCTGAACAGCATGGACGGCCGGAGCGCCACGAGCGTGGGGTCAGGCCTCGACGCCTGGCTCGCCGTCTCCACCGGTCCGCTGCACGACCGGCTGGAGCGCACCCGGAAGAAGGACGCCTCCGAACTCACCGAGTCCGGGGCGACCGCACGCGGCAAGGTCACCGACGCCGCTCTCACCGCCCTCGACGAACGGGCCGGGACAGCGGCCCTGATCGCCACCGTGGACGTGGTGGTCACCCCGCGAGCCGGCAAGGGCGGTACCGAGCGCAAGCGGTTCGAGGCGACGCTCGCCCGGACCGGCGACGGCTGGAAGGTCAAGGCACTGGACGCGATACCGGTGGGGAGCGGCGGATGAGGCGGACCGGAGCAGCCACCGTCGAGGGCGCGTCCCCGGACGCGGAGACCGAGGTGGCGGACGAGGGAGCCGATCCGCGACCGGACAGCCGACGTGGCGCGTCCTGGCGCCGTGGTCTCGCGGCTCTCCTGGCCGTCGCCCTGCTGGCCACCGGCGTCGTGCTCCTCCTCCAGGCACGGGAGCTGCGCGACACCCCGGCCACCTCGAACCGCGCGCTCACCGACACCGCGGAGACCGCCCGTGTCGCCGGCGACGTGAGCAGCGCCCTGAGCAAGGTCTTCTCGTACGGCCCGCGGTCCACCGCCGTCACCAAGGAGTCGGCGAAGCGGCTGCTCGGGGGAGACGCGCTGCGGCAGTACGCGGCCCTGTTCGGGCAGGTCGAGAAGCAGTCGGCCGACCAGAAACTCACGCTCACCTCGCAGGCGGTACGCGCAGGGGTCACACGGCTCGACGACGACGGCGCCCATCTCCTGGTCTTCCTCGACCAGGTGTACGAGCGCGAGGGGAAGGCCCCCACCACGGCAGGGGCGCAGCTCTCGGTGACGGCGGAGCTGCGTGGCGGCCGCTGGATCATCGTCGACATCACCTCCAGGTAGGGGAGAGGCACCGATGGCACGGGTACGAACGACGAGGAATCCGCTGGTGACGGCGGCGATCGCGCTGACGGTCGTGGCGGCCGGCGCGGCGGGGTGGGGCGGCTGGTCGTGGTACGAGGCGGCGCACGACGACGCGGCGGCCTACGCCGAGGCCCGCGACGACGTGCTGGCCGCCGGGGAGCAGGCCGTACAGAACATGAACACCCTCGACCACGCGAAGGTGGACGAGGGGCTGGACAGCTGGGAGGACTCGACCACCGGCGACCTCCACAGTCAACTCGTGGACGGGCGGGACGCGTTCGTCAAGCAGATCGAGGCAGCGAAGACGGTCAGCACCGCCCAGATCCTCTCCGGCGCGGTGACGGAGCTCGACGACAGGGCCGGCAAGGCGGGAGTGCTGGTCGCGCTGCGGGTCACCGTGACCGCGCCCGAGGGCAAGCCCGCGGTGAAGGAGAGCCGGATGCTCGGGCAGCTCACCCGCACCTCCGAGGGGTGGAAGCTGAGCGCCCTCGGACAGGCGCCCGTCGGCAACACCGCCGGCTGAACCCCGACCGCCCCGCCCCGGAAGGACCACCCACATGTCGACGACCCGTCACCTCGTCAACCGCCGCCGCCGGCTCGCCGCCGTGGCCCCGGCCACCCCGCGGGCGGTCACGGACCAGGACCCGGTGGATCAGGAGCGGACCACCGAGGCCGCTCCTCCCGCTGAACCCGATGCCGGGACTCCGGACATCCCGGGGCAGCGGGACGCCGAGGGGAAGGAGGACCCGGCCCAGGGCGAACGCCCCCGAGGACGGCTGCCGGTCCCGCGGATCCCCCTGCCCGCCGTGCTCTGCGCGGCGACCGTCCTCCTCGGAGCCTTCGCCGCCTGGTCGTTCGGCTCGGCGGCCGAGCTGCGCGACGACCCCACCCGGCGGAACACCGCGCTGACCGACATCAGCCGGACCAGCGAGGTCAAGGGCCAGATCTCAGAGGCGGTGGGTGCCGTCTTCTCCTACACCTACGCCTCGCCCGGCAAGTCGGACCTGGCGGTCCGCACGTACCTGACCGGCAAGGCCGTCCAGCAGCACCAGGACATGCTCGCCGAGGTACGGGCGCAGGCGCCGAAACAGAAGCTCGTGCTCACCACCACCGTCACCGAGACCGGAGTCGAGCTCCTCGAAGGCGACCGCGCGAGGGTGCTGGTCTTCGCGGACCAGAGCAACACCCGGACCGGCAAGGAGGAGGAGACGACGTACGCGGCCGCCATGTTCGCCGTGGACGCCGTTCGCCGAGGTGACACCTGGCGGATCGCGGCCATCGATACGTTCGCGCGATGACCGACGAGAGGCAGGACACATGAGGTTCAACGGGAACATGCGCCGCGGGCTGACCGGCACGGCCACCGCAGTGGCGGCGATGGCGGCGCTCACCGCCTCCCAGGCCCCGGGAATCGCGGGAACCGTCGCCGACGAAACGAAGAACGTGGCGTCGGACGACGTCGTCTGGACCGAAGTGCCCAACGACGACAGCTATCACACCGAGCTTCCACCCCTCGAGTCGCCGAAGCCCCCGCGGAGAGCCGAGGGGAGCGAGCCGGGCCCGGCCGTCGCCCGGTCGTGGGCCGAGGCCGGAATCCCCACCACCGTCCTGGCCGCCTACCGCAAGGCCGAGCGCTCACTGGGCCGCAGCGACCCGGGCTGCCACCTGACCTGGCAGTTACTCGCGGCCATCGGCAAGGTCGAGTCCGGCCATGCGAGCGGCGGCCGGGTCGACGCGGCGGGAACCACGCTCACACCCATCCTCGGCCCCGTCCTCGACGGAGCGGGCTTCGCGAACATCCCGGACACCGACGGCGGGGCGTACGACGGCGACGCCACATACGACCGGGCGGTCGGACCGATGCAGTTCATCCCGTCCACCTGGGCCCACTGGGGTCAGGACGGCAATGGCGACGGGCGCGAGGACCCCGGCAACATCGCCGACGCCGCGCTCGCCGCCGGGCACTACCTCTGCGCGGGCACCCGCGACCTGGCGGTGAAGGCGGACCTCGACCGGGCCGTCCTCAGCTACAACCACTCGGACACGTATCTGCGAACGGTCCTGTCCTGGCTGGAGTTCTACCGCAAGGGCGTCCACCCCGTCGCCGACGGCAGGGGAGTGATCCCCGCCAGCCCCGGCGCCGGAGGCCCGCACGCGCCGAAGGCCCCGGTGGGAGGGCCAGGCAGTCCCGGCGGCGGGAAAGGCGGCGGGATCGTCGTCGGCCCTCAGCCCACCGGCACCCCTCGGCCGACCACGTCCCCCACCCCCTCCGTCACGCCCTCGGATTCCGGCACCCCGGACCCGGACCCCACGGAATCCGACCCGACCCCCGACCCCACCGGCAGCGGCCCCACCGACCCGACGCCCACACCGGACCCGACCACCACGCCGGACCCCACGACGACGCCTGACCCGACCACCACCCCCGACCCGGACCCCAGCACCTCCGACCCGGGCTGCCCCACCCCGTCCCCGGAACCGGACCCGGCCGCCCCCACCGGTGACCCGTCGGACGGGCCCTGCCCGGAGCCCACCCCCACCGCCTGACGGATCAGCCGGAACCCAGCACCGCGGAAAGGTCGTACCGCACGACTTCCTCCAGCTGTGTGTAGGTGCAGCTGGCGGGGGTGCGGTCCGGCCGCCACCTCCGGAACTGGGTGGTGTGCCGGAAACGGTCGCCCTCCATGTGGTCGTACGCCACCTCGCACACCCGCTCGGGAGCGAGGGCCACCCACGACAGGTCCTTCTTGCCCGACCAGCGGCTCGGCGCCCCGGGCAACCGCGACCCCTCGTGCGCCGCCGCGTCCGCCCAGGCGGCCCACGGATGACCGGCGGGGTCGATGCGCAGCGGATCCAGCTCCTCCACCAGCTCGGCACGACGCTTCATGGGGAAGGCCGCACAGACCCCGACGTGCTGCAGGGCGCCCTCGTCGTCGTACAGCCCGAGGAGCAGCGAGCCGACGACCGGGCCGCTCTTGTGGAAGCGGTAACCGGCCACGACACAGTCGGCTGTCCGCTCGTGCTTGATCTTGCACATGGCGCGCGTGTCCGGCCGGTAGGGCAGATCCAGCGGCTTGGCGACCACCCCGTCGAGTCCCGCGCCTTCGTACCGCTCGAACCACTCCCGCGCGAGGTCCGCGTCCGTGGTGGCGGGGGCCAGGTGCACGGGCGCCGAGGCCGCGGCCAGCGCACCCTCCAGGAGCCGGCGCCGCTCGGTCTGCGCGGTGCCGAGCAGAGAGATGTCGTCGAGCGCGAGTACGTCGAAGGCGACCAGACTCGCCGGGGTCCGCTCGGCGAGCATCCGCACCCGGGAGTCCGCCGGATGGATGCGCTCGCTCAGCCGGTCGAAATCGAGCCTGCCCTCGTGCGGAAGGACGATCTCACCGTCGATGACGCACCGCTCCGGCAGGTTCTCCAGGACGGCGGTGACCACCTCGGGGAAGTACCTGGTGAGCGGTTTGCCCGTGCGACTGCCGATCACCACCTCGTCGCGGTCCCGGTGCACGATCGCGCGGAAGCCGTCCCACTTGGCCTCGTACTGCATCCCGGGCGGAATCCGGGACACGGACTTGGCGAGCATCGGCTTCACAGGAGGCATCACCGGCAGATCCATGGCCCGATTCTCACTCACCCGATGGACCGACGCTTCCGATATGCGGCATATGTGGGCCCGGCCTACGGTGTCGGACATGGCAGCTGGAACAGCGGTGGAGCTGGACGCGGACGGACGGGCCGTGCGTCTGTCCAACCCTGGCAAGGTGTACTTCCCGGAGAAGGGCTACACCAAGAAGGACGTGGCCGACTACTTCCACGCGGTCGGCCCCGGCATCCTGCGCGCCTTGCGCGAGAGGCCCACCACCCTCCAGCGCTTCGTCGACGGCGTCGAGGGCGACTTCTTCTACCAGAAGAGGGCCCCCAAGAACCTCCCCGACTGGACGCCCACCGCACGCATCGAGTTCCCCAGCGGCCGGCACGCCGACGAGATGTGCCCCACCGAGATCGGCGCCGTCCTGTGGGCGGCCAACCTCGGCACCCTGACCTTCCACCCCTGGCCGGTCCGCAGAGCGGACACCGACCACCCCGACGAACTGCGCATCGACCTCGACCCCCAGCCGGGCACCGACTACTCCGACGCGGTCCGGGCGGCCCACGAACTGCGCTCGGTGCTGGACGACAACGGGCTGCGGGGCTGGCCCAAGACCTCCGGCGGCCGAGGCATCCACGTCTTCGTCCCGATCGCCCCGGAGTGGACGTTCACCCAGGTCAGGCGGTGTGCCATCGCGGTGGGGCGGGAGCTGGAGCGCCGGATGCCGGAACGAGTGACCACCGCCTGGTGGAAGGAGGAGCGAGGCTCGCGGATCTTCGTCGACTACAACCAGACGGCCCGCGACCGCACCATCGCCTCCGCCTACTCGGTACGCCCCTTCCCGCACGCCCCCGTCTCCGCCCCCCTGCGCTGGGAGGAGATCGACGACGCCGAGCCCCGGGACTTCGACCTGCGGACCATGCCCGCCCGCTACGCCGAGGTCGGCGATCTGCACGCCGACATGGACGACCACGCCTTCCGGCTCGACCAGCTGCTCGAACTCGCCCGCAAGGACGAGCACGAGCACAAGCTCGGCGACCTCCCCTACCCGCCGGAGTACCCCAAGATGCCGGGCGAGCCCAAGCGCGTGCAGCCGAGCCGGGCCCGGCACGACGACGGCGACCCGGCGTGACCTCGGGGGGCGGCGGCGAGCACGGGGCCCACGGCAGGCCGCCGACCCGGCGGGAGTCGTGGGAGACGTTCAAGAAGTCGCCGTACTTCCCCGCGGTCGTCCTGGTCCTGATCGTCTCGGCCGCGGCCGGCCTCTTCGCCGGCTCGTACACCTACGCCATGGCCGACCCGACGCCCCATCGGATCCCGGCCGCGGTCGTCGAAGGACCCAGGACGCCGCACGCCGCCGCCTTCGTCAAGGGCATGGAGGAGGCGCTCGACGCCTCGCTGGAGCTCCACCGGTACCCGGACGGCGCGCAGGCCCGGGAGGCCCTGGACGAGCAGCGGGTCTTCGTGATCCTGCGGAGCGCGGGGGAGGGCGTGGCCATGCAGGTCGCCGGAGCCTCCGGTGCCTCCGTCGCCCAACTGCTCGCCGAGACAGGGGTGAAGGTTGCCCGCGCCCTGGACACCCGCATCACCGTCACCGACGTGAAGCCCCTCGGGAAGGGCGACCCGCGGGGTCTCGCCCTCTTCTACATCTCGCTTGCCGCCGTCATCATCGGCTTCCTCGGGGCGATCCAGCTCAGCGTCCACGCCCGGGCGCTGCTCCCGCTGGAGCGGATCCTGTTCACGGTCGCCTACGCCCTGCTCGGCGGCTTCGCCATCGCCGCCGTCGTCGACTGGGGGCTCGGGGCGCTCGACCTGCCCTTCGCGCAGTCCTGGATGATCCTGGCGTTCACGATGTTCACCTCGGGCATGGTCTTCACCATGTTCAACACCCTGATGGGCCGCTGGGCGATGATCCCCACCTGGGGGGTCATGGTCCTGCTCGGCAACCCCTCGTCGGGTGGTGCGGTGTCCTGGCCACTGCTGCCGTCGGTCCTCGGGCACATCGGGCGCTGGCTCCCTCCCGGAGCCTCGGTCAACGCCCAGCACACCGCGGTCTACTACCAGGGCCACCAGTACGTCTTCCCCTACCTGGTCCTGGCGGCCTGGGCGCTGGTGTCGTGCACGGTCTTCTGGGTGTGGCGTCACCGGCACCCCGGAGGCCGCGACCACATGCCCGAGCATGCGGCCACGGCCTCCAGGGCGGAGCCGGACCCTACAACTCCTTGACGCGGATGTCGCGGTAGGAGATCACGTCCGTGGTGCTGTGGACCTGGAGCCCGATGTAGCCGGAGGCGTACCGCCGGCCGTCCGTGCCGGGGTCGTCGCCCCGCGGAGGCTCGAACAGCTGGCCGCCGGTGTTGTCGAACTCGTTGAGCAGGACACCGTTGCGGTAGACCTGGTAGTGCTGGTCCACCACCCGGATCTCGTAGTCGTTCCAGGTGCCCTTCGGGGTGACCCCGGCGCCGCCGAGGCCGACCCGGTCGAATCCGTAGACGGAACCGGTCTTGTACATGTCGCCGTCCGGCCGGTCGTTGATCTGGATCTCATGGCCGTACTTGATGGCGACCCACTCCGGACTGGACTCCTCCGGGTGGTCGTGGACGTCCGGGAAGCGGACGAAGACCCCGCCGTTGGCGTTGCCCGTCCCGGGGGCGTCGTCCCGCCACTGGAGCTTGAGCGAGAAGTCGCCGTACTGCCTGGCCGGGAACCACAGCATCCCCATGCCGTCCACCGTGGTGGAGCTGGTGATCGACCCCTCCTCCGCGTTCAGTGCGAACTTCCCGCCGCCGACCTGCTCCCACTTGGCGAGCGACGCCGCCGTGCCGTCGAAGAGCTTGCGGTAGCCCTCGTCCTGGCCGGGTGTACCGATGCCCGACTGCTTGGCCGCCCGGTAGATCTTCTTGTGCTCCCGGGCGTCGATGACCCCGTCGGCCAGGAGCTTGTCCAGCACCTTGTCCACGTGCTTGAGGAACAGTGCGTGCGAGGACCAGTCCTTCTCGTCCTCGATCAGCTCGTTGACCGTGCAGCGGTTGCCGGTGAGGCGGTTGGGGACACCGGTGTCGACCGTGCCCACGATGACGGTGCGCCGTTCGTCGTACTCCGGGCAGTTCGGCGCGGGGACCCCGCCGCTCTCCGCGACGGTGAACGAGGACTGCTTCGCCTCGGAGGTGTTGCCGGCCTTGTCCGTCGCCCGGTGGGCGAAGGTGTGACGGCCGACCCGGTCGATGATGACCGGCTCGGTGTAGGCGAGGTACGGGCCCCCGTCGAGGGAGTACTCGGTCTTCTCCACGCCCGAGTCCGCGTCCGTCGCGGTGACGGTGGCCTTCGCGCTGGTGATGAAGGCGCCGTCCGAGTTCTTGTCACCGCTCACCACCACGGAGGTCTCGGGCGCCGTGGTGTCCTGGGTCGGCGGTTCGACGACCGTGAAGTCGACGGACTTCTCGGCGGCGGCGTTGCCCGCCTTGTCGGTGGCGCGGTAGCGGACGGTGTGTTCCCCCACCTCGTGCACCATCACCGGCGCGGTGTACGCCTGCCAGGCACCGTCGGCACCGAGCGCGTACTCGATGGTGTTGACGCCCGAGCCGGTGTCGGAGGCGGTCACGGTGACCGTCGCCATCCCGAGGTAGGCGCCGGCGTCGTCCTTCTCGCCCGACACGGTCGCGGACGTCTCGGGCGCGGTCCCGTCGTCCGTGTCCGGCGCGGCCACCGCGAAGTCCACGGACTTCTCCTCGGCGGCGTTGCCGTCCTTGTCGGTGGCGCGGTAGCGGACGGTGTGGTCACCGACCTCGTCCACCACGACCGGGGCGGTGTAGGGCTGCCACTCGCCGTCGGCACCGAGCGCGTACTCGACGCTGTCGACACCCGAACCCTCGTCGGTCGCCGCCACGGTGACGGTCGCCTGCCCGACGTAGGCGCCGTCGGCGTTCTTGTCGCCGTCCACCGTCGCCGAGGTCTCGGGCGCGGTGGTGTCCTCGCCGCCGCCTCCGCCCTCGGTCACCGTCAGGATGCCCTGCATCGATCCGTGGCCGGGGATCGTGCAGTGGTAGAAGTACCGGCCGGGCGTGAGGGTGACATCGACGCTGTGCTTGCCCCCTTCGCTGTCACTGGGGTTGGCCAGGATGTTGACCGCGACATCGCTGTTGAACTCCGGGTCCGACACGCTGAACGTCAGGGTGTGCGGCATGCCCGAGGTGTTGCCGGTGGCCGTGCTGTTCTCGAACACGATGGTCGCCGCACCGGCCACCGCCGTCTTCGGTGCCGACAGGTAGTGGTCGATGGGGTCGCCGGCGGTCCAGTTGAGCACCTGGTCGGCCGCTGCCGCCACTCGGTCGTCCTCGCGGCCGTAAGCGGCGGTCGAGGCCAAACCGAGGACCATCAGGAACGAACCGAGCAGGGCGAGCCACCAACGGGTGGGCCCGTACCGTCGTCGCGCGAGGAGTGAAGGGTGTCTCACTGCGCTGCCGCCTTCCTGGCCAGGTCCGCGGCGGCCGGGGTCGGACCGCCGCCCTTGTAGGTCACGCGCCACAGCGCGGACTTGGAGTCGGAGGTGAAGAAGCCGCGCCCGTAGTCCAGGACGTAGAGCGAGCCGTCCGGCGCGAACTTCCAGTCCATGAGGTTGCGGATGCCGTCGGCGCCGACCGGGATGATCTTCTTCAGCGACTCCGCGTGGGTGGGCAGGCCGCCCTTGCCGACCGTCTTCGGGTCGGTCAGCACGGCGTGGCGGGGCTGGGTGTCGTCGTAGAAGTCCCCGACGAACCACTTCCCGTCCCAGTACGCGGGCCACTTGGCCTCGCTCGTGCTCGCCGCGTCGTAGCGGTAGACCGGGCCGTTCATCGTCGCCTGGCCGCCGCCCTTCAGCCAGGGCAGGAGCTCCTTCTGGTCCTCCACCTTGTAGCTCGGGATGCCGTCGGCGTCACGCGGGTAGTCGACGCCGCCGCCCTGGGGTGAGTACCAGATGGTGTTCGAGGTCACCGGCGGGAGCTTCACCAGGCCGTCGTTGTTGGGCGACTCGTTGCGCGGGGCGTCGCAGTCGTACCAGCCGAGCGGCTTGGAGGGGTCGGGCAGGTTGCGGTCACGGTAGGGCTGCTTGTTGCCCATGCAGTAGGGCCAGCCGTGGTTCCCCGCCTTGGTGATCGCCGCGAAGGTGTCGTACTTCGCGGGCCCCCAGGTCGTGCTGGGCTCGCCGGCGTCGGGGCCGACCCAGCCCGCGTACAGGGTGTCCGTCGCCTTGTCGACGGAGATGCGTGCCGGGTTGCGCACACCCATCACGTAGATCTCGCCCCGGGTCTTGCCGCCGCCCTCGTCCGGCTCCTTGCCGGTGAAGAGGTTGCCCTCGGGCAGGGTGTACGTGCCGTCGTCCTCGGGGTGGATCCTGAGGATCTTGCCGTTCAGGTTGTTGGTGTTGCCCGCGGTACGCCGGGCGTCGGCGAAGGAGACGCCCTTGTAGTTCGGCTCCGGGTTGTTGCCGGAGTAGCCGTCGCTGAAGCCCGAGGAGTTGTTGTCGCCCGTGGCGATGTAGAGGTTCTCCTTCGAGTCCCAGGCCATACCGCCGCCCGCGTGGCAGCAGCTGTGGATCTGCACCGGCCAGCTCAGCAGCACCTTCTCGGACGCCATGTCCAGCTTGTTCGTGGCGTGGTCGAAGGTGAAGCGGGAGACCTGACGCACAGCCATCTGCTTGTCGCGGTCGATCTTCGCGTGCGGCGTGTAGTGCAGGTAGACCCAGCCGTTGGTGGCGAAGTCCGGGTCCAGCTCGATACCGAGGAGACCTTCCTCCACCTTGACCAGCTCGTCGCCGCCGCCCTTGTTGCCGAAGACGCTGAGCTTCCCGGCCAGGGTGACCTTCTTGGTGGCCGGATCGTAGACGTGGATCTCGCCCTCGCCCTTGCCGACGTTCGGGTCCTTCCAGTCGGTCACCACCGGGACGCTGCTGTCCGCGCCGCCGCGTCCGATGTAGAAGACCCGCCCGTCCTTCGCCGTCACCAGGCCGTGCGGTTCGCCGATCTGGTCGTTCTGCCCGGGCTGGTTGGGCTGGGTGAGGCGTTCGGCCGCGTAGTTGGAGTCGATCGTCGCCTTGCAGTCGGCCTGCGAGATACGGCTCGTCCAGGCCAGTGCGCCGCGCAGGTGGTCCCGGAAGTCGGTCTCCGCGTAACTCGCGGCCGTACCGCCCATCGCGGTGTAGAAGGAGCGGCCGCCGTCGTAGTCGCGGCACCAGGAGACCGGGTGGTCCCAGCCGTTGGCGCTCTTGCCGGGCGTGTAGGTGATCTCGCGTACGCGAGCCACGGTGTGCACGTCGCCGGACGGGTTGTCCTTCCAGTTCAGCCACTTGTCCGGGCGCTTCCACTCCAGCGGGAGGTTCTTCGTCGCCGGGTGCAGCCGGTCGCCGATCTCCACGGTGGCGCGCTGGACCGCGCTCGGGCTGTCCGCGGCGGGGCGGGCGCCGACCAGGCCGGTGAACCAGTCCGAGTACGGTTCGGTGCGTGCAGCGTCGTGGATGCCGAGGAAGCCGCCGCCGGCCTCCATGTAGGCCTCCAGGCCCGCCTCCTGCTCCGGGTCGAGTACGTCGCCGCCGCCGGTCAGGAAGACGACCGCGTTGTACTTGCCGAGCTGCTTGCCCTTGGTGAAGACGCTCGCGTCGTCGGTGGCGACGGTCCTGAACCGGCCGGCCTCGGGACCGCTCAGCCCGATCTTCTCGATGGCCGCGATGCCCGCGTCCACGGTCGGCGACTCCTCGCCGGCCGAAGCGTGGAAGACCAGGACCTTCACGTCGGCCCCACCCGGTGGCGAGGGCAGGGACAACGTTGTCGCCACGCGTTCCTTCAGTCCTGGGTCCGGATAAGGGCTCGCGGTGGCCGCGTTCCCTCCGAGCAGGGACGCGGTCAGACTGCCGACCGCCACGGCCGCCGCCATCCCGCGGCGCGATCTGGACCTGTGATGTGGTGTGCGCTGCATGTGGTCACCCACCCCTCTGGGTCACTTCTCCGGTCACTTCTCTCGTCGCACCTCTGGGATCACTGCGACAGCGCACGAAGCTAGACCTCTTTTCGTGGTCCGCCAATAGGTATGGCAGCAATCGAACGAACTTTGTCCTGAGTGTGGATAAACGCTGGACCCCCGGCTACGGTGTGGGCCGTCCGAGGGAGCAGCGCGTCAGTTTCCTTCTCGCAGTGGGGAGTTCGACATGGACCGAAGGACCTTCAACCGCAGGATGCTGGTCGGCGGGGGAGTGGCGGCGGCCACCGGCGTGACATCGATGTCACTCGGAGCGGTGCAGGCCACGTCCGCCGAGAACCCGGCGAAGACCGCGCCCGCGGGAGGTGCGGTCCGTCATCTCAAGCTGTACGCCGAGACCTTGGCGGACGGCTCCATGGGCTACGGCTTCGAGAAGGGCAAGGCCACGGTCCCCGGCCCCCTCATCGAGATCACCGAGGGCGACACCCTGCACATCGAATTCGAGAACACCACGGACGTCGACGCGAGCCTCCATGTCCACGGCGTGGACTACGACGTCGCGAGCGACGGCACCCGGATGAACCGCAGCCACGTCGAACCGGGCGGCACCCGGACCTACACCTGGCGCACCCACGCCCCGGGGCGCCGCAAGGACGGCACCTGGCAGGCGGGCAGCGCCGGTTACTGGCACTACCACGACCACGTCGTCGGCACCGACCACGGGACCGGTGGCATCCGGAAGGGCCTGTACGGGCCGCTCGTCGTACGGCGCAAGGGCGACATCCTGCCGGACAGGACGATCACGATCGTCTTCAACGACATGACGATCAACAACAAGGCGGCCCACGAGAGCCCCAACTTCGAGGCCACGGTGGGAGACCGTGTCGAGGTCGTGATGATCACGCACGGCGAGTACTACCACACGTTCCACATCCACGGGCACCGATGGGCCGACAACCGCACGGGCCTGCTCACCGGACCCGACGACCCCAGCCGCGTCGTCGACACGAAGATCTGCGGCCCCGCCGACTCCTTCGGCTTCCAGATCATCGCGGGCGAACACGTGGGCGCCGGAGCGTGGATGTACCACTGCCACGTGCAGAGCCACTCCGACATGGGGATGGCCGGACTGCTGCTCGTCGCCAAGGCGGACGGGACGGTCCCGGGCTACGACCCGCCGCACCACGCCGCGGCGCAGGAGCACCAGCACTGACCGAGGGCCGCGGTCATACCCGCTGCCGCAGTCGTGCCTGCTCCTCCTCGACGATGCGCCGGGCGAGAGCCCCGTCCGACACGTCCACTGCGTCGGGCGTCGCCTCGGCCAGGTCGCTGCGCCGGGCGTAGTCGTCGAAGAGGCGGTCCTTGCGCGCCAGGATGTCCAGCATCCGCTGGTCCACGCTGTCCGCCGCGAGGAGCCGGTGGACCCGCACGCTCCTTATCTGCCCCATGCGATGGGTCCTGGCCACCGCCTGGTGTTCCATGGTCGGCTTGATCTGAGGCTCGCAGAGGATGACCACGGAAGCCGCCTGGATGTTGAGTCCGACGCCGCCGGCCTGTATCTGGCTCAGCAGCACCGCGTGCCCGTCCACCGCGCCGAAGGAGTCCACCATCTCCTGACGGCGCGCGGCCGGGATCCTGCCGGAGACAGGGCCGAACACCTCCTCGCCCAAGGCCTCCCGTACCGCGCCCAGCACCTCACGGAAGTAGGAGAACACCACGACCTTGAGCCCGTTCCCCTCGGCCTCCGCGACGATCTCACGCAGCCGGTTCAGCTTCGCGGACGTCTCCGGCCGGGCGTAGGCCGCCCGGCGCATCCGCATGAAGTGCCCCGAGCCGACGGCCTCCCGGTACTCCTCCAGATCGGCGGGCGAGAACTCCTCCCACTCGTCCGCCTGTACCAGTGCCGGGAGTTCGGCCAGGACATCGGCCTGGTTCCGGCGCAGATAGGCCGGGGCCACCGCCTTGCGGAAGGCGTGCGAGCCGGCGACACCGTGGGTGGAGGTGACGAGCGGCGCGAGTTCGGGCCGCAGCTGGCGCACCAGGCTCCGGAACTCCTCGACGCGGTTCTCCATCGGCGTACCGGTCAGGAAGAGCACCCTCTCGGTGTGCCCTGTCCATCCGGCCACCGCCCTGGCGCGCCTGGTCGCGGAGTTCTTCACGAAGTGGGCCTCGTCCACCACCACCATGGCGGGTCTGACCCCGGTACCGGGGGAGTCGGGCAGGGCCGCCAGCGAATCGAAGGTCGTCAGCGCGACCCCGCCGCGCTCGCACCACTCCCCGAACGCGCCCCGCCGCTCCGGACCGTGCACAGCGACCGCGCGAAGGGTGGAGCGGGCGGCCACCTCCCGCCGCCAGTTGATGAGCACGCTCGCCGGGCACACCACCAGGAAGTGGGTCTCGCCGCCGCCGGCGAGATGAGCCATCGCCGCGATGGCCTGAACGGTCTTGCCGAGCCCCATCTCGTCGCCGAGGATCACCCGCTTCTGGGCCAGTGCGAAGCGTGCGCCGAAGGACTGGTACCCGCGCAGCGACACCCGCAGGCGGGAGTCGTCGAGCCGCAGCCCGCGCACCCGGTCGGCGATCCCGGACGGCAGGAAGCCCTCGGCGGCGTCCCGGTCGGGTCCGCTGCCCGACAACTCCGCGAGCAGGCTGTAGTACTCGGCCGGGCGCAGCTCGAAGTCGACCCAGGCCTCGGCGCCGGACGCGGAGCCGCGCAGCAGGTCGACCGAGGCCTGGGCGAACCGGGTCCGCAGCTCCCGCTCCGCCGCGTTCAGCGTCACCGCGCGTACCGAGTGGACCGCCGCCCGGACCCTGGCCGCGGCTTCCCGCCCCGCGAAGAGCATCCGCAGCCTGCTCCCGGCCGGTGCGGCGGCCGCGAGCAGCGGCTCCAGCTCCTCCGCGAGGCGCCGCGCGTCCTCGGCGGCCCGGCGCGTCTCCGGACCGCCCTCCACCAGCCGGTGCGCGGCGACGAGCAGGGCGGTGGTGGCCTCGTCCGACGCGTCGGCCATGTCTATCCGCAACGCGACGGTGTCCCGGACCGCGTGCGCGATCTGCCGCGCGGCGGCGAGTGCCTGGTCAGCGGTGTGCGCACCGACGCCGGGGACCTGGCGGAGCTCGTAGCGTCCGGCGCGGTGCACCCGGCCGACCGTTGTGAAGCCCGCCTGTTCCAGCGCGCCGAGCCGCAGTCTGCCCTCGGTCACCTCCGTGAGCCGGGACACGGGGATGGACGCCAGTTCGCCGTCCACCAGCGAATCCAGCAGCGGTGCGAGTGCCGCGCGGGCGGCTTCCACGGCGCCGTGATGGTCGTCGAGCACCGTGCGGGCCGCCGAGGCGAGCGCCCCGGCCTCGTCGAGCAGCGCACGTGCCGCTCTTCCCGTGGGTGTCCCGCCCCTGGGTCCGGCCTGAGTCATGTACGTCCTTCTGTTCCCGCCGCCGCGGCCCGGCCGTGACGGGGCCATCGTCCCACGCGGCTCCCGCCGGGCGGCACGGCACGGCGGAAGGGCGGTTGTCGGTGCCGGGTGCAAGACTCGGACGAGTGCGTCACCTCCAGTCCGACACGACGAGCGGGGCCACACGGGACCCGCGAAGGAGCACACCATGCTCGACCCCTCTTTCGAGACCGGCGCCCCCAACTGGATCGACCTCGGCACCCCCGACATCGACGCCGCCACCGGCTTCTACGGGGGGCTGTTCGGATGGGAGCTCGTGCCCGGCGGACCGGAGACCGGCGGGTACGGGACGTACCAGCTGCGCGGCAGGACGGTGGCGGGCGTCATGACCGTGCCGACCGAGCAGGGGAAGCCGGCCTGGTCGGTCTACTTCAGGACTCCTGACGCCGACGCCACCGCACGGGCGGTGGAGAAGGCCGGCGGGACCGCCGCGTTCCCCCCGATGGACGTACTGGACTACGGGCGCATGGGCGGCTTCACGGACAGCACGGGCGCGTACTTCGGCGTGTGGCAGTCCGGGACCGTCACCGGCCTCGGGGTGATCATGGAGTCGGGCTCGCTGCTCTGGTCCGAGCTGCACACACCGGACGTGCCGGCGGCGGCGGCGTTCTTCAACACGGTCTTCGGGTGGCAGACCCAGGCCATGGACTACCCAGGAGGCTCCTACACGACCGTCCGGCCCGCCGGCGGGAGTGACGACTCCGCCTTCGGCGGCATCGTGGGCCTCGGTCAGGATCCCGGGCGGGCGGCGGGTCCGCACTGGCTGCCGTACTTCGCCGTGGACGACGCCGACGCCACGGCCGCCGCGGTGGTACGGCTCGGCGGCGCTGTGACCATGGACCCCGCGGACGTGGCGGAGGTCGGCCGGATCGCCACCTTCGCCGACCCCGCGGGCGCGGCCTTCGCGGTGATCAAGCCGGCGCCGATGGGCTGAGGATGTCCGTCATGCCGCGGGACCGGCGCATGGTGTCGGTCCCGCATGGCCGCCGGACCCCTGGACGCGAGCGACATCGCTCGGGGTCGGAGGCGGCCTCGCCCGGGCGGACGCGGTGGAGAGCGATCGCGGAGAAGCCCGCCCGGCCGGTTGTTGAACGCTCGTTGATCACTTGTTTATCGCCGCCGGGCACTGTGTGTCCCATGCCGACCAACACCATGACCGACGAACTCGCCTGGCAGGAGACCGCGCTGTGCGCGCAGGCCGGCCCCGAGTTCTTCTTCCCGGCTCCGGGCAGCTCCACCCGCGAGGCGAAGCAGCTGTGCAACGCCTGCGAGGGCAGGCTGGCCTGTCTGGAGTACGCACTCGCGCACGACGAGCGGTTCGGGGTCTGGGGAGGGCTCTCCGAGAAGGAGCGGGAACGGCTGCGCAGAGAGGCCCGTACCGAAAGCCGCTGACACGAAGGCGGGAACGGCCGCACGACCGCTCGCGGGGCGCGGTCGCCGCGCGATCCGTCAGGTGATCCGGAAGGTCTCGCCGTAGACCTGCCACACCAGGGGCCTCTCCAGCCCGAGGTTGCCCTCGCGCAGGAACACCCGCTGCGCCGTGTCGATCCGGGTCGTGTCGCGCTGCACCGTGCGGGCCTTGATGGCCGTGCGGCCCGCGTCGAGGAAGGCGTTCAGGTACGCGGTCTCGTCACCGCCCTCCGCGACGGTGTCGGCCGAGGCCATCGCCGCGTCACGGATTCCGTAGAAACCGTCCGCCTCGATGCCCGGTCCGTGAAGCACCATCGCGTCGTAGTAGACGAACTGGCCCAGCGTGCCGAGGCCGTCCATCTTCGCGAGCCGGACCGCGGGCTCGAAGTACAGCCGGTCGCGTGTCGTGTCCTGGGCCTCGCGGAACGCGGGGTCCTCGGCGGCCCGGTGCCAGGCATCGGTGAAGCCGGGGTCCAGGCCCTCGTGCGAGTCGGTGCCGTCCACCGCGCGCAGGGCGGGGAGGAACCGGGCCAGGGGATTGTCCGGATGTTCCTCTGTGTAGGCCTCGACCAGCTGGAGCATGTCGTTCGTGCCGGAGCAGAAGCCGACTATGCCCGCCGTGTAGCCGGCGCCGTCCCCGATGTCCTCGATCGCTCCGTACTGGCTACGCCAGTCCAGGGTGGATGCCTCGGCGCTGGACACCAGCCGGGAGGCGGTCTCCTTCATGGCCGGGGCGGCGAGACCGGGGGGCAGCGCGTCGATCTCGTCCGCGTGCTCGTCGGCTTCCTCGGCAGCCTCCGGCGTTGCCGCACCTGACTTCGCGGGGCCGGCCGCCTGCTGGGTGATCGCCGGCTGCTCCGAGCCGCCTCCACCGAAGACGATCGAGGCGATGACGGCGACCGGCGCACCGATGAGAACAAGACGAGTCACGGGTTTCACGGGGCACAGAGTACGTTCCGTGAATCCATGCGGATGGTCCGGGAGCGAAGAAGCGGCGCACGCGTGCCGCGTGCGCCGCCTCGGAAGCTCGGACCGCGTCCGTACGGGGTGGCGGGCCGGGCGCTCGCGCCGGGCCGGGCGGACCGGGGAGCGGACACGGGTCCGGCCCGACCTGCGGGTCTCGTCAGCCCTGGGCTGCCCGGGCAGCCATACGTGCCTTGCGCGCCGCCAGCTTCTCGTCGAACTTGGACGCCTCGCTGTCCAGACCGTTCATGTACAGCCCGAGTTCCTCCTGGGCCTTGAGGCCCTCCGGGCCGAGGCCGTCGATGTCGAGCACCTTCAGGAAGCGCAGGACGGGCTGGATCACGTCGTCGTGGTGGATGCGCATGTTGTAGATCTCGCCGATCGCCATCTGCGCGGCCGCCCGCTCGAACCCGGGCATGCCGTGACCGGGCATCCGGAAGTTCACGACGACGTCGCGCACCGACTGCATCGTGAGGTCGGGGGCGAGGTCGAACGCGGCGCCGAGCAGGTTCCGGTAGAAGACCATGTGAAGGTTCTCGTCGGTCGCGATGCGGGCGAGCATCCGGTCGCAGACGGGGTCGCCCGACTGGTGTCCGGTGTTGCGGTGCGAGACGCGCGTGGCGAGCTCCTGGAACGCGACATACGCGACCGAGTGCAGCATGGAATGGCGGTTGTCGGACTCGAAGCCCTCGGCCATGTGCGCCATGCGGAACTGTTCCAGCTTGTCCGGGTCCACGGCGCGCGAGGTGAGCAGGTAGTCGCGCATCACGATGCCGTGCCTGCCCTCCTCCGCGGTCCACCGGTGCACCCAGGTACCCCAGGCGCCGTCGCGGCCGAAGAGCGACGCGATCTCGTGGTGGTAGCTGGGCAGGTTGTCCTCGGTCAGGAGGTTCACGACGAGGGCGATGCGGCCGATGTCGGTGACCTTGGACTGGCCGGTCTCCCATGCCTCGCCGTCCTCGAACAGGCCGGGGAAGTTGCGGCCGTCGGAGAACGGCACGTACTCGTGGGGCATCCAGTCCTTGGCGACCTTGAGGTGGCGGTTGAGTTCCTTCTCAACCACCTCTTCCAGCGCGTACAGCAGCTGGGCGTCCGTCCACGCCTTCGAACTGCCGAGGTGGGGAGAGGTGATCGTCACGGGTGCTCCTGGGGACGGGAGATTTACCTACGGCTTCGTAGGTTACGTGACCGTAGGTTAAGGCGGCGGTAAGGCCCTGGCCAAGCCCGGTCCTCGCAGTGTGCGTTCACTCACTGTCATCTGTGCAGGTCATTGGTGTATTCGTCGGGATAGGTCGGGCACCGGAATGCCCCATTTCCCTGCGCGGCCCCTGCCCCTTCCCACGTGTCCGCGGTCCCGGAGGGCGGGAGCGAGGGCGGACGCATGGCGGCGCCGGAGCTCCCGTGGTGTTCCGCCCGTGGCGGACGCGAGCGCTCGTTGCCGGCAGGAGCCGTGCCGGGCGTGTTCGCGTGCCAGGATCGGCGGCGTACGGAGCCCGACCGACCGGAAGGACACCATGCCCGCCTACGCCGTAGCGCACCTGCAGGAGGCAGCCCCGGCTGCCGAGATCGCCGAGTACATCGAGCGCGTCACCGCCACCTTCGAACCCCACGGCGGCCGGTTCCTCGTACACGCCGCGCAGCACGAGGTGAAGGAGGGCAGCTGGCCCGGGTTCGTCGTGGTGATCGGCTTCCCCGGGATCGCCGAGGCGCGAGCCTGGTGGGACTCGCCCGCGTACCGGGAGATCGCACCACTGCGCTCGCGGCACATCGAGGGCGACATCATCCTGGTCGAAGGCGTCCCCGACGGCTACGACGCGGCCGCCACCGCCAAGGCGATGCGAGACGCCCTGCCCGCCGAGTAGCCCCTGACCGAGGACGCTGCCGGAGTCCGGCGCCGTGCGCGGCCCGGACTCCGAGGGGGAACCGCCCTTCGCTCGGGCCGCCGGTGGCCGTACGCGTCGCGCCCGACGCGTCCACTCGCACCGCCGGCGGGCGAAGTCCCGGTCCCTGCGCGAGACGTGTCCCTCAGGCTGCCCCGCCGAGCAGATCGGCCAGGTCGTCGTCCAGGTCCAGGAAGGACGACTCGTCGCCCACCGGGACCAACTCCTGCGCACGCGCGAGGAAACGGCGCAGCTCGGCCGTCCGGACGTGCACCATGGCGATGCCCTCCAGCGCGTGGAACTCCAGCACCGTGCGGTCGTAACCGAAGGGGCGGACCCGGACGTCGCCGATCCCGGCGGGTGTGTCCATCCCGGTGGTGAGCAGCTCGCGGGAGAACTCCCAGGAAACTTCCGTGCCTTCGAGCGTCGCCGGACCGGGGAACGCCATGCGGACGGCGAACGGGTCGCTGCGGTCGTAGTGCAGGGTGGCGGGCAGAGTCTCCATACGCGGTGCGGACGCGACCATGCGGGCCTGCACGGACTGCTCGATAACGCTGGACAAGAACTGCTCCCTCTCGCCTCGGACAACGGTTCCCGGCATTGGAGTAGACGACGGAACGCGCCCATCCGTGCACTGGCGGAAGGAGTGAGCTGCGTCACCGCCCGCACCCTCCACCTGATCGACTGCCCCGAATCGCGCGGGGCACCCTGGACCGGCGGACACCCTCCGGGTTAGCTTCCAGCGCGATGAAGGCCCAGGGGGAGCGGCGCCGGAGGTGACACCCCGACTCCCCGGCGCGATCGCCGACTGCCGGATCGTCCGCGCGTACGCCCCGGACGCGGACGTGCGAGACCAGGTGGCCGCTCCTCGCGGGCGGCTCGGGAACCAAGGACGAAGGGACCGTTCGCCGTGACGGACGCTCATGAAGAGGAAGTTCTCGCCCGGATCGCGGAAGGGCTCGTCTACACGGAGTCGGAAGCCGGATTCCTGTCCCCTGAGCGACGGACGGACCAGATCTTCGAGTACAACCGGACGCCCCCGAGCCGGGAGGAGAGGCGCAGCGAGCTGCTTGCCGGAATCCTCGGCTCGGTCGGCGCCCGTCCGGTGCTGCTGGCGCCGTTCCACGCCGCGTTCGGCGGCAACGTGCACATCGGGGACGACTTCTTCGGCAACGTCAACCTCACGTTCGTCGACGACGTGGACATCCGCATAGGCGACGGAGTCATGATCGCTCCCAGCGTGACACTGACCACGACAGGGCACCCCGTCCACCCGTCGCGCCGGGTGGACTTCGGCCGGTTCTCCGAGCCGATCGTGATCGAGGACAAGGTGTGGATCGGCAGCAACGCGGTGATCCTGCCCGGTGTCCGCATCGGATACGGGTCGGTCATCGGCGCGGGCAGCGTCGTCAGCCGCAGCATCCCGCCCATGACCGTCGCCGTGGGGGCGCCGTGCCGGGTGGTCCGCGCCATCACGGACGACGACCTCACCACGCGTACGGCAGGGAACCCGCCCCGGCCCTGAACCGCTCAGGCGGGGGCTGCTGCCGGTACGGCGCGAGAGGCTCCGAGGTCTTCGTCGCGAGGAACTCGGTGATGCGGTACGCGCACACCTCGTGCGCCGCGAACGGATCGGAGGCGGCGATCCTCTCGATCTCGGCACGGTCGTCGCCCACGGCGAGGATCACTCCGCCGTCACGCGGGTTCTTGCGCCCGGAGGCGATGAACATCCCCGCCGCGTACTGCCCGTCCAGCCAGGCGACGTGCTCCGCCATGAGGGCGTCGACGTGCTCGACCGGTGCGGTGTAGGTCAACTCGAGTACGAACATGATCGCCAGGCTACCGCCGCCCTGCGGCGACCCGTGACCGACGCAGGGGTACGGCCGGCCCTGAGCTCGATCCCGGTCGCCCTTCGCACGTCGACGGTCCTCATATCGAGGTGATCCTGACGAGCTGATCGGGCACACTGGCTCGATGCGGGACGGTGATGAACAGCCTTTGTCCGGTGGCAACGTCAGTGATGGTGTCGTTCGCGTGGGCGACACTGTCCGCCGGCCAGCCGGACCATGGACTCCCGCTGTTCACGCCCTGCTTGCCCATCTGCACGAGGTGGGATTCGGTGCGGCGCCTCGTCCGCTCGGCATCGACGATCAGGGGCGCGAGGTCCTGAGCTTCATGCCGGGAGATGTGGTCTGGCCGGACCGGTTTCCGCTGATGGAACCCGCTCCTCAACTGGCCCGCGTGGCACGGCTGATCCGGGACTTCCATGACGCCGTGCAGGGCTTCACGCCGCCCACCGATGCGCGGTGGCAGGCGCTGATCCCCGCCGAGGGCAGTGACATCATCGCCCATAACGACCTGGCCCCCTGGAACCTCGTGGTCGCGGACGACGCGCGGTGGGCCCTCATCGACTGGGACGCCGCAGGTCCCGGCTCGCGCCTGTGGGATGTCGCGTACGCCATTCACGGGTTCATCCCGCTGTCCGCGCATCCGGACTGGCAGAGCCCGGACGCGGCGGACCGGCTGAGAGCCTTTGCCGACGCGTACGGTCTGGCTGAGTCCGAACGCCGTCGGTTGGTCCCTCTTCTTGGGCGCCGTACGCGTTCCATGCACGTCTTCTTGCGCGATCAGGCAGCCCAAGGGGCCCAGCCCTGGGCCAGGCTGTGGGCTGAAGGCCACGGCGACGCCTGGCGGAACGACGCCGAATACATCGAGCAACGCGAGGACCAGTGGTTGCGGGCTCTGCTCGCCGGCTGAGGCGCTGTCCGCCGTCGTCCTAGACTGACCGGTCATGACGATCTTCCGGATGCCCGCCGACGAGGCCGAAGCCCGCGCGGTTCAGGACGAGTTGCGCGGGCGGGTGGTCCTCGACGAGTCCGGGCCCGCACCCGGGACCGGGCGGGTCACCGGGGTCGACGTCGCCTACGACGACGCGAGGGACCTGGTCGTCGCCGCGGCTGTGGTGCTGGACGGTGCGACCCTGGAAGTGGTCGCCGAGTCCACGGCGCAGGGCCGCGTGACCTTCCCGTACATCCCCGGCCTCCTGGCCTTCCGTGAGCTGCCGACCGTGCTCGCGGCGCTGGAGCGGCTTCCGGTCGATCCCGGGCTCGTGGTCTGTGACGGCTACGGACAGGCCCATCCACGGAGGTTCGGGCTCGCCAGCCACCTCGGCGTGCTCACCGGGCTGCCGGTCATCGGCGTCGCCAAGAACCCGTTCACCTTCCGCTACGACGAGCCCGGTCCCGCACGAGGCGACTCCAGCCCCCTCCTGGACGGGGACGAGGAGGTGGGCCGGGCGCTGCGCACCCGGCACGCGACCAAGCCCGTGTTCGTGTCCGTCGGCCACCGCACGGATCTGGACAACGCCTGCGCCCAGACGCTCGCCCTGGCGCGCGACTTCCGTCAGCCGGAGACCACCCGCAGGGCGGACGCCCTGTGCCGCTCCGCCCTGCGGGCCGCGACCGGCTGAACGGGCCGCCCCCGATCTGTTGCGAACTGAGTACATGCACGGATGTTGTTCGTCGAACATCAGGGGCAGGCTGGTACGCATGATCGACCACAACACTCCTCGGATGAGCACCGGAACCGTACGTCTCTCCCAGCGCGGCGTCGCCGTCGGCATGACCCTGGGCGTCCTCGCGGGAGGCGCTTGGACGGTGTCGATGGTCGTCACGCTGGCGTCCTGGATGTTCTGACCCGCGTCCGTGCTCCGGGGTCGGGGTCAGCGCACCGCCGCCACCCGGAAGCGCAGCCCCGCCGCCTGGAGCCGCTCCAGCAGCGCGTCGCCCATCGCCACCGCGGTCGTGACCTGTCCCGAGGTCGCCGGAAGGTCGTCGAGGGCGAGCGAAAGGGCGGCCTCGGCCAGCATCTTCGCCGTCTCGTCGTAGCCGGGATCGCCGCCCGACACCTCGGTGAGGACGCGCCGTCCGCCGCCCTCGCCGATGAAGCGGACCGTGAACCAGCTGCGCCGCCTGCGCTGTTCGTCCGGGCCCGTCCCGGGCTCTACACGGGCCGAGAGCCAGTCCCGGGCGGCGGGGATCTGGGCGGCGCCCGCCAGCAGTCCCACGGCCGTCACTCCGCCCAGGGCTACCGGGAGGTGCTTCACCGAGGCGAAGTGCCGGTAGCGGAAATCGGGCCCGTAGCGCTCAAGGGCCCGCGCCGACCGTTCGACGACGCGGGGGTCAAGGGTCGGCAGCGGCAGCGCCCAGGTGCCGGTCCCGGCGCTGAAGTGCGGTGATCCCTGCGGGGCCCTGGCCCGCCGGCCGACGGTGCGGGGTTCGTGCAGACGCCGTTCCCGCGCGGCCCGCAGCATCTGGGGCCCACGCCCCATCGCGGTGAGGGCCGACGCGAACGTCCCCCCGGAGAAGACCGCGTTGGTGCGGACGTAGCCGTCGACGGTCAGCGGAACGCCCTCGGGGAGCTGCAGGACGGTGAAGTAGGCGCCGAGGTCGTGGGGGACGGAGTCGAAACCGCAGGCGTGGACGAGCCGGGCACCCGTCTCACGGGCCCGGCCGTCGTGCTCCAGGTACATCCGGTCGACGAACTCCGCCTCCCCGGTGAGGTCGGTGTAGTCCGTCCCCGCCTCGGCGCACGCGGCGACCAGCTTCTCGCCGTACCAGACGTACGGTCCCACCGTCGAGGCCACCACGTGCGTGGACTCCGCGAGTTCGCGCAGGGAGCCCGCGTCGTCGGCGTCGGCAGTGACGAGGGGGACGTCGGCGCAGTGCGGGTGCTCCGAGGCGAGGCGCGCGCGCAGCCGTTCGAGCTTGGAGAGGCTCCGGCCGGCCAGGGCCCAGCGGCAGCCCTCGGGCGCGTGCTCGGCCAGGTAGGCGGCGGTGAGCGCCCCCACGAAACCGGTGGCTCCGAAAAGGATGACGTCGTAAGGGCGTTCCGCCCCGTTCTGCCTGTTCATGCGTGCCTCCGCGGGGCCGGGCGTCGATGTGGCAGGCAGAGGTTAACCGAGGCGATCGTGGCGCCGTACGGCCGGGCGCCCCGCGGTGCGAGAGTATCGATCGCGAAGAACTAAGCGCTTGCTCGGCCAAAAGGGTTGTGTGGAGCGCGGTCCGTTCTTAGCATCATCGATGTTACATCAGTTGTGTCACACCGCTGGGGGCTTGATGGCAACGACAGGACAGGGGCCGCAGGGTCCGCTGACCGGGGTGCGCGTCGTCGAACTGGCGGGAATCGGCCCCGGGCCGTTCGCCGCCATGCTCCTCGCCGACCTGGGTGCCGACGTCGTCCGCGTCGACCGTCCCGGGGGCTCCGTGATCGGGATCGAACCGGCCTTCGACCTCACCAACCGCAACAAGAGGTCGGTCCTGATCGACCTCAAGACCGAGGACGGCGCCGGGAAGGTGCTCGACCTCGTCGAGCGGGCCGACGTCCTGATCGAGGGGTACCGGCCGGGCGTCGCGGAACGGCTGGGCGTGGGTCCCGAAGCGTGTCTGGGACGCAATCCCCGGCTCGTATACGGGCGGATGACCGGGTGGGGCCAGGACGGACCGCTCGCCGACCGGGCCGGACACGACATCGGCTACATCGCCCTCAGCGGCACCCTCTCCATGATCGGAAGATCCGCGGAGCCGCCCGCCCTCCCCGCCAACCTGCTGGGCGACTTCGCGGGTGGCTCGCTCTACCTCGTCGTCGGGGTGCTCGCGGCGCTTCAGCACGCCCGCACACCGGGAGGCGCCGGGCAGGTCGTCGACGCCGCGATCGTGGACGGCGCCGCCCATCTCGCCACGATGATCCACGGCATGCTGGCCGCCGGCAGCTGGCAGGACCGGCGGGGCGTCAACCTTCTCGACGGAGGCTGCCCCTTCTACGGCAGCTACGAGACGTCCGACGGGCAGTACATGGCCGTCGGGGCACTGGAGCCCCGCTTCTACGAGGAGTTCGCGGGGCTCCTCGGGCTGGGGGACGAGGCTCCCGACCGCAACGACCCGGCCCGCTGGGAGGAGCTGCGTGCCCTCGTGGCCGACCGGTTCAGCACCCGCACACGCGCCGAGTGGACCGAGGTCTTCGAGGGGACGGACGCCTGCGTGTCCCCCGTGCTCTCGCTCCGTGAGGCCCCACGGCACCCCCATCTCGCCGCGCGTTCCACCTACGTGGAACACAGCGGCCTCACCCAGCCCGCACCCGCGCCCCGCTTCTCGGCGACGCCGGTCTCCGTGAGGACCGGGCCCGCGTTGCCCGGCGCCGACACCGAGTCCGTCGCCGCCGACTGGGACCTGCCGGGCCTGCGTGCCACCGGGAAGGAAACGACAGGCTGATGGAACTCTCCCTGCCGCTGAACTACGCGGGCGACCCGCGTGCCGCCTGCGACGAGGTCGCCGCACTCGAGTCCGCCGGGCTCGACGCCGTCTGGGTCGCGGAGGCGTACGGCTTCGACTCACCCACCCTCATGGGATATCTCGCCGCGAGGACCGAGCGGATGAAGATCGGTGCGGCGATCCTCAACGTCTACTCCCGCACCCCCGCCCTGATCGCCCAGACCGGTGCCGGGCTGGACGCCGTCTCCGGCGGCCGCGCCCTGCTCGGACTCGGCGCCTCGGGCCCGCAGGTGGTGGAGGGCTGGCACGGCAAGCCCTACGACAAGCCGCTCGGCCGCACCCGCGAGACCGTCGAACTCTGCCGGCGGATCTGGCGCCGAGAGGTCATCGACCACCACGGCATCACCGACATGCCGCTGCCGAAGGAGAAGGGCGGCAAGCTGGGCAAGCCGCTGAAGATCCTCACCCGGCCGGTCCGGGACACCATCCCGCTGTACGTGGCCTCCCTCGGCCCCGCCAATGTGCGGCTGACCGCGGAGATCGCCGACGGCTGGCTTCCCACGCTCTACATCCCGGAGAAGGCCGCCCAGGTCTGGGGAGGCGCCCTGGCCGAAGGGACCGCGAAGCGGGACCCGGCACTCGGCCCGCTGCAGACCGTGGCGGGAGGCATGCTGGCCATCGGCGACGACGCGGCCGCGCTCAGGGACCTCGCCCGCCCGCAGATCGCGCTCTACGTCGGCGGCATGGGCGCACCCGGCAAGAACTTCTACAACGACCTCGCGGTCGCCTACGGATACGAGAAGGACGCCGCCCTCATCCAGGAGCTCTACCTCTCCGGGAAGAAGAAGGAGGCCGAGGCGGCCGTACCGGCCGAGTTCTGCGAACTGATGACGCTCTGCGGACCCGAGGGCTACGTACGCGACCGTATCGAGGCCTTCCGCGAGGCCGGCGTCACCATGCTCAACGTGACCCCCATCGGCGGCGACCCGGCGCGGCTCATCTCCACCGTCAAGAACTGGCTCCAGGGGGCTTGAAGTGCAGCGGCAGATCTTCACCGACGAGCACGACGCGTTCCGAGAGACCGTCCGCACCTTCCTGGCCAAGGAGGTCCTCCCGCACTACGAGCAGTGGGAGAAGGACGGCATCGTCTCCCGCGAGGCCTGGCGCGCGGCCGGCCGGCAGGGACTGCTCGGTCTCGCCGTACCCGAGGAGTACGGCGGCGGAGGCAACCCCGACTTCCGATACAGCGCGGTACTCGCGGAGGAGTTCACCCGGGCCGGGGTGTCAGGCCTGGCGCTCGGCCTGCACAACGACATCATCGGCCCCTACCTCACCGGTCTGGGCACCGAGGAGCAGAAGCGCCGCTGGCTGCCGGGGTTCTGCGGCGGGGAGATCATCACCGCCATCGCCATGACGGAACCCGGAGCCGGCTCCGACCTCCAGGGCATCCGCACCTCCGCGGAGGACAAGGGCGACCACTGGCTCCTGAACGGCTCGAAGACCTTCATCTCCAACGGCATCCTCGCCGACCTCGTGATCGTCGTGGCGAAGACCTCACCCGAAGGCGGCGCGAAGGGACTCTCGCTGCTCGTCGTCGAGCGTGGCGCCGAAGGCTTCGAGCGGGGACGCAACCTCGACAAGATCGGGCAGAAGTCCCAGGACACCGCCGAGCTCTTCTTCAACGACGTGCGTGTGCCCAAGGAGAATCTCCTCGGGGAACTCGACGGCGCCTTCATCCACCTGATGACCAACCTGGCCCAGGAACGCATGGGCATAGCGGTCGCCGGGATCGCCGCGGCCGAACACCTCCTCGAGATCACCACCACGTATGTCAAGGAGCGTGAGGCCTTCGGACGCCCGCTCTCCAAGCTCCAGCACATCCGCTTCGAGATCGCGGAGATGGCCACCGAGTGCGCCGTCACCCGGACCTTCCTCGACCGCTGCATCGTCGACCACTCCGAGGGCACCCTCGACGCCGTCCACGCCTCCATGGCCAAGTGGTGGGCCACCGAACTGCAGAAGCGCGTCGCCGACCGATGCCTCCAACTTCACGGCGGCTACGGCTACATGACCGAGTACAGGGTCGCGAAGGCCTTCACCGACGGCCGTATCCAGACCATCTACGGCGGAACGACCGAGATCATGAAGGAGATCATCGGCCGCTCGCTGCTCGCCTGACCTCCCGCCCAGCACCGACCCCGAAAGGCAGCTGCCTTGAGTACCGAAGCATTCGTCTACGACGCGATCCGCACCCCGCGCGGCCGCGGCAAGGCCAACGGCGCCCTGCACGGCACCAAGCCGATCGACCTCGTCGTCGGTCTCATCCACGAGATCCGCGACCGCTTCCCCGGCCTCGACCCTGCGGCCATCGACGACATCGTGCTCGGCGTGGTCAGCCCGCTCGGCGACCAGGGCTCCGACATCGCCCGTATCGCCGCCATCGCCGCCGGACTTCCCGACACCGTGGCCGGTGTGCAGGAGAACCGCTTCTGCGCCTCCGGCCTCGAAGCGGTCAACCTCGCCGCCGCGAAGGTACGTTCGGGCTGGGAGGACCTCGTCCTCGCCGGAGGCGTCGAGTCGATGTCCCGTGTGCCGATGGGCTCCGACGGCGGTGCCTGGGCCATGGACCCGATGACCAGCTTCGAGACCGGTTTCGCGCCCCAGGGCATCGGCGCCGACCTCATCGCCACCATCGAGGGCTTCTCACGGCGCGACGTCGACGAGTACGCCGCCCTCTCCCAGGAGCGGGCCGCCGTCGCCTGGAAGGAGGAGCGCTTCTCACGGTCCGTCGTCCCGGTCAGGGACCGCAACGGCCTGCTCGTCCTCGACCACGACGAGCACATGCGCCCCGGCACCACCGCCGACTCCCTGGCCGCCCTCAAGCCCTCGTTCGCCGCGATCGGCGAGATGGGCGGCTTCGACGCCGTGGCCCTCCAGAAGTACCACTGGGTCGAGAAGATCGACCACGTCCACCACGCGGGCAACTCCTCCGGGATCGTCGACGGGGCCGCCCTGGTCGCCATCGGTTCCAAGGCGACCGGCGAGCGATACGGCCTCACGCCGCGCGCCCGCATCGTCTCGGCCGCCGTCTCCGGATCCGAGCCGACCATCATGCTCACCGGGCCGGCCCCCGCCACCCGCAAGGCACTGGCCAAGGCCGGGCTCACCATCGACGACATCGACCTCGTCGAGATCAACGAGGCCTTCGCCGGCGTCGTCCTGCGCTTCGTCAAGGACATGGGCATCTCCCTCGACAAGGTCAACGTCAACGGCGGCGCCATCGCGCTCGGCCACCCGCTCGGCGCGACCGGCGCGATGATCCTCGGCACCCTCGTCGACGAACTGGAACGCCAGGACAAGCGCTACGGCCTCGCCACCCTCTGCGTCGGAGGCGGCATGGGCGTCGCCACCGTCATCGAGCGTCTCTGACCGTTCCCCCTCTCACACGGAGATACACGAATGACCGAGAGCACGACCATCCGCTGGGAACAGGACGAGACCGGCGTCGTCACCCTCGTACTGGACGACCCCAACCAGTCCGCCAACACCATGAACCAGGCCTTCCGCGACTCCATCGCGGCCGTCGCCGACCGCGCGGAGGCCGAGAAGGACTCCATCCGCGGCATCATCTACACCTCCGCCAAGAAGACCTTCTTCGCCGGCGGCGACCTCAAGGACATGATCCGGATCGGTCCGGACAACGCCCAGGCCGCCTTCGACGCCGGAACCTCCATCAAGCGGTCGCTCCGCCGCATCGAGACCCTCGGCAAGCCCGTCGTCGCGGCCATCAACGGCGCCGCACTCGGCGGCGGCTACGAGATCGCGCTGGCCGCCCACCACCGCGTCGCCCTGGACAACCCGGCGACCCGGATCGGCCTGCCCGAGGTGACCCTCGGCCTGCTCCCCGCAGGAGGCGGAGTCACCCGCACCGTACGGCTGATGGGTATCGCCGACGCGCTGCTCAAGGTCCTCCTCCAGGGGACCCAGTACACACCCGGCCGGGCGCTGGAGAACGGGCTGATCCATGAGGTCGCCGCGTCCCGCGAGGAGATGCTCGACAAGGCCCGCGCCTTCATCGACGCCCATCCCGAGTCCCAGCAGCCCTGGGACGTCAAGGGCTACCGGATCCCCGGCGGCACCCCGTCCAACCCGAAGTTCGCGGCCAACCTGCCCGCCTTCCCGGCCAACCTGAAGAAGCAGCTCGCGGGCGCGCCCATGCCCGCGCCCCGCAACATCATGGCCGCGGCGGTCGAGGGGTCCCAGGTCGACTTCGAGACCGCCCAGACCATCGAGGCGCGGTACTTCACCGAGCTGGTCACCGGCCAGGTCGCGAAGAACATGATCCAGGCGTTCTTCTTCGATCTCCAGGCCGTCAACTCCGGCGCCAGCCGCCCCGAGGGCATCGAGGAACGCCCGGTCCGCAAGGTCGCCGTGCTCGGCGCCGGGATGATGGGGGCCGGCATCGCCTACTCCTGCGCCCGCGCCGGTATCGACGTCGTACTGAAGGACGTCTCCACCGAGGCCGCGGCCAAGGGCAAGGCCTACAGCGAGAAGCTCCTCGCCAAGGCGCTCTCCCGGGGACGCATCACCGAGGCGAAGCGGGACGAACTGCTGGCCCGCATCACCCCGACCGGCGACCCGGCCGACCTCGCGGGCTGCGACGCCGTGATCGAGGCGGTCTTCGAGGACACCGCCCTCAAGCACAAGGTCTTCCAGGAGATCCAGGGCGTCGTCGAGCCCGACGCCCTGCTCTGCTCCAACACCTCCACGCTCCCCATCACCGTGCTGGCCGAGGGCGTCGAGCGGCCGGTGGACTTCATCGGGCTGCACTTCTTCTCACCCGTGGACAAGATGCCACTCGTCGAGATCATCAAGGGTGAGAAGACCGGCGACGAGGCGCTCGCCCGCGCGTTCGACCTGGTGCGCAGGATCAAGAAGACCCCGATCGTCGTCAACGACTCCCGTGGCTTCTTCACCTCGCGTGTCATCGGCCACTTCATCAACGAGGGCGTCGCCATGGTCGGCGAGGGCGTCGAGCCCGCGTCGGTCGAGCAGGCGGCGGCACAGGCCGGCTACCCGGCGAAGGTGCTCTCCCTCATGGACGAGCTGACCCTCACCCTGCCGCGCAAGATTCGCAACGAGACCCGTCGCGCGGTCGAGGAGGCCGGAGGAACCTGGGTCACGCACCCGGCGGACGCGGTGATCGACCGGATGGTCGACGAGTTCGGGCGGCCCGGTCGCAGCGGTGGCGCGGGGTTCTACGAGTACGGCGAGGACGGGTCCCGGGGCTCGCTGTGGCCGGGTCTGCGTGAGCACTTCACCGAGCCGGGGACCGAGATCCCGTTCGAGGACATGAAGGAGCGGATGCTCTTCTCCGAGGCGCTGGACAGCGTCCGCTGCCTGGAGGAGAACGTCCTCACGACCGTCGCCGACGCCAACATCGGCTCCATCATGGGCATCGGCTTCCCCGCCTGGACCGGGGGAGTGCTCCAGTACATCAACGGCTACGAGGGCGGACTGCCCGGTTTCGTGGCACGCGCCCAGCAGCTCGCGGAGCGCTACGGGGACCGCTTCAAGCCGTCCGCCCTCCTGCTGGAGAAGGCCGAGAAGGGCGAGACCTTCCACGACTGACGGCAGTACCGCGGGCCGTGTTCACCGCTCCTCGTCCCTGGTGAACGCGGCCCGCAGCTCCTCCTTCAACGAGCGCTGGAAGGCGGTCAGCAGAGCCTGGAGCACCATCGGCTGCATGTGGACCGAGAGCGACTTCATCGCCTTCACGTGTTCGGGGTCCGACTCCCTCTCCCGGTAGGGACCCCACACCTCGTCCCGGAACAGCCGGGTCAGTTCGTGCGCGGCGGAGCGGGTGTGTTCCAGCAGGACCGTGCGCGCCGCCAGGATCGTCTCGTGCGCGATCGGCACCTCCAGGAGCTCCACCCCGAGCCGGAGCAGACCGGGGTCCACCTGGAAGGGGTCGCCGGGTGTCCCGGGACGCTCCAGCACGCCCATCGCGGCCAGCCGGTCCACGTCCTGCTCGCTGAGAGGCCTTCCCGCCCGGCGCTCCAGTTCCGCCCGCTCCATCCCCTCCGCCGAGTCCGGCGCCCATGAGGCCACCAGGGCGCGGTGGATCGCCAGATCCTGTGCACTCAGGTCGGGCGGCAGCTGCTGGAGGTAGCGCTCGATGGCTGCCAGCGTCATGCCCTGGTGCTGGAGTTCCTCGATGAGGGCGAGCCGCGACAGGTGGTCGTGCCCGTAACGCCCCACCCGCCGGGGGCCGATGACCGGGGGCGGCAGCAACCCCCTGGTGCTGTAGAAGCGCACGGTGCGTACGGTGACTCCCGCACGTGCCGCCAGTTCGTCGACCGTCAGTGCCGGATCATCCGTCCCGGTCGCCATGTCCACTCCTCGTTGCCGGGGTGACCGCCGGTCGTACCGGCGATCGCCTGCTCCGTGCTCTTCCCAGGACCGTCCGCCCGTGTGCCGTGCCTCGGTCAGGTGGAACAGTATTGCTGTCTCACCATTGTTGTGAAAGTGCCCGGGTGGCGCCGATGCGACGGCACCCCGGCCTCCTCGACGCGGCGTACGCGCCCGCGTCCACACGGCGGCTCCCGTGAGCGGGCCCGTTGTCGGTGGCCGGCCGTACGGTTGGCCCATGTCGGGGATCACGTATGTGCGGGGGGACGCCACGGCGCCGCAGGGCGAGGGCGTCAAGATCATCGTGCATGTCTGCAACGACCTCGGTGGCTGGGGCAAGGGCTTCGTGCTGGCGGTCTCCCGCCGCTGGCCCGAGCCCGAGGCCGCCTACCGTAGGTGGCACCGGGAGCGCGCGGGAAACGACTTCGCCCTGGGCGCCGTGCAGTTCGTCCAGGTCGAGCGGTATGTGTGGGTGGCGAACATGGTGGGCCAGCGGGGGATGCGTACAGGGAGCAAGGGGGTGCCGGTGCGCTACGCAGCCATCGACGACGGACTCCGGAAGGTGGCGGAACGGGCAGGCGAACTGGATGCCTCGACCCATATGCCGAGGATCGGCTGCGGGCTCGCGGGCGGCACCTGGGCGAAGGTCGAGCCCCTCGTCACCGAACGGCTCGTGGCACAGGGCGTCGAGGTGACGGTGTACGACCACGGGTGAACCGGGGGCAGCCGCTCACGCCCGCTCCCGTCGCCTGCGGGAACGCTCTCCGGGCGGCACCGGCGCCCGTGCGCGGTGTGGTTGAGTGGCTCCATCGAACTGGGAGGGGTCCATGGCGGCACCGGGAACCGACCGGACGCTGCTGTCCGGAGCGTTCGGCGACGCACAGCCGTCCGACGCGCTGACGGAGCAGATCCTGGACGCCGCGCGCGAGCAGTTCATGACCTTCGGCCTTCGCCGCTCGACCGTCGACGACGTGGCCAGGCGTGCCAAGGTCTCCCGGGTCACGGTGTACCGCCGGATCGGCAACAAGGACAGCCTGATCGCCGCCTGCCTGTTGCGGGAGTATCGTCGGTTCGTCGTCGAGGTGGACGCGGCGGTTGCCGCCCTGCCCACGGTGGAGGACCGGATCGTCGCCGGATTCGTCACCGTCCTCAGGCACATCCGCGAGCACCCTCTGGTGGGGGGACTGCTGAGGCTGGAGCCGGAGGTCATGCTCCCCTTCCTCACGCTGGAGAGCGGTCCCGCGCTGCTCGCCATGCGCGAGTACCTGGCGGACCGGCTCCGCGAAGCCCGCCGCGCCGAGGGCGGGCCGGAGACGGATCCGGCACCGGTGGCCGAGCTGATGGTGCGGATCACCGTCTCCTTCCTGCTCAACCCGGAGAGCTGCTTCGAGCTGGACGACGACGAACGGGCCGGGGAGTTCGCCCGCCGCTATCTGGTGCCGTTGATCAGCTCCGCGTGACCGTCCCCGCCGACGGTGAGGACCGCGACGGGTACACCGGTGAAGCCCACCGGGCCGGGGACCTCACCGCGTCTCCGTCGGCAGGGGCTCCAGCGGCCGGCTGTGCGCCCAGTGCGGACCGAGGTCGTCCAGCCGGTATCCGAAGGGATAGCTGCGTGCCCGCAGGCGTGACGGCAGCCGGCCGGGCCGGGCGGGCAGCAGGCGCACCAACGACGACCTGGCCCGTAACGCCCGTTCGGCCGTGGTGCGCACCCATCGGGGCTGTGCGGGGAAACCCAGCGCGCGCAGCAGCGGTTCGTCCAGCAGCGCGAGGGAGAACCTCGCCACCAGCGGACGCAGGGGCGCCGGGTACCAGGCGGTCATGATCCTGAAGGTCGCGTTGGCCACACGGCGGTTCGCCGGGTCGTAGGCGAACATCCGCTCCTCGTAGGCGTCGAGCAGCTCCTCGAACTCCTCGTACGTACCCGGCACCCCCTCGATGCCCATCATGGAGGCCATCCGCCGCCCCGCCTCGGCGAGAGCCTGCCTCTCCTGGGCGCACAGGGGCCGCCACCCGAAGCGGTCGATCCAGCGCTTGGGGCCCACCACGGTGGTGGCCAGCACATAGAGGTAGTCCTCGTTCGGGATGCGGTACCTGCCGTGGATCCGGTTGAGGTGGCGTGCGGCGGCGCGGGCACGCTCGGAGTCGAAGCCGTCGGCCGCCATCTCGTACCCGAACAGGACGGTGTCGTCGTAGCGCTTCTGACCGTTGCGCTCGAACTCCTGGGTCCGGTCGAGCAGTACGGAGATCCTGGGAACGCCGTAGTCCCTCAGGAAGGCGACGCCGATTCCCTGCCGGTAGTCCCACGGGAACTCGTACCGGGACATCAGCCTGAGTATCTCGGCGCAGTCACGGGTGGGGTCCATCCGGCGGATCTCGCGCAGTCGGCTGTAACGGCCCATGGCGGGTGGCCTCCTCGGGAGGGGAGATCCCGGGCGCGGTGGAGCGTGAGGCTCCACCCGGTTCCCTCGTGGGGCCTGAGGCGGTTCCCGCCCGGAGAGTCAAAGTTACAAATACTATTGATGTGTTTCACAGGGTGCGTCAACACCGCGGACGCGCGGGCCGCGACGACCGGGCCGCGCGCACCCGGTGCATCGCCCACGCCTGTCCGCCGTCACCCCGTGGGCGGCGGTGATCGCATACTGGAAGGCGTACGGCCAGGAGCCGGAAGAGACGGCCTACCTCTGGGGGCACCGCATGACCAGCACGGACGAGCCCACCCCGCCCCCGCCGGGCGGTGTCCTCTGGAGCCTCGCCGGCGACATCAGGGGGCTGCTGATGCTGCCCGCCGCCCTCACCCTCCAGGTGGCGCACCCGGCCGTCGGCGCCGGGGTCGACGACCACTCGGTCTTCCGCACGGACCCGTGGGGACGTGGCGAACGCTCCCTGCGCTCACTCCAGCTCTGGGTGTACGGGGGCGAGGCCGCAGCCGACGAGGGGCGCCGGCTCAGGCAACTGCACCGCACCATCCAGGGGACCGACACCCGCGGCCGCCGCTACCACGCCCTGACGCCCGCGAACTACGCCTGGGTGCACGCCACGGGCTTCCCCGTCTACCAGCACGCCTCGCGCTACCTGGTCCGCCCGCTCACCGGGGCCCAGGAGCGGGCCCTGTACCGCGAGTGGCTCCAGGTGGGCCGCGTCCTGGGGATCCGCGACAGGGACATGCCGCCGACGATCGAGGAGTTCTGGCCGTACTACCGCGGGATGCTCGCCGAGGAGGTCGAGGCCACCGCCGTCGTACGCGAGCTGGTGGACGTCGACGCGCCGGTACCGCCGCCCGACCGGGGACCGCTTCCCGTGCGGGTGCTCGTGCGGTGCCTGTGGCCGGTACTGCTCCCACCGCTGGCCCGGTTCCGGCGCTTCATCACGATCGGACTGATGCCCCCGGACGCCCGAGCGGCCATCGGGCTCGGCTGGACCCCGCGCCAGGAGCGGCGGCTGCGACGGTTCGGGGCAGTGGTGCGACGGACGGTGCCGCTGCTGCCCGAGCGATTGCGCTACCTTCCCCTCGCCCGGAAGGCACGGGCCGAGTGGCGTGCGGGCGCCGGGCTCAGGCCGAGGCCCGGCGGATCAGCGCCGTCGGGGTGACCACGGAATCGGGCCAGGCCCCCGCGTCGCTGTTGAGCCGCTCCATGAGCAGGCTCACCATCAGCCGTCCCATGCCCTCCACGTCCTGACGTATCGTCGTCAGAGGCGGCTCGGTGGCCTCCGCCACGGACGCCATGTCGTCGAAGCCGACGACCGCCACGTCCTCGGGCACCCGAACACCTCGCTCGCGCAGCACCCGCAGAGCGCCCGAGGCCATCATGTCGTTGGCCACGAAGACCGCGTCCAGCCCGGGGCACGTGTCCAGCAGGCTGGCCATGGCACGGGCCCCGCCCTCGACGGTGAAGTCCCCTTCGGCGACCATCTCCGGCCCGGCGTCGGGCCGGACGTCGTGGTAACCGTCGATCCGGTCGAGGGCCGACGTCTGGTCGCGGGGGCCCGCGATGTGCGCGATGCGCTGGCGGCCCAGCGCGACCAGATGCTCCACCGCCGTACGGGCCCCGCCCCGGTTGTCGCAGTCCACGAAGGGCACGCCGGTGTCGCCCTCACCGCCCTCCGACGGGCGTTCGGGGCGGCCGCCGTAGACGGTCGGAACCCTGAACCGCCGAATGATCGCGGGCAGTTGGTCGTCGGTGTGCAGGGAGAAGGCCAGTACACCGTCCACGTGACCGCCGGCCAGATAGCGGGTGACCCGGTCGAAGTCCCCGCTGCCCTCGACGAGGAGCAGTACCAGCTGTGCGTCGTGGGCGTTGAGCGCTCGGCTGATGCCCCGGATCTGGCGGGAGAAGAACGGATCGGAGAAGATCCGGAACTCGGGCTCGTCGATGATCACGGCGACCGCGCCGTTGCGCCGGGTGACCAGCGTCCGCGCGGCGTGGTTGGGGATGTAGCCGAGCTCCTCGACGGCCTGGCGCACCTGATCCACCAGGGGCTGCCGTACGCCGGCCCCGCCGTTGACGACGCGCGAGGCCGTCGCCCTCGACACCCCGGCACGGGCCGCCACGGCCTCCAGGGTGGGCCGCGTCTCGCGCGTGGGATCGGTGTTCCGGTCGGGCAAGGGTCGCTCCTCGTACACGTGCACCCCGTCGGGGAACGGCTGGAACCGGCTGGCTCTGCGCCTGTGAACCGGCAGGTTCGGCGCCAACGCGGTCAGCCTAGCCGCCCCGTCCGTACGGTCGGGCAGGCGATCACCCCTGTCGATGTCATGAAGCCGCATATGCGGACATAGCGGATAGGCTTGTTGGTCCCGCTGTACGCACACTCCGTGTGGTACTGCCTACGGAGAGCGAAATCTCGCACTGCGTGAAAGGTGCCATCTGTGTCACACGACGAGCAGGGAACCGGTGGGCGGGGGGACTATCTCCCCGTCACCGCCGATCTACCCGCCCAGCCGCAGCACGGTCGGCGGCCCACGACCGACCGGGTGGTCTTCGGCGTCACGGCGGTGCTCACCGTCGCCTTCGTGGTCTGGGGGGCGACGGCCACCGACTCACTGGAGAGCGTCTCCAGCACGCTGCTCAACGGCCTCATCCACAACGGTGGCTGGGCCTTCATGCTGGCGGCATCCGGCTTCGTGGTGTTCGCCCTCTGGCTGGCCATCAGCCGGTACGGCAACATCTCGCTCGGTCAGGAGGGGGAGGAGCCCGAATTCCGTACGGTCTCCTGGGTCGCGATGATGTTCAGCGCCGGTATGGGCATCGGTTTGATGTTCTACGGGGTGAGCGAGCCGCTGGCCCACTTCGTCGACCCTCCGCCGGGTACCCGTCCCGAGGACGCCGCCGAGGCGATGCAGACGGCGATGGCCACCACCCTCTTCCACTGGACGCTGCACCCCTGGGCGATCTACGCGGTCGTGGGGCTCGCGATCGCGTACAGCGCCTACCGGCGGCACCGCAGGCAGACGATCAGCTCCGTCTTCGTGCCGCTCATCGGTGAGAAGCACGCCCACGGCACCGCCGGCCGGATCATCGACATCCTCGCCATCTTCGCGACCCTGTTCGGTTCGGCCGCCTCGCTCGGACTCGGCGCCCTGCAGATCGGCAGCGGCTTCCAGGAGCTCAACTGGATGGAGAAGACGGGAACCGGCCTGCTGGTCGCGATCATCGCCGCGCTGACGGTGTGCTTCGTCGCCTCCGCCGTCTCCGGCGTCGAGAAGGGCATCCAGTGGCTGTCCAACATCAACATGGTGCTCGCCCTGATCCTGGTGATCTTCGTCTTCATCGCGGGCCCGACCATCATCGTGCTCGACCTGCTGCCCACGTCCATCGCCGCCTACTTCGGCGACCTCGCCCAGCTCGCCGGCCGCACCGAGGCCACCGGTGAGGGGGCCGTGGCCGACTGGCTCGCGAGCTGGACGGTCTTCTACTGGGCCTGGTGGATCTCGTGGACGCCCTTCGTCGGCATGTTCATCGCCAGGATCAGCCGGGGCCGCACGATCCGTCAGTTCGTCGGCGGTGTGATCCTGGTCCCCAGCACCGTCAGCCTGATCTGGTTCGCGGTCTTCGGCGGATCGGCGATCCGGCTGGAGGAGGCGGGCGAGCTCAAGAACGTCGGCGACACCCCGGAGGCGCAGCTCTTCGGCGTACTGCAGCAGTTCCCGATCGCCACGGTGATGAGCATCCTGGTCATGGTCCTGGTCGGGATCTTCTTCGTCTCGGGTGCCGATGCCGCGTCCATCGTCATGGGCACCCTCTCGCAGAAGGGTGTCCTCGAACCCGCCAAGTGGGTCGTGATCTTCTGGGGTGTCGTCACCGGTGCCGTGGCGGCGATCATGCTGCTCATCGGGAACGGCCAGGGAGACGCGCTCGCGGGTCTGCAGAACCTGACGATCCTCGTCGCCGCGCCCTTCACCATCGTCATGATCGGCATGTGCGTCTCCCTGATGAGGGACCTCCGCCACGACCCGATGATCGTCCGCAGGGAGTTCGGTGTCGAGGCCGTCGAGTCCGCGGTCATCGAAGGGCACGCCAAGTACGACGGGGACTTCGAGATCAGGATCGGTCCCGGCACGGCGGAGGTCACCACCGACGAACGCCACAAGGACGACCGGGCATGACGGGGCCCGCGGCTCAGCCCACCAGCTGGGCCGCGGCCCGCGCACAGCCCCGTGCCACCGTCACCCCGGCTCCGCCGTGGCCGTAGTTGTGCACCAGCAGCGCGCCGCCCGGCAACTCCTCGGCCTCGATGCGCACTCCCGCGTCCCGCGACGGACGCAGACCCACGCGGTGACCGATGACCCGGGCACCGGCGATCTCGGGCCGCACCTCGGCGCAGCGCGCCACGATCTCCCGCGCCGTGCGCGGATCGGGCTCGGTGCGAGGGTCGTCCGCCTCCGCAGTACCCCCGAGGACCAGACCGTACGGCTGGGGGAAGAAGTAGGTCGTCGCGCTCGACGCCGGATCGGCCCGGGTGAACCACTCCTCGATCCCAGGGTTCTCCACCAGCACGAGCTGGCCACGGACCGGCCGCACCCCGGCGTCCGGGACCAGCTCACGCGCGCCGAGGCCGGCGCAGTTGACCACCACGGGCGCCTGGGCCGCCGCCTGGGCGAAACCACTCACCGCCCGGCGCTCCACCACACCACCGGCGGTGGTGACCCGGTCCTCCAGCCAGCGGAGATGGGCCGGCATGTCGATCAGCGGAAGCGTCACCCGCAGGCCGTCGGCCTCCTCGCGCGCGCCCGTCAGACGTGCGGCCCACGGGCCGAGGGCGGCCAGGCGCTCCCCGCCGTGCACCCCGGCGACCATGCGGACACCGGTCGAGCCCGGATCGGCGGACAGCTCCTCGTACACCCCGAGCGTCTCCAGGGCCCAGTCACCGACCAGTGGCTCCGGCTCGATCCGGTAGGGCCACCAGAGGGCACCGGCCACCGCCGAGGTCGTCGCCCCCGCCGGGTCGCGGGACCAGACCCGCACCCGGAGTCCGCGCTCGGCCAGCAGCAGGGCCGTGGTCAGCCCGCTGACTCCGCCACCCACCACGATCACATCGGTCACCGCGCACCCTCGCTTCCGTATGGTTCCCTGCCGGGACGGGCCATGATCGCACCCGGGGTCCACGCGCGGTGCGGCGGCGGGGAGTCGCTAGGATCGGCACCCTGATGACTGCCACTCTCGTCGCCAAGGACCTCGCCGCCGGACACGGCGACCGCACTCTCTTCGCGGGACTCGACCTAGTGGTCGCGCCCGGTGACGTGATCGGTCTCGTCGGAGCCAACGGCGCCGGAAAGTCCTCGCTGCTCCGCCTGCTCGCGGGGATCGACCGGCCGGAGGAGGGCGAGCTGCGCCTCTCCCCGCCCACCGCCAACGTCGGACACCTCCCGCAGGAGCCCGAGCGCAGGCCCGGCGAGTCCGTGCGGGAGTTCCTCGCCCGCCGCACCGGGGTCGCCGAGGCCCAGACCGCGATGGACGTCGCGACCCAGGCCCTCGTCGACCAGGCCCCCGGCGCGGACGACGCGTACTCCGAGGCACTGGAGCGCTGGCTCTCCCTCGGCGGAGCCGACCTCGACGAACGCGCGGAGGAGGTCGCCACCGACCTCGGACTGACCATCGGCCTCGACCAGCCGATGACGGCCCTCTCCGGAGGACAGGCGGCCCGCGCCGGCCTCGCCTCCCTCCTTCTCTCCCGCTACGACGTGTTCCTGCTCGACGAGCCCACCAACGACCTCGACCTCGACGGGCTGGAACGACTCGAGCGTTTCGTCTCCGGACTGCGCGCCGGCACCGTCGTCGTGAGCCACGACCGCGAGTTCCTGATGCGTACGGTCACCAAGGTCCTCGAGCTCGACCTCGCCCAGCAGCAGATCAACCTCTACGGCGGCGGCTACGCCTCGTACCTGGAGGAGCGCGAGCGCGCCCGCGCGCACGCCCGGGAGGAGTACGAGGAGTACGCGGACAAGCGCTCCGCGCTGGAGAGCCGTGCCCAGACACAGCGGAGCTGGATGGACAAGGGCGTCAAGAACGCCCGTCGCAAGGCCACCGACAGCGACAAGATCGGACGCAAGTTCCGCAGCGAGTCGAGCGAGAAGCAGGCGGCCAAAGCCAGGCAGACCCAGCGCATGATCGAACGCCTTGACGTCGTCGAGGAGCCCCGCAAGGAGTGGGAGCTGAGGATGGAGATCGCCTCGGCGCCGCGCTCCGGCTCCGTCGTCGCCACGCTCCGCGACGCCGAGGTCCTGCGGGAAGGCTTCTCCTTCGGCCCCGCCAGCCTGCAGATCGACTGGGCGGACCGCGTCGCCATCACCGGCGCCAACGGGGCCGGCAAGTCCACCCTGCTGGCCGCGCTCCTCGGCAGACTGCCGCTCGACGCCGGCCACGCCTCGCTCGGTTCGGGCGTCGTGGTGGGCGAGGTCGACCAGGCGCGCCAGCTGTTCCACGGCACGGAGAGCCTGCTGGACGCCTTCTGCGCCGCCGTCCCCGACACCGAGCCCGCCGAGGTGCGCACCCTGCTCGCCAAGTTCGGTCTGCGTGCCGCTCATGTACTGCGCCCCGCCACCACCCTCTCGCCCGGCGAGCGCACCCGGGCGGGGCTCGCCCTCCTCCAGGGCAGGGGCGTCAACCTGCTCGTCCTGGACGAGCCGACCAACCACCTGGACCTCCCGGCGATCGAGCAGCTCGAATCCGCCCTGGAGGCGTACACCGGCACGCTCCTCCTGGTCACGCACGACCGGCGGATGCTGGAAGCGGTCCGTACGACCCGCCGCGTCGAGGTGTCCGACGGCAAGGTCACCGAAGCCGGCTGACGCGAAGGGTCCCCGCCGCACGGGCGGGGACCCGCTGCGGTTCCCCGTACGCGGACCTGCCCGCCCCGGAGACCGGGACGGGCAGGCTTCGCGCGCGGGGGCGTGCCTCAGTCGACGTAGGTGATGTCGGACGAGGAGTAGATGCAGTTCGTGCCGTCGGCGCCCGAGCCGATCTTGCTCGGCTCGCCGCTCGTCGTTCCCTTGTATTTGACGCAGACGTCCAGGTCGCGGCCGGCGTCGTCGTAGATGGTGATGTCGGAGAACCGTGCGGTGTCGCCGTAGTTGGTGTTGATGCCGACCAGCGAGTCACCGGGGGTGGTGGCCCAGATGTTCTGGAGCTGGATGTGCCGGCCGTACTGCGTGGAGCAGTTGCCGCAGGAGCGGACCAGCTTGCCGAAGTCGTCGACCTGGAAGTTCTTGACGATCAGCGTCCCGGCGCCGTTGTGCTGGAGGACCTTGTCCTCCGCGAGGCGCGCGCCGCCGCCGTCCACCGTCCGGACCGTCGAGGAGGAGCTGCCGCGGAAGGTCGCGGCGTCCTCGCCCACGTCCTCCCACCAGACGTTCTTGATCGTGCAGGCGCCCGAGCAGTGCACGCCGTCGGCCGCCGGGGCGCCGAGGATGACGTTCTGGAGTGTGGCGCCGTCCGCCAGCTCGATCAGTGCGGGCTGGTCCTCGTCCTGACCGCCGCTGCCGAGGTCACCACTGCCGTACAGCCGCTTCATGCCACCGTCGTACGTCCCCGAGACCTTGATGGTCGAGGAGACGGCCTGGCTGCCGTTGGCCGTCGGCCATGCCGGACGGTCGGAGGGCGGGTCGGTGGGGTCGGTCGGGGGGTCCGTCGGGTCGGTGGGCGGGTCCGTCGGGGTGGTACCCGAGGCGGTGAAGGTCCAGCTCTTGCTGCTCACCGAGTCGCACGAGTTCTGCTGAACCAGGGCGCCCGAGGCGGTCGAGCTGTCCTTCACGTTCAGGCACTTGCCGCCGTTGCTGTTGACGACGCGGTAGGTGCTGCCGCTGACCGAGGTCAGGGTCCACACCTGGGTGGCGCCGCCGCCGCAGTTCTGCTGCTCCACCGCCTTCCCCGCGCTGGTGGAGGAGTCCTTGACGCCCGCGCACTTGGCGCTGTGCGCCGCGGCCAGGGTGTAGCCGCTGCCCGAAGCGGCGAGCTTCCAGGTCTGGTTGGCGGCGCCGTTGCAGGCGCTCTGTGCGAGCTGGGTCCCGGCGGAGGTGCTGGAGCCCGGGACACCCAGACACAGACCGCTGGCGGCGTTCTTCAGGCTGTACGAGCCGGCGGCCGGGGCTGCCGAGGCCGAACCGGTTGCGAAGAGAGCCGTGAGGCCCGCTGCCAGGAGCGAGACCACGGCGACGAAGGTGGCGGCCGCACGGCCGCCCCGTCTCCTGACGTGCTGATTCTCGGTGCGCACTAGCTGGTCCTTTCACCGCCTGCGGCGTCCTCCGCAGGCACCTGTCAGTGGTTGGTGCGGTGGTGAAGGCTGGTTCCCGCTTCGGAAGCAAGATTCCTTATGCTGAACCGTGTTCGTGTATGCGAACAGCGGTGACGGTACGACACCTGGTTCCCGCGGTCAATAAGGCGGTGTGGACGCTCAGTTGGCGGGCCGGCCGGGGGGCGCGGTGGAGTCCCTGACGACCAGTGAGGTGGTCAGCGTCGTCTGCGCCGTGGCCGGCCTGTCCGCCGTCGACTCCACCATCTGGAGCAGCAGATCGACCGCCGTCCGGCCGGCGGGGGCGGTCGGCATGGCGACCGTGGTCAGCCGCGGGCGGTTCAGCCGTCCGGCCACGGTGTCGTCCACCCCGACCACGCTGATGTCGCCCGGCACCCGTACGCCCCGGTCGTCCAGGCCTTCGACGAGGCCGATGGCGACCAGGTCGTTGTAGGCGATCACCGCGGTGGCGCCCGTCCTCAGCACGGCCTCTGTCGCCGCGATCCCGCCCTGCTCCGTCGGCGCGTTGGGGCTCAGTACGTCCAGCCGGATCCCGTGGTTCGCGGCCGCTCTGCCCGCGGCACGTCGCATCTCCGCGCTGGTCCACGATCCGCGCGGACCACCGACCAGGGCCAGACGGGCATGGCCCAGCGCCACCAGATGCTCGACCGCGAGCGCGGCGCCGTGACCCACGTCCATCAGGACGGCGGACAGCCCCGTGACCTGACGGTTCACCAGCACGAAGGGCGGGTGACCGCCCAGCGCCGCGATGACGTCGTTGGCCAGCCGGGGGCTGACCAGAACCACGCCGTCGACCTGGCGGGCCAGGGTCTGGATCGCCTCCTCCTCCCTCCGGACGTCCTCGTCCGTGTCCGCGACGAAGACTTGGTACCCGCGGACGCGGGCGTACGCCTGCGCCGCCTTGATGAGCGGCGGGAAGAAGGGGTTGGCGATGTCCGAGACGATCAGCCCGAGATTCCGGGTGCGGCCCGTGGTCAGCGCCCGCGCCGTCTCGTTGGGCTGGTACCCCAGCTCCGCGGCGACGGCCAGGACACGTTCCCGGGTCTCCTGTTTGACGAGATGGGAGGCGGAGAACGCCCGCGAGACGGTGGAGACGTGAACTCCCGCGGCCTGCGCGACATCACGGATGGTCATCGCCACGGTCGATCCCCTTGCCCGCCCCTGCGGCTTCGCCGCCGCCTGCCCCCGAACGTACCCCCGCCGGTCCGCCCCGCATACGAGTGGGCCCGTCGGTGACGCTCATGGTGCAACCGGTTGCACGGGTGAGGATGCCTCAACAGGCCGTGGCGGGCCAGGGATCGGCCCGTGCGGCGTCCGGGTGTTCTCGTGTCGTACCGGCCATCGGCAGCCCTTTCCGCCACGTCGTCGACGCAGGTGCGAGGGTGGGGATCTTCGAGTGGAGAGCCTTGCTACCGGGATGCGAACAAGTGCCTTGCAACCGGTTGCATCCCGGGCTGGCACTCAGAGTGGCGGCGCGTCCTGCTCATGTCAATGCTTCGGGCAACACCCTTTCCACGTAACGGTGTTGTCTCGTCGAGCGGGCCGGAGCGGATACGCGGGAGGGGCGAACGGGGCCGTTCCCCGTCCGCCCCTCCCGCCGTACGTCAGCGCCTGCCGCCGCCCTGATCCGAGCCGCCGGTCAGTCCGGCGCGCCGCAGCGCGTCGGCCATCGCGCTGTTGGCGGGTGCCGGGCGCTGGGCTCCGCCTCCGCCGCCTCCGCGCCTGTCGTTGCGACGGCCGCCGCCCTGCCGGCCGTCCTGCTGGCCCTGGCCCTGTCCTTGCCCCTGACGCTGGCGAGGCGGCCGTTCGCCGCCCCTGGCGTCCCGGTCCCGCCGCGGTTGCCCGCCGCCCTGGCCGGCGGTGGTGTCGTCGTCCAGCCGGAGGGACAGCGAGACCCGCTTGCGCGGGATGTCGACGTCCATGACCTTCACCTTCACGATGTCGCCCGGCTTCACGACGTCGCGCGGGTCCTTGACGAAGGTCCGCGACATCGCCGACACATGGACCAGGCCGTCCTGGTGGACGCCGACGTCCACGAACGCGCCGAAGGCGGCCACGTTCGTGACGACCCCCTCCAGGACCATGCCGGGGGCCAGATCGCCGAGCTTCTCGACGCCCTCCTTGAAGGTGGCGGTACGGAAGGCGGGCCGCGGGTCACGGCCGGGCTTCTCCAGCTCCCGGAGGATGTCCGTCACCGTCGGCAGCCCGAACTTCTCGTCGACGAAGTCGTCCGGCCGCAGCGAACGCAGGGTCTCCGTGTTGCCGATCAGCGAGGCGACGTCACCACCGGTGCTCTTCACCATCGTCCGCACCACGGGATATGCCTCCGGGTGCACGCTCGACGCGTCCAGCGGGTCGTCGCCGTCCCGGATCCGGAGGAAGCCCGCGCACTGCTCGTACGCCTTGGGGCCGAGGCGTGCCACGTCCTTGAGCGCGCGGCGGGAACGGAACGGTCCGTTCGTGTCCCGGTGGGCCACGATGTTCTCCGCGAGCCCGGATCCGATGCCCGACACCCGTGAGAGCAGCGGCGCCGACGCGGTGTTGACGTCGACCCCGACGCCGTTGACGCAGTCCTCGACCACCGCGTCCAGGGAACGCGACAGCTTCACCTCGGAGAGGTCGTGCTGGTACTGGCCCACACCGATCGACTTCGGGTCGATCTTCACCAGCTCGGCCAGCGGGTCCTGGAGCCGGCGCGCGATGGAGACCGCGCCGCGCAGGGAGACATCCATGTCCGGGAGTTCCTGCGAGGCGAAGGCCGAGGCGGAGTACACCGAGGCACCCGCCTCGGAGACCATCACCTTGGTGAGCTTCAGCTCGGGGAGCCTGTCGCAGAGCTCGCCGGCGAGCTTGTCCGTCTCGCGTGACGCCGTGCCGTTGCCGATGGCGACCAGATCGACCTGGTGCGCCTTGACCAGGCGTTCCAGGGAGGCGAGCGCCTGGTCCCACTTGTTCGCGGGCACGTGGGGGTGGATCACGTCCGTGGCGACGACCTTGCCGGTCGCGTCCACCACGGCGACCTTCACACCGGTACGGAAGCCCGGGTCCAGTCCCAGCGTCGCGCGGGTGCCCGCCGGTGCCGCGAGCAGCAGGTCGCGCAGGTTGGAAGCGAAGACGCGTACGGCCTCGTCCTCCGCCGCGGTGCGCAGCCGCAGTCGCAGATCGATCCCCAGGTGCACGAGGATCCGCGTCCGCCAGGCCCAGCGCACCGTGTCGCCGAGCCACTTGTCTCCCGGCCGGCCACGGTCCGCTACGCCGAAGCGGCGGGCGATCATGTTCTCGTACGACGAGGGGCCGGGCTCCTGCGACGGTTCCTCCGGCTCCAGGACCAGGTCGAGCACGTCCTCCTTCTCGCCGCGGAGCATCGCGAGGACCCGGTGCGACGGCAGCTCGGTGAACGGCTCCGCGAAGTCGAAGTAGTCGGCGAACTTGGCCCCCGCCTCCTCCTTGCCCTCCCGCACCTTCGCGACGACTCGGCCGCGCGACCACATGCGCTCGCGCAGCTCACCGGTGAGGTCGGCGTCCTCGGAGAAGCGCTCGGCCAGGATCGACCGGGCACCGTCCAGCGCGGCGGACGGGTCCGCGACGCCCTTGCCGGCGTCGACGAACGCCGCCGCCGCGGCGGACGGGTCGACGGACGGGTCGGCGAGCAGCCCCTCGGCCAGGGGCTCCAGGCCCGCCTCGCGCGCGATCTGCGCCTTGGTTCGGCGCTTCGGCTTGAACGGCAGGTAGATGTCCTCCAGCCGCGCCTTGGTGTCCGCCGCGCGGATCTGCGCCTCCAGGGCCGCGTCGAGCTTGCCCTGCTCGCGCACGGAATCGAGGACCGCCTTACGGCGGTCCTCGAGCTCCCGCAGGTACCGCAGCCGTTCCTCGAGCGCGCGCAGCTGCGCGTCGTCGAGCATCTCGGTCGCTTCCTTGCGGTAGCGCGCGATGAAGGGCACGGTCGACCCGCTGTCGAGCAGATCGACGGCCGCCTTCACCTGACGCTCACGTACGCCGAGTTCCTCGGCGATCCTGCCTTCGATTGACGTCGTCACGGTTTTCCCGACTCGCCTTCTCGTACTGGCTGTGCTGGCTGTGCCACCGGGGTGGTCCACACCCGGGTGGGCCCCTCAGGACCTGTGTGGAGTTGTCCCGTGACGCCACGGGACAACTCCACACAGGTCCTGGCCTGCATTGTGCCGGGTGGGCGGGGGCCGTGTCGCGTGACCTGCTCGATCACGGCCCCCGCAGTGCCGCGGGTGGGCGGTCAGGCGCGCCGGGTCCTGCCGCCGCGCGACGCGCCGCCGAAGAGTCCGGCCAGGAGCCGGAAGGGAAGGGTCACCACGGTGGCGACGGCCGAACCGACGGTACGCAGGGCGTTCGCTATCGCACGGAACACGGTGTGCCTCCTTCGTAGGGTGTGCCTACCGCCTGACCCCTCCCTTCCGGATCAAACATGCGGGGCCGCTCAGCCCTTGCCGACCAGGTCGGCCGGGAACGCCCCGGCCGAGGCGGCCGTGAAGAGGAATCCCCGGCCCAGCTCCGTGAGCCGGGCGACGCCGTCCTCGCCCAGGTGCTCGTAGGGCGCGGCGTCCATCCTGTCCGTCGACTCCTCGAGACCGGCCCGCAGGGCGGTGCCCGCTTCGGTCAGCTCGCCCGCGGCGTCCAGGAGCCCGCGGCCCTGGAGCCGCTCCACGGCCGCGTCCCAGTCCGTGCGGCGCCAGCCGCGCGTGGCGAGGATCCAGCGCGGGGCCATGCCCTTGCCGGTGGCGGTGTGGCTCACGAGCGCCTCCAGCGGGTCGAGCCCTGCCGAGAGAAGTGCGGCCAGGTGCCCGTCACCGCGGTGCTCGCGCAGCAGCGTCGCGGCGTGCCAGAAGGCGAGGTGGGGCTGGTCCGGCACGGGCAGATCCGCGTGCGCGGCGTAGAGCGGGCGCGCGTGGGAGGTGCAGGCCTCCACCGCGCGCAGTGCCAGGCCGGCTGCCTCCGCCATCTCCGGGGAGGCGATGACCTCCTCGCCCAGCACCCGGCGCAGCGTCGAGTCCGCCGCCCGCAGTCGCGCGTCGAGCGCCGCCGCGGGCGTGATCTCCGACCAGACCGCGGGCAGATGCCGGGCGACGAGCTCGTGGTTGAAGTTGTAGAAGGTCGCGGTGACCGTACCCGCCCCCACGGCGCCCAGGGCGGCGCCACGGGAGGCGAAGTAGACCCGGCTCTCGTCCTCGATGCCGAGCTCCGCGAACTCCTTGCCGAGGTCGGGGGAGAAGTAGACGCTGGAGTGCAGTGGATTGACGGCGTTGTGGCAGCGGCGTCCTGCCCGCGGGGGAAGAGTACTCATGCCCGCACGTTACCGACTGGTTGGTACGCGGGACAGGGTGGGGGCGTGACAGCCGGCGAAGGCGCACGGCATGGCCGTAAAGGTGGGAAGTTCGTCATTGCGGTCATCGGGGCCGCCCGCCCAGGATGTCGGGCATGCAGAAGCGATCCGGACGCCGAGCCGCCCTACGACAGCGGATCACCCGGGAAGGCGCCCGCGGCCGTCGTCGAGTACTGGCGGGCCAACAGCCGGCTCATCCTGACGTAGGCGCGGCCGCGGTGCTCCCCGTCGTCCAGGTGAAGCGGGGAGCGCGCCGTTCCAGGAAGGCGGCGACCCCCTCGGCGGCGTCGCCGCTGCCGCGGGACTGCTCCGACCAGTACGCGTCCCGGTCCTCGCGTCCGTCGGCGAACTCCTTCGCCGCCGCCTGGGTCAGCCGCGAACGCGACACCAGGATCCGGGCGAACGACCGCACCCGCTCCTCCAGGGCTCCGGCCGGCCGGACCTCGTCCACGAGTCCTGCGCGCAGGGCCCGGTCCGCGTCGATCAGTTCCCCCGAGAACAGGAGGAACTTCGCCGTGGCCGGGCCGACGAGCGAGACCAGCCGACGAGTCGACGACGAGGGGTAGACGATCCCCAGTTTCGCCGGGGTGATTCCGAAGGAGGAGCCTTCTTCGGCGAACCGCAGATCGCACGCCGCCGCGAGCTGGCTGCCGCCGCCGACACAGTGCCCGCGAACCGCCGCCAGGGTGGGCAGGGGGAACGCGGCCAGAGCCTCCTCCGCCTCGACCGCGAGCGCCTGCGGCCGCCCGCCCGGTTCCCGGAGGGAGCCGATGTCCGCTCCGGCGCAGAACGTGTCACCGGCACCGGTCAGTACGAGCATCCGCACGGCCGGGTCGGCGGCCAGCGCTTCCAGCAGCGGTGGGAGGGCCTGCCACATGCCGGTGGTCATGGCGTTGCGCTTGGCGGTGTTGCTGATGACGACGGTGGCGACGCCGTCCACGACCGTGTGCTCCAGCGCCGGTTCGGCCGTCCGCTCCCTGGGATCCATGCGCCGGATGCTATCCGCACCGCTCGAACCTATGATCAAGAAGGGGTCGCGAAGCAGGCACGCACCGTGAGGAGCTGTCGATGTCCGGACCCAGGGCCGAGGGCAGGAAACTCAGCCGAAGCTTCAGCGCGCTCGCCCTGCTCGGCGCCGTGCTGGTCGTCGCGGGGCTGGTGGGCCTCGTCTACACGGGGGTGGCCACCCTCACCTCGATGATCCTCTTCGGCTGGCTGCTGCTCGTCGGCGGTCTCGTCGGCCTCCTCCACGCGGTCCAGGCCCGTGGCACGCCGTACTTCTGGCTGGGCGTGGTGGTCGCCGCCCTGAACATCGCCGCCGGAGTCGTCGTCATCAAGTACCCCGCGGGCACCGCCGAGGCGCTGACGATGTTCGCGGCCCTCCTCTTCCTCACCGGGGGAGTGTTCCGGCTGGTCGGCAGTGTGGTCGTCCGGGGTCCCCAGTTCGGCTGGACCCTGCTGCAGGGGGCCTTCGGACTGCTGCTCGGTGTCCTGGTCCTCGTCGACTGGCCGCACAGCAGCCTCTACGTCCTCGGGTGCTTCTTCTCGCTGGCGCTGCTGTTCGACGGACTCGGGCTGATCGCGATCGGCGTGGGAGGCCGACGGGTCGTCAGCATGGTCACGGAGCAGATGGCGCCCGAGGACGGAGACCGGGCGGCACCCGGCGAGACCGACACACCGCCACCCGAGGAAACGGACCGTATGAAGCCACAAGACGGTGAGAAATAGTCTCCTCACCTGACGCTGTCATACCCACTCGGTCAGATGTGTTCCAGAAGCGACTACTTCCGGTCAGCAGTGCGGTCCGGACCACACTCTTCCCGACACTCGTTACCCGATGGTCGGTACGAGATGCGAGTCGAGAGCGGGTGGCGGTCTGTGGAGAGCCGTGGGAGTGTTCCGGCCCATCCCGTGTCGTACGAAGGGGTGTGGCGCTTCACCGCACCCTCGTCGGACGTCTCGGTGCCGCAGGCCCGCCACGCGGTGAGGGACCTGATCCAGCGCCAGGGCGTCCCCGTCGACGACGACATCTTCCAGGGCCTGCTACTGATCGTGTCGGAACTGGTCACCAACGCGGTCAAGCACGCAGCGCTGCTCTCACCCGAACTCGCCGTCGAGGTGGCCATCGGAGCGGAGTGGATCAGGGTCTCCGTCGAGGACAACCACCCGTACCGCCCGACCGCGCTGGTCACCGACTACGCGCAGACCGGCGGCCGCGGTCTGCTCCTGGTCCGTGAGATCACCGCCGAGGCGGGAGGCACCTGCGACGTGGAGCACACCGCGGGCGGCGGCAAGATCATCTGGGCTGCCCTGCCTCTGAAGGCGCGGCTCTGACCGCGACCGCACCGGGGTCCGCGTGCGGTGTCACCACCCTGCCGACGGGCCCGTCAACTCCCTGATCGCCGGCCTGGCGGCGTCCAGCACCGTCATGAACCACGCCGAGAACGGCGCGGCCGCGTGGCGCTCCGCGAGCTCCCCGGCGGTCACGAAGGCCGTCTCGCCCACCTCCTCCTCGTCCGGCCGCAGCCGCTCCTGCACCATGCCGACGAAGAGGTGGTTGAACTCCTGCTCCACCAGGCCCGACATGGGGTCGGGGTGGTTGTAGCGGACCGTGCCCGCCGCGGCCAGCAGCGAGGGCGAGACGCCGAGCTCCTCGTACGTACGCCGCGCGGCCGCCGCGAAGGGGGCCTCGCCCGGGTAGGGGTGCCCGCAGCAGGTGTTCGACCACACGCCGGGGGAGTGGTACTTCCCGAGCGCGCGGCGCTGCAGCAGCAGCCGTCCCTGCTCGTCGAAGAGGAAGACGGAGAACGCGCGGTGCAGCTGACCGGGAGCCTGGTGGGCCGCGAGCTTCTCCGCGGTGCCGACTGTGGTGCCGTTCTCGTCGACCAGTTCGAGCATGATCGCGTCTGCAGTGCCGTTCGACGAGCTGTGCGCCGCGGCGGCTGGTGTGGTCGGCATACCCATCCTTCGCTTTGGGCCCCGGCCTCGTGCGCCGGACCCCTTCGAGTGCGGACAAGTCTGCCGTACAAAAGCCGCTTGTCCGCACTTCGGGTGCGGGTATGTCCGCCGACTGCCTGACGGGGCGTCCGTGCCGCGGCGTGGCGGGGCCCGCTCAGTGGCAGAGCCTGGCCTCGTGCTCGGCGTGGCCGCTGGGCTCGAGCTGGAAGGTGCAGTGCTCGACGTCGAAGTGGTGCCCGAGGCAGCCCTGCAGATCGTGCAGGAGCTTCTCGTGGCCGATCGAGTCCAGCATCTCCTGGTGCACGACCACATGGGCCGAGAGCACCGGCATGCCCGAGGTGATCGTCCAGGCGTGCAGGTCATGGACGTCCAGCACCCCCGGCAGAGCCGTGATGTGGGCACGCACCTCGTCCATGTCGACGCCCTTGGGCGCGGACTCCAGCAGCACGTCCAGCGTCTCCCGAAGGAGCCTCACCGTGCGGGGCACGATCATCAGGCCGATGAGCAGCGAGGCGATCGGGTCCGCGGCCTGCCAGCCGGTGGCCAGGATGACGCCCGCCGAGACGAGCACGGTCACCGAACCGAGCGTGTCGGCGAGGACCTCGAGATAGGCGCCCCGGACATTGATGCTGTCCCGCTGCCCGCGCATCAGCAGCGACAGGGAGACCACGTTGGCCACCAGGCCGACGGCGGCGAAGACGAGCGCCGGACCGCCCCTGGTCTGGGCCGGAGTGATGAACCTGTCGACGGCTTCGAAGAGCAGATAGCCCCCCACCCCCAGGAGCAGCAGGCAGTTGGCCAGCGCGGCGAGGATCTCGGCGCGCGCGTAGCCGAAGGTGCGGTTGGGGCCGGCGGGCTTGTTGGCGAAGTGGATCGCCAGCAGCGCCATGCCGAGCCCCAGCGCGTCGGTCGCCATGTGGGCGGCGTCGGCGATCAGGGCGAGGGAGTCGGCGAGCAGTCCGCCGACGATCTCCATGACCATGACGCCGAGCGTGATCCCCAGGGCGACCCGCAGCCGGCCCCGGTACGCGGCGGCCGCGGTCCCCGTCGGGGGCGGCCCTCCGTGCCCGTGCCCGTGATCGTGGCCAGCCCCCATGAGAACGCCTCCGTAACCCCGCCGTGTCCCTCGGACAGCGCGGACGCACCTCGCCCGGTGCCGCCAGTGAACTACGGGGGAGGGGTAGCGGGCAACACGGCACTGAACACCGTTGTCATATGCTCTGACCTGCGGAAATGGTGCCAGGTCAGAGCGTCGCCGCCGGCTCCTTCCGTCAGGACGCCGAGCGGGCCTCCGGGTGGCGCAGGCACCAGCCCTCCCAGGCCGACTCCACCATCTCGCGCATGGTGTGGCGTGCCTTCCACCCGAGCTCCCCCTCCATCCGGCCGGCCGACGCCACGGCACGCGCCGCGTCCCCGGGGCGGGGGGCCTCGACCACGGGCTCCGTCCGCAGGCCGGTGACCTCGCCCACCAGCTCGGCGAGACGGCGCACCGACACACCCTCGCCCCGTCCGATGTTCACGGTGAGATCCTCGCCGTTCGGACTCGCGTCCAGACGGCGCGTGACGGCGAGGTGCGCGTCCGCGAGGTCGGCGACGTGGATGTAGTCGCGTACACAGGTGCCGTCCGGGGTCGGGTAGCCGTCGCCGAAGATCCGGGGCGCCTCGCCCCGGGTCAGCCGGTCGAAGAACATGGGGACGACGTTGTAGACGCCTGTGTCGGCGAGGACCGGCTCCGCCGCTCCCGCCACGTTGAAGTAACGCAGGCACGCGGTCGAGATCCCGTGCGCCTTCCCGGCCGCGCGCACCAGCCACTCCCCGGCGAGCTTGGTCTCGCCGTACGGGTTGATCGGCGCGCACGGAGTCTCCTCCGTGATGAGTTCCACGTCGGGGACGCCGTAGACGGCCGCGGACGAGGAGAAGAGGAAGCGCCGTACACCGGCCGCGACCACGGCCTCCAGCAGTACGGCCAGCCCGGACACGTTCTCCCGGTAGTACAGCAGCGGCTTCTCGACGGACTCCCCGACCTGCTTCTTCGCAGCGAGATGCACCACACCGGTCACGGCGTGTTCCGCCAGGACCCGGTCGACGACCTCCCGGTCGGAGGCCGATCCGCGGACCAGGGTGATCGCGGCGGGCAGCCGTTCCTCGAGACCCGTCGAGAGGTCGTCGAGTACGACGACACGCTCCCCGGCCGCAACCATGGCCTTTGCCACATGTGCCCCGATGTAACCCGCTCCGCCTGTGATCAACCACGTCATACGTGTCAGCCTATGCGCTGCCCGGACGCGGTTTGTGAGCCGAGGCGTTGATCGACGATGATGATCGCGAACGGCGCCGCATGATGGCCGATTCGCCCGAACGGAGCACGAACGGGCGGTGAACTCGGCCTTCCGTTCATCCGATAGCCTCAGCCGACGCGCCGCCGGCCCACCTCCGGGCCACATGTCGCGCCGTTCCCATCAGCTCCAAGGAGTGAGTTCGTCTGTCGACCGCCATCCTCACCGGTGCGCCGGTACCCGGATCGTCGCTCGAGGACGATCTGAGGTCACTCGGCTTTGACGTGACCGCAGCAGCCGACGCCGGCGAAGCCGCCGAGCTGCTCGCCGCGGTCCCCATGAACACGCGCGTCGCGCTCGTGGACCCACGCTTCGTCGGTCACGTCCACGCCCTCAGGCTCGGGCTGACCGACCCGCGTTTCGCCGCCGCCTCGATCCCCGGGGCCCTGACCGCCCAGCCCGAGGCGCGCCCCGCGCTGCTCCGGGCCCTGCGGCGGGCTGTGGCGGCCGTAGGCGCGGGCAGCCCTCTCGCCCCCTCCGCCGGTGAGCCCGTCACCGAGGAACGCACGGTGCCCGGCCGTCTGGCCGTCGCGCTGGACGTGGAGGGCACGGCCGTGCAGCGTCCCGAGCTCGGCTCGCTCACGGCGGCCGTACCCACGACGCCCGAGGCACGTACCGAAGCCGTCGCGGCCGTGGCGGCCGTCGACGACGAGGCGGTGCGGCTGCGCAGCGCGGTCAAGGCCCACGACGGGTTCTTCACCACCTTCTTCATCAGCCCCTACTCCCGGTACATCGCCCGCTGGTGCGCCCGCCGGGGCCTCACTCCGAACCAGGTCACGACCGCCTCGCTGATCACCGCGCTGATCGCGGCCGGCTGCGCGGCGACCGGCACCCGCGGCGGCTACGTGGCCGCGGGAGTGCTTCTGCTCTTCTCGTTCGTCCTGGACTGCACGGACGGCCAGCTCGCCCGGTACTCGCTCCAGTACTCGACGATGGGCGCCTGGCTGGACGCCACCTTCGACCGGGCCAAGGAGTACGCCTACTACGCGGGCCTCGCCCTCGGCGCCGCCCGAGGCGGTGACGACGTCTGGGTCCTCGCCCTCGGCGCGATGGTGCTCCAGGCCTGCCGCCATGTCGTGGACTTCTCGTTCAACGAGGCCAACCACGACGCGGTGTCCAACACGAGCCCCACGGCCGCCCTCTCCGACCGGCTCGACAGCGTCGGCTGGACGGTGTGGCTCCGCCGGATGATAGTCCTGCCCATCGGTGAACGATGGGCCATGATCGCCGTGCTGACCGCCGTGACCACGCCCCGTGTCGTCTTCTACGCCCTGCTCGTCGGCTGCGCCCTGGCCGCCTGCTACACCACGGCCGGCCGGCTGCTGCGCTCGCTGACCCGCAAGGCGCAGCGCACCGACCGTGCGGCCCTGGCGCTGCACGACCTCGCCGACTCCGGCCCCCTCGCCCAGGCCGTCGCGGCCGTGCTGCGGCGCCCGGGCGGCGGTTTCACGGCCCCCGTCCTGGCGTTCGCGGGAGCACTGGTACTGCTGGCCGCAGCGCTCTTCGCCCCGTACGGCGGCTGGCTCACCGTGGGGGCCGCGGCCCTCTACGCCGTCCTCTCCGGGCTGGCGGTGTCGCGGCCGCTCAAGGGCGCGCTCGACTGGCTGGTTCCTCCGGTCTTCCGGGCGGCCGAGTACTGCACGATCCTCGTGCTGGCGGCCCGCAGTGACGTCCCGCACGCCGTTCCCGCGGCATTCGGCCTGGTTTCGGCCGTCGCCTACCATCACTACGACACGGTGTACCGCATCCGCGGCGGCACCGGGGCTCCGCCCCGGTGGCTGGTGCGCGTGACGCTCGGGCACGAGGGCCGGACCCTGGCCGTGGCCGTACTCGCCGCCGTGCTCATCCACGATCCGGCTTTCACCACGGCCCTCACCGCACTCGCGGCAGCCGTGGCTCTGGTGGTGCTCGCGGAGTCCATCCGCTTCTGGGTGTCCTCCTCGGCTCCCGCCGTACACGACGAAGGAGAACTCGCATGATCGGCCTCGTACTGGCTGCCGGCGCCGGACGCCGCCTGCGTCCGTACACGGACACGCTGCCCAAGGCCCTGGTGCCCGTGGACGGCGAGAAGACCGTCCTCGACCTGACGCTGGCCAACTTCGCCGAGGTCGGACTCACCGAGGTCGCGGTCGTCGTCGGGTACCGCAAGGAGGCGGTGTACGCCCGCAAGGCCGAGTTCGAGGCGAAGTACGGCGTGACGCTGACGCTCATCGACAACGACAAGGCCGAGGAGTGGAACAACGCCTACTCCCTCTGGTGCGCGCGCGAGGTCCTCAAGCAGGGCGCCATCCTGGCCAACGGTGACACCGTGCACCCGGTCTCGGTCGAGAAGACCCTGCTGGAGGCCCGCGGCAAGGGCCAGAAGATCATCCTCGCCCTCGACACGGTGAAGAACCTGGCCGACGAGGAGATGAAGGTCATCACCGAGGACGGCAAGGGCGTCCGCCGGATCACCAAGCTGATGGACCCGGCCACCGCGTCCGGCGAGTACATCGGCGTCACCCTGATCGAGCCCGAGGCCGCCGAGGAGCTGGCCGACGCGCTGAAGGCCACCTTCGAGCGGGACCCCGACCTCTATTACGAGGACGGCTACCAGGAGCTCGTGAACCGCGGCTTCACCGTCGACGTCGCACCCATCGGCGAGGTGACGTGGGTCGAGATCGACAACCACGACGACCTCGCCAGGGGCAGGGAGATCGCGTGCCTGTACTGACCCGCCTCATCCCGTCCCCGGTCGTCGTCGACATCCGGCGCGGCGCGATGGACGATCTGGCCGGTCTCCTCGCCGACCAGCGGATCTCCGCGTCGGGCGAGCTCGCCATCGCGATCAGCGGGGGGTCCGGGCGCGCCCTGCGCGAGCGGCTCGCCCCCGTACTGCCGGGCGCCGACTGGTACCCGGTCGCCGACGGCACCATCGACTCCGCGGTCCGCCTCGCCGACGGAATCAAGGGCAACCGCTACGACGCGGTCGTCGGCCTCGGCGGCGGAAAGATCATCGACGTGGCCAAGTACGCCGCGGCGCGCGTGGGCATGCCCATGGTCGCCGTCGCGACGAACCTGTCCCACGACGGGCTCTGCTCGCCGGTCGCGACCCTGGACAACGACAACGGGCGGGGCTCCTACGGGGTCCCCACCCCGATCGCCGTGGTCATCGACCTCGACGTGATCCGCCAGGCGCCCGCCCGCTACGTGCGTTCGGGCGTCGGGGACGCGGTCTCCAACATCTCCTGCGTCGCGGACTGGGAGCTCGCCCACGAGGTCCGCGGCGAGGACATCGACGGGCTCGCGGCAGCCATGGCCCGGCAGGCCGGCGAGGCCGTGCTGCGTCACCCCGGCGGGGTCGGCGACGACGGTTTCCTCAAGGTCCTGGCCGAGGGGCTGGTCCTCACGGGAATCTCGATGTCGATCGCCGGGGACTCCCGGCCCGCCTCGGGCGCCTGCCACGAGATCAACCACGCCTTCGACCTGCTCTACCCGAAGCGTGCCGCCAGCCACGGTGAACAGGTCGGCCTCGGCGCCTGCTTCGCCATGTACCTGCGGGGCGCGCACGAGGACGCCGTCCACATGGCGACCGTCCTGCGGCGTCACGGGCTGCCGGTGCTGTCCGACGAGCTCGGCTTCACCACGGACGAATTCGTGCGGGCCGTCGAGTACGCCCCGCAGACGCGCCCGGGACGCTTCACGATCCTGGAACACCTCAACCTGCCCACCGACCAGATCAGGGACGCGTACGCCGACTATGCAAAAGCCATCCATAGCTGAACTCCGTCCGGTCGTGCACCCCCCGGGCGTCAAGGACCGGCGCAGCGGTGAGCACTGGGCGGGTCGGCTCTACATGCGTGAGGTCTCGCTGCGCATCACCAGGCGCCTGGTGACCACCAGGATCACGCCCAACCAGCTGACCTACGTGATGACCGTCGCCGGTGTGCTCGCGGCTCCGGCGCTGCTCGTCCCGGGCATTCCGGGCGCGCTGCTCGGCGTGATCGCCGTCCAGCTCTACCTGCTGTTCGACTGCGTCGACGGTGAGGTGGCCCGGTGGAAGAAGCAGTACTCCCTGGGCGGGGTCTACCTGGACCGGGTGGCGGCGTACCTGTGCGACGCGGCCGTGCTGGTCGGCCTCGGTCTGCGCGCCGCCGACATCTGGGGGTCCGGGCGCATCGACTGGCTGTGGGCTTTCCTGGGCACGCTCGCCGCGCTCGGCGCCATCCTGATCAAGGCCGAGACCGACCTCGTCGGTGTGGCCCGCCACCAGGGCGGACTGCCGCCGGTCAAGGAAGCCGCGTCCGAGCCGCGCTCGTCCGGCATGGCGCTCGCCCGCCGGGCCGCAGGCGCGCTCAAGTTCCACCGGCTGATCCTCGGGATCGAGGCGTCCCTGCTCATCCTGGTGACCGCGGTCCTCGACACCGTGAGGGACGACCTGTTCTTCAGCCGTCTCGCGGTCGCGGTCCTGGCGGGCATCGCCCTTCTCCAGACCGTCCTGCACCTGGTGTCGATCCTGGCGTCCAGCAGGCTGAAGTGAGCTCCCCCATGAAACTCGGCGCGGTGATCATCACCATGGGCAACCGCCCCGACGAACTGCGTGCCCTTCTCGATTCGGTCGCCGGGCAGGAGGGCGACCGGATCGAGGTGGTCGTCGTCGGCAACGGTGCCCCGGTACCCGACGTCCCGCCGGGCGTCCGGACCGTCGAGCTGCCCGAGAACCTGGGTATCCCGGGCGGCCGCAACGTCGGGATCGAGGCGTTCGGCCCGTCCGGCACCGACGTGGACGCCCTGCTCTTCCTCGACGACGACGGGCACCTGCCCAACTCCGACACCGCCGAGCTCTGCCGGCAGGCGTTCGAGGCGGACCCGGCACTCGGCATCATCAGCTTCCGCATCGCGGACCCGGACACCGGAGTCACCCAGCGGCGGCACGTGCCGCGCCTGCGGGCCGCCGACCCGATGCGCTCGTCGCGGGTCACCACGTTCCTCGGCGGCGCGAACGCCGTGCGCAGCCAGGTGATCGCCGACGCCGGTCCGCTGCCGGGCGAGTTCTTCTACGCCCATGAGGAGACCGACCTCGCCTGGCGTGCCCTGGACGCCGGGTGGATGATCGACTACCGCTCCGACATGGTGCTGAACCACCCCACCACCGCGCCCTCGCGGCACGCGGTCTACCACCGGATGGTGGCCCGCAACCGCGTCTGGCTGGCCCGCCGGAACCTTCCCGCGCCGCTGGTCCCCGTGTACCTCGGTGTCTGGCTCCTCCTCACGCTGGTCCGCAGGCCCTCCAAGCCCGCGCTCAAGGCATGGTTCGGCGGCTTCCGGGAAGGCTGGACGACGCCCTGCGGGTCCCGGCGCCCCATGAGGTGGCGTACGGTGTGGCGCCTGACCAGACTGGGCCGGCCGCCGGTGATCTGAGAGGCTCACCTCTGAGACCATGAGCCGTACGCGTTTCGTACGGGGATCCTGTCCGCCTCGGCCGCGCCCGGCTGCGCATTGTGAAGACGAGAGTTCCTAACTGTGAGTGACACGACCCACGACGGCGGGATTGCCCTCAGCAGCCCGCCGTCCGCCGACGAGGGGCTGAGCCCGTCCCGGCTGGCCGAGAAGTACGGCCTGACGGTGAGCGGAGCCCGGCCCGGGCTGTTCGCGTACATGCGGCAGCTCTGGGGCCGACGCCATTTCATCCTGGCTTTCTCGAGGGCCAAGCTGACCGCCCAGTACAGCCAGGCCAAGCTCGGCCAGCTGTGGCAGGTGGCCACACCTCTGCTGAACGCCCTGGTCTACTTCCTGATCTTCGGGATCATCCTGGGGACCCGGAAGGGCATGACCCAGGAGGTCTTCATCCCGTTCCTGGTGACCGGGGTCTTCGTCTTCACGTTCACCCAGAGCTCGGTCATGGCGGGGGTGCGTTCCATCTCCGGCAACATCGGTCTGGTCCGGGCCCTGCATTTCCCCCGCGCGTCGCTGCCGGTCTCGTTCTCGCTGCAGCAGCTCCAGCAGCTGCTCTTCTCGATGATCGTGCTGGTGGCCGTGGCCGTCGGTTTCGGCAGTTACCCGGCGCTGTCCTGGCTGCTGGTGATTCCGGCGCTGGCCATGCAGTTCCTGTTCAACACGGGCCTGGCGCTCGTCATGGCACGGCTGGGCAGCAAGACCCCCGACCTCGCCCAGCTGATGCCGTTCGTCATGCGGACGTGGATGTACGCCTCGGGCGTCATGTTCTCCATCCCCGTGATGCTGGCGGACAAGCCCCAGTGGATCGCGGACGTGCTGCAGTACAACCCGGCGGCCATCTACATGGACCTGGTCCGCTTCGCCCTGATCGACGGCTACGGCTCGGAGAACCTTCCGCAGCACGTCTGGGCCGTGGGGCTCGCCTGGGCGCTCGTCGTCGGCGTCCTGGGCTTCGTGTACTTCTGGAAGGCAGAGGAACGGTACGGCCGTGGCTGAGGAATCGTCCCAGGGACACATCCCCACCGTGATCGCGGACGATGTGCACATCGTGTACAGGGTCAACGGCACGGGGGGCGGCAAGGGCAGCGCCACCGCCGCGCTGAGCCGGATGATGCGGCGCGGCAAGGGCGAGCAGCGCGGTGTGCGCAAGGTGCACGCGGTGCGGGGCGTCTCCTTCACCGCGTACCGAGGTCAGGCAATCGGTCTCATCGGCACCAACGGCTCGGGCAAGTCCACCCTGCTCCGGGCCATCGCCGGTCTGCTGCCGACCGAGCAGGGCAAGGTCTACACGGACGGCCAGCCGTCGTTGCTCGGGGTGAACGCGGCCCTGATGAGCGACCTCACCGGTGAGCGCAACGTGGTGCTCGGTGGTCTGGCCATGGGCATGAGCCGTGAGGAGATCCGGAGCCGGTACCAGGACATCGTGGACTTCTCCGGGATCAACGAGAAGGGTGACTTCATCACCCTGCCGATGCGGACGTACTCCTCCGGCATGGCCGCCCGGCTGCGTTTCTCGATCGCCGCCGCCAAGAACCACGACGTCCTCATGATCGACGAGGCGCTGGCCACCGGCGACCGGAAGTTCCGGGTCCGCTCGGAGGAGCGGATCCGTGAACTGCGCAAGGAGGCCGGTACGGTCTTCCTGGTCAGCCACAACAACAAGACGATCCGGGACACCTGCGACCGCGTGCTCTGGCTGGAAAAGGGCGAGCTCCTGATGGACGGCCCCACCGAAGAGGTGCTCAAGGCCTACGAGCGGGAGACGGGCAAGTAGTCGTCACCCGTGTGGCCCCCGCCGGAGCGCGACGGCGGGGGCCGCCTGGTGTGCGGTGCGTGGACGTCACGGGCGCTCCGGGATCTCCTCCCGGCGGATGACGTCAACAGGCCTGAATCCGGGGAGGGTTGACGGCGAACAGGGTGAGAGAGCGTGTGCACCTCACCCCGGCGCGGCCCCGTGGGCTGTACAACGTAAGCTGTCCCGGTACTGATTCGCGGCACTGTGGGGTGATACGCCCCGGCGCATCGCCCGTTGTGCGCATGTCGCACTCGGCCGGACCAGCGGCGTGTCCGAAAAGGGATGTTTTGGGTCGGCAGTGTAGAACGGGAGATATGACGGCAATGATGGAAAATCTCCAGCTCCGACGTGGTTTCGCCGTCCCCGCGTCGGGTGGTACACCGTGACCCGCACCGAGCGGCCCCGACCCGACGCCGCCACCACCACGCTCGACAAGGCCGCGGACGAGAACTTCCCCGTGGCCCCCTTCTTCCTGCCGAGGGCCTGGCGCGACGACCTGATGGCCGTGTACGGATTCGCCAGGCTCGTCGACGACATCGGCGACGGCGACCTGGCCCCGGGCGGGGACGACGCCCGCCGCCTCGGCCTCGACCCCGGCCGGAGCGAGGACCGCCTCGCCATGCTGGACGCCCTCGAAGCCGACCTGCACCGTGTCTTCTCCACGGGTGAGGAACCCCTTCATCCCCTGATGCGCGCCCTCGGTCCCACCGCCCGGCGCTGCGCGCTCACCCCGGAACCCTTCCTCGCCCTCGTCGAGGCCAACCGGCAGGACCAGAAGGTCCGCCGCTACGGCACCTACGCGGACCTCCTGGCCTACTGCGAGCTTTCCGCCAACCCCGTCGGCCGCCTCGTCCTGCAGATCACGGGCACCACGAGCCCCGAGCGCATCCGCCGCTCGGACGCCGTCTGCACCGCCCTCCAGATCGCCGAGCACCTCCAGGACGTCGCCGAGGACCTCGGCCGCGACCGTGTGTACCTGCCCGCCGAGGACATGGCACGCTTCCATGTCGGCGAGGGTGACCTGGCCGCGCCCTCCGCGGGTGCGGCCGTACGCGCGCTGATCGCCTTCGAGGCGGAACGCGCCCGCGAACTGCTGGACGAGGGCATTCCCCTCGTGGGAAGTGTCCACGGCCGGCTCAGGCTGCTGCTCGCCGGATTCGTGGGCGGTGGCCGTGCCGCGCTCGCGGCCGTCTCGGCCGCCGGATTCGACGTACTGCCCGGACCGCCCAAGCCCACCGCGCCCGGACTGCTGCGCGAGGTGGGAGCCGTCCTGCGAAGAGCGCACAGAAAGGGGTGATCCGGACCGTGGAGGGACAGACGACGTACATGTCGGCACCGGTACAGGCCGCGTACAGCTACTGCGAGGCCGTCACCGGACAACAGGCCCGTAATTTCGCGTACGGCATCCGACTGCTGCCGTACGAGAAGCGGCAGGCCATGTCGGCGCTGTACGCCTTCTCCCGTCGGGTCGACGACATCGGCGACGGAGACCTGGCCCCGGAGACCAAGCGCGTCCGGCTGGAGGACACCCGGGAACTGCTCTCCCGGATCCGCGACAAGGCCGTCGACGAGGACGACACCGACCCCGTCGCGGTCGCGCTCGCCGACGCCGCGCGGCGCTTCCCCCTGCCGCTGGGCGGGCTGGACGAGCTCATCGACGGCGTCCTGATGGACGTACGGGGAGCGACCTACGAGACCTGGGACGACCTGAAGGGGTACTGCCGGTGCGTCGCCGGCGCCATCGGCCGCCTCAGCCTCGGCGTCTTCGGGACGGAAGCCGGCGCACCGGGTGCCGAACGGGCCCCGGAGTACGCCGACACGCTCGGCCTCGCACTCCAGCTCACCAACATCCTGCGCGACGTGCGCGAGGACGCCGGGAACGGGCGCACCTACCTGCCCGCCGACGACCTCGCGAAGTTCGGCTGCTCGGCCGGTTTCGGCCGTGCCACCCCGCCGCCCGGCTCCGACTTCGCGGGGCTCGTGCACTTCGAGGTCCGGCGTGCCCGGGCGCTCTTCGCCGAGGGGTACCGGCTGCTGCCGATGCTGGACCGTCGCAGTGGGGCCTGCGTGGCGGCCATGGCCGGCATCTACCGGCGCCTCCTCGACCGGATCGAACGCGATCCCGAGGCGGTCCTGCGCGGCAGGGTCTCGCTGCCCGGCCACGAGAAGGCCTACGTCGCGGTGCGAGGGCTGTCGGGGCTCGACGCGCGTCACATCTCACGCCGGACGGCCAGGGGGAGGGCCTGATGGCCGGTCGGATGCGGTGTGCTTCCCGGGCAACCTTCGCGTCCCCCGGCGCGTCCCAGTCTGCGACGGCCCGGCGCGAGCCGCTGAGCGTCCCGCCACGGCGAGAGGAGCAGGCATGAGCGCCCAGGATCCTCGCGATTCCCGCGCCGTGGTCGTCGGAGGCGGTCTCGCGGGTGTCACGGCGGCACTGCGTCTCGCCGACGCGGGGCTCCGGGTGACCCTGCTCGAAGGACGTCCCCGGCTCGGCGGGCTCGCCTTCTCCTTCAGGAGAGGTGACCTCTCCGTCGACAACGGGCAGCACGTGTACCTGCGTTGCTGCACCGCGTACCGCTGGTTCCTGGACCGGATCGAGGGAACCCATCTCGCCCCGCTCCAGGACCGCCTCGACGTTCCGGTGCTGGACGTGGGCCGGAAGGCCGGGCCGCGAGCCGGGCGACTGCGCCGCACCGGGCTCCCCGTGCCGCTGCACCTCGCCGGAGGACTCGCCGCCTACCCCCACCTGTCGCTCGCCGAGAAGGCCGGCGTCGCACGGGCCGCGCTGGCACTGGGACGCCTCGACCCCGCCGATCCGGCGCTCGACGCCATCGACTTTGCCACCTGGCTCCACCGCCACGGGCAGTCACGGCGCACCGTCGAGGCCCTCTGGGACCTCGTCGGTGTAGCGACGCTCAACGCCACCGCCCCCAACGCCTCGATGGCGCTCGCGGCGAAGGTCTTCAAGACCGGGCTTCTCTCGGAACCGGGCGCGGCCGACATCGGATGGGCCGCGGTGCCCCTCGGAGACCTCCACGACACCCTCGCCCGCAAGGCGCTCGAGTCGGCGGGCGTAAGGATTCACCTGCGTGCCCGCGTCGGTTCCCTCACGAAGTCCGAGGACGGACGCTGGTCCGTCGCCACCGAGGACGAGCGGTTCGCGGCGGACACGGTCGTCCTGGCCGTACCGCAGGGCGAGACCCACCGGCTCCTGCCCGAGGGCGCCCTCGACGACCCCGGCAGGCTGCTCGAACTGACCGACGCGCCGATCCTCAACGTGCACGTCGTCTACGACCGAACCGTCCTGCGCAGGCCCTTCCTCGCCGCGCTCGGCTCACCGGTGCAGTGGGTCTTCGACCGTACCCACGCCTCAGGTCTGCAGGGCGGGGGCCAGTACCTCGCCCTCTCCCAGTCGGCCGCGCAGGACGAGATCGACCTGCCGGTCGCCGAACTGCGCACCCGCTACCTGCCCGAGCTGGAACGGCTCCTCCCGGCGGCGCGGGGGGCCGGTATCAGAGACTTCTTCGTCACCCGGGAACGCACCGCGACCTTCGCGCCCGCGCCCGGTGTCGGACGCCTGCGCCCGGGCACGCACACCCGTGCCCCAGGACTGCACCTGGCGGGAGCATGGACCGCCACCGGCTGGCCCGCGACCATGGAGGGTGCGGTCCGCAGCGGTTCCACCGCCGCGGACGCCGCACTCCAGGCCCTCGGCCGGCCCCACGAACATCCGCTGCAGGAGGCGGCATGAGCAGTACCACCGGAACAAGAGGAGAGTCTGTGACCCCGGCGAATCCGGCTTACGACACCGTGGTGGACACCGCGGACGTCACCGCGCTTCTGGAGCGTGGAAGGGCCCTGTCAGCGCCGGTACTTCGAGCTGCCGTGGGCCGGCTGGCACCGCCCATGGACACAGTGGCGGCCTATCACTTCGGCTGGATCGACGCCCTGGGCCGTCCGGCCGACGGCGACGGCGGCAAGGCGGTACGTCCCGCGCTCGCGCTGCTGTCCGCGGAAGCGGCCGGCGCACCCGCGGAGGCCGGCATCCCCGGCGCCGTGGCCGTCGAACTCGTGCACAACTTCTCGCTGCTGCACGACGATCTGATGGACGGTGACGAGCAGCGCCGCCACCGGGACACCGTGTGGAAGGTGCACGGTCCCGCCCAGGCCATCCTCGTCGGCGACGCGCTCTTCGCCCTCGCCAACGAGATCCTGCTGGAGCTCGGCACCGTCGAGGCCGGGCGGGCCGCGCGCAGGCTGACCACGGCCAGCCGCAAACTGATCGACGGTCAGGCCCAGGACATCTCCTACGAGCACCGCGAGCGGGTCACCGTCGAGGAGTGCCTGGAGATGGAGGGCAACAAGACCGGCGCCCTTCTGGCCTGCGCCGTCTCCATCGGCGCCGTCCTCGGCGGGGCGGACGACCGCACCGCCGACGTCCTCGAGGCGTACGGCTACCACCTCGGCCTCGCCTTCCAGGCCGTCGACGATCTGCTCGGGATCTGGGGCGACCCGGAGTCCACGGGCAAGCAGACCTGGAGCGACCTGCGCCAGCGCAAGAAGTCCCTGCCCGTCGTCGCCGCGCTCGCAGCGGGCGGACCGGCGTCCGAGCGTCTGGGCGAACTCCTTGCCGCGGACGCCGCGAGCAGTGACTTCGACAGCTTCTCCGAGGAGGAGTTCGCCGCGCGAGCGGCACTCATCGAGGAGGCGGGCGGCCGTGAGTGGACCGCCCAGGAAGCCCGCCGTCAGCACGCGGTAGCCATCGAGGCGCTGCACGGCGTCGACATGCCGGAGCGAGTGAGGGCGCAGCTCACCGAACTCGCCGACTTCGTGGTCGTACGAAAGAGATGATGAACCTCCAGATATGACTCGCAGTCGCCGGCGGGCGCCCCACGGGGGGCGCCCGCCGACGGAGACCCCAGCACAGCAGAGGACCTGACTGCACGAAGGGGAAGCCATGACAGCGACGACAGACGGAAGCACCGGGGCCGCGAACCTCCGCGCGGCACCGGCAGGCGATCCGACCGAATCGATCACCGCCGCGGACGATTTGCTCACCGTCGCGCGGAGGGCCGCGGAACGCTCGGTGGAGCATCTCCTCGGCAGGCAGGACGAGCAGGGCTGGTGGAAGGGCGACCTCGCCACCAACGTCACCATGGACGCGGAGGACCTGCTGCTCCGTCAGTTCCTGGGAATCCAGGACCCGGACACCGTCAAGGCCGCTGCCCGCTTCATCCGGGGCGAACAGCTCGGCGACGGCACGTGGAACACCTTCTTCGAAGGCCCCCCCGACCTGTCCGCCACGATCGAGGCGTACGTCGCCCTGAGGCTGGCGGGTGACAGGCCCGACGATCCGCACATGATCCGCGCGGCCGGGTGGGTCAGGGATCAGGGAGGCATCGCCCGGTCCCGGGTCTTCACCCGGATCTGGCTCGCGCTCTTCGGCTGGTGGAAGTGGGAGGACCTGCCGGAGCTCCCGCCCGAGCTGATGTTCTTCCCGAAGTGGTTCCCGCTCAACATCTACGACTTCGGATGCTGGGCCCGCCAGACGATCGTTCCGCTGACCATCGTGTCCGCGAAGCGCCCGGTACGCCCCGCCCCCTTCACCCTCGACGAACTGCACACCGATCCGGCATGCCCCGCACCGCCCAGAAGCCGAGCGCGGGCGGCCAGTTGGGACGGCGTCTTCCAGCGGCTCGACAAGGCGTTGCACCTCTACCACCGGGTGGCCCCGCGCAGACTGCGCCGTATCGCCATGAACGCCGCCGCCCGCTGGATCATCGAACGTCAGGAGAACGACGGCTGCTGGGGAGGCATCCAGCCGCCCGCCGTGTACTCCATCATCGCCCTGCATCTCCTGGGATACGACCTGGACCACCCGGTCATGCGGGAGGGGCTCGCCTCCCTCGACCGGTTCGCGGTCTGGCGGGAGGACGGCGCCCGCATGGTCGAGGCCTGCCAGTCCCCGGTGTGGGACACCTGCCTCGCCACCATCGCACTCGCCGACGCCGGGGTGAGCCCCGATCACCCCGCGCTGGTGCGCGCCGCGGACTGGATGCTCGGCGAGGAGATCGTCCGCCCCGGTGACTGGTCCGTCCGTAAGCCCGAACTGGCCCCGGGCGGATGGGCGTTCGAGTTCCACAACACCAACTACCCCGACATCGACGACACCGCCGAAGTGGTCCTGGCCCTGCGCCGGGTCAGACACCCCGACCCCGCGAGGGTCGAGGCCGCCATCGAGCGCGGGGTCCGCTGGAACCTCGGCATGCAGTCACGCAACGGCGCGTGGGGGGCCTTCGACGCGGACAACACCAGCCCCTTCCCCAACCGGCTGCCGTTCTGCGACTTCGGGGAGGTCATCGACCCGCCGTCGTCCGACGTCACCGGGCACGTCGTGGAGATGCTCGCCGTCGAGGGCCGGGCCCACGACCCCCGGACCCGCAGGGGCGTCGAGTGGCTGCTCGCCGAACAGGAGGCGAACGGCGCCTGGTTCGGCCGATGGGGCGTCAACTACATCTACGGCACCGGCTCCGTGCTGCCCGCCCTGATCGTGGCGGGAGTGCCCGCCTCGCATCCGTCGGTGCGGCGGGCCGTCGACTGGCTGAAGTCGGTCCAGAACGACGACGGGGGCTGGGGCGAGGACCTCAGGTCCTACCACGAGGAGAAGTGGATCGGCCTCGGCGCCTCGACCCCCTCCCAGACCGCGTGGGCCCTCCTCGCCCTCCTGGCCGCGGGCGAGCGGGAGAGCCGGGCCGTCGAGCGAGGAGTGGCCTGGCTGGCCGACACCCAGCAGGCAGACGGTTCCTGGGACGAGCCGCACTTCACCGGCACCGGCTTCCCCTGGGACTTCTCGATCAACTACCACCTCTACCGACAGGTGTTCCCGCTGACCGCCCTCGGCCGCTACGTGTACGGCGACCCCTTCACCAGCGGTGCCTGCAGCGGTACCCACAACGGCAAGGGGGCCTGAACCCATGGGTGGTGCTCAGGAGCCGCCCGGTACCGCCACTCCGCTGCTGATCGCCTGCGCGCTGGGCATCGAGCGCCTCGCGCTGCGCACCGGCAGGCGGGGCGGCACCCCGCGGCCCGGCCCGGTGAGCGTCATCCGGTCCGGAATGGGCCCACGGGCCGCGGAGAACGCCGTCCGGGAGGCGCTGGGTCTCGACGGCGCGGGCGGCACGGCCGTCCTCGCCGCCGGCTTCTGCGCCGGACTCGAACCGGGCATGCACCCGGGCGACCTGGTGGTCGCGGAGGAGACCCGGGACACCGGCGGCACCACGGTCTGCACCGGTACCGGGGCGATGGTCGACGCGCTGGTCAGAGCGGTACCCGGGCGCACGGTCCACACCGGTCCGCTCACCGGCTCAGGGCACGTGGTCCGCGGCCCGGAGCGCGTCTCGCTCCGGGCCACCGGCGCGATCGCCGTGGACATGGAGTCGGCCGCCACCCTGCGGACGGCCGTACGGACCGGACAACGCCCTGTTGCGGCCGTACGGGTGGTCGTGGACGCTCCAGAGCATGAGCTCGTCCGTATCGGCACGGTGCGCGGTGGAATATCGGCATTCCGCGTTCTTCGTGCTGTCCTTCCGGCTTTTTATGAATGGCACCGATCTTTGCTGCTCCCCAGGAGGTGAGCCCAGATGGCCATGCCGCTCCGTCAGTCCATCAAGGTTGCGACGTATCTCTTCGAACAGAAGCTGCGCAAGCGGGAGAAGTTCCCGCTGATCGTCGAGCTGGAACCCTTGTTCGCCTGCAACCTCGCCTGCGAGGGCTGCGGGAAGATCCAGCACCCGGCCGGTGTGCTCAAGCAGCGCATGCCGGTCGCGCAGGCGGTGGGCGCGGTGCTGGAGTCCGGTGCGCCGATGGTCTCCATCGCCGGCGGTGAGCCGCTGATGCACCCGCAGATCGACGAGATCGTGCGCCAGCTCGTGGCGAAGAGGAAGTACGTCTTCCTCTGCACCAACGCCATGCTGATGCGCAAGAAGCTGGACAAGTTCACGCCCTCGCCGTACTTCGCCTTCGCCGTGCACATCGACGGCCTGCGTGAGCGTCACGACGAGTCGGTCGCCAAGGAAGGCGTCTTCGACGAGGCGGTCGAGGCCATCAAGGAGGCCAAGCGGCGCGGGTTCCGGGTGACGACCAACTCCACGTTCTTCAACACCGACACCCCGCAGACCGTCATCGAGGTCCTCAACTACCTCAACGACGAGCTGAAGGTCGACGAGATGATGATCTCGCCGGCCTACGCCTACGAGAAGGCACCCGACCAGGAGCACTTCCTGGGGGTCGAGCAGACCCGCGAGCTCTTCAAGAAGTCGTTCGCCGGCGGCAACCGGAGCCGCTGGCGGCTGAACCACTCGCCGCTCTTCCTCGACTTCCTCGAGGGCAAGGCCGACTTCCCGTGCACGGCCTGGGCCATCCCCAACTACTCGCTCTTCGGCTGGCAGAGGCCCTGCTACCTGATGAGCGACGGGTACGTCCCCACCTACCGTGAGCTCATCGAGGAGACCGACTGGGACAAGTACGGCCGGGGCAAGGACCCGCGCTGCGCCAACTGCATGGCGCACTGCGGCTACGAGCCCACGGCGGTGCTCGCCACCATGGGCTCGTTGAAGGAGTCCCTGCGAGCGGCACGGGAGACCGTCGGCGGGAGCCGGTGACGTCATGACCACGGGAGAACCGGTGCCACCGGGTCTCCTCACCCCGCCGGCCCGGCCCCGCACGACGGTACGCCCAGGGGCGCTCCGTCAGGGGCCGGGCCGGCGGGTGCGTGGTCGGAGGAGCACCAAGGCCGGGAACCTCGCGGGGTACCGGCCATGAGCCGATCACTGGACCAGGGAGAGGGGCCCGTACGTGACGATGCTGGAATCCATCAAGGGGCCGCAGGACCTCAAGGCGCTGAGCCCGGCGGAACTCGGCGTGCTGGCCGAGGAGATCAGGGAGTTCCTCGTCCGGACGGTGACGCGGACGGGCGGTCATCTCGGACCCAACCTCGGGGTGGTCGAACTCACGATCGCCCTGCACCGGGTGTTCGACTCCCCGGTGGACCGCGTCCTGTGGGACACCGGGCACCAGAGCTATGTGCACAAACTGCTGACCGGACGGCAGGACTTCTCCAAGCTGCGCACCGAGGGTGGCCTCTCCGGCTACCCCTCCCGTGAGGAGTCCGAGCACGACGTCATCGAGAACTCCCACGCCTCGACCGTCCTCGGCTGGGCTGACGGCCTGGCCAAGGCGGACGAGGTCCTGGGCCGCCGCCGCCATGTGGTCGCCGTCATCGGCGACGGCGCCCTCACCGGCGGCATGGCGTGGGAAGCGCTCAACAACATCGCCGCGGCCGGGGACCGCCCGCTGATCATCGTGGTCAACGACAACGAGCGTTCGTACGCCCCGACCATCGGCGGTCTCGCGAACCACCTGGCCACGCTCCGTACCACCGACGGCTACGAGCGCTTCCTCTCCTGGGGCAAGGAGATGCTCCAGCAGACGCCCGTCATCGGGCCTCCGCTGTACGGGTCGCTGCACGGCGCCAAGAAGGGCTTCAAGGACACCTTCGCCCCTCAGGGCCTGTTCGAGGACCTCGGCCTGAAGTACGTCGGACCGGTCGACGGGCACGACACCGCCGCGGTCGAGTCCGCACTGCAACGCGCCAAGCGGTTCCGAGGTCCGGTGCTGGTGCACTGCATCACGGAGAAGGGCCGGGGCTACGCCCCCGCTTTGGCCGACGACGCCGACCGCTTCCACACGATCGGCAGGATCGACCCCCTGACCTGTGAACCCCTGGTGGTCCCGGCGGCGCCTTCCTGGACCTCGGTCTTCGAGGACGAGATCGCCGAGATCGGCGCCGAACGCCAGGACGTCGTGGCGATCACCGCGGCCATGCTGCACCCCGTCGGACTGACCCGGTTCGCCCGGGAGTTCCCCGACCGGATCTGGGACGTGGGAATCGCCGAGCAGCACGCCGTCGTCTCCGCGGCGGGCCTGGCCACCGGTGGGCTGCACCCCGTCGTCGCGGTATATGCCACCTTCCTCAACCGGGCGTTCGACCAGCTGCTGATGGATGTCGCGCTGCACCGGTGCGGGGTGACCTTCGTCCTGGACCGCGCGGGAGTCACGGGGACCGACGGCCCGTCCCACAACGGCATGTGGGACATGTCCGTGCTGCAGGTCGTCCCGGGGCTCCGGATCGCCGCTCCCCGCGACGCCGACCGGCTCCGGGAGGAACTGCGTGAGGCCGTCGGCGTCGAGGACGCTCCGACGGTGATCCGGTTCCCCAAGGAATCGGTGGGGGAGCCCGTGCGTGCCGTCGGACGGATCGGGGGGATGGACGTCCTGCACCAGGCAGCCGACCCTGAGGTCCTGCTGGTTGCGGTCGGTGCCCTCGCCCCGCTCTGCCTGCAGACGGCCGACCTGCTCGGAGGGTCCGGCATCCGCGCCACGGTGGTCGACCCCCGGTGGGTCAAGCCCGTCGACGCCGAGCTGCCCGAGCTCGCCGCACGGCACCGACTGGTGGCGGTCGTCGAGGACAACTGCAGGACCGGCGGGGTCGGCTCGGCCGTCGGGCAGGCACTGAGGGACGCGGGGGTCGACGTACCGCTTCGGACATTCGGGATCCCTGAACGGTTCCTCGCGCACGGCGGGCGCGAACAGGTGCTCGCCGAGATCGGGCTCACCGCGGTGGACATCGCGGGAGGGATCGGCGCGGCGCTGGCGCGCGGCGCGGCGGACGGAACACGGCACCACCTGCCGAAGGAGTACGGGGCATGAACGACGGACGACCGGTCTTCGACCTGGCACGGCTTCTCTCGGAGCGCGGTGGCGAGCGGTACGAGCTGCACACCCGGTACCTCAACCACCAGTTGCCGAGGATGCTCCACACCCTCGGGTTCGACAAGGTCTACGAGCGGGCCGAGGGCGCGTACTTCTGGGACGCCGAGGGCAACGACTACCTCGACATGCTCGCCGGCTTCGGCGTCATGGGGCTCGGCAGACACCACCCGGTGGTGCGCGGCGCGATGCACGACGTCCTGGACGCCTCGCTCGCCGACCTCACACGCTTCGACTGCCAGCCACTGCCCGGCCTGCTCGCCGAGAGACTGCTTGCCCACAGCCCGCACCTGGACCGTGTCTTCTTCGGCAACAGCGGCACCGAAGCCGTCGAGACCGCCCTCAAGTTCGCCCGGTACGCCACGGGCAGACCACGGATCCTCTACTGCCACCACGCCTTCCACGGGCTGACCACCGGATCGCTCTCCGTCAACGGGGAGAAGAGCTTCCGGGAGGGGTTCTCACCGCTGCTCCCCGACACGGCCATCGCCCTGGGCGATCTGGACGCGCTGCGACGTGAGTTGAAGCAGGGGGACGTGGCCGGGCTGGTCGTCGAGCCGATCCAGGGCAAGGGGGTGAACGCCGCGCCTCCCGGCTTCCTGCGGGAGGCGCAGGAACTGCTGCACCGGCACAAGGCCCTGCTGATCGCCGACGAGGTGCAGACCGGTCTGGGCCGGACCGGTGACTTCTACGCCTACCAGCACGAGGAGGGGGTCGAACCCGATCTGCTGTGCGTCGCCAAGGCGCTCTCCGGCGGGTACGTGCCCGTCGGTGCGACGCTCGGCAAGGACTGGATCTTCAGGCGCGTCTACTCCTCCATGGACCGGGTGCTCGTGCACTCGGCGAGCTTCGGATCCAACGCCCAGGCCATGGCGGCCGGACTCGCCGTGCTCGCCGTGATGGACAACGAGCAGACCGTCGCGAACGCCCGCCGTACCGGTGACCTGCTCCGTGAGCGCCTCGCCGCGCTCGTCGGCCGCTACGAGCTGCTGCACGAGGTACGCGGACGCGGGCTGATGATCGGCATCGAGTTCGGCCGGCCGTCCTCGCTCAAGCTCCGCAGCCGCTGGGCGATGCTCCAGGCCGCCCGCAGGGGGCTCTTCGCGCAGATGGTGGTGGCGCCGCTCCTGCACAAGCACCGGATCCTCACCCAGGTCTCGGGAGACCACCTGGAGGTGATCAAGCTGATTCCGCCGCTGATCATCGGCGAGCGGGAGGTGGAGCGGTTCGTGACCGCGTTCACGGCAGTCATGGACGAGGCGCACAGCGGGGGCGGGCTGATGTGGGACTTCGGCAGGACACTGGTGAAGCAGGCCGTCGCCGACCGCTGACTCCGGGTTCCGGAGTTTGCCTCTGAGGCAATTAATTTGCCTCAGAGGGAACGAGGTGGCCCAATGGGCGCATGAACCCTCCCGGCGCCGGAACGTCCGACGAACTGCCCGGTGTCGCCCCACGCCTCCGCGACCTCCGTCGTGGCCGCGGTCTCACCCTGGAGAGCGCGGCCGGGCGGGCGGGGCTCTCACCGGCCCACCTCTCCCGGCTCGAGACCGGCCGCCGGCAGCCCTCACTCCCCATGCTGCTGGGGCTGGCCCGTATCTACGGTACGACCGTCTCCGAGCTTCTGGGCGAGATGCCACCGGAACGCGACGCGATCATCCGGGGCGCGGGTCCGACGGAGGCCGGCCCGGTCGGGCCCGAGGCGGGAGGCTGGCTGTACCGGCAGGCCGGCGGGGCGGGCAGGGCCATGCAGGCACTGCGGGTGCGTGTCCCGTACGGAGCCGAGGGGGACCTCGTGCGCGTCCACCCGGGCGAGGAGTGGCTGTACGTCCTGGAAGGCGGGCTCAGGGTGGTGCTCGGCGAGTCGGTCCACGACCTCGGCCCCGGTGACAGCGCGCACTTCGACTCGCTCACCCCGCACCGGATCGGGGCACTCGACGCGGACGGGGCGAGCCTGCTCTTCGTCCACACCCTGCTGCAGAGCCCGGTCGCCGAGCTGTGCCCGGGCAGTGGGGCCCACCGGCTCTGATCCCCGCGCGCGCCGCACGGTGCGTCGCTCCCGTCACCGAGGCCCCCGGGCCGTGAGAGAGGACCGTCATGTCCGATTCGGAGAACTTCGACCCGCTGACCCCGCGCGGGGCCAAGGGCCAGGACACCCAGGAGCGGCGCATGCCCCGTGGCGTCGTGATCCGTCTCTTCGCCTATCTGGTGGCGGGCCACATCGTTGCGGCATTCCTCTTCCTGCTCTTCACCGTGGCGGGCGAGGGGTGAGCCCTCTCGCCCACCACGAGTCCGAGCGTGGCCGAGGAAGCGGCGTCCAGGGCGTCAGGCGCCCTCGACCAGGCGGTCGCGCAGCTTCTCACGGGTCTCGGGGCTGACCTTCAGCCCTTCGAGGAGGTACCGGTCGGTGCCGCCCCAGATCTCGTCGATGGTGGCGAACGCGGCGGCGAGGTAGTCGGAGTGCGCGCCGAAGAGCGGATTGAGCAGCTCCATCACCTCTTCGGACATACCCGTGGCGGACGTGTCGCTGCGCTTCACCTTGTAGCGGCGGTGGGCGTCGTTGGACTTGAGGTAGTCGGCCTCGATGGCCTCCCTGTCCACGCCCACCGCGAGAAGGGTGACAGCGATCGAGAGGCCGGCCCGGTCCTTCCCCGCCGCACAGTGCATCAGGGCCGGCACGCTGTCCTCCGCCAGCGCGTGGAGCACGCGGCTGTGCTCGGAGGTGCGGTCCCTGATGATCGAACGGTAGGAGGCGACCATGCGGTCGGTGCCCTTGCCGTTCGCCAGGATCGAGCGCAGCTGCTCGATGTTGCCGTCACGCACGAGTCGCCAGAACTCGGCGCCGTCGGCCGGGTCGGAGAGCGGAATGCTGACGTTGCGGACGCCGGGCAGGTCCACGTCGTAGCCGTCGAGCTTGTGGTCGGCGGCGTTGCGGAAGTCGAAGACCGTGTGCAGACCGAGTCCGGAGAGGAAGGCCGCGTCCGCCTCGGTGGCGTGGGCGAGGTGCCCGCTGCGGTAGAGGCGCCCGAAACGCACGGTGCGCCCGTCCACGGTGGGAAGTCCGCCGACGTCACGGAAGTTACGGACACCGGTGAGATCGACGTCCGTCGGTTCGGGGCCGGCCGGCGGGACCTCTGGCAGCTGCGTCACAAGGGCTCCTGGGGTGTCGGGCGCCGGCGCCGCTCGCCGACGGGGCACGCTCGCGACGATACGACATGGCTGCATCGAGCAATCGCTTCGGTGCCCCGGCCTCACGGCGACATTTCGATCTGATTTAGCGCGACCAGTAATGAGATGTCCGTATTGATGCATTTGGAATAACATACGCATCTTGTGTGACGGCTTGGCCGCGATGGGTGAGCGGGATCATATCCGTGACGGTGTGTGGCGAATGCGCGCGAGGGCCTTCCTGGTGCCACACGGAAAGCCAAGATCTGTAATCCACGGAGTGTGACGGTAATTCCGCGCCGGAATTGACCTCTCCATTCCACTCCGCAATCCGGCGCTTGTTCGCGGAGTCCGGGCTCGCTTAACGTCACGGTCAATCCGGACGGAACGCCTAATCCTGCCGCCGACCGGAATCCGAACCGACTCACGTGTGGCAGGAGCGGGGGAACCAGGTAAGTCGCCGTCCGGGGGGATCCGGGCGGCTAGGGGTCAAGTCGCGTACCGCGGCCGGGCATCTCCAGTCCGAACCCGACAGCTCACCTCGCAGGCGCCGGAGAGGAATTCCCCCATGCCCGCACGAGGCAAGCACCGTCGCAGGAAGACCGGCCCGATATCCCGAGGCGTCCTCGCCGCAGGGACGGGCGGCGCCGTTCTCGCCCTCCCGCTGATCGGCGCCACCGGCGCCCACGCCGCCGAGCAGTCCGCGCCGGCCGCGAAGTCCGCCGCGGCGCACAGCGCCCCGGCGGCCGCGGCCAAGAAGGCTCCCCGGACCTACTCCGTGGTCGCCGGGGACTACCTGGCCAAGATCGCCGTCAAGGAGAAGATCAAGGGCGGCTGGCACAAGCTGTACAAGGACAACCGTGAGGTCGTCGGCGAGAACCCGAGCCTGATCCGTCCGGGTATGAAGCTGACCCTCGGGGCGAAGGCCTCCGCGCCCGCCGCGAAGTCCACCGAGGCCACGCCCTCCGCGGCGAAGGCAGCGGCACCCGCCACCGAGCGGCAGGCTCCGGCCGGGAAGACGGCCGCCGCTCCGGCCGAGGGGACCCCTGCCACGGGCACCTCCGAGAGCAACACCTCCGGCTACGCCGCGCCGGTCGAGAACCCCAACGTCACGACCCAGTACCGTGCTTCCGGCGCCAGCTGGTCCAGCGGCTACCACACCGGCTCCGACTTCCAGGCGGCCTCCGGCACCAGCGTCCGCTCGATCGGCCCGGGCACCGTGGTCTCCGCCGGCTGGAGCGGTTCCTACGGCAACGAGGTCGTCATCCAGCACAGCGACGGCATGTACTCCCAGTACGCGCACCTGTCCTCCCTCGAGGTCTCCGCCGGGCAGACCGTGACCGGCGGCCAGCAGATCGGCCTCTCCGGTTCCACGGGCAACTCCACCGGCCCGCACCTCCACTTCGAGGTCCGGACGGGACCGAGCTACGGCTCGGACGTCGACCCGATCGCCTACCTGCGTTCGCACGGCGTCGCCATCTGAGTCACGTCACCTGAGGGCAGGGGAGAGGGCGGTGCGCTGCGGCGCACCGCCCTCTCCCCTTATTCCGGCTTTACCAAAAACTGACCGGGTGGTCTTTCTCACCATCCGTCAACCCTTTATTACGGTCGCGTAGGTCACATTCGAAGGTGCAGGATATGCCCTTGTGGCAGACGATTCGAGAAACAGACGAGGCATCATCGGGTCGTACGCGGCGATCGGCGACAGCTTCACCGAGGGCGTCGGAGACCCCGGCCCCGACGGGAGGCTGGTCGGCTGGGCGGACCGGTTCGCGGTCCTGCTCGCGGACCAGCTCCCCGCCCCCGACGCGGTGACCGGTTCCGCGGACGACCCCCACGGGAACTTCCGGTACGCCAATCTCGCCGTACGCGGACGCCTCCTCGACCAGATAGTCGAGGAGCAGGTCCCCCGGGCCAAGGAGCTGGCGCCTGATCTGGTGAGCTTCTGCGCGGGTGGCAACGACATCCTCCGGCCCGGATCCGATCCGGACGACGTGGCGGAGCGCTTCGAGCGAGCGGTCGCCGACCTGACCCGGACGGTCGGAACGGTCATGGTCACCACCGGCTTCGACACCCGTGGCATTCCGGTGCTCAAGCACCTGCGCGGCAAGATCGCCATGTACACCGCCCACGTGCGGTCCATCGCCGACCGCTACGACTGCCCGGTGCTCGACCTGTGGTCCCTGCGGTCGGTCCAGGACCGGCGGGCCTGGGACAACGACCGGCTCCACCTCTCGCCCGAGGGCCACACCCGCGTGGCGCTGCGAGCCGCCCAGGTCCTCGGTCTCGACGTGCCGGCCGATCCCGACCAGGTGTGGCCCCCGCAGATCCCGCGGGGCGCCTTCGAAGTGCGCCGTGACGACATCCAGTGGGCGCGGGAGTACCTCGTGCCCTGGATCGGCCGCCGTCTTCGCGGGGAGTCGTCCGGTGACCACGTCGCCGCCAAGCGACCGGATCTGCTTCCGCTCTGACGGCAGCCGCCGCCGTCCGGGAGCCGGGCGGCGGCCGCTCCTCAGCGGGTCAGAGCGTCGTGGTCGATGCCGAGTTCACGGGCGAGCGCTTCCTCGGCCCACAGCAGCATGGTGGCCCGCGAGAGCGGACCCCCGTACGACATCATCTGGACGGCAAGCCCGTCCAGGAGGGCGGTGAGACGCCAGGCCACGGACATCGGATCGTCGCAGTGGAACTCACCTGCCGCGGCGCCCTCCTCGATGACCTCGGCCATCTCGGCCTTCCACTGCTGGTCGAGATCGCCGGCGACCTCGCGGAGCACCGGATCACGCAAGGAGGACGCCCAGCCCTCGATCCACAGCCGCCAGCCCTTGGCCTGCCCGGTCGGCGCGTACCAGCGAACGGCCGCCCGCAGTCGCCGAACCGCGCTGGTGCGGCGGGCCAGCAGCTTCCGCAGATGGGCGAGATCCGCCTCCGCCGCATGGGCGAATGCCGCGGCGACCAGCTTCTCCTTCGACGAGAAGTGGTACAGCACGAGGGCGTTGCTCACACCGAGGACCGCGGCCACGTCGGCGATCCGTACGGCGGCCACACCCCGGACCTCGATCTGTTCGACGGCAGCCCTCAGGAGCTCCTCCCGACGCTCCGCCACTGTCAGTCGTACCCTCGCCACGCGGTCACCATAACCAACACCGCTCGTGCTCACGTCCCCGTGCCCGGCCGCCCAGGCCGCGAGCGGTGGTCTCGCGGACCGGCGGACGCGTCCTCCCCGTACCAGCCGAACCGCTCCGCCATCAAGGGAAGCCGGTCCGCGGCGAGCGCGTGGGCGGCGGCTCTGGGCGTGCAGTCGTCGCGCGCCGCCCGGTCGAGGACGCCGCCCATGAGCGTGCGCATCGAGCGACGGGTGTGAGCGAAGGCCTCCTCGGCATCGGCCCCGATGTCACCGAACAGGGTCCACCACCACCACGCGTTCGTACCGGAGTTGACGACGACATCGGGCAACACGGTGATGCCGCGGGCGGCGAGCAGGGCCTCCGCCTCGGGCAGAACCGGCATGTTGGCCGCCTCGACCACCCAACGTGCCCTCACCGATGCCTGGTTCACCGGATCCACGGCGTAGGACACCGCCGAGGGGATCAGCACGTCCACATCGGCCGAGAGCCATGCGTCGCCAGGAAGTTCGCTGTCTCCCTCGCGCAGTGCCTCGCGGTCCACCGTCCCGTAGGCGTCCCGCGAGGCGATCAGGGCCTCGACGTCCAGACCGTCCGGATTGGCGACGGTCCCCTTCACGTCGGCGACCGCGACGACCGTCAGCCCGGCCTGGGAGAGGAACCGTGCCGTCGCCCCGCCCATGGTGCCGAAGCCCTGCAGTGACACCCGGGCGTCCCGGTACGCCACGCCTGACCGGTCGAGCGCGGCGAGCGTGGATTCGGCGACTCCGCACCCGCCGACCAAGCCGTCCAGACCCACCCCGGCCACGGTGACGGCGAACGCCTCCGCCAGGCGCCGCCTCGCGGCCTCCGGGTCCTCCAGCAGCGGGTAGACCGCTTGCACGGTCGAGACGAGCCCGGCCTCCGCCGCCGCCCGGTCGACGACCTCCTGGCTGAGCCCGAGGTCCTCGCCGGTCGTCCAGACGGTCTCCACGTACGGACGCATCGCCCGCAGGAAGCGGACGAGCACCCCGTAGGCGGCCGGGTCCCGCGGATCGCAGTCGATGCCGCCCTTGGCCCCGCCCAGCGGGATGTACCGCACTCCGGTGGCGTCGGGATCGAAGTGGAGGGCCTCCTTCATGGTCATGCCCCTCGCCAGTCCCGCGACCTCCGGAAGGGTGCAGCCCCGCCTCATCCGCAGGCCGCCGCTCGACACTCCGCGCACCAGCCGGTCGACCACGAGGAAACCCTCGACTCCCGTGACGTGGTCCGTCCAGGTCAGCGAGATCAGCGGGGCGGGGGAGGCTGACATCACGGTACGGCTCCAGGGTCGGGACGCGGCAGTCCACTGAACAGCCGGTCAGTATCCGGAGGTCCGGGTGCGACTGTCAACGCGGGTGGGAGGGTGCCGTGGGGAGCACCATGCGCCGACTGCGGAATCCTGCGAGGTACACGCACGTTGGAGTCTTCATGACCGACTTCGAACCCGGACACGAGGCACTGCCCCGACTCCTCGGCGAGTACGGCGGCGGCGTGCCGGTCACTCCGAGGCGTGACGGCAGGCCCCGGGTCACCCATGTGGGACCACCTTGACCGCGACGAACACCGCAGGGTGAGGGTGCGGGGCCGCAGGGGCGTACCCCCGCCGCGGACCGGCCACGTCCACGGCAGGGCTCGTACCCGACGCCGCACCGCACAGCATGAGATTCCCGGGAGCCGCGGCTCTGCTCCGTTCACCCGCGAACTCTCGCACCGTCGGACCGCCCGACGATAATGAGACGACACCTAGGCACAGGAGATGTTGTGACCGGCCCCGACCACCAGCCCTCACTCCGTACCCGACTGCGCTCGATGCGCCCGGACGCCTTCGGGGCGGACCCGGAAGGTGCCCGTATGGAGCGGATCCGGAACTCGCCGAATTTCGCCGACGGTGTGTTCCGCAATCCGGAAGGGACACAGACCCGGCCCTCCATCCCCATGATCGAGTTCGCCAAGATCTACTTCCGCAAGGAGGAGCGGGTCCGCAGGTCACCCTCCGGGACCGTCCCCGTGCACGCCACGACGCTGGCCGACCTCTCGGCCGCCCCGGCCTCCGGGCTGAGGGTGACCTGGCTGGGGCACTCCAGCGTGCTCACGGAGATCGACGGCCGCCGGGTCCTCTTCGACCCGGTCTGGGGTGAGCGCTGCTCACCGTTCGCCTTCGCAGGACCGAAGCGCCTGCACCCCGTTCCGCTCCCGCTGGCGGCCATGGGCCCCGTCGACGCCGTTGTGATCTTCCACGACCACTACGACCACCTCGACCTGCCCACGATCAAGGCCCTCGCGGGCACGGACACCGTCTTCGCGGTGCCGCTCGGGGTCGGGGCACACCTGGAACGCTGGGGAGTTCCGGCGGACCGGATCCGCGAGCTCGACTGGAACGAGACCACGCAGATCGCGGGGATCAGCCTGACCGCCACCCCCGCCCGCCACTTCTGCGGCCGCGGCATGCGCAACCAGCAGCACACACTCTGGGCGTCCTGGGTCGTCGCGGGCCCCGATCACCGTGTGTACCACAGCGGTGACACCGGATATTTCTCCGGCTTCCGCGAGATCGGCGCTGAGTACGGTCCCTTCGACGCGACGATGATCCAGGTCGGCGCCTACTCGGAATTCTGGCCCGACATCCATATGACACCGGCCGAGGGGATCCGCGCCCACCTCGACCTCCAGGGCGGGAAGCCGCACGGTGTACTGCTTCCCATCCACTGGGCCACCTTCAACCTCGCGCCGCATCCGTGGGCGGAGCCCGGCGAGTGGATGACGGACGCCGGCGAGGAGGCGGGTCAGCCGGTGGCGTTCCCCCGCCCGGGCGAGCCCTTCGAGCCGGCCGGTGAGCTGCCGGTGGAGCCCTGGTGGCGGGCGGTGTCGGAGCCGATCCCGCACCCGTGGCGGAGTCCGCGGGGTGCTGGGGAAGTGGCCGAGTCGAGCAGGGGTGATCTCGACCTCGCGGGGGAGCGGTGAGGTCGGTCGGGGGCGAGATGGGGGAGATGAGGCGGATGCTGGAGCGTCTGCCCGCTGACGAGCGGGATGCGGGACTGCCGTAGCCATCGTCTGACGCGCAGGTTCCGACGTCGGCTTTCAGGAATCTTGGAACCTGCGCGCTTCGGACGCCGACAAAATCAAGCAGCGCTCGGCGGGACCTCGGACGAGACATCCTTCGGCCCCAATCGCGAGTGGCGGTGACCTGGCGCGGTACAGGGCATCGGGAGATCGCTTCCCGTTCTCAGGTCGATCGTTTCCCGTCCTGTGCCAGATTTCTGGCCGACAAGGTGAGGCGGCGGCGCGGGAGGTCGACCTCGACGATCCGCACGGTGATCTCGTCCCCCTCGCTCACGAGCTCGTCGGGGTGCTCGACGGGCTCGTCGCGGAACTCGGTGTTGTGCACAAGGCCATGGACGCCGTCGGCGATGCGGACGAAGGCTCCGAACGGAATCAGCTTGGTGACCTGGCCGGTGGTGACAAGGCCTGCCTGGTCCGCGTAGGAAGCGAGCGGGTCCTCTTGGAGAGCCTTCAGCGACAGCTGAACCTGTCCACGCCGGGTGTCCACGTCGATGATCTCGCCTACGACCCGCTGGCCCGCCGTAACAGCGTCGGTGGGATGGTCGATCCACCGCCAGCTCAGTTCGGGGATTCTGATGAAACCGGTGCACTGATCGACCGGTTCGCCGTCGAGGTTCACGAACACACCGAAGTTGTGGACGCTCTGTACCTGGCCCTGGTGTGGTGCGCCGCGCCGAAGGCCTAGAAGGAATGCTCGCAGAGCCGGATCCTCACACGCTGCAGCGGAGGCCCAGACGCACTCCTGCTGCCAGTCGACGGCTATCACTTCGAAGGTGAGCCGCTGCCCGATGCGCACAGCTTCGGATGGACGCCCGATCGCCTTGCGGGTCAGATCACCGCGAGGGATACGCCCCACTGCTTTCCTGGGGCCGGAGAACCCGTCCAGTTCGACGAGCACTCCCCGATCCTCGATGCTGATGACGCGGCCGGTACGTACTTCGCCGGCTCGTATGGTGTTCAGGAAGTCCTTCAGAGGCTCGCCAGGCAAAGGTTGAGTCACGGCCACGACTCTAGGCCAGGGGCTACTTGGGCCTGTCTCTGAAGGTGATCATCCTCCCCCCGCTCAACCGCTCAGCACGAGCAGTCAGTGCCTCCAGGAGCCCTCGGCTATCGCGGCCGGTGCCAGCGCAGCCAGGCTGCCTGTCCGCCGTCGACGAGAAGATCGGTGCCGGTGGTGTAGAGGGATCCGGGACCGGTCAGGAAGGCCGCTGCCTCGGCGATCTCTCCGGGGGTGCCGGTACGGCCTGCTCCGCAGGCGTCGAGCATGGCCATCATGTGGTCTCCCGACGGTGCTTGTTCTTCGGACTTGGCCATGGGAGTGGAGATGACGCCGGGGCTGATGGTGTTGACGCGGGCGCCGACGCGGTTCCACGCCAGGGCAGCTGCCTGGACACGGACCTGGTTGGCGCGCTTGGCCAATATGTATGCCGCTATGGGATCGTCTCCCACGGATGTGACCACATCGAGGGACAGCAGTTCCCCGGCGGGCGCGGTGGCCAGTCGCACTTCATCCGCGTGGCTGAGCGTCGCGTAGTGACCGGCCATGCTGGCCACGCAGACCAGTGAGGTGCCGCGGGTCGCGACCGCCCTGAAAGCGTCGATGACGTGCGCGGTGCCGGCCAGGTCGACCCGCATGATCTGCTGGACCGTCGAGGTGGCGGCGGAGACTCCGGCGGTGTGCACCACCGCGGCCACGCGTCCCTTCATGCCTGCCGTCCTGGCGAGTTCCGTCACGGCTTGTGCATCCGAGACATCGGTGAGCTGCCCTTGGACGGAGTAGCCCTCGGCGCGCAGCGTGGTGACGGCACGGTCGAGGGCTTCGGGCGCGGCGTCGGCCAGGACCACGGCCCGACCGCTGCCGATGCGCCGGGCGACTGCCACTCCCATGCCCCCTGCGCCCGTGACCACGACGACGTCGGCTCCGGCTTCGCTCATGATTCCTCCGTCTCGAGAAGGGCCTGCCGCCACGGGCGGACGGCCTTGGGGGGCATGCCGACCGCGAGGGCTCCGACCAGGCGGCCCTGCTTGCGGTAGGTGGCCAGGAAGCGCCTTCGGTGAAGGTCGCCTTCGACGATCTCGACGGTCTCGTGACCGCGTAGGTAGCCGTACGCGTGCACCTTCATGTCGTACTGGTCGGACCAGAAGTAGGGCACGGGCGCGAACGGTCTGCGGGTCCGCGGGTGCAGCAGGTTGCGTGCCGCCGCCATGCCTTGCTCGGCGGCGTTGGTGCGGTGCTCGATTCGCATGGACTCCCCGAAGAGCGGGTTGTGCCAACGGGCGACGTCTCCGGCGCCGTAGACACCGGGCGCGGCCTCGTTGTACCGGTCGCAGACCAGTCCGTCGGCGATGTCCAGGCCGCTGCCGTCCAGCCATTCGGTGTTCGGAACCGAGCCGATCGCCGTCAGCACCTCGTCGGCCTCCAGCCGTGTGCCGTCCGCCAGTTGCACGCCGTCGTGCGTCACCTGGGTGACCGTGACCCCCGTGCGCAGATCGACGCCGTGCTCGCGGTGCGCCTGTGACAGCACCTCTCCCACCTGCGCTCCCACGGCGTGGGCCAGTGGCACGGGCGCCGGTTCGAGCAGGACCACCTCGCAGCCGAGCCCCCGGGCCACGGCCGCGGCCTCGGCACCGAGGAACCCTGCGCCGACCACGACGAGCCGTGTCCCCGGGCGGAGCCGTTCGCGCAGGTCCAGGGCATCGCGCAGGGTCCGCAGCACATGGCCGCCCTGGCCGGGCAGCCGGCGGGGGCGGACTCCGGTGGCCACGATCAGTCCGTCGTAACCGACCAGTTCACCGTCGGCCAGTCGGACGACCCCAGCGGCGGCGTCCAGGCCGGTGGCCGCGGCGCCGAGCCTCAGATCCAGCTTCAGCCCGCCGATCTCTTCCTCGGTCCGCAGGGACAGCCGCTCCGACTCCCAGTGGCCGGCAAGGATCTGCTTCGACAGCGGTGGACGGTCGTACGGTGCGGCCGGCTCCTCGCCGATCAGGGTGAGCGTGCCCGCGTATCCCTCACGGCGGAGGGTCTCCACCGCGGCAAGCCCGGCAGCGGAGGCCCCCACGACGACGATTCGGTTCACCGCTCCACCAGACGGAGAGCCGCGGCCGGGCACACGGCCGCCGCCTCGCGGACCGAGTCGTGGTGCTCGGCGCTCGGACTGGCATCGAGTACGACGGCGACACCGTCCTCGTCACGCTGGTCGAAGACGTCGGGGGCGACCATGGCGCACTGCCCCGCCGCAACGCACTTGGGTTCGTCGAACTCGATGTGCATGCTCATCGTTGCTTCCTTCTTCACCACGTGACCGGCAGGGACTTGAGACCGTAGGCAACGCCCTCCATCGCGAACGGCACCTCCGCGAACGGCACGGCGAGCGCGAGGGTGGGAACGCGCCTGTAGAGGGTGGAGTAGACGACCTGCAACTCCACGCGGGCGAGCGACTGCCCCAGGCACTGGTGGGCTCCGTATCCGAACGCGTGGTGCTGACGGGCGGGCCGAAGCAGGTCCAGCTTCTCCGGCTCGGGGAACTCCTCGCCGTCGTAGTTGGCTCCGGCCAGTTCGAAGATCACACCGTCACCGGCCTTGATGACCTTGTCCCGCAGCGGGATGTCCTCATTGGCCATGCGCCGGATCCCGGAGTGCACGATCGTCAGGTAGCGCAGCAGTTCCTCGACGGCGTTGGCGACGAACTTGGGGTCGTCGCCTCGCTCGCGCAGCAACTCCATCTGGTCCGGGTTTTCCAGGAGCGCGAGAGTGCCCAGCGAGATCATGCTGGCGCTGGTCTCGTGCCCGGCGATCAGGATCGCGCTGGACATGGTGATGGCTTCCTCGGCGGACATCTCTCCCGCCTTCACACGACCGGCCATCTCCGACATGACGTCGTCGCCGGGTGCGGCCATCTTCTCGGCGAACAGCCGGGCGAGATACCCGCCCAGCGCCCGGCCCGCCTCCCCGGCCTGTTCGGGGGTGGACTCGTGGCTGATCAGCACATGGCTGGTGGTCTGGAAGAACTCGTGGTCCTCGTACGGGGCGCCGAGGATCTCCGTGATGACCAGCGTGGGCACCGGCAGCCCGATCGCCTGCACCAGGTCGACCGGGTTCGGTCCGGCGAGCATGTCGTCGATGAGCCCGTCGAGGACGGCCTGGATGCGGGGCCGCAGCGCCTCGACCCGCTTGACCATGAACGGAGCGTTGACGGTCCGGCGCAGCCGGGTGTGCTCGGGCGGATCGGTGTTGGTGATCAACGCGGGGTGGTGCGGTGCGCTCGCCGCCCGACTGCGCGTCATGTGCGGGTAGCCGGGGCGCTTCTCGTCGATGCTCAACCGGGGATCGTTGAGCAGAGCGCGCTGGTCGGCGTGACGGGTGATGAACCAGGGCGTGCTTCCGTCCCAGATCCTGACCTTGCCCACCGGCTCCTCGCGGGTCATCCTCCGCACCGTCGCCGCCGGGGCGAATGGACACTGCGGGTCCCGCCGCAACGGATACTCGGGGACACGGTCGGCGGACGTCAGGTTCTCGGACATGAGCCTCCTCGGTTCGTCGTCGCCGGCGCAGTCGGAGCCACCGGATGACGGAATGCGTCGATGGACGCATGCAAACAGAGCGGGCTGACAGACTCCGGACGGCAACCTGACAGGAAGCGGACGTGACGTGAGTCACGTCCTGGGGGTGACTCGGTCTCCCAGCCAGTAGCCGAATCCCCGGCGGGTGTGGATGAGCGCCGGCCGCGTCCGGTCGACCTTCTGCCGCAGCCGGGACATCAGACGCTCCACCGTGTTGGCGGTGCGCGACTCACCCCATACCTGCAAGGCCAGCTGCTCCTTGGACAGGACTCTGCCCGCGTTGAGCAGAAGGTGACGCAACAGCCGGTACTCGGCCGCCGTGATCTCCAGTCGGCGCTCACCGCGCCACACCTGGCAGACCGCCTCGTCCAGCACCAAGTCGTCGTGGCGCAGCACGGGTTCGCGGTCGGCGGTGCGTGTGCGCAGCAGAACCTGGACGCGTGCGAGCAGTTCGGGGCCCCGGCACGGCTTGGTGACGTAGTCCGACACCTCTGTGCCGATCTCGGGAACCACCTGCTCCAGCGACTCGCACGAGGTGATGCAGAGGATGGGCGGCCGTTCGACCAGGGTGGGACGGTGGCGGGACAGCTCCCTCAGGTCGGGGATGTCCATGTCCATGATGATCAGATCGAAGCGTTGCGGTTCCAGCGCCTTGACGGCTGCGGCACCGGAACCCACCGCCTCGACGGCGTGGCCCGCCGACCCCAACCATGCGACCAGGGACCGACGAAGGCCGGGATCAGGGGCTGCCGCGAGGAGGCGGCGGCCGTGGGCGACCGGCTCAACCGGGTGGTTCACACGCACCTGCCCCTCCCGATCCGTCGTCGGTCACCGGTGCTCGCCGAGGACTTCACTGGTGCTGATCCTCCTGGGTGGTTCGCGTCGAGTCCGAACTCGTCACCTTCTGCAACGTGAGCTCGCCGCGTCGTGGGGTCATCGCCTTTGACGTACAGCGTTGTTCGACTCCAAGCTGTCACGCAACCCCGGCGGGCGAGGGCGGCGCGGCGGAATCCCCCTGCCGCGTGGCGAGGCGCCTGCGGACGACCTGTACGTCCGACATGCGTGAGTGCCTGTGCCCCGCGAGCCGCGTCGGACCTGTGTGCCAGGCTGCCGCGACCGCGAGGCCGGCCGTGTGGAGGCGGCGGAATGCGGATCGGCTAGCGGGCAGCTCCGGGGGCCGGAGGCGTCACCGTCCTCCTGCTCTCGTAGCGGACGGGCACACCCCGGACGCGGGCGGACGCTCGCACGTGGAGCAGGCCGGGAGTGATGACGTCCGTGCTGCCGGGTGGGGTCACCTCCCATCGGCTCTCCAGAGCGTCTCCGGGAGCCAGGCTGCGCCGTTGCCTGCCAGGGACAGGCTTGATCCGCCATCCACGCGGTGCGCTGAGAGCGAGACCGGGGTCGGTCCAGGTTCGCCTGGAGGCGTTGGTGAACGTGGCGGTGACGGTCAGCGGCTCGCCCGGTGCCGCGGACGGCGGCGCCTGGAGGCGGACGCCGAATCCCTCGCGTTCGTACCGCGCGGACCAGGAGGAGCGCAGCAGCTCGGTCAGTTCGGCGACCAGTCTGGGCCGTTCGGCGGCGAGGTCCGTGGTCTCACCCGGGTCGGTGGCCAGGTCGTACAGCTCCAGATCCCACGACTCGTCCGGGGCGGTGCGGTCGCGTGCCGGGGCGAAGCGTACGGCCTTCCAGTCGTCGCGGCGTACGGCCTCGGCGAGCCGGTTGATGCGGCCCTTGTCGACGGCCTTGGCACGGGCGGTCGAACCGGGGTCGTTGCGGTACCAGTAGAGGTGCTCGTGGGACGGTGCCGTCCCCGGTCGGCGTGAGAGCAGGGCGGCCGCGGACAAGCCGTCGATGTCGCGGGGAGCGGGGGCACCCGCCAGCTCCGCGAGTGTCGGCAGGACGTCGATCAGCGGAGTGGGACGGTCGGTCACCGCGCGGCCGACGGTGCCCGGCCACCAGGCGATGAGGGGAACACGGACACCTCCCTCGTAGAGATTGCGCTTGTAGCCCTTGAGGGGTCCGTTGGCGTCGAAGAGGTCGGGATCGACCTTGCCCTCCTCATGGGGGCCGTTGTCACTGGTGACGAGGACCAGAGTGCGCTCCTCGATGCCGTGGCGACGCAGGGTGTCGACCACGGAGCCCACCAGGGTGTCCAGTCGGGTCACCTGGGCGGCGTGCTTCCGGTCGGCTTCCGGCCAGGGGCGATCGGCGTACTCCTCCGCTTCGGGGATGTCGCTCGGCGCGTGGGGCACGTTCGGGGTGAGGTACAGCAGGAAGGGCTCTGCGGCGTTCTCGGTGACGAAGTCGTTCGCCCGATTCTGGATGAGGTCGATGGCGTACGTGCCCTTACGGCCGTCGGCGTTCTCGGGGAGCTCGACCTTCTCGCCGTTGTGCCACAGGTACTCGGGGTAGTACTGGTGCGCGTGCCCATGCCCGATGTAGCCGAAGAACTCCTCGAAACCACGCCAGTTGGGGTGGCTGGGCTGCCCGTCTTCGTCCGGGCCGAACCCCCACTTGCCGATGCACGCGGTGCGGTAGCCGCGAGCCCGCAGGACCTCGGCGAAGGTGGTGTCGTCGTCGCCGAGCGAGCCCTGCGGTCCGCCGAACGGGTTCTGCCGTACAGCCGCGTGACCGCTGTGAAGGCCTGTCAGGAGGGAGGCACGCGAGGGAGCGCAGACCGCCGCTGCGGCGTATGCCTGGGTGAAGCGGGTTCCCTGCGCAGCGAGTTCGTCCAGGGTGGGGGTGTGGATCAGTCGCTGGCCGTACGAGCCCAGGTGACCGAAGCCCAGGTCGTCGGCGAGGACGACGACGATGTTCGGGCGGTCGTCCTGGGGGCGGCCTGGACGCCTCTCCGGCGTCCCGCCCGCGACCGCGGGGCGCGCGGTCAGCGCGGGCGCGGCGGCGAGGCCGGCGGCAGCGGCGATGAACCGACGGCGGGTCGGCATGGTCGAACTCCTCGGATCTCGGGGGTGAAGGGAAGCGTCGGCGGGAGGTGGTGCTGCCCGCGGGCCGTCGCTCAGCCGCGGGCGCTGTGCGCCGTGAGGCCGTCGAGTGCCAGGGTGCCGCTGTCGATGCGCACGCTCGTTGCCCATCGGTACTGTGCGCGCACCGCCGGATCGCTGAGGTCGAGCGCGCCCCCGGTGTCGGCGGTGAACAGGTACTCCCACCCGTCGCCCTGATCGGCGTAGGCGGTGGACTTCGTCCCGTGCAGGACGAACGCGTAGCGGGCGCCGGGTGCGGTCAGGTCCACGGTGCCGTCGAGGTTGTTCAGCGGCTCGGCTCCCGCGGTGATCAGTTGGCCGTTCACCCGCAGGTCCCAGCCCACCCGGTTCAGCCCGTTGTGATAGCGGAACAGCAGGTAGTTGCCGGCGTCCTTGGCGACACCGACGAACACGGTGTCCTGGGTCCCGCTCTCCGCGAACCGGCCGGGGGAGAGCACCGCCACCGCGGTGTCGGAGCCGGGCGTGATGCTGGAGCGGAACACCAGATGGGTCAACCGGTTGCTCCGTACCGAGAGTTGTCCGCCTGCGACGGCCACCTCGCCGGCATGAGCGGTCACCGGAAGGACGCTCCAGTCAGCCAGGTCACCGTCGAAGCGCTCGTCCAGCTCGCGCACCGGGTACGCGCCGGCCTCCGGTGCCGGAGGGAGGATGCCGACCTCGGCGATGTGCGCCTCGAGCCTGCCGCGCAGGATCCGGGTGCGCCCGGGGTGCCGGTCTGCGATGTCGGTGCTCTCCCCGGGGTCGCGCTCCAGGTCGTACAACTCGCTGTGTCCGTCCCGCAGATACCGCACCAGCTTGTATCTGCCGGAGCGCACGGCGGCGTGGGGGTGGGTCGCACCGATGAAGTGCGGATAGACCCAGTACAGCTCGTCGCGGCCGAGACTCCCCGTGCCGGTGAGCAGCGGGGTGATGCTGACCCCGTCGAACTGCCGGCCGGGCCTGCCGCCCGCCAGATCGAGTGCGGTGGGCAGCACGTCGATGGTGGAGACGGGGGCGTCGATCCAGCGGCCCGGGCTTACCCGCCCCGGCCAGTGCGCGATCATCGGGACGCGGATCCCGCCCTCGTACAGCTCGCCCTTGCCGCCGCGCAGCGGCTGGTTGGCATCCCGGTAGGGTCCGCCGTTGTCGGAGGCGATCAGCAGCAGGGTGTCCTGCGCCAGGCCGAGTTCGGCGAGTGCGCCGGCGATCCTGCCCACCTGGTCGTCGACGCTCTCCAGCATCGCCGCGAGCACAGGGCGGTTGGGGGCCGAAGTGGCTCCCGGCTTGGCCTGGTACTTGGCGACGAGGTCGGGCTTGCCGTCGAGGGCGGTGTGCACGGCGTAGTTGGAGACGTGCAGGAAGAACGGCTCGTCCCGGTGGCGGGTGATGTAGTCGACGGCCTCCGTGGCCAGCCGGTCGGTGAGATGTTCACCGGGTTCGCGGGCCTCCAGCTCCGGCAGGAAGAAGTACGGATGGAAGTAGTCGCCGTCCGCGATGTACTTCTCCTCCGAGGCGATGACCTCGTCGAAGCCGTGCGCGTAGGGATTGCCGGGACGCTCGGCGTACGGGCCGCTGTACGTCTCGGTGAGGTGCCACTTGCCGATCAGCCCGGTGGCGTAGCCGAAGAGCCCGAGCACGTCAGGCGCGGTGGGGACGGAGGGGGAGAGGTACTTCGCGCTGGCGGCGTTCTCGCCGCGCAGGAAGTCGGTGATGCCGCTGCGCGCGGGGTAGCGCCCCGTGACCAGTGCGGCGCGGGTCGGTGAGCAGAGCGGGGCGGCGGCGTAGGCGTTGGTGAACAGGGCGCCTTCCCTGGCCAGCCGGTCGATGTTCGGCGTCTCGTTGAAGGTGTTCCCGTAGGCTCCGAGCTCGTCGTGACCCAGGTCGTCGATGGACACGAAGATGACGTTGACGGGACGGTTCCGGGGGCGGCCGTGGCCCGGGTGCGAGGGCCGGGTGTGCGCCGAGGCCGAAGGGCCTGTCGCGAGGGCCGCCACCGCGGTGCCGGTGGCGCCGCCGATGAACCCGCGACGGGACAGACCTGTCGGGAGGGGGCTTGGCATGGGTATCTCCAGGTGGGTGGCGCGGCGGGGCCGCGGTGGCGTGGGGCGGCCCCCGGCCGGGGCCCTGACTCCCGGGCCGGGGGACCGGCGAGTCAGGAGGGCCCCGGCCGGGAGCCGGGGGTCAGCCGCTGTGGCCCGTCGGCAGCACCAGCGGCACCTCATCGCCCGGACGGACGACGACGGTCTCGTTCTCCCGTCGCACGATCCGGCCGTCGGCGTACGTGCTTCCCGTGACGGTGAAGGTGAGAGGGGCCTTGCCGTCGCGCAGGGTCGCGAGCGGCGCGTCGAGCTTGTCCAGCCAGCGGATCAGTCTGCCGCCCAGCTCGTTCACGAGCGCCGGCCTCTTGGCGGCCAGGTCGTGGGTCTCGCCGATGTCACCGTCCAGGTCGTACAGCTCCCATGAGCGGTCCTCGTAGGAGTAGAGGAGCTTCCACTTCCCGGAACGGATCACCGACTGCGGGCGCTGGTCACGGCCGCCGGCGATCAGGTACCCGGGCAGGTGCCAGTAGATGGCGTCGCGGTGGAGAGGGGCGGTACCGGTGAGCAGCCCGCTCAGGTCGGCGCCGTCCAGCTGCTGCCGCTCGGAGGGGGATACGCCGGCGAGCGACGCGATGGTCGCGGTGTGATCGGCGACGTACACCGGGGTGTGGTCGACCCGGTTGCCGCGCACCAGCCGGGGGTTGGTGCTCCAGGCGATCTGCGGCACCCGGATGCCGCCCTCCCGCAGTTCGCCCTTCTGGCCTCGCAGTGGCCCGTTGTCGGTGAACTGGTCCACACCGCCGTTGTCGCCGCTGAAGAGCAGAACGGTGTTGTCGGCGAGCGGGTGACCGGGGTTGCGCGGGTCCGCAGTGGTCCTCAGATGGTCCACGAGACGTGCCACGTTCTGGTCGAGGCCCTCGATCAGCGCACCGTACGAGGGGTTCGAGGTGCTGCTGCCCGGGGTCTTCGCCCGGTACTTGCCCAGCAGGTCCGCACGCGCCTGCTTCTCACCGACCGGAGTGTGAACGGCGTACGAGCCGACGAACGCGAAGAACCTGTCGTTCTTGTGGCGGTCGACGAAGCCGAGTGTGGCGTCGGCCAGAGCGTCCGTGATGTGTTTGTCCGTGCCGACCAGACCGTTCAGGGCGGCGTCGCCGACTCCCTTGCTGTACGGCTTGATGTTCCGGTCGACGTACTCCTGGGTGTAGTCGGCTGCGTAGGCGTCGAGTTCGGGGCCGATCTTGCTGTGGAACTGCCCGTCGGTGGCGTGGTAGGCCCCCGGGTCACCGGCGTTGGTGCCGCCGAAGTTCTCGTCGAAGCCGTGCTGAGCGACGATGTCCGCGCCCGATCTGCTGACATGGAACTTGCCGAAGTAGCCGGTGGTGTAGCCGACGTCCTGCAGCCGTTCGGCGATGGTGCGCGCGTCGTTCGGCAGGGCGTTCGCGCCGTCCGCGCGGCCCTGGGCGGGGCCCTTGAGGAGAGTGTCGTCGCCGCCTCTGTTGAGATCACCGACGAGGTAGATGTTGTTCTGCGGGCGCGGGGCGTAGAGCCCGGTGAGCAGCGCGGCTCGGGTCGGCGTGCAGTTCACCGACGTGTAGCCGTTGTCGAACGCCACTCCCTCCTGTGCGATCCGGTCGAGGGCCGGCGTCTCGTAGTAGTCACTGGGGTGGCCGGCATTGGTCCTGCCCGTGCTCACATCGGTCCAGCCGAAGTCGTCGGCGAGGACGTACACGATGTTGGGCGCCGGGGCGGCCCGGCCGCCGGGCCGGTCGTGCGGCTGGGGGCCGGCGGCCGACGCGGGAGCACCGAGGGTGGGCAGGGTGAGAATCACGGGCAGGGTGAGCAGGCCGATCAGCCGTGAACGTCTCTTCTTCATCGTCGTCTCTCTCCTGGGAGAAGGGGCAGGTACGGATGCGGACAGGTGGATGCGAACCGGCGGTCACGGCGGACCGGCGGCTGGACTCGAGGTGGCTCGGTGTCAGTTGCTGCTGGGCTCGCCGTCGTTGGCGCAGCGGAAACCGATGTTCGCCGCCGCGGAATCGGCGGTGTTGCCGGAACGCGCGGCGACCCGGTAGCGGTAGCAGTAGGAGTCGTGGCAGAGGAAGGAACCACCCCGCATGACGCGGCGGGCGTCAGGGTGGGGATCGTGCAGGGGGCCGCGGGGGTCGAGAACGGGGGCCTCACCGGCTCGCGCCGCATAGGTGTCGGGCGCGAACGTGTCGGCGCACCACTCCCAGACATTGCCGACCATGTTCCACAGGCCGTAGCCGTTGGGCCGGAACGCCTTCACGGGGGCGGTGGTCTCGTGCCCGTCCTCGGCCGTGTTGTGGGTCGGGAAGGTTCCCTGCCAGATATTGCAGTTCCAGCGTCCGCGAGGGGTCAGTTCGTCCCCCCACGGGAACCGCCGGCCCGCCAGGCCACCGCGCGCCGCGAACTCCCACTCGGCCTCCGTGAGCAGACGCTTCCCGGCCCAGGCGCAGTACGCCTGTGCGTCGTTCCAGGTGACCTGTACGACCGGGTGGTTCTGCAGGCCGCCGACGGATGACAACGGGCCGGCCGGGTGGCGCCACGAGGCGCCGCGCACGACCAGCCACCACGGCGTCCCGGTGGCCCGCCCGACGATGTCGGCGGAATCGGCTCGTAGGGAGAGGTGGAACACGGCTGACACGCCCAGCCGTTCGGCTTCCGTCTCGTAACCGGTGTCCTTGACGAAGGCGGCGAAGGCCGCGTTGGTCACGGTGGTCGCGTCGATCAGATACGGGGTGAGGCGCACCTCGTGCGCCGGACCCTCGCCGTCCGCCGCGTACCCTTCGCCGAAGCCGTCACCCATCGTGAACGAGCCTCCGGGCAGGGCTACTTGACCACGGGTGCCGCGAGCGTCCCAGGTCGGACGAAACGGCTCCGGGGGTCTGACGGCCAGGGTGCCGGGAGTGCCGATCAGTCGGCTGCCGGTGGTGGCGGCCGAGTGGCAGGATCCGTGACTCCCGGTGGTCGGGGCGCAGCAGGACATCGGTGGGCTCCAAGGGGGTGGGTGATCACCGGTGGCGGATGAGAGGGCACGCCGGACCTACGCATCGCAGCAGTCATGAGTTGCCATGGCACATGCGGATGCGGCCGGGGGACGCGCACGCGCGCTCGACGGCACGTCGGAGCACGCCGTGCGAGGACGAGGCCCCGCGGTCAGCGAGGGGCCTCAGCGCACCGCGTACGAAGAGGTGCCGCGCGAAGCGGACTTGGGGGATCGCAGCTCAGGGAGCACGCCAGGCGACCGGGGGCGGCTGCTGCGGAAAAGGGGAGTGCTCAGCGACAGAACTGGTCGAAGTGGTCGACGCGACGGCTGGGCCAGAACGGATCCAGCAGTACCGTGCGGACTGAACGGGCACTCCTCATGCGGGAGATGACACCACGGCCCGGGCCGATGTTCAATGGCGCGTCCGGCTGATGAGATCTCCCGGCTGTCCTGACGCCGTCTCAGGGGCCTTTGTGCGAGGCCAGCCAGTCCGAGTAGCGCGTCGGGGCGAGGGAGGCGTCGGGTCCGGCGGTGAGTACGTCCCCGCGCACGACGGCGAACATGCCGGCCGAGTCGTCCGTGGTGACGGTCCAGCTGTCGGAGCGTGCCGCCAGTGTGATCCTGCCGAGCTCGTCCAGAGGGAAGACCTCGGGGCCGGCGATGTTGTGGATTCCCTGCAGGGGATCTCCGGCGGCGATCTCCGCGACCGCGTCCGCGACGTCCTGCGCGGCGATCGGCTGGATGGGCGTGGCGGGCAGCCGGACGCCTGCGGCGTCGGCCGTCCAGCTCATGATCGAGTCGACGAACTCCATGAACTGCGTGGCGCGGACGATCGAATAGGGGATCGGACCCGCTGCGAGGAGCTCCTCCTGGAGGGTCTTCGCACGGTAGTAGTCCAGCTCGGGTACCTGGTCCACGCCCACGATCGACAGCGCGACGGCATGGCGCACTCCGGCCTTCCGTCCCGCCTCCAGCAGGTTCCGGACCGACTGCCTGAAGAAGTCGGGCGAGGCGTCGTCGAAGGTCGGTGAGTTCGTCAGGTCGATGACGACATCGGTGCCTGCGAGAGCCTCGTCCAGGCCCTGGCCGGTGATGACGTCCACACCCGTCGATTTCGAGTGCGGCACGGCCTCGTTCCCGTCGGCGTTCAGCCTCTTCACGGTCCTCGAGCCGATCAGCCCCGTACCACCCATCACAGCGAACCGCATGACACAGGCCCTTCCGCCCGGGGATTCCCCACCCTCATGTGCCTGACCGGTCCACTGAAACACGCCTCCCTCCGCGTCGCACCCGCGCAGTGGGAAGGCGGTACGGCAGCCGGCGCCTCAGCGGTGCCTCAGCGGGCCGCGAGCCGCTCCAGCAGGACCGCGCTGCGGGCCAGCACCTCGCGTTCCTCCTCGGAGAGCTCGAGCTCGATGGCCTGGGCGAGCCAGCCGGCCCGCCGCCCTCGTTCCGCCTCCAGCGCGGTTCGACCGGCGGGTGAGAGCTCCACCAGCGACTTCCGGCCGTCCGTGGGGTGCGCGCGGCGTACGACGAGGCCCTGGTCCATGAGCAGTCCGACCGCACGGGCCATGGACTGGGGGCGTACGCGCTGATCCGCGGCCAGGTCGCTGGTGGTCATGGCCCCGTCCCGGTCCAGGGTGCCGAGGACGGAGACCTGCCCGAGGGGGATCCGGTCCTCGTGCTTCACGCGCCTGGTGAGCTTGCCCATGGCGTTGCGCAGTTCGGTGGCGACGGCGGCGGGTTCCGGTGTGGGCATAGGGCACCTTAACCGGTGGTGACCAGCGAAGCTGCACACCTGACCTGCACAGCTTGGCTGTACAGCGAAGCTGCACAGCAGAACTGAACAGCTCAACTGAACAGCATTGCTGTAGAGTCCCTCGGGTCGCGGTCGCGCCGGCGTTGTCGCACCAGGCCGCGGCGAGCTTTCGATGCGAAGGGCCTCCCATGGCTTGCAGTTCAGCTGAGTCCACAGTCATCGCCTCCGTCACCGCCCGCAGGGTCCTCGACAGCCGGGGCAATCCCACCGTCGAGGCGGACGTCCTCCTCGCCGACGGTTCCCTCGGCCGCGCCGCCGTCCCCTCGGGTGCCTCCACCGGGGCGCGGGAGGCCGTGGAGCTGCGGGACGGGGATCCCGGCCGGTGGCACGGCAAGGGCGTCGACCGTGCCGTCGCCCACGTCGTCGGCGAGATCGCGTCAGCCGTCGTGGGGCGCGACGCCGACGACCAGGTCGGACTCGACTCCGCGCTCATCGCGCTCGACGGCACACCGGACAAGTCGCGACTCGGCGCCAACGCGCTCCTCGGTGTCTCCCTCGCCGCCGCGAAGGCCGCCGCCGCGGCCCACAGGCAGCCGCTCTACCGCTACCTCGGCGGGGCGGGCGCCCGGCTCCTCCCGCTGCCGATGATGAACATCGTCAACGGAGGGGCCCATGCCGACAATCCGCTGGACTTCCAGGAGTTCATGATCGCGCCGATCGGCGCGGACAACTTCGCGGAGGCCGTGCGCATGGGCTCCGAGATCTTCCACACCCTTCGGCGCGATCTCCTGTCGGCCGGGCACTCCACCGGCGTCGGCGATGAAGGCGGCTTCGCGCCCGCGCTGCGTACCGCCGAGCAGGCGCTCGACTTCGTCATGGCGGCCGTCGAGCGCGCCGGCTACCGCCCCGGTGCGGACATCGGTCTGATCATGGACCCCGCATCGTCGGAGTTCTTCCGGGAGGGTGCCTACGTGTACGCGGGTGAGGGCGTGCGTCGCACCCCGGCCGAACATGCCGACCACTTGGCCAAGCTGGTCGAGGCCTACCCGATCGTCTCGATCGAGGACCCGATGGCCGAGGACGATCTGGACGGATGGCGCGAGCTGACCGCCCGCATCGGTGACCGGTGCCAGCTCACCGGTGACGACGTGTTCTGCACCGATGAGAAACTGCTCCGTGAGGGGATTCGCACCGGTGTGGGGAACTCGGTGCTCGTCAAGGTCAATCAGATCGGCACTCTGACCGAGGCCCTTTCCACGGTCGCGACGGCCCACCGGGCCGGATGGACCGCTGTCATGTCGCACCGTTCCGGGGAGACGGAGGACACCACCATCGCGGACCTGGCGGTGGCGACGGGCTGCGGCCAGATCAAGACGGGCTCCCTGTCCCGCTCGGACCGTACGGCGAAGTACAACCGGCTCATCCGTATCGAGGAGGAGTTGGGCGAGTCCGCGCGGTACGCGGGCAGCGCGATCCTGGACCGGTTCACCGCGGTGGCCGGCCCTGCCGCGCGCACGGCGGGACGCTGAGCGCGTGTGACGCGGTGGCCGACCGGGCGTGAGCCGTCGGCCACCGGCGCCACAGGAGCGGGCACCCGGTCAGGCACCGCTGCCGTCAGCCGCCCATCATGATCGTGTAGTGCTCCGCCAACCGCGCCTGGGGCAACTCGCGTGCGTAGACGGCGACTTTGCCGATTCCTCCGAGGAAGTAGGAGGTCAGTGCCGCACTCCCGATGCGCATGGGTGACGTGGTGTTACCGGGAACGATGCCGTAGTCGGCCAGGGCGTCGCTGTCCCTGAGCTGACCGTCCCGGTAGATCCTGGTCTTCCCGGGCGGCTGGGCCGGGCCGTCCGGTGCGGTGCTGATGACGAGTGCGTAGTGGATCCACTCGCCGGGCCGGATCGGATCCTGGAAGTACGAGCCCGCTCCCAGCCCGCCGGCCGGGTTGAAGGCGTAACCGGAGACGCGGTTGGCGCGGCCCTCGGTGTTGTCGTCCGAGTAGACGCGCGCGACCCATTCGCACTGGTTGACGGTGGCGTAGGTGAGCTTGCCGAGCCAGTGGACGTATCCGGTGCCTTCCGTCCGCGGGAAGGTCAGCACGTCCGGACGAAGCCAGGCCTCGATGGTCAGGGCGCCCGTGGTGGACACGGAAAGGGCGTCGTCGTCCGGGACTTCCACGTACTGGCCGCTCGTGCCGTCGAACAGGGTGGCCGGATCGCCGTTGGGCAGGTGGGTATGGGCCGGTGACCCGTGGTAGGTCGCGGTGATGCCGCCCGGGGACACCTCGGTGCCCGCCCCTCCCAGTCCGAGGTACAGCACCGGTGCATCCGAAATGATCGCCTGGTCGTAGCTGCTCACGGGTAACCTCCCTGCGGCTTCGGCCTTACCGACGGCCCCTCCCGTACGGAGCGCCGGGGGGTGGCGGTGGGCCACCGCTTCACTCTAGGAGCGGGGCCTCGGAGGCGAAACGGCGCTCGTGCCGTCCGCGTGGTCATTCGGTGTGCGCCGGAGCGACGCGTTCCGCGCGTCCGCCCTCGTCGCGGCTCAACGCCCCGGAGGGGCTACGGGGAATTCCCAGGCGGAGCTTCCCGTGGTCCACCGTGGCCGACCAACTTGGGGCCGTTCGGAGCGGTAACGGCCTCGGCCGGGGGAGCTACGGTTCCCCCGGCCCGGGGTGTCGCGGGCTCAGTCGAGGCAGAACTCGTTCCCCTCGACGTCCCGCATGTTGATGCAGGACTCGTTCTCCTCGTCGGCGAGCAGGATCTGATCGCAGACCGCACCGAGCGCCACCAACCGGTCGCATTCGGCCTTGAGCACGGCCAGTCGCTCCTCACCCACAAGCCCGGTGCCTACCCTGACGTCGAGATGCACCCGGTTCTTGGCGACCTTCCCCTCGGGCACGCGCTGGAAGTACATGCGCGGGCCGGCCCCGGAGGGGTCCTTGCACGCGAACCACGCGCCCCGCTCCTCTGCGGGCAGGGAGAGGTTGTAGGCCTCCCAGGAGGCGAACCCGTCCGGCGGCGGAGGCGCCACGTAACCCATTACCTCGCACCAGAAGCGGGCGACGCGCTCCGGGTCCGCGCAGTCGAAGGTGACTTGGATCTCCCTGATCGATGACATCGGCGCACCATAGCAGCGGGCGGACTTCGAGCTCGATCCATTTCCTCCCGCGAGGGAGGTGGGAATCCGGCCTCTGAGGGTGGGAGGGCGACTGCGGAGGAGTCTCGCCCGACGTACCGGCGGCAGGAGGATTGGCCCAGCTTCCCGGGGTGTGAATGGCCCTCAGGGGCAAGCCAGTTGAGCTCTAGTGTGGTGCTCATGAACGACACGACCAAGGCACCGTTCCCTCCCGTTCTCACCCGGCACGGTCAGGCCGAGACCTGCGCCGATCCGAGCAGTGTGATGCGGCTCCTCGGTGAGAGCGGGCAGTCCGGGAACGGCTTCACCAGCTACCGTTCCACCTTCGCCGAAGGAGCCGTGGGGGCGCCGGCTCACTTCCACACCCGGGCCACCGAACTGTTCTTCGTGCTCGGCGGAGCCCTGCGGGTCCTCGTGGACGAGGAGGTGACGGTTCTGCACGAGGGGGACTTCCTCGCGATCCCGCCGCACACACCGCACGCCTTCGCCGCGGCACCCGGGGCCACCGCTGACGTGCTGTTCGTGTTCGACCGTGCCATGGACCGTTTCGCCTATCTGCGTCTGCTGGGCAGGGTCATGCGGGGTGAGGCGGATCCGAAGGAGATCGCCGAATCCGCCGAGCGCTTCGACAACCACTACGTCGAGAGCAGCGCCTGGCGCGCGGCGCTGGGGGCGGTGTGACGCTCGGCCGGGTGCCCGGTGCCTCTCGGTCTGTCGCCCGGCATCGTGCCGGAATGCCCTCGGGGGCGGCAGGCGTGTGTTGTCGGCCATCGGGTAGTCGGCAGCGCAAGGCCTGACCGACTGAGAAGAAGGTGTTGTTCTCCATGTCCGCATCCCTCGTCGAAACCGTCGACATCAACGCGCCGGTCAGCGTGACCTGGGCGCTGTGGAGCGATGTGACGCTGTGGCCGAAGTTCCTGAGCCACGTGCGAAGGGTCGATCCGATGGACGAGCGCCGGTTCTCCTGGCAGCTGTCCCTGCCGGGTGCCGACAAGGGCTTCGTCGCGGAGCTCACCGAGGTCGTTCCCCAGGACAGGATCGCCTGGAAGACGATCGAGGGGGTGCACCACGCGGGTGTGGTCACCTTCCACCGGCTCGACGACACGTCCAGCCGGGTCGCCCTGCAGATCGAATACGACCCTAGCGGGTTCATCGAGCACCTCGGTGCCCTGACCAACCTCGATTCCGTACTCGCCAACTACGATCTGGGCGAGTTCCAGAAGCTGGCGGAGTCCACGGCCGCAGGTGACGGCCCGCGCGGGTTGTGACCCGCACTCCGGCCGCACCAGGCGACCGGCACGTCTGACCGTGGGCGCACCCTCCTCGGAGGGTGCGCCCACGGTCAGACGTGCCTTGAGCGGCTCCGGAAGTCAGCGGTGAGACTGTGTGGAGGTTTCCGCCTGTGAAGAGACCCGGGCCTTCGCGCCGGTCAGCAGGCTCCGCGTGCTCTCCTCCTCATAGCTCCCACGGCTTCCGTCGCTCTCGTCACCGTGAGTCTTGCCGGGGCGGCTTCGAGCCCCCGCGGCACGTGCCGCGTCGGACTCGCGGGCGGTGCGCAGCGGGGACTGGGTCCACTCGGCGAACCACCAGACACCCGCGACGACGGACGCCCACAGCAGCCCGCTCAGCATCGCGCCAGGCCACGGTGAGTTCTCCGCCCACCGCTCCACGGCCGTCAGCGCCACCCATCCGCTGAGCAGCACCGTCAGAACTCGTACACGCCTATACCTGAACATCTCGGCCCGCTACCCGGTTGATGCCGGATTACACAGAGTGAGCCGAAATGATCGCGTCAGCGCACCTGGGGACGCCGGGCGCGAGAGCCCTGCCGGGGACGGATGCTGATCCGCGCGTCCGGGAGCGGCAGCCGACGGGCGATGCGCGTGCTGTTCGACCGTTCACGCGTCTCCTTCACCGGGACGGGGTTGAACGCGGCGGTGGAAGCAGATGGGATGGAGGCATGAAGAAAGCGCTTTCGCCGCTCGGTGCCGAATCCGCGGCACCCTTCGACCACCTTGACCACCGTTACCGCGGAGAGAACCCGATACGCACCCTCGGCCACCTGTTCCGTCCCGACCGTGGCCGGCTGGCCATGGCGGTGGTCATCTTCGTCGTGAAGCACAGCCCCATCTGGCTGCTGCCGTTGATCACCGCCACCGTGCTCGACGTGGTCGTCCAGCACGGGCCCGAGTCGGGGATCTGGAAGGCGACCGGAATCCTGCTCTTCATCCTCGTCATCAACTACCCCCTGCACCAGTGGTACGTGAGGTTCCTCGGCGGCAGCATCCGCCGGATGGGCACGACCCTGCGATCCGCGCTCTGCCGGCGTATGCAGCAGCTCTCCATCGGGTACCACGCCCGGGTCAGTTCGAGCGTGCTCCAGGCCAAGGTGGTGCGCGACGTGGAGGCCGTGGAACAGATGGTGCAGCAGAGCTCCGACATGGGGCTCGGAGCGGTCGTCACGCTGATCGGCGGGCTCGTCGTCATCGGCGTCCGGGTGCCCGAGTTCCTGCCCGTCTTCCTCGTGGTGGTTCCCGCCTCCGGCTTCCTCGTCATGAAGCTGCGCAGCCGACTGCGCAGCCACAACGAGTCCTTCCGGCGCGAGGTGGAACAACTGTCGTCCCGTGTAGGGGAGATGACCACGCTCATTCCCATCACACGCGCCCACGGCCTGGAGCGCACCGCGCTCGGCCGCGTCGACGGCTCGCTGCGCCAGGTTTTCGCCGCCGGCTTGCGGCTGGACACCATCAACGGCCGCTTCGCGTCGCTCGCCTGGGTCGTGATGAACACCCTCGGCGTCCTCTGCCTCTCGGGCTCGGCACTCGTGGCCTACCACGGCTGGATGCCCATCACCGCCGGCGACGTGGTGATGCTGAGTGCCTTCTTCACCGTGCTGACCGGTTCGGTGACGACCCTGCTCGGCCTGGCTCCCGTGCTCACCAAGGGCCTTGAATCGGTCCGTTCGGCCGGAGAGGTCCTTCAGGCCCCCGATCTGGAGAACAACGCGGGCAAGACCAGGGTCGAGAGCGTGGTGGGTCACATCGAGTTCCAGGACGTCGGCTTCGCCTACGAGAACGGAGCGCCCGCCGTCGACGGATTCACCCTGTCGGCCCGGCCGGGAGAGACCATCGCGCTGGTCGGGGCGTCGGGGGCCGGGAAGTCCACGGTGCTGAACCTTCTCATCGGCTTCATCAGGCCCACCTCGGGCCGCATCCTGCTCGACGGAACGGACATGGCGGGCCTGGATCTCCGCACCTACCGGCGCTTCCTGTCGGTGGTGCCCCAGGAGTCGATCCTCTTCGAGGGGAGCATCCGCGAGAACGTCACGTACGGAATGGCCGACACGGACGAGCAGACCCTGATGCGCGCCCTCCGTGACGCGAACGCACTGGAGTTCGTGGACGACCTTCCGAACGGTCTGGACACGGTCATCGGCGAGCGCGGCGCCCAGTTGTCGGGTGGTCAGAAGCAGCGGCTCGCCATCGCGAGGGCCCTCATCCGTGACCCGAGAGTGCTCGTACTCGACGAGGCGACCTCCGCACTCGACAACCGCTCCGAGGCCCTGGTGCAGGAGGCCCTCGGCCGGCTCGTGCACGGCCGGACCGTCTTCGTCGTGGCCCACCGACTCTCCACGATCCAGGGGGCCGACCGCATCGTCGCGATGAAGGACGGCCGGATCTCCGAAGTGGGTACGCACGAGGAACTGCTGGGCGCGGGCGGTGTCTACGCCGGGTTGCAGCCGGCCGGACCCAGGTGACCAGGCCTTCTCGAACCGCAGAACGAGCAGCAAGGAGACACATGACGAATCCGCCTTCATTCCCGGGAGGAGTCTCGGTGAGCCGCCTCGCGGTCTACGACTGGCCCGCGGACGACGGGGCGGGGAGGGCGGGCAGCGGCACGCCCCATGTGCACACCGTCTCCTCGGAGGGCTATGTGGTCGTCGCGGGTGAGGGAGCGGTCCAGACCCTCGGTCAGGACGGCTACGCGGAACATCGTCTGTTCCCCGGCAAGGTGGTGTGGTTCTCCCCCGGGGTGGTCCACCGCCTGGTCAACGACGGGGACCTCGAGATCGTCGTCGTGATGTCCGACGCCGGGCTTCCCGAGGCGGGGGACGCCGTGCTGACGTTTCCTCAGGACCTCCTCGAGGACCCTGAGCGCTACCAGGAGGCTGCCCGGCTCCCCGATCAGTCGCCGGAGCTCACCGACGACCCCCGGGTGGCCGCCGCCGCCCGTCGGCGCAGGGACCTGGCGCTGGCGGGCTACGCCCAGCTGAGGGAGAGGGTGGACGCCGAGGGCGGGGCGGGGCTGGCGGATCTGCATGCTGCAGCGGGCCGCCTCGTCGCCGGGTGTGTGCCGGAGTGGCGCGCCGTCGTCCGGGCAGGGGCGGAGCGGAGCACCGCCGGCACGGTCGCCGCTCTGGGGGAGCTCGCCCACGGTGGCGTGGGCCACCTCTCGGACGCCGCGGTCGCGGCCCGTGCCGCACACCCGGGGCCACCGCGGTACGGCATGTGCGGCCGGCTCACGACCTGGGCGCTTTGACCACCGGCGGGCACGGGTGACGCAGTACGTACGCGCCACCCGGGAGGCCGAGCGGTTGCTCGTCGAAGCGGACGGAACCGCTCAGCCTCGCGCCGTGGGGTGTACAGCCGCCGGTGCCGTGCTGTCGCGGACCACCAGCCGGGGGGCGATCTCCTGGTAGTGCGCGGGAGGCCCGCCCTCGATCTCCTGGACGAGAGCCTCCACGGCCGTGCGGCCGACCGAGGTGAAGTCCTGGTGGACGGTGGTCAGGGGCGGGATGAAGTTCCGGGCCTCGGGCATGTCGTCGAACCCCGCGACACTCACGTCCTCGGGGACCCGCCGGCCTGCTTCGGCCAGGGCGCGCAGCACGCCGAGGGCCATCTGGTCGTTGGCGGCGAAAACAGCGGTGAGTTCGGGCTCGGCGGCCAGCGTCCGCCCCGCGGAGTAACCGGAGTCGGAGTACCAGTCGCCGTGGATCGGCTCCGGCACGGCACATCGGTGGGCCAGCAAGGTGTCACGCCATCCCCTCAGGCGCAGACGGGCGGAATGGGAGTCCTGCGGGCCGGCGAGATGGGCGACGGTCGGGTGGCCGAGCTGGAGAAGATGCTCGGTCACCAGCCGCGCGCCCTCGTACTGGTCGGTGTCGACCACCGCCGACCGGTGGACCGCCCTGGAGTCCACGACGACGACCGGGATGTCCCGCAGGGGCCGTTCCTCCACGCCCCCGCCCTGCCGTGACTCGACGAGCATGATCACCCCGTCGACCGCCTGCTCACCCAGCCGGTCGAGTGCCGCACTCACCTCGGCCTCGGCGGGGCGGGCCAGCGGCGTCAGGGTGAGGGTGTAGCGCCGGTCGGTGGCCGCGGCCGCGACCGCCTCGAGGGTCCGGAGATTTCCGTACGAGGCGAGAGTGAAGACGACGACCCCGATGTTGCGGAACTTGCCCGATCTCAGGGCCCGGGCTGCGGTGTTGGGGCGGTAGCCCAGCTCGCGCATGGCAGCCAGTACCCGCTCCCGGGTCGCCGCGCCGACATTCGTGCGCCCGTTGGCCACGCGCGAGACCGTCTGCCCCGATACGCCTGCCAGCCGGGCCACGTCGTCGATGGAAGCCTCGCGCCGGCGTGGCCGGTGCTCCCCGGATTCTGTCCGCACCCTGTCCGTGGCCTCCTTCGGAGCGCCCGACGGCGCGTGGTCCGCGATTCCCGTCAGGGTAGGACGCGCCGGTGTTCTCCGGCCACGCGGGGCCCGAGTCCACTCAGGAGGAAGCGGGTTCACCCCGCATCGCCTCGTGGCGACAGCGGTAGGAGTGATGGCCACGGGGATGTTGACGTCAACATCCGGGGTATCTAGGCTCCACGTGCAAGGTGAGTACGGTTCCGGCCGAGCGCCCCTCGGCCTCCGTGATCGCTGTGCCGATTCGCCGCTTCCCGCGATGACCGGCACCGTCCTGGCTGTCGGCCGGCCAGGTGTACGGCATGCCCCGGCCTCGCCCGACAGTGCGGCCCGCAGTCTCCCGCGACGTCGTGATCCCGCCCGCGCGACATACACGCATCACCGGAAGAGGCACCCGTGTGCCCGGAAGAGGACGGACTCGGATGACACCCCGACGCCCATGGCCGCTGAACGTCGAAGGGATCGCCTACGGAGGTGACTACAACCCCGAACAATGGCCGCTGGAGGTCCAGTTGGAGGACGTTCACCTGATGAAGGAGGCGGGCGTCGGACTCGTCAGCGTCGCCATCTTCTCCTGGGCGCAACTGGAGCCCAGGGAAGGGGACTTCGACTTCGGCTGGCTGGACGCCGTGCTGGACCGGCTGCACACCGCGGGCATCGGCGTGGCACTGGCCACCGCCACGGCCTCGCCGCCTCCCTGGCTCACCCGCAAGCACCCGGAGATCCTTCCCCGGCTCGCCGACGGCACCGTACTCCACCAGGGTTCGAGGCAGTCGTACGCCCTCGCCTCCCCGGTGTTCCGTGACTACGCCCTGGGCATGACGCGCCGCATGGCCGAGCGGTACGGCGGCCATCCCGCACTGGCCGTGTGGCACGTCGACAACGAGCTGGGCTGCCATGTCCCGCACGACTACTCCGATGCCGCGGCCGAAGCCTTCCGGCGCTGGCTGCGTGCGCGGTACGGCACACCGGCCGCCCTCAACGCCGCCTGGGGAACGGCCTTCTGGTCCCAGCGCTACGACTCCTTCGACGAGATCCTCCCGCCGCTTTCATCGCCCACCTTCGTCAACCCGACCCAGCAGCTCGACTTCGCCCGGTTCTCCTCCGACGAACTCCTCAGCCACTACCGGGCCCTGCGCGATGTGCTCCGCGAGGTGACCCCGGACGTGCCGGCCACCACGAACCTCATGATGTCCACCGCCACCAAATGGATGGACTACTTCTCCTGGTCCGAGGATCTGGACCTGGTGGCCAACGACCACTACACCGTCGCGCGTGACCCCGAGGCCCACATCGAGCTCGCCTTCAGCGCCGACCTCAGCCGCGGCGTCGCGGGAGGCGAGCCCTGGATGCTGATGGAACACTCGATGTCGGCGGTCAACTGGCAGCCCCGCAACCGCGCGAAGGGCCCGGGAGAGATGCTGCGCAACTCCCTCGCCCATGTGGCACGGGGGGCCGACGCGGTGATGTTCTTCCAGTGGCGGCAGTCGGCGGCAGGAGCCGAGAAGTACCACTCCGCCATGCTTCCGCACGCCGGTGAGGACTCCGACGTCTGGCGCGGAACCCTCGAACTGGGACGCCGGCTGCGGGCCCTCGCACCGGTGCGAGGCAGCCGGGTCTCGGCCGACGTCGCACTCGTCTTCGACTATCCCTCCTGGTGGGCCTCCGAGATGGAGGGGCACCCCACTCAGGCGCTGAGCTACCCGGACGAAGCGATGCGCTGGTACCGCGCCCTGTGGCAGCGGGGGATCACCGTGGACATCGTGTCTCCACGGGCGGTTCCGACGGACCATCGTGTCGTGATCGTCCCCACCCTCTACACGGTGGACGACAGCGCTGCGGCCCGCATCGCCGAGGCGGCGCACGAGGGTGCGAGCGTCCTCGTCACCTTCTTCAGCGGCATCGTCGACGAGCGCGACCATGTGAGGCTCGGCGGGTACCCGGGCGCCTTCCGCGAACTGCTCGGCGTGCGTACGGAGGAGTTCCACCCCCTTCTCCAGGACGAGACCCTGACCCTGGACGACGGCACCCGCGCCTCGCTGTGGAGCGAGAAGACCCGCCTCGAGGGTGCGCGGGCCGTACGTACCTGGGCCGACGGCCCTCTGGAGGGCCTGCCCGCCGTCACCCGTAACCGCGCGGGCCGTGGCAGCGCCTGGTACGTCGGCACCCGGCCCGATGCCGACGGGGTCGCACGGATCGTCGACGCCCTCCTCGACGAGGCCGGCGTCGCCCCTGTGGCCGCCGGGCTGCCGCGGGGGGTCGAAGCCGTGCGCCGGTGCGCCGACGACGGGACCTCCTACCTCTTCCTCATCAACCACACGCATCAGGACGTCGATGTGGCCGCCGTCGGACACGAGTTGATCCGCGGGCAGGACGTGTCCGCGCGCCTGACCGTGCCGGCGCTGGAGACGGCGGTGGTACGCGAACGCTGACCTGCGAAGGCGGTCCGGCGCGCGCGGGGCTGTGTCCGGCCGCCGTGAGGCGGGCACGATCCGCGTCCGGAGGAGCCGGGGGAGTGCGACCGGTGACACCTCCGGGCTGGAGCGGGTGAAGGTAGGAGCGGGGAGCGCGGTCCGTGCGGGCTCCCCGCTCCAAGGCGTGTCCGGATCATTGAGGCGCCGGAAAATCGAACGTACGGACACGGGTCGTGCAGCCGTACCGATTCGACCCCGAATGGAATCGGCTGCCCGTGCGATCCCTCATACCAGAGCGGGACGCCTGGCGGGCAACTTCGACAACTGCACATCGAGCACGGGCGATTGACGACTACCGTGTGTGGCCGGTGATCAACGGTGGGCTCATATCGGTCGAGCCCGCCCCAGCCGTTGACCCGGGCCTGACCGACCGCCGTAGGTGTCACCACACGAATGCCGATTCCTGGTGCCCCACGTACCGAGGACGATGATGTCTCAACTTCGCGCACCCACAGCGCGACCGGAACGCCGCGAGGGCGGACGGCACGGCCGTCCGGGCGGCCGTGCCCATTCGGCTTCCGGCCGGCCGCGCGCCGCGCAGCCCGCCCCCGACGCCGGGCTGCGGCCACAGCTCCTGCGTACGGCCCTCCTGCCGACCGTGGCCGCCGTACTCAGCGGGGCCGCGGCCGTCATCTTCACCATCCGTTCCTCCGGGGTACGCCCTTCCGGCAGCCTGCTGGCCGCGCTCGGCGGATCGGGCGCGCTGGCCGTGGCGGCCGTGGCGGCAGCCCTCCTCGGTGCCAACCGTGTTGCCGCGGGCGTGCACGACCGGTGCATGGCCCTCCGCCGCGCCGGTGCCCAGCACCACGCCGAACTCCAGCGGGTCGTCGACCAGCTCCGTGACGGCGAACCTCTTCCCGCCCGACGGGCCACTCCGGCGGCCGCCCCCGACGCGGACGCCTTCGACCTGCTCGCGCAGGAGATGAACCGCGCGCACGAAGACGCGGTGGCCGCGGTGGTGCAGGCCTCTCAGCTCTTCCAGGGGAACGGCAACGAGCAGAAGGTCGAGGTCTTCGTCAACCTCGCCCGCCGTCTGCAGTCCCTCGTGCACCGCGAGATCCAGATCCTCGACGAACTGGAGCACGAGGTCGAGGACCCCGACCTGCTCAAGGGCCTCTTCCACGTCGACCATCTCGCCACGCGCATCCGGAGGCACGCCGAGAACCTCGCCGTACTGGGCGGTGCGGTCTCGCGTAGGCAATGGAGCAACCCCGTCACGATGACCGAGGTGCTGCGCTCGGCGATCGCCGAGGTGGAGCACTACCCGCGGGTCAAGCTCGTCCCGCCGGTCGACGGCACCCTGCGCGGACACGCGGTCGCCGACGTCATCCACCTGCTGGCCGAACTCGTCGAGAACGCCACGGTCTTCTCCGCCCCGCACACCCAGGTCCTGATGCGGGCCCAGAGGGTCACGGCGGGGCTCGCCCTCGAGGTGGAGGACCGGGGACTCGGGATGCCGAGCGCCGAGCAGAAGCGGATGAACACCCTCCTCGCCGACCCCGACCAGGTCAATGTCGCCCATCTGCTGCAGGACGGACGCATCGGACTGTTCGTCGTCGCCTCGCTGGCCCGCAGGCACGGGATCGCCGTACGGCTGCAGAGCAACATCTACGGAGGCACCCAGGCGGTCCTGGTACTGCCCGAGGTCCTGCTGGGCATCGACATCGATGCCACCACACCGGGGGCCGCGGCCGTACCCCCTCCCACGCCCGACGCGGCGCCCGCCGCGCTCCAGGGGCAGCCGGGCCGGCCCATGGTTCCGCCCCAGGCGGGGGACCGGCCGCCGCTCCGGCTGGACCAGCGGCCCACGCAGGACCGTCCTCGGAAAGACGGCCCGCCCCTGCCTCTGCGTGCCGAGCGGGTCGACCGCCCGAACCCCGTCGCATCAGCGCCGCCGGTCGGCACGATGCCTGCTCCCACGATGCCGACTCCCACGGTGCCCACGACGGCCGGAATCCCGGCGGGGCAGGGGGGCCCGCCCGCGCCCGGCCCCCGCCCGGTGAGCACGGACGGCATGGTCCGCTCCTCGGCCCCCATCGGCGCCCCGGCCGGGAACCCGGCGGACGCCGGACGGCCCCGGCTCCCCAAGCGCAGTAACCAGGAGCATCTGGTTCCGCAGTTGAGGGAAGCCCCGGTGCTCCGGTCCGAGGACGAGAACGCCCTGCACGACCCCGGCCTGATGGCCGCCTTCCGCCGCGGCGTCGACCTCGCCGAGGCCCAGACCGCCGAGGAGCCCGAAGCGCTGCGGGCGGACGCCGCCCACGGTGCGGTGCCCCCCGCGGCCGGCGGCGCCACGACGACCGTCGGGGCGCAGAGGTCCCCCGGCCTCGCCCCGCTGCCGTACCGCAACAGCCCCACCCCCACCTCCACCCCCACCTCCACCCCCGGCGCCGTCGCGACCGCCGACGACCTGGCGGACGCCGGGTACCCACGGCCGCAGAGGTCCGAACCGGATCCGCGCACCGAGAACCAGTTCAAGGAGTAGATGCAGCATGACGACCGAAACGCCGTCCGGTCAGGTCTCGGACCTCGACTGGCTGCTGACCGGCCTGGTCCAGCGGGTGCCCTACACGCGAAGCGCGGTTCTCCTCTCTGCGGACGGTCTGGTGAAGTCCGTCCACGGGATGGACTCCGACAGTGCCGACCACATGGCCGCCCTTGCCGCGGGCCTGTACTCGCTCGGCCGCAGCGCCGGTGCGCGGTTCGGCGACAACGGTGACGTACGACAGGTCGTGGTCGAGCTCGACTCCACGCTCCTGTTCGTCTCGACCGCGGGCTCCGGCACCTGTCTCGCCGTCCTCGCCGGCCGCGAGGCGGACGCCGCGGTGCTCGGCTACGAGATGGCCATGCTGGTCAAGAGCGTGCGCCCCTACCTGACGACGCCGCTCCGGCAGCCGGCCGGAGCACCGTTCACCCCGGGGCTGTGAGGATGCCGGCCCCGCAGGACGGGCCGTTGCTCGACGACGCGGCAGGCCGGCTCATCCGCCCCTACACGGTGAGCGGCGGCCGGACCAGACCGACCACCGTGCTCGACCTGCTCTCCCTGGTGATGGCCACGGGGAGACACCCCCAGGCCCACCTCGGCCCCGAACACACCGTGGCCCTGGAACTCTGCGACGGACCGACGTCCGTGGCGGAGGTCGCGGCCCATCTCAGGCTGCCCGCGGTCATCACCAAGGTGCTCCTGTCCGACCTGGTCGACTGCGGTGCCGTCACCGCCCACGCCCCCGCCTTCCATGACATGCCAACCGACCGATCCCTGCTGGAGGCAGTGCTCGATGGTCTACGACGACAGCTCTGACAGCTCCGGAAGCTCCGGCTACTTCCCCGTGGCCCTCAAGGTCCTCGTGGCAGGCGGGTTCGGCGTCGGGAAGACGACGTTCGTGGGTGCGGTCAGCGAGATCGCACCGCTCAGCACGGAGGAGCTGCTGACGCAGGTCAGCGCGGCGACCGACAGCCTCGAAGGAATCGAGTCCAAGACCGCGACGACCGTCGCCATGGACTTCGGCCGGATCACGCTGTCCGAGCAGCACGTGCTCTACCTCTTCGGCACCCCGGGGCAGGAGCGGTTCTGGTTCATGTGGGACGAGCTGTCCAAGGGCGCCCTCGGGGCGGTGGTCATCGCCGACACCCGCCGGCTCGCCGACTGCTTCGCCGCCGTGGACTTCTTCGAACGCCGTGGCATCGGATTCATCGTCGCCGTCAACGAGTTCGACGGCGCCTACCGCTACGAACCGGAGGAGGTACGGGCCGCGCTGGACCTCGGCCCCGACGTGCCCGTCGTGCTCTGTGACGCCAGGATCGCCAGCTCGGGAACGGGCGCGCTGGTCACGCTCGTCCAGCACCTCATCAACGCCACCACACCCGCCCCGCTCTCCGGCTCCGGAGCGTATCCGTGAGCACCGCAGGTGTGGCTGAGCGGCCGCGGCCCGCCCCGCCGACCCCCCACTGCCCGGTCGGGAACCACGTCCGAGGCCGTCACCGCCCTCGGAGGAAGAAGACCGGATGAGCGTCACCGTCACCGCCGACGACGTCCGTACCGTCGCGCTCTCGCTGCCCGACACCACCGAGAAGCTCGCCTGGGGGCAGCCCACGTTCCGGGTCGCCGGAAAGATCTTCGCCGCGCTCGGTGACGACGACGTGACCATGGGCGTGAAATGCCCCGTCGAGGACCGCGCCGAACTGATCGCATCGGAGCCGGAGAAGTTCTTCGTCCGGGAGGGACACGACGACAACTACGCCTGGCTCCGGGTCCGGCTGGCGGCGCTCGACGACGTGGCCGAGCTCACCACCATCCTCACCGACTCGTGGAGCCAGGTCGCTCCGCGCCGTCTGCTCGCCGCCCATCCCGAGCTGAGTCCGCCCCCGGCCGACGGCTGAAGGGCTCAGCGGGCGCCCAGGAAGCCGGTGATCCGCTGACGCAGGGACCGCTCGTCGAGGCCGTGGGCCGCGAGGTGGTCGGCGAGCTGCCCGTACCGGCGCAGCTCTCGCCTGCCCACCCCCAGTCCGAGCACCCGATGGGGAAGGTCTGCCAAGGCGTCGTTGGCCGCCGACGTGGACGTGCCTGCCAGGTAGGGCTCCACGATCACCACGTCCGAGACGCCGCTCCCGCCGAGTGCCCGGCGGAGCCCCGCCCCGTCGAAGGGGCGCACGGTCGTCGCGTGGAGGACGCTGACGTCGAGACCCTCCGTGGCCGCGAGAACGTTGTCGAGCATCGGGCCCACGGAGATCACGACCCCGCCCCGGCCCCGCTTCACGGTGCTGAAGCCGTGGCCGGACACCGGGTGGGCCGTGCTGTTCGACTGGAGGGAGAGCCGGACATAGACCTTGTCGTCACCGGCGACGGCATGCCGAAGCAGGGTCTCGGCCTCGTCGGGATGGCCCGGGACGTGCACGGTCCAGCCGTCGAGTGTGTCGAGGAGGGCGACATCGCCGGGCGACATGTGGGTGAAACCGCCGGCCGGCCAGTCGTACGAGCCTCCGGCGCTCACCAGCACGCCTCCCACGCCCTGATGGCCCAGGTCCAGCTTGACCTGCTCGAACGGGCGCTCAACCAGGAAGCTCGCGAACGTGTGCATCACGGGACGCATCCCGGTCAGGGCCATGCCTGCCCCGGCCCCGATGAGCAGCTGCTCCCTGATGCCGACGTTGATCACCCGGTCCGGATGGGCCCGTGCCGCCATGTCGAAGCCGTCGCGGCTGATCTCGGCCAGTACCAGGGCGAGGCGGGGGTCCTCGGTCAGCAGTGCGGTGGTGGTGGCGATGAAGCGGTCACGCATCGTGTCCATGGGATGTCCTTCGTAGTCCCGGGCGACGCCGGGTGCGGGGTGTACGGGGCGGGCCGGTCAGCGCTTGGGCGCCACGCGGGCGATCACGGCGTGCGGCCTGCCCGGGTGAGCCGCGGTGTAGGCGGCGTGCAGCTCCTCGTGGTCCCGGCCGTCCACCGTCAGTACGGACCACCCGGCCGCCCGGAACCGGGCGGCGATGCCGCCCCGGGTGGCGTACGTCGCCGAGGCGTTGTCGATCACCACGGTGTGCAACTGCTCGAGCCCGGCCGGGCCCGCGTAGGCGATCGCCTCGTGGCTGCTGCCCTCGTCGAGCTCCGCGTCGCCGGTCAGCACCCACACCTGGGGGTCCAGCAGCCCTTGCGCCCGGAGTCCCAGCACGGAGCCGACGGCCAGCGGCAGTCCATGACCGAGTGAACCGCTGCCGATCTCCACGCCGGGGATCAGGAGCCGGTCGGGGTGGTGCCCGAGCGGTGATGCGTAGGAACCGAAGCCGGTGAGCAGCTCCTCACCGACGAAGCCCTTGGCGGCGAGTACGGCGTAGAACGCCATGGGGCCGTGTCCCTTCGACAGCAGGAAGCGGTCACGGTCCGGGGCGTCGGCGGTGCCGGGGGAGACCCGCAGCACCCGGTCGTACAGGACCCAGAGGGCGTCCAGTGTGGAGGTCGCCGCCGGCCCGTGCTTCTCGTCGCCGGTCATCAGGCTCATCAGCCGGGCGAGGTCGTCGTAACCGTGCACAGCTCGCGTCGTGCTCGTGTCGCTGTTCGTCATAGGGCGAGCGTTCAACATCAAGCATGGTTGAGGTCAAGCCTCCCGGAAACGGGTTCGTGAGCACCGGTCCGAGTGCGGTATTGTTCTCATGCGCGTTCGGCCAGGGGGAAAGCCCAGGTCAGACGAGTAACGGGACGTGGCGCAGCTTGGTAGCGCACTTGACTGGGGGTCAAGGGGTCGCAGGTTCAAATCCTGTCGTCCCGACTCGAGAGAGTCGTAACCCAAGGGCCGCTCCGGAGTAATCCGGAGCGGCCCTTGGGCGTTTTCCGGCCGTGGGGCGTGGCAGTGCGATCCGGGAGTGGCCGAGGTGTCACTTTCGGTGGTGCCCGTCGCCAGGTCGGTGCGCTATGAACGGCTCGGTCAGGTGAGGTGTCGCGAGGTGAAGGGCGCCGTCGCTCCGGCCGCGGAGTACCCGCTCCCTGGATGACCGGGCCCGCTCGGCGTCCATCTCGTGGGCGTAGGCGAGCTCGGGGTGGAGCAGCTGGATCGCGTGTACGAGCAGGTCACCGGTGAGGGCGACCAGGTCGCGCCCGGACTCGACGAGCACGCTCTGGTGCCCCGGTGTGTGGCCAGGGGTGGCCAACGCGAGCTCGCCGTGCCGCAGCAGGGTGTCACCGTCGAGCAGTCGTAGCTGACCGGAACTCCGGAGCGGGTCGATCAGCGTGGATCGCAGCTGCGGATTGATCTCGTCGATCGCGGCGATCTCGGCCCGCTGCAACACGTACTCGGCGTTCGGGAAGAACGGCCGGGCATGGTCGCCGCCGACGACCGCCCAGCCCACGTGGTCGGTGTGAAGGTGCGTGAGCACCACGGTGTCCACATCGGTGGGCTGGATGCCGGCGGTGGCCAGTGAAGCCGGGAGCGCCCCTGGCACGGGTGCCCACGAGGCGGCCGGACTGTCGGCGGGGCCGATTCCGGCATCTACAAGCGTCACGCCCCGGTCGCCGCGGACCGCGAATGCCCGGAACTGGAGCCACCATCGCCCGAGGGTGTCGACAGCGCCGGGGTCGAAACGGTCGGCGGCCGACCACTGCGCGTCGGTGGCGGTGGGGAACGCCTCGGACCTCGGGGAGAAGAAGGGGCCCGCGCTGTCGGGGAGCGCGATGACGGTGTACGGGCCGACCTGGAGGGTGGGGAGCATCCGCAGATGATGCCATCGGCGGACGGTTTCGGGGCGGTGTATTGACGCCTGGTCAGCTTCGACACACGTCCTGACGGCCTGTCAGTCAGGGTCACTCCGTCCTGGAGCGGCCGCGCTGCGGGCCCCCGGACGGAGTGTGCGCCCGGTATACCGCCTATGCCACCCCTCGACCGGCGCACAGGCCGGTCCACGCGTCGGCGAGGATCCGGTGCCCCGGTTCGGTGAGATGCACCCCGTCATGCGCGATCATCGCGGGGTCTCCCGCCTCGCGGGCCGCCTGGTTCAGCAGACCGTCCGCGGCGAGAAGCGCCGCGTCGAACTCTGCCGCCAGCCTGCGCACAGTGTGGATGCGTCCGTCCAGGTCCGCCCGCCAGTCCCACTGAACGGGCCGCACCGGTACCAGGAACGGCTCGATCAGCACCAGTCGCATACCCGCGTCCCTCGCCTGGCCGGCGATCAGGCGGTAGTCGGACTCGTACGCCTCGACCGGAACGAAGCGCCCGTACTCGAAGCCGTGCCAGGTGTCGTTGACGCCGATCATGACGGACAGGACATCGGGCCGGAGATCCATGGTGTCCGTTGCCCAACGGGTGCGCAGATCCTGGACCCTGTTGCCGCTGACACCCCGGTTGACGACCCGGGCACCGGCGTGAGTCGAGGCGAGCCGGTCGGCCACCATCCGCACGTATCCGTGGCCGAGATCGGTGGGGTCGTCGACGTTCCGTCCTGCGGCCGTGATGCTGTCGCCCTGGAACAGGAGCTGTTCAGTACCTTCGAGTTCAACGGTCATGGGAGCGTCCCTTCTGCGAGGTGGCGGACACCGGCAGGAGCTGGACGCCGATTCCGTGGGTGTGCCGACGCGGGGTCGAGGGGGTGTGAAACGATTCAATACTTTGCGGCGTCTTCGCCGGAGAGCGGCACGCCGAGCCGGAGGTCTTCGACCGGCACCGGCAGGCCGGTCCTGAGGGACTCGTTGGCGGCGATCCCCACGGCGACCGCGCGAATGCCGTCCAGGTAGCCGGCCGCCCGGCCGAGCGGATCCGGTTCCAGGCGCAGGTCGCGGCGGAAGACGTCCTTGAGGAGTATCGCGTCCCCGCCCCCGTGGCCGCCGATTCCCTGGGGGATGACGACCTCCTCGGCGCGCTGCCAGTGCTTCTGGACGACGAGCCGGTGGCCGACCGGCCGGACGCGGTCGTCGGCATTCGACTCCGCGGTGGCCGAGGGGTCCAGCAGACGTCCGTCCGCGAGTTCGAGGTGCCCGCGCTCGACAACCAGAAGTTCGGCCCGGCCGCGGGTGCCGTTTACGGAGACCCGGTATCCCTCCCACGGGGAGTGGGCGTTGAGGGAGTAGGAGAGGGTGGCGCCGCGCGCGTAGTCGACCAGGACGGACAGGTTGTCCTCGATGGTGATCCCAGGGGCGAACGGGTCCCGGTCCCGCAGGTATCCGTCGTGGTGCTCGGCGCGGAGGTAGAGCGCCTCCAGCCGGGGGTCGTCCCTCAGGTCGAGTGAGAAGGGGTCACCGCTCGTCCCGGTCCCGCGTTCGGGGCGTGGGCCGAGTTCCCGGGCCACTGTGCCGCGGTCGCCGTAGAAGCGCAGACCGCCGGAGGCGTATACGCGCCGGGGGGCGTCGTCGATCCACCAGTTCACCAGGTCGAAGTGGTGGCTGGCCTTGTGTACGAGGAGCCCGCCGGAGTTGGCCTTCTCGCGGTGCCACCGCCGGAAGTAGTCGGCTCCGTGCCTCGTGTCCAGCACCCACTCGAAGTGCAGGCTCGTGACGTCGCCGATGGTGCCGTCCGCGATGACCTGGCGCAGTGACGAATTGCGGGGTGCGTAGCGGTAGTTGAACGTCATGATGACGTCCCCGCCCGTGTCGGCGACGGCGTCGGTGATCAGGCGGCACCCGGCGGCGTCCGTGGTCAGCGGCTTCTCCACCACCACGTCGGCCCCCGCACGCAGGCTCCGCTCGATGAGTTCGGCGTGCGTACGGTCGACGCTCGTGATGATGACGGTGTCGACGGCCTGCTCGGTGACCATCCGCTCGAGGGCGTCAGGGGTGTAGCGGGCCAGGCGGGCCGGTTCGGCCCCGCCGTGGGCCTGCCCGGTCTGCGCGTCGTAGAAGTCGATCCGCGCCGGGTTGGGGTCGAGCCAGGCGACCAGCTCCCCGACGTCGGCGTGTTCCCCGGTGAGTGCGCCGACGTACATGCCGGCGCGGTGTCCCGTGCCGGCCACGGCATACCGACGCCGGGGGCGCCCGGGCGCGGGTGGCGCGAACGCCGGTACGACACCGGGTCCGGGAGCGGAGGCCGCAGAGCTGACGGGCGGGGGCGGCGCGGTCGGGTTCTGGTCGACGGGGCTGTGCTGCGTCACAGGAACCTTCGCTTTCGGTGGTGGGCGGGTGGGTGCGGGTGGGTGGTCAAGGGGTGGACCCGAGATGGCGAGGCCGTGCTCATCAGCGTGTACCCCCCTGTGTCCAGGGCGCCTGGCTCGTGCTCGACAAGGTCCGGCGGCGTGGATTATGGCGATCCGTCACCTCGTCTCAACCCGTCGGATCCTCCGTCCGGCGCGCCCGTACGAGCTGCAGCACCGCCGGGTTGGAGTCACTCGGTGCCGACAGGAGATCCACGGCCTCGACGGTGAAGCCGTGGCCGGTGAGGAGTTCCTCCCACACGCGGGGCGCGAGTACCCACATCCGTACGGGGATGGGTTCGTCGTCGCGGAGCCGGACACGGAGTTCACGGGTGGCGACCGAATCGGAGGGGCCGAGGCCGCTGTCGTCGGTGTGCAGCGCGCTGAAGACGAGCGGTGCGTTCGCCGTGAGGCCGCACCGAAGTGCCGGAAGCAGATGGAGCGGGTCGATGCAGGCGAAGCTGCGGACGCTGTAGGCGGCTTCGTAAGGCTGGGTACGTCGCAGGTGCTCCGCGACATCGGAGTGGAAGAAGCAGACCCCCGGTTCGCTGCCGTGGGACCGGATCGCGCGGTGGTGCTGGGTGGGCGACAGGTCGACCCCGTCCACGAGAGCGCCGTGCCTCCGGGCCAGGTGGACGGCATGGTGGCCGGGACCGGATCCGATGTCCAGCACCCGCTTGCCGCGGATGGGGCCGAGGGCTTCGGCACCCGGGCCTTCGTCGGAGCCGAACGCCCAGTCGATTCGCTCGGGGACGGGCGGTGTGTAGCCGTGGTCCAGCTGTCTCTGCCCGTAGACGGTCCAGGCGTGTTCGTGTGCCGGTGATGCGCTCACGGCTTCTCCCAGGTGATAGGTCAGGGGTCTTCCGGCAGCTCTCAGGGCCTCAGCGCATAGCAGCGGAGTACGTCCAGGTCGGCGGTACGGACGGCCGACCAGCGCGCCGTGAGGATCTCGGCCTCAGCAGCCGTGATCCCGAGATGCCGGTGCGGACCGGCCTGTTCGCGGCGGCCGTGGATCTCGGACACGACCCAGAAGCAGCCGCCGGGTGCCAGCAGCCGCCGCACCCGGTCGAGGAAGGACGGTTTGTGCTCCACCCATCGGTAGACGAGCCGGCAGGTGATGACCGCATAGGCCGCGTCAGGCAGCGCGGAGAGATCGTCCGTCCCGAAATCGGCACATCTCCATAGCGGGTTCGGGCCGACGGAGGTGTCCTGCCCGCTCGCCAGCGTCACAGCGCTCGGGGCGCAGTCGATGCCCGTGGTGCGATAGCCGAGTCGGTGGTGAAGGTGGCGCGCGAGAGAGCCGTCACCGCTGCCGATGTCCAGAGCGGGCCTTCCGTTGCCGGGGCCGAGGTGCTCCGCCAGCAAGGCCGCCTCATGGGCGTCGATCCCGCGGTAGCGGCGGCCGTTCGCCCAGTGCGGCTCCCAGTAGGCCTGTGGGGAGGGGGACGTGTGGGCATCGACGTCCTCGGCGCGCGGCTTGCTGGGTCTGTCGGACACTGGCACGTGGCAACCCCCCTGACCGACATCGTCCCCGGGCGCGCTCCTCGGCACAAGGCCCCGTGAGGCGCCGGCAGGTGGGGTCTGCCGGTACGGCCCCGACCCGCCCGGAGCCGACCGCTCTCTGGGGTTCCGGGCCGGTTCCAGGTCATCCCGGAAACCGGGCCGGGTAGCTGAGGGGAGCCGGCGCGGTGTGTTCCGGTTCACGCGCCGGTCGACACGGGCCGTGAGGCCGCCGGACTCGCCCGGGGCGGGCAGAGCGTTGCGCGGAACCTCAGGCGGGCGTCCCCGGCACCTCGGGCGCCTCCGGCACCTCGGGCACGTCCTGTTCCTCGTAGCGGCTCAGTGCCAGACCGAGGCCGAAGAAGGTCGGGGCCCACTCCCCGATGAAGATGCCCCACCGGTCGGCGCGTGCGTACCCCTGCTGCTCCAGCTTCACCGAGCCCAGCCACGAGACGAAGGACAGGCCGACGGACGCGAAGGCGGCGGCGTAGGCGTGCTCACTGTGCAGGCCGCTCTCGTGCAGCTTCTTGACGATCATCATGCTCTCCCAACTCGTGGCGACCGGAGTCCGGGTGCTCCGGTGGGGTGGGCGGGCCGCTGTTCCGCACCCGCGTCTCCACGATGCTCCGGAGGAGCCCCGCGCACCTGTCGCAGCGGTTGTGCGTCGATCGGGCGCGCGGTCGGCCACGCCGTCGCGGGCCGGATGCCTCGTCGTGGAGCCCGCGAGCCGGTCCGCCTCGTACGAGGTGCATCCAGGAGCGGGGCGGGGAGCGAAGTAAGGGTGTGGCGGGCCGTGCAAGGAGCCCGCCGCCACTCACAGCAGAGGTGAAGGTCATGACCGTCATCAACAGCCGTCTCAAGGCTCTCGCTGTCGCCGGAGCCGGTGCGCTGCTCGTACCGATCGGGCTCACCGCAACCGCACCTGCCGCACAGGCCGGCTCCGCCGCGGAGCCCTTCGGACCCGCATGCTCCTCGTTGCCGACCAGCGGCGAGGGCAGTGCCTCCGGGATGGCGGACGATCCGGTCGCCACCGCGGCGTCCAACAATCCGGAACTCTCCACGCTGGTCACTGCGGTACAGAAGGCCGGTCTCGCCGACACGCTGAACAACGCGGAGAACATCACCGTCTTCGCGCCCACGAACGACGCCTTCGAGAAGATCCCGAAGGCCGACCTGGACAAGATCCTCAACGACGAGGCACAGCTGAAGAGCCTCCTCAACTACCACGTGGTGGGCGAGAAGGTGACCGTTGACCAACTGCCGGACGGCACCTTCAAGACCCTCCAGGGCGGCGAGATCACGACCTCCGGGTCGGGCCAGAACTTCACGGTGAACGACTCGGCGAAGATCGTCTGCGGTGACCTCGAGACGGAGAACGCCACCGTTCAGCTCGTCGACACGGTACTGATGCCCGCGTCCTGAGCTGCCGCGCGCCCGAAGGGTGTCCCGTTATTCCAGGTGGGTGCGCGAGGCGGCTGATTCCCCTGCTCCCGGCTTCGGCCGAGCAGGGGAGCCCCATCCTCGCCACGTGTCGGAGCGCCCACGTACGTCGCGTACGCGGACTCGCCTGCGCCACTCGATGCACCGCATCCGGCGCCACGCACCGACCCACCGGGTATCGCGGGACGGCTCTCGGCCGGGTGCGAGCCCTCTCAGGCCGCGTATCTGATCGGCCGCTTCAGAACGCGTACCTGATCGGCAGCCAGGGAGCGTGCGTGGCCACGAGGCGGCGAACGGTCTCCACCGACGCCGCCTTGACGCCGCTCCGGTAGCGCACGTTCCAACTGCCGTTCTGTGAGAGCTTGGGCTCCTGGAGCTCCGGGCGCCAGATGGTCTCCTCGGCGCGCGGATGCCACAGGAGGTTGACCTCGTGCAGGTCCTGATGGTGCGTCAGCATGATGACCTCGGCGGCCGCCTGCGCCTTGACGGTGTCCGGCAGGACGTCGTCCATCTGCCGGAGCAGTTGTCCCCACGCCTCCTCCCAGCCGGGGCGGACGACGACGGGGGAGAGGTTGAAGTGCACCTCGTATCCCGCCTCCACGAAGTCCGCCGCAGCGGCGATGCGCTTCTCGACGGGGCTCGTGCGGATGTCGAGCAGCCGTGAGTCGTCCGGCGGCATCAGAGAGAACCGGACCCGGGTGCGGCCACGCGGCTCCAGCAGGAGGAGGTCCGGGTTGACGAACTTGGTGGCGAAGGACGCCTTGGCCGAGGGCCACATGGTGAACGCACGCACCAGATCTGCGGTGTTGTCGCTGATCAAGGCATCGACGGAGCAGTCGCTGTTCTCCCCGATGTCGTACACCCAGGCATCCGGATCGCATTGGTCGGGCTGCTTCTTGGGGCCCTGCGCGGCGATGTGCCGTGCCAGCCGGGTGAGGACGCCGTCGATGTTGGTGAACACGGTGACGGGGTTGGCGAAGCCCTTGCGCCGGGGCACGTAGCAGTAGGCGCAGGCCATGGCACAGCCGTTGGCGGCCCCGGGAGCGATCCAGTTCGCCGACCGGCCGTTCGCCCTGACGGTGAGCGACTTCTTCTCGCCGAGCACCAGGACGGTGCTCTTGATCCGCACCCACCGTTCGACGCTGCCGCGGTTTCCGTGCAGTTCCGGGATGCGCCAGTGCGAGTCGACCGGAATCACCTCGGCGTCGGGGAAACGGGCGAGGATCTGTCGCCCGCGCGGCGAGGCCGCGGCATCCCGCTCCGCGTGGATCTCGCGCACCGACAGCAGCCGGCGTGCCTCATGGGAATCGCGGAAGCGAGGGCCGGGCGGGCCGGGCGGATCTCCCGCGGGCTCCTGACCTCCAACGCCGTGGTGGAGATCCGCCACGCCGAAAAGGCCGTCCTGGACGGCATCGGCGCTGCCCGACGGCCGATCGGAACGGGAGGGGTGGGTCCGGGAATCATTCACGTCACCATCAACCGTACGAGACGGGCGCGGGATGTGGTCGGGCCGGCGCCTCGCACCACGCCCCCGCACGGGTTCACCGCCCGGCCACGCCGCCGCCGTCGATCCGGTCGCGCAGCCGGTGCAGCCCGCGCCGCGCATGGCTCTTGACCGTACCGAGGGGGATTCCGGTGCGCTCCGCGATCTGCACGTGTGTGAGGTCCTCGTAGAAGGCCAGGCGCAGCACCTGACGCTGCGGGCCCGGGAGACGTACCAGCTCGCCGGAGAGGAACACCTGGTCGAGGGCGCCGTCAGGAACGCCGGCCGTCCTGGGGCCGGGCGCCACGGCGAGCGTTCGGCCCGCCGCTTCGACGAGCCGTGCCCGCCTCGACCTGGCCGCGAGGGCGTCGACGGTCTTGCGGCGGGTGATGCCCACGATCCAGGCGCCGAGCGCCCCCTTCTCCGGGCGGAAGTGCCTACGGCCCAGCCAGGCCGCCAGAAAGACCTGCTGTGTCACGTCCTCCGCCTCCTGTGCGTCGCCGAGCGCCCTTGCCGCCATGGCGTGGACGAGTGGGCGCCAGCGTCCGTACACGGCTGCGAAGGCGCGCTCGTCGGATGCGGCGAAGGACCGCGCCAGCTCGTCCTCGGCCGAAGCGCCTTCGTCGGCGGGGGCGGTGCGCCCGGCGGGAATCTCGGTCGTGTGCATCGTCTCGTTCTCCTGGCGGAGAGATCATCGGACGGCGGGTGGCGTGGATCCACCTCGAGAGGCAGCGCTCCCGCGCCTCCCCAGTCTTGGACGCACGAACGACGCAGGGCAACATGCCTCGTTTGTGCGTCGTACGGTGAAGGTGTGGGTTCTCCGGAAGGTGCCGGGCGGCACGAGGGAGGCCTGACGACGGGCGAGGTCGCCAGGCGGCTCGGCGTCGCCCCGACCACGGTGCGTTCCTGGGACCGGCGGTACGGCCTCGGCCCGGACCGGCACAGGGGAGGCGAACACCGGCGGTGGACCGCGTCCGACCTGGCACGCCTGGAGCGGATGTGTGCGCTGACGGCCACAGGTGTGCCGCCCGCGCAGGCGGCGGAGGTGGCGCGGGAGGGACGGAGCCCGGCCGCGGACCCCGTACCGGGAGAGCCCTCGGCCCCTCGCTCCCCGTCGCCCGCCCCGGGTGCCCGGAGCCGGGCACCGACCGGCCTGCGGCTCGGGCACGTACGCCAGGAGTGCCGTGGGCTGGCCCGCGCCGCCCTTCGGCTCGACCCCGGCGCGATCGACGAGGTGCTGGACGCCGTGATCGCCGACCACGGACTGGTCTCCGCCTGGACCGAGGTGATCATGCCCGCTCTGCAGTCGGTAGGGCGCAAGTGGGACACCTCGGGGGAGCGCTACGTCGAGGTCGAGCACCTTCTGTCCTGGCACGTCATCGGCGCCCTCAGGAGGGCCGCCCCGCCGGCACCGGCAGGACCGACGGGTCCCACCGCCCTGCTCGCGTGCGTCCCGGGCGAGGACCACACTCTGCCTCTGGAGATCCTCGCGGCCGCCCTGGCGGAGCGCGGTGTGCCCTTCCGGAACTTCGGTGCGGCCATGCCGGTGGAGCCGCTCGTCGAGGCCGTGCGCAGAACCGGCCCCGCGGCGGTCGGCCTCTGGGCCCAGTCGCGTACGACCGCGAGCAGGCCCCTGGCCAGACACGTGGCCTCCATGGAGTGGGGCGTGCGCGGGGCTCGCCGACGCCCCGTGGTGCTGACCCTCGGCCCGGGATGGTCGGGACCGGCCACGCCGGGTCTGCTGCGGCCCGCGGGGCTCGACGAAGCGCTGACCGCTCTGCAGAGGGTGGGGAACCTGCCGGGCATCGAGACGCACTGACCCAAGGTGTCGCGCCGCAGGTGGTCAGCGCGTACGAGGCCCTGCGGACCATCGGACGGAGCGGGCCGACGGGATCAGCTCCACATCCGAGTACCCACCGTCGTCGAGGCCCTTCACCCGGCCGGTTCGAGCGTGTGCCAGTCCAGGCGCAGCACGGCGAGGTCGTCGGTGTGACGCCCGGCGTTCAGGGCACGGGTCTCCTTGATCAGGAGGTCGATGTGCGCGCCGGGGTCGGCGACCGGCAGCTTCTCGATGAGCGCGAGCAGCCCCTCCACACCCAGCCGTTCGCCGTCCCCGGTTCCGCTGTGGCCCTCGGTGAGGCCGTCGGTGAAGAGGGTCAGTGCCCCGGCGGGCGGGAGCCTGATCACGGTCTCCGGCCAGAAGCGCAGCTCCGGGGCGATCCCGAGGGCGATGCCGTGGGCGGCGTTCGTCGTCTCCGTCCCCGCCGCGGTGGTGAGCAGGGGCACGTCGTGCCCGGCCAGATGTACGACGACGGTGCCCGCCACCCGGTCCAGGGAGAGGAGGGCGCACGTGGCGAACATGGACCGTGTACCGCGTTCCGCGATGAGGATGCGTTCGAGCAGGTGCAGCAGCTCCGTGCCACGGTGACCGCCGAGGACCAGCGAACGCCAGGCTATTCGCAGGAAGACCCCGAGGGCCGCGGCGTCGGGGCCGTGCCCGCTGACATCGCCCACCACCGCGTGGAGCAGCCCGTCGTCCCCTTCGACGACGTCGAGGAAGTCCCCGCCGAGCAGGGCCTGGTCCCGTCCGGGCAGGTAGCGGGTGGTGACGGTGACGGTGCTCGTCGCCAGCATCGGCCGGGGGAGAAGCCCTCGCTCCAGCCGGGCGTTCTCCTCGGCGCGCAGCCTGGTGGCCTGTGCCTCGGCGCTCGCGCGCTCGGTCTGGCCGCGGTAGACCGCGTAACGCACCGTGCGACCGAGCAGGTCGGCGTCGACGTTCCCCTTGACCAGGTAGTCCTGGGCGCCGGCGGCCATGGCATCGGCACCGGCCTGCGTCTCGGACATGCCGGTCAGGACGATGACCGCGGTGTGCGGGGCGAGCCGGCGGATCGTCGTGACCCCCGCGGTCCCGGTGAGGTCGGGCAGGTGCAGGTCCAGGAGGATGCAGTCGGCCTGGCGGACCGCGAGTACGACACGGGCCTCGGCCAGGGTCCTGGCCGGGGTCAGCTCGAAGCGCAGACCCGTGTCGTGCAGCAGTTCCTCGACCAGGAGCGCGTCGGCCGCGTCGTCCTCGATCAGCACGATCCGGTACAGGGGGTCGTCCTGCTGTCGCTCTGTCACGATGTCCGCTCCAGCCCTTGCTGGTCGGCGCCGCGCTCGGCGTCCTGCTCGGGAGCGTCGGTCTCCGGCAGGGCGGTGTCCTCCGGCTGGGCGGCGCCCTCGGGAGGAGCGGCGGCGAGAGTGAAGGCGATGCGGGCGCCCGCGGTGTAGGTGGAGTCGATCTCGATCGTGCCGCCGTGGAACTCGACGATCTTCTTGCACATCGCCAGGCCGATACCGCTTCCGCTGTAGGCGTCCTTGGTGTGGAGACGCTGGAAGATCACGAAGACCTTCTCGGCGTACTCCGGCGCGATGCCGATGCCGTTGTCCGTGACTGCGAAGCGCCACAGCGCGCCGTCACGCTCGGCGGAGACGTGGACCGCCGGGGCTTCGTCGGATCGTCGGAACTTCACGGCGTTGCCGATGAGGTTCTGCCAGAGCATCCCCATCTGAGTGGGGTCCGCGACCAGGGTCGGCAGCGGGTCGTGGGTGATCACGGCCCCTGACTCCTCGACGCTCATGCTGAGAGCCGACAGGGTGTTCTTCATGACCTCGCCGAGGTCGAGATCCTGATGGGTGTGGTGCACCCGCCCCACCCGGGAGAAGTCGAGCAGATCGTTGATGAGCGTCTGCATGCGGTTCGCACCGTCGACGGCGAAGTCGATGTACTGGTCCGCGCGGGCGTCGAGCGCCCCTCCGTAGCGACGCTGGAGGAGCTGGGTGAAGCTGGAGACCTTTCGCAGCGGCTCCTGGAGGTCGTGGGAGGCCACGTAGGCGAACTGCTCGAGCTCGGCGTTCGACCGCTTGAGATCGGCGGCCTGCGCGTCGAGCTGCGAACGGGCCTGCTCGGTGAAGGCGAGTTCGCGCAGGAGCCGTTGCCGCATCGAGTCGATCTCGGCGCCGAGCCGTTGCACGTCGGCGGGCCCGCTCGGGACGATGGTGTGGGAGAAGTCTCCGTCCGCCACCCTGCGGGCGTCGGCCCCGAGCTTCTCCAAGGGGCTGGTGACGCCCCGGCGCATGCCCTCGAAGACCAGCCCGGCCATCGCCAGGATGACCAGTGCGATCGCCGAGAAGACCCAGTTCCGCAGGTCGTAGGTGGCCAGCAGGTCCGCGCGGGCCTTGACGCGATCCGCTCGGAGCTGGTCCTGCTGGGCGGCCAACGCGCTGCGGACGTCGTCGAACGCGGCCTTGCCCTCGGTGGCACGGGCGGCGGCCAGGGGGGAGGCCGTTCCCGGTGGGGAGGCGGCGACCGGCTCGGCTATCCGCTCCTGCCAGATCCGTACGTTCTTCTCGACGGCGGCGGATCCGGCGGCCTCGCCATCGACCAGCTGTGCGAGCTGAGCGGTGTACGTCTTCTGGTCCTGCAGGCCCTGCCGGTAGGGGACCAGGAACTCCTCGTTCCCGGTGAGCCCGTAGCCGCGGATTCCGGTCTCCTGGTCGAGCAGGGCCGATTCCAGGCGGATCGAGGTCGTCAGGGCCGGGGACTTCACGTCCACCAGATCCTCACTGATCGTGGCGGTCCGTCCGAGAATCCACGCACCGGTCAGCCCGAGGAGTGTGAGAAGCACGAGGGACGCCGCCACCCCCGACCGCAGCCACTGCCGGGTCGTCCACGTGGAGAGACCGCGCGGGCGTGATACCCCCGCTTCGCCAGTCATCTCGTATCCCTTCGGCCGTCTTCACGACTCCCCCACATCGGGGTGCAGTGTGCATACTTTAGAGGCACGAAGACAACCCTTGTTGTCGAGCCCCTCCTCGGGCGCCTAGAGTGCCGGGTATGCCGGGCAGGAACTTCGCGCACTTCGCACCGATGACGACCTCGCAGGACACGGCGGCGCTCATGGACGCGGCGGTCGCCGATCTCGCGGACCGTCTCACCCGGCGTCTACTGGACCTGCATGACACACCACGAGAGGGCATGGCGGAGGGGCCCGATCCCACCGAAGGTCTGGCGCTGCTGCACGTGCTCGACCAGGTGCGGCTGACCGCGGAACGCCTTCAGCTGAGGGCGGCCGCCGACGCCGCGAGGTCGGGTGCGGGGTATCCCCAGCTGGGCGACGCCTGCGGCATCACGCGGCAAGGTGCCCGCAAGCGCTGGCCCGGACTTTTCGACCACTCTCAAGACAAGCCAACGGAGCACCCGATGATGACCGCACCCGCCCGTCCTTACGACGTACTGCTGGTCGAGGACGACATGGCCGACGCCATGCTCATCGAGGAGGCCCTGTCGGAGCGAGGGACGCGCAACCTGGTCCAGGTCGCCGACGGCGTCGCCGCGCTGGAGCACCTGCGTGCCCCCGGCAGCGTGCGTCCCGACCTGATCGTGCTGGACCTCAACATGCCCCGTATGAACGGCCGCGATCTGCTGCAGATCCTCAAGACCGACGAGAACCTGCAGAGCATCCCCGTCGTCGTCCTCACCACGTCGTCCGCGCCCGAGGACATCGCCGGTGCGTACGGAAGGCACGCCAACGCGTACGTCACCAAGCCCGTCAACCTGGACGAGTTCGAGAAGGCCGTGCAGAGCATCGACTCGTTCTACCTCGACACCGCCACCCGGGTGCCGCGCGAGCAGTGATCCGACGTGGCTCCTCGCCCTCGGAGCATGCTCATGACGAGACCGCCGGTGCGGAGCGCACCGGCGGTCTCGTCATGGGGCGGTTCCCGTAGGCCGGGCGGGCGGGGGCCGCGATATGCGGCCGTCGTAACCCGACGCGGCGGGCTCGGCCCGTCAGCCCCGGGCGAGGGTTCCCCGGCGGCGGACGAGGAGGGCGCCTCCGACCGCGACCATGGCCGCGGCAGCGGTGCCGACGGCAGCCGCAGGCGTTGAGCCGGTCTCGGCCAGCTCGCCGCTCCGGGCCGCCGGCTGGTTGCCGCCTGCCGAGTCGGAGCCTGAGCCGGCCGTGCCGGAACCGGCCGTGCCTGAGCCCGTCGAACCGTCACCGGTCCCGCCTGTCGAACCGGCGCTCTTCACATCCAGGGTGATGTCGTCCCTGTCGTTGCCCTTCTCGGGGTCGAAGGGCCGATCCGCGGATCCCAGCTCCACCGAGCCCTTGGCGCCCTCGACCTGCTTGTCGATCTTCAGCTGGAAGGTGTAGAGCCCTCCCTCGCCTTCGTTGACCCACCGCTGGTTGGTGCCGCACACGTACGTCCCGTCCTCGGCGTCGCAGAAGCCGTCGCTCTTGACGACCGATGTCCCGGCGGGGGGTGTGATCAGGACCTTGCGGACCGGGTCGCCCTCGTCGGTGAGTACCCAGGCGGGTCCGGCGTTGGTGAACTTCACCTTCAGGGTCACCACATCGCCCACGGCGCCCTCCAGATCGGCGCCCCGCACCTGCCAGTCAGCCGTGTTGACCGCCGTCACCGGTACGTCCACCGCCTCCTCGGAGGCCTTGCCTCCGGCCTGGCTCTCCACCAGCTTCACCGCAGCGGCCGTTCCGGCCACCGGCGGGGTGGCGGCGTCGTCCAGCGGCGGATCGATGTCCCAGACGCTCACCCGCAGTACGTCGTTGAGGGCGTTGTCCAGCGCCTTGAAGGCGAGCGGCGTGGCGGGGGTGTACGCCTTGCCGGGCTCCAGCTCCTGGTCGAACGCGCACACCACATTCGACTTGGCCGTCATCTCGTCGTAGGAAGGCACCTGGTGTGTCCGGCAGTTCGAAGGCACCTCCGCGTAGTCCAGACCGCGGGTGACGGAGTACTGCACCCAGACCTTGTCGGCGCTCGCCGTGCCGTTGTTCGCCACGACGACGGGCCGGTCGAACGTACTGCCGGGCTTCACGCCGTCGACGGGGGCGATGTCGCCCAGGGCGAGATCCGGTGCGGTCTGATCGGCGAACGCGGTGGGCGTGGAACCCAGCGCGATCAGGCCGGCGGCGCCCAGAACGGCGACGGTGGTGCGGACGGCACGGTGGGGGGAGAGTGACATGGAGAAGAACCTCTGTTGCACGTTGTCGGGCGGTTGATGTCCTGAGAAGTGAACGGCCTTTCGCTGATCGAAGACTGTTTTCGTAGTACATCGGTTGCACCGAGGCGCCTGATCCTGTGGCAGCAGTGGCATGCGACGGCCCGTCAGCCCAGGTCGTGCGGGGGGTGGTCCACAAAAAAAGTGAGGCCGCACCGGACGGTCCGGTGCGGCCTCAATCGTTGCCCTTGAATCTCAGGCGGTCCTGCCCGAGCCGGAGGAGGAGCCCATTCCCTCGGCCTTCTTGATGCCCTCGGTGATGTCGTCGAGGACGGAGAGCTTCGGCGCCTCGGAGTTGATGTCGAAGCCGGAGCGGATCACCACCAGCATGTTCTTGATGTTGGGGGAGGGGAAGGCGAGCGACTCGACGTAGCCGTCGTCGCCGTTCTTCGTCACCACCTTCCAGCGCACCGCGAAGCCCTTCTGCCCCGCGACGGTGACGGCTTCGGACTTCAGTACCTCGTGCGAGGTGATCCCGCCGTAGATCTTCTCGCCGTACGACTCCTCGGCGTTGGCCTTGATGTCGCCCTTGGCGGCGGCCTTCGCCGTCGTCGCCTTGTTCTCCAGGGCCTGCGCCGGTGCGGAGAACACGCCCCCGCGTACGCACTTCTCGCCGGAGTCCCCGGGGCACGCGTACTCGCCGGTCGTCACCCCGGCGCCGACCGGGCCCGACTGGCCGGTCCAGCCGTCGGGGACGGGGATGCTGATGCCGCTGGCCGCGTCGGTGGCGTAGCCGTCCTCGGTCTCCGGCATCTGGCCGCCGCCCTGGCCGTCTTCGTCCTGCCCGCCGTCGCCCTGGCCGCGTTCGCCCTGCCCGCCTTGGCCGCCGCCGTTGTTTCCTCCGTCTCCGGGAGCGCCCGGGAGGCGAGGGCCGTCCGAGGGGGCCGTGGCGGCGGAGTCGGAGCCGTTGTCGGAACGGTCGCCGAGCAGGTAGCCACCGCCGCCCACGGCCGCGAGGACGATGACACCGGCGGCTACGCCCGCGCCGATGCGTATACGACGGCGCCGGACCACCGCGGGGGATATTCGGAGCTCGTCGGTCCACCGACTGCCGTCCCACCAGCGTTCCTGAACGGGGCCGGTTCCTGAGTGCCCGGGGTCTGGATGCCAGCCGGGCGGAGTCATCTGCGTCACAGGAGCACCGTAAGGGCACTGGGTGAGAATCGTATGAAACGCACAGGGTGGTGGAGGCACCACCCCTCAGGCTTGGTGCCCGCCGGCGCGGCCCGGCTCCGCATCGACCTGACTCCGGCGTGGTCGCCGGGCCGATTCCCGTCCGGGCGTCGAGAACGACTTTGGTCCGACCACATACGCTGTGTGACATAGTCGGACTCATGTGTATCGCCCGGAGCAGGGAGTAGCGGATGCCCGTCGAGTGGCAACCCGTACGGCAGTCCCGCACGCATGAGCTGGTGCTCCAGAGCATCGAGGAGCGGGTCTTCGCCGGCGAGCTCAAGGCGGGGGACCGTCTTCCGCCCGAGCGTGAACTGGCGCCCGTGCTGGGCGTCAGCAGGTCCGCGCTCCGTGAGGCGCTCCGAGTACTCGAGACCATCGGGGTCCTGGTGGCCCAGCCCGGCCGAGGCCCGGATTCGGGGGCGCGCATCGTGCGCAACCCCGACGACGCGCTGGGGCGGCTGCTGCGGCTCCACTTCGCGCTCGGCAGCTACAGCCTGCACGACGTACTCGAGGCGCGGGTCGTGCTGGAGCGGTCCAGCTGGGACGCCGCCGCGCGCAATGCCAGGGCCGAGGACCTCGACGAGGCGGGCGAACTCGTCCGGCGGATGGGGGAGCCGGACGTGGGGGTGGCCGAGTTCAACGACCTCGACACCCGCTTCCACGTGCTCATCGCCGGGACCTCGGGCAACGCGCTCACCTCGACACTCACCTCCGCCGTCCGCGAGTCGGTCCGCCCGCTGATCCTGCGCGCGCTGGAGGACGCCGAGGACTGGCCGGCGACGGCGGCCGCGCTGAACGCGCAGCACGCGAAGCTGCTCCGCCTGGTCCGCGAGCGACGGGGCGCGGAAGCGGCCGACCTCGTGGAGGCGCACATCCGGGGGCTGCACGGCACGCTGGTCGCCGAGGATGCCGAGAACTAGGAGCTCTTCGAGCAAGGGAAATGCCACTCGTACACTGACGACATGGGGGACCACTCGGCCAGCGGGATCCATGCACGACCTGCGCCCGTCCTGCGCCAGTACGTCGACTCGTACGTCGGCTTCGACCTGCGCGGGCTCCCGGCCGGAGTGCACTGCGGCCAGCCGAGCCGAGGGCTCACCGCGGTGATCAGTCTGTCAGATCCTCTGGCGGTCGCCCCGGGCGTCGACGACGGGTCACCCGTCACCCGGTTCGGCAGCGTGGCGGGCGGTCTGATGTGCCGGTCCGTCGCGATTCACCACGACGGACGCCAGCGAGGTGTTCAGATAGCGCTGACACCGCTCGGGGCCCGGGCCGTCTACGGCATGCCCGCCGCCGAGCTTGCCCACCGGCTGGTTCCTCTCGACGAGCTTCTCGGAGCGCTCGCCGCCGAGTTGGCCGACCGGCTCCGATCGGCGACGACTTGGGCGGCGCGGTTCACCACGCTGGACGAACTGCTCCTGCGAGCCGTTGGCCGTGGCGCCAACGGCGATCGTGTGCACGGGGTGCGCCCCGAGGTGGCCGAGGCATGGCGCCGCCTGGTCGCCGCGCGGGGGCGCGTCCAGGTCGGTGCGGTCGCCGCCGAGCTCGGCTGGAGCCGCCGACACCTCACCGAGCGGTTTCGCGGTGAGGTGGGCCTGTCGCCGAAGACCTGCGCCCGGGTCCTGCGCTTCGAGCACGCGCACGAACTGGCGGCGGCGCAGGACCCGCTCCCATGGGGCGACGTGGCTGCCGTTTCCGGTTACGCCGACCAAGCCCATCTCGTGCGGGACTGGCGTGAGTTCACGGGCCGGTCGCCGACCGCCTGGCGTCGCGGTGAAGTCCTTCTCGGGGCCGGGTAGCCGCGATACGTCCGCCCTTCGCGTCGGTGTCCCTTCCCATTTCTTCAAGACTGCCCGACCATCGGCGTGGACGATCGTCGGCATGAGATTCGTCAATAACGCACGCGACGCCATGGACCTGCGGACCACCCCCGTACATCTCGGACCGGGATCGAGAGCGAAAGCCGTCGAGGGCTTCACCTGGGACCCGGAGGTGCTCCGGGCCTACAGCGCCGCGGTCGGGGCGGACGGCGCCGAGGGCCGGCTGGTGATGATCTTCGACGGCGAGGGGCACGGCGACCACTGGGAGCGCCACCCCGCGGGCGACGAACTGGTCGTCTGCCTCAGCGGGTCCGCGACGGTCACCCGCGACGTGGACGGGGTGCCCGATCGTGTTCGGCTCGGACCGGGCGAGGCCACCGTCAACCCGGCCGGGGTGTGGCACGTGGTCGACACGGACGGGCCGACGTCCCTCCTGGCCATCACCGCGACCCTCGGCACCGACCACCGGCCTCGGACCGGCACCGGCCCGTCCGGACACGTCGATGAGCACGGTCCGGAGGAAGCGCCGTGACGACACACGTCGCGTGCCTCGGCGACAGCCTCACCCGTGCCCAGTTCAGCGTCGATTACCTGGATCTTCTCGCACGGCTTCGCCCTCCCGGTGACGTACGGCTCGCCCGTTTCGGCGTCAACGGCGACTTCGCCCACAACCTCCTGCAGCGCCTCGATGCCGTCGTCGCCGACCCACCCGATGTGATCACCGTGCTGATCGGGACCAACGACGCGCGAGCGAGCCTGCCCGGCTACCCCGTCGAGCAGGCCATGAAGCGCAAGCGGCTTCCCGAACGCCCGTCGGCAGGCTGGTTCCAGCAGAGCCTGGGATCCGTCGTCGCACGGCTCCGGGCGGAGACCGACGCGACGATCGGTCTGCTGTCGCTCCCGGTGCTCGGCCAACGACTCGACGGGGCGGCGGCGCAGGCATCGCTGGCATACAGCCGTCTGATCGCCGAGGTCGCCGTCACCGAGCAGGTGGCCTACCTTCCGCTCCACGAACGCCAGTCCGGGGAGCTGCGCCGAGCGGAGCCGCAGCCGATTCCGTACCGGGAGGCGACGCCCGCGGCGGTCATCGGTGTCCTCGTCCAGCAGGCGGTGCTGCGCCGCAGCCTCGACTCGATCTCGCGACGGCGAGGTCTTGTGCTCACGACCGACCACATCCACCAGAACAGCCGCGGCGCCGCCCTTGTCGCCGAGGTCATCGACGGCGGGCTGCTGTCCCGGGGTGCGTAGCTCGTTCTCGTTCGGGTGCCCTGGTGCGTGCGCACCACCCCGCCTCCGCCTCCCCAGGAACATCGGGCCGCCATGGTTCCCGATGCGGACCGAGGCTAGTATGGTCGGACCATAAACGACCGAGGAGGTCCCATGCGCATCGGACTCTTCGCCACCTGTCTGGGAGACACGCTCTTCCCGGAGGCGGTGAAATCCACGGCGGTGCTGCTCGCCCGCCTGGGACACGAGGTCGTCTTCCCACCCGGGCAGACGTGCTGCGGGCAGATGCACGTGAATACCGGCTACCAGCGCGAGCCCGTCCCCCTGGTGCGCAACTTCGCCGAGCAGTTCGGCGACGCCTCGATCGACGCGGTCGTCATGCCGTCCGGCTCGTGCGCCGGATCCGTCCGGCACCAGCACGAGATCGTCGCCGAGCGGTACGGCGATGCCGCACTGCGTTCCGGAGTCGCGACGGTGAAGGCGAAGACCTACGAACTCTCCGAACTCCTCGTGGACGTCCTGGGCGTCACCCAGGTCGGCGCCTACTTCCCGCACCGGGTCACCTACCACCCCACCTGCCACTCGCTGCGGATGCTCAAGGTCGGCGACAAGCCGCTGCGGCTGCTGCGCGCGGTGGAGGAGATCGATCTGGTGGAGCTCCCCGAGGCCGATTCCTGCTGCGGCTTCGGCGGCACGTTCGCCGTCAAGAACGCCGACACCTCCACCGCGATGCTCCAGGACAAGATGCGCCACATCGCCGACACCAAGGCCGATGTGTGCGCTGCCGGGGACTCCTCCTGCCTGATGCACATCGGCGGCGGACTCTCCCGTATCCGGTCCGGTACACGCACCCTCCACCTCGCCCAGATCCTGGGTTCCACGCGAACCGCGCCCTACCCCCTGATGGAGGCCGCCCGATGAGTACGTTCCTCGGCATGCCGGCCGCCCCGCCCCGTTCCCCTTACGGAACGGGAAATCTGCGCGGCGACCGGAAGTTCCCCGCGGCGGCGCACGACGAGCTCCGCAACGGCCAACTGCGCCGCAACCTCGGCCGGGCGACGCGCACCATCCGGTCCAAGCGCCTCAACGTCACGGGGGAACTGCCGGACTGGGAGGCGCTGCGCGACGCCGGCTCCGCGGTGAAGACCGACACGATGAACCGCCTGCCGGAACTCCTCGAACAGCTGGAGCGGAAGGTCACGGAGCACGGCGGGACCGTCCACTGGGCGCGCGACGGGGTGGAGGCCAACGAGATCGTCACCCGGCTGATCCGGGAGACCGGCAGCAGCGACGTCATCAAGGTCAAGTCCATGGCCACCCAGGAGATCGGCCTCAACGAGCACCTCGAAGCGGCCGGCATCACCCCGTACGAGACCGACCTGGCCGAGCTCATCGTCCAGTTGGCGGACGACAAGCCCTCGCACATCCTGGTTCCCGCGATCCACCGCAACCGCGACGAGATCCGGCAGATCTTCCTCGACCACATTCCCGGCGTCGATCCGGACCTCGACAACGTGCCCGCGCATCTCGCGGCCGCCGCCCGCGCCTATCTGCGCGAGAAGTTCATGACGACCAGGGTGGCGGTCTCCGGGGCCAACTTCGGCATCGCCGAGACGGGCACCCTCGCCGTCGTGGAGTCGGAGGGCAACGGCCGGATGTGCCTGACCCTGCCGGACACCCTGATCACCGTGATGGGAATCGAGAAGGTCCTGCCGCGCTATCAGGACCTGGAGGTCTTCCTCCAGTTGCTGCCGCGCTCCTCGACGGGCGAGAGGATGAACCCGTACACCTCGATGTGGACGGGGGTGACTCCCGGCGACGGACCGCAGAACGTCCATCTGATCCTCCTCGACAACGGACGCACCGCCGCGCTCGCCGACACCATCGGCCGGGAGGCGCTCAACTGCATCCGCTGCTCGGCCTGCCTCAACGTCTGCCCGGTGTACGAACGGGCGGGCGGCCACGCCTACGGATCGACGTATCCGGGGCCGATCGGTGCCGTCCTCACCCCGCAGCTCGCGGGGATGCACGCGGCGAAGGACGACCCCAACAGCTCGCTCCCGTACGCGTCGAGTCTCTGCGGAGCGTGCTTCGACGCCTGCCCGGTGAAGATCGACATCCCCTCGATGCTGGTCGAGTTGCGCCACCAGAGCACCGAACAGAGCGGAACGACGGTGGAGAAGCTGGCGATGAGGGCGGCTGCCGGGGTGATGAGCAGGCCGGGGCTCTACACGGCGGCGCAGAAGGCCGCGGGCTTCGGACGGGTGGTGGGACGGGACGGGAACCTCCCACGGCTGCCCGCGCCGTTCGACGGGTGGAGCGACAGCCGCGACACCGCCGTCCCGCCCAAGCAGACCTTCCGCGCCTGGCTCGCGTCGGCCGAAGGCGCGGCAACCATGCGGTCCGCCGCCGAGGAGGGCGCACGTCGCACCGCCCCGGACACCGAGGAGGACAAGTGACCACCACCCCCACAGCGCGGGACACGGTGCTCGGCAGGATCCGGGACGCCCTCGCCCTGGCCCCGGCGCCCGAGACGACGATCCCCCGCGCCTACCGGACAGGACGGACGCTCCCCGACGCCGAACGCCTCGCCCTCCTGACCGACCGGCTCGTCGACTACAAGGCGCAGGTCCATGCCTGTACGGGCGAACGTACCGCCGAGGTGATCGGCGGGGTGCTCCGGGACCGGGAGGCCCGGCGGATCGGTGTACCGGACGGACTGGACGAGGGGTGGCTGACCGGCTACGACGGTGAGGTCCTGCGCGACTCGGCGGACATCCCCGCACCGAGCCTGGGCGCGCTCGACGGCGTGGTGACCGGATCGGCCGTCAGCTGCGCCGAGACCGGCACGATCTTCCTGGACGGTTCACCCGACCAGGGGCGGCGGGCGCTGTCCCTGGTGCCCGACCTCCATGTGTGCGTCGTCGACCTCTCCACCGTCGTGGTCGGCGTCCCGGAGGCGGTCGCCCGACTCGAACCCCGACGGCCGACGACGCTCATCAGCGGCCCCTCCGCCACCTCCGACATCGAGCTGGAACGGGTGGAAGGCGTCCACGGGCCACGCAACCTCGTCGTGGTGATCAGGACCGACGCCTGATCAGGGCCGACGCTTGATGATCCGGAAGGACGCCGTCTCCGGCGGGTGCCCGCCGGGGACCGCACCGGGCCGGAAGCACGCAGGCGGGTGGGGCGACGGGTGCCTGCCCCGTCGTCCCACCCTCACCTCACCGTGCGTCAGATGTCGAGGTCGTACAGGACGAACTCCTCCCAGGAACCCGTTATCTCCGCGGAGCGGGCACGAAGGACGTACTGGAGCGAGCCGGTGAAGCTGTTCTCCATCGTGACGAACATCCCGTTCAGGGTGGACTGCAGCGCCCAGTGGTCCAGGTCCTCGTTGTAGTAAAGGACGAACCGCTCCCAGCCGCCCACCGCGGCGGAACGGGCGCGCAGAACGTTCTGCGCGTTGCCCGTGTAGTTCTTCTCGACCGCCACGTACTTGCCGTTGGCGAGCGACTTGAGCGCGACCGTCCCGGAGGCCTCGTCGAACTCGAAGGTGAAGCCTTCCCAGCCACCGCCGACCTGGGCGGAACGCGCGCGCAGGACACCCGTGTTCGGGGCGGCGTAGCCGGCCTCGGTGGCGACGAACTTCTCGTTGCGGACCGACTGCACGGCCAGGAGCTCCGGCTCGACAGCGGCGGCGCTGCGGCCGGCTGCCGACGAGGCCTGCCGGCCCTCCGCCTGGTCGGTGATGTGCCGCAACTCGGCACCGTCCACGGCGACCCAGCCGCTGGGAACGGAAGCCGCTCCGTCGGCCTGCGGCGCCGCGCCGGCCTGCGGCGCGGCGAGCGCGGAGGTCGCCAGAACAGCACTCAGGGAAAGAAATACGGACGCTATACGTCGCACAGGACTTCCTCACTCGTCGTCAAGGGAATTCAGTGCGGCGGAAACCTGGGATGAGGTCCGGCAGCGGTGCGCGGACGCTCTGCCACGCCAATGCTCAAGGCGGCACACACGCCGCCCCACCGGTCCCGCCGATCGGCGGAGCCACCCCCGTACGAATCCCCCACACCCCCCGGAAGGCCACCCCCGACGCCTCCCCAGACGTCATCAGCGGCCGCCGCGCCACATGGCGAAGCGGTCATCAGATAAGCGACGGGACGTGTGCTGGGGAAATGAATTCGTGAGTTTATGCGAAGACATGGCGCGGCAATCTTGAATTGTGAATTCCGTAGCCCCAGGTTAATTTCAGGAGTGCCTTTTGTTCGCCCGGTGTTCTTCTTGCCCGGCTCGGCCGCTCCACCACCGGGGCCCCAAGGGTGCGGCGGTGGAACGGCCGTCGTGCGGCGTCACCGGCTGTGCGTGACCTCGAACGGCGCGAACGAGACGCGGGTGACCGAACCGTCCTCGGCCCAGGCGACCTCGACGGTGTCCCCGTCGACGTTCACCCCGCTCACCGCCGCCGCAAGGGGCCCGGAGGCGGGTTCCGCCGTCAGCGACGCCAACGCCACCAGCAGTCGCGTCCCCTCCACATCGGCGCCGAGCCGTGGCAGCACCGCCCAGCGGGTGTACGCGGTGCCCTCCGGGGCACGGACCTCCTCCGGCTCCTCCCAGCCGTGCAGCCCGCGCAAGCAGGAGCGCACCTCGCCGCGCGGGTCCGTCGCCCAGCCGGTCTGCTCGGCACGCGCGCCCGCGGGGGCGCCCAGGACCCGGTGCACCCGGAGTTCGTACCGGCCCCGGACCACGGTGACGCTCTCCACCCGGAGGCCCGGCACGGTCGGAGCGCCCGCGGGGAAGACCGGCACGTGCCAGGAAGCGGCCCAGCCCCAGCCCTCACCGTGTCCCGCGCCCAGCGGACGGATCCGGACGCGTGCGCTGCGGGAGCCGCCGACCCGTAGCGACAGGTGGTTGTCCGCGGTGTTCCCCGCCGAGGTCGGGCCGCTCGCCGTCGAATAGGCGAGACGGGCGTAGAGCGGATCCGAGATGCCCGACGTCTCACCCTCGTGCGGACGGACATGATCGCTTCCGTGGTTGTGCAGCCGTACGATGCCGTCCGCCCGGGTCGACTGGAGCAGCAGCCCCGGAGCGGGGAGCGACAGCACGCTGTCCGGCCCCTCGCTGGGGGCGGGTTCCTCCTCCGCCGTCCACAGCGGGTGCTCCGCCGGAGCCAGCAGCGCGACGAAGGCCTTGGACGCCCAGTAGGGCGAGGAGGGGCCGGAGTACATCTGGAGCGTCGCGTCATGAGGCCCGTGCCAGCCCAGGCTGAGCAGACCGTCGTCCCCGGCCGCTCCCCGGTCCAGGAAGTACCGGAGCGAACCGCTGATCAGCCGACGGGACGTGCCGGGTGACAGAGGGGTGTGCCCGGACACCGCGCCCATCCCGACCGCCGCGCCCGCCGCGAAGCGGTAGGTGAGCGAGCGGCCGAAGTGCATCGGGGCCCCGTCGGCCCCGAACATCAGGCCGAAGCTCTCCAGGTGTTCCCGCAGACGTGCCCCGTAGTGCGCGGCGAGTTCCGCGTCGCCCGACAGATGGGCGTCCAGCACGGGATACAGATGCAGCGCCCAGCCGTTGTAGTGGTCGAACGCGCGCCCGTCACCGTCGGCGTACCAGCCGTCGCCGCGGTACCAGCCCTCCAGCAGGTCGAGAGCGCGCTGCCGAGCCCTTGCGGTCTCCGCGTCGCCCCGGCCCACCGATTCCAGGAACCCGGCCACGGAGAAGGGGAAGAGGTACCAGTTGTTGGGCGCCGGGGTGTGCCGCAGCGCGTCCCGCAGCCACTCCTCCGCCCGGTCCTGGGTTCCGGGGTCCAGCCGGTCCCACAGCCAGGGGCGGGTCAGCCTCAGCCCGATCGCCACCGAGGCGGACTCCACCATCGGCTGGCCGAACACGGTGTGGTCCCGGATCAGCGGCCATGACTCGGCGTCGTCGCGCCCGGCCGTACGGGTGCCGGAGCGCAGCCCGTCGGCGTACCGCTCCAGCCAGTTGTGGGGGTCCTTGCCCTCGGCGCCGGCGACGCGGAAGGCCGCGGTGAGGAAGGTCCGCGCGTACCCCTCCAGGCCGTCGGAGCGTACGCCGGAGCCTGAGGGGCGGCCGGGCAGGTCGAGCATGGCACGGCCGGGGGTGGACCACTTCCAGGCGGCGTCCAGCAGACCGTCCGCCGCCGCTTCCCAGTGGGCCCGGGTGTACCCGGTGTACGGGCTCGCGCCGCGGTCTTCGGGAGGGAGTTCCAGGAAGGAGGAGGTCATGCGAGGAATGCCAGCCTTTCACGTCGTACGGGATGGGCGAAGCCGTCGCCCGCGGCCCAGCGCGCGACCTCACCGACGGCGAGGTCGGCCAGCCGGCGCAGTTCATTGCCCTGGGACCCCGCGAGATGCGGGGTGATGAGCGCGTTCTCGCAGTCCCACAAGGGGTGGCCGGCCGGCAGCGGATCGGGGTCGGTGACGTCGAGCACGGCCCGGATCCGGCCCTTCCGCAGGGTGTCGGTGAGGGCGTCCTGGTCGACGACCGCGCCCCGGGAGGTGTTGATGAGTACGGCGTCGGACCGCATGGCACCGAGGAGCTCACGGCTGACCAGCCCGGTGGTGGCCGGCAGCAGTGGTGTGTGGACGCTGACGACGTCGCTCTCCTCGAAGAGCCCGGCGAGTGTCACCGGCCGCACGCCCAGAGCCTCCGCCTCCGCGTCCGACACGTACGGATCGTGCAGCAGGACCCGCATGTCGTACGGGCGCAGGAGCTCGATCACCCGCCGTCCGATCAGCGAGGCCGACAGGATGCCCACCGTACGGCGGTAGTTGCCGACCTCCTGGGGCTGCGCGAGCCAGTCGTCGCGTACCCGGCCGGCACGGAACGCACCCGCCCGCTCCAGGACCCGCTTGCCGGAGAGCAGGATCATCGCCAGCGTGTACTCCGCCACCGGCAGGGCGTTGGCCGCCGCGGCGGAGGAGACCTCGACGCCCCTGTCCCAGCAGGCGTCGGTGACGTGGCCGCGCACGGAACCCGCGGTGTGCACGACCGCGCGCAGAGCCGGGGCCGAGGCCAGTACGTCCGCGTCGATCGGAGGGCAGCCCCAGCCGGTGACCAGGACCTCCGTGTCCGCGAGCACCGCCCTGGCCGGCTCCGTCGTGAAGTCGCCGATGGCCGGCAGCGGCGCGAGGTCGCACACCTCGGCCAGCGCCGCGAGGGAGTCGGGGGTGAGTACCGCGGCGGCGGCGTCGGCCCCCATGGCGAGTGCGGCTCGCGGCCGGCGGGATGCGGGGGAAGTGCTGGACATGTTTCTCCTGTGCGGTCGTACGGGCACGGCGGCGGGACTACTTGACGGCGCCCGCCGTCAGCCCCGAACGCCAGAATCGCTGGAGCAGGGCGAAGGCGAGGACCAGCGGCACCACCGCGAGCAGGGAGCCCATGATGACGGCGGGGTAGTACTCGGGGGACACGGACGCGGCGCTGTTCCAGGTGTAGAGGCCGAGGCTCACCGGATAGAGGTCCTGGTCGGAGAGCATCACCATGGGAAGGAAGAAGTTGTTCCAGATCGCTGTGAGCTGGAAGAGGAAGACGGTGACCAGACCCGGGCCCAGCATGCGGAGCGCCACCCGGAAGTAGGCCGCGAGTTCGCCCGCTCCGTCCATGCGCGCGGCCTCCAGCACCTCGTCCGGCACGTAGCCCTGGCTGAAGATCCGGCCGAGGTAGACGCCGAACGGGTTGAACAGTACGGGGATGAAGACCGCCCAGAAGGTGTTCACCAGCCCCGTGCCGGAGGCCATCAGATAGAGCGGCAGGGCGAGCACCGTCTGCGGGACCATGACCGCCGCCAGCACCAGTCCGAACAGCTTCTCCTTGTGGGCGAAGCGGTACTTGTCGAAGGCGTAGCCGCAGGCGATGCTGATCAGCGCGCCGAGCGCGGCGCCGAGCACCGCGTACAGCAGGCTGTTCCCGTACCAGCGGCCGTACAGCCCCCCGTCCATCGCGAACAGGTCCTTCATGTTCTGGACGAAGGAGAAGTCGCTCAGCGAAAGGATGTTGCTGCTGAACAGGGCGTCCCGGTTCTTGCCGGCGGCCAGGACCAGCCACAGCACCGGGAGCAGGGTGTACAGCACCGACACGAACACCACGAGGTTGACGACGGAGCGCCCGAGCAGACGGGGGCGCAGGGGTGCGGCGATACGGGATGCGGTCGACGCGCTCATCGGGCGTCCTCCTCGGCGGCGGAACGGTTGGTCCAGCGGGTGACGCCGTACGAGAGGGCGATCGTGCACAGCAGCAGGATGACCGAGGACGCGGCCGCTAGACCGTAGTTGTTCCGGGTGAAGGCGGCGTCGTAGATGTACATGCTGGGGGAGAAGCGCGAGTTGATCATCGGCGTGGACTGGCTGAGCAGCATCGGTTCGGTGAAGAGCTGGAGCGCGAAGATCAGGGTGAACATCGCGACCATCACGATCGAGGAGCGCACCAGCGGGGTCTTGACCTGCAGCGCCGTGCGGACGGGACCCGCGCCGTCGACGACCGAGGCCTCGATCACCTCGTGCGGGACCGCTTGCAGGGCGGCGTAGAACACCACCATGTTGTAGCCGAGGTTGCTCCACAGGGCGATGTTCACGATGGACGGGAGCACCATGTGCACCCCGAGGAAGTCGACCGTGATGTCGGCCTTGCCGAGCAGGTCGATCACCGGGCTGATGCCGGGGGTGTAGAGGTACAGCCAGATCAGCGCGGCGATGATGCCGGGCACCGCGTGCGGCAGGAACAGCGCGAGCTGCGCGGTACCCCGCAGGCGGGCCACGCCCGAGTCCAGCAGCAGGGCCAGCGCGAGCGCGCCGACCACCATCAACGGGATGTAGATCAGGCAGTACAGCGCGACGACGCCGAGCCCTCCGAGGAAGGTCGGATCCGCCAGCACCGCAGCGTAGTTGCGGAACCCGGCGAAGACCGTGCGCTCGGGTCCGAAGCCGAGCCCGGGCTGGTCGTCGCTGAAGAAGCTCAGATACACGGCTGTGGCGACCGGGATCAGGAAGACGGTCACCAGAAGGACGAAGAACGGTGTCATCAGGACACCGCAGGCGCCGAACTGACGGCGTCGGGCGGACCGGCGGGCCGCGGGCGCGGGTGTGGCGGCGTCCGGGCTCTTCGGCGACGGACGGGCGGGGGCGTCCGCGGCCACGGGAGTCGCGCTGGTCATGGGGTGTCACCTGCCTCTCTGCTGCTGGGTAAGGGGGTTGCGGATCGCCGGTCAGGTGGAGTGCTGTGTGGTGGAGAGCCCGAGGGCCTTGAGGTCCGGCATGGTGCCCTCCTGCGCGGCACGGACCGCGTCGATGATGGAGCCCTGGCCGCCGCTCGCCCGTGCCAGTCCGTCCTTCATGATCTTCCCGGTGGCGGTCATGCGCGGTCCCCAGACCCAGTCCGGCCTGATCTTTTGGGCCTCGCGCTCGAAGAGGGAGTAGATGTCCTGGCCGCCGTAGTAGGCGCGGTCGAAGGCCTTGCGGCCGGTGGCGACCAGCCCGGGCGCGGCCGGGTACTGGCTGCTCGCGCCGCTGGAGAGCCGGGCGCGCAGGGCGTCGGGATGCGACACCTGCCACTCGATGAACTCCATGGCGGCCTCCGGGTGGGGGCTGTCCTTGGTGACGGCGAAGGTCGATCCGCCGTGGGTCCCTACACCCGGGTCGGCGGGGTCCCACTGGGGGATCGGTGCCAGCGTCCACTTGCCCTTCTGCGCGGGACGGGCCTTCATCTGGGCACCCGCGTCCCATGCGCCGCTGAGCCGGCTGAGCACCAGGCCCTCGGCGATCTGCACATCGCTCTGCCTGCTCTCCACCGCGTTCATGAACACCAGGTCCTGGTCGGTGAGCCGCTGCCAGAAGGCGGCGACCCGCCGGGTCGGCGCATCGGCCAGCGAGAGGTTCCAGGCACCGCCCGAGGTGTCGAACCAACGCGCGCCCGCCTGCCAGGCGAACGCGGCGAGCTGGGTGTCGCCGTCCGTCGGGAAGAGCGCCATCCGGCGCTCACCGCCCTTGCGGCGTACGGTCCTTGCCGCCTCCTCGAACTCCTCCCAGGTACGCGGAGCGGTCAGCCCGTAGCGCTCGAAGAGGTCGGTGCGGTAGTGCATCACCATCGGCTCTATGTCGAGCGGGACGCTGAACACCCGCTTCTCGAAGGTGGTGAGCCCGAGGGCCTGCGGAAGCAGCTTCGCCCGCAGACCGTCGCCCACCAGGTCCGTGATGTCACGGCACACGCCGTCGATCGCGAAACCGGGCACCTGCGGATACTCGATGGTCGCGATGTCCGGGGCGTTCCCGGCCCGTGCCGCGTTGCTGAGTTTGGCGTACCCGCCCTGACCTCCCGAGGGGATCTGCTGGAAATCGACCTCGATGGTGTCGTGTCCGCGGTTGAACGCGTCCACGACCTCCTGACTGCCCCGCAGCGCGGACCAGAAGGTGATCCGAGTCTTCCTGCCGGTCCTGCTGCTCACTGACGTACCGGTACTGCTCGTACTGCCAGACCGTGTGTCCCCGCCCCCGCCCCCGCAGGCGCTCAGAGCGCCCGTCAGGGGAAGTGCGGCGATCGTGGCGAGCACGGATCGACGGCTCTGTCGACCAGGCATGTTGCGCCTCCCGCGGCTCCTGATTCGAGACACCGGGAATCCTGATCGGCTGAGCGAACGTGGTCAATAGATCGATCAAAAGAAGCTTTAAGTGTTCAATCGATCAGTCCTCGGAGTCCGGGAGCCTCCGTGTCGATCCCCGCACCACGAGATGGGGGAGCAACTCGGTCCGGCGTACCGGGCCGGCGGCCGCCGGACCAGCCAGCCGGTGCAACAGGAGCTCGGCCGCGACCCGCCCGATCTCCGCCCTCGGCGGGGCGACGGCGGTCAGGGAGGTGCTGCCCATCGCCGCGACGACGTCGTCGTACGCCACCACGGAACAGTCCCGCGGAACGAGGATGCCCCGCTCGGCCATCCGCTGGACCAGCATCAGGGCGTCCTCGTCGCCGTGCAGGACGGCGCCGGTCACCCGGCGTTCGCGCAGCAGCGCCGTCAGGTCGGGTGCCTCCTCCCGGGCGCCGGGCTCACCGGGGCCCGCGTTCGGAGAGCTGAGCACCACCGACCACTCCTCCACCTCCGGCCGGGACGCCGCGATCTCGGCGAACGCGGCCCGTATGGAGCGGGCCGTGGGGCTGTCGTTCCTGGCGGCCATCACCAGCCTGCGGTGCCCCAGCGAGATCAGGTGGTCCACGGCCAGATGGACTCCGTACCAGTGGTCCGAGCACACCGTGTCCAGGGCGTGCAACGCGCTGCCGGGCCGGGGTCGTCGCTCCATCAGGACGGTCGGCACGTCCAGTTCGGCGAGCCAGCCGTAGTCGGCCTCCTCCCCGGCGGCGCTGCGCCACCGGGGAGCGATCAGGAGACCACGGGCCCCACCGGCCAGCGCCCTCTCCACCTGCGGCCGTTCGGCCCCGGCGGCCTGCGGCGCGATGTGGAGCGCGATCCGTGCCCCGGCCTCCTCCAGTGCGGTCCGGGCGCCGTGCAGCGTCTCGTGGAGGTAGGAGTGCCGCTCCGGGACGACCAGCGCGATCGCGGCCCCCTCGTCGCCGGGTCCGGACGGTTCACCGCTCCGCGCGGCCGGCACGGCCGTGGACGGTCCGGCCTCGCCCATCGGCCGGACCACGCCGTGCCCCCGCCGCAGCATCCCCGTCCTGGCCAGTTCCTCCACGTCCCGCCGGAGCGTGACCGCGGAGACGTCCAGTTCGGTGGCGAGCGAGCTCACCTTGACCGCGCCCCGCGCGTGCACCACCGCGAGAATGCGCTTGCGCCTCAGCTCGACCGGCTCCCGCATGCTGGCCCCCTTGCCTACTGTGCGATGTTCGTTTGAACGCTTTCGCGAGCGTTCGCAGCATAGTCAGGAAGACGTCATCCAGGTGGTCATGGGATGGGGTGATGATCCGCAGGAAGGAAGATGCGTCTACCATCTGATCCGCGATGGACTCCCTCACACTCTGGCAACTGGCCCTGCTCGCGGCGGCATCCTGCCTTGTCGGCTTCTCCAAGACCGCGGTCAGCGGCGCCAACACGATCAGCCTCGCGGTGTTCGCGGCCGTACTGCCGGCCCGCGAATCGACCGGCGTGCTGCTGCCGATCCTGATCGCGGGCGACCTCCTCGCCGTGCTGGTCTACCGGCGTCACGCGCACTGGCCCACCCTGCTGAGACTGTTCCCCGCCGTGGCCGTCGGCGTGGTGGCCGGGACGGTCTTCATGATGTGGGCCGACGACGAGGCGGTACGCACCTCCATCGGTGCGATCCTGCTCTTCATGGCAGGAGTCACCGTCTGGCGCCGGCGCTCCGGGCCCGAGGCGGTGCCGGAGGAGGACGGCGGGCCCTCGCGCGCCGCGCGGTTCAAGGCCCGCTCCTACGGGACGCTCGGCGGGTTCACCACCATGGTCGCCAACGCCGGCGGCCCGGTGATGTCGCTGTACCTGCTCTCCGCCGGGTTCAAGAAGCTCGGCTTCCTGGGGACGTCGGCGTGGTTCTTCCTGATCGTCAACACCTCCAAGGTCCCCTTCAGCGTCGGACTCGGCCTCATCGACGCCCGTTCGCTCCTGCTGGACGCCGCCCTCGTGCTGTTCGTCCTGCCCGGGGCGTACCTCGGCCGCGCCTGCGTGGGCCGGATCAACCAGAAGCTCTTCGACCGGATCGTGATCGGCGCCACCGTCCTGGGCGGCCTCCAGCTGCTCCTGCGCTGAAGACCGCCCCTCAGGAACGGGTTCAGACGATGCCCTCGGAGATCTCCGCCTGCTCACGGGCGTTGCCGTACGCCGACGGGGTGCTGTACGAACGGCGCGCCACGAACCACCACACCGTGGCCAGGACCAGCACGGCGACGAGGGCGATCGACGCGTAGTTCATCGAGTCGACGGTCACCGGCGAGGACTGCGGCAGCAGGAAGAGCACGCTCACGACGGCCACCCACGCCACGGCGATCCAGCCGATCGGCTTCGACCAGGCGCCCAGATGCCACGGGCCTCGCTGGAACCGGTCACCGGCCCGCAGTTTGAGATAGATCGGGATGGCGTACGCCGGGGTGATCCCGATGACGTTGATCGCGGTGACGGCCCCGTAGGCGGTCGCGGAATACAGCGACGGCACCGCCAGCAGCGCGGCCACCCCCACCGAGAGCCACACCGCGGGCACCGGGGTCTGCGTACGCGCGCTCACCTTGCGCCAGAGCGCGGAACCCGGCAGCGCGTTGTCACGGCTGAACGCGAACACCATCCGGCTCGCCGCCGCGACCTCGGCGTTGCCGCAGAACAGCTGGGCCGCGATCACGATCAGCAGCATCGCGGTGGCCCCGGCCGTGCCCAGGGCGTCGATCAGGATCTGGGCCGGCGGCACGCCGGTGGCGCTGTTCTGGGTGCCCGCGTAGTCCTGGATGGCGAACGTCAGCCCGGCCAGCAGGACGAAGCCGGCGATCCAGGAGACCCAGATCGCCCGGACGATTCCCTTGGCCGCCGTCACCGACGCGTTGGACGTCTCCTCGGACAGATGCGCCGAGGCGTCGTACCCGCAGAAGGTGTACTGCGCGAGGAGCAGACCGATCGCCGCCACGTAGACCGGGTTCTCCCACCCGGTGCCGTTGACGAACTCCGTGAAGACGAACGACGGCGACTGGTGGTTCGAGGGCACCACCGCGAGAACCGTGACGATCACGGCGACACCGGCCAGGTGCCACCAGACGCTGATGGAGTTGAGCAGACTCACCAGCCGCACACCGAAGAGGTTCAGCACGGCGTGCAGCAGGAGGATGCAGAGGAAGATCAGCATCGTGGAGCCCGGAGTGGGATCGAACCCCCACTGCAGGTTGAGCAGGGCACCGGTGAACAGCGCGGCCCCGTAGTCGATGCCTGCGATGGCGCCGAGCAGGCCGAGCAGGTTGAGCCAGCCCGTGTACCAGCCCCATTTGCGGCCGCCCAGCCGGTCGGCCATGTAGTACAGGGCGCCCGACGTCGGGTACGCGCTGGTGACCTCTGCCAGGGCCATGCCAACGCACAGCACGAACAGGCCGACACCCGCCCAGCCCCACAGCATCACCGCGGGACCGCCGGCCGACATGCCGAAGCCGTACAGGGTCATGCAGCCCGAGAGGATCGAGATGACGGAGAAGCTGATCGCGAAGTTCCCGAAGCCGCCCATCCGGCGTGCCAGCACCGGCTGGTAGCCGAGTTCGCGCAACCGCTGCTCCTCGTCCTTCTGCGGAACGGGTTCCGTGCTCGACGGGGTCGAGGCGGATATGGACATGGGGATGACCTCCGGTGGGGGATGGGGGACGTACGAACGGTGGAGAGGGCTCAGGTGGGGCGTGGGACGGATCCCTCAGCCATGGGGTCCTCTCTCCGGCTCGCGTCCGGCCGCCAGACATCGGCTGCGGGCACGCAGGAACACGTCCTCGGTACCGGCCGGATCGTGCGGTGGGCGCGTGCGGTGCGCCCAGGGGAGCGGCGTGAAGTACGGGCCCATCGCCCGGAACACCGGTGCCGCCTCGGTGAATCTGAGCGAGCCCCACAGCGCGTGGGCCAGATGGTTGAGATCGAGCAGCGAACGTGTGGCGGGGTCGGCGACGGCGAACCAGTTCTCCAGGGCGCGCCGAGCGTCACGCTCCCCGTCCTCGGTCACCCAGTGCAGGTCCAGGGCGTGCTCGTATCTGTGCTCCCGCCGGTAGCGCTCGACGCGCACGTACAGCGGCAGCACGTGGAGGGCCGACCCCTCGGGGGCGGACGACGCGGCCCACTGGACGAAGTTGACCGCCTGGGAGAGCGTCCCGCCGGCCTGGCGCGCATAGACGAACTGCAGCATCCGGTGGTAGGCCTCGCGGTTGAAGGGATCGCGCTTGTCCGCCTCGGCGAGCAGCCCCCACGGTCCGGGGAACAGCATCGGGCCGGGCGGCAGCAGACGGTGCTCCTCCAGCCGCTGCCCCTCGTCGATCTGCGAGAGAGCGAGCAGACAGACCCAGGGAACGGGGTCGCCCGGGGCGGTGTCCGCCGCCGAACGGCACCGCTCCCACGCCTCCGTCCACGCTTCGTGGGCGCCCGGTCGCCGCTCCCGGTGGGCGCGGACCGCTCTTTCCACGGTCACCCTGGCGAGCATCACGGTCGCCGCGACGCTTCCCGGCTCCTCCGTCAGCCAGGCGCGTACCGTGTCCGAGCCGGCGGCGACGGCCGCGAGCACCTGGGTCCGCTGGGTCCACGACGTCCAGTCGGGCGTGTTGTCCAGCAGATTCCGCATGGCGAGCCAACGACCGGTCCGGAGGTCCTGTAACGCGACGCGCAGCGCGTGATCGTGGCCGGCTGGGTGGTAGACCGGCCGGAAGTCACCGGCGGCCATGAACGCACCCTGACGCTGTGAGCGCGGTGGGGGAGCGGCGGTGCGCAGGGCATACCGGCGCGGCGAAGTCGGTTCTGGTCATGAATCCTCGAGAAACGTGGGGGGTTGAATGATTCGGCGAGGAACTGTTCCCGCAGAGCGTCCGGTCGGTCGTTCGGCGGTGAGTGTAGGGCTGTTGGCACCAGCGGCTCGGTGCCTTCGTGGATCTTACTCAAGTTGCCCCCGTCGACCGGATGTTGACCCACTCAAGGCGGACTCGCGCGGGATGATCCGGCAAGGGTTGACGCAGGGCCCGCGCTGCACGACTGTGGGGCGGCGACCGGATGATCACGATTCCGCCCGGGTCCGGGCGGCCCGCACGGCTGGAGCGTGGATTGACAGGACCGGTACTCGCCGTCGACCAGGGGACGTCAGGGACCAAGGCGCTGGTGATCTGCCCCGAGCGGGGTGTGATCGGTTCCGCTTCCGCGCCCGTGCGGCCCCGGTACGGCCCCGGGGGGCTCGTGGAGGCCGATCCCGCCGAGCTCATCGGCTCGGTCCTCGACGCCGGCCGGCAGGCCGTGGCGGATGCCGGGGAACCGGTCTCGGCCGTAGGCCTCGCCAACCAGGGCGAGACGGTGCTGGCCTGGGACCCGTCCACCGGCCGTCCGCTCACCGACGCCCTGGTCTGGCAGGACCGGCGCGCGGAACGGCTCTGCGCCGGACTGCAGCCGCACGGTGATGAACTCAAGCGCCTCACCGGCCTTCCGGTCGATCCGTACTTCGCCGCCCCCAAGATGGCTTGGATACGCCGCGAGCTGACCAGGGAGGGGGTCGTGACCACCAGCGACTCCTGGCTGATCCATCAGCTGACCGGAGCCTTCGTCACCGATGCCGCCACCGCGGGACGTACCCAGCTGCTCGGTCTGCACGACGTCGAATGGTCGGCCGCGGCCCTGGACATCTTCGGTCTGTCGGACGAGCGACTGCCCGCCGTCGTCGACTGTGCCGGCCCGGTCGGCACCACCACCGCGTTCGGCGGGGAGATCCCGCTCACCGGCCTCATCGTCGACCAGCAGGCCGCGCTGCTGGCCCAGAACGCCCTGGAGCCGGGTCAGGCCAAGTGCACCTACGGCACAGGGGCGTTCCTCCTCGCGCAGACCGGTGGCCGTCCCGTCACCGGCGCCGGCGGACTGGTCAGCTGCGTCGCCTGGCGCCTCGGCGGACGTACCGACTACTGCCTCGACGGACAGGTCTACACCGCCGCGTCGGCTGTCCGGTGGCTCACCGACCTGGGGGTGATCGCCGGGGCCCAGGACCTCGACCCCGTCGGCGCCTCGGTCCCCGACACCGGCGGAGTCACCTTCGTCCCCGCCCTCGCGGGCCTCGCCGCCCCCTGGTGGCGAAGCGATCTGCGCGGCTCGATGACCGGCCTCGGCCTCGGCACCACCGCGGGGCATCTGGTGCGCGCCCTGTGCGAGGGCATCGCCGCCCAGGTGGTCTCGCTCGCCGACGCCGTCGCCCGCGACCTGGGCACCCCGCTCACCTCGCTGCGGGTCGACGGCGGTCTGACCCGGTCCTCCCTGCTCATGCAGACCCAGGCCGACCTGCTGCAACGACCGGTCGAGGTGTCGGCCCTCCCCGACGCGACCGCCCTGGGAGCGGGCGTGACGGCACGGCTCGGGCTCGAGCCGGGGCTGCCGCCGGGCCGGGTGACACCCGAGTGGCGGCCGTCCGCCGTGTACGAACCGATGATCGGTCCCGCGGAGGCGGCGGAGCGACTCGCCACGTTCCGGACCGCGGTGGACCACCTGCTGGAGCGCGCATGACCCCCACCCTCACGACCACCGGCCCGCTCGCCCGGGAGCGGGGAGCACAGGACATCTACGACGTCACCGTCGTCGGGGCAGGCGTCGTCGGCGCGGCCATCGCCCGTGAACTCGCCCGCCACCCCCTGCGCACCGCGCTGCTCGACGCCTCCGACGACATCGGCAACGGCACCTCGAAGGCCAACACCGCGATCCTGCACACCGGATTCGACGCCGTCCCCGGCTCGCTGGAGGCCCGGCTCGTACGGGAGGGGCACGGTCTGCTCGCCACGTACGCCGCCGAATCCGGGATCCCCGTCGAGCGGGTCGGCGCACTGCTCGTCGCATGGGACGAGGACCAGCTCGCGGCACTTCCGGAACTGCGGGCCAAGGCCGGACGCAACGGCTGCCACGACTCCCGCCTCATCGACGCGGACGAACTGCGCGCCCTGGAACCGCACCTGGGGAGCGGAGCGCTCGGCGCCCTCCACGTACCCGGCGAGAGCATCATCTGCCCGTGGACCACCCCGCTCGCCTTCGCCACCCAGGCCGTCAGGGCCGGCGTCCACCTGCACTTGAACTGCCGGGTGCGCGACGTGGTCACCGACGCCGGCGGGCACACCCTCACCACCTCGCGCGGCCCTCTCCGGACCCGTCATCTGGTCAACGCCGCGGGACTGTACGCCGACGAGATCGACAGGCTCCTCGGCCACGACGTGTTCACCGTGACCCCGCGCCGCGGCCAGCTCGTCGTCTTCGACAAGGCCGCCCGCGACCTCGTGGGCCATATCCTCCTGCCCGTCCCCGGCCCGGCCGGAAAAGGCGTCCTGGTGGCCCCGACCGTGTTCGGCAACATCCTGCTCGGCCCCACCGCCGAAGACATCGACGACAGGACCGACACCGGATCCACCGCCGAAGGCCTGAACCTGCTGCGCGAGAAGGGCCGCCGGATCGTGCCCGACCTCCTCGACGAGGAGGTCACCGCCGTCTACGCCGGCTTGCGCGCCGCCACCGGGCAGGAGGACTACCGCATCCAGGAGTACCCCGGACTGCGCTACGTCGCCGTGGGCGGCATCCGCTCCACCGGCCTCACCGCGTCCATGGCCATCGCACGCCACGTCATGGCCCTGCTGGAGGAGACGGGCCTGAGAACCGGAGAGCCCCGCCCGCTGCCACCCGTGACCATGCCCGGACTCGGTGAGGCGGGCGACCGGCCCTACCGAAGTGCCGCGATGATCGCCCGGGACCCGGCGTACGGCACCGTCGTCTGCCACTGCGAACAGGCCACCCTCGGAGAGATCCGGGACGCGCTGGCCTCGACGATCCCACCGCGCTCCCTGGACGGACTGCGACGCCGCACCCGGGCCAGGGGCGGCCGTTGCCAGGGCTTCCACTGCGGCGCCGCCGTCCGCGCCCTGTTCGAGGAGGCACGCCGGTGACCAGAGCGGAACGGCAGGTCGACGTACTGGTCGTCGGGGCCGGCCCCGCGGGCCTCGCGGCGGGAGCCGAACTCGCCGCGGCCGGAACGGACCGGGTGGAGATCCTGGAACGCGAGCGGCAGGCCGGAGGCATCCCCCGCCACTGCCACCACGGCGGCTTCGGCGGCCCCCTCGACAGGTCTCTGTACGCCTGGGCGTCGGCGGCCGGATCCGCGTACGCGCGGAGGGGGCGGACCGGACCCGACTTCGCACGGCGCGCCGTGGCGGACGCCGAGGCAGCGGGCGCCACCCTGCGCACCGGGCTCACCGTGACCGGCTGGGCGGGCGAACGCACCGTGGACGTCACCGGCCCGCACGGGCTCGAGAGGATCACCGCCCGGGCCGTGGTCCTTGCCACCGGCGCCCGCGAACGCCCCCGCAGCGCCCGCCTCATCCCCGGCACCCGTCCGGCCGGGGTCTACACCACGGGCGAACTCCAGCAGGCCGTCCATCTGTACGGACAACCGGTCGGTACCGACGCGGTCGTGGTGGGCGACGAACCCGTCGCCCACGCGGCCATCGCCACCCTGCGCGAAGCCGGGGTCCACGTCGTGGCGGTGGTCACCGGGCGTCCCGCACGCGGGCTCGGCCCCCGCTTCGTACGCGTCCCGCTGCTCACCGGCGCCACCGTGACCTCACTCACCGGGAGTCCCCGGCTGACCGGGGTCTCGGTCCGCCACGAGGACGGACGCACCACCACGCTGCGATGCGACACCGTCGTCCTGACCGGGGACTTCATCCCGGACCACGAGTTGGCCAGGCGCGGCGGCCTCCAGCTCGACCCCGGCACCCGGGGCCCGGCGTACGACAGCGCGTTCCGCACCTCGCGGCCGGGCGTCTTCGCCGTCGGGAACCTGCTGCACGCCGTGGAACGAGCGGGGTTCGCGGCAGAGGAGGGGCGGGCGGTCGCCGTGCCGGTGCTGCACCGGCTCGCCGGTACCGACGTGGTCGACGGTGGGAGAGGGACACCGCTCGCCGTCGAGCCGCCGCTGCTGTGGATCGCGCCCAATGTGACGGGACCGCACCGGACCCGGCCGCAGGGGGACCGGTTCCTGCTGCGCTCGGCGCGGCGGCTGTCCCGTCCCCTGCTCGCCGTATGGCAGGGCGACGACGAACTCCACCGCAGGCGGCTGCTGTCGACGGTCGATTCCGGGAGGACGTTCTTCCTGGACGCCGAGTGGCTCGACCGGGTCGACCCGGACGGAGGGCCGGTGAGCATCACCGTGTCCTGAGTGGCCGGCGGCAACCGCCCGCTTCAGGGAATCAGCAGCCAGTCGGCGCCCACGGCCGCGATCAGCCCCGCGGCCAGCAGCCAACTGCCCAGCCGGGTCCTGCCGTTCCTGCTGAGCTCGATCACGACACCGCAGAGTATGAGCGCCAGCCCGTACACACCGACGACCAGCACCGAGGAACGGCTCGCGATCCTCAGGGCGAGCACGACGGCCATGGCCGCCATGCCCACCGAGGAGAGCACGACGCGCAGCCGACGCGCCTGACGTGGCGTCAGCCTGCTTTCCGGGCCGTCGGCCCCGGGTATGTCATCGGGGCTCACGTCCTGTTCACCCGCCGACACCGGACCGGCGTCCCCTTTGGGACCCGTCTGCCCCGCGAGACCGGCGCCCTGGGCGCGACCGGCGTCCTCCGTGGGTCCGGCGTCGCGCACGGGTTCCGGCCGGCGTTCCGGCTTCTGATCCTGCTCCTGGTCCGAGATGCTCATGAGGCCGGATCGTAACGGCTGGGCCGCGCCGTGTTCGCCCGGCTGTGCGAACACGGCGCGTGGATCAGGCGATCGACGCCGACACGATGGCCGAGACCGCCAGGTTGCACGCGGCCGTCACCCATACCGCGGGGTGCGGTTCGCGCTCCACCAGCGTGGCGCCCAGCTTTCCCGGGGTGACCAGGTCGACGACGAGGAAGGCCACCGCCATCATGACCAGCCCGAGCAGCCCGAACGCGGCCGTGGAGGCGAGTCCCTTGCCGAAGTCCTCGTACGTCGTCCAGATCGAGGTGAAGACGATGCCGCCGATGCCCAGCAGGGCGGAGCTGAGGAGGAGCGCCGCGTTGCGGTTGCGCTCCTCCCATATCTGACGGCCGAGCTTGCCCGGCGTCAGGGCGTCGATCAGAAAAATGCCGAGAACAAGCAGTACGACGCCGAGGGCTCCGTATGCGGTGGCGCGGCCGAGGCCGTTGACGATGTCGGTCATCCGGGCGTCCGTCTCCTGAGCGAGTGGTCGAGGAAGGGCACGTGAACCTGAGCCGCGTGATCGACACGCGGTCAAGAAGGAGCAAAACCTACCGCACGCGCGTGCGGGTTACATCGACCGGTCCCTCACCTCGACCGAACCGGTCCCTCACCTCAACCGAGGAGCCTCCGCGGCCGCGTCGACGACCGGTACGGCCCCGGCGTCCGGACGCCCGCCCTCCGGTGACCGCCCGGACCCCGGAGGGCGGCTGCCGGGATCCACCCGGTCCGCCAGCTTTCGCGCCCAGTCCACCAGTCCGTCCACCCGGAGCCCGTACGGCGCCTGCTCCCGGAAGCTCTCCAGCGCGGTGGCGCCCCGCCTGAGCAGCCGCGCCCCGCCGACCGAGTTGCCGCGAGCCGCATGCGTCAGGCCCACCGCCAACTGTGCGAGTCCGCGCCAGAGTTCGCGTTCGCCCTCCCCTCCCGACTTCCAGGCGTCCTCGAAGACCTCGTGGGCGTGGAAGGGCATCCCCGCGTCCAGCAGCCGCTGGGCCTCGCGCACCGTCCCGTCCGGGGAGCGGACCACCCCTTCGGGCTGGCGCTCCACCCCCGGGGTCCCGTACGGCAGGGGGCGCCCCAGCCCGTCCCGGGGGCGCGCGTTGCGCGCCCGCCCTTCCTCGTCACGGTCCCTGCGAGATGAGTCCACCCCTCGATTGTGCCTCGCACCTGCGGAGAAACCTGAGAACCCTGTCCGCGAACACCCGCGCGCGACTAGGCTCGGAACCCTCCGCAACCACCCTGGAAGGGGAGGCATGAAGCAGTCTCGGCCGTTGTACGAGCGCGAACCGGAACTCGCCGCAGCCGCAGAGGCGGTGGACGCCCTCTGCGGAGGACAAGCAGTCGGCGGACTGCTCGTCTTCAGCGGCGAGGCCGGCATCGGCAAGACGGCGCTGCTCGGCGAGATCCAGGCCATGGCCGCCGACCGCTGCACCGTCTGGTCCGCGCGTGGCGGCGAGACGGTCACCTCGGTGCCCTTCCACGTCGTACGCCAACTGCTCCAGCCCGCGCTCGACCGGCTCCCCGCCGACGAGACCCGTGCCCTGTTCGGCGACTGGTTCGACATCGCCGCGCCCGCCCTGGGGCTGGCCGACCCCAGCGGCCCGCAGCCGGACCCGCAGGGCGTCAGGGACGGCCTCGACCACGTCGTGTCCCGGCTCGCCTCCCGTCTCAGCCACCGTCCGCTGCTGCTCGTCGTGGACGACGCGCACTGGGCGGACGGTGAGTCCCTCGCCTGGCTCGCCGGGTTCACCGCCCGGCTGACCGAACTGCCCGTGCTCGTCGTCCAGGCCCACCGCCCGCAGGAGTTCGCCGACCGCGACGCCGACTGGGCGCTCGCCGGCGCCCCGAAGGACGGCGGCCCCGCGTCCCACCCGGCGCTGACCCGGGTGGCCCTGCGCGCCCTGACCCCCGAGGCCACGGCCGAACTCGTACGCGCCGGCCTGGGGGAGCACGCCGACGATCCGTTCTGCCGCGAGGTGTGGGCCGTCACCGGGGGAAATCCTTACGAGGCGGTCGAGTTGGTCGCCAAGGCCCAGGACCGCGAACTGGCGCCCATCGAGGAGTCGGCCGGCCTCCTCCGCGAGCTCGGCGCCTCGGCCCGCGGCAGCGGTCTCGTCGCCCGCCTCGAACGCCTGGGAACCAACGCCAACCGCTTCGCGTGGGCAGCCGCCGTCCTCGGCACGGAGATCTCGCAGGACCTCGCGGCCCGGCTGGCCGGCATGAGCTCCGCCGAGGCGGCCGACTGCACCGCGCGGCTGAGGGACGCCCGAATCGTCACCGGCTTCGACCCCCTCGAGTTCGTCCACCCGCTCATCGCGAGCGCGGTCTACCGCTCCATCCCGCCGGCCACCCGTACCGCCATGCACGGACGGGCGGCCTGGGCCATCACCCAGGCAGGGCTCGGTCCCGCGGCGGCCTCCCGCCACCTGCTCGAGGTACACCCGGACGACGACCAGGAACTCGTCGCCCAGCTCAGGGAAGCGGCCCGCCAGCATCTCGCCGTCGGCGCCCCGGAAGCAGCCAGGCGCTGTCTCGACCGCGCCCTGGAGGAACCCCCGCGCCCCGACGACCGGGCCGCCCTGCTCTACGAGCTCGGCTGCGCCACCCTGCTCTCCTCGCCGGCCACCACGGTGCAGCATCTGCGAGCCGCCCTCGACACCCCGGGGCTGGACGGGGCCATGCGGATCGACGCCACCTTCCGGCTCGCCTCCGCCCTGTCCCACAACAACCAGCTCAAGGAGGCCGCGCTCTCCCTGGCGGCCGAGGCGTCCCGCACGGCTCCCGGCCCCGGCCTCATGCGGCTCCAGGCCGCGCACTTCCTCTGGGAGGGCATGCAGGCCAGCGAGGACGACGGGCCGGGGCGGTCCGCCCGGCTGGCTCGCAACGCCGACCACCTCAAGGGCCGCGACAACGCCGAGCGCGCCCTGCTCACCCTGCGGGCCTTCGACGCCATGCTCCGCGGTGAGAACGCCCAACTCGTCGTGGACTTCTGCGAACGAGCGCTCGTCGACGGCCGGCCCGCGCGAGGACTCGGCTGGACCGACACGGAATGGGGCTTCGAACTCCCCACGATGGTCGGCATCACCTACGCCTTCACCGACCAGCCCGACCGTGCGGAGGCGCTCTTCAGCGAGGCGGTGCGCGCCTTCGAGATCTCCGGGTGGAGCGGTGCGCACCTCGCGTTCGCGCACACCCTCCTCGGCCTGGTCCACCGCCGGCGGGGCCGCCTCGCCGAGGCCGAGGGCTTCCTGCGCGAGGGTCTGCGCCGTGCCGACCGGGCGGGGAGCGGACTGCCCGTCCACTGGGACGCCGCCTGCCTCCTCATAGACACCCTGCTCGCCCGCGGCCGGACGGCCGAGGCGCGACTGGTGGCCGACCGGTACGACTTCGGCCCTCCGTACCCGAGCGCCATGGTCCTGCCCGACGCACCGTGCGTCCGAGGCCGGCTGCTGCTGGCGGAAGGGCGTACGGAAGAGGCCGTCGCCGAGCTCGAGGCGGCGGGAGCCGCCCTTGAGCCACGCGGCCGCTTCAACGGTGTCTGGGCCCCCTGGGCCGGCGACCTCGCCCGCGCCCTGGCCGACACCGACCCGGCCCGCGCCGCCCAGCTGGCCGCTCGGGCCAGGGTCCACGCGGAGCGGTTCGGCACGGACACGGCGATCGGAGAGGCGCTGCGCTGCGTGGCCCTCTTCGCCCCCGAGGAGGAGGCTGTGCAGCTGCTGGCGGATTCGGTACGCCACCTCGAGGCGTCCTCGTCCGCCTACGAGCACGCCCTGGCCCGGTTCGAGTACGGGGTCGCGATCAGCTCCCAGCGGGAGCTCGCCCGTGCCCAGAAGCTGGCCACCGCCTGCGGCGCGGAAGGGCTCGCCACCCGCGCCCAGCAGGTACGCGCGTCGATCCGGCCCCTGGAGTGAGGTAGTGTTTGTCCTGCGAGGCCGACCGGGAAGACCGGACGGAAGCGCATCGGGACGTGGCGCAGCTTGGTAGCGCACTTGACTGGGGGTCAAGGGGTCGCAGGTTCAAATCCTGTCGTCCCGACTGGAGACAGTCGCAGATCAGGGCCGGTTTCGGAGAAATCCGAAACCGGCCCTCGGTCGTTCCTGGAGACCGGATCCCCCGTTCCGGCCTCCGGAGCTCGTCAGTGAGTGCCGCTACGTGCGGGAGACCGGGAGAAGGTGAGGGCGCTCGGGACGAGGGCGGCGGCGTCGCGGAGCCGCATGCCCCGGTCGCCGTCAGGCTGTGCCGCCATGGCTCGGCCGGCTTTCGGATGCCGGCCATGGCCGCCTGCTCAGGGCTCGGCACCGCAGCGTCGCGCGATGGTTTTCAGACGCTCGAGTTCCCGCCGGGCCGCTGTCGGATGGGCGAGATCAAGGGCCATCCCGGCGCGAGCCGAGATGTAGAGAATGTCCTGCCGGGTGGCGGCATCGAGGCCGGAGGTGGTCCGGAGCCGTCGGCACGTGACACTCAGGAGGATCGCGATGGTGTCGAGATCCTCGCGCAGCCGCACGGGAAGAACCCGCCGTAGTTCGTCCTTGGCGTAGTCGCGCGTCTGCCGGTCAACTTCGCAGGGGCGAGGCGGCACGGGAGCCCACGGTAGGCCGGCCGCTCCGGCGTCGTCGTACATCTCCGCCACCAGGGTGCGCGCGGAGGCCGGATCACCCTCGGCGGCTGCCTCGCGGGCCGACCGCAACGTGGCGCGAAGCCGTGCACGCACAAGCGGATCCTCGCCGGTCCGGGCGTCCAGATAGCTGGACCAGACATCGAACGCCTTCCTCAACTCGGAATCCAGCATGCTCTGGTACACGTCCGGCACTCGGCCACCTTTCCGTCGGGTCCGCCCCGCGTGGACGGCAGCGGTCAGGATAGGACTGGCGTGGGGCGGAGTGCCCGTGAATATCCGGCGCTCGGCCGACGGAAGCCGGCGCCTCGGGCAGCATGCCGTTTCGGGCTGGACGGAGAAGTGGAACGCACCCCCGGGAGCGGTGGTGCCTTCCACTTCTCCGTCCGTGCGCTGCGGCGCGTCTCCGCCCCGGGGGAGCTCGCCGCACTACCGGTTCGAGTACGGAAGTAGCGCCATTTCCCGGGCGTTCTTGATGGCGGCGGCGAGCTGCCTTTGCTGTTGGGCGGTGACGTGGGTGACGCGGCGGCTGCGGATCTTGCCGCGGTCGGACATGAACTTCCGCAGCAGGTTGGTGTCCTTGTAGTCGACGTAGGTGATCCCGGCCGCATCCAGGGGGTTGGGGCGGGACTTCACCGGTTTGGGGGTTTTGCGTGGGGACACGGATGCTCCTTGGGTGAGGGGTGGGTGTGGGTGCCGCCGAGGTCAGGTGACGGGGTCGAGCAGGGAGTCGAAAGCGGCCGGGAGCTTCTTCCAGGACTCGACCCCCGCGCCGTATTCAGCGTCGGTGAGGAGGCAGGATGCGAGGACTCGTTCGAGTCCGTCGTGGTCGAGGCCGGGTGAGGTGAAGACGAGGTGTTGGCAGCGGTCGCCGTGTTCGGGGTGCCAGTCGAGGGCGGCGGCGGCTCGGCGGACGGGGGGTTCCATCTCCCATGCGGCGTCGGGGAGGGAGGCGAGCCAGGGTCCGGCGCTTTCGACGCAGAGGGCTCCGCCGGCGGCGTCCCAGGCGAGGAGGGTGTCGGGGTGGTCGGCGAGCCAGAAGCGTCCGCGGCCGCGGGCGGCGGCGCAGCAGAGTTCTTCGAGTGCGTGGTAGAGGCGTTGGGGGTGGAAGGGGCGGTGGCGGCGCCAGACGAGGGTGGTGACGCCTGCGTTGTCGGCTTCCTGGGGGAGTAGTGCGCAGGCGGGGTGTTGTGCGGCTGCGGCGGCTTCGATGTCGAAGCCGGCGAAGGCGAGGTGTGCGAGTTCGGGGGAGTCGGCGTTCACCTGGTGGGCGGTGGGGTGGAGCTGGGTGAGGAGGGCGCGGTCCTGGTCGTCGGCCTCGTCGCTTTCCACGACGGCGATGACGGGGGCGTATTCCAGTTGGCGTGCCCAGGTGTCGCCGACGGTGCGCTGGTCGGATGAGGCGGCGGCGAGGCCTGCTTCGGAGAGGTCGTCGCCGTTGCCGAGGCAGGGGAGGGCGAGGGCGGGGTCGACCGCTGTGATCACGTTGGTGAGCCGGAGGGTGCGGGCGCCGTGGTGGGCGATGACTTCGGCCATTCCCTTGGGTTCGACGGAGTCCCAGAGTTCGACGACGGCCAGCCGGGTGAGGCCGGCGTCGGCGAGCCGTTCCAGTTCAGGGATCAGGTCCTCGCGCAGGGCGCAGCACGCGCAGTCGTTGAACAGTGGGGCGTGGCCCCGGGAGAGTTCGCCGGATGCGTCGCTCACTCGGCGTACGACGGAGCCCTCGGTCGCTGTGGACAGGTCGTGGTGGAGGGCGACGCTGCCGGGAACGGAGCGCAGCAGGTGCTCCACGACCTCCCTGCGCGCTTCGGAGTGGAGTCCGCCGACGATGACGACGGGCAGTCGGGTGTCGTCCTGCATCAGTTGGCCTCGCGGCGGCCGTAGCGGCGCTCGAAGCGCTCGACGCGTCCGGCGGTGTCCAGGACGCGGGCGTTGCCTGTGTAGAAGGGGTGGCTGACGTTGGAGATCTCGACGTCGACGACGGGGTAGGTGTTGCCGTCCTCCCAGTCGATGGTCTTCTCGCTGGTCATGGTCGAGCGGGTGAGGAAGGCGTGGTTGGCGGCGCGGTCACGGAAGACGACGGGAGCGTAGGCGGGGTGGATTCCGGGCTGCATGGGGTGTCCTTCGGGTCTGTGGGCGGGGCTGGGGCGGGGTGGCGTTTTTGGTCGGTCAGCGTTCTTCGCGGAAGTCGACGTGGCGCCGGATGACCGGGTCGAACTTGCGCAGGACCAGGCGGTCGGGGTTGTTGCGGCGGTTCTTGCGGGTGACGTAGGTGTAGCCGGTTCCGGCGGTGGAGCGGAGCTTGATGATCGGGCGGATCTCGTTGCGTGCCATGGGGGTACTATATGGGAATGGTTTTCGTTACCAAAACCAGTGACCAGACGAGAGGCAGGTAAGACTTTGTCCGCCCACTGCCAACTGACCGGTGCCAAGCCGGGCTTCGGCAACAACATCTCCCACTCGCACCGGCGTACCTCGCGTCGTTTCGACCCGAACATTCAGAAGAAGCGCTACTGGCTGCCCAGTGAGGGGCGCAATGTCCGGTTGACGCTGAGTGCGAAGGCGATCAAGACGGTCGACACCATCGGTATCGAGGCCGCCGTGGTCCGTATCCGTGCCCGGGGAGTGAAGGTCTGATGGCGAAGAAGAGCAAGATCGCGCAGAACGAGAAGCGCAAGGTGATCGTCGAGCGGTACGCGGCCCGGCGTGCGGCGCTGAAGGAGATCATCCGCAGGCCGTCCTCCAGCGACGCCGAACGTGAGGCCGCCGTGGCTGAACTGCGGCGCCAGCCCCGTGACGCGAGTGCCACCCGGGTGCGTAACAGGGACAGTGCGGACGGCCGTCCCCGAGGGCATCTGCGCAAGTTCGGCCTGTCACGGGTCAACGTGCGCCAGCAGGCCCACGCCGGATTTTTGCCGGGAGTCACCAAGTCCTCCTGGTGACCCAGCCGCCCGCGCGGCGGGCGCGGCGATGCCGGTCGGGACTCCACGGCGTCCCGACCTGCATCGCGCAGGCCATGCGCCGAACCGGTTCCGGTGTGTTCCCCGGGGCCCGGCATACGCGACGGGTCGAGGCCGTTCCGCCACCTCAGAGGTGGGCGCGACGGCCGCTGTGTGAGGGTGAGGCGGTCTGCCGGTTCTGCCGGCCGTCCGCCGGCGATGAAGCAGGCAGGCCCGTTCGAGGCGTTCGACTAGGCTGGCAGCGTCGGCACACCTGAACGAAGGACGCACATGGCTCGCCCCTACGCCCCCGGACCGAAGCAGTTCGTCTTCGCGGCCGGTGACGGCGACGGCCAACTGGTCTCCGTCGGCGATCCGCAGGAAGCCTACGTGGCGTTCTCCGCGTTCTTCCGGGAACGTGAGTCGGACACCTATACGATCAACGACGCGGCAGCGGGGCAGAGCCTGGTGCTCATGCCCGGACGAGGCATGATCTCCCGGATCAAGGATGCGAACCGTCCTCGGTCGGAACACCTCAAGGTCGGCAGAGCCAACCGCTACCTTCCGAGCGCGATGCTGTTCTTCGAGAACGGATATGCCGGCCTCGACCATTTCGGCCAGTGGTTCCCGGAGCCCGCCGACCTCGAAGCGTCCCCGGAGGATCGGGGCGCCGCCCGCGCCGCCACCATCACCACGGAAGCCGCGGCCATCGAGGAAGTCGGGCGCATCTGGGGCGATTCAGGGATCGTGGACCCGAGTGACCGGTACTACGTCTTCTTCGACTCGCATGACGCCGACGACGACCGGGCCGAACGGGCCGAGCTGCTCCAGCTGGTGGAATTCCTTGGACTGGAACGCGTCGACGCCCCGGCCGAGGCCGCCGGCGGCGAAGTCTGGGTGCGCACCGACACCCGTCTCGACGTCGAATTCGCCCGGTGGTCGTGAACAGCCGGTGCGGGGTGGGGCGGCTTCACCGGCGGAACGCCGTCCACGGATCTGGGACGACCACGTCCATCGGATACGGAGACGGGGAAGCCTGAGCTCATGAGAGAGATCGTTTTCACGCGCGCCGTCGGCTGGATACCGAACGTGATCCGCGAGAACGGCGAGCTGAAGCTGATGCTGGGTGCCGGGGCGGACGCCAACCACGAGCCCCGCACGTTCACATTCCCCATCGGGGAAGCCCATCTCGAGGTGATCCGGGAGGACCTGGCCCGGCATCTGCTGCTGTGGAGCGCGGTCCTTCCGCTGTGCCACGCCGCCGGAACCCGGGGCCCACTCGACGAGCAGGCCGCCGTCGCGCTCCTGGACCCTGTGCTCCTCTCCCCGCCCGCCGATGTCGACGCGCTGTTCCGGCGCATCCGGTGGGAGAAGAGCCGTCTCATCGCCCATGGGGCCGACATCGCTCTGCTCGAACGCGGTCAGGTCTGCGCCGCGATGCGCGCGGCGACGGAGACGTCGAACAACGAACGCGCTCAGAAGTATCACGTGGACCGTCGCCGCGCCGAGCGCGGAGTGGTCCTCGGTCCACTCGACACCGCACTTCTGAGGTACACGGGGCAATATCCGCACGGTGCGACGATTCCGAAGAGGAAGCCCGACGCCGTCGACCCCGCGCTGCTGCCCGAGGTCATGCGTGTGATCGCCACCGCCGAGCAGGCGTGCGCGGGGATGCGGATCGGCCTCGATCCGCGACGAGGACGCCGCGCCACCGACAAGCGTGACTGGGACCGGATGACCAAGGCGGTGGATGCGGCCGTGCGCCGCGCCCACCCCGAACTCGTCGACGACTCGGTGCGGACGGTGAGTTTCCTGATGTGCTCGGAGGCCTCGGACCGTTCCCGGAGCATGCCCGTCGAAGACGACGAGGAGGCCGACGACGACGGCGCCGGCCTCGGGGGGAGCGCGAGAAAGACGGCTCTGTCGTTCACCGACGACAAGGGTGACGAGAAGAATTGGCTACGGACCGGCCCGCGCACCGCCGGCGCGGAGTTCTGGGACTTCGTCGCGGATCGATCCGCCGGGGACAACGAAGTGTTCACCATCGAGGACGAGGGGATGGGTGAAGGGATCCAGTTCCACTTCTACGCGGACTCCGTCGCCCGGGTCACGACGGTGAGAGAGGGGCGGGGTGGGGCGGAGCCGGAGTACCGGGTCGAGTACGGCCTCGTCGACGGGATCGCCGGCTACCGGAAGCTGGTGAGCGCCTTCGTCCGCGGCGGGTGCGCCGCACTCGACCGGTTCGGCCCCTGGACGACGGATGTCGCCGAGTTCGAGCGCGCGCGTCGGGGGCGCGACGGGACGTAGTGCCGGCGGACGTCGCGTGTACCGAGCGCTTCCCGAGGCCGTGGAGGGACGGCCCTCCGGGCAGGGGTGGGGCGCGGACTCAGTCCCGGAGCAGCTCCCTGGCCACCTCTACGTCGGTGATCAGGATGTTGACCCAGCCGCCGCGAGCGGCACCCCGGATCGCGGCCACCTTGTCCATGCCGCCGGCCACGCCGATCCGCCGGTCGACGGCGCGGAGCCGATCGGGTTCGATGCCGATGATGCGGTCGTTGAAGGGGGCGTCGACGGCTTCGCCGTCGATGTCGAAGTAGCGGGCGCACACGTCGCCGACCGCCCCCAGCTCCCCGAGGTGCCGCTGGTCCTCGGCGGTGATGGCGTTGCCGGAGCGGCGCAGGAGCGGGGAGGGGGCGAGGCTGCCGATGCCGAGCAGTGCGACGGTGAGCCGTGACCACGCCTTCATCGTGTCCGCCATCGCGGGCTCCCGAGAAAGCAGGTCACGTAGCTCGCGGCTCCCCACCAGAGCAGCTGACGGGGCGAACACCGGCTGCGCACCCGTGAGTTCGGCGAGGCGGCTGGTCAACCGGGTGGCGTGCAGCTGCACTTCCGGGCTGCCGGAACCGCCCAGGAGCTGGATCACCTCGCCGGCCACGGGGGGAGTCCTGGCCCGCATCACCTTCACAGCTTCCAGGAGAGTCGCGCTCCAGGACGAGACCCCGATCGTGTCGCCGCCCTTCAGCGTCGCGTCCAGGTAGGTGGCGGTGGCCGCGGCGAGAGCGGGAATGACGTCGATGCCAGGTCCCTCCGCCTCGATCACCACGGCGTCCCGGAGTCCGTACCGCTCCGCGAGCGCGTCCTCCAGCTCCGCGTGCACACCGTCGGGGGACACGACCACGGTACGCACCACCCCGCGGTCCACGGCCTCCTTAAGGAGCCGGGAGACCCGGGGCTGGGACATGTTCAGCTGCGCCGCGATCTCGGGCTGCCGTACGCCGCGCTCGTGGTACATCCGGGCCACCTTGACCAGCAGCCGCACGTGGTCGGGGCCGGGCGTCGACGACGCTGCCACCATGTTCCGGGCCTCCGTCCTTCCGTCATCCTGGTTCCGCCGGGTGCCGCAGGCATTATCGCCCGAGGCGCCGGCGCTGATGCACCGTCGCCCGGCCCGGCAGCCGCTCACCGCCCGTGGCCGCCGAGTCCACGCGCGGCCTCGACCCCTCGGTGCCAGCGGGCGAGAGCGGCACCTCGACGGGCGGAGCCGTCCCGGGCCGGCCGCGTGGTCCGCAGCCCGTCCCGGGCGCGCTCCTCCAGCGCATGGGACGACCACAGGCCGATACCGAGTCCCGCCAGGTGCGCCGCGCCTGCTGCGGAGAGTTCATGGTGCGAGGTCCGGACCACGGCGACCGCCGCGAGATCCGCCTGCAGCTGCATCAGTGTGTCACTTCGGCTCAGGCCGCCGTCCGCGACGATCTCCCGCACACCGGGAAGCGCGGCCAGCACGTCCGTGACCTGGAACGCGACCGACTCCATTGCCGCGCGGGCGAGTTCGGCGCGCCCCGTGCCGAGACCGAAGCCCGCCAGGACGGGCACGGCACGGGCGTCCCACCAGGGAGCGCCGATGCCCCCGAAGGCGGGCACCAAGGTCAGTTCACCGGCGTCGGCGTCGCCCGCGAGCCGGATCAGTTCCTCGGGTGTGGTGTCCAGCAGGTCGGCCAGCCAGGTGAGGGTCCGCCCCGCGGAACGGATGTTGGCCTCGTGGGCGTAGGCCACCCCTTCCCCGGCCGTGGACCAGGCGATGGTGGTGCAGAGCCGATCCGCCGTATCCGGCGAGTCCGCGGCGGTCATCACGGAGGATCCGGTGCCGTACGTGACCTTGACGATGCCCGGGCGCCAGCCGGCGTGGGCGAACAGCGCGGCATGCGAGTCACCCATGACAGCGAGCAGCGGCGTGCCGTCGAGGAGCGGCGCGACACCGCGCAGAGAACCGAACGGGCCGGTGGAGGCGACCACTTGGGGCAGGGCCTGTCGGGGGATGTCGAAGAGCGAGAGCAGTTCGCCGTCCCAGTCCCCGGTCGTGAGGCCGAGCAACTGGGTGCGTGAGGCGTTGCCGATCTCGGTGACGTGCTGCCCCGTGAGCGCCTGCACCAGAAAGGCATCCACGGTGCCCAGGCGCAGGGCACCCGAGCGGGCCCGCACACGACCTGGGTCGTACACGTCGAGCACCGACGCCATCTTCAGCGCGGAGAACATCGGGTCCAGCGGCAGACCTGTGCGCCGGCGTACCTCCGCACCGTGCCCCGCGAGGACGAGGCGTTCGGCGAGCGGCCCGCCGCGTTGGTCCTGCCAGCCGACCAGCGGGGCGACCGGCTGTCCCGTCCTCCCGTCCCAGGCCACGACGGACTCGCGCTGAGTGCTCAGCGCGAGTCCGGCCACACCGGCCGGATCGCTGCCCTCCATGCAGGAGGCGATGGCCGTGCGCACGCTGTCCAGCACCGTCGACGCGTCCTGCTCCACCAGGCCCGGACCCGGATGTGACTGTGTCAGTGGGACCTCGGAACGGGCGACGACCTGGCCGGCCGCGTCGATCAGCAGCGCCTTGGTCGAGCTGGTTCCCTGGTCGACGGAGAGCAGATGCGACTTCACCGTCGCACCTGCCCGAGGGCCTGGCGCGCCGCGTCCCGGATGCCCTCGGCATGGAGTCCGAAGTGATCGAGGAGGAAGTCCGCGCTGCCCGTCGGTGCGAACCCAGGAACTCCCAGCATCCGTACCGGCACCGGATGGTGTTCGGCCACCAGCTTCGCGACCGCCGCGCCGAGCCCGCCGGAGACGAGCCCTTCCTCCACCGTCACCACGGCTCCCGTCTCCCTGGCGGCCGCGATGACGGCGGCCTCGTCGATGGGTTCGACGAACGCCATGTTGAGGACCCGCGCGGAGATACCGTCCGCCGAGAGCAGTCCGGCCGCGTCGAGCGCTCGCGACACCATCGTGCCCACGGCGATCAGGGTGACATCCCCGCCCTCGGCCAGGCAGGTGGCCCGGCCGGGCTCGAACGGCGCGCCGTCGGGCGTGACCGTGGGCACCTTGAACCGGGGAACCCGCAGATAGACCGGCCGGCCCGAGGAGGCGGCGTACCGCACGGCCGCGCGGGTCTCGGACGGATCGGCCGGCACGATGATCTCCAGCCCGGACACCGCGCGCATCCACGACAGATCCTCGATGGAGTGGTGCGTGGGGCCGAGTTCGCCGTAGGCAATACCCGGGCTCTGCCCGCACAGCACGACATGCCGCCCCGTGTAGGCGATGTCCGCCTTGATCTGCTCCATCGCGCGGCCGGTCAGGAAGGGAGCGGCGGCCGATACGAAGGGCACGAAGCCGGCGTTGGCGAGACCTGCCGCCACACCGACCATGTCCTGCTCCGCGATACCCACATTGATCAGCCGGTCCGGGAACTCATCACGGAACCCGACGAGGTTGCTGGATCCGACGGAGTCGTTGCACACGGCCACGATCCGGTCGTCGGTGCGGGCGAGCTTGGCCAGCTCCTCGGCGAAATCGGCTCGGCAGTCGTACCGGGCGGGTTGCTGCGTCACTGAGGTCACCGGCTCAACTCCTCCAGAGCGAGGGAGAACTGCTCATCGCTGGGTACCTTGTGATGCCATTCGACGCGGTCCTCGATGAAGGAGACTCCCTTGCCCTTCACGGTGTCGGCGATGACTGCGACGGGACGCCCGGACGTCGACGGCGCGTACGCCTCCTTGATAGCCGCGTGGTCGTGCCCGTCGATCACGCGTACCTCCCATCCGAAACTCGACCACTTCCGGTCCAGTGGCTCAAGGCTCTTGGTCTCCTCCGTACGCGCCCCCTGCTGCAGCCGGTTGCGGTCCACCACGGCCGTCAGGGACGGGAGTTCGTAGTGGGCGGCGGTCATCGCGGCCTCCCAGTTGGAACCCTCCTGCAACTCGCCGTCGCCCAGGACGACCATGGTCCGCCAGCTCTCACCGCGCAGTCGGGCGCCGAGGGCGCAACCGACGGCAACCGGGAGCCCATGACCGAGTGGCCCGGTGCTGGTCTCCACGCCGGGCACCTTGAGCCTGGCCGGATGACCGTTGAGCGGAGAGAGCGGTGCCATGAACTCGCGCAGGCGCTCCCGCGGGAAGAACCCGCACGAGGCGAGCGTCGAGTACAGCGCCGCGGCGCAGTGCCCCTTGCTGAGTACCACGCGGTCCCGCTGCGCGTGGTCCGGCCGGTCAGGGTGCATCCGCAGAGCGCCCCACATCGCGGTGACGAGCAGATCGGTGACGGAGAGATCCCCGCCCACGTGTCCCATGCCCGCGGCCCGGATGGTGGTGAGGACGTCCCGTCGTACGAAAGTGGAGAGCGCGGCGAGTTCGCGTGCGGCTTCGGCCGACGACGCGGAGCGCAGCCGCGTGGCCCGCGCGTGGTAGACGCGTGAGGCGTCGGGGTCGGAGACCAGCGGCGGTGGGACCTGCGCTACCCCGGTCACGCGGATCCCCCTTCCGGTTCCGACTCCGATTCGGCCAGAGCGCGGAACAGCGCGCGCTTCGCGATGCGTTGGGCACCGAGCGCGTCCTGCGCGGCCTGCGCTGCTGTCAGCTCGGCACGGTCCAGGTAGCCAAGTGCCCGGTGGAAGGCGCGCATCGTGCGAATGCCGGTCCGTGCGGCTTCGACGGGATCCTCACGGAAGGGGAACTGGTCGAGCTGCCAGACCCCGGACCAGCCCCCGTCCTGCAACGCGTGGAAGAACTCGAAGGTCTCCAGGAGGTGGACGGAGCCGACGACCATGTCGTCGTCCCAGCCGCGGAAGTTGTCGTTGACGTCGATGGCGAAGAGCTTGTCGCGCGCGATCGCCAGCCGGGCTGCCTCTGCCGGGGTCTCGCCACCGTAGAGGGAGTGCCCGAAGTCCAGGAGCACGCCGACGTTGTCGACACCCATGTCCTGGATGGCGAGGAGGGTGCGGGCGACGGAGGAGAACACCATGCGGTTGCGGGGCTCACGCGGCTTGTACTCGATCGCGAACTTCAAGTCCGGGTAACCCTCGGCAAGTTCACGCAGAGCGTCGACGGACTTGGTCCACAGATCGGTGTAGTCGGCCTGGAAGGGGTAGTCGTACCCGTCCTGCCCCGGCCAGATCTTGACGTAGTCCACGCCGAGCTCGCGGCCGACCTCGGCGGAGGCGGCGACCAGGTCGATGGCCTGACGGCGCACCATGGCGTCGGGGTTCGTGAAACCGCCCTTGGCGAACTTGCCGGTGTAGAACTCGGGCGTCACGGCGATGGCCCGGAGGTTCTGCTCGGCCAGCGCGTCACGCACCTCGGAGGTCGTGATGTCGCCCGGCGGAAATGGCCAGTTGAGGTCGAGCACCGAGAGGTCCCCGACGGATCCGGCCAGCTTGATGGCGTCCAGGACGGTCCGCGGCTCGCCGTATCCGTCGGTGGCGTACCGGTCGACATACGTGGCGAAGTGCCAGACCCCGGCGCCGTATACCGGTTCACGCCGACTGGTTGGAATGTCTATGCGTGGTTGAGTGGACATGCGCGTCAAGCTATGGAGGTAGCCCCGTCACGTCAACCCCTCGTGCGTGAACGGTGCTGCCAGCGAGGTGAGTTCACGTGAGGTCCGCCGACATGGACCTTGGAGCGGCGCTGCTTGAGCGGGGGCCGACGGCGGACCAGCGGGGTGGCTGACCAGGGGGCTGCGCGCCGGGCGCGGAGCGCCGACGGGCCTACGTGGCTGCCGCACCGGCCTTGCGCCCTCGCTGATGGTGCCGCCCATCGGAGAGTCGTGCCCAGGTGTTCTGTCGTGGTCGGCCCGGCACTTGCATGAATGTCAACCGGCGGTGCGATTCCGGCCCGACCTCGCGACTCCGGCGACCGGGGCCGTGCCGGTGGACGGGTGCCGGCCGTTCGTCACCAAGAGCGCTGTAGGTGGGGTAGTCAAGCGGTTCTCCCCGACGGCGTCCCCCTCCAACCTTGAGTTCATGGACGAGCGCACCTTCAGCGGCCGACTGATCCAGGCACCGGGTGAGCCGCGGCGGCCGGTCCCACCAGGCCGGAGGCCGCGCCTCCGGACCAAGGACCTGGAGTGCGGCTCCGCCTGCCCCTCATCGGGCCGCCGCATGGTCCGAGGGCGACGCGACCGGGTCTCCGCGTCTCGGTTCCCAGGCGGCCGCGCACAGCGACTCGGCCACGGCTGCCGTGTACCGGGCCGAGGCGAGCCAGTGGGTGGCGAAGTCGTCGGTCTCCGAGGGGAGAATGCGGCCGAAGTGGTCACGATCACGCGCGGCCGCCGATGCGCACAGGGTGGTGAGGAGCCCGGCGGCCGTGGGCAGTCCCGCGCGGCGGAGGCGGCGGGCCTCGGCGGTGACATCGCCGAGCATCGCGAGTGCCGCACGGCCCGCCGGCACCGTCTGTTCGACCCTGCGCTCCAAGAGGTACAGGGGCGAGGAGTGCGCGCCCGCTTCGCCGGGCCGGAGCGGGGCAGGGGCCACGCGAGCGGTCGGGTCCGGGAGGTCGGCGCGGCGCAGGCGGTCCAGGCCGAGATCGATCGAGCCCTCGCCGGTGGGATGCGAGCAGGCGAGGAGTGCGAGCCGGGGATGCGGAGCGGGAACCAGACGGCCGATGATTCTCAGCCGTGCCCCGGGCGCTGTGGCCAGCAGCATGAGGTTGTCGCGGTGGGCCAGCGCGGGGTCGTCGTCGGCGGCCGTGAGCCGGACATGAGTGCCGTCGTCACAGCGCGCGAGCAGACAGCTGCCGCCCGACTCCTCGACAGCTCCGAGAAGTTCGACGTCCAGGAAGAGCAGATCGTCGCCCGTACCGGCCTGTTCGGTACGACGGGAGGCGGTCCGCAGAGCCCGCGCCGCCTGCACGGACGGCGAGGTCTCCCACAGAGCGGCGAGCGGAGGCTCCGTCCACCGAGCGCCACGGGCCGAGACCGCTCTGACACCCTTTCCCGCGCCCAGTCGGCCGTCCGGGGACACCGTCGCCCCCGAGACCGCCAGCCCCGCCCGGCCCAGCTCGCGATGGGTGAGAGCCGTGTCCCCGAGACGGACCGTCCGGTCCGCCACGCCCACGGCCCGCCCCGCTCCGCCCGGTGCGACGTCGCCGACCGTGAAGAGCCGGCCGCCGGGGCCGGCGACCCAGGTGCGGACCCCACCGTGCCCCGAGTCCGTGACCACGGGTTCGGTGAAAAGGCCGTACAGGCGCAGCGAGCCGTCCGGGCTGTAGGGACGGCGCGCCGCACCTCTGACGCCCGCCAGCTCCGCCCCGGCCGCTCCGCCCACCCGGTGCGCGGTTCCCAGCAGTTCGGACAAGGCCGTGACGAGCTCGGCGGTGCGGTAGGCGGGGTCACCGGAACGGGCAGCGCGCAGCAGTGTGACGACCGACAGCGCGGCGCCCGCGGGACGTGGCAGATGCCGCAGGCGGGCGGTGTGCGCTGCTCGCAGGAGTGCCGACTGCACGACGGCGCCCGCGCCGTCGACGCCGGCCTCCAGCACCGCGCAGCCCGCCGACCAGAGGGCCTCGGCCGCGGCGCGCTCGGCGGGGCCGGCCGTCTCCTGCGAGGGGGAGGGCGAAGCATCCGGTCCGGGGGCGGTAGGACCGACCGTGCTGCCGGAGCTGCCGGAGCTGCCGGAGCTGCCGGAGCTGCTGGAGCTGGCGGGGCTTTCCGAGCCGTCGGCGGGGGCGAGCATGTCGGCGCGCGAGCCTGCCTCGGTGACCTTCCCGGGCTGCGGCCCGGACGCTTCCTCCGACGGTTCCGCCATGGGCGCCGCGCACGCGGCGGCCGCCCGGTGGACGCAGGCCGGTGCGAGGAGACATCCGCAGACGATGGAGTCCGCCGAAGTCACCACGCCGCCCGGGGCGTGCAGGCGCAACTCGGTCTCCTCGTCGACCGAGACGGTCACGGTGTCCCCGTCGCGCTGCGTCGGGCGGGTGCCGAGCTTCGTGACCGCGGCGTCGAGCCGCTTGCGAAGGCGGGGAGACAGAGCCTCCACCAGCGTCGCTGTGACCTCCGGCGCGACGGGCGGCAAGGGTGTGGCTGTCATGCTGTCTTCTCCCCGATCCAGCGGGCCAGTTCGAGTGGGCTGAGTGCTGCCACGGGCATGCCCGCGGCCACGAGCTGCCCGGCCACGCCCGTCGAGTAGCGCGGCCGGCCGGCGTCGTCCAGGCTCGCGCAGCCGAGGACATGGCAGCCCGTGTTCACGAGAGCCCGTACTTCGGCGAGCAGTCCGCCGAGCGGTGCTCCCTCCTCGAAGTCACTGATGACGACGACGAGCGTGCGGCTGGGGACCGTGATCAGGCTGCGGGCGTGACGGAGTCCGGCGGCGATGTGCGTCCCCCCGCCCACGCTCACCTCCAGCAGGAGCGAGAGGGGATCGTGCACATGGCCGGTGAGGTCGACGACGTCGGTGGAGAAGGCCAGGAAATGGGTGCTCAGGGTCGGTACCCCCGCCAGCACCGAGGCGGTCAGCGCGGACCAGATGGTCGATGCCTCCATGGACCCGGAGACGTCGGTGACCAGGATCAGACGCCAGTCGGCCGAACGCCGGGCGCGACTGCGGAACACCGGCCGCTCGGGAACGACCTGCACCGTGCCGTCCGCCGTCCGGCGGGCGGTCGCCAGGTTGGCGCGGAGGGTGCGCGGCAGATCCAGCCGGCCCCCGGGCCGGCGGGTGGGACGGGCCGTCATCGCACCGGTCAACGCCGGCCGCAGCCGGGTGGCGAGCTGCCGGGTCAGTTCCTCGACCAGGCGGCGGACCAGGGGACGGAGCGCCGCGAGGCGGGCCTCCGGGAGCCCGCCGGCGTACCGCAGGACGGTCCGCAGCAGCTCCACGGAGGGGGTGGCGGCGGCCGGGTCGAGCTCGGCGAGGACATCGGGTCTGCCGGTCGCTGCCGCGGCGGCCAGAACCTCCTCGCGGACCCCGGGACCGAACAGCGCGGCCAGTTCCTCGGACCACTCACGGACGCCGGGGAACGAGGCCTCCCGGCCACCTCCCGAACCGGAACCGCCACCGGGCAGCCCGCCGCGCGAGCCCTCGCCGCGTCCCGCACCGTAGAGCTCGTCCAGAGCGGTCGCCAGGCGGGCGGCCCCGGACGGCAGCCGGTCGGGGCGACGGCCGAGCACGAGGCGCCACCGGTCGGCGGGCGCGAGTGTCCTCGTGGAGGTGCTGGGCGGGGGGACGGCGCCCGAGCCGGTCGGGTACGGGGCCCCGGAAGCCGTGGGACCGGGGAGTGCGGGGGAGGAGGCCGACGAGTTGTCCGGCAGCTGTGGTGACCGGTCGTCCGGCACGGGCTGCGGGACGGGCAGGCCGAGACCGGCGAGGAGCTCCCGGGCCGCGAGGTCGGCGGCGGTCCGTTCGGCCAGCTCGGCCGGATCGTCGTCGTCGATACCGTCGACCCGTTCGCCCAGCCGTTCCTCGACGGTGTCCAGCAGCCGGTCCCTGGCAGCAGGGCTCAGCGTGTCGAACCCGCCGCGAAGGGCGGGCAGCCGGGTCAGGAACGCCGTGTCGTCCAGTTCGACGACGCGGCGCAGCAACGGATCCAGGGCGCTGACGCCCACCGTCAGGAGGGGCCCTGCCGCCGTGAGGACGCCGGTGAGGCGAGCGGTGAGTGCGGTCCGGGACCCACTGTCCACGGCTCCGTCCACCCAAGAGGCGACGCGTGCCCCGAAGGTCTCGGCCTGCTCGTGGCCGGTGAGCACCCGGACGGCCGCTGCGGCCGCCGACATCAGCGGGGTGCCTTCGGAGACCAGCCGGGCGAGCGCGGCCGTGAGCCTGATGCCGCCCACCCGATCGGCCCGCTGGGCGAGTTCGAGCAGGGCGCGGGCGTCCTCGGGCTCCTCGGACCCGGTCAGGCCGTCCACCTGACGGACCGCGGCGGAGGTCAGGAGCTCCGTCGCGCGCGCCACGCGGGTGCCGCGACCGGAGGTGCCGGCGGTGGTGGGCCCGACGGTTGCCGGGTCGGCGGACTGCGAGGACGTCCCGGTGGCCGACGGGGCGCCGGGCGTGGACATGCCGGGGAGGTGACCCGCGTCGATACGGTCCAGAAGGTCCAGCGCGGTGAGGAGTTCGGGGAGGGTCCCGACGGCGGGGAGCACGTCCGACAGTTCCGCGAGACGCTCGTCGGCCAGGGCGGGGAGGCCGCACTCGGCGGCCTCGGTCAGCCCCCGAACGACCTGGGCAGCCGTGGGACCGCCGTCAGCCAGCTCCGCCGCGTGCCGCTGCCGCAGCACACCTTCGGCCGCCTGGGCCGCGGTGACACCGCGCGCACCGGCGGCGGTGAGCATCGCCGCGGTCGCCGGGGTCCACCGCACCTGCCAGCGGGTCGTCAGCCCTTCCGACCCCGCTGCGCCCACCACCGCCTGCTCCTGCGCGTAAGGGATGCCGCACACCGTGAGCCTGCGCAGCAGCAGTTCGCGTCGTCCGTCGAGAGCGGAGCGGGCAGGGTCGAGCCGGAGGTCGCGCGCCTCTCTCTCGTGCGTGTGTTCCGGGCCGGGGAGCGAGAGCGCGACCGTCTCGGCCTCGACGGCCGGGCCGAGCCCGCCGCGAGGAGCGGAGCGGGTGGGACGGCCGGTGCGGGTTCCGACGAGTACGCGTTCGAGTGCCCGGGCCACCGCCCGACCCGTGCCGTAGGTCTCACCGCGCCCGAGCACCGTCTGCACGGCTTCCAGGAGTTCGCCGCGCCCGGGAGCGGGCAGACCACGGAGGCGGGCCAGGTCACCGGCGACCCGGACCACCTCCCGGCCGTCCGCCGGTCCGTACGGATGGCCCTGGCCACGCAGGTCCGCGCAGACCCGGACAGCGGTGCGGATCAACGCCTCCTGCAGCGCGCCCGGATCCCCGGCCGCCTCCAGAACCGTGTGCTGCCACTCGGGATCCCGGATGCCTGCCGGGTAACCCGAACGTGAGTCGAGCAGCGGGTAGGTGTACGGGATCAGCGACACCGTGCAGGCCGCCGCCCCGGTGTCGCCCGCGGCTCCGGCGCCCGGCCCGCGCGAGGCGGACAGCTCCTGGGCCTCCGAAGGGCGGTCCCCGGTGGCCGACGGCAGTAGTGCCGGGGTGTGGAAGGCTCCCACGACCACGGCGGGCCGCCGGCCGCTCGCCAGGGACTCGGCGATGTGCCGGCGCATACAGGCTTCGCGTACCAGGTCGGTGCCGTCGACACCGCCGCGCGCCTCGGCCTCGTGCCGCAGTGCCCATCCGGTGAGGAGAGCCGCGCGACGCAGCGCCTCCGGCGGCGAACCCGGTGCGGGCGCCTCCACCAGGCGGTCCCACAGGTCGTCGCCGTCGCGACCGGTCAGCCGGGACCTGAGCGCGGTGGACAACCCGTGTCCCGTACCGTGCGCGGAGTCGGCGCCCGGTACGGGGGCGGTGGCGTCCGGACCGCCGCCCCCTGCCCAGGCCCGATCGGCCAGCGGCAGGTCGCAGGCCACGGCCGGTACGCCGTTCCGGGCCGCCCAGCGCAGGGCGACCAGTTCGGGCGAGAAGTCCGCGAACGGGTAGAAGGCGGGGCCCCGTTCGCCCGCCGCCCCGGGACCGTCGGCGGGCACGGCGGCCAGTGCCACCGGGGCCTCGGTCTCCTCGTGGGCGAGCCAGGCCAGCCAGGGCTGGAACTCCGCCGGCAGTTCGACGAGGAGGACGTCGGGTGCCTCGGCGTCCAGCAGCGCGGGGAGGGCCGCCGCCAGCGACGGGGCGTGGTGGCGTACCCCTATCAGGAGCGGCCGCCCGGGGCCGGTCGCCGCGAGGGCCGCCACCGCCGCCTCCGGGGTGGTGGCGGGTCCGGCCGCGGTGTCCTGGGCCGTGACGGCGCAGGGCACCCGGTTGCCGGCCGCCCCGGCCGCGGACCGTGGTCCGTCAGCGGCGGACGGCGTCGCGGGAGTGATGGGCAGGCTCATCCGTCAGTTCTCCAGGACGCCGCGCAGGTCCCACAGGGCGCGCCAGGTGGCGGACCCCTGCTCGGCGCGCCTGCGCACCGGGCCGTCCCAATACCCCAGCAGCCGTGCCGCGTCCGCCGGATCGTCCTTGCGGACGACGCCGAGCAGATGACCGGGCAGGAGCGAGAGCACGTCCCGGTCGCCAGGGAAGTAGGCGGCGGCCAGACCCAGGGATCCGGCGACGGAGACCGCCTCGGCGGTGCTCATCACCGTGGACGGACGCTCGACCTCCCAGCCCTCCACGGAGCGGCCCTCCCGCAGATCCCGGAATGCCGTGACCAGCGCTTCGAGGACCGCGTCGTCCACCTGACAGGTGGCGCCGGCGCGTTCCACGGCGGCTCGCGACTGGCGCCGGACAAGCGCGGTCTCCGCCTCGACGTCCCCGATCGGGCCCACCGTCTCGAAGTTGAAGCGCCGCTTCAGAGCCGCGGACATCTCCGAGACCCCCTTGTCGCGCAGGTTGGCGGTGGCGATGAGGGTGAATCCGGGGGCGGCGTGCACCAGCGCGTCCTCGCTGCCCGCGAGTTCGGGGACGGCGATCCTCCGCTCCGAGAGCAGCGAGACGAGAGCGTCCTGCACCTCGGGAAGACAGCGGGTGACCTCCTCGACGCGGGCCACGGCGCCCCGGGTCATCGCGGTGAGGACCGGTGAGGGCACGAGGGCCTGCCCGGTCGGGCCCTGGGCGAGGAGCAGCGCGTAGTTCCAGCCGTACTTGAGCTGGTCCTCGGTGGTGCCGGCGGTGCCCTGCACGGTGAGCGCGCTGGTCCCGCAGACAGCCGCCGACAGCAGCTCCGAGAGCATGGACTTGGCGGTGCCCGGCTCACCCACGAGGAGGAGACCGCGCTCCCCGGCGAGGGTGACCACGCACCTCTCGACCAGGGCGCGTTCGCCGACGAACTTCTGCTCGATCACCAGACGCCGGGGCACCCCCGCCCCCGGCCGGGCCCCCCTGGGCAGGCCCAGGGCCTCGCCCGCGCTGCCCATCACGAAGGTGACGACGGCGCGCGGGGTGAGAAGCCAGCCGGGCGGGCGCGGCCCGGCGTCGTGGGCGGCGAGGAACGCCAGCTCGGTGGCGTACCGGTCCTCCGGCGGAGTGATCTGGCGGTGTGCCTCACCGGGGCCCGCGGACTGGAGCGGAACCCCGCCGGTCGCGGAGATCTCGCTGGTGGTCGTGGTGTCGCTCGTCATCGGCGGCGGGCCTTCCGGGTCGCGCGGGTGTCCAGTTCTTCGAAGGCGGGGGCGTCGCCGCCCCGGACCCGTGACCATGCTGCGGCGAACAGCTCGTGCACGGGGAGGCGTGGCAGGGTCCTGGCGGACCCGGCCACGGGATACAGCTGCTCCTTCCAGGTCTCCAGCGGCAGCCCGGGAGCGCCGCGTTCGATCCAGCCGCACGGGAGGAACAGGGTGCGGCCCGCGCGGGACCGCTTGGCCTCCACGACCAGGGGGGTACCGGCGAGCTCCGCGCGGGCCTTCTTGATCCGCGCGGGCTTCCACCCGGTCCAGCGGACGCAGTTGCGGTCCGTCGGGTCGGGCAGGGCCAGCAGCATCAGATAGAGCGCCGCGGCATCCGCGCTCAGCCCAAGCGTCGCGGCGGCCTCGGCCACCAGGTCCGGCGCCGATCGCGTCGGATCCTGGGCCGGGTGGTGCTCCGCGTCGTCAGGGGCGCCGGCGGAGACCAGGGCGTCGCTCTCCGCGCTCAGCAGGTCGCCGAGGGCGCGGAGTTCGGCCCGTCTGTGCGTCGCGACCGTGCCCTCGAGCAGCCCGAAGACCGGATCCCCGGGGCCTTCCAGTCCCGCAGGCCGGATCAGCGCCTTCTCACGGTCGCCGTGGCCGGGCGCCAGGAGCAGCGCCTCGCCGACCCGCACCAGGCCGTCGGGACCGGCGCCGCCGGTCTCGGGGAGCTGGTGGGCGGCGCGGATCACGGGGCCGATGGAGCTGCCCTCCTCGGTCCAGTCAAGCCCGAGGTCCAGCACCAGTCGAGGGTCGGCGAGACGGCTGCGCAGGGCGGCGAGGCCGACGGGGAGATGCTCCCTCAGCGGGTGCCCGTACGGCAGCGCGTAGGCGAGAGTCCGCAGGGCCGTGAGGGCGGAGGAGAGCGAACCGTGGGCACCGACCAGGCGGAGACCCGGCCGGCCGGTGCCGTCCTCGACCGGGGTGCCGTCGCCCAGCCACGTCCGGGTACCCGTGTTGAGGACCAGGTCGACGGCGCCCGGGCCGGTGCCCGACAGATCGAGGTCCAGCTCCTCGGGAACACGGACGAGGAACGCCAGGCGCTCCTGCCAGACCTCCGCAGCCGCCGATACATCCGGCCCCAGCGACCACAGTTCGGCCGGATCGGCGGGCAGCAGCGCGTGGAGCAGCGCACGCCGGTCGGCAGGGGGCAGGGCGTCCAGCGCTGCCTGGGCGGCCTCGAAGGCACGGGTCTTCACACCCAGCGTGGCCAGCGCCTCCGCGCCGGGCTCGGCGACGGCGGCGGAGATCAGGGCGGCCGCCTGGAGCGGGCCGATACCCGTGGCGCTGTGGAACGCGTCGACGGCCTCCGGCCGCCACGGTGCCGGACCCTGCTCCCGCACGAGGGCGGCGAGCCGGGTGAGGCGCTCGGCGGAGACGCCCTGCCGGTGGACGTGCTCCTGGTCGAGGGCGAAGCCGGCGACGGGGCCGAAGGCACCCGTGGGATCGTGGTCCAGGGCCAGCCACTGTGCCGTGTCCTGACGGTGGTTCCAGCCTCCGTCGGCGACCACCACGACGGTGCGGCCGCCCTTGCGGAACACGTGCCCGAGGAGCGAGGCCGCGCCGTGACGGCCCCGGCGCGCCGCGCCTGCGGAGACCGGCTCGGTGAGCCTCACCTGGCGGACCGTGCCCGCCGGATCGGCCAGCGGGCCTTCGGCCAGAGTGCTGAGCAGGACCAGCAGCCCGGCCCGGTGCTCCACCGAGGTGACCGCCGACGCGGCCCGGTAGGCCAGTTCGGGCAGCCTGTCGAGGAGGGAGGTCCAGCCCAGGGACTCCCCGGGCACCGAGAACTCGTCCCGCTGCCAGCCGTCGACAGGGGTGAACGGGGCCTTGGGCGGTACGGGCGGGCCGAACGCGGGCTCACCGCCGAGCACATGGTTGACGGCGAGGATCTGCCGGATCGTGGTCCATCGGCTGACGTTGCCCCACCAGCCGCGGTACATCCGCTCGGAGCCCCAGACGGTGGCCTGCTGGAGGGTCGCGTCATCGGCGTGTTCGGGGGACCGGTCGTGGAACATGCCCTGGGTGTAGGCGGGGTTCCTGGGTGTGGCCGGCTTGGGGGGTTCCAGGTACTGGGCGACAGCGGTGGCCCGGTACACGGCGTTGCGCACCATCGCGGTGACACCCGACAGGAGCTGGGGGTCGGACACCTCGGGCAGCAGCCGGGAGACGGCCTCCTCGGTCATCTCCTGCGAGGAGGGCCCGGTGTACTCCTCGACGGCCCGGAACGCCTCGAGGTGCCGTGCCACCGCCACGGCCACCACCTCGAAGAGTTCACCGGCGCGCGAGTCCGTCATGGCCCGCAGGGCCGCGGAACCGCGCTCGTCCCTCGGACGCAGGGCGTGCCAGTAGGACACCGGCGGTACATAGGGGGTGCCCGGCGCGTCACTTCCGCCGGAGGTGTCGGGGGTGACGTCCCACAGGCTGCCGCCGACGCCGTCGGTGTCCGCCGGGAAGGCCTCCACACGGCGCCCCGCCAGAGCCATGAGGGGGAGTGACCCGCCGGGCAGCGCCAGGGTGCCGAGCGGTACCGCGGACCGGCCGTCCGGCAGCGGGTACGGCAGGCCCACCGTGCGGCCGTCCGGGGTGCCCGCCACGATCCGGTGTCCGTCCACGGGGCCGGCTGCGCCGGGCTCGTGGACGGTACGGCGGATCCAGCGGCCGAGGACCTTGCCGTCCGTGCCGAACGGTGTCGCCTCCAGACCGGGCTGGAGGGGCAGCACACGGCACTGCTCGGTGAGCAGCCGGGTGCCCTCCCGCACCCCGGAACGGAGGAACTCGGGGAGCGAGGCCCGGCCGTGTGAACCGCTGACCGGGTCGTACTCCAGCCAGACCCGCTGCGTGCCCTGGTGGCCCTCGCGCCAGTGGCCGGTGCCGTCCGAGATGACGGCGCGCTGCGGCGGGAGCGTGGTGTCGCCCGCGTGCAGTGCCTTGCCGCCGGTCGCGCGGCCGCCGCCGGGCACCGGCAGGCAAACGTCGTCGGACGGGCCGGAGACACCCCAGCGGGGGGTCTGCTCACCACCGACGGTGAACACCTCGGTGGGGCGGTTCGACCAGTAGCCCCGCTGCTTTCCGTCCTCCCACCAGATGACCAGCAACTCACCGTCGACGAAACGGAAGGCGACGGTGCGCCAGTGGTCGTTGGTGGCGGGCAGCCGCAGGGTGTGCCGCAGCAGGACGCCCTCCGGGCCGACGACGACGGCCCGTTCGAGGGTGCTGAGGATCAGCGCGGGCCAGGCTCCGGTGACGCCGACGCGCACGGACCGGTTCTGCTGCCGGTTCGCCGAGGCCGCCTCCGAGGCCAACTCGGCGTAGGTCTCGTCGAGCGCGGGCCAGCCCAGCTCGTCCAGGACACCGGTCCGCAGCGTGGAAGCGAGCAACGGCACCACGTCATGGCCCTTGAGGAGCTGGACGGCCTCGGGCGCGACGTCCGCGACCACGGACCTGAACCACGAGATCCTGTTCAGGGTGGTCTGAAGACCGGGAAGCCCCCGGGCCGCCGTGTACTCCCGGGCGCGGGCGGTGAGCCACTCCCTCAGCACGACGGAGAGCACCGGGTGAGCCGCCAGCTTCGCCATGCCGGCTTCCTGGGTGGACTGTCCGCGTCCGCCACCGAGATCGCCGACGGTCCGGCTCAGCAGGGCCCGGAACTCCGGGCGCTCGGCGACCGCGACGAGATCCCGGGCGCCGGGCGTGGTGTCCGTGAGCCATACGCTGAGCGGGACACCCGGTGCCCGGGAGGTGCCGGCGTCCTCGTCGTCGGGCTCGGCGACGGGAACGCCGGAGGCCAGACAGAGGTCGAGGAGGTCCAGATCGGCGTTCCGTTGCCATCGGCCCTGGAACAGCTCGACGGGACGCCCGTCGGCGCGCAGCCGGGCCGCCATCCTGGCGGCCAGCTCGAGAGTGGCAGGACTGCGGCCCGCGGTGGCCCGGTTGCGCCTTCGGTGCGTCTCCCACCGGGCGAGCCAGTCCGCCGGGGAGACCGACGGTTCGCCGGGGACCGCCGCCGCGCCTTCGGCGGCGTCGGGAAGCGCGGTCAGCAGGTCCTCGGCGCCGGACTCGGCCAGCAGCGTGAGCCAGTCGTTCTCGCCGTCCGAGTCCCGCTTGCCCTCGCTGAAGGTCTCCGGGAAGAAGCCGAGCAGCCTGACGCGCACCGCCGCGTCCTCCCGGGCGAGGGCGAGGAGCGCGGAGCGGTAGGCCGTCCAGAAGGAGGCGGGGGCGCGGACCACGCCCGGGGAGCCGATCAGATCGGCCATGAGGTCGTGTTCGGCGGCCTCGCGGTCCAGCCCGGCCGCCTTCACCAGCGCGCGTACGTCCTGCGGAAGCGCCGCGTACGGCGGCATGCCCGCAGCGCAGCGCTCGACGAGCAGCCGGCGGAACTGGGCCCAGGCGTCCTGAGGTTCGAGCCGGTCAACCAGGTCGCGCACATACTGCCGCAGCGCCTTGACGGTCAGTGCGCCGGAGAACGCGAACTCCAGGAAGACCGCCCGCTGCCGGTCCTCGTCCACGACCAGCCCGTGCACTCGCTCGGCCTCGCGAGCTTTACCGAAGAAGGAGGCGGCGTACGTGGTGTTCTCGGCCTGGAGGAAGAGGCGCGCCACCTGCTCGTAGTAGGTGGGCAGGAAGTGGGGAACCGCACGGCCCAGGCGCGTCCCGAGGGCGTCGAAGCCCTCCTTGGCCGCACCCGCACGGGTCCTGGCCTGTCGGCCCAGCCGCTCGATGTCCTTGACCAGCGCCAGCGCGTGGTGCCCGTTGGCGGGGTCGTTGACGAGGGCCCAGGCCGGGAAGCCGAGCGTCTCACGTCGTATCTGCCCCACGACGGGTGCCTCGGCGGTCCGGGCCAGCCCGAGGAACTCGAGGGCCAGGTCCTCGGCCTCACCGAGTGTGCCGGGCACGAGCCGGACCACGGCGCGGTCGCCCAGGGCGGTATGGGTGTAGGTACGGGCCGTCAGGGCGTCGGCGTCGTCGCGATCGGTGGTACCGGCCGGGAGGAGCGCACCGGCGTCGAGCAGGGCCGCCGTGCGGGCGTCCGCCGCCTTGCCCCGTGCCTGAGCGGGAAGAGATGCGCCGTCGGCCGCCGCTGCCGCGCCCTGTGCGGTGTTCACGTGTGTGTTCGTCGTCGTGGTGCTCATGCCGCCTGCTCCTCGTCCTCTACATCGCGGCCTGCGTAGAGGGCCGCCGCCATGCGCATGCCCTCGGACCAGGCGACAGGGCCGATCTCGGCCGCCGTCAGCGTGCGCCCAGCGGGGTCGGTCCAGCCCAGCGGGCCGGTCTCGGTGCCGTAGTCGTCGTATCCGTCGTGCTCGCCGATCCAGATCCGCGCCTCGGTGGTGGCGCCGTCCTCGACCACGGGACAGACCGCGTAACCCCCGCGCGAGCGGTAGCCGAGCTGGGTGGTGCGGCCGTGCAGGAAGCGCAGCACCTTGAACACCCCTCCGGCGTAGGTGTCCACGGAGGTGGTGTCCGGGGCGAGGCCCGGCGGCCGGCGCCACACCTCACGGAAGAGCTGCTCCACGTTCTGGCTCACGCCCAGCTCGACCGCGAACTCACGCAGTTCGTCGAGATCGTCGAGGAGGACGGGGTGAGGCACGTTGACGACCTCGGGGGTGATGCGGACCGTGTCGCCGTCCAGGTCGACGAGGCCGAGCCCGCGGTCGGGGTCGACGTCGCGCAGGAACCCGGCGACTCCGCCGTCGGCGCCGGTGACCACCACGTCGCGCAGGGCGGCCTGCCAGGCAGGGTCGGGCCAGACCTGGGCGAGAACGGCCGTGGGGACGGGCAGCGAGCGGACCATCCACTGCTCGACGTCCGCCCGGCACCGGCGCTCGTGCCGCTCCAGCCACTCGACCAGTTGCCGGAGCCCGACGACCGCCGGGTCCTCCTTCAGCTTGGCCGGGACGGACTTGAGCCGTCGGCCCTTTCCGTTGCGGCAGACCACCTTGCCCGCCTCCAGGGCGACTTCGTAGTCGCCCGCAGCTACCCACCCCATGCGCTGTTCTCCCCGATGTCCTGAACGGCCGCCGCACCGGCGGCACGCTGATGAAACCCGTCGGCGGCAACGCACCGTGACGAGTGGGAGAGACTCTAGGCGTACCCAGTGACAATCGGTCCGGCGCCTGCCGTTCGGGCCGTCACTCGGCCTTCCGGGGAGGGGGCGCCGGCGCGTACGACGCCGCGCTCGGGCCGCGATGCGGGGATCCGGGACATCACCCGTTGTCAGGCAGCCGAGGGTGGAGGACGGCCGGCGGGCGGGCCGCCGGGTACGACACCTCCGCGGGGCGGGTGCCGGGCGTCTTCTCGGATCCGGCCGCCCGCGTCCTGTGTCCCGTGGATCAGCCCTGGTCCGTCAGCGCCTTCAGGAACCTGGCGGCCACCGGACCCGCGTCGGCGCCCCCGGAACCGCCGTCCTCCAGCATCACGCACCAGGCGAGGTCGCTTCCGCCCTGATAGCCGATCATCCACGCGTGGGTGCGCGGCGGCTTCTCGTCGCCGAACTCCGCCGTTCCGGTCTTGGCGTGCGGCTCGCCGGGAATCCCGGTCAGGGCGCTGCCCGCCCCGTACGTCACCGTCGCCCGCATCATGTCGCGCAGATCCGCGGCCACCGAGGCGTCGAGCCGCGCGGTCGCCTGGTGCTTCTTCTTGACCGCGTCGGGCACCAGTACGGGCTGCTTGAACGTCCCCTCCTTCACCGTCGCCGCGATCGAGGCCATCACCAGGGGCGACGCCTGCACACGGGCCTGCCCGATGGTGGACGCGGCGAGATCGTTGTCCGACGTCGTCACCGGGACCGACCCGTCGTACGTCGAGTCGCCCACGTCCCAGACCCCTCCGATCCCGAAGGCCTCCGCGGCCTGGTGCAGGGCGGAGCCGCCGACCTTGGCGCGGTTCTCCACGAACATGGTGTTGCAGGACTTCGCGAACGAGTCCTTGAAGGTCGACCCCGCCGGCAGGGTGAACTGGTTCTGGTTCTCGAAGCGCTGCCCGTCGACATGGGCGAACTTGGGGCACCGCACGACATCGGACGGCTTCATACCGGCCTTCAGCATCGCCGCCGCCGTCACCACCTTGAACGTCGACCCGGGCGGGTACTGCCCGGCCAGGGCCCGGTTCAGCCCTCCGGCCGGCCGGCTGGAGACGGCGAGGAGGTTGCCGGTCGACGGCTCCAGCGCGATCAGCGCCGCGTTCACCTTCACGTCCTCCAGGGCGGCCGCCGCGGCGTTCTGCACCTCGGGGTCGATGGTGGTCCGGACGGGTTTCCCGGGCTTCGCGGAACTCTTGGTGAGGGAGGCCACCGCCTGGCCGGACTGACGGTCGGCGATCACCACCTCACTGGTGGCGGAGCCGCCCCCGCCCCGTAACTGCTTGTCGTAGCGGGCCTCGAGACCGAAGGTGCCCTTGCCCTGCTCGCCGACGGAACCACGCAGGGAAGCGGCCTGGAGCTCGTCGCCGTTCTTGTCGAGCACCCCCGCCCGCTCGGCCACCGTCTTCAGGGCGAGGGTCTGCCCGGGCTTCAGCTCGGGGTGGATCATCGGCGAGCCGAACTCCACGGTCCACTGCTGAGCCTTCCTCACCAGGGTCGCCTCGGACTCGTAACGGAAGAGGCCTACCGAGGGGACGGTGAACCGCGCGGTGTACGGGACGGTCACCTCTCCGGCCTCGTTCTTCTCGCCGTCACCGGCCGAGATCTCGGTCCTGGTGGGCTTCAGATTCGTCATCACCGAGGTCAGCAGCGATTCGGCGTTCTCCGGCGAGTCGGAGAGCGCCGCGGCCTCGGCCGCCTTCCCCGCCGCCCACGCGTCGAGGAAGGACTGGAGCCTCTCGGTCGCGGCGACCACCTCGGGATCCTGTTCCGTTCCGTCCCCGGACCAGGCCTCGTAGCCCCACCAGCCCGCGCCCGCGGCCAGGAGGACGGCCACGGCCACGCCCAGTACCGGCCCTCTGCGTGACCCGCGTCGTCCCGCGCGGTCATGACGTGCCATCTGCTGCAAGGTGGGGTCCGACACTTGGCGCTGTCTCCTCGTCCGCTGCGGATACCTCTCCCGTGACCGGACCGCCTCCGGCCACCTTCCCGACACGCTAACCGCTGCTCCGCCCACCGGGGTGCCGCGGAGAGCGGCGGAAGAGTGAGCCGAGAGAAGTGCGGGAGCGCGACGCGGCCGGCGGGCCGGCGGCGCCCCACCAGGGCTGCCACCGGCCCGCCGGCCGTGGGAGAGGCGGTCAGGAACGAGGGGTGAAGGAGACCACGTCCCCCGCGCGTTCCCCACCGGAGAGCTGGCCGTAGGAGTCGGTGCGTATGTAGACGCGGTGCAGCCAGCGGTCCGCGCCGTCCCAGCGCGGGGTGAAGGGGGTACGGGCGTGGGTGGTACGGAAGTTGTCGATGATCAGGACATCGCCGGGGACCAGGTGAACGGCCTCGGTGACCTCGTCGAGCGCCTTGGAGAGCGACTCCACGGCCTCGACGTCCCGCGGGTCCTCGGGAGCCAGCAGTTCCCGGTCGTACCCGAGCAGCGGGTCGGACGGGTCGCCGTAGAGCGGCTTCACCTGGGCGATCGCGCCCGGGTCCTCGACGCCGCCGCGGAACGCCACGTCGACACAGCAGGGGACCTTGTGGTCGAAGAGGTGGCTGCGGAAACCGTCCGGCACCAGCGGCAGCGCCTTGCGGACCGACCCCACCAGTGTCGCCGCCCTGCGTTCGTGGTCGGCCCGGGAGCAGGCGAGCATCACGTAGTTGGGCTGGAGACTGTGGTAGGCCATCTCGGTGTGGAACTCGAGCAGCGTCTCGGAGGTCTCCGAGGACAGGTGGTGGGCACCCGGCGACGGGTAGACGTCGTGGTAGACGGTGCCGCTGCGCAGCTCCTGGTATCCCGTGTGCAGTCCGAGCCGGCGCCCGACGACGCCGAGCATCGCCTCCATGGTGAGGAGCGGGCGGCCGACCGGAGCGGGCGTGGATTCGGGTGTGCGGGGCAACTGGTCCTCGGGCTCCACGGGCAGGCCTCGGAGCAGCAGGTAACCGTCCTCGTTGCCGGAGGCGTTGAACGCGTCCAGCGCCTCGGCGATCGAGGCAGGAAGGTCACCGGACGCGGCCTTCGCGGCCTCCAGGAACGCCGGGAGGTCCGCGCGGGGTACCGCGGGCAGGCGTGAGGCGAGCTCCAGGAGCTCGTCGCGCAGTCCGGAGCAGTCGATGACGGTCACGCTTCGTTCCTTCCCTTGATGTGAGCACGTGCGTACTGGTAGAGCAGTTCGGCGCCGATCTCGGTCGCCAGGACGGAGGTGATCCCGGCGTGGTCGTAGAGGGGCGAGACCTCCATGACGTCGAACCCGACCGGACGCAGCTCGCCCACGCAGCGCAGCAGGGCCAGGACCTCACGCGAGGAGAGACCGCCGGGTGCGGGCGTGCCGGTGCCCGGGGCGAACGCCGGGTCGCAGACGTCGACGTCGACCGACACGTAGACGGGACGGTCGCCGATGAGTTCCTGGACGAGCGCGTGCGTACCGGCCACACCGGTCTCGACGAACTCGTCGGTGGTGACGACCCGCACCCCCTTGTCACGTGCGTAGTCCAGGGAGTCGGGACGGGGATTGTGACCCCGGATCCCGATCTGCACCATGCGCAGGGGGTCGATCAGCCCTTCGTCGATGCCGTGCCGGAAGGGCGTGCCGTGGTGGAACTCGCCCCCGTAGAAAGCGGGGTTGGTGTCCGAGTGCGCGTCCAGATGCACCACGGCGACGGGGCCGTGCTGTTCGGCCACGGCGCGCAGGGCCGCCAGGGTGAGGGAGTGGTCGCCGCCCAGCATCAGGAAGGCCGCGTTGGCCTGGAGGAGGCCCCGCAGATGCCGGTGCGCCGTCTCCATCGCGATGTGCATGTTGAACGGCGTGAGGTCGATGTCCCCGGCGTCCACGCAGTCGATGAGCTCGAAGGTGCCCGGCCCCCGGTCGATGCCAACTCCGTGGATCAGACCGGACTCGTTGCGGATGGCGCGGGGTCCGAACCGTGCCCCGGGGCGGTAGCTGGTGCCACCGTCGTAGGGAGCACCGATGACCACGACGTCACGGCCGCTGGGCTCCGGGTCGTGCGGCAGACGCATGAAGGTGGGGATCTGCGCGTACCGGGGCGAGACCGTGGTGTCTACACGTTCCACGAGGTCGTGCCTCCTTTCGACGGGGCCGCTGACGGCCGGGGGCGGGGGCCGGGGAGAGTCACTGGGACTCCTTCAGCCGCGCGGCCACCCGGTGCACCGTGTCGGTGGTGCTCACCTCGGCGGGGGGCACGCCCTCGACGGCCACCCGGTCGAAGATCTCCATCACCACCAGGGACTTCGCCCGGTGGACATCGGCCTCCGGTACTCCGGCGTCGATCAGCAGAAGGCTGAAGGACGACGTCGTCCCCGAACCCTCGTGCACACCGAGCTTCGGCCGGGTGACCGTCTCGTGCGGCAGCAGCGCGCTCATCGCCTCCCGCAGGACCCACTTGTCGCGGCCGTGCCGGCGTTTGAGACCGGCCTCCAGCGGCACCAGGAGGTCCAGTACCTCGCGGTCCCAGTACGGATGGGTCGACCAGTGCCCCTGGATACCGGAGAGCACCGGGGTCATCTCGTTGAGCCCGTCGAACGTGGCCATGTCGTACGCCACGGCCGTGTCCAGCTGGGGCAGGCGGTCCTCGCGGTGCATGCCGGCGAGCGGGATGTCGGCGCCGTAGCCGGTGAGGATGCGGCGGGCGGGCCCGTCCAGCGCCCGGTACAGGGCGGTGAGCGGCAGCAGGTACTCGATGATGTCGGGGTCCACGGATTCAGAGGCCCAGATCGCGTACGGGAGCTGGCCGAGCAGATCGGCCGTGGGAACCGTGATCTCCCGGTGGGCGGAACCGAGGTGGGTGGCCACCACCCGGGCCTCGTCGAACTCGTCCGAGGTGTCCGTCCCCATGGACAGGGTGTCCAGAGGGCCGTCCGTGTGCGCGGCGGCCAGGGCGGCGACTCCTGAAGAATCGATTCCGCCCGAGAGCACCACCAATGGTGTCCTGGTACCCGCCCGGGCGCGGACCGCGCGTTCGAGCGTCCCGCGCACCGCGTCGGCCGCGTCGGCCTCGGGCAGGATCCTCCGGGAGACCGGCGGCACCCAGGTCCGGGAAGGGGTCGCGGTTCCGGTGCGGACGTCGATCTCGAGCACCGTCCCGGCGGGCACCTGATGGACCCCCGGCACACGGCGAACCCTGCGCGCCTCGGCGACGGGCCGTCCGGACGGCGGTGTCCGGACCGTTGACGGGACGAGGGCCTTGATCTCGGTGGCTGCGATCACACGGCCTGGCGCGGGAAGCGTGTAGAGGGGCACGGAGCCCGCGTGGTCGGTGGCCAGGAGCACCCGCTCCCCGAGGGCCACGGCCGCGGCGAACCGGCCGTTGAGCAACCGGAACGCGTGCAGGTCGTACACGCCGAGCAGAGCGAGGAGCAGCCGGGCGTCCGTACCGGCGTCCGCGTCGGCGGGGAGGAGCGTGAGCAGTTCCTCCCTGTTGTAGAGCTCGCCGGCCAGGACGAGCGCCGTGTCGCCCGAACGGGCCACGGCGTCCTCGGGCGAACCCGAGTGCACGAGCACGGCGTTCAGGGTCTGGGCGCGCAGGGACTCGGCCACGGTTTCGTGGGCGCCCCGGGTCGCGAACACGGGCACGGGCCCCCGGTCCCCGCCCTGCTGGGCGGAGACCAGGAATCCCGTGGCCGCGGGAATGGTGTGAGCCATGATCAGATGCTCAGCGCACCGAAGCCGCCGGAGGTGAAGTCGTAGTTCACCGGGACCTCGATCAGGAACGGCCGGCCGAGACCGGCACCCTTGCGCAGCGCGGCGAGCAGGTCCTCGCGGGTCTCGGCGCGCACCGCCTCGACGCCGTTGGCCCGGGCGAGTTCGGTGAAGTCCACCCCGGTGAACTTGACGGCCGGGTCGTGCGAGCGCTGGTGACCGAGGTTCTGGTACAGCTCGATCAGACCGTTGGTGTCGTTGTTGACGACGACCGTCACGATCGGCAGGTTGAGCCGTGCGATGGTCTCGAGGTCGGCGCTGTTGGAGTGGAAGCCGCCGTCGCCCGCGATGAGGAAGGTGGGCTGGCCCGGACGGGCCATCTGGGCACCGATCGCGGCGGGGATCCCGTAGCCGAAGCTGGAGCAGCCGGCCGAGGTGAGGAACCCGAAGGGCTGGTCGGCACGCGCGAAGAGGACACCGTAGTGACGGAAGAAGCCGATGTCGGAGACGATCGTGCCCTCGCCGGCCTCGGCGGTCTCCGCCATGACCGTGTTCATCGAGTCCATCACCTGGTGGACGCGCATGCCGTCCTCGTACTCGGTGGGGTCCGCCAGGAACTCCGCGATCCGCTCGCGCAGCGGGGTGATGTCGTGCGGGGTCTTCGCGGCGGTGTCGGCCGTGGCGGCGTCCAGGTGCTCGACGAAGGCGAGGACGTCGGTGACCACGTCCACGTCCGGACGGTAGACACGGGGGATGGGGTTGACGGTGGGGGAGACGCGGACGGTCTTCTTCTCGCCGCCCCGGTCCCACATCGAGGGCCGCAGGTCCTCTGCGTAGTCGTATCCGAGGGTCACGATCACGTCCGCCGGACCGAAGAGGGTCTCCAGGGCGGGGAACGAGAGGATGCCGTCCATGTACCCCGTCACCGCGCCGTAGTTCAGACGGTGGCCGTGCGGCAGGACGCCCTTGGCGATGTACGTGGTGATGACCGGGATGTCCAGGCGTTCGGCCAGCGCGCGGATCGCGGGCACCGCACCGGAGCGGATCGCCGCCGCGCCGACGACGAACACCGGGTGCTCGGCACCGGCGACCAGGGCCGCGGCTTCGTCGGCCGGGGTCTCCCAGCCCGCCTGGACCGCGCCGACCGGCTTGGACGGGGTCCGTGCCGCCGGGTGCGTGACCGAGGCGTCGATGTCCGCCCCGAGCAGGTCGACGGGGACGGAGATGAAGCTGGGGCCGACGGGCTCCGTCATCGCGGCCGCGACGGCGGAGTCCACGAGGTCGGTGATCTCGTCGGGGCGCTGGAGCTCGACGGCGTACTTCGTCATGGGGCGCATGACGGAGACCGAGTCCAGGCACTGGTGGGTGTCGTTGGGGAAGATGTCGTGCGACTCGGACTGGGCGGCCAGCGCGATGACCGGCGAACGGTCCAGGATCGAGGTCGCCACACCGGTGGCGAGGTTGGTCATGCCGGGACCGAGGGTCGCCCAGCAGGCCTGCGGCCGGCCGGTGATCCGGGCCAGGACATCGGCTGCGACGCCCGCGGTGAACTCGTGCCGGGTGAGGACGAAGTCGATCCCCGGCGCCTCGTCGAAGAGGATGGAGGCGGCCTCGCGGCCGACGACACCGAACACCGTCTCCACACCGTGCTCGTGGAGACGCTTGAGCAGTGCGTGTGCGGCCGTCGGGTTGTTGCTGGGCTTGGTCGATACACGGGACATGCGGCGTCGTCTCCAGGATGTCGACGGGAAGCGGAATGTCGTCACCGTGCCGGTGGACTCTCTCCACCGCCTCTCCAGTGCCTATCCGACCCCTCTGTAGTGCGCTTCGAGGCGCACGGGACCTCTTCGGCCGCGCGTTCCGAGGGCGGCCGGATCCGTTCGGTCCGACGACCGCACCACCTGTGGTAGATGTATAAGAATACGGACCGATGCATAATGACATCGCGAAGAGAGAAGGCGATCATGACCCGTACGACCACCCGGGAGCCCGCCGGTTTTGTGGTCCACACCGCACCGGTGGGACTCATCGACGACGGGCGGGACGACTTCACCGTGCTGGCGTCCACCGCGCCCACGCAGGTCAGCGCGGTCTTCACCAAATCCCGCTTCTCCGGACCGAGCGTGGTGCTCAGCCGCGCGGCGGTCGCCGACGGGCAGGCGCGCGGGGTGGTGGTCGTCGCCCGGAACGCCAACGTCGCCACCGGCCCGGAGGGGGCGAGCAACGCCCGCGAGGTGCGTGACGCGGTGGCCGCCGCCACCGGCATCCCCCAGGACGAGATGCTGATCGCCTCCACCGGTGTGATCGGCCTCCAGTACCCGATGGAGCAGATCCGCGCGCACATCAAGACACTCTCCTGGCCCTTCCCCGAGGGCGGGTTCGACCGTGCGGCGCGGGCGATCATGACGACCGACACCCGGCCCAAGGAAGTCCGGGTGCGGTGCGGCGAGGCGACTCTCGTCGGGATCGCCAAGGGCGTCGGGATGCTGGAGCCCGACATGGCCACCCTGCTCACCTTCTTCGCCACCGACGCCCAGCTGCCGCAGGAGGTGCAGGACCGGATCTTCCGCAGCGTCATGGACCGGACGTTCAACGCGGTGTCCATCGACACCGACACCTCGACCAGTGACACGGCGGTCCTGTTCGCCAACGGGCTGGCGGGGCCGGTCGATCCGGCCGAGTTCGAGGAGGCGCTGCACGAAGTGGCGCTCGCCCTGGTCAAGAACATCGCGTCGGACGGCGAGGGCGCGAGCAAGCTCATCGAGGTGCGGGTCACCGGCGCCCGGGACGACGCGCAGGCCAAGCGCGTCGGCAAGACCGTGGTCAACTCGCCGCTGGTCAAGACGGCCGTGCACGGAAGTGACCCGAACTGGGGCCGGGTCAACATGGCGATCGGCAAGTGCACCGACGACACCGACATCCTGCCGGAGAACGTCAGTGTCCGGTTCGGCGGCACCCTCGTCTATCCGCAGAGCGCCGACGGACCGGGCGACGCCGAACTGCGAACGGTCGTCGCCGAGCACATGCGCGGCGGCGAGGTGGTGATCGGCATCGGACTCGGCATCGCCGACGGCGAGTTCACCGTCTACGGCTGTGACCTGACGGAGGGTTACGTGCGCCTGAACTCCGAGTACACCACCTGATCCGCCACGACCTGCCTCGCTGACTCAAATGTGCCACCTCGTGCCGGCCGCTCCGTAGGGTGACGGGTGATCAGCACAAGGTGAACGAGGTGGCGCATGGGTCAGTCGCGAAGGTCGGTACTCCAGGGCGCTTTGGGCGCCGGAGCGGCGGGGCTGCTGGTCGGCGGCGCCGCTCCGCTGCCCGCCGCCCACGCCCGGCGGCAGTACGAGCGCTCGAAGGGGGCTTCGCTCGGTCTGCGCTGGCTGGGTGTGGCCGGCTGGGAGTTGAGCTTCGGCGGCCGGAGCGTGCTCTTCGACCCCTATCTGAGCCGTATGCCCTACGCCGGCGAGGACGGGGCCCTCGATCCGGCACTGCCCATCGCCCTCGACCCGGAGGCGGTCGAGCTCGTCGCCGAGAAGTCGCTGACGGGTCCGCCGGAGCTGATCCTCGTCAGTCACGGGCATTTCGACCACCTCGCGGACGTGCCGCACCTGCTCGCGCGTCCGGCCTGGGCCGGCCGGCGGGTGCGGACGCTCTGCGACGCGACGTCCCGTCACCTGCTGGCCGCGATGGGGACCCCCGCGCACCGGATGGCGGACGTGGTGGCGGTGAACGGTGGTGACCATCTGCAGTTCGACGGGTACAGCGTGGAGGTTTTCCGCAGCCTGCACAGCAGGCAGCAGGACTACTCGTCGTTCGCCGCGGGGACCCGGACCGCGGTGCCGTCGAAGCCCCGGACTCTCGGCGACCTGGTCGAGGGTCAGACGCTGTCCTACCAGGTCACGGTCGAAGGGGGACCGTCCGTCCTGCTGACCGGCACCAGCAACGTGGCGGAGCGGGAACTGGCGGGCGCCCGGCCCGACATCGCGGTGGTCGGCATGAGCGGTCACGCCGCCGTCCACGGATACCCCGACCGGCTCCTCACCGCGCTCGGTTCGCCGTCCGTGCTGCTGCCCTGTCATCACGACGACATGGTGACCCCTCTGGGGGATGCCGGTCTCGCCCGGTCCGTGGCGCCGGACGCCGCGGAGGCGCTGGAACGTGCTGCCGCCCGTGCGCGGCCGGACGGTGGCACCCGTGTGCTGGCCCCGCGCCACCTGGAGATGGTCGACGTCATGTCGGAGGCCTGAGCTGACTCGACCGGAGCCGTAACTCGCTTCCTGGCGAAGCCGGATGGCCGACAGCGGTTGCACGGCGCACAGGGGGTGGTGCGCGACGACATCGGCCTCGGGGAACGTAGGTACAGCGGTTGGCGCTGAGATTGATCATGGTCAGGGTGTGAGCGCACTGACCTGGTTCTCGTACTCGCGGCGGGCCTTGCGCTGGGCCGGGACCGCGGGGACGCCCTGGCAGCCGTCGAGCGGCTGGCAGCGGGCGAGGTGCTGGCGGTGCACGGTGGGGACGGCGCTGACGCGCAGGGTGTAGCCCTGGCCGCGCTGTAAGGCCACCCCTTGGTCGAGCGCGGCCCGCTCGGCGGGCTCCAGTTCGGTGGTGCGGAGGTAGTCGGCGACCTTGCCCGGCATGTCGAGCGTGACCGGCGGCTCCGGGGCGGGCGCGTCCTCCTCGGTGGCGGTGTGCTCGGGCAGGAGGTCGGCGACGGCGGTGCGGATGGCGCCGCGGCTGACCCGGTGGTCGCGGGCGAGGGCGGCGATGGAGCGGCCTTCCAGGTACGCGGTGCGCACGCCGGCGGCCGTCGCGACCGCGACGGCGGGGCGGCGCCCGCCCTTGTTGCCCTTGGCCTCGGCGGCGCGCAGTCCGTCGTAGGTCAGCTCGCGCTGGAGGTCGCGCTGGAGTTCGCCGGCGGCGGCGAGGGTCTGCACCATGAACTTCACGGTGGACAGCAGCTCGCCGGTGCGCGGGTGGCGGGCGGTGAGGTCCATGGCGGAGAAGGCGCCGTCGTGGATGCGCAGGGCGAGACGGTCGCGGTGCAGGACGTCGAGCACGTCGAGGATGTGCTGGTTGCCACGCACGAGGCGGAGCATCTCGGAGATGTGCACGGTGTCGCCCGGCCGCGCGTAGGTGAGCAGCTCGCCGAACTTCGGGCGCTGGAGCGGGTGGAGGCGGCTGGAGGTGCCGGCTTCTTCCTCGAAGGCGACCGGGTCCTCGATCCCGGCCTCGGCCAGGACGAGGTCCTGCCGGGCGGTGGACTGCTGGTCGGTCGAGACCCGCTTGTAGACCAGGTTCGCCGCCGAAGGGCCCCCTTCCGTACGGAGGATCGGACCCTATCTGTCGTCAAACCCTGTCAGCAATCACCGTCGGATCTGATTGGATTCGGGCCGCCTCGAACCCCCGGGTTGCACGGGTTCGTTGGACGTCCCGTCCGCCTGTCGTCAAACGATCGTTTGACGACGTCAGGCCGGGGTGGGAAGGGGGCCGGTGAGGTAGTGCTGGACGACGGGGCCGATGCAGGCGACGAGGTGTTCGGTGTCGGCTCGGACGAGGGGGGCGACTCCGAGGATGTGGCGGGCGCTGGCCAGTCCGAGGAGGTGGCTGGCGACGAGGGAGATCCGCAGGAAGGGCTGGTCGTGGCCGCAGGCGGCGACGACGGGCCCGATCATTTCGGCGGTGAAGAAGTCGCCGAGGGCGTCGGAGGCGTCGCTGTCGCTGAACACGGAGCGGATCATCGCGGCGAGCGGGGTGCCCGAGACGGGTGCCTCCCACAGGCCCAGGAACAGGCGGACCAGGTGCTGGCCCATGTCGGCGGCGTCGGCGCGGACCAGGGCGGCGATCTGCTCGCGCATGTGCAGCGGGAGGCGCAGGGTGGCGGCAAAGAGGTTGCGCTTGCTGCCGAAGTGGTGGTTGACCAGGGCGGCGTTGACGCCTGCTTCGGCGGCGATGGCGCGCACCGTGGTGGTGGCGTAGGTGCCCTGGGCGAACTGCCGGCGGGCTGCGTCGAGGATGCGGTCGCGGGCCGGGCTCTGCCCGGTGCGGCTTCCGGCGGGTCGGCCGGGGCGCCGCGGGGCCGGGGCGGCGGGGGCGCGTTCGTTCACCCGGCGAGCGTAGCGAAATTAAACACGCGTTGCATTGCGGGGTCGGCCGTTCCTACGCTGGCCAGACCCTGTCGGCGACCGGCCGTGGGGCCTGAGAGCGACGATCGCGGATGCGGATGTCGCGGACAAGGCGGGTGGGCCCATGTGGGCGATGATCCTGAAGGAGTTCCTGGAGCTGCGGCGGGACAAGCGGACGATGGCGATGATCGTCGTGCTGCCGCTGCTGCTGCTGGTGGTCTTCGGGTATGCGGCGAACTTCCGGGTCGATGACGTGTCGACCCGGGTCTACGGGCCGCAGGCGCAGGCGGTCGCCGCGCAGTTGAAGGCCCCCTTCGACGTCGAGGAGGTCGACCCCTCGGGGACGCGGGAGCAGGCGGTCGACGACCTGCGCACCCAGGACGCCGGGGCGGTGGTGGTGACCGGTGAGTCGGGCGGGGCCTCGACGGTGCTGATCGACGGGTCGAACCAGTTCGCCGCCCAGGCCGCCGCGTCCGCGTCCCTGGCCTCCGGCGGTGTGCTGAAGCCGGACATCCTTTTCAACCCGGAGCTGAAGACGTCGTGGGTGATGGTGCCCGCCCTGATCGGGATGATCATGGCGTTCATCGGGACGATCGTCACCGCGATCGGGCTGGTGCGTGAGCGGCAGGCGGGGACGCTGGAGCAGCTGGCGGTGATGCCGTTCAAGGCGTCAGACGTGATCGTCGGGAAGATCGCCCCGTACTTCGTCCTCGCCGCGGTGGACATGGTGCTGGTGACGGTGCTGGGCTGCCTGCTGTTCGGGGTGCCCTTCTCCGGCAACGTCCTGGTGCTGGCGCTGGGAGCGGTGCTGTTCCTCTTCACCGTGCTCGGGATCGGGGTGCTGATCTCCTCGGTGTCGCAGAACCAGGGCCAGGCCATGCAGATGGCCCTGCTGACCCTGATGCCGCAGATCCTGCTCTCCGGCATGATCTTCCCGCTCGCCGCGATGGCCGCAGGCGTCCGCTGGATCGGCTACCTCTTCCCGCTGACGTACTTCAACATGATCTCCAACGGGGTCATGCTCCGCGACGCCCCTCTCAGCTCCCTCGCCCTGCCGCTGGGCGTCCTGGCCGGCATGTCGGTCCTGGTGTTCACCGCCGCGGTCCTGCGCTTCCGCCGCGACCTGGCACCCGCCGCTCCCAAGAAGAAGACCGCCGCCCCCGCGGCCGCCGCTGCCGGGAGCACCCGATGAGCACTCTGGCCAACCACACCACCGCCGGCGGGCAGGACTGGGGCGCGTTCGGCGTCACCGTCTCCTTCGGCGCCACCACCGCACTGGACCGGGTGACCCTGCCCGCCGTCCCCGGATCCGTGGCCGCCGTTGTCGGCGGCGACGGAGCGGGCAAGACGACCCTGCTGCGCACCCTGGTGAACCGGGTCCGCCCTGCCGCCGGCCATGTGACGGCGCCGCCCCCGACGGAGTGCGGGTTCATGCCCACCGGCGCCTCCGGCGTCTGGCAGGACCTCACCGTGGCGGAGAACATCGCCTTCGTCGCCGCCGCCCACCACCTCACGGGCACCGACCTCGACCAGCGCCGCGGCGAGCTGTTGACGGCCGCCGGCCTGGACCGGGCCACCGACCGGCTCGCCGGTGCGCTGTCGGGCGGCATGCGGCAGAAGCTCGCCTTCTGCCTCGCCATCCTCCACCGCCCCCGCCTCCTCGTCCTGGACGAGCCCAGCACCGGAGTCGACCCCGTCTCCCGCGTCGACCTGTGGCGGCTGATCAGCCGCGCGGCGGCCGACGGCGCCGCCGTCGTCATGGCCACCACCTACCTCGACGAAGCCGAACGCGCCTCCACCTGCCTGGTCCTGGACCAGGGCCGCACCCTGACGTCCGGCACCCCCGCCGACGTCCTGGCCGGCGCCCCCGGCATCCTCACCACCGGCACCGCCCCCACCGGACCGGCCGAACTGTCCTGGCGGCGCGGTCGGGCCACCCGCTCCTGGCACCCCGGCCCCGCCCGCCCCGACGAACACCCCGTCCCGGCGGACATGGAGGACACCGTCATCGCCCTCACCCTCGCCGCCCGGCAGGAGTCCTGACATGGCCGACACCCTCATCAGCTCCACCGCCGTCACCAAGCGGTACGGGTCCTTCACCGCCGTCGACACCGTCACCATGGACGTCGGCCCCGGCGAGATCGTCGGCCTCCTCGGCGCCAACGGCGCCGGCAAGACCACCCTCATCCGCCTCCTGCTCGGCCTGGCCGTACCCACCGACGGCACCGTCACCGCCTTCGGCCGCACACCCGACCGCACCACCCGCGGCCGCCTCGGCTACGTCCCCCAAGGGCTCGGCCTGTGGCAGACCCTCACCGTCGCGGAGAACATCGCCTTCGTCTCCGCCGCCTTCGGCGCCCCGCCCCCACCCCTCGAACCCGCCCTCGCGGCGGTCGAGCACCGCCTCGTCGGCGAGATCGGCCTCGGCCTGCAACGCCAGCTCGCCTTCACCATCGCGCTCGGCCACCACCCCGAACTCCTCGTCCTGGACGAACCCACCTCCGGCGTCGACCCCCTCTCCCGCGCCCGCCTGTGGGACGCCGTCCACCAGCAGGCCGAAGCCGGCACCGGCGTCCTGGTCACCACCCACTACATGCAGGAAGCCCAGCAGTGCGACCGGCTCATCCTGATGTCCCACGGACGCGCCGTCGCCGCCGGCACCGAAACCGAGATCATCGGCACCACCATCGCCTGCGAGGTCGACACCCTCCACTGGGCCGACGCCTTCGCCGCCCTCGACAACGCCAACCTGCCCGTCACCCTCAACGGCACCCGCGTCCGCCTAGCCGACACCCCACCCGGCACCGTCCGCACCGCCCTCGTCCAAGCGGGCATCACCGCCGACGTCCACGAAGTCCCTGCCACCCTCGAAGAGAAGATGACCGTCATCGACCGCCAGCCCACACCGCACTGAGCCCCTCCCCGCCTCAAGCGGGGCAAGGCCGAAGAACCGTCCCCGGCCCGGACCCGCCGCAGCCCTCAGTCCCGCGCCCCGTCATCGTCCTCGTCCAGCTCTGGCGTGTCCGGGTCGCGCAGCGGGCGCAGGGCGCCAGCGGCCGGGACGTGAGCGGAGAAGCTGTAGCGGCCGAGCAGGTTCAGGTTGCGGTGCTTGAGCGGCGACAGCCGGGCGATGTCCTCGTCGCGGATCTCGTGGCCTTCGGCGCGGAGCTGGGCGACGGCGGCGTCGAGGTACTTCGTGGTCCAGAGCACGATGGCGTTGAGGACCAGGCCGAGAGCGCCGAGCTGGTCTTCCATGCCGTCGCGGTACGCCTGGTGGATGGTGCCGCGCTTGCCGTGGCACACGTCGCGGGCGAGCTTGTGGCGGGACTCCTGCACGGTGAGCTGCCGGTTCATCTGCCGGCGGTAGGTGTCGTCGATCGGGTCGACCACGCGTAGCAGGTGCTCGGTCTTGGCGATCCGCCCGTACTCGGCGAATGCCGCCCCGAGCGGGGTCGGTCGGCCGTCGCGGCCGAACATGCGCAGCAGGTCGTAGGCGCGGACCTGGTTGGTGACGAGGGAACCGGCGACCTTCAGCATGTCCGGCCAGTGCGTGATCACCTTGTTCAGGTTGACCCGGTTGCGGGCCAGGTCCTCCACCGCGCCGTACGTGCCGGTCTCGACGCCGGGCATCGTGGCCCGCCAGAACCGCTGGTCGGCCAGGTCACGGAACCTGGGGCTGAAGTTGTAGCCGAGGATCTTGAACAGGCCGAACACCATGTCGGAGTACGAGGCGTTGTCGGTCGCCACCATCTCCGGCTTCACCCCGCCGTCCAGGTTCAACAGCGCGTCCAGGATGTGCAGGGAGTCGCGCGGGGTGCCGGGCACGACCATCTGCCCGATGCCCGCGACCTGGTCGTTCACGGCGTTGAGCCACGTGATGCCCCGCTTGAACCCGAAGCACTTCGGCGACGGGGCGGCGCTGATGGTGCGCACCGGCACCTGGAAGCGCAGCCCGTCCACGGAGGCGAGCAGCCCGTCGCCCCAGTAGCGCACGATCGGGATGCCGGCCTGGGCGGCGATCAGACGTGCGTTCGCCGCGGCGATGGTGTCGGCGCGCAGGTAGTACTGGTCGACGTGCACGAGCCGGGCCCTGGTCAGGGCCTCGTAGCCGGGGTTGACCACCGGGGCCAGGCCGATGTTGCACGCCTCGGACACCAGCAGCGCGACCACCGAGGTGGGCAGGTCCTTCATCCGGGTGGTGCCGTCGCCGAGGTGTACGAAGGCGTCGAGGAACCCGGTCCAGGCGTTCACCTCGAACAGCAGGTCCGGCAGGTCGATCTTCGGGAGCATCTTCTCGACCCGCTGCCGCAGCCAGGTCAGGGACTTCGGCGCGCCGAGCGCGCCGAGCTTGACGACGTTCAGCTTCACCCGCCCGTCGCCGGCGATCTCGATGGAGACCTTCGCCGCCGGCCCCGCTTCTTCCAGGCGTTCGGCGAGCTGCTTCCATCCGGCGCCCAGGCCCCGCACCAGCTCCGCCAGGTGCTCGGTGACGGGCATGTCCAGGCTCAGGGCCGCCAGGACGTCTTCCTCGACCGCGTCCCAGTCAGGCCCGTCCAGCAGGCGGGCGCGCGGGTTGGACCAGCGGTGAGAGGGGGAGGCGAAGACGTCGCGGTTGTTCAGGGCCCGGTGCAGCTGCTCCAGCACGCACACCACGTACGCGTCCCGGTCCACCGCACCCTGCGGCAGATCGGGGTTGGCGTACACCGCCTTGCGCCACGCCGGCGGCACTAGCTTGTCGTCCACCTCGCGAGGCAGCAGCGGCTTGATCCCCACCTTCCGCCGGGCCAGCGCCGGCAGGGCGCGCACCCCGGCCAGGACCCGCTTGCCTGCGCTCGCCGCGTCCAGCGCCTTCGACTCACCCAGCAACGCGAGGAACGGGCGCACCGCGGCGTACCGGTTCGCGAGCGCGGCCCGCATGGCGACCTCGGCCGAGTTCTCGTCCTCGGGCACCAGCGAGACCACCGTGGTCGCCGCGGTCATCACGGCGGCGCGCGGGGCGACCTCCTCCACGGCTGCCCAGAGCGCGGCCACGTCCAGATCCGTTTCCTGCTCCTCGACCAGCTCCAGCTCCTCGAACAGCACCTTCGCCGCCCGCGCGAGCACCCGTGACGCCTTCTCCAGTTGCGGCAGCGTCGACAGCCGCTCCTTCTCCGTCTTGCGCTTCGCGGTGTTCAGCAGCCGGGTGGCCATGAGGACCTGGAACAGGTCCAGGGCCTCGTCGATCGCCTTCGCCTCCAGGTGCCGCATCACCGCGGTGAGCATCGCCGTGCGCTTCGGCTCCGCCGCCCGTTCCAGCAGCGGCGCCTTCGACCCAGCGCGTACCGGGCCAGCGCCGCCGTCCGGTTCGGCGGGATCTGCGACAGCCTCAACCTGCCGAGCCGGTACGCGCCGATCTCGTCCACCCGCTCCAGCGCTCGGGCGAACGCCGTGCCCGTCGTCCGTGTCGGCGGCCGGCGCAGCCGCTCCAGCTCCGAGAACCGCGAGCCCTCCGGCGTCTTCAGCGTCGCCACCAGATCCCCGGGCAGCGCCGGGTCCGCGCGCCGGGCGGCGCCCGCGACCATGGCGTGCAGCCGCTTCTCCGCGACCTTCCGCACCTCCGCCACCTGCCGGGCCAGCACGGACACCCCAGGCAGCAGCACCCGGTGACGGCGCAGCCAGCCCACCGCGTGGTCGAACAGCGCCTTCGGGCCCTCGGCGTGCGTCCATGCCCGCCCGTGAAGGAACGTGCGGAACCGCCGGGCCCACTCCGCGTCGTCGTACTCGTGGTACTCGTAGGCGTCCCGGATCTCCTACGCGTGCTCGTACGCCGTCTTCGGCCGCTCGGTGTACCGCTTCACCACCGACGGGTCCTCGATGCCGAGCTGCGCGGCCAGGTGCTCGACCACCGGCCACGGCGCGTCCAGCGGGTCGTCCGGGAGAAACCGGCCGATGTAGCGCACCGTGCACATCTGGAGCGCGAAGCCGAGCTGGTGGTACGTCGAGCGTCGCCGGGCGATCAGATCGCGGTCGACATCGTCCAGGAAGAAGAACCGCTCCAGCTCTGGGCGGGTCGGCTCCTCGGCGAGCTTCCCGTACGCCTCGGCCTGCTCATCAGTCAGAAACTCCACCGGCTCGAGCGGACCGTAGCCAGCCCCAGCGCCCGCCCGGCGATCTTTCCACGAACCCCAGCGGAGCCACCGGCCGGTGTGCTGGCCGACCATGATCAATCTCAGCGCCAACCGCTGTACCGATGTTCCCCGAGGCCGGACATGCCGCATGTTTCTGCCATCACTGGTCTATACCACTGAACGGACAGTGCCGATGGCCGGTTCGATGCTCTGGGTAATCCTGTCCGGTCTGCGCCCGCTTCCGCCGGACGCACAGCGGACGCATATCCTCCGCTAGGGCCCGGCGTTCTGCGGCCCAGGGTGGAATCGGGCCATCGGAAATCACCGCTTCGCGGTCGTCACACCGTGCGATGTGTGAACGCTGTTCGCCGGACGCCTCGCCCCGCGGGTCTCCCCCCGGGGGGTTTCCGCAGGTCTCGCCCACCCTGCCGGGTACCGCAGTTTTCAGCCGCACCCATATCGGCTCCGTTGACGAGGTGAGGTTGGCTGATTACTGTCCCGAATCGATAGGGCGGACCCCCGCTGCGCGCGCAACAAATGAAGCCGCTTCATCGCGATTGTTCAAAGGGCCGGCGCACTCACGAACATCGCATGCGAAAATCCAGCAGTTCATGGCGGGGAAGTCGGCCATGGACCGGCAGAACGGGAGAACCCTGTGGTCGGCGTGCAGATTCGCATATTAGGTCCGGTCTCCATGGTGTACCGGAACGTCGTGGTCCCACTCACCGGGCAGCGGCAACTCAGGGTCCTGGCCGCTCTCGCACTTGTGTCCGGGAGGCCGGTCGGTACACCCGAACTCATCGGCCAGCTCTGGGGTGAGGACCCCCCTCGAACGGCATCCGGCCAGTTGCAGACCAGTGTGTGGATGATACGCCGTGCCATGGCCGCGGTCGGCGTTCCGCAGGAGACCGTCCTGTCCACGGCTTCCGGTTACCAACTGGATCCGGCGCACTGCGAGATCGACAGCGAGATCTTCCGGCGCAACATCGCGACAGCGAAAAAGCTCGTGCGCGCCGAGCTCAAGGAGGAGGCGCTCGACCTGCTCAAGAATGCGCTCGCCCTGTGGCGAGGGCCGGCCCTCGCCGGGATTTCGAGCACCGCGTTGCAGACCAGGGCCGCCCGGCTGGAGGAAGAGCGTGTCGCCGCCCTGCAGCAACGGATTTGCCTGGAAATAACGCTGGGTGAATACGAGGAAGCCATTGGGGAACTCACCGATCTGATTGCTCTTCACCCGCTCAGGGAAGAGCTGTACGGCCACCTGATGCAGGCCCTGTACCTTTCCGGCAGGCAGGCCGATGCGCTCGCTGTATTCCGCAGGGCGAGAAACACACTCACCGACGAACTCGGGATCTACCCGGGGCCGAGGCTGACCACCTTGGAGCGGGCGATCCTCCGTCAGGACGCCGACATGCTCTCGGCCGTGCCGGGGATGGCCCGGCGCTGACCCGCCACCGGTGCCGTCGACGGTGCCGGTCCCCTGGGCGACGTGTGTGCCGCGTACCCGGCGATCGCCGGGTACGCGGCACACACGCGTCAGGCGCCGAAGCCCCTCCAGGCGACCACCGCGGCACCGCCCAGCACTGTCACCTGGGCCGCCGCGGTGACCCAGGCCCGCAGGGCGACGGCGATGCCGCCGGACACGACGAGCAGGGTGAGGCAGACCAGCGCCGCACGGGAGGCCTCGTGGTCCACCGAGGTCCGGTCCGGACTGCCGGTCAGGCCACCGGAGACGACCACTCCGAGGAGCAGTACGCCCACCAGGACGGCGTCCACCACGAGCAGCAGCAACGCCGCGCCGATGTCGCCCCGTCGGGTCACCCGCCTCACCGCTCACCTCCTCCTCGGAGGGTCCTCCCCGGGAGGGGAGGACCCTGTCGGGTGTTCCGGGTCAGAGACCCATGCCTGCCATCGTCCGCTCCAGGGAGTCCGCGTACAGCCTGGCTCCACCGATCTTCGGGTGGAAGGACTGGGCGGAGGCTCCGAGTTGCAGGATCGGCCAGTCGATCGCCGGCTCGTCGCTCTCGACGAGGTCCAGTACGATCCCGTGGACCTGCTCGGGGTCACCGCAGACGGCCTTGCCCGCGAAGTTCTGGGCGGGGTTGGAGAACCACGCCTTCACCCCGGCGGTCTTGGCGTCGTTCACCGCGCCCTGCATCTCCGTGGCCAGGGTTCCCGCCATGCTGTTGAGCCAGGGAGCCTCCTCGGTTCCGACGCCGGGGATGCACCCCCCGACGCCTTCGAGCAGAGGCGGGTACCCCATCAGGACGATCTTGGCGTTCGGTGCCTTCGCCGCGATGTTCTTCAAGGCCGTGGTGATGGCGGGCCGGACCCGTTCCTTGGCCAGGCGTTCGGCCGCCACTCCGATCTTCAGCCCCTGGTAGGCGGCGTCGTCGACGTTCTTGTCGTCGTCGTCGAACGTCTGGTCCTGGCAGAGCGTCGGCCAGCCGACGCCACCGAAGATGCACTTCTGGATGATGTAGGCGAACCGGGCGTCGTTGCCGCCGATGGACATGGTCACCAGCGTGGTGTTCTGGTCGAGGTACCCCTTCTGCAGCTGCGGCAGTTCACCGTTCTCACCCACGGTCGCGATGTTGTACGTCCTGGCGCCGGAGCAGGCCACCAGGTGGTAGTCCATCGCCGCGGAGCGGCTGTCGTCCATGGAGCCCACGGAGGCCGACCTGCCCGGGATGGTGGCCTGACGCGACCAGGCCTTGGTCGAGCGGTGGCAGGCGTTGCGCGTCGAGGGGTTGTTCTCGTCGCGGTAGTTGGTCTCCTTGTAGTAGTCGACCCCGCCCGAGGCCGAGGCCCCTTCACCCGAGGAGTAGGAGTCGCCCAGTGCGACCACCATGTCCTTCGGCTTGCCCGACAGCTTCTGGAAGCCGGCGGCGTCCCAGGCGACGTCCTCGGAGCCGGTGCCGTCGGCCGAGTGGGTGGACAGTGAGATCTTCGGGGTGGAGGTGAACTGGAACACCCCGAGGGACACCCACTTGTTCTCCAGGACCCGCTGAGGGTGCACCCGCACCGGACTCGTGCTGTTCGTCCCGGAGATGGTGTACGAGGCCTGCCGGGTGTGGGCGCCGTGGTCGGGGAGGTGCACCCAGACCCGGGCCCAGCCCGTCATGCCGTTGGTCAGCGTCCAGGTGCCGGTGGTACGCAGCCGCGCGCCTTCGGCGGTCGCCTGGTTCCGGGTGTGCGAGAACCAGAAGTGGTTGCCGTAGCCGGCTCCGATCTGATGGGTGTCGATCTTGCCCGGATAGTTCGCGCCGTCGGCCGTGAAGGTGAAGCCGAACGTCCCGGGTGACGTGGTCGCCCCGCAGCTTCGCCCGGACGATCCGGCAGGGGTGACGCCGGAGGCCACATCGTCGATCACGTACGTACCCGACGGAAGGCCGCTGGAGCATCGGGGCGGGTATGCGTTGCCGTCCGGCTGTTCCGGGTAGGTCGCGTCGAAGCGGTGGAGGGCGTAACCGCAGGCGCCGCCCACGCAGCTCTTCCAGCTGGCCTTCTTGTTCCACCAGCAGTGCAGGTAGAACTCGTCCGCCGGGTTGTTCAGCTGGCAGGCCCCGTTGGTGCCGGTGTCCCCCTCCTTGATCTTGCTGGGGTCGCAGTTGTTGGAGGTGTCGCAGAACAGGCCGACCGGAGGCTTGGCCAGCGTCCGTTGGTCCGTGGCGGTCCACCAGGCGGCCCGGTAGCCGGGCTGGAAGTCACCGGGGGCGAACATCGCGGAGATCGGACGGGCGGCCCAGCCGATCACCTTCTCCTGGTAGGGCCAGTCCTGCGGGTGGGCGGCGTGCGAGTAGTCGTCCCCGCCCGCCGCGCTCTCCAGGAAGGGGGTGCGGTTGGCCTTCCACAACGGGTTGGCCGGGTTGTTGGTGAAGCCGACTCCCCAGTGACCACCGTGCTGACCGGCAGTGGACTGCGGGTAGAAGCCGGAGTTGTACGCCCAGAGGGCGAAGAACCAGTTCTCGATGTAGGAGGGACCGTCGTCGTTGACGGTCATTCCGGCGGCGTACGTCTGGTTCCACTTGTCGACCAGGATGTTGACGCCGGCGGCGATGTTGGCGGTGTAGTCGAGGGCCACCGCCTCCTGCTTCTGCACCGACAGCGCGGTCTCGCCCGGCTTCTCGTGGCCCGCCTTGCGCATGCCGTCGGTGACCTGGACGATGCCGTAACCACAGTCCGCGGAGGCCCAGTTGACGGCCCAGGGGTCGTTCTGGCCGCCGTCGGAGTCGTAGCTGATGCCGTAGTAGTTGCCGATGAGGGTGTTGGCCGTGACACCCGGGACCGCGAAGCGGGTCGCCTGCCACATGTTCGACTCCTGGGCGGTGATGCCCAGCATGACCTGCGCGGGGATGTGGTACTCGTCGGCCGCGTCGGGGGCGCCGTTGGGGTCGCCGGCCATGGTCTTGAGCGGGAAGAGGGACTGGGGCTGGTACGCCGACATCCCGGTGTTCTTCCAGTTGGCCGGACGCGAGACGTGTGAGTTCAGCTTGCCGACGACGGCCTGGTCGACCGCCCACTCCACCTGGCGCGGGGTCGGCTGGAACGCCTGCTTGCGGACGTCCCCGCGCGGGACGGAGCAGTACCGCTCGTCCTCCACGGGGTTGGTCGGGGAGGCGGCGGCGAGCTTCGGCGTGGCGGTCGCCGAGCCGCCCCCGGTCAGCGCCGGCGACGTGGCGAGGCCTGAGGCGGTCTTCGCGGTGGAGCCGATCGTCGTACCGGGGTGGGAGTCCAGAGTGACGGTGCGTCCGGTGTCCAGCACCTGCATCCGGGTCCGGGCGGTACGCGCGGAGGCGGCCTCCTGCGGTGTGATCCGGGAGTCCTTGCCGTCGGCCCACGTGGTGGTGACGGCGGCTTCGCCTCTCGTGGACAGGACGGCGTCCTTGGCCACGCCGGCCGGCATGCGTACCGACTCCGGCAGGCTGCCGGACGCCTTGGCCTTGCCTGTGACGTACACCTTGCCGCTGCGGGCCGAGCGGGCCAGGTCGAAGTCGGTGAGGGTGCCGGTGGCCACGCGCTGTGTGGTGCCGGTCGCCCGGGAGCCACCGAAGAGCGCCGCGGGCGCCCTGCGTACCTCGGCCCGCTCGCCAGCCGGCTGCTTGGCGGTCGGGGCCGTCCCGGTGCGGTCGATGTAGACGACCGAGCCGTCGCCCGCCGCCGTGAGCTGGAACGGGACGGTGGTGGTGCGCGCGGCGACGCGTACGTCGCCGGAGGGGGCGACCTCGACCAGGCGGGCGCCCTGCGCGGCGGCGTAGCCGTCGTTCAGCGGGACGGCCGAGGTGACCTGACCGGGCAGCTTCAGCGGCTTCGCCGCCTTGCCGCTCGCGGTGTCCACACCGATGAGGCGGGTCTCGTTGCGCTTCGAGTCGTCGTCGGAGAACTGTGAGAAGACCGCCTTCTCCGTGGCGCCGCAGCCGGGCGAGAAGTAGCTCAGGCTGGACTGCACGGGGAGTTTGGTGACCGCGCCGGTTGTCAGGTCGACGATCGCGGTGAAGGCGCCGCGCGTCATCAGAGCGGGCTTGTTGGTGAAGGTCCGGGGGGCGTAGGTGACGGCGGCGCGCTTCCCTGACGCGGTGAGGCAGGCGTTGCCGATCCAGGTGTCCGTGTCGAAGCCGGGCTCGGACAGGGTCGCGGCGGTACGCCACCGGTATCCGTCGTCGGCGGCGGCGACCATGACGTGGAAGCCGGTCGCGTCACCCGAGGTGGTCCACGCCAGGTCGTCGGAGTCGCGGTAACCGGCTCCGAGCACCTCGGCGCGCTCTTTCGCGGGGACGGCCTCCGGGAGCGCGGCAGGCCCGGGGTCGGCCGCGTCCGCCTTGTCCTTCTCGGTCCACCCCTGGGCCGCTCCGGCGGGGGGCTCGGGGGTCTTGGCCATCGACAGTGACGGATATCCCGCCAGCAGGGCAGTGGCCGCCAGGGTTATGACGGGTACATGCCATCTTTTTCTTCGGGGCACGCTCGGTTCGCCTCTCAGGACATCCGCATCGCGCGTCGGGGGAAGCGGACGTCCGCTTCGCGCGTGGGGGGACGCGAGCAAATCAGCCTGGGCTCTTCACCCCCTCTTCGCCCTCTCTCCCGCTATACCGACCCGCCGTCGGCTATGCGCCCACGCTCGAACACTCCGGAACGGGGCGCCTCACACCCGCAGAATGGCGCGGAAATCACCGCGAGAAGGGCTGGGACATGGAGACCGAACAGCCGGGCACCACCGGCTTCGACGCCGCTGTCGGCGCAGTGGTCGATCCGACCGACGCACTGGGCGGGACACTCCGTCTGGTCCGAACCGACGACTTCGACTCGCTCGACCCGGGCAACACGTACTACGCCTACACCTGGAACTTCTTGCGTCTGATCGGCCGGACGCTCGTCACCTTCGCCACCGAGCCGGGCAAGGGCGGCCAGCGGCTCGTCCCGGATCTGGCCGAATCACTCGGCGAGGCCTCGGACGGCGGGCGCACCTGGACGTACCGGCTGCGCCCGGGGCTGCGGTACGAGGACGGCACCCCGGTGACCGCGGCGGACGTCAAGTACGCCATAGCCAGGAGTAACTACGGCACGGACGTCCTGGGCGTCGGCCCCACCTACTTCCGTCACCTGCTGGGCACCGACTACGGCGGCCCCTGGCGGGAACCCGACGTGGACGGCCCCCTCACGATCGAGACCCCCGACGACCGCACCCTGGTCCTGAGGCTCACCCAACCCTTCGCGGGAATGGACCTGCTGGCGACCATGCCCAGCACCACCCCGGTCCCGAAGGCGCGCGACACCGGCATCGGCTACCGGCTCGGCCCGGTGGCCACCGGCCCCTACCGCGTCGTCTCCTACGAGCGCGGTTCGCTCGTCGTGCTGGAGCGCAATCCGCACTGGGACCCCGAGACCGACCCGGTGCGCCGTCAGCGCGCCGAGCGCATCGAGGTGCACCTCGGCAAGGACCCGCACGAGGTCGACCTGATGCTGCTCTCCGGAGAGGCCCACATCGACCTCGCGGGCTTCGGTGTCCAGCCCGCCACCCAGGAGCGCATCCTCGCGGACCCGGCACTCCAGGCGAACGCGGACAACCCGCTGACCGGCTTCACCTGGATCTACTGCCTGTCCAGCCGGATCACCCCGTTCGACAACGTGCACTGCCGGAGGGCGGTGCAGTTCGCCACCGACAAGGCGGCGATGCAGGAGGCCTACGGAGGCCCGGTCGGCGGCGACATCGCCACCACGATCCTTCCGCCGACCATCGACGGCTACCAGCCCTTCGACCGCTACCCGGTCGGCGAGGACGGCACCGGGGACCTGGAGGCGGCCCGCGCCGAACTGGCCCTGGCCGGAATGCCCGACGGGTTCAGGACGAAGATCGCCGCCCGCAAGGACCGGCTCAAGGAGTACCGGGCTGCCGAGGCGCTGGCGGCCGGACTGGCCCGCGTCGGTATCGACGCCGAGGTGCTGGACTTTCCGTCCGGCGACTACTTCGACCGCTACGGAGGCAGTCCCGAGTACCTGCGTGAACACGGCATCGGGATCATCATGTTCGGCTGGGGCGCCGACTTCCCCGACGGCTACGGCTTCTTCCAGCAGATCGTCGACGGGCGCGCGATCAAGGAGCGCGGCAACCAGAACATGGGAGAGCTGGACGACCCGGAGATCAACGACCTGCTCGACCGCGGAGCGGTCAGCGGCGACGCGGAGGAACGCGCGGCCATCTGGCACCGCATCGACCGGCTGACCATGGACCACGCGGTGATCGTGCCCTACCTCTATCCGCGTTCGCTGCTCTACCGCCACCCGGACGCCCGCAACGTGTTCGTCACGGGGTCCTTCGGGATGTACGACTACGTGGCGCTGGGCGCACGCTGACAGCGACCGGGGTGCCGGTGGAGAGGACCTCCACCGGCACCCCGCCGCGTTCAGCTCCGCCCGGCGACGGCCTGCCTGGCCGCGGGCCGCTCGGACAGGGACCTTCCCGGACGCGCTCCGGAGGTCCGGGGCGACCGGTACGCGCGCGACGGGAGAGGCCCGCCAGGATCACCTGAGGGCAGGCGGTCCGCCGTGCCGGTGATACCCACGGCGAGCAGCTCGGACTCGAAGCAGGCCAGCCTGGACAGGAACTGACGGGTCGGTACCGTCAGGTCCGTCCCCCGCGAGCTGCGTACCAGCAGGCGTGCGCCGAGGCGGAGTTCGAGGCGATGGATGCGCCGGGTGAGCGCGGACTGGCTGATGGACAGCACGGCCGCCGCGCGGTTGATGCTTCCGTGATCGGCCACCGCACGCAGGAGATGCAGGTCCTCCACATCGACCTGGACCGACTCGTCGGGCAGCGCCGGCGGCGACTGGAGACTATGTGCCGCGTCGGTACGAACCTTCAGCAGCTTCTGCTGCCCCTTCAGCCAGTCGGCCCACCACGGGTCGGCCAGCATGTCCTCGTGCTGCTCCGTGAACCTGGTCAGACAGCGGGCCGTGAGCAGCGAGGCGAGCTGTTGCGCCAGTGCCCCGGGCACGACGGCGGGATCGACGAGCAGCCCCGCCGCCCGCCGCGGCCGCTCCACCAGGGACCGGCGCACCAGTGACGGAGCGAAGACGGCCGGGCAGGCCGGGGAGCCCAGCCCGATCGCGTCGCCCCTCCGCAGCATCCCCCGGGCCACCGAAGCACCGGTGACCTGAATGCGGGACGGGGGAGTGAGACCGGCCTGCTGGTAGACCCGGCTCACCAGGACCTCGGCTCGCGGCCCCGCCTCGGAAACCCAGTTCTCCTCCCGGAGATCGGCGAGCGAGACCCTGTCACGTCCGGCCAGGGGGTGCCCCAGGGGAAGCGTGACCCAGAGCGGATCGTCCAGGACCTCGAACACCCGCACCGTGCGGTCGACCGCTTGCGGGAGGCCTTCCACCCCCCAGATGTGCGCGGCGTCCACCCGGTAGCCGGCGAGCTGCTGGAGGACCTGGCGCGGAGTGTCGTGACTGACCGAGAGGAGGATGCCCAACGTGTCGGCCGCGTCCTCGACCAGATCCTCCATCAGCGGCTCCGCGGTCGCGATGTTCAGGACGCGCGGCGCGTTCAGGGCCTCGGATCCACGCCCGTAGATCTCGGTCTGGACGGCCTGGTCGACCTGACGGAAGAAGCGGCGTCCGGCGACGAGCAGCCGGGCACCGTCCGGACTGAGCCGGGCGACACACGCGTCCCGCAGCGTCAGGCGCATCCCGGTCGCCTCGTCCAGCCGGTCCAGCCTTCGCAGGGCTGCCGGCGCTCTCAGCCCCGACCTGCGGGCCGCCTCGGCGAGGTCGCCACACTGTCCGATCGCGTCGAGCAGCCGCAGATCAGGACGGGAGAGGGGCAACCGCGTCGACCGGTGGGGGACGGAGGGCACGTGTATCGCAGAAGGCACGGACGGCTTCCTTACGGTAATGGATGACGCCTCTTCTTCACCTGTGACGGCCTGTTGCGGCTCACGTTAGGCAGGCGTTCTCTTCGCTCGCTCCTCTCACCCGAGGTGACCCCGGACCGCACGACGGCGGACAGGGCGGCCCCGGACAGCACGAAGGCGGACACCGCGCGACGCGGTGCCCGCCGGGGCTGTGCCTCAGGCCTGGTCGGTGGGACGGATGAAGATCTCGTTCACCGTGGCGTGCGGGGGTGCGGTGACGGCGTACAGGACCGCCGCCGCGATGTCCTCGCTCTGCAACTGCCGTATCTTCGCGACCCGTTCACTGATGGCTGCCTTGGACGGGGCGTGCGTGATGTGGTCGCGCAACTCGGTCTCCACCGTGCCGGGCTCGATGACGACCACGCGCACCCCGCGCTCGGTGACCTCCTGGCGCAGTCCCTCGCTGAACCCGTTCACGGCGAACTTGCTCGCGTTGTAGACCGCGCTGCCGCGCCCAACGACGCGGGCGGCGATGGACGAGATCTGGACGATCGTGCCCTGGTTCCTGATCAGTTCCGGGAGCGAGGCGTGGGTCATGTACATCAGGCCCATGACGTTGGTGTCCATCATCCGGGTCCAGTCCGTGGTGTCGGCGTCCTCCACCGGACCCAGGAGCATCAGCCCGGCGTTGTTCACCAGGATGTCCAGCCGCCCGAGCGCGTCGACCGTGGAGCGCACGGCCGCGGCCACGGCCTGTTCGTCGGTCACGTCGAGCTGGAGGACCTGGACCGCGGCGCCCGCGGCCGTCAGTTCGCCGCTCAGCTCCTCGAGACGCTCGACGCGCCGCCCGGCGATCGCGACCGAGGCCCCTGCCTCCGCGAGGGCGAGAGCCGTCGCCCGGCCGATTCCGGATCCCGCTCCCGTGACGAGTGCGACTTTTCCCTCTAGCGATGAACTCATGTGTTCCTCGTTCCCGGGGTGTTGGGCCGGAGCGGGGACCCGGCCGAAGGCTTGTCCGACGGTACGGCGCGGCCGAAAGTACCAGCCGTGGGCCGCGCTGGTGAGCGGCAACGGCCGCCGGGGTTATGTGCGTCGGCGGCTCGTTATGCGGGTCGGTCCTGCGCCCGGGGGAGGCCGCACCGTGGACGGTGAGGATGGGGCCGCTACTTCACGTCGGCATGCCCGTGCAGCGATAGGTGGGACCACATGACGCAGGACGCAGCATCCCCGAAGGTGACGGACTCCCCGTCCTACCCGATGGAGCGCGTCTCCCCGATCGATCCGCCTCCACCGCTCGCCCTCCTGCGGTCAGGCCCGGCCGCGAGCCGCATCACGATGTGGGACGGCGGCCAGGTATGGCTGGTGACGGCGCACCAGCACGCGCGCGCGGTCCTGGCGGACCGCCGGTTCACCGCGGTGACCAGCGCCCCCGGCTTTCCCATGATGACGACCACCTCGGTCCTCGTCCGCGACAAGCCGCACACCGCCTCCTTCATCCGCATGGACGACCCCGACCACTCGCGGCTGCGGTCGATGCTCACCCGGGACTTCCTGCACGCCAGAGCCGAGGCGATGCGGCCGCTGCTGCGCGAGCACCTCGACGAGATGCTGGGCGAACTCGTCAAGGGCGAGCGCCCCGTGGACCTGGTGCGCGGGCTGACCATCCCGGTGCCCTCACGCGTGATCGCCCTGCTGTTCGGTGTCTCCGACGAGCAGCGCGAACTGATCGAGAACCGCGCGGGCATCCTCATCGACCGCGGCTACCGGCCCGAACAGGTGGCCGCGGCCCGCGACGAACTGGACGGCCTGCTGCGCGATGTCGTCGAGGAACGCCTGGCGATGCCGGAACCGGGCGACGACCTGCTCGGCCGACTGGTCGTCGACCAGGTACGCAAGGGCCGGCTCACCGTCGAGGAGATGGTCCCGATGTGCCGGCTGCTGCTGGTCGCGGGCCACGGGACGACGACCAGCCAGGCGAGTCTGAGCCTGCTGAGCCTGGTCACCGACCAGGCCCTGGCGGACACGCTGGCCAAGGAACCGGAGCTGCTTCCCAAGGCGGTGGAGGAACTGCTGCGCTACCACTCCATCGTGCAGAACGGCCTCGCACGCGCGGCGCTCGAGGACGTGGAACTCGGCGACGTGACGATCAGGGCCGGTGAGGGTGTGGTCGTGTCGCTGTCCGCGGGCAACCGGGACTCCTCGGTCTTCCCGTCCCCCGACACCCTGGACCCCGGCCGGGACGCCCGCCGTCACCTGGCGTTCGGCCACGGCATCCACCAGTGCCTGGGGCAGTGGCTGGCCAAGGTGGAGCTGGAGGAGATGCTGGCGGCCGTGCTGCGGTGGATGCCAGGTGCCCGGCTGGCCGTTCCCTCCGGCGAACTGGACTTCCGCCACGAGGTGTCCAGCTACGGGCTCGGCGCGCTCCCGGTGACCTGGTGAGCCCCGGCCGGCTGACCGTGTCCGTGGACACGGACGCCTGCTGCGCCATGGGCCGGTGCGCGGCGACCGAACCCGAGGTCTTCGACCAGGACCCGGAGAGCGGCACGGTGGTCCTGCTCCGGGCCGAGCCCCCGCCCGCACTGCACGAGGCGGTCCGGCTCTGCGCCGACCTCTGCCCGTGTTCCGCCATCACCGTCACAGAGGACTGACATCAACGGGCGGCGACAGCCGTCGAGGAGCGATGATGATCGATCTGCCCGGACCCGACGCGACCGCGGACGAGGACGCGCGGTCCCTGCTCGGCGCGGACACCAGTCCCCTCGGGCGGAGTACCGGCTGGGCGGTGGACCTGCTCACCGCCGCCGAGCCTCCCCGGGAAGAGGATTTCGCCGCGCACTTCGTGCCCGTCTTCCTCGCCCGGCACCCGCAGGGCTTCGCCGCCACCGTCGAACAGTGGCGCGGCCTCGGCCCGTTCACCGTCGCCGACTACCAAGCGGTGGCCCACAAGTCCTGGGTGACCCTGGAGACCCCCTCGGGGGTCCGCTCCACTCTGTCCCTCACACTCGACTCGTCCGGCCTGATCCGGGTACTGCACCTGGGACCGGAGGTGGTGACACCGCCCGTGCGGGACTGGGACGACCTGGCGCGCGCGATGGAACAGCCAGGGGTCACCTGGTCGGCTCTCGTGACCCGCACGGCAGGAGAGCGGACCAGCACGCTGTACACCAAGGACGCCGACCGGCCCATGCCCAACGGCTCCTCGTACAAGCTGTATCTGATGCGCGCACTCGCCGAGGCGGTCACCGCCGGCACCGTCCGGTGGGACGACGAGGTGACCGTGACACCCGCCCTTCGCAGCCTGCCCACCGGCGACATGCAGGAACTCCCCGACGGTACCCGGGTCCCGGTGCGCGAGACCGCGTACAAGATGATCGCGATGAGCGACAACACGGCCGCCGACCTGATCCAGGACCTGCTCGGACGGGATGCTGTGGAACAGGCCGTCGCGGCCGGTGGACACGCCCAACCCGCTCTCTTGCGACCCTTTCTGACGAGTCATGAGATCTTCGAGATCGGCTGGGGCGACCCGCGGCTCCGCGCCGCCTGGGTGGACGCCGACGAGGCGGGCCGCAGGGAACTCCTGGACACGGTCGCGGGCCCGCTGACCGTACGGGGGTCGGACCTCGGCCCCACCGTCCACCGGCTCGGCCTGGACTGGCACATGAGCGCCTGGGACGTCCAACGGGTGCTGACCCTCCTCGCGGAGGACGGTGTACAGGACGCGAGCGGGGTCGTCGAGGAGATCCTGACGGCCTATCCGGGCGTACCCGTCGACCAGGCGCACTGGCCCCGCGTCGTGTTCAAGGGCGGTTCCTGCCCCGGGGTGATGATGTTCTGCTGGCTGCTCGAGGACCCCGACGGCGTGCGGTACACCGTGGTGCTCCAGCAGTGCGCCGACGAGCAGAAACTCATCGGGGACGGGCAGTTCCTCAGGGGGATGGGCGCCCGCGTCATCGAGTCCGGACTGCTCTCCGGTCACGCGCGATGACCGCCCGGGACCGCTCCCTGGCGGTGCTCGTCGCCGTGCTGTGGGGACTCAACTTCCTCGCTGTCCGCGTCGGTCTCGACCACTTCCCGCCCTTCTTCCTGGCGGCGCTGCGCTATCTGGTGCTCGCGGTACCGGTGGTCCTGTTCGTGCCACGCCCCGAGGTCCCGGTGCGCTGGCTGCTCGGGTACGGACTCGGCTTCGGTGTCGCCCAGTTCGGCCTGCTTTTCCTCGCCATCGACCAGGGCATGCCCTCAGGACTGGCGTCCGTGGTCGTGCAGGCCTCGGCGCCGTTCACCGTGCTGCTGGGGGCGCTGCTGCTCCGCGAGCGGGTCACCGGACGTCAACTGGCGGGCATCGGGATCGCGGTGCTCGGCATGGCCGTGATCGCGGTGGACCGGGCGCGCACGGCACCGCTCCTGCCGCTCACCCTGACCGTGCTGGCGGCGGTCGGCTGGGCCGTCGGCAATCTGGCGAGCCGGCAGGCCAAGCCCCGGTACCCGCTCCGCTTCGCCCTGTGGATGGCCGTGGTACCGCCGGTCCCGCTGCTCGCGCTGTCCGCCGTCAAGGAGGGCCCCGCCACGGGATGGCGCGCACTCGCAGAGTCCTTCGGCCCCGACGGCTGGCCCGGCCTGGTCGCTCTCGTCTACATCGCGCTGCTCGGCAGCGTCGTCGGCTCCGGCATCTGGACCGCCCTGCTCAAGCGCTACCCGGCGGGAGTGGTGGCGCCGTTCTCGATGCTGGTGCCGGTCGTCGGGATCGCGGGCGCCTGGCTGGCCCTCGACGAGACACCCACCGGATGGGCGCTCGCCGGCGCCGCCGCGGTGGTCGCGGGGGTGCTGCTCGGTACGGGATGGCTCCCCGCCTTCCTACGGCGGGGGACGGACCCGGCGGCAGCCCCCCGTACCCCTGAGGGGAGCGGGGGGCTGCCGCCCGGCGGTCAGGCCGCGGGGTCCACGGGAGCCTCCCAGGGAACCCAGCGCTCCTGAGGGGCGAAGCCCATCGCCTCGTTGAGGGCGATCATCGGCCGGTTGTCGTCCGCGTTGGCCGTCTCGATCAGCCGCACCCTCGGTTCGTACTCCAGGACGTGGGCGAGGTTGGCGAGCTTCAGCAGAAGCCCCAGGTGGTGGCCCCGGTGCGCGGGGGCCACCACGGTCATGCCCTGGAGAGCGTGCTCAGGGTTGCCCGTCGTCTTCGAGACACTGGTGAAGCCGGCCAGTTCGCCGGAATTCTCGTGGACGGCGCCCACGTGATAGGCGCGCCTGCCACGGCCCACCCGCATCCGCTCGAAGCGCCGCACATGGCTCGCGTGGACCGCTTCGGGCCCCTGGTCCCAGGTCTCCGGGCGGCTCTCGCCGAGCGACTGGCCCAGCTCGGACACCGCGATCGCGAAACCGTCCGGAGTGATCGTCCCCCACCGCTCGAGCCGGTATCCGGCGGGGACCGAGGGTATGCCACCGGCCAGCGGGTCGTGCCGGTCCAGATCGAGCCACTGGTGGATCCCCTGCGGCCCGCCGGCGGGCGCCGCGCCCACGGCCGCCGCGAACGCCGCTGGACCCTCGTCCCGGACAGGTCCGCCCGGCAGCGCCTGGACCAGATCGGCCACCAGCAGACCGCGCCCGTGCTGCCCGGCCAGGTGTCGTGCCCGCCGGAACAGCGCGGTGCCGATGCCCTGACGGCGCAGCTTCGGAACCGTCAGCAACTGGTCGACGACGGCGACCGGTGCCCCGTCCGGGAGCACGAGCCGCAGCGCGCCGACGGCTTCCCCGTCCAGGAAGGCGACCTCGTCCACCAGGACGGTGTCCGGCGGTGCGAAGCGAACCGAGCCCGCGAGGTCGGCCTCGCAGGGCGGTGCGGAGGACAGCGGCACGTACTCGGCACTGTCCACGGTGAGCCGGAGCCAGGCGCCGAGCGTGCCCGGGTCGCCCGCGTCCAGCGGGACGAAACGGAGGTCCGCTGCTGTGCTGTTCATTCGGTGTCGTTCTCCCGGTCGCTGAGGGTGTCGGTGACGCCCATGGCCTGGATGTCGTACAGGCCGAAGGCGGGGTGTACGTAGACGCCGGTGGTCCGGGGACCCCGGTAGTGCAGGGTCTTGTCGTGGACCAGCGGAAGGATGACCGCGTGGTCCATGACCCGGCGCTCGACCTCGCGCCACAGCTCCGTGCGGGCGGCCGGGTCGGCGGTGTGCAGTCCGGTGTCGATCAGATCGTTGACCTTCGGGTCGTCGAGCTCGGCGATGTTCCAGTTCCCACCGCCGGGGCGGATCAGTCTGCCGTCGACCAGAGGTGCCAGGAATCCGTACTCGGTGGGGAAGTCGGCACCCCAGTCGGTGACGATCATGCCGAGGCCGTGCTTGCGGATCGTCTCCGGTGACCCCGCACCCTGACTGAAGTACGTCGCCACGTCGAGTTCCTTGACGGTGAGCCGGATACCGACCCGTGCGACCGACTCCACGACCGCGTCGGCCACCATCCGGAACTTCCCGCGCTGGGTGCCGATGACGGCGTCGAAGCCGTCGGGCAGTCCGGCGGCCCGCAGCTCGGCGCGCGCGGCGTCGAGGTCGCCGCGCAGGTCCGGACCGGTCGGATACCGGTCCAGCGGCTGATGGGCGGGGAGCCTGGGAGGGAAGAGCGCGGTGGTCAGGTCGCCCCCGGTGACCGGACCGCCGCGGGCCTCCTGGAGCAGGATCTTGTCGGCCGCGTAGTGAACGGCCCGCCGCACGTGCACGTTGTCGAAGGGCGGGATGTGCGGCTGGAGGGAGACGAAGTGCAGGAAGCTCGTCCTCGGGTTGTCGGTGCGCGAGCGCAGCACGGCGTCGGTCGCGAGACGACTCTGGGCGGCGTGCTGAAGGCCCCGGCCCTCCAGGTTGATGTCGAACTCCCCGGCCGTCAGACGCTCGTCCATCTCGTCGAGGCCGAGACCCATCGTGACGTCCACCCGGTCCGGCAACGCGGGCCGCACCGGATCGGTGGCCCGGTCCCAGTGCGGGTTGCGTTCCAGCACGAGCCTGCTGCCCGGCCGGTGCAGAGCGATCCGGTAGGGCCCGGTGCAGCGCGGGTCGTCACCGTAGCCTGCCCCGGTGTCGGAGCGCCGGGGCACCGGGGAGACACAGGGCTGTGCCATCAGATGGTCGAAGTCGGAGAAGGGAGCGCGCAGCCGGAAGACGATCGTGCGCGGATCCGGGGTGGACACCGCCGGCAGCCCGTCCCCGCCGTCCCGGTAGGGCCCGGCGTACGGGCGGCCGGGGTCGTCCAGCAGAGGCACCAGGTAGGTGGGGCCGCCGGGCAGTACGTCCTGGGCGAAGATCCGCTCGACGGCGTACCGCACGTCGGCCGAGGTCACCGGTGTGCCGTCGTCGAACCGGACGCCCTCACGGAGCCGGTAGGTCCATGTGCGGTTGCCGTCGCTCGACTCGCCGGGCGCCTCGGCGAGATCGGGTACCGGGACCAGCCCCGCCGGGCCCGGGTCGGTGGGGTAGGCCATCAGCGTCCGGTTGAGCAGACGCTGGAGCAGCCATACCCAGACGTAGTACGTCCGCGCGGGATCGAGCGAGTCGACGCCGGCGGAGGAGACGAGCCGCAGAGTTCCTCCGCGTCGGCCCGACGGGTTGACGACCGCGCCTACGGCGGCGTTCCATCCGGGACCTTCCTGGAGGTCGTCGACCCCGCTCATCGGCCGTTCTCCTTCCGGTCGTCGTCGGGTCCCCCGGAACGGGGGACCGGGAGCAGGTAGGAGCGCTGCTCACTGGCCTTGCAGCCGCGCGCCAGCTTCGCCGCGACGCTGCCGATCCCCGCGTGCAGGACGGTCGCGCCCTCCTTCGCCGCGGCGTCCAGCACCTCGTAGTAGAGGACGTCGTAGTAGAGCGGCAGCTTGCCCTGGGCCTCGTAGTCGAAGCCGGCCCGGTGGCCGTACCACTGCTCCTCCCCGCGGGCCCGGGACCGGAGCTGCATGCCGAACCCGATGATGGTGCCGCGTTGACGGGCCACCGACACCAGGACGTCGTCGCCCATGATCTCCGCGATTCTGCCGATCATGCGCGCCGAGCCCTCGTCACTGGCCGGATTGCCGTACTTGCGCAGGAGGTTGGCGTCGAGCTGCCCCAGACGCGGGCACAACCGCTGGGTCAGCGGCTCGACACTCACCTCGACGCCCGCCTCCGCGAGTGCCCGGCGCTCCAGACGCACCCTGCGGCGCCGGTGCGCGCTCATCTCGTCGACGAACTGCTCGAATCCGCCGGGCGGAATGTCCAGCCACGCGTAGTGGTCCGACGGGTGATGCCGGTAACCGCGGTCCTCCAGCAGGGTCACCAGGGCGGTGTCGCGCACATCGACATGAGGGAAGCAGACGGTCGCCGCCCCGCGCTCCGCCGCCATCTCCTCGGCCCTGTCCAGCAGCGCCGCGAGATCCTCCCCGGTCGCGTCGGGCGAGGCCAGGGTCCGGGTACGCCCCAGGTGCCGGCCGCCGCACACGAGGGAGGGCAGGAGCCGGTCGGGGTCGCCCCCCGCCACCTCACGCAGTACGTCGGCGGCCTCCGGTACCTCCTGCTCCAGAGCCCGTCCCAGCATGGCGTCCGGACGGGCGAGCAGCCAGGCGACGGAGGTGTCGGCCCAGGCGGTGACCAGCCCGGCGACCGGGGTCCCTTCCCGTTCACGCACCAGGAAGTCCATGGCCGTACCGGAGTTGTGCTCCTGCACGGTGAGCCACCGTGGGGTCTGGAAGAAGTCCTCCGCCCCCAGCAGCGAGTCCCACCCCGCCGCCTCCAGCCCGGCCGCCTCCGCGATCGCCCGTACCCCGTCAGGACCGGTATACGGGCTCACCGGAGGTCTTCCTCGACGACGAAGTCGAGCAACGCGGCTGCCTTGTCGGCGAGTTCCTGGGCCGCGACCCGGTCGGGGCCGTTGCAGTAGGTGAAGCCGACGCATGAGGAGTTGTCCATCCGCTGCAGCAGATGGTCACCCTTCTCGACGTGCAGGAGTACCTGGACGCCCTCCACGGCCGCCGCGGCCTCCAGCCCGTCGATGTGCGACAGGGTCCCTCGCCGCGTCGGGTAGATCATGCGAACGGCGGCCCCGCCGCGGTGGATCACCGGTTCGATCGGCGGGGTGACGCCGATGGCGAGCAGCCAGGCGTCCAGGATCGGGCTGCGGCCGGTGACATCGGTGACCAGCATCGTCATGCAGCTGGACGGGGTACGGGGGTTGGCCTCGATGATGCGCCAGCCGGACTCGGTGCGCCGTACCTCGGTGTGGCAGGGGCCGTGCCGGTAGCCGATCATCTCCAGTGTCGAGCGGACCACCGAGTACAGCTCGTCACGCTCGTCGTCGGACAGGGGCACGGGGAAGGTGTGCCCGCACTCGATGTACGCCGGGTCCCCGAAGAGGTCCTTCGAGGTGACGCCGAAGACATGGGTGTGCCCGTCCACGGTCATCGTCTCCACGCTCACCTCCTCGCCCTCGACGTACTGCTCCAGCAGGACGTCGCCGCTCCGGGGCTGTCCGCGCAGGCTGTGGCGGACGGCCGACAGCTCCTCCCACGCTTCGATCAGCTCGGCCATGTCGTCGACCCTGCGGACCCCGTAACTGATCGCCTCGGCAGGGGGCTTGGCGATCATCGGGAAGCCCAGCCTGCGCGCCGCCTCGTCGAGCTGACCCCGGTGGCCGACCAGCACGTGAGGGATGTTGAACGGCTGGTCGCCCAGTGCGATCCGCAGCTGGTCCTTGATGTTGGCGGTGCGTACGGCCTCGGGGTCGGGACCTGGCAGTCCTAGACGCCGGGCCGCCTGCGCCGCGAGCTCCGTGTGGTAGTCGGAGAACGAGGTGAGCCCGTCCACCAGGGACGTACCGTCCTCGCCGGTGACGACGGAGAGGACGGCGTCGAGGTCGGTGGTGTCGACGTCGATCACCCGGTCCACGATGGCCAGCGGATGGGTGTCCCAGTCGTGTCCGTGGGTGTACCAGGACCGGTCACCCGTCAACAGCCACACCTCGAGGCCGTGCTCCTGCGCCTGACGCAGCCCCAGGACGAACGGGTGGTTCTGCATGTGCTCGACGATCGCGATCCGCTTTCCGGCGAACTGCGCGTAGTCGGCCAGAGGTGTTGTCATCGGACGCCTCCCGTGTGGGTGATGTGCAATCGACCGGTTCGGGTTCCGGGGATTCGGTGAACCGCGTTCCCCGGGTTCAGTTGAACTGCCGGGGGGCCGGCCGTGCCATGCATCGGGAGGCAGGACGCATAGGCGCCGGGCGAGGCGCATAGGAGCGAGTGACCGCAGGGCCGCGGCCGGACCCGGGCCGTCGGGTCCGTCGTGCCGTCGGGTCCGTCGCGCCGTCCGGCCTGTCGTGCCGGACAACTGCCACGACGCGGGCCCCACCGGAGTGCTCCCTCCGGTGGGGCCCGCGTCGTGACCTGGGTACCGAGTGCTTCAGCCCGAGGCGCCGGTCACCGCCTCGGCGCCCGGGGAAGGCGCCTGCCGACGTTCCGGCTTCAGGAGCTGAGGTCCGCCTGGGCAGGCCGGACGCCCCGCCGCAGATCACGGCCGGGCGTCACGTGGCCGGTGCCGACACCCCCGCTCGGGACTCCGGAGGAGAACCCGCCGCCGGCTCAGGCCCCGCCGTCCTCCTCCTGGATGTGGACCGCGGCCTCCTCCGCGGACGCGGCGCCCCCGTCGATGCCCACGTCGCGGCCCAGCACCCTGTTGTTGCGGCGGTTCGCCGGGTCCTCTTCGGCGGCTGCCATCCGGCCGGCGCGCACGTCGCCGGCGTCGTCCTCCTCGGGACCGTTGTCCTCCGGCCCGTCTCCGGCGTCGTCGTCCACGGGCGGAGGCCCGTCCTCGGGCACCTCCTGCGCGAGGCGGCTGTCGAGTGACTCGCCCTCGCGCTGCTCCTCGCCCGTCGTGCCGTACTTCGACACGCCCAGGGGCTTCTCCGGCGGTGAGTACCCCGTGTCCAGGATGTCGTCGAGGTCCGGCTCGTCGATCACGTTCTCCGGGTCGAGGTCGTCCGTGGGCCGGTTGCCACTGTCCGAGCCGTTCGGCTGGTAGACGTCGTCACCGCGTCCTTCTTCCGGCATCGGGGTGCTCCTTCCCTTGAGGTATGCCGTGTCCGCCGGCGCCCGTACGTGGGGGACGCGGCGTCGCCGCTCTCCTGCCCCACGAGCCACGGGCGATGCGGGTTCGAGGCAGACGGCATCAGGGCCCGTCCGGCTGTCCCGGGCGCCGTAAGGGCTGGTCGGGCCCACTACCGCCGGAGGCGGTCGGCTCGGGCAGCCTATGACCGATCCACTGCCGCTGCGACCGGGGAGGCGGCTCGCTGGTGACGGCCTCCCACGCGTGCCCGCACCGACGGCAGGTCTGGAGGCGTGCGGACGGGGCAGACGGCGAACGCCGGGAAAGCCCTGGCCCCGCGCTCAGCCGAGGGCGCAGCCGAACGACGGGAACGCCATGCCGACCGACACACCGGACAGACAGACAGCCTTCGCCGCCGGGCAGGCTTCCGCCGTACCGACGCACCCCGCCCGGAGACTGCCGCGGCCACGGCACCCGTCCGCCGGCGAGCACCACCGCGACGTCCCCGGCAAGCCCGGTGGCATGGGGCGTGCCGCCGGAGTCATAGCCTCGACGGCCGTCTGCCAGGCCGCGCTGATGGTGGGGCTCGGCCTGCTGATCACCGGACCGGCGGCCGGGCACTGGCCCCTGACGGCCGAGGACCGGGTGAACGAAGCGCTGGAGGGTGCCCGGACCGGCACGCTCGACGCGGTGTCCCTCGTCGTGTCCGAGGCGGGCAACACCCTCACCGTCGTCGCCGGGACACTCCTGGCCTGCCTCGCGCTGCTTCTCCTCCCGCGGCTTCCCCGGCGGCGGGACGCGCTCTTCCTGGCGACCGCCGTATCACTCCAGGCCCTGGTCTTCCTGGTGATCACCGAAGCCGTGGACCGCACCAGGCCGGAGGTCGAACGGCTCGACGCCTCACCGCCCACCTCCAGCTACACGTCCGGCCACACCGGCGCGGCGACCGCCCTCTACGCGGGGCTCGCGATCCTGGTCCTGCACCGTGCGAAGGGCCCCTGGCGCAGGCCCGTCGCGGTCCTGCTGATGCTCGTGCCGCTGCTGGTGGGCGTCGCCCGCGCCTACCGCGGCATGCACCATCCGACAGACATCGCCGGAGGCATCCTCAACGGCGGGCTCTCCCTGCTGATCGTCGGCCGTGCCCTGCTGGCCGGCCCCCACGTACCCGGTGGCACTCCGGCCGGCACCGAGGCTCCCGAGGCCGAGCCGGCCCCGGCACCCGGCCCTGCCGTCGTCGTCTACAACCCCACCGTGACGGACGAGAGCGCCCGCGCGGACCTGAGGCGTGTGCTCGACGCGCATGGCCGCACGGGAGCCGAGTTCGTGCCCACCACGGCCGACGACCCGGGGGAGGGGCAGACGCGGCGGGCCGTCGAACAGGGCGCCGCGCTCGTCGTCGTCTGCGGCGGCGACGGTACGGTCCGCGCTGCCGCCGAGGCCCTGGCGGGCACCGGCATCCCGCTCGCGGTGGTGCCCTGCGGCACCGGGAACCTCCTCGCCCGCAACCTCGGACTCCCCGTGAACCCCGAGGACGCCCTGGCCGTGGCGCTGACAGGTACCCCGCACCGCATCGACCTCGGCCGGATCGAAGGCGACGGAATGGATCCCGCGCACTTCACCGTGATGTCCGGCGCGGGCCTGGACGCCGCGATGCTGGAGAGCACCAGCGACCGGGCCAAAGCAGTGCTCGGCTGGCCCGCCTACGTGATGGCGGGTCTGCGGGAGCTACGTGCCCCCCGGATGCGCCTGACCGTCGCCGTCGACGGCGCGCCACCCCTGCGCCGCACCGCCCGGATGGTCCTGCTGGCCAACACCGGCAAGGTCCAGGGCGGAGCCGCCCTGGTGCCGGCGGCGCGGCCCGACGACGGCCTGCTGGACCTCCTGATCCTCGACCCCCGGGGGCCCGGCGGCTGGCTGAGGGCCGTCGCCTCCCTGCTGCGCCGGCAGCCCGAGGGAACGGCGGGCCACTCCGGCAGGGCGCCCGCGGTGGAGTACTTCACCTTCCACCGCGTCGACCTGCGCTTCGACGCCCCGCAGCAACGCGAACTGGACGGTGACTCCGTCGCGCCCGGCCGGCGCCTGAGCGCCGAGGTCAGGCCCGGTGCGCTGACCGTGCTGATGCCCGCGGGAGGAGAGTGACATGGGCACCGCCACCAGGGTCCCGCAGACCCGTGACATGGCCGGCAGCGAACTCTCCGGTGACGAGGCCCTCGTCACCCTGCGCCGCTACGGCCGCTGGCCGCTCCTCCGGGACTCCTTCGTCCGCTTCCGCTACGCCGACGGCTTCAGCCACTCCCGCGCTCTCGCCCTCCAGACGGTGCTCGCCGTGGTGCCGTTGGTCATCGCCTTCGTGGGGCTGTCCTCCGCGCTGCACACGGAGGATCTGGGCCGGGTGGCGGAACTGACCATTCAGCGCATCACGGCGGGACCCAGCGCGGGGGTCGTCGAGGACGCGCTGGACCGCAGCCGCGAGCACGCCGACGACGGCGCCCAGATCGCCCTGTGGTTCGGCCTCGTCTTCTCCCTCACCAACACCACCACGGCGATGTGCCAGATAGAGCGCGGGGCCAACCGGATCTACGGGGTCGAACGCGACCGGGACTTCCATCTGAAGTACCTGCGCGGCCTGGTCATGTCGCTGACCGCGGGCATCCCGCTGGGCATCGGATTCGTCGCGATGGTGGCCGGAGGGGATCTGGTGGCCGCGGTGGTCGACGTGTACGACCTGGGTTCCGGGGCACGGTCCGCCTGGGACCTGCTGCGCTGGCCCGCCGGCGTGGTACTCGTGATCCTCTCGGCGAGTGCGATCTTCCGCCGCTCGCCGAGGCGCCGTCAGCCGGGATACACCTGGCTGGCTTTCGGGGCCGCGGTGTATCTCGTCCTCTGGACCACCCTGACCTGGCTGCTGAGCCTCTACCTCGAGGTCAGCGGGTCCTTCGACACGGTCTACGGCCCGCTCACGGCCTTCATGTCCCTGCTGCTGTGGGCCTACCTCACCTCGATCGCCCTCTTCCTCGGCCTCGCCTTCGCCGCGCAGCTGGAGGCGGTCCGGGCCAAGCGCCCCGGCCCCGTACAACCCGACCCAGGAGCCTGAATGTCCGCACGATCCGCTGTTACCGGCCTCCGGCGGAGGAGGAGGGACGCCGACCGCCGATTTGGTGTCCGGCTGTTCGCCTCCGCCGCGGTCTCCGCGGTCGCCGCGGTGCTCTTCGGCCTCCTACTCGTCCTCGTGGAGAGCGGCTGGCAGCCCTTGCGGCGTCTCGACGCGGGCGCGGCACGGTGGCTGAACCGGACCGCGCTCGACCACCCGGCGTGGACGGGCACCCTCCGCTTCCTCTCCGACGTGGTGTGGGACCCGGTGACCCTGCGGGCGGCAGTCGCCCTGCTCACCCTGTGGCTCCTGTACCGGCGGGCGTGGCGGCTGGCAGCGTGGGCGGCCGTCACCGCGGTGGCGGGCGGACTCGTCGGCCTCCTGGCGAAGATGGTGGTCGAGCGCGCGAGGCCTTCCCTCCCGGACCCGGTGGCACATGCCCCCGGCTACTCGTTCCCCTCGGGCCACGCGATGGCGGCGACGACCTCCTTCGCCGTGCTGCTCCTGGTCCTCCTGCCGCTGGTACGCCGGAACCTCCGGCCGCTCTGCTGGGCCGTGGCCGTCCTCTCCGTGCTGGGCGTCGGGTTCACCCGGATCGCGCTGGGGGTCCATTGGTTCAGTGACGTCGTCGGTGGGTGGACGCTCGGGCTCGCCGTGGTGGCCCTGACCGGCTGGTCCTTCGAAGCATGGCGTGCCGACGCCGGGCTGCGCCGCACCGAGATGGCCGAGGGGCTGGAGCCGGAGCTGAGCGGCGAGGACCCGGAAGCCGACGGTGCGATCGCAGACGGAGTGGGGCGCCGGGACGCCTGACGGGAGGGTGCGGTGAATGCGTTCACCCGGAAGGTCCACCCATCGCGCAATGGAACAGGTGTTCTAATGCGGGCCTAGACTTGTCTCCATGTCCCCACATCTCCAGGGTTCGCTCTTCGACCAGGCCGACCGTCCGAGCCTCGGCCCTCTCGCAGGCCTGCGCAGGACCGTCCTGAGCGACGGGGCGTGGATCGATCTGCTGCCGGGCTGGCTCGGCGGGGCCGACGAGCTCTTCGCGGACCTGGCCTCCGGCGTGCCCTGGCGCGCCGAACGCCGGCAGATGTACGACCGGACGGTGGACGTGCCCAGGCTGCTCTCCTTCTACCGCGAGGGCGAGGAGCTGCCGAGTTCCGTTCTCGACGACGCACGGGAGGCGCTCTCCTCCCACTACGCCGATGAGTTGGGTGAACCCTTCACCACCGCTGGTCTGTGCTACTACCGCGACGGACGTGACAGCGTCGCCTGGCACGGCGACCTGACCGGGCGCGGTTCTCGTGAGGACACGATGGTCGCGATCCTCTCCCTCGGTGCCCCGCGCGATCTGCTCCTGCGCCCTTGCCGGGGTGGCGAAACGGTGCGCCGGCCGCTGGGCCACGGCGACCTGATCGTCATGGGCGGTTCCTGTCAGCGCACCTGGCAGCATGCCGTACCCAAGACCGCGCAGGCCCGAGGGCCGCGCATCAGCGTCCAGTACCGGCCCAGCGGGGTGCGCTGAAGCCGCCCCTGTGGGCCGCGTGCGGATCGAGGGGGTGATGCGTGCGCCCGTCCCATGGACCTGCCGGGCCCGTCCGCCCGCACACGGTAGGGGCGGCCCCGGGGCACGTGTCACACCTGCCCCGGGGCCGAAGAGACCCGCACGACGCTCAGGCGTCCGAATCTCCCGGCCGGGCCGTCAGCGCCGCCTCTGTCTCTCCGAGTTCGATGCGCCGGCCTCGCAGCTCGACCTGGTCGTCGGTCCGGCCGAGGTGGACCACCTCACCCTCCCGCGTCCAGTGCGCCAGGTCCCCGGTGCGGTACATCCGCGTCCCCGGCGGGCCGAAGGGATCGGCTACGAAGCGCGACGAGGTCAGACCCAAACGGCTCGCATACCGGTCCGCGAGCTGGCGGCCGGCCAGGTACAGCTCGCCCGGGACGCCTGGCGGGCAGGGCTGCAGCGCCGCGTCGAGCACATACAGCCGGGTGTTCCAGACCGGCCGGCCGATCGGCACGGGACCGGAGTCCCCGGCGGCGCAGGCGTGGAAGGTGACATCAACGGCCGCCTCCGTGGGGCCGTACAGATTGTGCAGTTCCGCCTCCGGCAGCAGCCGTCCGAACACCTCGGCCGTCTCCCGGGGCAGCGCCTCACCACTGCAGAAGACCCTGCGAAGGCTTCGGCAGTCCCCGGAATCCGCCCCGGCGAGGAAGACCTGGAGCATCGACGGCACGAAATGGCAGGTGGTGACCGCCTGTTCGCCGATCAGCCGGGCCAGATACGACGGATCCCTGTGGCCGCCGGGCTCGGCGACCACCAGGGTGGCGCCCTGACGCAACGGCCAGAAGAACTCCCACACCGACACGTCGAACGACGAAGGAGTCTTCTGGAGCACGACGTCGTCCTCCGTCAGCCCGTACGCGCCCTGCATCCAGCGCAGCCGGTTGTCGATCGCGGCGTGCGACACCACGACACCCTTGGGGCGCCCCGTCGAACCCGAGGTGTAGATCACATACGCCGGGTGCGCCGGGGTGAGCGGCCGCGAGGGGTTCACCCACAGGTACTCCGACAGGTCGAGGTCCTCCAGGACGACCAGAGGCGTCCCGGCGTCCTCGGGCAGCCGCCCCGCCCGGTCGGTGACCGCGCAGACCGGCTCCGCGTCCCCCAGCATGTAGGTGAGCCGCTGCTCCGGATAGTCAGGGTCCAGCGGCAGATAGGCGGCCCCGGCCTTGAGCACCGCGAGCAGGGACACCACGAGTTCCACCGAGCGCGGCACCGACACCGCGACCACCCTGCCGGGCCGGGCGCCCAGGCTCTGCAGATGCCGTGCCAGCCGGTTGGCCCGGGTGTTCAGCTGCTCGTACGTCAGCGAGGTCCTGCCGAACACCAGAGCCGTCGCGTCCGGTGTGCGGGCGGCGCGGGACTCGATGGGGCCGATCAGAGTCGTGGGCGGCAGCGCACGTCGGGTGTCGTTGAAGGTGCGCAGCACCAGTTCGAGTTCGTCATCGGTGGCGACGGAGTTGGCGGCGGCCGGCAGGTCCGGGTCGGTCCGGCTCAGCCTTCGCAGCAGATCGAGGAAGCGTTCCTGGTGGACCGCGAGATCCTCCTCCGTGTACAGCGCGGGATTTCCGTCATGGTCGACGCGCAGGCCTCGGCCGTCCGTCCGGTCGTAGATGTTGACCGTGAGGTCGTCGACGGGGCCGGTCGCGAGGTTCCGGGTCAGTGCGGCCGCACCGGCGAAGTTCACGTCGAAGTCGAAGGGCATGACGTTGACCAGAGGCCCGACCAGCGCCCGGTTCTCGCCCAGGAGACGCAGGTCCCGGCGGATGTCCTCGTAGCGGTAGCGCTGGTGGCGGCGGACCTGACGGATCGTGAGGACCACCTGACGCACCAGCTCCGCGAAGGTGGCTTCGGGCGGGACATCCACCCGAAGGGGAAGAACGTTCCTCACCATGCCGGGCACCCGCAGGTTCGCCGATCCCAGCCGGCCCATCATCGGCATGCCGAGCACCACCTCACGGTGGCCTGTCGCACGCGAGGTGTAGAGGGCCTGGGCGGCGACCAGCACCTCCGGCCAGGTGGCGCGGAGCCGGCCGGCCAGGTCCCGCAGCTCCCCGGTGGCCTCTGGGCCCAGAAGTGTGGTGCGGCGCAGGAAGGTACGCGAGGGCAGCGACCCGCGCCCGCCGAGCCGCGGGACCTCCGGGCGGTCGGCGAAGGCCTCGGCCCAGTGCGCGCGGTCCGCCGCGTGGTCTTCGGAGGCACGGTAGGCCTCGTCCTCGGCCACCAGGTCCTTCAGCGAGCCGAAGGAGCGGGGGCCGGGCTCCCCGCCCCGGGCGAGGGCGGTGTAGACGTCGGCCGTGCGGCGTACCAGCAGGGAGTAGCTGAACCCGTCGACAGCGAGATGGTGGACGCACTGGTACCAGAGCCATCGCTCGTCACCGAGCCGGAACAAGGCGTGGCGGAACAGCGGACCCGTCGCCAGGTCGAAGGGCTCGGCCAGATCCGAGGTCATCCAGTCCTCGGCCCGCGCGGCGGCGTCGGGCGCGTCCCGCAGGTCCCGGGTGGTCAGGGGCAACCGGACGTGGGGGAGTACCCGCTGCCGCGGCCCCTGCGGAGTGTCCTCGACGGTGACGCGCAGCGAGTCCGCCTCCGCGGTCACCCGGCGCAGCGCCTCGGCGAACAGCTCCGGATCGAGGGGACCGTCGATCTCCACGCACTCGGCCGTGTTCAGCGCGGGGCTGAGCGGGTCGAGCGACTGGGCGTACCACATGCCGGACTGGGCGGATGTCAGCGGCAGTACGGCCGGCGCGGATTCCTCGCCGGACAGGGCCTCTGGAGCGCCGGTGCCGGTGAGCAGGACGGTCATGAGACCCGCACCCCCGGCAGGGGCGCCCACGCGTCGAGGGCCGCGTAGTGCGCCTCGGTGCCGTGACGTATCGGTTCAAGGGTGAGCGCCACGGGGTTCAGACCTCCTTCAGCAGCGAGTCGGTGCTGGTGACGACCGCGCAACGGCCGGCCGCCCAGCGCAGCGCCATGTCGTGGTCCTCGCGGGAGAAGTCGGCCACGGCGTCGGCGACGACGAAGGCCTGGATGTCCCGCATCCACGCGTCACAGGCGCTCATGAGCACCCCGATGTGCGCGTAGACACCGGTGATCACCAGTTGGTCCCGGCCCGACTCCCGCAGCAGCGGCTCGAGTTCGGTGCGGACGAACGCGCTGTACTTCCACTTGGTCAGCACGGTGTCGCCATCGGCGGGCGCCACCACCGCGGGAACGGCCAGGGATTCGGGGTCGTCCGCCGCTCCCGGTCCCCAGAAGTCGAGCTGAAGGCCGCGTTCCTCCGCCGTCTGACCACCGCGCTGAACCGAGTAGACGACCGGTGCGCCGAGGCCACGGAACCGGTCGATGACACGGGCGGTGTTGTCGAGCATGCCGGCGAGCGGCTGCTCACCGGCCGGGAACGCGCGGAGGAAGTGTTCCTGCAGGTCGTGCACCAGGAGTACGGCGCGCGCCGGGTCGACCGTCCAGCCGACCCGGTTGGAGGGCAGTTCGGCTTCGGTCGGCAGGGCGTACGGAGCGATGGCGGGAAGAGCCACGGGGATACCTTTCGGGCGGGAGAGGGTGGGGAATCAGGAACGGGCGGGTGCCTGGCCGCCGGACGCGGTGTCCGAGCGCAGTCCCTTCTTGCTGACCTTGCCGATTCCCGTCTGCGGGAAGGCGTCGACGAACTCCACGAGATCGGGGACCTTGTACGCGGCGACGCCCCGTTCCCGGACCAGGCGCTTGATCGCGGCAGGCTTCAGTGGCTCCGCACCGGACCGGAGGATGACGTAGGCCAGGGTGCGCTCCCCGAGGTAGTCGTCGGCGACGCCCACCACCGACACGTCGTGCACCGAGGGATGGCTCAGGATGATGTTCTCGATCTCCTCGGGGGCGATCTTCTCACCACCTCGGTTGATCTGGTCCTTGGCGCGTCCCTCCACCACCAGGTGGCCGGTGGCCGTACGGCGCACGATGTCACCGGTGCGGTAGAACCCTTCCTCGGTGAAGGACCTCTCGTTGTGCTGGGGAGCCCGCCAGTAGCCCCGGATCGTGTAGGGGCCGCGCGTCAGCAGGTGGCCGTAGTCCCCCTGCGGTACGTCCACGTCCTCGTCGTCGACGACCCTGATCTCGTCGTCCTGGGAGATCGGCCGGCCCTGGGTGGTGACGACGGTCTCGTGGTCGTCGTCCAGTCGTGTGTAGTTGACGAGCCCTTCGGCCATGCCGAACACCTGCATCAGACGGCAGCCCAGCGCCGGTTCCAGACGGCGGGCGGCGGCCTCGCTGTACTTGGCTCCACCGACGAGGACGAGGTCCAGGCTGGACAGGTCATGAGCGGTGGCGGGGGCCGCCTCCGACCACAGGATCGCCAGCGGCGGCACCATGCCCGTCATCGTCACGCGTTCGCTCTCCACCAGCCGGAAGGCGGTGGCCGGGTCCGGGGCGGGGCTCAGGACGACGGTCCCGCCGGCGTAGAGGGCTCCCAGCCAGCCGGGCGAGCTCATCGGGAAGTTGTGCGCGGCGGGGAGCACGACCAGGAACCGGGTGTCACCGTCCACACCGCAGATCTCGTTGGATCCGCGCAGCGAGTAGATGTAGTCGTCGTGGGTGCGCGGGATCAGCTTGGGTACGCCGGTGGTGCCGCCCGAAAGCTGCAGAAAGGCGAGATCGCCGGGCTGAGGCGTGTGGCCCGTGTCCACGGGGTCGCACGGAACATCGGACAGGGCGGTGTGCTCGCCCGGTTCACCCACGACGAAGACGTGCTTCAGGGTCGGGGTGCGCTCCTTCACCCGGGAGGCGAGAGCGAGGTGGTCGAAGCCCGCGTGCCGCTCGGGCACCACGTAGGCGACCGCCTCGGTGAACGAGCAGAAGTAGCCGATCTCCGTCTCGCGGTGCGCGGGAAGGGCGTACACCGGAAGCGCGCCGATGCGGAACAGCGCGAAGACCACCTCGATGAACTCGGCGATGTTGGGGAGCTGTACGACGACCCGGTCACCAGGGGCGATGCCCCTGGCCGTGAAGCCGGCGGCCAGCCGGGAGGCGCGCTCGTCCAGCTCCGCGTAGGTCCACGCCCGGCGGGTGCCGGCCGGATCGACCACGGCGACCCGGTCGGGATGCGCGGCGGCCCGCTCGCTCAGCACACCGCCGAACGTCTCCCCCCGCCAGTGCCCCGCGGCGCGGTAGCGCTCGGCGAACTCGGCGGGCCAGGTGGGGGTGTCGGGGTTCAGGAAGGCGGTTGTCACAGGGAGGCTCCCACAGCGCTCAGGAAGGTACGGAACTTGGCCCCGGTCTCGGCCGTCTCGGCCTCCGGGGAGGACTGCGCCACCACACCGGCGCCAGCGAACAGACGCAGGGTGCGCCCCTCCGCCTCGGCGCAGCGGATGGTCACCACCCAGTCGCCGTCACCGTCGGCGCCCTGCCAGCCGATCATGCCGGTGTACGCACCGCGGTCGAACGGCTCCGACTCGGCGATGACCTGGCGGGCCACATCGGTCGGGCTGCCGCACACGGCCGGAGTGGGGTGCAGTGCCGACGCCAGGTCCAGCGCGGTGGAGTCCGGGTCGCGCAGTTCCCCGGTCAGGGTCGAGGACAGGTGCCACATGGCGGCGGTACGGACCAGCGTGGGGCGCTCCGGGACGTCCAGGTGGAGGCAGTGGGGGGCGAGTTGCTCGCGGATCGCGTCGACCACGACCTGGTGCTCGTGGAGGTCCTTGGGCGAGTCCAGGAGCGCCGCGGCCCTGCGGACGTCCTCCGCCAGATCGCTGCTGCGCCGCGCGGACCCAGCCAGCGGATTGGCGACGAGCCGGCTGCCCCGCCGTGACACGAGGAGTTCCGGGCTCGCCCCCAGCAGGGTGCGGTCCGGGCCGCTGGGTACCGCGAAGGTGTAGCCTTCCGGGTCGCGGCGTGCCAGACGGTTCAGCATGGACGCCAGATCCAGCTCACGCCCGGAGGTCAGCTCCAGGGTGCGGGCGAGGACGACCTTGTCGAACTCCCCGGCGCGCATCCGCTCCACGGCGGCGGCGACCGCCTTCGCGTAGCCGTCCGCCGAAGGGACCTCGCGTATCCGCCACTCACCGTCCGCATCGGTCTCGGGTCCCCGCAGGGCGACGAGAGGATCGGCGCGCAGCGGACCGGCCCGTCGGACCGTCACGGGGACGGCGAGCGTCGCCACACCGTCCGGTGCGAAGGGCACGGTACCCATCACGATGGGCGGGGTCCCGTCGTCCTGACGGACCGCCTCCAGCACCTCGCGCACCCTCAGCGTCAGCGGCCGGGAGTCGTGCGGCACCGAGACTCTGGTGCCGGAGCCGAGAAGGGTGTGCCGGGGAGTTGCGAGGAAGCGGTCCGAGCCGGGCCGGTAAGCCTCGAGCAGGGTGGTCGCCGCGCCAGGGGCGCTGTCGTGCGGGGGAGGGGCGGTGGGTGTGCGAGGAGAGGCGGACATGGGTGGTCTCCAGGGGGCGGCTCGGGCGGCGGCAGTGGGGGGTGGGCCGGGTGTCAGGCCCGGAGAGTGGCGCCGCCGTCGACGTACAGGTCGTGCATGGTGATGTGGCGGGCGCGGTCGGACGCGAGGAAGGCGACCGCCTCGGCGATGTCGGAGGGGTCGGCGATCCGGCCGAGCGGGATGCCCGTGCGGTACGTCGCAGGATCGCCTTCGATCACCCGGCGGGCCGAGGCTTCCTCGTCGCCCACGGCCCACATGCCACGCTGCATGTCGGTGAGCGTCGAGCCGGGGGAGACGGTGTTGCACCGCACCCCCTGCGCCGCCACCTCAAGACCGAGGCACTTGGTGAACATCACGGCAGCCGCCTTGGAGGCCGCGTACGCCGCCATGTTCGTACGGGGGACGCCGGCCGCGTTGGACGCGACGGTGACGATGCTTCCCGAACCGCGCCCGGTCATCCGGAGGGAGACGGCGCGTGAGACGTGGAAGACTCCGTGGGTGTTGACGGCGAACGTGGCCGCCCACTCCTCGTCCGTCATCCGGGCGACCGGAGATCCGCTGAGGATTCCGGCCACATTGACGGCTATGTCCAGAGGCCCCAGGGAGTCCTCGGCCTCCGCCACGGCCGCGTCGACGGCCGCTGAATCGGTGACGTCGAGCGTGCGTGCGGTCACCTGGCCGCCGTACGCCCGCTCCAGTGCCGTGATGCCGTCGCAGGCCAGATCGGTGGCCATCACGCGGGCGCCACGGTTGGCCAGGGCGTGCACGACCGCCTCACCTATCCCGCGCCCCGCTCCGGTCACCAGGGCGGTGCGGCCGGCCAGTTCCTGTTCGACGCTCACTTGACCATCGCCTTCCGGATGCCGTCGAGCACCGGGACCGCGGCCTGCGCACCGCCGAGGCTCGTCCACTTGCCTCCGTCGATCGCCGTCGCGTGCTTCTCGCGCACGGCGTCGAGCTGCCGGTACGCGGGCTTCGACGCCAACTGGTCGAGCAGACCGGTGCCTTCGGCGTCGAGGGAGCCGATGAACAGCAAGTCGCCGTCGGGACGGGCGATTCTGCGGGAGGAGGGGGACGAATGAGGCGACATGGCCTGGGATCTCCATTGCATCTGGGCGAGTCCGGTCCCGGCTGATGCGCCCTCACCGCCAGGGCGCGGTCGGGAGAGGGCGTATCCCATGGCCTCGGGGCACAGCTGTGCCCAGGGCCTCGCCAGAACCGGACGAGGTCTCTTAGGTTAGGCTACCCTTACGCTGGCGGTGCTGTGGGGCGGGTGGGCGCGGTCGGTCCGGCTCGCCCTCCCGAAGGGCCTCTCGCCCGCCGAGTTCAGTCGCCTCGGCCGCCGGAGGGCTCCTCCTCCTGCTCATCGCCCTGGTGCTGCTCTCGCTCCTCGTCGGCACGGGAGAGGGCTCCGCGGGGCGGGCCCGGGACTTTCTCCTCGGAGAACCAGGTGCCCGGGCCGGCGCCGTGATCCGGCCTGCCGTCATGGGCGTACGCCTCCCGCGTACGCTCGCGTCCTCGCTCGTGGGCGTCTGCCCGAGGGCTGTCCCGCAGGCGCGGCCGGCTGTCTCCTCCGGGCCGCCACCCGTTGGCCGATACCGGCCTGCTGGGCGCCACCTTCCATGGCTGCACCTCGTGCATCCTGCTCGGCACGCAGTCGACGTTCGACACCCACGGCTACGGGCCGATCGGATCGCTGGCCGGGTGGACTCGCGGCCGAACGCCTCGACAGGCCCTCCGGCGGCCGGCGCCGGTGCTGTCGGCTCGCGGTGGTCCTCACCCACGACACCTCGGTCGTCCTGCTCGACGAGACCACCAACGCCCTCGGCCTCGGCCGCGCCGTGGATGTGCCGGGACCGGTGCGGGACGTCGCCGCGGCCGCGCGGTCGCCCGTTCCGCCGCGCCCGTGTGACGGTCCGAAGCGACCTTACGTGGAGAAAGCCGCTTCCCGCCCGGTGTGGGTCCGGGCGGGAAGCGGCTTGCCGGGATCAGGCGAGGAGCTTGGCCTTGGCCTGGTCGTACTCCTCCTGGCTGAGGTGGCCCTTGTCCTTGAGGTCGGCGAGCTTGGCGAGGTCGGACACATGTCCTTCGCTCTTCCCCGCACCGTCCTCGGGCTGCGCGGCCTTGCGCACGTACGAACGGAAGGCTTCCTCCCGCTCCTCGGCCTCCTTGACGTCGCGCCGCCCCATGCCCTTGCCCCGGGCGATCAGGTAGACGAGTACGCCCACATAGGGGAGCACGATGACGAAGATGACCCAGGCCGCCTTGGCCCAGCCGCTCAGTGAGTGGTCCCTGAAGATGTCCGTGATCACCTTGAACAGCAGGAAGAACCACAGGACCCAGAGGAACACGTACATCATGGTCAGGAAGAGGTTCAGGAGCGGATAGTCGTCCATGGGGCTACTCCGATCGCACGGATTTTCCCCTATTCGTACATCTCCTGATGAAACATCGCATTCCAGGAGTGATGCCGGTCTCCCGCGCTCATGCGGCCAGGGTGTCCAGAAAGCCCGCGAGCTTGCTCCTGGTGCGGTCGATCTGCTGCTCGACCGTCAGTGACTCCTCGAAGCGCCCGCCGGGCGCCGGGGTCTTCTTCCCGCGTACGTACAGCGAGCAGTCGAGGTCGGTGCAGAGGTAGATGCCCACCGAGTTCCCGTCCCGGCCCGCCTGGCCCCGCTTGCGCGCGGTCATCAGCGAGACGCCGCTGCCCGGGTGCGTGGTCAGGCAGACGGAACACATGCTGCGGTGCAGGAATCCACGCTGATGGGACGGGAAGCGCAGCGTGATCCCGATGAGCTCGCCGTGCAGCTCGGTGACGATGTAGCTGCGGTCGGGAGCGGACAGGTCGCGCCACCCCAGGAAATCCAGATCGCCCCAGGGTCGCTCGTCGAGGTCGCGCGGCAACGGCAGGCGCTTCGCCTCCCCCTTGGAACAGTTGACGAACGACGCGCGGATCTCCGGCTCACTGACGGCTCTCATGCTGTCGACGCTAACTCTGCCTATGTGTCCTAGGCAAATAATTATGTCCCCTAGGCCGAGGTGGGAGGCAGGCCGACCCGCAGCACGTGTGCCGGGGGGTGCCCGATTCCGAGGTCCGGACGCCAGGTGGCGAGGATCTGCGCCGACGGGTGGAAGAGCGGGCTCGGGAGGTCGTCGAGCGCGGTCCACCGCCAGGCGCTGATCAGGTGCGGCTCGGTGACCAGCGGGTCGGCGGCGCCCACCCGCACCAGCGCCGCCATGCTGATCCGGTTGATGCCCCCGGCCACGTCGTGCACCATCGCGAACACGTCCACCTCCGCCTCCGGCACCCGGAGCCCGGTCTCCTCGCACAGCTCACGGGCGGCCGCTGCGGCGACCGACTCGTGCGTCGGGTCGACCTTGCCTCCGGGCAGCTCCCAGGTGCCGTCGCGGTGGCGGCCGAGCAGGACCCTGCCCTCCTCGTCCTGGACGATCACGCCCACTCCGAAGGCCGCCTGGGCGAGGGGAGGGCGGGTGTTGCGGGACGGGGTGCCCGCGGCGGAGTCGGTAGTCATCGGTCTCACTGCTTCCGGACGGTAGGTGAGGGCCCGTCGGCAGCTTGGCCGCCCGGGACCACGGACCGGGCCATCGTCACACGCCGGTCAGACGACGAGCCGGAGCGAGTTGTCGGAGACCCCGATCCGGACGGACTGGCCCCAGGTCAGCTCCAGGGCGTCGGACTCCATGCCGTCCCCGAAGACGACCATCCGGTCCGACTCCACCGTGAGCCTGAGCCCGTCCCGGGCGCCCAGTTCGCCGGCGACCATGGAGGTGCCCGTCGCGGGCGAGGGCCATGCCTCGCGCACGAACCACACCAGTCGCTGTTCCGAAGGCGCCGGAAGCCGGATCCCGCCGCCGCGCTCCAGCCAGAGGGAACGCAGCCAGCCGGTGGAGCCCGTGCCGGTGCCGACGAGGACGCCGGAGGAGGCCTGGGCCTCCCCGGCCGCCTCGGAGCCGTCCGGGCCGATGCGGTACCGGGCGGTCTGATGGCCCGCTGACCCGAGGTAGATCTCGTTGAGGGCGAGCAGGCGCTGGGTGTCGTCCGCGACCGCCTCCGTCATCGTCAGCGCGTCCACCCCCGCACCCGGGGACACGGCCGCCTCGCACAGGGCCCTGGTGTCGCGGGCGCGATGGCGCACGAGGACCCCCGGGTTGCGGCCGGGGTCGGTGTCGATGCCCACCACCGGCTGCCCGGACAGGTACTTGGCCACATTGGCGACCAGGCCGTCCTGGCCCACGACGAGAACCACGTCCTCCGGTCCGAACAGGAAGCGGTCCAGGTCGGCGCGCTCCACCCGGCTCCGTCGCCACCGCAACGGCACGGCGGCGGCCACCTCGCTGAGGGCCCGTACCGTCCGACGGTGGCGTTCGGCGACCTCCTCGATGGGCCGGCCGCGTCCCGCGAGGACGAACGCGGCCTGCCCATGCGTCCCGTGACGCGCGAGGAGCTCCTCGTACTCGGTCGTGCGGTGCACCAGCACGGCGCGGGGGGCCAGGCTCACGCCCGCTCCTCCGGCTCCGCCCGGCCCAGCTTCGCGAGGAGTCCGGTGAGGACGTCGGGCGACAGGGTGAGGCTGTCGATGCGCGGGAGGTTCTCCGCCAGCCGCGTCGCCGCGAGGGCGTGCAGCGTGCCGGGATCGGCATCGGCGTGCGCGCGCAGCCATGCGGCCTGCGCGTCCGCGCGGGCCGCCCCGACGTCCCGTGCCGCCTCGGCCTCGGCCCGGGCCAGTCGCACCGTTCTGGCGGCCTCGGCCGAGGTGCGTACCTCGTCGGCCGCCGCCTTCTCCTCGGCCTCCCTGCGGGCGTTGGTGCCCCGCTGGTCCACCAGTTGCTCCTCGCGGCGCGCGAGTTCGATCTTGCTGGCCAGTTCGTTCTCGGCGATGGTGCGCTCACGCTCGACGGCGACGGCCCGCCGTTCGTACACCGACCGGTCCGCCTCCTGCTGGATCTGTTCCCTGGCCGGGGTGCGCAGGGCGCGCTCGACCTCGGCCTCGGGGCGGATGGCGACGACGCGCACGGCGACCACGTCGATGCCGGTCGCGGGCAGACGCGGCTCGTCCGCGAGTCCGGTGGCGACCCGCTCCCGTACGGCGGCGACCCCGTCCACGAGGGCGGCGGCGAGCGGGGTGCGGGCCAGTACGTCCAGGGCGTGCTGCTGCGCGGTCTCGGTGAGCAGGGTGGCGATCTGCTCGAGCGGCGTCCCGCGCCAGACCCCTGTGTCGGGGTGCACGGAGAAGTCGAGACGGGCCGCGGCTGCGGCGGGGTCGCTGATCCGGTAGGTGACGGTCGCCTGCACCGTCACGTCCTGGAAGTCCGCCGTGCGCGCGTGGAAGGCCATCGCCAGCTCCCGGTCGTCGACCGGGACCTCGGAGAGCGCGGCCGAGAGCGCCCGGTACCAGAAGCTCAGCCCCGGGCCGTCATGCGTGAGCGTGCCCCGCTTGTGATGGCGGATGTGGGCGGTCGGAGCGGAGCGCAGGTGCCGCCAGCCGAAGCGCCGGGTGATGTCTGCCATGTCGGGCCCCCTCTTTTTCTCGTCATGGAGACGATAAAGGATGCGCTCCATATCGTCAATAGGACGAGAAGGAGGGGCTGGGCAGAAGTGCGGCCGGGGGGGGGGGGGGGGGGGGGCCCCCCCCCCCGCCGGGGGGGGGGCCCCCCCCCCCCCCCCCGCGGGGGCCCCCGGGCGGGGGGGGGGGCGCCCCACGCCCCCCGCCCCCCCTCATACCTGGCGGGGGGGGGGGCCCCCCCCGCGGGGGGGGGGGGGGGGGGGGCGCCCCCCGGGCCGGCCCCCCCCCCCCCCCCCCCCCCCCCCCGGCCGGGTGGTGGCGCCGTCCCCGTCCCCACGGTTCGGCGCACGGGCGGGTCGTCGTCATCCGCTCGGACGACGGCCCACGTTCATCAGGTCCCGCTGCCCGGGGAAGTGGGCGGCGAGGAGGGGAGGCCCAGCGCGGGCAGTACGGCGCACTCGATGAAGCGGGTCACGAAGCGGCCGTCGGTGTAGCGCTCCTCCAGCAGCGGCCGTGCGCGCATGATGCCCATCACCTGCGCGGCCACGTACTCCAGCGCCGGATTGTCTGCATCGACCTCGCCGCGGTCGACGGCTCGTTCGACCATGGCGTCGATGGCGGCGATGGCCGGCGTGATCAGCGTCGAGCGCATCGCGCACAGCAGGTCGGGGTTCTGGAGCGCGGCGTGGCTGAGCGCGTGCATCAGGGCGGTGTCCTGGCCGGACGCGGACTCGACCGCCCGCGCGGCCTCGCGCAGATCGCCGCTCAGGGAGCCCGTGTCGATGCCGGAGAACAGGGGCCTGCGGGTACCGTGCAGCGCTGCCACCACCAGCTCCGGCTTGTTCCCCCACTGGCGGTAGAGCGTGGACTTCCCGCACCGGGTGCGGGCGGCGACCCCCTCCATCGTCAGCGAGTCGTAGCCGCTCTCCCTGAGCAGGTCCAGCACGGCGGAGTAGAGCTCCTGGGCGCGCTCGGGTGTGATCTTCGACCGTCGTGACGTGGGCGCGGACTCCTGGGCGGACCCGGTTGACGGCATCTGCTATCCCTCCCTGCGGCGCTGCGGCTGAGGACCCCTCGATACGCCAGTGTACCGATACGCCAGTGTACCGATACGGCTCCGTATCGGTACACTGGCGTATCGATACGGCGGGGACTCGCCCCGCGGTACGTCGTAACAGCGCACCGTCAGCAAAGGGGCACGGGTGATGCACACCCGCAGTGAGCCTGCGGAGCGGGAGCCGGACACCTCTGCCCGACCGCCCCTCGTCCGCGAACTGCTTCTGGTCGCCGGACTCTTCCTCGTCTACAAACTCGGCCGGCAGGCCGCGAACGGACATGTGGAGGAGGCCTTCAGGAACGCCCGTGACGTATGGGGCTTCGAACGGGCCGCCGGCCTCCCCGGCGAGGGAGAGGTCCAGGCCGTCCTGCTGCACAGCCACGCCCTCGTGGAGGCCGCCAACACCTACTACGCGGCTGTGCACTTCCCGGCCACCGTCGCGTTTCTGGTCTGGCTCTACCTGCGCCGCCCCGGCCATTACGTCTGGGCGCGGCGGATCCTCACCGCGATCACCGGCGCGGCGCTCGCCCTGCACCTGTTCTTCCCCCTGGCGCCGCCCCGCCTGCTGCACGCGACCGGCCTCGTCGACACCGCCCAGGTCTACGGGCCCTCGGTCTATGCCAACACCCCCACCACCGACTCCATGGCCAACCAGTTCGCCGCCATGCCGTCGCTGCACTTCGGCTGGTCGCTCATGGTCGCCGTGGGGCTGATCGTCGCCACGCGCTCACGGTGGCGGTACCTGTGGCTGCTGCATCCGGCCCTCACCCTGCTCGTCGTCGTGGGTACGGCCAACCACTACTGGCTCGACGCGATCGTGGTCTCCGCGCTGCTCGCCCTGGCCCTCGCCGCGCTCAGGCAGCCTGCCACGCGCGTTCCGGAACACCCGCGGTGGCCGGCCGTCGTCCCGGTCCAGCGCCGCACGAGCCCCGCCTACGCACGCTCCGGAGGGCAGCGATGAACGCCACGCTCATAGCCGTCGCCCTCTCCCTCGTCTCCGCCGTCGCCTACGCGTCGGCCGCCGTGGCACAGGCGAGGCTCGCGAGCCGGACCGATCCCACCACCGGGGCGCTGCGCCTGATGGGCCACGGAGCCTGGTGGTCCGCCGTCGGCCTCAACGCCGGAGGGGCGCTTCTCCACGTCGCCGCCCTGAAATACGGCCCGCTCACCCTCGTACAGCCCCTCGGGGCGCTGACCCTCGTGGCGGCCGTCCCGCTGGGAGCACGCACGGCGGGCCGGCGGGTCACCCGCGCGGAGTGGCGCGGCACCCTCCTCACCCTCCTCGGTCTGGCCGCGCTGCTCCTCGCCGCGGGCGGCGCCGCCCCGCACGACACGCTCACCCTCCCCGAGGCCCTGGCCGTGGCGGCCGTGACCATGGCGCTCGTCGCCGGACTCAGCAGGCCGGGCACCAGGCCCGGGCTGCGGCACGCGGCGGCGTCCGGGATCACCTCGGGGGTGGCCTCCGCCCTCACCCAGACCCTGACCGTGGCGGCGACCGACCACTCCGGCCCCTTGCTCAGCTGGCGGCTCGTGACGGTGGCGCTGCTCGTGTCCTTCCTGGCCCTGGGCGGTCTGCTGCTGTCCCAGACCGCCTACCGGGGCGGTCTCGGCGCCCCGCTCGCCGTGGTGACCCTCGCCAACCCGGTCGCCGCCGCCCTGATCGGCTTGGTCCTCCTGGGCGAACGCCTCCAGGGCGGGCTGCTCGGCCTGGTCCCGGCGCTGATCGGCGCCGTCGCCGCCGTCGAGGGCGTGGTCCTGCTCAGCCGTGCGCAGGCGACGGCCACGGTCGCGTCCGACGCCACGGAGGCCGTCGTCCCGGCACCGGTCCGGGCGAGCCGACCCTCACGCGTCGTCATCTCCGCCCCTTCGCCCTCCGTGCCGCTCGTCGGCGAGCCGCCGGTCCTCCGGCCGGAGCCGGTGAGCGGCTCCCGCTGACCGCCGCCGGCTCGCCCCGGCGACGGTGCTCCGGGTGCGATCTCAGGTCAGATCACGCTGGTAGCGGTACGTCAGGACACCGTCGGTGAGATCGAAGGTGGCGCTCGGAGGGAAGAGGCCCGTCCCGGACGCGCAGGAGTACTTCCTCACGAATCCCGCCGACGCCGGCCAGGCCGGATAGCGCTCCCCCCGCACCACGCACGAGTCCTCGGGGACGACCGCCCACAACTGCGCCTCGGTCATGCCCAGCGTGGTCTTCTTGTACTGCGACAACGTGACGGATGGATTCTCCGGCTCGTACAGGCGCTCGTTGCGCTTGCTGTTGAGCTTGCCTTCGGCCGTGAAGTCGAATCCGCCGTAGGGGGCGTAGTCGCTCGACTCGGTGAAGCACAGGATGGAGTCACCGATGACTCCACCGGTGTCGCACGCGGCCTCGCCGCCCGCGATGTCCCACACCTCGTCGAAGGTCATCCCGAACTGGATCTGCTCGTACTTCCCGACGGAGAAGCCGGAGTTCGCCTCTGCGGACGCCCCTGCCGCGACGATGGCCGTCGCGGCCGCCGCGAGGGCGACCCCCGTACGTGCAATCCGTGCCTTCACCACATGCGTCCTCTCGTCGTCGCCTCGTCACCACGCCGGCCGACGGACGGCCGCGGGTTGCCTGGGCAGCGGTGCGCGACCGGAGATCCGCCGGCTCCCGCCTTCGGGCGCGACGCTACGTTCCGTCACTCTCCGTCCCGTCTCGTGAGGGAGACCGGCCCCGCGTCCACCGGAGGTATGGGCACGGCCTCCTCGAGAACCGCGGGCGGCACTACGGGAGCAGACGCCCGGCAAGCTGTCCGGCCCGTCACGGGGCAGAAGGCTCCAGGTCGTCGATCGCGTCGGTGAGCCAGCCCGTCCAGAACGTCTCCAGGTCGATGCCCCCGCGCAGCACCAGCCGTCGCAGGCGGTCCTCCTGGGCGTCGCGTTCCGGAGGGAAGTCGCGCCGCTCGATCTCCAGGTACTCCGCGAGCTGCGCCTGGTGCAGCGCCAGGTGCCGACGCAGTTCCCCGACGAGGCCGGGCGCCCCGACGACCGCCGCGGCCCGCATCCGCAGCAGCAGCGGATCGCGGACCGGGCGTGGGTCCTCCGCGAGCGACACCCAGGCCGCCAGCTCCGCGCGGCCCTCGGGAAGAACTTCGTACTCCTTCTTCTGCCCCCGGGCCGGCCGGCCCAGGGGCAGGACCCGGATGTGGCCCGCCTGCTCCAGCTTCCCCAGCTCGCGGTAGATCTGCTGATGCGTGGACGGCCAGAAGTACCCGATCGACCGGTCGAACCTGCGCGTCAGTTCGAGACCGGAGGACGGCTTCTCGATCAGGGCGGTCAGGATCGCGTGGGGGAGTGACATGCACTGCATCCTAGGGACGGTGGAACCGGTCCCTCACAGCTCGGCGGCCAGCTCCGTGCCCTGGCGGATCGCGCGCTTGGCATCCAGCTCCGCGGCCACGTCGGCGCCACCGATCAGATGTACGGGACGGCCTGCCGCCCGCAGCTCCTCGTAGAGCTCACGGCGGGGCTCCTGCCCCGCGCACAGGACCACGGTGTCGACCGGCAACAGGTGCTGCTCACCGTCCACGGTCAGGTGCAGGCCCTCGTCGTCGATCAGGTCGTACGAGGCGCCCGCCACCATCGTCACCCCGCGGTGACGCAGCTCTGTGCGGTGGATCCAGCCCGTCGTCTTCCCCAGCCCGGCACCGACCTTGGTCGCCTTGCGCTGGATCAGGTGCACCGTGCGCGGCGGCTTCGGCCGCTCGGGCAGCCCCAGTCCGCCCCGGCCCGTGTACTCGGTGTCCACACCCCACTGCCGGAAGAATTCGGCGGAGTCACGTCCCGCCTCGTCCCCGCCGTCGGTCAGGAACTCGGCGACGTCGAAGCCGATGCCGCCCGCCCCGACGACCGCCACCCGGTCACCGACCGGCGCACCGTCGCGCAGTACGTCCAGGTAGCTGACCACGCTCGGGTGGCCGACCCCGGGAATCGCCGGGGTGCGCGGCTCGACACCGGTGGCCAGGACGACCTCGTCGTACCCGTCGAGGAGGCCGGCCGTCGCCGGCGTGGAGAGCCGCACCTCGACCTCCTCCTCGGCGAGACGGGTGCGGAAGTAGCGCAGGGTCTCGTCGAACTCCTCCTTGCCGGGTACCCGGCGTGCCACGTTCAGCTGACCGCCGATCTCGTCCGCGGCGTCGAACAGCGTCACGGTGTGCCCACGTTCGGCTGCCGTGACCGCGCAGGCGAGACCGGCCGGCCCGGCGCCCACCACCGCGACGCGCTTGCGGGTCCGCGTCGGCGAGAGCACCAGCTCCGTCTCGTGGCAGGCGCGCGGGTTCACCAGGCACGAGGTGATCTTCAGGCTGAAGATGTGGTCGAGACAGGCCTGGTTGCAGCCGATGCAGGTGTTGATGGCGTCGGCCCGGCCGGCGGCGGCCTTGGCGACGAAGTCGGGGTCGGCGAGGAAGGGCCGTGCCATCGAGACCATGTCCGCCCGGCCGGAGGCCAGGATCTCCTCGGCCAGCTCGGGGGTGTTGATGCGGTTGCTGGTGACCAGAGGCACGGAGACCGCGCCTCGCACCTTCTCCGTCACCCAGGTGAAGGCACCACGTGGCACCGACGTCGCGATGGTCGGGATCCGCGCCTCGTGCCAGCCGATCCCGGTGTTGATGATGGTCGCCCCCGCCTCCTCGACCGCGCGGGCGAGACGGACGACCTCCTCCAGGGTCGAGCCGCCCGGCACGAGGTCCAGCATGGACAGGCGGTAGACGATGATGAAGTCCGGGCCGACCCGCTCCCGGACGCGCCGCACGATCTCGACGGGGAAGCGGATGCGGTTCTCGTACGACCCACCCCACCGGTCCTCGCGGTGGTTGGTCTCGCCGACGATGAACTCGTTGATCAGATAGCCCTCGGACCCCATGATCTCGACGCCGTCGTAGCCGGCGCGGCGTGCGAGCGCGGCGGCCCGTACGAAGTCCTCGATGGTCTCCTCGACCTCGTCGTCGTCGAGGGCGTGCGGAGTGAAGCCGCTGATGGGCGCCTTGAGCGCGCTCGGAGCCACCAGGTCCGGGTGATGGGCGTAGCGCCCGAAGTGCAGGATCTGCATCGCGATCCTGCCGCCCGCCGCGTGGACGGCCGACGTCACCTCACGGTGCTGATCCGCCTCCGCCTCCGTGGTCATCTTCGCGCCGCCGGGAAAGGAGCAGCCCCGCTCGCTGGGCGCGATCCCGCCCGTGACCATGAGGCCGACACCACCGCGGGCGCGGGCCGCGTAGAAGGCCGCCATCCGTTCGAAGCCGCGCTCCACCTCCTCGAGGCCGATGTGCATCGATCCCATCAGCACCCGGTTGGGCAGGGTGGTGAATCCGAGGTCGAGCGGGCTCAGCAGGTGGGGGTACGGGCTCATCGGGGGCTCCTCGCGAGTGGCGTCCAGCCAGTTGTAGACCACCCCTCCACAGTTATGCAACAAGTTGCACAATGACCTACGTCGCAGTCTCCCCAAGGGGCGCCACACGAATGGCGTAACAGCATCCGGCCCCAGGCACCCGTCCGGACGACAGTGGAATCCGTACGTCCGGACGCCGCCCTCCCGTCGACAGGAGACCCCCCATGACGTGCATCAACCGACGCGACCTCGGGCTTCTCGTGCTCCGGGCCGGAACCGGGGCCGTGCTCACGGCCCATGGTCTCCAGAAGCTGACCGGAATGTTCGGCGGCGGAGGCATCGAAGGGACCACCGCAGCGATGGAGGCCATGGGCTTCCATCCGCCGAAGCACAGCGCCCTGGCCGCGGGCATCGGCGAGGCCGGTGGCGGGGTCCTGCTGGCACTCGGCCTCGCCACCCCGGCGGCAGGAGCCGCGGCCGCCGGCACCATGGCCGGCGCCGTCGCCGTTCACGCGCCCGCCGGCTTCTTCGCCATGGGCGGTGGCTACGAGTACCCGGCCTTCCTGGGATTCACCGCCGCCGCCATCGGGCTGACGGGCGCGGGTCGCTACTCCCTGGACCACGCCACCGGGCATGTGCTGGACCAGCCGTGGGTCGTCGCGCTCGCCTTCGCGGGCAGCGCCCTGGCAGCGGCCGCCGTCGTCGGCCGACGGGCCAAGGGGCAGGCGTCCGCCGAGGAGGAACCGGGGGACGAGAGCGTCTAGCGGGTGCGGTACCCACCCGCATTGATCGCCGTTTCAGGGGCACCAGGCAGTGCATGAATGCGAACGCGCTGTCGATGAACGCACGAGGTCAGGCACGAAGAGCCGCACGGAGCCGGGCCCTGGACGTAGGAGCCAGGGCCGGCTTCGTGGCGCGTGGGGTGATCTACCTTCTGGTGGGTGTGCTGGCCCTGCGCATCGCCTTCTCGGACGGCGGGGGCAAGCAGGCCGACCGCGGCGGAGCCATCGCCGAGATAGCCGAGAAGCCCTTCGGAGGCTTTCTGCTCTGGGCGCTGGGCGTGGCACTGGCGGGAATGGCCCTGTGGCGTCTCTCCGAGGCCGTCTTCGGCCAGGCCGGGCCCGACGGCGACAAGGCGACCAAGCGGGCCATGGCCGCCGGCCGCTTCGTCTTCTACTCCTTCGTCTCGTACTCCGTGCTCTCCTACGCCGCCGGCGACAAGAGCAGCGGCAGCGGATCCAGCGACAAGCAGACCGACGACGTCACCGCGCGTGCCCTGGAGTGGCCCGCCGGTCAGTGGATCGTCGGGGCCGCGGGTGTCGCAGTGCTCGGAGCCGGCCTGTGGATCGCCTTCCGCGCGATCGCCCGTAAATACCACAAGCACCTGAAGATGGCCGAGATGAGCCGGAGGGTCCGTCAGGCCGTCGACGTCACCGGAGTGTTCGGCGGTGCGGTCCGCGGCGCCGTCTTCGCCACGGCGGGCGGATTCGCCGTAGCCGCCGCGGTGCAGCACGAACCCGGCAAGGCCAAGGGCATGGACGACACCCTGCGCACCTTCAGCGAGACTCCCGCCGGGCCCTGGCTGCTCGCGTTCATCGCCCTGGGACTCGCGGCGTTCGGTCTCTTCTCCTGGGCCAACGCCCGCTATCGACGCACGTGACGCGAAGGCGGTACGCACGAGTCGCGCCACCGCGCGGGCGACGGCTCCCCCCGGGCCGGCTCCGGCCGGGATGCCAGGGGCCGCCGCCCGCATGCGCGGTGCCGGGTCAGGCGTCCGGCCCGTGGAACGCCGCGGCGGCCGCGAGCAGCCCCCGCACCCCGTACTCGATGACCGGCTCCGCCTGGGGTGCGAAGCGCGGTGAGTGGTTGCCCGGGGTGCCCGGGCGTACCTGCGACGGGTCCTGGCCTTCGTAGAGCGCCGGATCGAACCCGCCCCACATCCAGAAGACCGAGGGACACGCGAACGTCGTGCCGAACACGCCGAAGTCCTCGCTGCCCGCGAGCGGCCGCTCCATGTGCTGCACGCCCGGCTCGCCGTAGACGGACACCAGGGCGGTGCGCACGCGCTCGGTGGCGTCCGAGTCGTTGACGGTGAGAGGGAAGGCGTTCAGCGGTTCGAACTCCGGCTCCCGCGGCGCGCCCGCCGCCTGGGCCTCGCCCCGTACGATCCGCTCGATCGCTGCCAGGACCCGGGTCCGCACCTCGGGGTCGAAGGTACGGACGTTGATCTTGAGTTCGGCACTGTCCGGGATGATGTTCTCCTTGTGACCGGCCTGGAACGAGCCGACCGTCACCACCGCGGCGTCCTGCGGGGCGATCTCGCGGGAGACCACCGACTGCAGCCGCGTCACCACGTGCGCGCCGAGCAGGATCGGATCGACCGTCAGCTCCGGCTGGGAACCGTGCCCACCGGCTCCGTACAGACGGACACGGAAGCTGTCCGCGGCCGACATGGCCGTCCCCGCGCGCAGTGCCACCGTCCCGGTGGGCAGCGGGCTGACGTGCTGGCCGAGGCAGACGTCCGGACGGGGGAAGCGCTCCGCGAAGCCGTCGTCGACCATGGCGCGGGCTCCGGCCGCGATCTCCTCGCCGGGCTGGAAGACGGCGAGCAACGTGCCGCGCCAGGTGCTGCGGTCCGCCGCGTACAGGGCGGTCGCGCCGAGAAGGGCGGTCACATGATGATCGTGACCACAGCCGTGCATCAGCGGCACCTCGCCGCCGTCGGGCCCGATCGCGGTGTCGGTCGACGCGTACGGCAGCCCCGTGTCCTCGGCCAGCGGCAGCCCGTCGGTGTCGGCGCGGAGCAGCACCGTGGGGCCGTCGCCGTTGGTCAGCGTGCCGACCACGCCGGTGGTGCCGACCTTCTCCGTGACCTCCCAGCCCTGGGCGCGCAGCACCGCCGCCACGATCGCCGCGGTGCGGGTCTCGTTCATCGACAGTTCGGGGTGGGCGTGCAGATCCCGGTAGAGATCTCCCAGCGTCGGGAGGAGCCGCTCCAGGCCCTGGTCGGCCGGGGTGCCCGCGGGCAGCACGAGCAGAGCGGGGTCGACCGGGCAGGCGGGTACGGGGGAAGGGGAGACGGTCACACGGGACTCCTTTGTCGAGAGGTAGGTGCGGGGCGGCCGGTCAGTCCCGGAGGGAGGGCCCGAGCCGGGAGTGGAGGGAGGCGGAGGTCTGCGGGGCGACGAGCGCGAGAACGGACGTCAGCGCCGCCCCGAGACCCAGGACCGCGAAGGCGACGGTGAACGAGTAGGTGTCGGCGAGGTACCCCATGAGGATGGGCACGAGGATGCCGGCGGACTGGCCCCCGAAGTTGATCATGCCGGAGGCGGCGCCGCTCAGCCGGGTCGACAGGGTCCGCAGCGGCACGGCGAAGATCGGGGTGAAGCAGAACGTGCAGGCGGCGTACGCGAGACAGAGCAGCGCCTCGAACGCGACCAGGCCCTCCGCCTGCGTCATCCCGAGGACCGCCGCACCCGCCACGGCCATGGATGGAGCGACGAGGATCGCCGGGCGCCCCTTCACCCGGTCCGCGCACCTGCCGCTGAGAATCATGGCGACGCCGCCGAACAGCGCCGGCAGCGCGCTGAGCAGCCCCGACTTCTCCAACGAGAGTCCTCGCTCGGTCTGCAGGTAGGACGGAACCCAGGAGGTGAGTCCCCAGGCGAGCATGCCGTACCCGAACAGCATTCCCACGTACAGCCACATCGGGGGAGAGGCCAGCAGCGCGCGGGTTCCCCCGCCCTCGGCCGTCCGCGGCCCGGTGGCCGGCCGCGCCGGGGGGAGCAGGAGCCGCACCAGTACGAAGGTCGCGACACCGAGTCCCGCGACCGCGTAGAACGACATGCGCCAGCCCCACAGGGCGATGACGGGACCGGCGATCAGCGGAGCCACGACCGCGCCGAAGGCGTTCGACGAGGAGATCCACCCGCTCGCCGTCATCCGTTCCTCCGGTCCGGTCCGTTCGGCGACGGCCTTCATCGCGGCGGCGGGGAAGATGCCCTGACCGGCGCCGAAGAGCACCCTGATCACCAGCAGCGCGGCGAAGGACCAGGCGGTCCCGGTCAGCGCGGTGAACACCGACCAGACGAGCATCGCCCACAGCAGGATCTTCTTGGAGCCGAAGCGGTCGGCGAGCAGCCCGCCGGGAATCTGGCAGCTGGCGTAGGCGAAGAAGAACGCGGACAGCACCAGGCCCTGCTGGGTGCGGTCGATGCCGAACTCGGTGCCGATGTGCGGCAGCGCCAGGTTGATCACGAGCCGGTCGATGTAGTCGACGATCCAGGCCAGGAAGAGCAGGCCGACGGTCGTCTTCGCGGCCCGGTCGAGCCGGACCCGCCCCTGGGGTGGGGCGGTGCTCACGTCCTGCGGCGGCGGCGCAGGTGACGGTGACGGTGTCGAGGTGGTGCTCACGGCGGCTCCACGGTGTCTTACGCGGCTGAGGGAGCGCGCACGCCTGGACCCGCGAGGATCCGCCCCCGGGCAGGCGCACACGTACGTGCGGCGGACCACCCGTGGCCGGGGGCCACCGCATCGGCGGATGCGAGTGGCCCCACAATGGTGGCCATGGCACCCACCCCCGCGCGGATGCCGGAATCCTGCACTCAGGGAGCGCAGGATTCCGTCTGCCCGACGCCTGGCGTACGCGACCTCGACGAGGCCGACATGGCACTCGTCGACGCCCTGCAGACCAGTCCCCGTGCGCCCTGGTCCCGTGTCGGCGCGGTCCTCGGCGTCGACGCGACCACCGCCGCCCGCCGCTGGGACCGGCTGCACACCGCCGGCCTCGCCTGGAGCACCGCCTACGAGACATGGGGGCCGCCCGGCCAGGCGGAGGGGCTGTGCGTCGCCTTCGTCGACGTGTCCGTCGCTCCGGGCAGCCTGGCCGCCGCCGCACGGGCCGCGTGCGACGAACCGTGCGTGGCCAGTGTCGAACGCACCACCGGGAGTACCGCGTCCGGCACGGACGGCACACTCTTCCTCACGGTGTTCTGCTACGGGACCGCGGCCCTGACGCGTTTCACCGACGGGCAGCTCGCACGGCTCCCGGGCGTGCGTGACATCCGGGTCGCCGTCATGCTGCGTGGCTACCGGGAAGGTGCCGACTGGAAGGTGCACGCGCTCGACCGCGGACAGCGCTCCCGGCTCGCGCGCGACGCGGCCGGCGCCGCAGCGGCCGCCCATCACGGCGACGCCGACCGGGCACTGCTCCGGGCACTCGCCGCCGACGCGCGCCGGCCCTACAGCGACCTGGCCCGGGACACCGGCACCAGCGAAGCGACGGTACGCCGCCGACTGACCCGGATGCTGGACTCCGGTCAGGTCAGGATCCGCTGCGACGTCTCCCATCTGGCGGCCGGCCGGCCGGTCATCAGCACCTACCGGATCTCCGTGCCGTCGGCCGAACTCGATTCCGCCGGGCACGTTACGGCCCGGCTGCCCGGGGTGCGGCTGTGCATGGCGGTGACCGGCGAGACCAACCTGCTCGTCTCGACCTGGGCCCGGTCGCTCACCGAGGCAGCGGACTTCGAGACCCACCTGGGCAGACGTTTGCCCTCCGCACACGTCCGACGTCGCGACATCACGCTGCTCACGGCCAAGCGGATGGGGCGTCTCCTGGACGACCAGGGCCGGGCCCAAGGACACATCCCGCTCGGTCTCGGGCCCTGAGGGGTGATCCGCGCGGGTGTCAGTCCAGCCCCCGGGCCTCCTTGAACCGGGCCAGCCCTTCCGGCAGCCCCACCACCGGCTCCGGGTAGTCGCAGCGGGACCGCTGCGACCGGGGCAGCTTCCACGGCTCGTGGACCGCGGGCCCGGCGACGTCGGCCAGTTCAGGGACCCACCGGCGCACATAGGCGCCGTCCGGGTCGTAACGCTTCGCCTGGGTCACGGGGTTGAGTACCCGGTTCGGACGGGTGTCCGTGCCCGTCCCGGCCACCCACTGCCAGTTGAGCTGGTTGTTGGCGACATCGCCGTCGACCAGCAGATCCAGGAAGTGGCGCGCCCCCGTCCGCCAGTCCACGTACAGGGACTTGGTGAGGAAGCTCGCGGCGAGCAGCCGCCCCCGGTTGTGCATCCAGCCCTCGTGCAGGAGCTGACGCATCGCGGCGTCGACCACCGGATAGCCGGTGCGGCCCTCCTTCCAGACCGCGGTGTCGTCCTCGGCCGCCTTCCCGGTGCGCCAACGGTCGTGCCGCGTACGGTAGTCGGACCGGGACGAGGCGGGACGGGCGGCCAGGACCTGGTGGTGGAAGTCCCGCCAGCACACCTGCCGTACGAACGCCTCAGCGCCGGGGCCGCCCGCCTCACGCCCACGGCTCACCACCTCGGTGGGGGAGAGCGTGCCGAAGTGCAGGTGCGGTGAGAGCCGCGAGGTCGCGTCGCCCGCCAGGTCGTCGTGACGGTCCTCGTACGCCGCCAGGCCGTCGCGCCGCCAGGCGGTGAAGAGCCTGCGCCCTTCCTCCTCGCCCCCCTCGGCGAGCCCCGGGGACACCCCGCTCACCCCGTTCCTGGCCGGCAGCGCGGCGGACGCGGGGCCCTCCGGCACGCGGACGGCCCGGGGAGCCCGGAACACCTGGCGGGTCCCTTCCTCGGACCAGCGCCGGAAGTACGGCGTGAAGACGGCGAAGTGGTCCCGGCCCGGTCCGGACGGGACCACCGCCCCCGGCGCGACGACGGTGATCACCGCGTCGTGCACCCGCAGCCGGCAGCCCTGCGAATCGAGGGCCTCACGCAGCCGCTCCTCCCTGCGGTGGGCGAACGAACTGACTCCCGCCGCCATGTGCACCGAGCCCGCCCCGGTCTCCGTGACGATCCGGCAGACCTCTTCGACGACGGCGCCCTCACGTACGACGAGGCGGCCGCCTCGCTCGCGGAGCCCCGTATCCAGATCCCGCAGGCAGTCGGCCAGGAACGCGCGCCGGTTGGGGGCGTCGAAGCCGGTGGCCTCCACTCCCTCGTCCCGTACGAAGAGGGGTACGACCTCGTCGGCCGAGGCGAGGGCCGCGTGCAGCGGGGGGTGGTCGTGCAGTCGCAGATCGGAGGTGAACAGCACCACGGCCACGGTCATTTCGTCACACCTTCCGCGCCCTGGACCGCTGCCCGGGCGATGTTGCGGGCCATTCCGCCGAAGATCAACGCGTGGAAGGGGGACACGCTCCACCAGTAGGCGTGGCCGAGCAGCCCGGCCGGATGGAAGACGGCGCGCTGGCAGTAGTGCGACCTGCCGTCCTCGCCCTCCTGCGCGTACATCTCCAGCCAGCCGAGTCCGGGCATCCGCATCTCCGCGCGGAGCCTGAGGAGCCTGCCGCGCTCGATCTCCTCGACCCGCCAGAAGTCCAGGGAGTCGCCCACCCTCAGCCGCTGGGCGTCCCGCCTGCCCCGGCGCAGTCCCACTCCGCCGGTCAGCCGGTCCATCCACCCTCTGACCGCCCAGGCCAGAGGGAAGGAGTACCAGCCGTTGTCGCCCCCGATCCCCTCGATGACCCGCCAGAGGGCCTCGGGAGAGGCGTCCACGTCGAGTTCCCGTACGTCGGTGTAGAGGCTCCCGCCGGCCCAGTCGGGGTCGGTGGGCAGCGGATCGCTGGGGATGCCCGGCGTGGAGGCGGAGGACCAGCGCGTCGTCACCCGGGCCTCACGCACCCTCTGCAGGGCGAGGGAGAGGGCGGTGGCGAAGGAGAAGGGCCGTCCGGGCCCGTCGGGTACGTGCTCTGCGATGTCGTGTTCCTGGCAGACGACCTCGTAGCGCAGGGATTCCGCGAGGGGCCGCGCGATCGACGCGGGCACGGGGGTCACGAGGCCGACCCAGTGGCTGGACAGGCCCGGAGACAGCATCGGCACCGGGAGGATGAGGCGGTGGGGGAGGCGGGCGACCGCCGCGTACTTCTGCATCATGTCGCGGTACGTCATGACGTCCGGCCCGCCGATGTCGAAGGTGCGGTTCACCTCGGCGGGCATGTGCGCGCTGCCCACCAGATAGCGCAGGACGTCCCGTACCGCGATCGGCTGGATCCGGGTGGAGACCCAGCTGGGGGTGACCATGACGGGCAGGCGCTCGGTGAGGTAGCGCAGCATCTCGAAGGACGCCGAGCCCGATCCGATGATGACGGCCGCGCGCAACGCCGTGGTCGGCACACCCGAACCGAGCAGGATCCGCCCGACCTCGGCGCGCGAACGCAGGTGCGGGGAGAGTTCCCGCTCGTCGACGTCCGGCGGCGTGAGACCGCCGAGGTAGACGATCCGCCCCACACCGGCCGCCTTCGCCCGCTGACCGAAGACACGCGCCGCCTCGCGGTCGGTCTTCTCGAAGTCCGGTCCCGAGGCCAGCGCGTGCACCAGGTAGTACGCGACGTCGATGTCCCGCATGGCCGCGTCGAGGGACTCCGCGTCCGTCACATCGCCCTTGACCACCTCGGCCTCCCCGGCCCACGGGTGGTCCCGCAGCTTGTCCGGGGTCCGCGCCAGGCAGCGCACCCGGTGGCCGGCCTCAAGGAGCTCGGGCACGAGCCGCCCCCCGATGTAACCGCTCGCACCCGTCACCAGGCACCGCAGTCCGCCGCTGTCGTCCTTGCTCTCCATGACCCCTCGCTCCGGCTCGCTTCTCCTCGGACCACGGTGTCCCCGATCGCGGGTTTCCGCAGACCGGACACGCCGATGCCACGTTCCGGATCCGTGGTCGATCAGTGAACAGCCGGGCGGGGCGGGCGACCTAGGATGGGGCGGTGGACAGTGCAGACGACTCTCGCGGCGGACCGGACCGGCACGGGACGGGGGCGCCGGATCTCCAGGCCCTCGCCGTCGAGCTGCGCCGTATGAACGGCGAGATCAATCGTCTGGTCCACGCGTTCGCCCATACACAGGGCCTCCACGCGACGGATGTGCAGGCGCTCGGCGCGATCCTCGACTCGGAAGTTCCGCTGACCCCCGGGCGGCTGCGTGAGCACCTGGGCCTCACGTCCGGCGCGGTGACCGCCTGCCTGGACCGGCTCGAGCGCGCCGGGCACATCAGACGGGCCCGGGAGAGCGCCGACCGGCGTGTCGTGCACCTCCACTACGAGCCCGGGGCCCAGGCCGCGGCCCGATCCTTCTTCATGCCGCTGGCCCAGGCGGCGGCCGGTGCCCGCTCGGTCTCGGAGCCCGGGGAACTCCAGGCCGCCCTCCGTTTTCTGGGGCGCATGAACGGGGAACTCGCTCGAATGCAGGTTCCCAGGCGCTGAGACCCCTCCGGTGCGGAAGCACGCTCAAGGACATGTAATCTCAATCATTGAGATACATCATGATTGAGAGATCGCGGCCGACCCAGGAGTGCTATGTCCACCGCATCGAAGCCGACCCGCCGGCTGATCCTTCTCCCCGTCTTCCTCGTCCTCGCCTGGCTGGTCGTCGGCGGCGCCTTCGGCCCGTACGCCGGAAAACTCGGGGAGGTGGCCACCAACGACCAGGCCGCGTTCCTGCCGCAGAGCGCCGAGTCCACCAAGGTCGTCGAAGCGCAGAAGAAGTTCAGCCGCCAGGAGACCGTGCCCGCCATCGTCGTCTGGACCTCGGACGAGGGCGGCGGAAAGCTCGGCCCCGACCAGCAACGCGCCGCCACGGCCGCCCTCGCCTCCGCCCAGGACGGGCCCGGCGTGACGGGCAAGGTGAGCCCCGCGCTGCCGTCGAAGGACGGTGAGGCCCTCGAAGGCGTCGTACAGCTGAGGCCGGATCTGGGGGAGGAGCTCCCCGACTCGCTGGCACACATCCGCGAGGCCGCGAAGAAGGTCCCCGGCACGGTGGTCCAGCTCGCCGGACCCGCGGCCTCCCAGGCCGATCTCTCGGACGCCTTCGCCGGTATCGACGGCCTGCTGCTGGGCGTCGCCCTGGTGACTGTGCTGGTCATCCTGCTCCTGGTCTACCGCAGTGTCCTGCTGCCCCTGATCATCATCATCGGAGCCGTCTTCGCGCTCGGCGTGTCCTGCGCGGTCGTCTACGTCCTGGCCGACCACGACATCGTCCGGGTCGACGGGCAGGTCCAGGGCATCCTCTCGATCCTGGTCATCGGAGCCGCCACCGACTACGCGCTGCTGCTCACCGCACGGTTCCGCGAGGAGCTCGCGCGGCAGTCCGACCGGTGGTCCGCCATGCGCGCCGCGCTCCGCGAGTCCGCCGGACCGATCGTGGCCAGCGCCGCCACCGTGGCCCTCGGCCTGCTCGCCCTGCTGCTCAGCGATCTGACGAACAACCGGGCACTCGGCCCGGTGGGCGCCATCGGGATCGTGTGCTCCGTCCTGAGCGCGCTCACCTTCCTGCCGGCCGTCCTCGTCCTCCTCGGCCGGGCCGCCTACTGGCCGTCCGGACCCAAGAAGGGGCAGAGCGAGCCCGAGGCGGGCTCCACGGGAATCTGGTCGAAGGTCGCCCGGCTGGTCGACCGCGCCCCGCGCAAGGTGTGGGCCGTCACCCTGGCCGGTCTCCTCGTGTGCGCGGCCTTCATGCCGACCCTGAACTCCAAGGGGGTGCCCCTCGAGGAGATCTTCGTCAACGACGCGCCGTCCGTCGCCGCGCAGGAGACCCTCGGCCGCCACTTCCCCGGAGGCTCGGGCAACCCCATCGTGGTGATCGCCGAAGCGGACCGCGCGCAGCAGGTCACCGCCGCCGCGGAGGACGTCCCCGGCGTCGCCGGTGTCTCCGTACTGACGGAATCGGGCCGTCCGGGCGCGGGGGAACCGCTGGTCGTGGACGGGCGCGTCCGGATCGATGTGACACCGGAGGCAGCGGCGGACAGCGACGCGGCCAAGGCGACCGTGGTCGACGTGCGGGAAGCCGTGCACGCCGTCCCGGGAGGCGACGCCCTCGTCGGCGGCTACACCGCCCAGCAGTACGACACGCAGCAGACGGCCGAGCACGACCGCAACATCATCGTCCCGGTGGTGCTGATCATCATCCTGGTCATCCTGATCGGTCTGCTCCGCTCGCTGCTGATGCCGCTGCTGCTGGTGGCCACCGTGGCGCTCAACTTCCTCGCGACGCTGGGCATCGCCTCGCTGGTCTTCGAGCACGTCTTCGGTTTCACGGGTACGGACGCCTCCGTGCCGCTGTACGGATTCGTCTTCCTGGTCGCCCTGGGCGTCGACTACAACATCTTCCTGATGTCCCGTGTCCGGGAGGAGTCGCTGATCCACGGCACCCGTCAAGGGGTCCTGCGCGGACTCACCACCACGGGCGGAGTCATCACCTCCGCGGGCGTCGTGCTCGCCGCCACCTTCGCGGCCCTGGGCGTCATCCCGCTCGCCTTCCTGGTGCAGATCGCCTTCATCGTGGCGTTCGGCGTCCTGCTGGACACCCTCGTGGTGCGCTCCCTGCTCGTGCCCGCCCTGGTCAGGGACATCGGGCGCACCGCTTGGTGGCCGGGCGCGCTCAGCCGGGTCCCGGAGGAGGAGCCGGAGCCCCGCTCCTGAGGGCTCTCCACGCCTGAGCCGAGTCCTGTACGGGGCCGGGGTGACCGTTGGTCGCCCCGGCCCCGTCGTGCGTGTCCCGACGGCGGTCGTGTCCCGGAGGGACTCATGTCCCACTGGGACATTTAAAGGTGTATGGTGCAGTTATGCATGACGCAGGGAAGGCCCCGGAAAGGCGCGCCCGCAAGGCGCGCAGGACCCGGGACACGCTGGCGCGGTGCGCGTTCGACCTCGTGCTCGACCGCGGCCTCCGAGGTGTGACGGTCGAGGACATCGCCCAGGCGGCGGACGTCGACCGGCGCACCTTCAGCCGGTACTTCCCGAGCAAGGAGGCCGCCGTCCTCGACGCAGTACGGGGCGACGGCGACCGCATCAACCGAGCGCTCCGCGAGCGCCCCGCGGCCGAACCACCGCTCACCGCCTACCGCCGGGCCGTCCTCGACTGGCTCGAGGACCCCGAGGCGGAGCCCTGGCACCTACGGCCCCGCATCTTCGACCTGCTCGTCATGGCCGAGGAGGAACCGACCCTCTACGCCGCGTACCACCACATCCGGGTGGACGCGCAGGAGGAGTCGGTGGCGATTCTCGCGGAACGGCTCGGCGTCGATCCACGGCAGGACCTCCGTCCCGCCGTGGCCGTGGCCGCGGGAGCCGGAGCGCTCATCGCGGCCCAGGCGGCCTGGGTCAGGGGCGGCCGCCCCGCCGCCCTGCCCGAGCTCGTCGTACACGCCTTCGACGCCCTCTCCGCACACCTGCTGGATTCGCGGCAGGACGGGCCGGCGCCCCACAGCACCACGCAAGGAAGCACACCATGAGCACCACCCTCCCCACCGCCCCCGAGGCGGAGTTCGCCGGCAAGGTCGCCCTCGTCACCGGCGGAGCGTCCGGCATCGGCCTCGCCCTCTCCCGCCGGCTCGCCGCGAGCGGCGCCAGCGTCGTCGTCGCCGACTACAACGAGGCGAGCGCCCGTCAGGCCGCCGAAGAGCTGCGCGCCACCGGCGCCACGGCCGCCGCCGTCGCACTCGACGTCACCGACCCCGCCTCCGTCGAGGCCGGAGTCCGCTTCGCCGTCGACACCTTCGGCGCCCTGCACCTCGCGGTGAACAACGCCGGCATCGGCGGCCCCTCCCAGCCGACCGGCGAGTACGCCGTCGAGGACTGGAACCGGGTCGTCGCCACCAACCTCAGCGGCGTCTTCTACTCGATGCGCCACGAACTTCCGGCCATCCTGGCCGCGGGCGGCGGAGCCGTCGTCAACATCTCCTCCATCCTCGGCACCAACGGGTTCGCGAACTCCCCGGCCTACGTCGCCGCAAAGCACGGCGTCGTCGGCCTCACCAAGACCGCCGCACTCGAATACGCGAACCAGAACATCCGCGTCAACGCGGTCGGCCCCGGCTTCATCGACACCCCTCTGCTCCGCGACACCGACGGACCGGCCCGCGACCACCTGATATCCCTGCACCCCGCGGGCCGTCTCGGCACGTCCGAAGAGGTCGCCGAGCTCGTTGCCTTCCTCCTCTCCGACCGCGCCTCCTTCATCCACGGCAGCTACCACCTGGTGGACGGCGGCTACTCCGCCTCCTGATCCCCCGAGTGGCGGAGCGCCATCACGGGGGTCACAAAGGAAACACGGAGAAACGAAGGAGAGACATGAAAGCCGTCCAGTACCGCACCATCGGCGCGGCCCCCGAGGTCGTGGAGATTCCCGAGCCGGAGCCGGGCCCCGGCCAGGTCCTGCTGAAGGTCACCGCAGCCGGTGTCTGCCACTCGGACATCGCGGTGATGAGCTGGCCCGCCGAGGGCTTCCCCTACGAGCTGCCGCTCACCCTCGGCCACGAAGGCGTCGGCACCGTCGCCGCGCTCGGTGACGGCGCGGAGGGCGTCTCCGTCGGCGACTCGGTCGCCGTCTACGGCCCCTGGGGCTGCGGCACCTGCGTCAACTGCGCCGAGGGCCGGGAGAACTACTGCCTGCGCGCCGCGGACCTCGGCATCAACCCGCCCGGACTGGGCAACCCCGGTGCCATGGCCGAGTACATGATCGTCGACGACACCCGTCATCTGACGCCGATCGGCGACCTCGACCCGGTCAAGACCGTCTCGCTGACCGACGCGGGCCTCACGCCCTACCACGCCATCAAGCGCTCCCTGCCGAAGCTGCTGCCGGGCGCTACCGCCGTGGTGATCGGCACCGGAGGCCTGGGCCACGTCGCGATCCAGCTGCTGCGCGCCATGACCGCCGTGCGCGTCATCGCCCTCGACGTCACGGAGGAGAAGCTCGCCCTCGCGAAGACCGTCGGAGCCCACGAGGCCGTGCTGTCCGACGAGAACGCCGCCGCGAAGGTCCGCGAGCTCACCGGTGGCATCGGTGCCAAGGTCGTCTTCGACTTCGTCGGAGCCGAACCCACCGTGAAGACCGCCGGAGCGGTCGCCTCCGTCGACAGCGACGTCACGATCGTCGGGATCGGCGGCGGAACCCTGCCCGTCGGGTTCGGAGTCCTGCCGTTCTCCACCTCGGTCACCGCACCGTACTGGGGCTCGCGCAAGGAACTGGCCGAGGTCATCGAGCTCGCCCACGCCGGTGCCGTGGACGTCCACGTCGAGACCTTCTCCATCGACGAGGCACCGCTCGCCTACGAGCGGCTGCACGCCGGGAAGATCAACGGCCGTGCGGTGATCCTGCCCAACGGCTGACCCAGTACGACGGCTCCCCGGGGCACCTTTCACCGGTGCCCCGGGGAGCCGTCGTGCTCCCGTGGGGAAGCGGAGGGATCTCCGCTTCCCCACGGCGTCGTCTCAGGGAGAGGCCGTCACCACGTCCTCGCGGGTCAGCCGCACCGGCTCGGTCCCGGACGCGCTGTGCCGCTCCGCCCAGTTCTCCAGCGCGGTACGACAGGCGTGGTCCAGATGGTGGAGGCCGGACAGGTCGAGCGCGACGGGCCGGTCCGTGGGGAGAGCCTCCAGGCTGTCCAGTATCTTCGGCAGCCGCAGGAACGTCGCATTGCCCGAAAGCCGCGCCCTGACCAGGTCATCACGGGTCTCGACGACCTCCAGCCGGATATGGGAGGCATCCCAGGCGGCCTTGGCCACCGACAGCGCGAGGCCGGTCAGCACCCCCTCGAACATGTTGACCGTCACGATGGCCACGGCCGTCACGACCAGGATCAGCGCCTCCCCCCGGTGCTCACGCCACAGCGCCACGAGGGAGCGCAGCGGAATCAGCTTCCATCCGGCGTGGATCAGGATCCCGGCGAGCGCGGGGAGCGGGATGAGCGCCAGCGCCGAGGGGAACAGAGCCGCGAACAGGAGCAGCCACACACCGTGCAGCACCCGGGAAGCCCGGGTCCGCGCACCCGCCCGCACATTGGCGGAGCTGCGTACGATCACCGCGGTCATCGGGAGCGCCCCGAGGATTCCGCACACGGTGTTGCCCGCTCCCTGGGCCATCAGCTCCTTGTCGTACCGGGTGCGCGGCCCGTCGTGCAGGCGGTCGACGGCGGCCGCGCTGAACAGGCTCTCCGCGGAGGCGATCAGCGTGAAGGCCGCCACCGTCCCGAGCAGGCTCAGGGTCGCGAGACCCCCGAACTCCGACAGCGGAGGAATCTGCACGGCGTCCAGCAGACCCTGGACCTGGACGGTCCCGACGGGCAGGTCGAACGCCAGGGTGACCAGCGTGGCGAGCGCGACCGCGGCGAGCGCGCCCGGGACGGCCCTCACCCGCTTCGGCATCCTTTCCCACGTCACCACCAGGACCACGGTGGACACGGCCACCGCGAGCGAGGCGAGCGCCTCGGGGCTGGACAGGGCATCGGCCAGCAGCCCGGGGATTCCGGTCATCTTCTCCGTACCGGAGGCCGGTGCCTCCGCACCGGCAGCCGTGTACAGCTGACCGGCGATGAGAACGAGACCGATGCCGGCGAGCATGCCCTCGACGACCGAAACCGAGATCGCCCGGAACCAGCGGCCCAGCCGCAACGCGCCCATGGCGAGCTGGAGCAGACCCGACGCCAGCACGATCACACCGAGGGCGGGCAGCCCGAAGGTCTGTACGGCCTCGAAGACGAGCACGGTCAGACCGGCGGCCGGTCCCGAGACCTGGAGACTGCTGCCGCGCATGGATCCGGTGACGAGGCCACCCACGATGCCGGTGATCAGGCCCAGTTCGGCGGGGACCCCGGAAGCCACCGCGACGCCCACGCACAGCGGCAGCGCGACCAGGAATACGACGAGTGAGGCGGCGAAGTCCTGCCGCAGATGGGGAAAGGCGCCGACGCGACTCATGGCGGCCCTCATCCCGTGCGGAAGGGGGCCGAGCGGACGTCGGCGGGGGGAGCCCAGCCGGCGGTGCCGCTGTTGGTGTGGGGGACTTCTGTCGTGTGGGGATCGACAAGAGTGTGCATGCCAGAGATTCCTCCTGGCGCGCCGAAAGGGGCGGCGCGTCGGTGTGTACGAGAACTGGAACCGCGCGGAGGGACGCGGAGGCAGCCCGGTGCACCGGGTCCCGCGGGACCGACGGTGAGGGCGGGTCTCCGGGAGTCCCGGTCACCTCAGCAGCGGAACACCTGGAGCACGGAGGAGGAATGGGCGGTCGACGGTCTGGGGGAGTGAGCCGCGGCCCCCGTCCCCGCACCGGCCGCCGGCACGGAGCCGTGACCGGCCGAACCGTCCACGGCGGCGCGTGACGGTGCCTCCGGGACCGGTGCGCCTGCGGAGCGATGCCGGTCGCGCGGGCGCAGGAGGCCGTTCGGGTCGGACCCCGGATGGAGCGTGCCGCAGGTGCCGCCGTACTGGCTCAGCGCCTCGCCCACGGAGGGTCCGTGCGCCCGGTCCTCGCGCAGGGAGGGCGCGGGCCCGTGAGTGGGGGCCTCGGCCGTCGAATCACCGGAGTGAGGGGCCAGGAGAAAGGCCAGGAGGAACGCGAGCACGAACCGGACTGCCGTCGTCCGCACTCTTCACCTCCTCCTGGATTTCACGTCTTCCGTCGGACGCTAACAGGCCGGAGTGCTTATGAAGTTAAGTCGATGTGAAGAGTCCGAAAGTCGCTCACGAACGAGTCGATTCCTGCGCCCGACGGCTGTGGCCTGCGCAGGCGTCGTCCGGTTGATTCTCACATTTCGAGATGCCTCGCATATGGGTGGTTCCTGCATATGCCGGTGGAACGGCAGTCTCTTGGTCGGTCAATGGTTCGACGAGGCGAATCGCCCGGCATTTCGCATGGTATTGAGCCATGGCGAATTGACGACATTCCCTGTCGCCGGTCGGCGCGGGGCGTGGAGACAAGTCATCGAGGGGGTACCGCCGGGGACGGGTGAGCGGTCCGCCGCTGACACTGAACCCTCGGGCCCTGAGCGCCGGGGAGCGAGAGGCGGCCGCCCGGCCCGGTGCCGAGGGCGCCTCGCACATCAGCGGCCCGCGTCAGGAAGGGCCACCGCCTCGGAGAGGTAACCCTCGGCCAGCTCCGCCGGCGTACGAGGGCCTGCCTCACCCGGAGCCAGCAGGCCCCGCTCGCGCAGCAGCTGCGCGGTCGCCACCCCCCAGGGCAGCCTGAGCCCCGCCTCGGTCAGGAGATCCGTACGGGCCAGCATCTCCGGTGCCGGCCCGGCACGGACGCCGGCCGGGGTGAGCAGCGCCGCGTCGTCGGCCCAGCGCAGTGCCAGGTCGACGTCATGCGTGGCCATCATGACCGTCGTACCGCTCGCGCGGAGTCCGCCGAGCGTGGCGAGCAGACGTTCCTGCCCGTCAGGATCCAGCCCGGCGGTGGGCTCGTCGAGGATCAGCATGCGCGGCCGCATTGCCACCGCCCCCGCGATCGCGGTCCGCTTGCGCTGCCCGTAGGACAGGAGGTGCGTGGGCCGGTCGGCCAGCGCGCCGATGCCGAGCGCCGTCAGCGCCTCTTCGACCCGGCCGCGCACCTCCGCGTCCGGCAGACCGAGGTTCAGCGGCCCGAACGACACGTCCTGGAAGACGGACGCTGCGAACAGCTGGTCGTCCGGGTCCTGCACCACCAGCTGAACGGTCGTCCGCAGTCGCGTCAGTCCCTTGCGGTCGTACGCGACCGGGATCCCCTCGACCGTCAGGCCGCCCTCGCTCGGGCGCAGTCCGCCGCTGAGCAGCCGCATCAGCGTGGTCTTCCCGCTGCCGTTCCTGCCGAGCAGCGCGAGAGCACGCCCTTCGCGCGCGTCGAAGTCGAGACCGCTGAGCACGCGCGGGCCGTCCTCGTAGGAGAACGAGGCGCCCCGCAGGGACAGCAGCGAGGAACCACTCATGGGAGCAGCCTTTCCAGGACGAAGGTCAGGGCGGCCACGGCCGCGAGGAGGCCGGCGCTCGCGGCCACGAACCGGACGGAGACGCGGGCCTCGGGCACCAGGACACGCAGGGTGCCGTCGTATCCGCGCCCGGCCAGCCCCGACTGGAGACGGGCGGCGCGGTCGAAGGCCCGGACGAACGCGGTGGCCCCGAGGCCGGCCAGTGATCTCCAGGTGGCTGCCCTGGTGGTGTGCCCGAGCCGGGCGGCCTGCGCCTCGCGGATCCTGCGCATCGCGTCCAGCAGCAGAAAGCTCATGCGGTAGGTCACCAGGGCGACGTCCACCACAGCCGCGGGCACACCCGCCCTGACCAGCCTGGGAAGCAGGTCGGACATCGGTGTGGTGAAGGCGAGGAGCAGGACGCCGAGTGATGCCGCGGAGGTCCGCAGCAGCAGCTCACCCGCCCGGACCGGTCCGCCCGGAGCGGGAGCGACGAGCCCGTCGGGGCCCCCGACCTGTACGAGCAGGGTCGCCGCACCGGTCACGCAGAACCCGAGCGGAATCCTGTACGCACGCCACAGTTGACGGGCACGCACACCCGCCGGCCCCAGAAGCACGGAGACCGCCGTGACGAGTACCAGTGCGGCACCGGGCCACGGAGGAAGCGAGATGGCCAGCACCGTGAGCCCCAGTCCGAGCACGGCCTTGTCGACGGGATGGCGGCGGCGCCAGCGACTGCTGTGCGCCGCCGCGTCGATCGGCAGCACGGAGGCTCAGGCCTCCTGGGCCGTGGACTCCTCGGCCCGCCCGGTCACGGCGTCGCCGTCCCGCCGGGCCAGGGCGAGCCGCTCGCCCTGACGGCGTCCGCGCCGTACACCGAAGTAGTAGGCGAGCACCCCGGCACCGAGAGCGGCCTGCAGCGCGAAGAGCGCCGACTCGATCTCGCCGGAGGGCGGCTCGTAGAGCGGGGAGAACCAGGGCTCGTAGTCGGGGTCGATCTCGGTGATCGCGGTCTCCGCCTGAGCGTCCGCCCCGGCGAAGGGCTCCTTCTCGCCGTCCCCCGAGCCAAGTACCAGGGGCAGGACGGCCAGTGCCGCCACCAGCAGGAGCAGCAGGCCGTTGATCTTCGTGTGCCGGTTCATCACGCCACCGCTTCCGTCTTCTCGTCTTCCGTCTTCACGTCCGCCTTGGCCCGGGCCCTGCCGCTGAGGAACACGCCGAGCCGGGTCAGATCACCCTTGCTCGACTGCACCAGAAGCCGCATGACCAGCACGGTCAGAAGTCCTTCGCTCACCGCGAGAGGAATCTGGGTGACGGCGAAGATGGAACCGAACTTCCCGAGAGCCCCGAGGAACCCGGTGCCAGGGTCGGGGAACGCGAGTGCCAGCTGCACGCTGGTGACGCAGTAGGTGGACAGGTCGGCGACGAACGCGGCGAAGAAGACCGCGACCATCAGTGATACGTCGAACCGGCGCAGCACCCTGTACACGGCGTAGCCCGCCCAGGGGCCGACGATCGCCATGGAGAAGACGTTGGCGCCCAGCGTCGTCAGGCCTCCGTGGGCCAACAGCAACGCCTGGAACAGCAGGGTGATCGTTCCCAGGACCGCCATGATGGGCGGCCGGAACAGTATGGCTCCCAGGCCGGTGCCGGTGGGATGCGAACAACTCCCCGTCACCGAAGGGATCTTCAGGGCGGACAGTACGAAGGTGAAGGCTCCGGAAGCCCCCAGGAGCAGTGTGCTCTCCGGGTTCTCGCGGACCTCACGGGTCAGTGACCGTACTCCGTGGACGACGAACGGCGCGGACGCGACACCCCAGGCGATCGCGTGCGCCGGAGGCAGGAAACCCTCGGCTATGTGCATGACTCAGAGACCCTCTCCAGCACCTCGTGGATGGTTGAAGTGCCTTGGCCGGTCTCCTGGCTTACGGGTGACACCGCCCGAACTCCGCCTTCCCGGGTCACAAGGACCCAGTGGCTGCCCGCGAGGGCCGGAGCCGGACTTCCCGATCACAGTGGCGAGGGCCGCACCGGCATCACACCGGATTTCCCGTTCACCAAGGCGTGGCGACAGTAGTGCCAGCCAGGGTGCGATGACAAGCGGGCCCACCCGCCCGCACCTGCGGACACGTCCGCGGGAGCGTCTGCGGGCGTGCCTGCGGACGGGCTCCGGCGGGCCCGGGGGCGGTGCCACGCCACGGCTGGGCGTCGCGGCTGTTCGACGCGTCCGCCGGCCTGTCGGGCCGCCCTCCTGTCGGTCGGCGAAGCGCGCCCGGTCGGTCGGATGCGCGAACCGGGCGGTGCGGCCGCCGTGCAGCCGTTACCGGCCGCGGGGAGCGGCAGTCCCGTTCAGCCGACTCAGCCGACTCAGCCGACTCAGCCGACTCAGCCGACTCAGCCGACTCAGCCGACTCAGCCGACTCAGCCGACTCAGCCGACTCAGCCGATCTCACTGGGCATCGGAAAGCGTCAGCCCAGCTCCGGGGTCGCGCGCAGTTCGACGGCCGGTTCCGAGCAGCCGTCCAGCTCGAGGACCACGAACTCGTTGAGACCCGCCCGCAGGAGCGGCCACGGCACGTAGAGGGTCCGTTGGGGTCCCCGCGTCTCCCAGTAGCGGCCCAGGCAGAAGCCGTTCACCCAGACGTATCCCTTGCCCCATCCGGGCAGCGCGAGATAGGTGTCCCCGGTGTCCGACAGCTCCAGGAAGCCCCGGTGGAACACCGGACCGGAGGAGGTGTCCGCGTCTCCGGACAGTGCGTCCCAGGGCACCCTGTCCGGGGTTCCGTGGTCCAGCGGGACGGCCCGGGCGGTCCAGCCGTGCAGCAACTGCTGCGTGTGGGAGACGCGCTCCACCCCCTTGCGGTCACCCAGCGCCACGCCGTAGTTGACCCTGCCCATGGACTCCACCAGGAGCTCCACACGCGCCTGTTCGGCGTCGACCCGGACACCCTCGACCGACTCGGCGCCGCCACGCTCCAGAACGCCCACGGGCTCACCGGACAGCCTCATCCGCGAGGCTCTCCAGGGCGTCGAACAGTGCCACCGATTCCGGCAGTTCGAGTGTCGCCGGGGGCAGCAGTGGCGCGGGGGGCTCGGGTTCGGGCAAGGGCTCTGTGGAGTAAGCAGGAACACACCCGACACCGCAGCCTTCAAAGGCGCGGTAGGCGGGGATCGCCGTCCTTCAGGGCGGCGAGGATGTCAATCCAGGCCACGCCGGGTGATGCGACATGGCCGAGCCGGATGCGGAGACGCGGGAGAAATGAGCGGATGCCGGCCCTGTTCCCGGTCGGTCAGAGACCGGCGAGCAGACCCGAGAGCGGCGCGGGGACCCGGTCGGTGCCGAGTGCCTCACCCAGGACGTGGCCGTACCGGATCTTGCGCCCCTTCTTCGTGCCGAGGAAGCGCCGCAACTGCTCCTGAGGTGAGCGCCCGCGCTGCGCCGGCTGGTTGAGGAAGGCCAGCAAGGGGCGGAGTTCCCCCTCCCGCTCGACCAGTTCCCTGACCCGTGTCACCCCCAGCGCACGGATCAGCTCGTCCTCCAGGTCCGCGGAGCACACGAAGAACCGGCGCGACCACGGCACACCCGCCCGTTCGAGTCCCCGGGAGAACCAGTCCCGTTCTCGTTCGTCGCAGAGGCCGGCCAGGCCGAGCCCGAGGCCGGGGGGTCCGAGGAACCTCGCGTACCGGCCGATGTTCATCGCACCGTCCATCGACAGCACGCAGACGCCTTCGGCTGCCAGGTCCCGGCCATGGGCCGCTGCTACCGCCTCGACGGCGGCGACGTCGCTCAACCCCTCCACCAGGACCGCCGTCCGCACAGGCACCAGCGCGGCCAGCTCGTGCGGGCGCGCGCCGGTGTCTCCGGCCGCCCATGAGCCGACCGCCTGCCGGAATGTCTGCATATCGGTCACAGGTCGATTCTCCAGGTTCTCCGGCCGCGGGACCACGCGATATCGGGACGGTCCGTCGCCGAGGTGCGAGCACTGCCGATCGACGGAACCGTCCGACGGCCGGGTCGACTCCGCCCGACGTCTTGCTAGCCTGCGCCGTCGACCACCGACGACACGGGTGTTCCACAAGGTTCGGGAGAGGCAGCGGCAGGACGATGGAGACAGCGGAGCGAACGCGTGCGGTCGCGGCAGCCACGGCGGCCGCCTCCTCACTCGGCTTGCCCGTCCGGGAGGTGACCGTTCTCCAGGACTCGAACAAACTCACCCTGCGTCTTCTGCCGTCCGACGTCCTCGCCAGGGTGGCCCCGGAGGCGGACAAGGTCGCACACCTCGAGGTCGCCATCGCCGGGCAACTCGTCCGGGCGGGCTCCCCGGTGGCGGCGCCGGATCCCCGGGTGGGGCCACAGGTCATCGAGCGCGACGGATTCGTCATCACGCTGTGGACCTACTACGAGCCCATGACATCCCGCCGGCTCCCCTCGGACGACTACGCCCGGGCGTTGGAACGGTTGCACGCCGGCATGCGTACGCTCGACGTCCAGGCCCCGCACTTCAGCGACAGGGTCGAGTGGGCACACCAACTCCTGGTCGACCGCAGTCGCACACCCGCGCTCGCCGACACGGACCGGCAACTGCTCCTGGACACGCTGCGAAGCGCGAGCCGGCTGGTCGCCGAGCGCGCGGGTGACGAGCAGTTGCTGCACGGTGAGCCCCACCCCGGCAACGTCATGAACACGGCGCACGGGCCGCTGTTCATCGACTTCGAGACATGCTGCCGGGGACCGGTCGAGTTCGACATCGCCCATGCGCCCGACGAGGTCGCGGACCATTGTCCGAGTGCCGATCCGGACGTACTGCGCGCCTGCCGCGCCCTCGTCCTGGCGATGATCACCACGTGGCGCTTCGACCGGGACGACCGCTTCCCGGAGGGCCGCCGCCTCGGCGCCGAGTGGCTGCGCAGGGTCCGTGAGGTGCATGAGCGCGAAGGATTCGGCCACAGGCGCTGAACGGGTACCCGGTGGCTCGGCCGGCGACAGGGCACAGAGATCGGCGCCGGCCCGGTGAGCCCCGCAAGGACGTCGCCGCCTGCCGGACGGGCGCGGGCCGACGCAGGTTCGCTCGCAGCACGCTCTACCGGGGTGGGTGAAGCTTGCGGAAGTACGTCCAACTGGACTCGTTCGGCTCGCTCCACTCCGATGGCGCGTGGGCGAACTCCGGCTGATGGGTGGCGATGTAGGCGCGAGTTCGCTCGGGTGCCTCCGCGTACGAGGCGAGTTTCCGGCCCCGGCAGTGGAAGGTGAGGCCGCCCGGTCGCTGCCCGCGCTCCATCCAGGGAAGCCACGGGGACATCCGGCTCCACGACATCGTGGCCGGGACGCTGGGAGCCGTGCCGGCCAGATCGGCCCGGTCGGCGAAGAACTGGAAGAGCTCCAGCGCCCGGTAGGTGTCTCCGGCCGAGTTGACCGGATACTCGGACACCGGCAGGGGCGAGGGGTAGGCGAGCGGGATCTCCAGGCTGAAGCAGACCTGTCCACCCAGTTCGGTCGTGGGGATCGGGAAAGGGCGCCACCTCTGGTTCGCCGGGTCGTTCCACACGTGGACGACCGGCAGGCCCTGCCAGGTCTCAAGGATCTCCCGGGTGGTGGGGTCCAGGTAGAAGGCGGCTTCGCGAGTCAGCAACCGGTATGCCTCCCCGCCCTCTTCCGTCTCCTCGACCAGACGGGCCACATTGAGTCCCTCGAAGCCGAAGACCCGCTGGTACGGCTCATCGGGGCCCCAGGAGTACACGTCTCCGGACCACCAGTAGGTGACCTCGTCGCCGTCGAGCGAAGCGCGTGTACGGGCGAAGGCGCGGAGGAGTTCAGCGGGTGTCTTCGTCATACCGCACACTCTGCGCGGCATGCCGTCCAGGCGGTCGCAGAACACCCCGGCGGGGCTGGAAACGGCCCCGAGACGACCGTGTTTCGGCACGCGAAGGTGTCGTGCCGTCATTTCTCGTGCATCGGCTCCAGGAACTCCAGCCGATTGCCCAACTCGTCGGACGCGTAGAAGCGCTCGTGTCCCGGGAATTCACCGTCCCAGGTCACAGGAATCCCGCGGTCTTCCAGTCGTCGGGCCAGCGCATCGAGCGAGGTCACGAGAATGCCAGGGTGCGCCTTCCTGTTCGGGCGGAAATCCTCCTCGACGCCCAGATGGACCTCCAGGCCTCCGCCCCTGAACCAGCATCCGCCACGAGCGGCCAGCACGGGTGGCTTCTCGATCTCCTCCATCCCGAGCACCTCTCCCCAGAACTCACGGCAGAGGTCCTCGGCACCGGGTGGGATCGCGAGCTGTACGTGATGCAGACCGCCCAGGGAGAATCCTTGTGTTCCCTGCGTCATGTGCCACCCTTCGACCTCGGAACGATCCGACGAGACGTCAAGCTAGTCGCCGTGGCGGTAGTGCAACAGGGGGAGGGAGCGGCGCGTCCGCAGTGACAGATCGGCAGGAAGCCGCGCCGTTCCGTGCCGTCGGCAATCGAGCCGCAGGCGATCTCTCTTCGGGCGCGGAACGCCCCCTCGCCGGTCGACCGCCTTACAGACCTACTTCGAGCAGCGCGAGGCTCCCCGGCAGAAGTCCTGGCGAGCCCCGGACATCTGACCTCCGAGACTCCGATCCCACCGATAGAGTTTAGTTGGAATGGCGTCAAATCAGCTTCATGTGCACGTGGTTGAGGCATCCAGGATAGGACGGCCCTGTGCACCTGCCGCGTCTGAGGACAGCCGCTTATGTGACCCGCGAAGTGTCCGGCGGTCGGGAACTGCTCGTCTTCGATCACCGGGACCACCCCGAGGCCGGCACCCAGGTGCCGGCTGGGGGCGTGGACCCCGGAGAGCTCCTCACTCACGCCGTCCTACGGGAGGTCAGAGAGGAAACCGGCGTCGCGGCCGTCGCACCGGTCACCGTGCTGGCCGTGCAGAGGCGCCCGCACCCGCACACCTCCCAGCCCCGCCTCACGGTGTTCTTCCACGCGTGTACCACCGAAACTCGCGACAGCTGGACGCATACCGTCGCGGGCCGGGAGGGCGATGAGGACTACGGCCTGGTCTTCCGATGCTACTTCGTCCCGTTGAGCGAGGCCGCGGGTCTACTGGCCGACAGCCAAGGCGAGTTCATTCCGCTTCTCCGGCATCCAGGTTCGCCTACCGCCGATTCCGGTCAACCGGTGTGAGCCACCAGCGCGTCCAGCAGGACCGGCCACAGTTCGCGCGGACGGTCGTGGCCCATGTCGGGGATCAGCACGAGCTCCGCTCCCGGGACCAGTTCGGCGGTACGTTTTCCACCGCTGGGGTCGATGAGCGTGTCGTCCAGGCCGTGGATCACCAGCGTCGGTACCCGGAGTCCGCGGAGCGCGTCCGCACGTGAGCCGCTGAGGATCATCGCGGCGAGCTGACGGCCGATACCGGCCGGGCGGTAGGCACGGTCGTAGCTTTCGGCGGCAAGCTCCCGCAGCGCGGTGGCGTCGCCGTAGCGCCTGGACGACCACAGCAGATCCCTCTCCGCCGCGGCGATGTACCCCTCGCGGTCCGCGGGCTTCGGGGTGAACAGCGCGGCCTGGGCCTGAGGGTCGGCCTGCCCGTACTCGCTCTCGCCGGTCGAGGACATCATCGACGTCAGGGACAGCACGCGCTCGGGGGAGTCGATCGCCATGGTCTGGGCGATCATCCCACCCATCGAGGTGCCGACCACATGGGCACGCTCGATGCCCAGCGCCGTCAGCAGCCCCAGGCCGTCACTGGCCATGTCGACAAGTCGGTAGGGCGCCATCGCGAGGGCGGAGGTGATGTCGCCGGAGCTCACAGCGGCGATGAACTTTCCCATGTCGACGGGGTGGTCGTCGAAGCCGGTGGACAGGCCGCAGTCCCGGTTGTCGTAGCGGATGACGTATCGGCCCCGGTCCGCGAGAGCCCGGCAGAAGTCCTCGTGCCAGGCCAGCATCTGCGCGCCGAACCCCATGACGAGCAGGACCGGCGGATCGCCGTCGTCCCCGAAGGTCTGGTAAGCGATGGACACCTCGGGGGACACGGCGATGATCGGCATGACTGGAGGGTGTCACGGCCCCCTGCGCGGCGCATCCGGATTCAGGCTTGTGACGTGCGCGTTCTCGTGTCCTCCGGCCTGCTCCGGGCCTCGGGGCCCCAGGCATCGTCCGGACGACCGTGGGGCGGCGGGGTGTCCGCCGTCCAGGATCCAGGGCTCAGGGAGTGCTGAGGGAGTGCTGCAAACCCCGAAGGGGATATTGCGAAAATATTCTTTCACAACTACGTTCAGCGCATGCCTCAGAAGCCCGAGCCCGAGCGGATCACCGATGTGGAACGCCTGCGGGCGTTCATGAACCCGCTGCGGATGCAGCTCTACAGGCTGCTGTACGCCTCGGGCTCGGCAACCGCGTCCCAGCTTGCCGAACACGTCGAGAAGACACCCTCCCTGGTCAGCTACCACCTGAGGAAGCTGGCCGAGAACGGCTTCGTCACCGAGGCCGACGACCGGTCGGACGACGGCAGGGAGCGGTGGTGGCAGGTCGCATCCGAGGAGGGCTGGGGGTTCCGGGAGTCCGATTTCGCGGACTCGCCGGAGGAGTCGGCCGCCGTGGGCGCTGTGGCCCGAGGCATCTTCGACACCCGCGTCGCCCAGTTTCGCGCGTACCTCGACGGCAAGTCGGCCTGGGGGCAGACCTGGACGGACGCGGCCTTCAGCTCTGAGTGGCTGCTCGACATGACGCCGACGGAACTCGCCGAGATGGGTGAGGAACTCCAGGCGCTGTCCCGGCGCTGGCGGGAGCGGGTGGCCGCCGCGAAGGCGTCAGGAGACACCACCGGCCGCGAGCACGTGTCCGTGCACCTGTACGGCTTCCCCTTCCGGCCCTGACAAGGCCTCGTAGCGCTCAGAACGGAGACCCCATGACCGCCGAAGGGACGCACATACCCCTGCCGGAGGCAGCTCTCGCGCCTGCCCACCGCGACGGCAACGTACTGCGCTGGCTCGCCGCCTACACCGCCTCCCTCGTCGGTGACGGTGTGTACTTCGTCGCCCTCGGCTGGGCCGCCCAGAAGAGCGGCGACCCCACCGAGGTCGGGCTCGTCATGGCCGCCGGAGCACTTCCACGCGCGTTACTGATGCTCGCCGGAGGCGTGGCAGCCGACCGGTTCGACCCACGCCGAGTGATCCTCGGCAGCGACGCGGCGCGTTGCCTGCTCATCCTGGCCGTGGCCGCGGGTGTCGCACTCACTTCACCCGCGCTCTGGATCCTGGTGGCACTGGCTCTCGTCTTCGGAGTCGTCGACGCGATGTTCGTCCCCGCGGTAGGCGCCCTCCCTCCACGGATCACCACCCCCGACCAACTGGCCCGGATCACCGGGATGCGCTCGCTGGCGATGCGCGTCAGTCAGATCGCGGGCCCGCCGCTCGGTGGCACGGCGATGGGGCTGGGAGGCTCTGCGGCCACCTTCGCCGTGGCCGGCCTGCTCTTCGCGCTCTCCCTGCCGCTCCTGGCGGCCGTACGGATACGTCCCTCGGTGACGAGCGAGACCGAACACCAGGAACCGCCCGGCACGGGAAGGCCACGCACGGCACGCGAGGAACTGCTCGACGGCCTGCGCTACATACGCCGGCACCGCCTCATCGGCCCGCTCGCCGTCGCCAGTGCCATCTTCGAACTGGGCCTCACGAGCACCCTCAACGTCGGCATGGTGCTCCTCAACGCCGAACGCGGATGGGGCCCTTCGGGCTACGGCTGGATCATCGGCGGCTTCGGCGCGGGGGCGGCCGCCGCCGCCACGCTGCTGGCCGTCGTCGGCTGGCTGCCCCGCGCGGGGCTGACGCTCTCGGTGACCCTCCTGATCGGCTGCGTGGGAGCTGCCTCCATCGCCCTCGTTCCGATGCTGTGGGCCGCTGTCGTGCTCGCCGTGCTGATCGGGCTGAACGCGGGCGTCTTCGGCAGCCTGAACCACAGCTTGATCCAGACCGCGGCGGACCCCGCCTATCTCGGCCGTGTCACCTCCGTGGTCATGCTCACGATGGTCGGGATCGCCCCGCTCAGCTATCCGCTGGCCGGCGCCGCCATCGGAGCCTGGGGCTCAGCCCCGGTGTTCATGGGGTGCGGAGCCTTCGCCGCACTGGGTGTCGCCGTCGCCCTGTCGTCCGGCGCGGTGCGCGGCGCCGAACTCCCCCGGCGGTGAAGGGAGGAGATGGACAGACCGCTCCCGACCGGCGGTTCGTCATCTCCCGTTCGTCGGAGCGCCCGTGGTCGACGCCTGGGGAGTGCCGGCCGGCGACGCAGCGGTGCGTCGCCGGGCCGCGGGCAGAGATAATCGACGGCGGAGGCCGCGTCGGGCCTGAAGTCCCCTGCTCTGCCCCAAGATTTGGAGGCGCATATGACCACAGCCCAGGACCTGTCGATCCTTGCGTTCATCCCGGAGGCCGACACCGGTCTCGAGCGGGGAGACCTGTCCCTCGCGCTGGCGGGAGCCGAGCTGATCGACCTCGTCGAGGCCGGCGTCGTCACCCTCGACGACGACCGGATCGTGCCCCGCACCCCGGCCCCGCGCACCGAGGACGCCCTGCTGGGCGAGGCCGCTTCCACGCTCGCCTCCGGACCATCGTCCGAAACCGTGGAGGACTGGCTGTGGCGGCGGGGGTCCGAGCTGGCCGGGAGGTATCGCGCCGCTCTCGAAGCCGCGGGACTCGTCGCGCCCGAGCGGTCCCGCCCACATCTCTTCCGCAGGGACAGGGGTGTCCCCGCAGGCGCCGGTACGTCGGCCACGGCCGACGCTTCCACGGTCGACAGGGCGGAGGCGCGCAGGGAGGCGGGGGACCCTCTCCTCACCTCGCTCGCGGCCGCTGTCGGCATGGGAGAGGTGCCGGAGGCGACGCTCACCGGACTCCCGGACGACGCTGCGACCGTAGTGACCGCTGTCCATCAGGCGATCACCGAACTGGCTGCCGAACGGCAGCGCAGGTCCATCGAAGGAGCGGCCTTCGACAACATCTGGCGCGGGTACTGATACCGGCCTCGCCGCGCCGGTGTCCGTGACGGCCCCTGCAACCGGGGCCTCGCGGGCAGCGGGCAGCGGCGCGACGGGACGGACGCCGGTACCCGAGCGCGAGGCCGCCGGACGCGTCGAGGAGTTGCGCCGCGGGTGCCGGGAGCGCGGGGTGGAAGGCGGGGGACCGTGTCACGGTCGGCCGGTTCGGCGGCGGCCGGTCGCGATGCCGAGATGCTTCCACGTGCTGGGCATCGGACGGGTGCTCAGCCGGAGTTCAGGTCGGATTCCAGGCGTGTGGTCCGGGACCCGACCACCGGGAGAAGCCGCAGTCTCTCGTGGCTCGTGCTGCCGGGGACGGCGGTGTAGACGAGCAGACGGTGTGCCTGTTCGGGATCGAGCAAGGTCTGACAGTGCAACTCCAGCACCCCGGCCTCGGGGTGGATGAACCGTTTGACGTGCTGCGGGCGAACACCGATTTCGTGCCTCTCCCAAAGACACCGGAACTCCTCGCTCTCCTCGAGGAGGAGAGCGGCGTACTCGGCAGCCCGCGAGTCCGGGCCCCGTAGGGTGGTGACCTCCCGCAGTCCCGAGACGAACATCCGCGAGAGCATCCCGTGGTCCTCGGCCACGTGCCGCGACCGCGTGGCAGGGTCGGTGAACCAGCGGTAGCCGATGCTCCGGGCGGCGCCGGTGTACCGGGTCGTGTCGCCGGTGAGCGCGGCACCGAGCGGACTCTGCCGCAGCGTCTCCCCGAGCTCGGTCACGATCTCCGCTGGGGTGTCGTCCAGACGGTCCAGGATGCGCAGCAGGCCAGGACTGACATGGTCTCCGGCCGCACCCCGCTCGGGCGGAGTGTGTCCGGCGAGACGGAACAGGTGGTCACGTTCGTCGAGCGTGAGGTGAAGCCCCTGGGCCATCGAGCCGATCATCTGCTCGGACGGCTGCGGGCCGCGCTCCCGCTCCAGGCGGGCGTAGTAGTCGCTCGACATGTGGCAGAGCACGGCGACCTCCTCGCGACGCAGTCCGCTGGTTCTCCGGCGACGCCCACGGGGAAGGCCGACGTCCTCCGGCTGCAACGCCTCCCGACGACGGCGCAGGAAGGCGGCGAGCCCGGCCCGGTCGATCTGCACGGTTCTGTCTCCTCCTGGTCGGTCCTCCCTGTCTACAGCCTGGCGGCACGCGCATCCACGGACCGACGATCCCCCCTTCCGGTGGGAAAGGTGCTGGTCGCGACCGTGTCCACCCGCGTGCGCCCGGTTCGCCCGCCGTAGCCTCGTCGCACTCGACAGCGGATCGGGAGGTCCTGGACGGGCCCGCTTCGGCGTCGGCACGGTGGAGACAGCGGATGGTTCGGACAGGAGTGGGAGAGACATGCCAGGTAGGAACATCGACATCACCGTGCCCCGTCTCGACGGGAAACGCGCCGTGGTCACCGGCGCCAGTGACGGGCTCGGGCTCGGAATCGCGGCTCGGCTGGCCGCCGCCGGCGCCGAGGTCCTCATGCCGGTCCGCAACCAGGAGAAGGGAGCGGCGGCCCTCGACGAGATCCGGCGGAGCACACCCGGCGCGAACGTGTCCCTGCGCGCGCTCGACCTCTCCTCGCTCGACTCCGTCACAGCTCTCGGGAAGAACCTGCTGGAGGAGGACCGTCCCATCCACCTGCTCGTCAACAACGCCGGCGTCATGACCCCGCCCGACCGGCAGTTGACGGCCGACGGGTTCGAGCTGCAGTTCGGCACCAACCATCTTGGCCACTTCGCCCTCACCGCCCACCTGCTGCCCCTTCTGAGGGCCGGTCAGGCCAGGGTGACCTCGCAGGTCAGCGTCGCCGCCAACAGCAACGCCATCAACTGGGACGACCTCAACTGGGAGCGCTCGTACAACGGCATGCGGGCCTACAGTCAGTCGAAGATCGCCTTCGGGCTCTTCGGCCTGGAGCTCGAACGCCGCAGCCGCGCCCTGGGATGGGGCATCACCAGCAACCTCTCCCACCCCGGTGTCGCCCCGACCAGTCTGTTGGCCGCCCGCCCGGAAGTCGGCCGCGACAAGGACACCCTGGGGGTGCGCCTGATCCGCGCCCTGTCCTCCCGTGGCATCCTCGTCGGGACCGTACGGACCGCCCAACTGCCCGCCCTGTACGCCGCTGCCGACCCCGGAGCCAGGGGCGGCTCCCTCTACGGTCCCAGCGGGCCGGGCCACATGGGCGGTGCCCCCGCCGAGCAGAATCTCTACAGCCGACTGCGCGTCACGGAGGAGGCCCGGCGGGTCTGGGACGTGTCGCAGGAACTGGTCGGGGTGCGGTTCCCGGACTGAGGGGACGTCGGTGCGCCCCCGGACCTCCGGCGCCGGACGTCGGCGGTGCCGCCAGGAGTGTCACGCCGACGGGGACGTCTGTGGCGAGCGGAGTACGAGCAGCGTGATCTCGCTGGGGGCGAAGACGCGGAACGGAGGCCCCCAGAACCCGGTACCACGACTGGTGTACAGCAGGGTGCGGCTGCCATGGCGGCTGAGTCCGGCCAGGGCGGGCTGATCGAGGCGGACCAGGTGGTGGAAGGGCCAGATCTGGCCGCCGTGGGTGTGGCCCGAAAGCTGTAGGTCGATCCCGGCGGCTGCGGCACGGTCGACGAACTTGGGCTGGTGGGCGAGGAGCAGGACCGGAAGGTCCGGATCGGCTCCGTCGATGGCGCCTGCGAGGTGGGCTCGGTGACCCGCCAGACCGGAGGACTCGGCGGTGACATCGTCCACACCGGCGACCACGAGGGTGTCGCCGCCGCGTTCGAGCAGCACATGACGGTTGCGCAGCGGCTCCCAGCCCAGCTCGTCCATCAGGTCGACCCAGCCCTGGGCCTCGCTGTAGTACTCGTGGTTGCCGGTCACGTAGACACGGGCCCGGGTCGCCCGCACGGTGCCGAGAGGGGTGGCCTGGGCGCGGCGGCGTTCCGCTGTGCCGTCCGCGATGTCGCCGGTGTGGCAGACCAGGTCCGCTTCCAGGGAGTTGACCTTCTCGCAGACCCGCGCCGACCATCCCGCGCGGTCGATCGGACCGTAGTGGGTGTCGGTGATCAGGACGACCCGCGTGCCGTCCAGCCCGGCTCCCAGCCGCGGAAGCGGTACGTCGAGTCGGCGCACGCGGGGCACCCGGCGCGCTTCGACGTACCCCCAGGCGAGCAGTACGGCGCTGACACCGAGGACGGCCAAGGTGACGATCCGGGCCCGGGTCTGTCCGTCGCCGACGCCGCCGACGAACAGAGCCAGGCGCAGCAGCACGCCCAGCAGGACGGACCAGGTGAACAGGACCCAGATGCCGCCCAGGAGTGTGTCACCGACGACGGCCGCCCGGTCCTGCTGGCGTCGGCCGTGACCGCGCGTCATCGCGAGCGGCATACCGATCAGACCGAGCACGAACACTGCGGTCCCGCCCCAGGCGGCGGACGACGGCCAGCGCTGCCCGGTGTGCAGCAACACCCAGCAGGGCAGGGCCCACAGCAGGACCGGGGCGATCAGAGGGATGTAGCGCATCACGCGGTGGAGCAGGTTCGGTGCGACCTTCCCCTCCGCACCTTCGGTGGATCGGGTATCGCTGGTGTCGGTCACGCTTCGCCTCCTCGTACGGCCGGCCTGCCGTCGCGCGCACTGTATCCGGTGGGTCTCGGTCGAAGAGTGGCAGCGTCACGGCATTCGACGGGGCGCCTGCCTGCGCGGGTCGACGTTCAGGCGCCGGCGGCCTTGCTCACCTTCTCTGCGAGAACGGCGGTCATCGGCTCGTCCGGCCCCGGTTCCGGTGCGAATCCCTTCACCTGCTCGGCAGGAAAGGGCCCGAGGGCGTCGGAGGTCCGCACCGAGGCGATGACACCTCCTGCCCGGACGACGGTGACCAGGGCGTAGTGGTATCCCCGGTCCCCGGAACGCAACTTCGTGCGGGTCAGCATGCGGTAGCGCACGGCTTCTTCGCCGAGCGCGGGAACCGGCAGTGTCTCGGTCGTGACGGATCCGGTTCCATAGGCATTGCGCACATGGAAGCGGCCGCAGGCCTTCACGGCCCGGCGGAGTTCCGCCATTCGGGCGCGCGCGGTGTCCACCGGGTAGCTGGTGAGCACGGTCTGCCTCGGCCACAGAGCACCGTCACCCAGGTACATGGTCGACCAGGCGGCAGCCGACTCACCACGCTCGGGCGCGTTCTCGCTGGGTGTCCGTCGCAGGACCAGGCAGGCCGTCGGCTCGCCCGCCTCCGCGGCTCTGCCGTCCGCGGCAGCGGCGCCGGCTCGCGAATCGCTGCCCGTGATGGTGAAGCCCTTCGCCTCCGCTTCGGTGAGCAGGGCGGCCTTGAGCTCGGCAGCCGTGAGGGGCGCGGCGTGGCCCCTCGTCTCCGTCGCCACCGGGTTCCGGCCGGCGGCCTCGGCCGTTCCGGCCGGACTCCCGGCATCGGAGCAGGCCGTACTCAGGCCGAGCAGGGGCAGAAGGGTGGCGGCCGAGAGCCGTCTTCGTACCTTGCGAGTCAACATCAACTGCCGTTCCTCCTGGGCGTGGCGTGGGCGGGAGGCGCACGCGCGGCTGAACCTACGGGTTGGGCGTGAACGTCCGGAGCGGCGGAACCACTCAGTCCGTTGCCTCGGCGTCACCGTGGCGGACATCGCCGTCGTCGCGCCGTTGGGATCGTGGCCCCCGACGCACGCCGCCCGGCCCGGCCCGGCCCGGCCCCGGGAGTGGTAGCAGGTGCGCGAAGCGTGCATCAGGACCTCAAGGTTCTGGGACGCGAGACCCGCCTACTTGCTCTCGCGGTAGAGAGCGGTGGCCAGGGCGATGGCGGTGTGTGTGGCGGGGTGCGGATCCTGGGTGCGCCAGATCAGGTGGACGGGAACGGGCTCCGCGTCACGCAACGGGCGGTAGGTGATGCCGTCGCGGCGGTACTGGGCGGCGGTCGCCTGGGGGGTCAGGCCGACGCATCTTCCCGTGGCGATGGCGGCGAGCCAGTCGTCGATGTCATGGGTGTACTCGACGCGTGGCCGCGCCTCCTCCCCCCACAGGTCGAGCGTGGTGGTGCCGGTGCGCCGGTCGATGGCCAGCGTGCGGGTGGTGAGGTCGGAGAGGCGGATGTGCCGGCGCCTGGCCCAGGGATCGTCGGAGGCCAGAGCGACGCAGCGGGGCTCGTGTCCGATCAGGGCGTGGGACCAAGGGCTCAGATCGAGGGGCGCGCGGATGACGGCGAGATCGCACAGCCCCTCGGCCAGGCCACCGGTGCGGCTGTTGTGACGAATGAGGCGGAGTTCGGTGTCCGGGTGCTGTTCACGCCAGCGGCGCTGGAAGGCGGTGGTGTGACGGCCGAAAGCGGACCACGCATGTCCGATGTGGAGGCGGGCGTGGCCGGTAGTGGCCTCACGGACGAGTTCGTCGGCTCCGGTGAGCAGGACGCGGGCACGGGCGAGGACTCGCACGCCCGCCGTCGTGGGGGCGACGCTACGACTGGTGCGGTGCAGCAGACGCACCCCGAGGAGGTGCTCGAAGGCGGCGAGGGTACGGGAGACAGCGGCCTGGGAGAGACCGAGCTGGATCGCCGCGTCGGTGAAGCTGCCGGTGTCGACGATGGCGACGAGACACCGCAGGTGCTTCAGTTCCAGTGCCGCCGTTCCATCCTGTGAGCCATCCATACGCTCAGCGTATAGGTAAGGCGCCGCATGCATTTTGCGCATAGGTGATGCCCCGCGATCGTGGTGCTCATGCAGTGCGATTCCTCCGTGCGTACGGACAGGGCACACCGGTCCGGCCCATGTGACCCGACCACCGCCCCCACGACCACCGCTCCCACCGCCACCGCGTCGACGCCCCGGTGGCGCGGAGTAGCGCTGATGCTGGGCAGCGGGCTGTCCAACCAGACCGGCGCCGCGGTGGCCGCGCTGGCCTTTCCGGTTCTTGGGCCGACGGGTGTGGTGGCGGTGCGCCAATGGGTGGCCGCCATCGTCCTCGGAGCCGTCGGAAGACCGCGATTCGGGCAGTTCACCGCAGCGCAGTGGCGTCTCGTGGCCGGTCTCGCGTTGGTGTTCGCCGGAATGAACCTCTCCTTGTACGCGGCGATCGACCGGATCGGCCTCGGACTGGCCGTCACCCTGGAATTCCTGGGCCCGTTGACCGTGGCCCTGGCCGGATCCCGACGCCGGGTCGACCTGGTCGCCGCTCTCGCCGCGGCGGGTGCGGTGACGGTTCTGGCCCGCCCCACTCCGACCACCGACTACCTGGGTATCGGTCTGGCACTGCTGGCTGCGCTCTGCTGGGGGTGCTACATCCTCCTCAACCGCGCCGTCGGCGCCCGGCTGCCCGGCCTGGAGGGTTCGGCCGCGGCGGCAGCTCTCTCGGGCACCCTCTATCTGCCCGTCGGAGTGTGGGCGCTCACCCAACACCCGCCCACGCTCGCGGCGCTGGGATGCGCACTGGCGGCGGGGGTGCTCTCCTCCGCCGTGCCCTTCCTCGCCGACGTGCTGGCCCTGCGCCGGGTCCCGGCGCACTTCTTCGGCGTCTTCATGAGCGTCAACCCTGTCTTCGCCGCGCTGATCGGGCTCATCGTCCTCGGACAGCAGATCGACGCCATCTCCTGGGTGTCCGTCGTGGTCATCGTTTCGGCCAACGCCCTGTCCGTCCAAACCACTTCGCGCACCATCTCCTGACCGCCACGGTCCTGCTGCCTCCACTCCTCGCGCAGGGCGCCGGTGACCACAGAACCGGCCTGCCCACGCGTGGAGATGACCGCGCTGCGATGGTCCTCCCTCCGCCTCGACGCGTGGCCCCGCCGTAGAGGGGGAGGCGCTGCGGCGTGCAGACCGCGCCGTAGGGCGCGGTGACCGGATCACGTCGGCGGTTGCCCGTCGCGGCGCCACCCATGGCGCACCGGCTGCCGGGTGGTCACCTCATCGCCGTAATCGTACGTGCGGGGGCCACCTCCGGCCTGAACACTGGCATCAGGGCATACGGGCAGCATCGGCGGGCGGGAAGGGGCAGACACGTGAATCCTGGAGCCGACTGGTCGTCCGTGCGGGCACGAGAGCGGACGACGGACGGCTCCGGACGATGAACGCGGCACCGCAGGAGCGGGTGATCCACGACAGCCGTGACGCCGTGTCGCCCGGTAAGGCCGAGGCCGCCGTGTCCACCGGGGACCTTCCCCTCATGGGGGACGTCGAGGCTGCGCTCGCGGGAGCCCGGTCGCGGTACGCCGAGGACGACTCCGGTCAGGTCGCCGACTACATCCCGGCGCTGGCCTCGGAGGATCCCGCGTTGTTCGGGCTCGCGGTTGCCGATGTCCGGGGGCTGGTGACGTACGAGGGTGACTCCGAGCACCGATTCTCCATCCAGTCGGTTTCCAAGGCGTTCGTCTTCGCCCTGGTGGACGAGGCGCTCGGCCACGACACGGTGCGTCGCGCTGTGGGGGTGAACAACACGGGTCTGCCGTTCGACTCGGTCCTGGCCATCGAGCTGAACCGGGGCAGCCCTGTCAACCCGATGGTGAACGCGGGAGCCCTGGCGACCACCGCTCTGGTTCCGGGCCGGGACGCCACCGAGCAGTGGGACTTCGTCCGTGGCGGCCTCTCCCGCTTCGCGGGACGCGAACTCGAACTGGACGAGCGGGTCTACGCCTCGGAGTCCGCGGCCAATCAGCGCAACGAATCCATCGCCCGGCTGCTCGGCAGCTACGGACGGCTCCAAGGCGATCCGTCCGAGGTCACGGACGTCTACACCCGGCAGTGCTCACTGGCCGTTTCCACCCGCGATCTCGCGGTCATGGGAGCCACCCTGGCGGCGGGGGGAGTCAACCCGCTGACGGGGGAGCGGGTGGTGGACGCAGCCGTGTGCAGGGACACCCTTGCCGCGCTGGCGTCGTCCGGCATGTACGAGCGCAGCGGCGACTGGCTCTACGAGGTCGGAATGCCCGGCAAGAGCGGTGTCTCGGGAGCGGTCCTGACCGTGTCTCCGGGCAAGGCGGGGCTGGCCGTCTTCTCGCCGCGGCTGGACGCCACCGGCAACAGCGTGCGAGGGCAGCGGGCCACCCATTACCTCTCCGGAGCCCTTGGTCTCAACCTCTTCGCCTCCGCGCCGTTCAACGGAAGGCAGGGATGAGCATGGCCTCTTCGCATCACACGCGGTCCGCGCCTCAGGAACCCAAAGCGTCCTGGACCCCCTTGATCGCCATCTTCCTCGGCCAGGTCCTGATGTCGGTGAATGTCGCGGCCCTGCCGATCTCACTCAGCGGCATGATCGACTCCTTCGACGCCACCCCGACCGAGGTCAGCACGGGCATCGTCACGTACGGACTGGTCGTCGCCGCACTGGTGATGACCGGGGCCAAACTGGGGCAGAGATTCGGCTGGGTGGCGGTCTACCGCGTGGTGATCGTCGTCTTCGCCGCGTCGACGGTGCTGATGTTCCTCGCCCCCACCGTCTGGGTGATGGTGACGGCACAAGGGCTGGCGGGGGCGGCGGCCGCCATCGTCGTACCCGCGCTGGTCGCCCTCATCGCGGAGAACTACCGCGGTGAGCAGCAGGCCACCGCAGTGGGATCCCTCGGTTCCGCAAGGGCTGGTTCCGGCGTCACCGCATTCCTCCTCGGCGGAATCTTGGGCACCTACGCCGGATGGCGGCCGGTCTGGATGATCCTCACGGCGCTGGCGGTCGTCGTGTTCGTCCTGAGCTTCAAGCTGCGCTCCGACACCGCCGACCGCTCCGTCGAGATCGATGTCGTGGGAGCGCTGCTGATCGGTCTGGCGATCGTCTGCCTGACCATGGGCTTCAACAACCTCAACGACTGGGGCGCATTCCTGGCCGCCGACGACGCCCCGTTCGCCATCCTCGGAGTGTCCCCGGCCCTGCTGCTCCTCGTGGTGGGGGTCGTCCTGGGGGCAGCTCTTCTTCGTCTGGACCCGCCGCCGCGCCGCTCTCGGACGGACACCGCTGATCAGCCTCGACGTCGTCGGCTCCAAGAGCGAGCGCTCTGCCGTCTACGCCCTGTTCGTCGTCGTCGCACTCGAAGCGGCCCTGAACTTCACCGTCCCCCTGTACATCCAGGTCGTCCAGGGGAACACCCCGCTGGCCACCTCCGTGGCGATGATCCCCTTCAACCTCACCGTCTTCGCCGCAGCCATGGTCGTGGTCCGCTTCTACAAGCGTTTCTCCCCCCGCGACATCGCCCTCGTCTCCTTCGTTCTCACCACGGCGGCACTGATCTGGCTGGCGTTCATCGTGACCAACAACTGGGAGACGCCGGCCACGATCGTCGGCCTGATCTTCTTCGGAGCCGGGCAGGGCGCACTGGTGACCCTGCTGTTCAACGTCCTCGTCACCAGCTCGCCCAAACACCTGGCGGGCGACGTCGGCTCGCTCCGTGGAACCACACAGAACCTCGCCTCCGCCGTGGGGACCGCCCTGGCGGGAGCCATGCTGGTCGGCGTTCTCGGCCTCGTCCTCGCGAACACCATGGCCTCCTCCTCGCTCCCCGAGTCCCTACGGAAGGAAGCGGGACTGGACAACTCCAACTTCGTGAGCAACGACGACCTGCGCGGCACGCTCGAACAGACCAGCGCCACCCCCGAGCAGATCGACGACGCCGTCCGCATCAACTCCGACGCCCGACTGCGCGCCCTGAAGATCGGCTTCCTCGCCTTTGCCACCGCCAGCGCCCTCGCCGTCGTGCCGGTGCGCAACCTCCCGCGGTTCGACCCCCGGGAGATCCCCGATCCCTGCCCGGAGAGAACAGCCTGACAGGGGAGGCCACAGGGGGTGGCGCCCGTGCCGGAGTCGACCGCGAAGGCTTCACCGTCCTGGTGATCAGCGGCGCGAGCGCGCTCGCGCCGACACGGGCATCCGATGGTCCGGCGGGGCGGCCGAGCCCCCGCACGCGCTCCCTACGCGGCCTCGGCCACCTTGGACGCCTGGCTGACGGGCCCGGCGACGTGGTGGACGTACTCGCGGGTGAGCCGGAAGCCGGCGGTCCAGGCGAGAAGCCGGCTGGGGCGGTTGTCGCGGGAGCAGCTCCAGCCGGCGCGGTGGCCACGGGCCGCGATGTCGGCCGTCAGGCCCGTGACGCAGGCCAGGGCGAGGTGTTGACGGCGCTCGTCGGGCGCGGTGACGCAGACGACATCCTCGTACCGGCTGCCGACGAAGCGGGAGCAGGCCACCGCCAGGACCCTCCCTCTGCGTGTAGCGATCCATCCGAGTCCTGATGCGGCGAGTGCGCCGGGTCCGTCCCAGCTCTCGTGGATCAAGGCCATGGCCGGTGCCGGCGCGGCGAGCGCAGAGGCATCCTCCGGGGTGATTCTGCGTACGGTCACGCCCCGGGGCAGGCGGGGTGCGATCGCCGGGCCGCGGTGCACGTAGAGCATCCGCTCACACGGCACGAGTCGCTCGAAGGCCGCTCCGAGAACGGGCACGAATCGGCCGGGCGTCTCGATGCGGTGCCGGGCCAGTGGGGACAGCTCGTCCGGAGCGATCGCGCTGGGGTCGCCCGCCAGGAGAGCGTGTCCTCCGCAGGTCACCGCCACGACGCGAGGCCGGTCGGCACGGTCGGTCCACCATCGCCCGTGCCCCGTGGAGAGGACGTGCTCGGCGAGAGCCGCGGTGCCGGGTGCGCCTGTGAGGAACACACGGGCGGAGGCGGGCGGTCGGTGGGACGGATGCGGGATCACGGGACCTCCTGGTACGGGACGGGGGAGGGGCGGCCCGGGTGCGGGCCGCCCCAGGAGTTCAGCGGGCGCCGGCCTTGCGGCCGTGGTTCGCCTTCTTCTTCCGGCGGTCCTTCTTCTTGCGGGCGCGCTTGGACATGGGTGGTGCGGTTCCTTTCAGGCGTTCTGGCCGACGAGGAGGTCGGCGAGCTTGGTGAGGCGCTTGACGGTGCGTTCCTCGGAGGCGGCGGGCGCGGGGGCGACGCGGTACTCGCGGTCGTAGTAGGCGCCGTTGACGATCTCGACGGCCGGGTCGCAGAGCCGTACGACATGCGCCGCGCCCTCGGCCGGTGCGACGCCCTCGTGGGCGTACAGGGGGAGGAGGCTGGTGGTGCACACGCCGGGGTGGACGGAGACCGCGGTGACGCGCGGGTCGGCGGCGAAGACGGTGAGGGCCAGCTGCGACTGGGCGTAGGCGGCGAGGCGTGAGTAACGGCGGACCCGGTTGGGGTCGCTCCACTGGATGGAGCCGGTGCGGTGCAGGGAGGAGGAGACGTTGACGACGCGGCCGCCCGTGCCTCCGGTGAGCGCGGGCTCCAGGAGGTGGGTGAGCAGGTAGTGGGCGAGGAAGTTGACCTGGAAGGCGATCTCGTTGCCGTCGGACGTCACCGTGTGCTGCTCGGGCCCGGCCATTCCCGCGTTGTTGACGAGTACGTCGAGGCGCGGGTGCTCGGCCAGGACGCGCGTCGCGAGCTGCTCGACCTCCTCCAGCCGGGTGAAGTCCGCCCCGAGCGGGCAGAGCCGGGCCTCGTCGACGTCGGCCAGGGTGACGAGCCTGTCGGTGGCGGCGTGAGCCTCCTCGGAGGTACGGCCGTGGACGAGCACCGTGGCGCCGCGTTCGGCGAGCAGCCGCGCGGTCTGGTAGCCGATGCCGGAGGTGGCGCCGGTCACCAGGACGGTTCGGGAGGAAAGGTCGGATACGGACATGACTGGTCAGTCCCTCAGGGATCAATGGCGTACGGGTAGGAAGAAGGGGCGCCGGACAGGGATGTCACGACGCCCCGGAGGTGATGCGGAGGTATGTCAGCGGCGGGCGGACGTCTCCGGACAGCGGGGCTCACGACGGGGCGCCCGATGAGGCGGCCGGTCGAGCAGGAGCCACGCGCTGTTCATGATGTCCATCGAACCGGCGCGGTAAGTCCCGGGCAAGGCGTGCACGGATTCCCTGATGCGCCCCTGACGGACATTCACCCGAGTCCTGGGGACGCCGGAGGCGATGAACGCGTACACCTCGCTCATCGATCGCTCTCCTTCGCGGAGAAGACCGCCGCTTTTCGCAGCACTTCTTCGGGGTCTCCTCCAGCGTCCTGACGATCACCCGCTCGACGTCTGCATCGGTGATCCCACGAGGGACACCGGCCGCTGGTCGTCGCACCAGCTCCCATAACCTGCGCCCATGACTATCGAGGAGCACCTCTCGACGATTGACGCGTTGGCCGTGCAACCGTTTCCCGAGGAGGCCTATGCCGATTTCTCCGGGAACGGTGGACCAGCGCATCGTGTACGCGATTTGCAGGTCAGTCGGGACTTCTGGGATGACGACGACGGCCTGGCCTGGGTTGAGGCCGAAGCTGACATGCGGGCCTGCCTCGATGCCCTGGCGGCACGCCTGACGACCCGGTGGGGCAAGGCGTTCTTCGTCGACCTCGGACCGTATCTGATCGCCGGCTGCGAGGGAGAGATTGTGCCCGAGCCGCTCGACTTCCTCAGTCAACAGGTCGTGAGCATGCAGGTGTGGCCGCTTCCCGACAGCGGCCGGTGGCTCGCGCTGGCGCTCGGCCAGGCCGACAAGGAGCTGCCACTCATCTTGTTCGCCGCAGTCGGCCAGGCGTCCGCACTCGACTTGGACGTGCGCGGCCGGTCATGGGCGGAGCCACACTATGGCGGCTGCGGTTGAGGCAGGTGACCCCTCACCGACGACGCCATTCATGTCGCCGTACGGTGATACGGGTCGGCAGACGCCTCCTGACCCCTTCGCCAGAACAAGTGGTGCTTCACCCCACTCGGGCTGGGAACGACCTCCAGGTGGAACCGGTCGAGCAGTTCGTCGGGGGACTCCCAGAGTCGTACCCCGGACCCGAGCTTCACCGGCGAGACCGCCACGTGCAGTGTGTCGACGAGATCGGCGTCGAGGAACTGCCGGATGGTGGTGGCCCCGCCGCCGAGTCGGACATCCTTGCCCTGTGCCGCCTCCCGAGCCTGTTCGAGGACCGTGGCAGGGGCGCCGTCGACGAAGTGGAACGTGGTGTCGGAGAGCGTGAACGAAGGACGCTTGTGATGGGTCATGACGAACACCGGGGTGTGGAACGGAGGCTCGTCACCCCACCAGCCGCGCCACTCGTGGTTGAGCCAGGGCCCGCGCTGGGGGCCGAACTTGTTCCGGCCCATGATCTCGGCGCCGATGTCACGGGCGTAGTCCCGCGTGAGGTAGTCGTCGAGACCTCGGCTGCCTCCGGGGTCGGTGCGCATGGGCCAACTCGCGGTGGCACCGGCCCAGGCGAACAGCCTCTCGGGCTCGACGTGACCGAATGGTCTCTCGAGGGTCTGGTCCTCACCAGCACCGATTCCGTCACTCGAGACGTTGAAGTTCTGGACTCGCAGTAGCTGAGGCATGTGTTCCTCCCATGGGGTCGACAACGGTGGTGATGCTCGGATCCTCACCCTGAGGTCGGAGCCGATCGACGGATCTTGACCCGTCCCGGCACAATCTGGTCCGCTGAATCCGTCGCCGGCATGTCAAGAGCGGCCGGCCCGCGACGACCACCTGATGACGGGGCCCGACCGGGCACCGCTACGGTGAGGAGTTGGACATGAAGTTCCTGCTGATCATGCACATCGACCCGGCCATCATGGAGGCACTGACCGAGGCCGAGCGCCAGGAGATCATGGAAGGCCACGGCGCGTTCATGAAGACGCTCCGCGAGTCCGGCGAGATGATCAGCACCGAGGCGCTCGCCGACCCGTCCCAGAGCTCCGTGGTCCGCGTCCGCGACGGTGTGCCGGTCGTCACCGACGGCCCCTATCTGGAGGCCAAGGAGTTCCTGGGCGGCTACTACCTGGTCGACGTCGCCGACAGGGACCGCGCGCTGGAGCTGGCCGCGATGATCCCGGACGCCCGGTTCAACGGCCTGGGCATCGAGGTCCGCCAGGTGATCTTCTCCGGAGGTCCTACTGAGTGAGCGCCGACCGCGCCACCGTCGAGGGCCTGCTGCGCGCGCTCGCGCCGCAGGTCCTCGGCGCGCTCGTGCGCCGGCACGGGCAGTTCGAGCTGAGCGAGGACGCCGTGCAGGAGGCGCTGCTCGCCGCGGCAACTCGATGGCCGGTCGAGGGCGTCCCGGACAACCCACGCGGCTGGCTGACCACGGTCGCCGGTCGCCGCCTGGTCGACCAGTTCCGCAGCGAACAGGCCCGGCGCCGACGCGAGGACGAGGTGGCCGCCCAGGATCCGGATCCGACGTCGCCCGGCCCCGGCGAGGACACCCCGGCCAACCAGGACGACACGCTCACCCTGCTCTTCCTGTGCTGCCACCCGGCGCTGAGCCCGGCCTCGCAGATCGCGCTGACGCTGCGCGCGGTCGGCGGGCTGACCACTGCGGAGATCGCACGCGCCTACTTCGTGCCGGAACCGACCATGGCGGTCCGGATCAGCCGGGCCAAGCAGCGGATCCGGGCCACCGGAAGCGAGTTCATCCTGCCGGTCGGGCAGGATCGGGCGGAGCGACTACGAAGCGTGCTGCACATCCTGTACGTGATCTTCAACGAGGGCTACACCGCCAGTTCCGGAGACCGGCTGCGCCGCGACGACCTGGCCGCCGAAGCGATCCGCCTCACCCGCCTGCTGCACCGCCTGCTGCCGGACGACGGCGCAGTAACCGGCCTGCTTGCCCTGATGCTGCTCACCGACGCCCGCCGGGCCGCCCGCACCGGCCCGCACGGCGAGCTGATCCCGCTCGACGAGCAGGACCGCTCGCGCTGGGACCGCGGCCGCATCGCCGAGGGCGTCGCACTGGTCACGGACGCTCTGACCCGCTCGGCGCTGGGCCCCTACCAGCTGCAGGCCGCCATAGCCGCCTTGCACGACGAGGCGCCCAGCATCGGCGAGACCGACTGGCGTCAGATCAACACGCTGTACAAGATCCTGGAGCGGCTCTCGCCGAACCCGATGGCCGGCCTTAACCGGGCAGTGGCAGTCGCCATGATCGACGGCCCGCGCGCGGGCCTCGCCCTGCTGGACGAGTTGGCCGCGGATGACCGAATCACCGACCACCACCGGCTGCACGCGGTCCGCGCACACCTGCTGGAGACGGCCGGCGACCAGCCGGCGGCCCGGGAGCACTACCACCGGGCCGCCCGCGGCACCACCAGCCTGACCGAGCGCCGCTACCTGGAAACCCGCGCCGCCCGGCTGGCGCCGAGGTCCGCCTCCGGCTGACCCTTCCCACGCCATCCGGTCGGGATCGCGTAGACCGTGACCCCGATCGGTGGAGGGACGAACAGACAACCATCCGCAGTCGGGCAACTCAAGCGAGCTGCACCGGGCTTGAAGGACGTCTCCTCGCTCGGCTCCGGCCTTGCCGCAGCGGTCGTCCTCGACGCGTTCATGGTCCGCATGACTTTCGTGCCCGCCGTTCTTGCGCTGCTCGGCCGACGGTCCTGGACGCTGCCCGGCTGGCTCGACCGACGGCTGCCGCACGTGGACATCGAAGGCCAAAGGCTCGCCAGCACGGTGCGGGAACCGGCGATCCACCCGCGGCAAGGCTGACCTCATTCCGAATCACTGAGTCACATTCACGAAGCCCGCGCAACTGTGCGTGCTCCATGCCGTGTCGCTGACTGCGCGCTGGCCCGGAGAACCCGCCGTGCGAGGCGGCGGCCGGCACTCACGCACCGCAGGAGGAGGCCTCTGCGTCTTCCTCCTGCAGTGTGGAGGGGCGCGACCAGGTCCTTGTCGAGCAGGCTGGTCACAACCAGTGGATCGTCGTTGGTGCGGGCAACGACAATCGTGCCGAGCGGGGGCACCTTGGTTGCTGTTGGTGCGCCTACTGCATCAATTCGGTGTGGGGGTGCTGTGATGAGACCGGACACACGTACAGCTGCTGTTTGTAGCTGCGGCCGATCTGGATGGCGGCCGGCTGATTCGGTCGGGGCTCGCCTGCCCTCACTGGTGCTGTGGATTGTCGCATCTCATACGGGATCCAGCTGTGGTTGTTGCTCGACCATTCGTGGGTGGCGATAGTCAGAAGGGGATCCATCGGAGTGTCGCAGGCGGGGCAGAATTGAGGCTTGGGGTCGGTTACGCCCCAGGAGGCCCAGCCGCCTGCTTTCCAGCCGGGAGCGACGGAGAGGTTGATCGTGTAGTACTCGCTCGGGTAGGGCGCGTACCGGCTGTCGACCGCGTCACCGGCGGATTCCCATCTGCTCCAGTCCTCGAGCAGGCTCCGCACTTCCTTGCTCAGTTCCAAGGGGTTGGGGTATTCGGTGATCTGCTCCGGGACGAGCAGGCACGGCTCGGGCAGGTAGTCGGCGCGTTGCACTGCGTACGGTTCCGGAGGTGCGATGAGGATGTCGGTGACCTCGGCTGCGGACCGCCAGAACAGCACGGTCCTGGGCATGTACTCCTTGGGAGGGTGGTCGAACGGGCACCACAGCACCTGGAGCAGATCGGTGTCGGCGGGCGCGCGAAGATCGGGCACGTCCCGCGTGTACAGCTGTGCCAGCGGCAGGAGCGCTATTGGCCCGTCATATGGTTGGCGGCTGGGCGCAGGTCTCGGATAATTCCTGGGGGGATGGATGCGGGTGAGGGTGTCCCGTTCCTGCGAGGTCAGATCCCGGCCCTGTGCCGCAGCTCGAATCCGACGTTCCAGTTTCAAGTCCGCCAGCGGTGGGACTGGGTTTCCCGGGTCCCATTCGTGAGGTTCTTCGCAGTGCGGCCACGGCTCATCGGCCGGCCACAACAGTGGACCACCGACCGAACTGCTGCGGGGCGACGGGGTGGCGGGGACGGGGTGCAGCCGGGTAGCGGTGCGGGCCAGCGGGGCCAGTTGCGGAAAGAGTGTGTTCACGTTGAGCGGCCGCGGCGGGGTAGTTCGCGTGATCCTCATAGCTGTTGATGCTGCCAGTAGCCTCTGACACCGGGCAGATCGGATCCCCACCACAGCCGCCGGACCAGCCGCCCAGCACGGCGCCTGGGGAGTGCCTTCCGGCGCGCTGATGACGGTGGTACCGAAGGCAGGGGCAACACGATGGAATGCCCCGTCCTCGCCTCTCTCGGACGCAGGAATCTCCTCCAGACCAAAGACCCAACGGTCCTTCGGGATGTCCCAGCGCTCATCCGTACGGGAATGCCAGGACGCCCTCACCCAGGTAACCCAACCGTCCGTTCCACGGGTTACCTGATTGTTTTGCATGCACTTAGGGCCATTTGGGGCCTTTTCCGTGATATCTCCAATCCGGAGTGAAGGTGGCATCGAAGTGACGAGTGGACCCGCCCTCTCCGGGGGCGGGCCGACTACCGTTCGGAGTGAAACCGTGCGTTCTCGTATGCTGTCGGCCGCCGCTGCCGGCGCCATCGCGTTGTCCCTCGGCGCCCCCGCTCACGCGTCGGCCGAAACCGCGCCCACCCCGTTCGGTCCGCGTGACCGTGCGGGGGCTCCGGGTCTCATCAGTGTGGGTCTGACCTCCGACCAGCGCCTGGTCGGCTTTCAGGTCACCAAGCCGGGCGACAGCTGGTCGTTCGGCAAGGTTTCCGGCCTGCGGGCGGACAGGAAGCTGGTCGGTATCGACTTCCGAGTCCAGAACGGCAAGCTCTACGGAGTCGGCGACCGGGGCGGCATCTACACGGTGAACAGCGACGCGAAGGCGGTCAAGGTCTCCCAGCTCACCGTTGCCCTGGCGGGCAGGAACTTCGGAGTCGACTTCAATCCCGCCGCCAACCGCTTGCGTGTCATCAGCGACACCGGACAGAACCTCCGTCACAACATCGACGACCCGGCTGCACCGCGCACCACCACCACCGACGGCATGCTCACCAACCCGACCACGCCGCCGACGACCGCGCTCGGCGTCACCGGAGCCGCGTACACCAACAACGACCTCAACGCGTCCACCGCCACCACCCTGTTCGACATCGACACGGTCAACGACCGGGTCTCCCTCCAGTCCCCGGCCAACGCCGGCACCCTCGCTCCCACCGGAAACCTGGGAGCGAACACAGGGCCTCGGGTTGGATTCGACATCTACTACAAGCGCTCCGACGGTTCCAACCGCGCCTTCGCGTCGCTGTCCACCGAGGGGAGGCAGCGCTTCTACCAGGTGAACCTCCTCGACGGTGAGGCGTCCCTTGTCGGCTCCTTTCCTGTTGGCCGACAGGTCGTCGACATCGCACTGCCGCTGAACCAGAACTGAGAGCGGCCCGCGCCGGTGCCGGTGGAACCACCGTCGGCACCGGCGCGGGAGACCCTGGAGAGATCGGTCGGCGCTGCGGGTGCGCGGCCGCCAACGCGACGCGGGCGGCAGCGGGTCAGGCGGAGCCGGGCGGCAGCGCTCCGAGGACGGCGGCGAGGGCGTGCGGGGCGCGGCGGGCGATGTTGTGACCGACGGGTATCTCGTGAACCCGCCAGCCCGGGTCTGCGCGCAGCCGCTCGGTCACTTCGAGGAACGGACTGCCTGCCCACGCACCCCCGCTGACGTACGTCCGGTCGGGTGTGCGGCCATGCCGTGCGACGTGCCTCCACGTCGATGGCACCTCCGGGCCCGGCTCCGGGAGCCCGCTGAAATGACCCAACCGTTCGCACGACGTCAGGTACTGGCCGGGGCTGGCGCACTCGCCGCTGTGACAGCGCTGTCCGCATGCTCCTCCTCACAGTCGAAGGAGGGCGGTAAGGGCTCCGCCGGTGCGGGGATGCTGCGGGCCGCCTTCAGTGCGGGCGGTTCGCGGGAGACGCCCGATCCGCACCCCGCCCCGCTCTTCGTCGACCAGGCCCGTTCCAAGGCCCTGTACGACAGCCTGCTCACGTACAAGGACGACATGTCCGTGCAGAGCAGGCTCGCCGAGTCCTGGGAGAGCGACCGGGCCGGGACGACCTGGCGCATACGGCTGCGGAACGCGCGTTTCCATGACGGCAGGCCCGTCACCGCCGCCGACGTGCTCTGAAACTACCGGCGCATCGCGGATCCGAAGACCGCCGCGTCCTCCCAGCAACTCTTCGCCGCCGTCGACTTCGCCACCTGCCGTGCCTCTGGGCGTGACCTCACCCTCGTCCTGCGCAAGCCCGACTTCGAGTTCCCGAGCGCACTCGCCGCGGCCGGCACCGAGATCGTTCCCGAGGACACCAAGGACTTCCGGCATCCGATCGGGTCGGGGCCCTTCACCTTCAAGTCCTTCACACCGGGCGGCAAGGCGGTGTTCAGGGCGTGGGACGACCACTGGGCCGGGCGCCCGCACATCGACGAGCTGCAGTTCGTCCCCGTCAACGAGGAGCGGGCCCGGCTGAACGCGCTGCTGTCCGGTCAGGTGGAATACGCCCATGACCTGTCCGCCGCCTCCGCGACGCGGCTGAGCGGGCGGGACGGATTCGCGCTCGCGCAGAGCAAGCTCGCCACCATGCAGGCGATCCTGCTCCGTCTCGATCAAGCTCCCTTCGACGACCCCGCCTCGTGCGCGCCTTCGCGCTCGGGCTCGACCGTGAACACCTGGCCGGCGAAGAGACCCGCCCCCGCCATCAGTCTCTCCCCCGGGTCGGCCTCGTCATCGCGATGGCGGCCTTTCTCGGTGTCGTCGCGTTCTTCCGGCCGTTCGTCGTCGCGCCCGGCACCTTCGGCTCGAACTACGCGCCCCCGCTGATCTTCGGCGTGCTCCTCGTACTGATCCTGTGCGTCGTCCTGTCCGAGATCGCCGAGGGCGGAATCGACTCCAAGGCCCTGGCCATGCTCGGCGTGCTGTCCGCGGTCAACGCCGCCCTGCGCCCGCTCGGCGCGGGCACCGCCGGCATCGAGACGGTCTTCTTCGTCCTCGTTCTTGCCGGTCGCGTATACGGGCCCGGCTTCGGCTTCACCCTCGGCTGCACGTCGTTGTTCGCCTCCGCGCTGATCACAGGTGGAGTCGGCCCCTGGATGCCGTACCAGATGTTCGGCTGCGCGTTCGTCGGGATGCTCGCCGGGTTCCTGCCGCGCGCGACGGGCCGCGTCGAGATCCTGCTGCTCGCCGTCTACGGTTCGCTCTCCGGCTACCTCTTCGGCTTCCTGCTCAACCTGTCGTTCTGGCCCTTCTCCCTCGACCCCAACAGCTCCATCGCCTACCTGCCCGGTCTGCCGTTCACCGAGCAGTGGCACCGCTACGTGGCCTTCGACCTCGCGACCTCCCTGGGCTGGGACACGGGACGCGCCGTCACCAACTTCGTGTGCGTCCTGCTCGCGGGTCCGGCCGTCCTCACCACGTTCCGGCGAGCGGCCCGCAAGGCCAGGTTCCGGGCGCCCGTACGGTTCGTCCCCCGGCAACGCGGCGGGCGGGACGGTGCGGGAGATCAGTCCTCCTGACCCTCCACGGGATACGGCACGTACGTGCGCCGGTCCGCGTCGATCGACAGCCGCCCACCGGCCGGCGGGCGGCGGGCCCGCTGGGCGCAGTCCCGGCGTTCACAGATGCGGCAGCCGAGCCCGATCGGTGTGGCGGCACGAGGATCGTCGAGAGCCACGCCCGCGGCGTAGACCAGCCGGTGAGCGTGGCGCAGTTCGCAGCCGAGCGCCACGGCGAACTCGGCGCGTGGAGGCCGTGTCCACCGCGTGTGACGGTCCGCGCGACCCAGAAGTGCCGTTTCCCGTCCGGCATCTCGGAGCCACCTCCGAAACTCGCCCGGGCGGGACCGGGGGGCGCCCTCGGAGTGGCCCCTGGGAGACTGTCCGTATGAGCATGGAACGGCGCGAAGTCCTCGTCATCGGTATCGGGGCCGGCGACCCCGACCACCTGACCCTTCAGGCGGTGAAGGCGATCCGCCGCGCCGACGTCTTCTTCGTCGTCGGCAAGGGACCGCACAAGGCGTCCCTCACGGACCTGCGCCACCGGATGATCGAGGAGCACGCGCAGGGACCGTACCGGGTGGTGGAGGTCGAGGACCCCAGCCGCGACCGCCGCCCCATGGGCCGCTCCGACTACACGGCGGTCATCCAGGACTGGCGTGAGCGACGCGGCGAGATCTTCGAACGGGCGATGCGTGAGGAGCTGACCGCCACCGAGACGGGAGCCTTCCTCGTCTGGGGCGATCCGTCGCTCTACGACAGCACGCTGGGCATCCTCGCCGACATCGAGGCCCGAGGCGCGCTCTCCGTGAGCATGGAGGTGATCCCGGGCATCACCAGCATCGCCACCCTCACCGCCCGGCACCGTATCCCGCTCAACCAGGTGAGCCGGCCGGTGCACATCACCCCGGCCCGCCTCCTGGCCGACATCGGTCGCGACGACGGCGGCGACATCGTGGTCATGCTCGACGCAGGCGAGTCGTTCGCCCAGGTCGCGGGCGACGACGTGTGGATCTACTGGGGCGCGTATCTCGGCACCCCGGACGAACTCCTCGTCGCGGGCCCTCTCCACGAGGTCTCCGACCACATCCGGCAGGTCCGTGCCGAGGCTCGCGAGCGGCACGGCTGGATCATGGACACGTATCTGCTGCGGGCCATCGATCCGCCGGTTCGGGGTGCCGGGCCGCTGGTGCCGGGGGAGACGTCCGAGGATCGCGGGAAGGGCTGCTGACCCCTGGCTCCGGTGAGCGCCCGCGCGTGCCGGATGTGACGGCGAAGCTCGGCGGGCTGTGGTTCCCTGGCGGCTTCCAGCCGTTCCAGGAGGTCGGCCACCTCGCTGAGGGCTCTCCGAAGCGTCTGCATTCGGGCCCCCTGTGCCCCCAGCTGTCTGCGCAAGGCGAGCAGGGACTCGTACTGCGCCACTGGTACGGCGACCATCCGCTCACCGTCGACGAAAACGGTCCGCGGTTCGTGCTTCACGACTGCCCCTCCCTCCGGTCCCCTTCGGCGCAACGACGGGGGTGGGGGGGGGGGGGGGGGGGGGGGGGGGGCGCCCCCCCCCCCCCACGGCACCCGTTACCGATCAGTCCGAGTCGAGCTCGGCACGGACGGTCCTGGCGGCGGCGACCAGGTTCTCGAGGGAGGTGCGGGTCTCGGGCCAGGCGCGGGTCTTCAGGCCGCAGTCGGGGTTGACCCACAGCCGTTCGGCCGGGATGGCCTTGAGTCCGGTACGCAGCAGGGTGGCCGCTTCCTCCTGGCTCGGGATGCGCGGGGAGTGGATGTCGTAGACGCCGGGGCCGGCCTCGCGCGGGTAGCCGTGGTCGGCGAGCTCGTAGGCGACCTGCATGTGGGAGCGGGCGGCCTCCAGGCTGATGACGTCGGCGTCGAGGTCGTCGATGGCCTGGACGATGTCGCCGAACTCGGCGTAGCACATGTGGGTGTGGATCTGGGTTTCCGGACGCACCCCCGCGGTCGACAGCCGGAACGCCTCGGTCGCCCAGTCCAGGTACGCGGAGTGGTCGGCGGCGCGCAGCGGCAGCGTTTCGCGCAGAGCGGGCTCGTCGACCTGGATGACCGAGGTGCCGTTCGCCTCCAGGTCGCCGACCTCGTCGCGCAGGGCCAGGGCGACCTGGCGCGCGGTGTCACCGAGGGGCTGGTCGTCGCGGACGAAGGACCAGGCGAGCATGGTGACGGGTCCGGTGAGCATGCCCTTCACGGGGCGGTCGGACAGCGACTGGGCGTACGAGGTCCAGCGCACCGTCATCGGCTCGGGCCGGGAGATGTCGCCGGCCAGGACCGGCGGGCGGACGTAACGGGTGCCGTAGGACTGGACCCAGCCGTGCTGGGTGGCGAGGTAGCCGGTGAGCTGCTCGGCGAAGTACTGCACCATGTCGTTGCGCTCGGGCTCGCCGTGCACCAGGACGTCGATGCCGGTCTTCTCCTGGAAGGAGATGACGTCCCGGATCTCGGTCTTGATGCGCTCCTCGTACCCGGCGGTGTCGATGCGGCCGGCGCGCAGGTCGGCGCGGGCGGTGCGCAGCTCGGTGGTCTGCGGGAACGAGCCGATGGTCGTGGTCGGCAGCAGCGGCAGGCCCAGGTGGGTGCGCTGGGCGGCTGCCCGGTCGGCGTACGGCTGGGAGCGGCGCGAGTCGGCGTCCGTGACGGCCTCGGCACGGGCGCGGACGGCCGGGTCGCGGGTGATGGGCGATGTGGCGCGGGAGGACAGCGCCGCCCGGTTGACCGTCAGCTCGGCGGTGATCGCGTCCGTGCCCTGGGCCAGGCCCTTGGCGAGGGCGACGATCTCGGCGGTCTTCTGGCGGGCGAAGGCCAGCCAGGTCAGGATCTGCGGGTCGACGTCCTTCTCGAGGGCGGCGTCCAGCGGGACGTGCAGGAGCGAGCAGGAGCCGGCAACGTCGACGCGGTCGGCGAGACCGAGCAGGGTGCCGAGCGTGGCGAGTGACTTCTCCAGGTCGTTGACCCAGATGTTGCGGCCGTTGACGACACCGGCGACGAGGCGCTTGCCGGAGAGGCCGCCGACGGCGGCGAGAGCGTCGAGGTTGGCGGCCGCGGCGTCGGTGAAGTCGAGGGCGAGGCCCTCGACGGGCGCCTTGGCGAGCACCGGCAGGGCGTCACCGAGCCGGCCGAAGTAGGAGGCCACCAGCAGCTTCGGCCGGTCGGTCGCGGTACCGAGGTCGCGGTAGGCGCGCTCGGCCGCGTTCAGCTCGGCCGGGGTGCGGTCCTGGACCAGGGCGGGCTCGTCGAGCTGTACCCACTCGGCGCCCGCGGCGCGCAGGTCGGCGAGGACCTCGGCGTACACGGGGAGCAGGCGGTCGAGGAGGGTGAGCGGGTCGAAGTCGGCGGCGACACCGGGAGCGGGCTTCGAAAGAAGGAGGTAGGTGACGGGGCCCACCAGGACCGGTCGGGCGGTGAGGCCTTCGGCGAGGGCCTCCTTCAGCTCGGCGACCTGCTTGGCGGAGTCCGCGGTGAACACGGTGTCCGGGCCCAGCTCCGGGACCAGGTAGTGGTAGTTCGTGTCGAACCACTTGGTCATCTCCAGCGGCGCCACGTCCTGCGTGCCCCGCGCCATGGCGAAGTACCCGTCAGGGGCGTCGGCGGCGACTGCGGCGCGGTGCCGCTCGGGGATGGCACCGACCATGACCGTGGTGTCCAGGACGTGGTCGTAGTACGAGAAGTCACCGGTGGGCACCTCGTGGATGCCGGCCGCAGTCAGTTCCTGACGGTTGCTGCGGCGCAGCTCGCAGGCGGTGGTACGCAGGGCCTCAGCGGTGACGCGGCCCTTCCAGTACCCCTCGATCGCCTTCTTGAGCTCGCGGTTCTCCCCCTGGCGGGGGTAGCCGTACACGGTGGCTTGCGCTGCCGCGGCTGCGGTCTTGGTGGTCACGGAGTTCTCCTTCGAGAGACGTATCCCTGAAATCCCGAAGACCGGAACGCGTGAAGGAGCGACAGAACCGTCGGTGCGACCTCGCGCGGCAAAGGCGCGGCCGTCCGCCGAATGTGTACGCCGACCCGCCCTCGAGGTCACCGGGATGTCCGCGCACGCGTTGGACGTGCACGGGCAACGGGCAGGTCTTCGGACTCGCGGGCACACCCACCGGATCGAACCGGAGGGCACCTACTGGCCGTCGCTTCCCAGGCCCGGTACGTCGGACCCAGTGCGTATGACGGCGGTCGTTCCCGCTCACCGCTGCGGGGCAGTCCCGGATTCCCACCGGGTTCCCTCTTACGACACCCCGCCTGGCGGACAGGGCGAACCAGCTGCGGTGCTCACCCTACGGCCCCCGGGTCCGAGATGACCAGCGCGTCCGGACAGCGGACGGTGACGTCGGGCCCGCCGGTCACATACACATGCCTGTGGGGGTGGACCGGTCCCTCTCCGGTCCACCCCCACAGGTTCCGCCGTCGGGCCCTGTTCCCGACGGCGGCACCCGGGCCCCTCAGCTCGGGTGGTTCGCGGTGGCATCCTGTTCGTAGACGTGGAACCCGCGCCCGGTCTTCCGCCCCAGCAGGCCCGCCTCGACCATGCGCTGGAGCAGTGGCGGCGGCGCGTAGAGGGGTTCCTTGAACTCCTCGTACAGCGATGCCGCGATCGAGGCGACCGTGTCGAGACCGATCAGGTCGGCGAGCCGCAGCGGCCCCATGGGGTGCGCACAGCCCAGCTCCATGCCGTGGTCGACGTCGGCCGGTGTGGCGAAACCGGACTCCGTCATACGGATCGCCGACAGGATGTACGGGATGAGCAGCGCGTTGACGACGAAGCCCGCGCGGTCCGGGGAACGCACGACGGTCTTGCCGAGCGTCGAGGCGGCGAACCGCTCGACCAGGGCGGCGGTGTCGGAAGAGGTGTGCAGGGAGGCGACCACCTCGACCAGCGGCAGGACCGGTACCGGATTGAAGAAGTGCAGTCCGACGACCCGGTCGGCACGCTCCGTGGCCATGCCGAGGCGCATGACGGGGATGGAGGAGGTGTTGGTGGCGAGGACGGCCGCCGGATTCTCCACGATCTTGTCGAGCGCGGCGAACAGCTCCGTCTTGGCCTCGGTGTTCTCGACGATCGCCTCGATGACGAGATCCCGGTCGGCCAAGTCGTGGAGCTCGCCGGTGAACGTCAGCCGCGCCATGGCGAGTCGTGCCTCCTCGGCCGTGCACCTGCCTCGGCCGACCGCCTTGTCGAGCGAGGCCGTGACGCGGTCACGGGCGCGCCGGACAGCCGTGGCGTCTGCCTCGCACACGATCGTGTCGATGCCGGCACGGGCGCAGACCTCGGCGATGCCCGCTCCCATCTGGCCGCCTCCGACGACTCCTACACGGTTCATGTCGATGATCATGACGACCGCTCCGTGGTCCGGACGAGATGGCGTGTATAGGCGTCGGGGGTGAAGAAGAGCGGGAGTTCGGTGTCGAGTGCGTTGCGCCGGAAGAGCTCCTGTATCTCGTCCAGCGGCGTGAAGGGGAACTCGGCAACCAGTGCGGACAGTTCCTCGTCGAGAAGCGACAGGACGGTCTCCCGGTCGACGTGGCGGTGGCGCAACCACTGCCAGACCTGCACCCGGGCGATCTCGGCGGTGGCGGCATCCTCCATGAGACCGTCCAGGGCGACCGCCCCCTGCCCCCGCAGCCAGGCGGCGAAGTACCGCAGCGCGACCGAGATGTTGGTGCGGACGCCCTCAGTCGTCGGAGGCCCGCTGACCTTGCGCACGGAGAGGAGTTGTGCGGGCGTCACCTCCACGTCCTCGCGTGTCGTGCCCAGCTGGTGCGGTTCGCTGCCGAGCACGCCGTCGAAGACCTCCCGGCAGATGGGGACCAGTGCGGGGTGGGCGACCCATGACCCGTCGAATCCGTCCTCCGCCTCGCGTTCCTTGTCCAGACGCACCTTCGCTCCCGCAGTTCGTACAGGATCTCCTCCATCTCGAACACCGCGGTGATCGTCTCGATCAGCACCGTCGCGCGGATCGTGCCGCGGGGGATGGAGAGGAGTTCCTGCGCGAGGACGAAGATGTCGTTCCACAGCCTGGCCTCCTCGCGGTTCTCGAGCTTGGGCAGGTAGAAGTACGGGCCGTGCCCGGCATCGATCTGCCGCTGCGCACAGTGGAAGAAGTACAGGCCGAAGTCGACGAGCGCGGCCGGCACCGGGCGGCCGTCGACCTCCATGTGCTCCTCGTCGAGGTGCCAGCCACGCGGCCGCACCACGATGGTGGCCGGCGTCCTGTCGGTGGCGAGCCGGTACTCCTTGCCCTCGTCGGTGGTGAAGTCGATGCGCCGCTTGATCGCGTCGAGCAGGTTGATCTGCCCCCCGATCACGTTGTCCCAGGTCGGAGAGGTGGCGTCCTCGAAGTCGGCCAGCCACACCTTCGCACCGGAGTTCAAGGCGTTGACCGTCATCCGCCGTTCGGGCGGACCGGTGATCTCCACTCGCCGGTCGACGAGACCCGGAGCCGGAGGGGCGACGCGCCAGCCGGCGTCCTCGCGGATACGTCGGGTCACCATCGGGAAGTCGAGCGGATACCCCTCGGCCAGCCGCATGGCCCGACGACGGCGCTCCTTGAGCAGACGTGCACGGCCCGACGCGAACGTGCGCGCCAGCTTACCGATGAAGTCGAGTGCGGCCGGGGTGAGGATCTCGTCGTGACGATCGCCGGGAGCGGCGCGGACGTGAGCGGGCCGGGTGATGAGCTGCGGGGACATCGGATCTCCTGAGGGAGGGAGGCGAAGGCGCGATGAGTGGGTGTGTTGCACGATGCGGGAGCGGTCACGGGAGTGAATGCGGATGGTCACGGGGCGGTCGTCGAGCGCTTGACGCCGCCCGTCGTGGTCCGCCGTGCCGACCGGTGGCGTTCCTGTGGCGGAGGCCCGCAGGGCCAGGAGCCCGGAAGTGACGCCGAAGCGTTCGGGGGCGGGAGCCGGGTCCGGCAGCCCCGCCGTCGAAGGCCAGTTCCTGCCGCTGCCGGGCTGGGCGGTGAGGACGACGCCGCCGGCACGGTGACCAATGGCGGACCGGCGGGGCGCCCCCTGCTCTTCTAGTGGAACTGCTCTTCCTCGGTGGACCCGGTCAGGGCGGTGGTGGAGGAGTTCGGGTTGACCGCCGTAGAGACCAGGTCGAAGTAGCCGGTGCCGACCTCACGCTGGTGCTTGACCGCGGTGAAGCCGTGCTGCTGCGCGGCGAACTCGCGCTCCTGGAGGTCGACGTAGGCAGTCATGCCGTGCTCGGCGTAGCCGCGCGCCAGGTCGAACATGCCGTGGTTGAGGGAGTGGAAGCCTGCCAGGGTGATGAACTGGAAGCGGTATCCCATCGCGCCCAGTTCGCGCTGGAACTTCGCGATCTGGTCGTCGTCCAGCGCGGCCTTCCAGTTGAAGGACGGCGAGCAGTTGTACGCGAGCATCTGGTCCGGGTGCTCCGCGTGGATCGCCTCGGCGAACTCACGGGCCTGCGCCAGGTCCGGGGTGCCCGTCTCCACCCAGATCAGGTCGGCGTACGGGGCGTAGGCGAGACCGCGGGCGATGACTGGAGCCATGCCGTTGCGCACCCGGTAGAAGCCCTCGGCCGTGCGCTCGCCCGTGACGAACTCGGCGTCGCGCTCGTCGACGTCGCTGGTGAGCAGATTGGCCGCGAGGGCGTCCGTGCGGGCGACGATCAGGGTGGGCACGTCGGCGATGTCAGCCGCGAGCCGCGCCGCGTTGAGGGTGCGGACGTGGTGGGAGGTCGGCACGAGAACCTTGCCGCCGAGGTGGCCGCACTTCTTCTCCGAGGCCAACTGGTCCTCGTAGTGGATCCCGGCGGCACCTGCGGCGATCATCGCCTTGGTGAGTTCGAAGGCGTTGAGCGGGCCACCGAAGCCGGCCTCGGCGTCGGCCACGATCGGGGCGAGCCAGTCGATGGAGTCGTCGCCCTCGCTGGTGGCGATCTGGTCGGCGCGCAACAGCGCGTTGTTGATCCGGCGCACGACCTGGGGGACGGAGTTCGCCGGGTAGAGGCTCTGGTCCGGGTAGGTGTGACCGGCGAGGTTGGCGTCGGCGGCGACCTGCCAGCCGGACAGGTAGATGGCCTGGAGCCCGGCCTTCACCTGCTGGACCGCCTGGCCGCCGGTCAGCGCGCCGAGCGCGTGGATGTAGTCCTGATCGTGCAGCTGACGCCACAGCCGCTCGGCGCCGCGCCGGGCCAGCGTGGCCTCCTCGCGGACACTCCCGGACAGACGGATCACGTCGTCGGCGCTGTAGGTGCGGTCGATCCCCTTCCAGCGCGGGTCGGTCGCCCAGCGGCGGGTGAGTTCCTCGGCTGCCTGCGTACGCGTGTCGGTTGCCATGACGGTCACCGTCTCCTCGGTCGTTCGTCTGCGAATCGTCTGCGAATCCAGTCATCACGCACGAAGGCCATCGAATGCAGTGGCACTGCGTGTCGGATGTGGGGTGCGGCCCACCGTCCCCGAGTGGAGTCGAGCTGAGCAATGCGGACGACGAGCGGGTGCGTTCGGTGCCGGGATCTCCGACGTCAGGGCATGAATCGTGCCCCGGTTCCGAGGCGCACCCGCCGGGGTCCGGTGGGCCGCACTAAGACTCTGGCACTGGCACTGAGTGCCATCAAGGATGGATCGATGCCAAGTTCTGCGAACCTTCCCGCTCCCGTTTGCCAATGTTGCGAAGGGCGGGAGCGGTTAGTGGTCGCTTACGCTGCGCCCAAGACCGAACAGGAGGGGTGCCGTGGCCAAGATCTACGCGGGGGCACGACTGCGTGGGCTGCGCGAGGAGCGAGGCATGAGCCAGGCGGAGCTGGCCCGTGCCCTGACCGTGTCACCCAGCTATCTGAACCAGATGGAGCACGACGCCCGACCGCTCACCGTGCCGGTGCTGCTGAGGCTGACCGAGGAGTTCGGCATCGACCCGTCGTTCTTCTCCGAACGCGACACGAGCCGTCTGATCGCGGATCTCCGGGAGGCGCTCGGCGCCGAACTCACCGCCGGCCGTGTGAGAGCCGCCGATCTGGGCGAACTGGCCTCGCGCCTGCCATCCGTGGCGCACGCTCTGGTCGACGTCGCCCGCCGCAACCAACGCCTCTCCGAACAGGTCGTCGGCCCTGACGGCCGCGAGGGGGCAGCAGGGGCACCGCCCACCCCGCACGAGGAGATCCGCGACTACTTCTACCGCCGTCAGAACTATCTCCACCACCTCGATCTCGCGGCCGAGGGACTCGCCGCCACCCTCGGCATCCGCCCCGGCGACGTACTGCGGGCACTCGCCGAGCGCCTCACCGATCACCACGACGTACGCCTCGTGACCGAGCCGGTCGGACCGCTGCACAACTACGACAGTGCGACCAGGACCCTGCACCTGTCCGCGAGGCTGCGTCCGGGGCAGCAGGCATTCCGCATGGCCACCCAACTCGCCCTGCTCGAACAGGCCGACGAGATCGACCGGCACGCGAGCGAGGACTTCACACCGGGTACGGAAGCCCATTCCCTGGCCAGAATCGGCATCGCCAACTACTTCGCCGCCGCGTTGATCCTGCCGTACGGAGCCTTCCACGCCTCCGCCGAAGGCTTCCGCTACGACATCGAGCGCCTCACCGACCACTACGGACTCGGTTACGAAACGATCTGTCACCGTCTGAGCACACTCCAGCGGCCCCGTCTGCGTGGCGTTCCCTTCTCCTTCGTCCGTGTCGACCGGGCCGGCAACCTGTCCAAGCGCCAATCGGCCACCGACTTCCACTTCTCACGCTCCGGTGGCACCTGTCCACTGTGGAACGTCTACGAGGCATTCGCCGCCCCCGGGAGGATCCACGTCCAGGTAGCCGAAATGCCGGACGGCAAGCGGTATTTGTGGACCGCGCGTGCGGTCGTCCGCCGCTCCGGCTGGGGAGACCCGGGCAAGACCTTCGCCATCGGGCTCGGCTGCGAGATCCGCCACGGCCACCGACTCGTCTACGCCGATGGTCTGGATCTGGGCAGCGCCGCCGCCACACCCATCGGGATGGGCTGCCGCGTCTGCGAACGGCTCGGCTGCTCCCAGCGCGCGGCACCGCCGCTCGGCCACTCTCTGCACATCGATCCGAACGCCAGCACGTTCGTGCCCTATCCCGTGGCGGACGGGACAGCCCACTGAGCGCAAGGCGCCGTCGGGCTCCCTACGCTGACGCTCCCGATTTGATCGGCGCTGAACCTCTCAGTTCACCGCCTTGACGTGTGAGTTGCTAAACCAATGGAGGAATGGCCTTTTTCCGGTGAAAATCGTTATCGACTTCACTTCTGCGAGTTGATGCGTTTGTTGCCGTGTGTCTCCCGTGGCATTGTTGTTCGCGGCGGTAGGAATTAGGAAACATCCAGCTGCCGCTCATGAATGTGCGGTAGCCCAAGCTGTGGAGATGAGTGGCGTGACAGCTTCAGTGCAGCACCGACCGCATGCCGGACACGACCACGTGCACGGTGAGGGCTGCGGGCACGTGGCGGTCCCGCATGACGGTCATGTCGACTACGTACACGACGGCCACCTGCACCGTACGCACGCTGATCACATGGATGAGTGCGAGGCGGGCGACCACCAGCAGCACGCCGGGCATGATCATGTGCACGGTGAGGGCTGTGGGCACGTGGCGGTTCCGCACGGTGGCCACCTGGACTACGTCCACGACGGCCACCGCCACGCGGCACACGACGGACACTGGGACGACCACTGAATTCAATACGTCCCCAGGGTGCATGCGCCCCTCGGTTAACCGGGGGGTGCATTTCTTTGTGACGATTTTCTGTTCCGGTTGTTCTTATCGGGTTGAGTGTGGAATCAGGGCAATTTCCCCGGCATCCTGGTGGTGTACCGGGCCGGACGGTGCCGTGGCTGCGACCACCGTCCGGCCCGGAGTCTCAGTGCCCCGTCACGGCGGCGAGGGGTTCGTGCTCGTGTGTGCAGGTCTCGTCGAAACCGTAGGTTTCCCAGGCGGGGAAGGGGTCGTGCGCGGCCGGTGCCTCGCCTTCTGTCATGAGGCAGGCGGTCAGGGCCGCGTGCAGGGGTTCCTTCTGCAGCTGGGTTCCGATGAAGACGAGTTCCTGGACATGCGGGCTGTCCGTGTCCCGCGCGGACGAGGGTTCGAAGCGTGCGACCGAACCGGCCTGTGACCACAGTCCCATCGCATGGGGCCTGCTGGCGAGGGTGAAAAAGCCCTTGGAGCGGAGAACCTGCCCGTAGGACCCGCTTTCCAGCAGCGTCTGCGTCACGAAGGTCCATAGGCGCCCGGGGTGGAAGGGGGCTGCGGAGCGGAACACGGTGGAGGAGATGCCGTATTCCTCGGTCTCGGGGACGTGGTCGCCGTTGAGCTCCCTGACCCAGCCCGGGGCCTGCTGGGCGCGTTCGAGGTCGAAGCGGCTGGTTCCCAGGACTTCGCCGACCGGAACGCGGCTTCGCACGGCAGACACGACATGGGCGGCTGGGTTGAGGCGGGCCAGGGTGGCTCGGAGCCGTTCGGCCGACGCGGAGTCCACGAGGTCGAGCTTGTTGAGGACGAGGACGTCGGCGAACTCGATCTGGTCCATGAGGAGGTCGCTGACGGTGCGTTCGTCGTCCTCGTACTGGTCGAGTCCGCGTTCGGTGAGTTCGTCGCCGGCGGCCAGTTCGGGCAGGAAGTTGGCGGCGTCGACGACGGTGACCATCGTGTCGAGGCGGGCCAGGTCGCCGAGGGTGGCGCCGTCGTCGCGGGCGAAGGCGAAGCTGGCGGCCACAGGCATCGGTTCGGAGATGCCCGAGGACTCGATGAGCAGGTAGTCGAAGCGCCCCTCGCGCGCCAGCCGGTCCACCTCTTCCAGGGGGTCGTCGCGCAGGGTGCAGCAGATGCACCCGTTGGTCATCTCGACCAGGCGCTCCTCGATGCGCGACAGGGCGGCCTCACCCCCGCGCACGAGAGAGGCGTCGACGTTGATCTCGCTCATGTCGTTGACGATCACGGCGACGCGCAGGCCCTCCCGGTTGGAGAGCACCCAGGAAGCCCGACAGGACGGTGACAGGAAGGCGCGACGAGGGAGCGTGAGTCATATCTGGATCAGCCCTTGGGGCGGAGCAGGCCGCGCTCGTACGCCTTGGCCAGCCGCTGCGGGACGAGGTACGGCACGCCGTCCACCGTGACCGACACCAGCTGGGGCGTCGTGGCCTTCCACTGGGCGCGGCGGTGACGGGTGTTGCTGCGGGACATCTTGCGCTTGGGTACGGCCATGCGGGCCTCCTGGTGCGATCGGCAGTGGACGGGAACGGACGATATATGAAAATGAATGTCGTTACTACTTCGCGGGGTGCGCGGCGGTGCGAGGGTGTGTGTGGCTCACCTGGCAGCCGTACTGCCTCGAAGTCCCTGCGGAGATGCGGCCCCTGAGCGTCAGGCCGCAGCCCTGCTGTCGGAGTGACGGTGATCACGAGTGCTCTCGAGGGGAGCGCTGCGTAGGCTTGCGCATGTCATCGAGCTGGAGGCCGAGGGGGCGGGCGGGGTCTCCATCTGTGCCTGATGATGCGTCAGGAAAGTCAGCGAGTGGTCAGCATGAGTCCTGGAAAACCTGGGGACAACTGCCCGGACATGCGACTGGTTGTAGGGTGTCGAAACAGCCCTTGACCTGCAAATGCGCAGGCAGGGAGCCTACTTGTGGGAGTGCCTCGATGTTGCGTACCATGTTCAAGTCCAAGATCCACCGTGCCACTGTCACCCAGGCCGATCTCCACTACGTCGGATCGGTCACCGTCGACGCAGATCTGATGGATGCCGCGGATCTCCTGCCCGGCGAGCTCGTGCACATCGTGGACATCGACAACGGCGCCCGCCTCGAGACTTACGTGATCGAGGGCGAGCGCGGCTCCGGCGTCATCGGGATCAATGGAGCCGCCGCCCACCTGGTGCATCCCGGCGATCTGGTGATCCTGATCAGTTACGCCCAGGTCGACGACGCCGAGGCGCGGGCACTGGTGCCGAGTGTCGTGCATGTGGACGCCGAAAACCGCATCGTCGCCCTGGGGACGGACGCCTCGGCACCCGTACCGGGTACGCGTACCGAGCGCAGCCCGCAGGCCGTGCCCGCGCGGGGCTGATCAGCCGGCGCCCGGCGGTCCGCTTCGGTCCGCTCTGCGCCGGTCGGGGGACACGGGCCACAGGTGTCACTGTGTGCACGTATGGACTCGGCAGGCGCGGGCAGCCGCACGGGGAGACGGTGGAGAGAGTCACCGTCTCCCGTTCGTCGCAGTTGGAGGACCGAGATGACGCAGCCGTATCCCGACCCCGTACCGCCCGCGCCGACGCCCCCGCCGATGCCGGGACCGCCCACACCGGTGCCCTCCCCGCCCCCCGTGCCGCCGGGGCCCGTACCCCCCGGACCGGCGCCGGATCCGATTCCGCAGCCGCCGAACCCCAACCCGGAGCCGGTACCCGAGCCGGAGCCGTCACCGCAGCCGGCGGGATGAGCGCGGGAGGCCGGACCCGCGGGTGAGCGCAGTGGTGACCCGGCCGGTCGGGTGCGAGCAGACCCGGTGCGGGCGCTCAGGCTTCCGCGTGGAGACCCGTCAGGGCGTTCACGTGGTTCAGCCCGCTCTCCGCCGCGACCGAGTCCAGCGACTGCGCGTCGCGGACGGTGGCGAAGCGTAGCCGCCCCGCCTTCCCGGCGAAGCCGTACACGGCGGGGCGCGGGAGGCTGTTGTAGGCCCAGGGGGTCGAGAAGTAGTACGCGCCCGTGTCGTACAGGGTCACGAAGTCGCCCTCGCGCAGTTCCGGCAGCTCACGGGCGTGGGCGACGACGTCCCCGGCGAAACAGCATGGTCCGGCCACGTCCTGCACCATCGGCGGCCCGGTCCGGGGGCTGCCCTCCGCGTCGAAGGCGCCGATCCGCAGCGGCCAGGCGTCAGGCATCAGTACCGTACGGGTCGCCACCTGCGCGCCGGCGTGGGTGAGCGCGATACGGCGCCCGCCCGCGTCCTTGGTGTACTCGACACGGGCCCCGATGAAGCCGTTCTTGGCCAGGAGTGACCTGCCGAACTCGGTGACCAGGTCGTAGCGCCCGTCGAAGAGGCCCGGGACCGCCGTACGGAGCGCCGCCACGTAGTCGCTGAAGGCCGGCCGGGCCTCGTCGTCGGCGAAGTTGACGGGCAGCCCGCCGCCGATGTCGATCCCGGTCACTCTGCGCGTGCCCAGCCGTTCGTTGATCTCCTCCGCCAGGCGGTAAGTCTCCGCGATGCCCGCGGCGATCAGCTCCAGGGAACAGCCCTGGGAGCCGACGTGGGCGTGCAGTCGGGTCAGCCAGGGCCGCTCGGCGAAGGCACGGACCACCCGTTCACGGGCGCCCGGGTCGTGCAGCGCCACACCGAACTTCGACGTCATCGTCGCCGTGCTCATGGCTCCGATGGCGCCGCCCCCGACCTGCGGATTGACCCGCAGCCCGAGGACGGACGCCGAGCCGGACGAGTGCAGTTCCTCGATCCGCCGGAGTTCACCCAGACTGTCCGCGTTCACCGCGACACCGAGTGCGAGAGCCAACCGGAGCTCGTCGCGGGTCTTGGCAGGGGAGTCCAGGACGATGCGTGAAGGGGCGAAACCGGCCTCTACGGCGAGCCGGAGCTCGCCCGGACTGGCGACCTCGCACCCCATGCCGAGGCCCGCGAGCAGCCGTAGCACCGGAACCAGGGAAGCGGCCTTCGCCGCGAAGGTGTGCAGGACCCTGACTCCGGGCTCGACCGCGAAGGCATCCCGCAGCGCGTCGACGGAGGCGCGAACCCCGTCCGCGTCCAGGAACCCCGCCAGCGGCCGCCGTTCGCCGATGAGGTCCTCCGCCACCGCGAGACGGAGCGCCTCGGCGAATCTCGCCGAGCGCGGGGAGCCGAAGGGGCTCTCGGACGCCTCGATGGCCGGTGGCCGTGTGCGGTGGATGTCGTTGATGGGAGCCTCGCAGGTCGGAGCCTTCAGGCGATGATCGGGACGACGGCCTCCGGCGTCAGCATCCGGAAGGTGAACGCCTGATGGAAGTAGAGCTGGATGCTCGTCGCGTCGTGGGCCAGGTATCCGATGGACAGGTCCTGGCCGAGGCACAGCTCGAAGTCCCCGCCGCGTGTGGACAACAGGACCCCGCCGGTGACGGCGGGTGCCCACAGGATGGTGTCGTCCAGCTGCCGGGCCAGATGGGTGGCCACCGGGTAGCCGTGGTCGGACGTCTCGGTCGCCTCGGTGAACGCGTCCGCGCCCAGCAACAGGCGGTAGGGCCCGTCCACCCCCGCGAGGCGCAGCCGGGTCAAGGCCTGGCTCACCGTGGTCGGATAGTCCCTCGCATCGGCCGGCAGCGGCAGCGCCGGGTGGGAGGACCCGTCCCGCAGCCCGGTGATCCCGGCCGCCGCGTATCCGTCGATGATCGCCATGTCCTCCGCGAACGCGCAGGTGCGCGCCGCGTCCTTCACCGGCTGCCAGTCGCTGTCCTCGGAGCCGCGTTCCACATCGTCGACGGCGGCCCTCGTCACGGTGAAGGGAACCCTCCACTCGATGACCGGCGTGGAGGTGCGTGCGCGGGCGATCACGTCAGGGGTCGGCGGATCGATGTCCCGCAGGTGCCCGTCGCCGATGGCCGACAGCTCAGGACCCTGCGGATCGCTCACGTCCACGACCCTGCGTCCTGCCACGTGCCGGCTGAAGGTGCGCCTGGCCTCCTCGTCGATCTGTTCCCAGGCGGCGTCGGTCACCGGGGCGAGTTCGCGGTGCAGATTGTTCATCGCGGGGCGCTTTCTCGGAGGCCGCCGAGGCTGCCGATGCGCAGCGAACCGTCGTGTTCCGCATCGGGGCCGACAGATGTCGTCGAAACCTCCGGGGAGCGGTCCTCAGGGACGGCCGGGAACCGCGTCAGGGCGGGCGGCGGTGGGGGAGCGTCGAGGAAGTCGGCGCTCGGGGCGTGGAAGAGCGTTCCGGTGACCGCGGTGGAGAAGTCGAGGATGCAGTCGTGGGTGCCGGGCGGACTGCCGAGGAACATGTTGCGCAGCATCTGTTCCGTGACACCGGGATCGGCCGCGTAGCCGATGAAGTACGTGCCGAACTCGCCCTGCCCGAAGCTGCCGAAGGGCATGTTGGCCCGCAGGATGTCGCGTTCGGTGCCGTCCGCATCGGTGATGGTGTTCAGCGCGACGTGGGAGTTGGCCGGTTTGTCCTCGTCGGCGAGCTCGATGTCGTCGAACTTCGTACGGCCGATGATCCGTTCCTGCTGCTCGGTGCTGAGAGCGTTCCAGCCGGCCATGTCGTGCAGGTACTTCTGTACGACGACGTAGCTGCCGCCCTCGAAGTCGGGGTCCTCGCTGCCCACGAGGGCTGCCGCCCGTGCGTCGTCACCGACCGGATTCTCCGTTCCGTCGACGAAGCCGAGCAGATCCCGGTGGTCGAAGTAGCGGAAACCATGTACCTCGTCGACGATCCTCACCGCGTCACCGAGCCTCCTGAACAGCTGGGAAGCCCACTCCCAGCAGACGTCCATGCGCTCGGCGCGGACGTGGAAGAGCAGATCGCCCGGCGTGGCCGGCGCGTGGTGAACGGGGCCGCGCAGTTCCCGGAACGGGTGGAGACGAGCCGGCCTCGGGCCTGCGAACAACCGGTCCCAGGCGTCGGAACCGAAGCCCGTGACACACGCCAGCCCGGCGCTGGGCACCCGGAACCCGACGGAGCGGGCGAACGCCGCCAGGTCGGGCAGCACCTCCCGGACGGCCGTCTCGCCACCCGGCGTGATCGTCGCGACCAGGACCACCGCGGCACTGGTCAGCGGTGCGACGACTGGCTGGACCACAACGGGATCCGGTACGGCCTCGGACATGCGCGCACTCCGTGGATGGTGGACGTGGCTCCCTGCCACTTATCCACACGGCGGCCCGGGGCGCACGCCGGACCGGGCCGGGCGGGCGAAGGCGAAGCCCGGCTCCGACGCCGATGGAGCCGTCGGGTACGGGGCCACGGAGCCGTCGGCCGGGAGCCGCGAGGCCACGGATCCGTCGGGCAACGGGTCCGAGGACTCACGGAGCTGCCGGGGATCAACGGCCCCCGCCCCCACCCGCGGCTCCAGCCCCATGCCCCCGAAGTCACGCGGCCCTATGACCCGGGGCAGACCCGACCGATTCGCCGTACCGGGGGACTGCCTGGATCAGCTCTTGGCATCTGTCCTGTCGCCGCCCCAGAGGGCAGCCCTCCAGACGCGGAAACAACAGCTCAAACGGGCTTTCTTCCTCTCCGCCTTCGCGGCCCTGGGCGACCCGGCCTCGCGGGCCTACTACGACAAGAAGATCGCCCAGGGAAAGCACCACACCCAGGCCCTGCTCTGCCTCGCCCGACGCCGGGCCGACGTCCTCTTCGCAAGGCTCGGCGACGGAACCTTCTACGAGCCCCAACCGGTTGCGGCCAGGTGAGGAGTCCAGAACACTCGATCAGTCCTCCGGCCGAAGCCGCTTACGAGCGGCCTCAAGCCGCTGGTCATAGTCAGGCGCGAACAGCCCCGGAAGCGCCTTGTCGAGCGTTCCGGCGATCTGATGGATCGGCGCCCAGACCGCCGGATCGTCGACAACACGGCTGAGGTCCGTCATCTGGAGCTTCTCCAGCCAGTGCGACAGCACCAGTGCCTCGTCACTCGTGAGCTTGATCGTGACCTGGCTATCACCCATGCACACCCCCACGGCTCGGCCCGCCCTTTGCTCGCACGAACCTACTGGCCTTGGACCTTGACCAAATACATAGGGGCCCCGCTGGCTGGACAGCGGGGGTCGACCACGTTGGGAGGGACGAGAGCCTGGTGTTGTTCGATTGCCGCACGGCTGGAAGAGGCCAGCCGAAGTGCCCGGCGTGAGGGTCTCGAGGATCGTGCGAAGCCAAGGGCTGCGTACGGCCGGTAGCCGGACCAAGGTGTGTTGGAACGTTCGCCGGTCGGCCCCGAACAGGTGGTTAGGGAGCAGCGGGAGCGGGTCGTCTCGGAGGACGTCTTGAGCTAAGGGGCCCGACGCGGGAACCGGCACCCGCCAGCCGTGCTGCCCGCCCAAGCCGCTAAGTTGAGCCGAGCAACTGGAAGGAAGGGGAGGCTGATGACCGAGCACCCGGATATCGCAGCACTGGCCCAGGTCATGGCCCCGACCTTCGGCGTTGACGAGGCCCTGGACTGGCCCTCGGTCGAAGAACGACTGGACTGCCGGCTGCCCAGCGACTACAAGGCGTTCATGTCGCTCTACGGCGGTGGGGGCATCGATGACCTGCTGAGTGTCCTCCTCCCTCTGCACGAGGACGGTATCCAGTGGGATCCCGGTGCCATCGAGGACGAGATTTCGGGCGCCCGCTCGACATGGGAGCACACTCCCGCGCAGCGGCGCCACGACATCGACCCGGCTCACATTCTCCCCTGGGGCCAGACTTCCGGCCCCGATCTCCTGTGCTGGCTTACCGCTGATCCCAATCCGGACACCTGGCCGGTGCTGGTCTGGGGCCGGCACACCGACGAGCGCTGGACCCTGTTCGAGTGTGGCATGGCCCGCTTCCTCCTGCGGATCTTCACCACTGACCTCGACACCTGCCCCCTGAGCGATACCTCGCTCTGGGGCAAGACCTCTCCAGGATTCGTTCACTGGCGCGAGCAGCAGATCCGATGGAAGGCCGGACGGGATCCCTTCACCAACGAACCGGACCCCTACGCCGACATGTTCCCCCGCTGAGCACAGCCCACAGTCTCATCGAGCGAGTTCGCGGAGCAGGGGAGTGGGGTCGGTGAGGTCAGACGTCCCGGAGCTCTGCAGTGCTGGAGCGCCCGGTAGCGACGGCCAAGACCTGTACTCCGTGAGTAAGGCCGGCGGCGACGCCGGCTGGACTTGTTTCCGCTTCGTGTTCGGCTCTTGCTGCCGTGGACGAGGTTCTTGACCCTCACGTGGCGTCAGGCTGCATAGTCGGTGCCGTGGACGATCACTGGACCGTGGGACGCGTGGCCGGGCTGGCCCACGTGAGCGTCCGCACGTTGCATCACTATGACGAGATCGGTCTCGTTCGGCCGTCGGCGCGGACCGCGGCCGGGTACCGGGTCTATTCGGCGGACGACGTGGAGCGGCTGCGGGAAGTGCTGGCCTATCGGCGGCTGGGCTTCGGGTTGCGGGAGGTCGCGGAACTGGTCGGCGATCCGTCCACCGACGCGGTCGCACACTTGCGCCGGCTGCGCGGCCTGCTGCTGGACCGGCGTGATCGCGCTGACGCCATGGTGACGGCCATCGACAGGGAACTTGAGTCACGAGCGAAGGGACTGAAGGTGACACCGGAAGAGCAACTGGAGATGCTCGGTGCGGAGCTGTACGACGCGATCGGCGGCGCTTACACCGCGACACGGCGTACCGAGCCCCGGATCGCCGCGCAGATCTGGGACGCGCTAGGGGACGCGCGGACGGTGCTGAACGTCGGGGCCGGCACCGGCTCCTACGAGCCCACTGATCGCGACGTGACCGCGGTGGAGCCATCGGCGGTCATGCGGGCGCAGCGGCCCGCCGGTTCGGCGCCGTGTGTGGCCGCCGCCGCGGAGAGCCTGCCGTTCGAGGACCACTCCTTCGACGTCGCGATGGCCGTCTCCACCGTTCACCACTGGGAAGACCCGATGGCGGGGCTGCGGGAGATGCGTCGTGTGGCCCGCCACGTGGTGGTACTCACGTTCGACACTGACGAGCCCGGATGGCAGGACCGGTTCTGGCTCACCCGCGACTACCTGCCTGAGTTCGCCTCCGTCCTCACGGAGTTCCCCTCGCTTGCCGGGATGGCCGATGCGATCGGCGCCCGCGCTGAGCCGGTGCCGATCCCGTGGGACTGTGCTGACGGCCTGTTCGAGGCGTACTGGCGTCGACCGGGGGCGTATCTGGAGGATCATGTGCGCCGTGCGTCGTCGGTGTGGACGAGGGTCGGTCCGGAGGCCGAGCAGCGGGCGGTGCGAAGCCTCAGCGACGACCTCGACTCCGGCCGGTGGGCCGAGCGCAACAGCGACCTCGCTGCCCTCGAATCGGCAGATCTTGGCCTCCGCCTGCTCATGGCTTGACCACGTCGCATGTTCAGAGCCATGGCGGCTCCTGGACGGCCCGCCGGCTCGGCTGGTTGTCAGGTGGTCTCTCCCCCCATGGCGCCCGGTCAGCTGGCCTGGGCTTGTTCGGCTTGGGCTTTGGTGTGGGCGAGGCGGTAGGACTCGGTGCCGGTCTGGATGATGGCGCCGTTGAAGGTCAGCCGGTCGACGATGGCCGCGCAGAGCCGGGGATCGGTGAAGGGCCCGCCGCACGATCGGGTGACATCTTGACCTGCCCTACCTCTCAGGTTCCAGTTCTGGTGACTGACTGACAGCCCTTCAGGAAAGGCTGGCAGTCATGCCTCATCCCTACCCGCCGGAGTTCCGCGAGGACGTCGTGCGGGTCGCGAGGAACCGCGGCCCGGGCGTCACTGTCGAGCAGGTGGCCGCCGACCTGGCTGTGCCCACTGCACTCGTACCCTCAGACGGCAAGAGCGCTGGCTCGGTCCTGATCTTGGCCGTACCCAACCGCAAGCAGCGAAGTCTCCCGGGAATATCCCAGGGACTTTTCAGGGACTTTCCGCCGCGTAAGCAGGGAAGGCCCCGACAGCGCTGAAAGAAACGAAAGCGCTGGCCATGGCCTATTTCCCTAGCACTCGATGATGTTCACAGCCAGCCCGCCCCGGGCCGTCTCCTTGTACTCCGCCTACAAGAGGACATGCGTCCCGCCTGTGGATGGGGGTGTTCCTCTCCCTTGCGTCCTTGTGTGCCGTGGCTCGACTGGAGCGTGGTCTCGTCCATCACCGTTGATCTCTTCAGCTTCCCGATCGTCTCTGGGGCGATTCCGCTCCGGTGTCGGCTTGCGCGGGTGGTCGGTCAGCTTTCGACTTCGGTCCTGTCGCCGCCCCAGAGGGTGTGGAAGGTGCCGTCGCGGTCGGTGCGGTGGTAGGTGTGGGCGCCGAAGTAGTCGCGTTGGCCCTGGGTGAGGGCGGCGGGGAGGCGTTCGGCGCGCAGGGCGTCGTAGTAGGCGAGGGTGGCGGCGAAGGCGGGAGTGGGGACGCCCTGGGGGACGGCGGTGGAGATCACGGCGCGCCAGTCGTCCTGGGAGGCGGCGATCTCGTCGGCGAAGCCCTTGTCGGCCAGCAGGCTGACGAGGCCGGGCTCGGCGTCGTAGGCCTGGGTGATGCGGTCGAGGAACGCGGCGCGGATGATGCATCCGCCGCGCCAGATCGAGGCGACCTTGCCGAGATCGATGTCCCAGTCGTACTGGGCGCTGCCGGCGGCGATCTGGTGGAAGCCCTGGGTGTAGGACACGATCTTCGAGGCGTAGAGGGCCTGCTCGACCTGGTCCGCGAACGCGGCTGCCTCGTCCTTGCCGAATTGGCGGGCGCTGGGGCCGGCGAGGTGCCTGGATGCCTTCCGCAGGTCGGCGTGGCCGGAGACGGAACGCGCGAAGACGGCCTCGGCGATGCCCGAGACGGGAACTCCGAGGTCCAGTGCGATCTGCACGGTCCACCGCCCCGTGCCCTTCTGCTCGGCCTGGTCGAGGACCACGTCCACGAACGGCTCACCCGTTGCCGCGTCCGTGTGTGCGAGCACCTCGGCGGTGATCTCGATCAGGTAGGAGTCCAGCCGCCCCGTGTTCCACGTCCGGAAGATCTCCGCAATCTCGGCGGGGGAGTAGCCTCCGACGTCTCGGAGCAGTTGGTACGCCTCACCGATGAGCTGCATGTCGGCGTACTCGATGCCGTTGTGAACCATCTTGACGAAGTGGCCCGCGCCATCCGGCCCGATGTGCGTGACACAGGGGTCGCCGTTCTTGGCCTTGGCGGAGATCTTCTCGAGCATGGGCCCGAGTGATTCGTACGACTCCGCGCTGCCGCCGGGCATGATGCTCGGACCGTTGAGCGCCCCCTCCTCACCGCCGGAGACGCCCGTACCGACGAAGTGGATCCCGTGGTCTCGGAGTTCCCGCTCGCGTCGGCGGGTGTCCGCGAAGTGCGCGTTGCCCCCGTCGATGATCATGTCCCCGTCCTCGAGGAGCGGAGCGAACTCGGCGATCACGGCATCCGTGGCCTCGCCAGCCTTCACCATCACGACCAGGCGGCGCGGCCGTTCCAAGGCGGAGACGAACTCCTCGGCGCTTTCGGTGGCGATGAAGTCACCCTCGTCGCCGAACTGTTCGACGAGTTCGTGGGTGCGGGCGACGGTCCGGTTGTGCAGGGCGACGGTGTATCCGTTGCGCGCGAAATTCCGGGCCAGGTTGCGCCCCATGACGGCAAGTCCTGTGACACCGATCTGCGCTGTGCTGCTCATCGTGACCTGCCTGCTTCCGGTCTCGTGGTGTGCGGTGGCCCGGCGTACCGCCGTGCTCGAACAGGCCACCGAGCCTACGGTCTGCAGCCGGTCGCGGCCCGATGCCCGTCGAGGTGTCGCGGACAGGCCCCCGGACGGTCGTCAGCGATCGCGCCGGGGCTCGTCGGTCAGCCCAGCCCGCACCGGCCCTGCGCCTGAACCGGACGTGCCGCGGCCCTGCCCCACAGGGACCGGGCCGCGGTGGTCACCGCGTCGGCTACTTCGCCGCCAGGGGGCCGCCCCCGGTCCCCGCCACACCGGCAGCGGGCTCGACCGTCACGGCGTCCGCGAGGAATCCACCCGACTGGTGGTGCCAGAGCTTGGCGTACGCGCCTCCGGCTGCCAGCAGTCCGTGGTGGGTGCCCTGTTCGGCGATGCGGCCGCGATCGAGCACGATCAGGTTGTCCATCGCCGCGACCGTACTCAGACGGTGGGCGACGACCAGTGCGGTCCGGCCCTCCATCAGCTGCCACAACGCCTGCTGGACCAGCGTCTCGCTCTCGGAGTCCAGCGCGCTGGTCGCCTCGTCCAGCAGCAGGATCGGTGCGTCACGCAGGATCGCCCGGGCGAGGGCGACACGCTGTCGCTGACCTCCGGAGAGTTTGACGCCGCGTTCGCCGACCATGGTGTCGAACCCGGCGGGGAGCTGATCGGCGAACTCCGACACATGGGCTGCGTCGGCGGCAGCGCGGATCTCCTCCTCGGTGGCGTCCGGGCGGGCGAAGCGGATGTTCTCCTTGAGCGTGCGGTGGAACATGGCCGGTTCCTGCGGCACGTACGAGATCAGGCTCCGCAGATCGGACTGGCGCAGCCTGCTGATGTCCTGACCACCGATCAGGATGCGGCCGGATCGGACGTCGGCCATGCGGAGCAGAAGCCTGGTCAGGGTGGTCTTGCCGCCCCCGGACCGGCCGACCAGTCCGATCCGCGCACCACTGGGTACGTCCAGATCGAGGCCCTCGAAGATCGGGTCACCACCGTCGTGGGCGAAGGTCACCCGGTCGAATCGGACGGCCGCGCCCTTCGGGGCGAGTGGTTCGGGAGTCTCGGGGTCGAGAACGGTGGGGGAGACGAGGAGCAGTTCGGTGAACTGGGCGGCCTCGGTCATCGAGCTCTCGAGGCGGCGGTAGATCTGGTTGAACTCGAACATGATGCGGGTCGACCCGGTGTAGTAGGTGAACGCGACCACGATCGCCTCCACACCGCCGGCACCGGCACCGATCCCGACCGCGAGCAGCAGTCCGAGGCCGTTGGTCAGCACGGAGAGCGGTGCGACGAGGGTGTCGATCCGGAGATTTCCGTAGTCCCACGAGCGCAGCGTCAGCCTCCGGGATTCCGCGACCCGCGCCCGGTGTTCGGCGGCCTCACGCTTCTCCGCGGCGAACGCGCGCACCGTGTCCATGTTCATCAGCGAATCCGAGACGTGCCCGGACACCCGGGCGATGGCCTCCTCCCGCTTGTTCACCAGCCGCTGGCGGCGCCGGATGAGCGGTGTGGCGCACACGGCGGTCAGCGTGATCATGGTCAGCAGCCCGGCCACCAGCAGGGGGTCGTAACTCCACAGGATGACCGTGCCGAACAGCAGCGGTGCCAGACTGCCGACGATGTTGAAGGTGAGGGTGTCCACGAACTCCTCGAAGCGGGAGGCGAAACTCAGTACCCGCTTGGTGAGTGATCCGGCGAAGTTGTCCTGGAAGAACGCGGCGTCCTTGGCGAACAGGGCGTCCATGCCGGTGACGTAGAGATGCTCGATGCCCCGGGCGTCGACACGGTTGAGGCAGTGCAGCCCGAGCCGCCACATCGTCTCCGCGAGAAGCAGTACACCGGCGAAGACGCCGACGTACGGGAGGGCCGTGGAGATGTCGACGCTCCCCTCTTCGGAGATCCGGCCGACGAGCTTGGCGACGACGAGTGGCGCGACGTACGTGATCCCGATGTTGCCGAGCGCGGGCAGTGCGAGAGCGAAGACGGAGAGCCTGCGCTGACGCGACAGCTCCCCCAGGTAGTGGCGGAGTGCGAGCCGGACCGGGCCTCTGTCCGGCCCGGTCCGTCGAGACTGCTGCGGTCCCATGCCGACCTCATGTCGTTTCGCGGGCAGTTGCGCCGGGCCTCCGCAGGGTGGGCGGCCGAGCCGTCGAGGCGGCGTCGCCGCACCGGGCGGAATCGCTGGTCACGCGTCCGCCGCTGGAGATCCGGGAGAGAAGAGTCTCCCGTGACGGGCGTCGGCCGTCCAAGTGTTTTCGGGAGCACGGGCCGCTCGGCGGCGCGATTCGGCCGCTCCACGATTCTCCCCGCGCTGCGAGGTGCGCCTGGCGCACGGGCGCGGGTGCGGTTGGCGGGCCTGGTGGTTCCCGAGGTGCTGCCGGCGGTGCGCGCGGTCGTTCGCGTACGGGATCAAGGGCGTGAGGGAGGCCTGAAGTTTTCGAGGGGGGGACCCCGGGCAGGCCGACCGGAACCTCGGTGCAGAGTCCGACGGAAGGGCGCCGCAGGGATCTCCACGAGGCGGATGCTGGGCGATCGCGGGGATCGCGGACGGCGGCGGGGCAGGGAGCCGTGGGGATCGTGGACGGCGGCGGGGCAGACCGCCGCGGGGATCACCGACGACGGCGGTTCGGATCGGCGGGGTGTGCGGTTCGGCCTGGTCCTATCCGAAGAGGTCCCTCTCCTCGGGGATGACGTGCATGGCGCTCTCCTCGGCGGATGAGGCCGCGCCGTCGATGCCGACGTCCTGGGCGGTGAGGGTGGAAGGGACGTGTCCGTCGCCCTCCTGCGTGAGACGTCCCGTTCGGTCCGTCCACCCCCGGGTGCCGTCGACGTCCGCCTCGCCCTCGCCGTCCGTCTCCTCCTCGGGGCGGTCGCTGAGGGGGTCGTCGTTCTCAGGGACTTCCCGCGTCAGCCGGTGGTCGAGGGATTCACCGGAGTGCTGTTCGGAGGCGGTGGTGCCCTCGTCCTCGACCGCCCAGGGCCGCTCGGGTGGGGAGTATCCCTCGTCCAGGACGTCGTCGAGCCCGGATGTGTCGAGGGTGTCCTCGAGATCCAGCAGGTCAGCGGGGTCCGATGCCTCCGGCTCCTGCGGCTGGTAGACGTCGTCCCCCAGTTCGCTGTCGGTCATGGCGTGCCCCTTCCTGCGGGTCCCCCTGTATGCAATTCCACTCCGGTCCGGCGAGTGACGCAACGGAAGCGCGTGTCCGGCCGAGGTGCCGCTGCTTCGCATCGCGGTGAAAGCGACTGCCGACGGTTGTCCTATGGCCACCGGGGGACTCTCCGTATCGGCGTGATGCCCGTCTGTCGTGAGTACGGTGCGGGTGGGGCGGGCGATACCGAGGCGGTCACTCTGACTGCCGGTGATCGAGAGCCGAGGCGCCGCGGGAGCGAGCGGACTGCCTGCGGAGGCTCGGAAAGCGGCGTCCGTATGCTCCGCATGCAATCGGCGGCCGGATCCGCGGGTGACAGCACCGACGGAGCGTGGCCGCCCGATGTTCACTGTGAGCGACGCTGAATCACGGCGGGGTATCCAACCTTGATGTGTTCCTTCCGCAAGTGGAGCGCCTGACAGTACGCGATTCGACGGGGTGATCACCCGCCGCCAGCATGACCGGGACTACGGCTGTGACCGCGATCTGCTTCGCCCTCGCTCGGACCGGTCGCGTGCCCGTACGGACCGTTCGCGCCACCGAGGCGCTGGAGGCGCCCACACCGGGTTGCCCCGACCCGACCGGTCCTGCGGACCTGACCGATCCTGCGCGACCGGTGGCACAGCCGGACTTCGCTCGGCGGTGTGCGAGGGGCGGTGGGCGGCCACGTCGGATACCCGCCGTACTCAGCGCCGGCACAGTCCCGCCGAGCCAGGGCGGCAGGGCGTCGGGCGAAGGGCCAGGTGGGCGCGAGGCCTCCGGTCCTCGGCGAGGGCTGCCCTCCCTCCGGAGCCCGTTCACGGCGCGGTGCTCAGGGTGTCGAGCGGATGTGTGTTGCCCCGCAGCCCTGGGTGTCGGCGCTCCGCTGTTCACGGGCTCGGCCTGAACCGGCCGGGTAGCGGTAGGAAACCGGGATCCGGTCTGCCGCACGTCTCGTACGATCATCGGGTCGTGGGCGCCGTGTGGCGCTCCGTGCCCACCCGGACCGAGCGACATGCGGCGCTCCGTGTCCACCCGCACCGGTGGATCCACGTCCGCGTGCTCACCCGTCGCGATGCGTGAATCGGAGCGGACCGTTCGGGTCCTGACGGAGGTAGGAATGGCAGAGTTCACCACATCGAACGGATCGGTCGCGGGGGAGCCGGCTCTCCGGGACCCTGCGGTGACCGTTGTTCGTGGAATCCCTTACGCGGCACCGCCGTTCGGTGCGAACCGGTTCCGTGCCCCTCGCCCGGCGGCGAACTGGGGCGGGGTCCGGAAATGTATGTCCTTCGGGCCGGTGGCCCCGCAGTCGGCCGAGCTTCCCGGGGCACCTGCCTGGTCGCCGGCGGACGAGGACATCCTGAGCCTCAACATCTGGACCCCGGGCGGCAAGGAGGATGCTCTCCCCGTGCTCGTGTGGGTCCACGGCGGCGCGTTCGCCTTCGGTTCCTCGGCCCAACCGGACTTCGACGGCACCGCTCTGGCGAGTCACGGTCTGGTGGTGGTCACCATCAACTACCGCCTCGGATTCGAAGGCTTCGGTCACATTCCCACCGCCGAGGGTGAGGAGCCCTGCCCGGACAACAGAGGTCTGCTCGATCAGATCGCAGCACTGCGATGGGTGCGGGAGAACATCGCCGCCTTCGGCGGGGATCCCGACCGCGTCACGGTGTCGGGCCAGTCCGCGGGCGCGACGTCGGTCGCCTGTCTGATGGTGATGGAGGACGCGCGCGGGCTGTTCCGGCGAGCGGTTGTGCACAGTGCGGTGAACGCCTGTGCCTCCCTGGAATCGGCGGCTCGTACCACTCGGGAAGTGGCGGCCGAGGCGGATGTGCCCGCCACCCTCGAAGGGCTGCTCTCGGCTTCCCCGAAGGTGCTCGTCGACGCCTCGGACCGGGTGGTGGAGCACTACCGCCGTGATCCCGGATCAGGTCCGCGCCACTACGATCCGGCGATCTACGGACCAGTCGCAGGCGGGAGCGGGTTGCCCCAGGACCCATTGACGGCGTTCGGGGCTGCCGGTGCCGGACGCGAGATCGACCTGATGGTCTGTCACACGACGGAGGAATACTGGCTGCTGGACGCGGTGGGCAGCTGCGCCAAGGTGAACACCGAGGAAGGTCTTGCCGGTTTCGCCGCCGATCACCGCCTGCCGAGGGCGCTGGTTGACGCCTACCGGGTGCTCATGCCCGACGCGTCCGTGAACGAGCTCTACCTGGCCGTCTACGGGGACGTGCTGTTCGGCGAGTACAGCAGCCGTCTGGCCGATGCACACGCGGGCAACGGTGGCCGGACCTTCCTCGCCCGGTTCGACCGGCGGCAGGGAGGTGGGGGCCGGTCGGTCAGGGCCTGGCACTGCGCGGACATCCCGTTCGCCTTCGGCGTCCTGGACGACGAAAGCGTCCACTTCCTCATCGGAGGCCCACCGGCGGAGGCCGACCGCGAGCTGGCCGGTCGCATGGTGCGGGCATGGGCGGACTTCGCCGCCACAGGGAATCCCGGCTGGCTCCCGGTCGCATCCTCCGACGGTGAAACGGTGAGGATCTGGGACACCTTGCCGGAGGGTGGTCACGGCCGACGGGACGACTTCCGTGTGCCCTGGAGAGCCGCTGGACTGCCGTTGCTCGAGCCCTGACCGCAGAGGAGCGCGGGAGCGGCTCGCCACCCGGCGTCCCCCATGGAGAGGGCATCCTCGGCACGTCATTGGCATGGACCTGTCCATCGAACTGCACTACAGTCCGTAGCGGCAAGTCTGAGAGCGCTCTCAAACGGCTCTCGGATGCTTCCTGTTCCACCCCCACGATGCTGGAACAACAGAAGGAGCACTCCCTTGAGACACACGACCATGGTGCGGACCGGCCTCTCCGCACTGCTCGTCCTGGGCGCATGGGCAGGCGCCGGGACACTTCAGGCCTCCGCCTCGGACGCCCCCTCCGCCTCCGCGCCCCAGGCTTCCGCCGGGATCATCACGGCGATGCAGCGGGATCTCGGACTGACGCGCAGCCAGGCCGAGGCGCGACTCACCGCCGAGAAGGCGGCGACGGCCCTGCAGGGCGAGGCGCGCACCGCTGCCGGAGCCGCGCTCGGCGGCTCATGGTTCGACGCCGGCAGCGGACGGCTCGCGGTAGCCGTCACGGACGCCTCCAAGGCCGGCGCCGTACGAGCGACCGGTGCCGTGGTCCATGTGGTCGACCACACCGAGCGGGAGCTGAACGCGGCCAAGCGCCGTCTGGATGCCCTCTCCGCACCCAGTGGGGTCAGCAGTTGGCACGTCGACCCCCGCGCGAACACCGTCGTCGTGAACGTCGTGGCCTCCGAGCGCACTGACAACGATGTCCGGGCCTTCGTCGCCCAGGCCCGCGAAACCGGCCTCGTCACGGTGAAGGAGACCGCCGAAGCTCCGCAGACCTTCGCCGCGGGAACAGTGGGCGGCGATCCTTACTACACCGGTAACGTCCGCTGCTCCATAGGCTTCTCGGTGCACGGCGGATTCGTGACCGCGGGGCACTGCGGGCAGGCCGGGGGAGCCGTCAGGGGCTGGGACGGCTCGGCCATCGGGTCCTTCCAGGGCTCGTCCTTCCCCGACAACGACTACGCCTGGGTGAACGTGGGCAGCGGCTGGTGGACGGTCCCTGTCGTCCTCGGCTGGGGCACTGTCTCCGACCAGTTGGTCCGCGGCTCCAACGAGGCTCCGATCGGTGCCTCGATCTGCCGCTCCGGCTCCACCACCCACTGGCACTGCGGGAACGTGCTCGCCAAGAACGAGACGGTGAACTACAGCCAGGGCGCCGTCCATCAGATGACCAAGACCAGTGTGTGCGCCGAACCGGGCGACTCGGGCGGGTCGTTCATCAGCGGTGACCAGGCGCAGGGAGTGACCTCCGGTGGCTGGGGCAATTGCAGCAGCGGTGGCGAGACCTGGCACCAGCCCATCAACGAGATCCTCAACCGCTACGGGCTGACCCTGCACACGGCCTGACGGCCGGGCCGCGGGTTCGGGCGGACCCGGGGCACATGAATCAGTCTGCCGAGGTCAGGGCCGGTGAGCCCTGGCCTCGGCAGGCCTCTGGTGGTGTCCGCAGCGTCAGTTCTTCGACCCGCCAGTTCCCGGTGGTCGCGGTGCGCCGCGTACTCGCCTCCGCCGCCGTTGCCGGCCGATGGGCGGCTGCTTTCGTGCCTGCATCGATGCTCGATGCGTCGCTCGTCTGCCCCCGGATCGACGCGCCTCAAGGCGGGCTGACGACGCGACACGCCCCAGGGGACTACGCCGACTTGGGGTGCTGCGGCCCGGGTTCCCGCGAACCGAAGGCGGGCCCGAACATCACCAGCAGTGTCAGATCCTCGGTCACCTCCGTGAACCGATGTTCCTCGCCCGCCGGTACGAAGATCACTGCCCCGGGGCCCACCTCCTCGATTCGGCCCGGTGTCGCGATCTTGGCGTTCCCGGCGGTGACGACGTATATCTCGTCCTCCGCGTGCGGGCTCTGCGTGTCGCGCCCACCGGCTGGGATGCAGTACGTCCCCACCGACACATCCGGCGTCCGGAACTGTTCGACCCAGTCGTGGCCCGCTGCGCCGGGGTCGGCCCACACTCCCGCACCCTCGATGATCTCCATGGGGCGAGCCTAGTGCTGGGCTGGGCGTCCAACGTCCTTTTCCATGTGGCCAGTTATCGGGGGTTGAGGAACATCGACCTGCCGGACCAGAACTGTGGCGCATCGACCGCACCGCCGACCACGGCGCCTTCCAGGAGGCGGCCCGCGGCCGGGGTGATCTCGCCCGGATCGAACCGCACTGGGAGGAGACCCTGCGCATTGTCGGCGCCATCCACACCGGTGCCGTGCGCGTGTACGACGTGATCCGGATGCTGTCGCGCGACGGCCGCCCCACTCCGCTCAGCGACGCGATCACGCACTACGGGCGGATCTCCAAGTCCCTGCAAGTCCTGCGCCTGGCCGACGAGCCCGGCTACCGGCGGCAGATCAAAAGCCAGGCCAACCTTCAGGAGGGCCGTCACTCCCTCGCCCGGAAGATCTTCCATGACCGCTCCGGGCAGCTCGACCAGCGCTACCAGGATGGCGCGGAAGACCAGATCGGCGCCCTGGGCCTGGTCCTCCATGCACTCGTGCTCTTCAACACCCGCTACATGGACGCCGCCGTCAACCAGCCGCGCGTGGACGGCTTCGATGTCCGAGACGAGGACGTGGCCCGCCTCTCACCGTTTGTGCGGCACCACCTCAACATGCTCGGCCGGTATTCCTTCCGACTGTCCGATCTGTCCGGCGGGCTGCGGCCCCTGCTCGAACCGGGCGCTCCTGACGAGGAATGACCGTGTGCACGTCGCTACGGCCTGCTAACGTCTGAGGCATGAAGCGCGCTGCTATGACGACGACGCCGGAGAATGTCCCGGCGCGCTGACAGACGATCTGATCCGAAGCCCCGGGGCAAGTGTCCCGGGGCTTCGTCGTATGCCCGGTCATTTGCTCCGCACCCAGCAGGGAGACCGCGATGACCGCCAAGCACGACCACCGCAAACTGGGCCGTGAGCTGGGCCTGTTCGACACCGACCCGCTCATCGGCGCCGGCCTGCCGTACTGGCTGCCCGACGGCGCGGCCGTGAGGCACACCCTGGAGGAGTACATCCGCGCCGCCGAACGGCGATCGGGCTACCAGCACGTGTACTCACCAGTCCTCGGCAAGCGGGAGCTGTACGAGATCTCCGGGCACTGGGCGCACTACAGCGACGACATGTTCCCCCCGATGGACCTCGGCGGTGAGCAGGTCGTTCTGCGGCCCAGCCTGTGCCCCCATCACGCGGTGATCTACCGCTCCCGCTCCCACAGCTACCGCGAACTGCCCCTGCGCATGGCCGAACTGGGCGGCATGTACCGCTCCGAACTCTCGGGCGTGCTCGGCGGGCTGACCCGGGTGCGAGCCATCCAGCTCAACGACGCTCACATCTTCTGCACCCTGGACCAGGTCGCCGAGGAGGCGCAGGCCGCGCTGGAGATGATCCGCCGGGCGTACGAGGCGCTCGGCATCGCCCCGACCCGTTACCGGCTCTCCCTCCCGGGCCCCGGTGGCAAGTACGTTGCCGCACCCGAGAAATGGCAGAGGTCCACCGCCCTGCTGACCGATGTCCTGGACCGATCCGGCCTGCCCTACGAGGCGGCAGAGGGAGAAGCGGCGTTCTACGGCCCCAAGATCGACGTCCAGGTCACCGACGGCGCCGGCAGGGAGTTCACCCTGTCCACCGTCCAGGTCGACTTCCACCAGCCCGAGCAGTTCGACCTGCACTACATCGGCCCGGACGGCGCCAGGCACCGCCCGGTCATGGTCCACCGCAGCATCATCGGCAGCGTGGAACGCGCCGTCGCCCACCTCATCGAACAGCACGCCGGTGCCTTCCCCGCCTGGCTCGCCCCCACCCAGCTGGTGATCCTCCCGATCTCCGACACCGAACTGCTGAACGCCGAAGCCCTCGCCCGACGCTGCACCCGCCTCGGACTGCGTGCCCAGATCGCGGGACCGGACCGCGGCAGCCTGGGCGCCCGAATCCGAGAGGCCCGCCTGATCCCCTACCAAGCCGTCATCGGCGCCAAGGAAGCCGCTGACGATCACACCGCACTGCGCTTGCGGGACGGACGCCGACTCGACCCGCAGCCGGTCAGTGACGTACTCACCCGCATCAACGCTCTCATCGAGGCTCACAGCACCGACCTGTGGGCCGACGCCACCTCATGGCAGGCGTCGTGATCAGCGCCTGCCGTCGCCCGGAGCGAGGAGGCTGGTGATCTCCGCGATGGCCTCAGGGGAGGCCTTGCGGTAACGGCGGACGTTCTCCGGCTTCTTGTGTCTCGACCTGGCCATCATTATCAGGCCGGTCCCGGCCTCGCCCAGGTGGGTGAGGCCGGAGTGACGGTATTCGTGCAGGTCCCAGCCCTTGCCCGGCCTGCGCACGGCGGTGTGCTCGTCGAGAGGAGCGCGGGCCTGCCCGTACGACAGCCGGGCCGGCCCGGTGTCCGGGCACGCGTCACGAGGGCTGACGACCTTGCCCGGCCCGGGGCGGCGGTGGGTGACTAGCACCTGTCCGCGCGTGCTGCCCTTCAGCGGCTGGGGCGGCAGCCGGGCGGTACCGGCGTCCCGAGTGCACCGTCTCCAGCGCGAAGTCCTCCCGCGCCTGGCCCCGGCGGCGGGCCTTGCTCCGCGCGCCCTCCGCTTTGACCAGGCAGCCACGCCCTCTTACCGGGGCCGACGGAGATCGGCGCCCGTCGTTTCGATCTTGGCGTGAAAGGGGCGGAGCCAGCCGCGCGCCCTCCGTCGGTGGAGCTCACCGTGGGATCTCCGTCTCTCTCCCGCGTACTCCCGCCCCGAGCTCGAGCCGGGCCGCCGCGTCTTCCCTCCCCGCCCGAGTGGGCCTGGTGGCGCTGCGGCCGGGCGGTCTTGGCGAAGCGGTCCGGGTCCACCTGCCTCAAGTCCGCTTCCATCGCAAGTTGTTCACTCAGTCTTGACATGTCCAAAGCGGCGGCGTAACACTGGCACCGCTTTGGGAGAGCGCTCTCCCGGCGTTCCGCACGACGCACCGTCCAGCTCAACTCTCCCCCCACCGCGCATCCGATGTGCGCGGACGCAGAGCGGCATGGAGGTCCGCATGGCCGAAAGAATGAGCAGAACCACCCTGGTGTCCGCCCTGGTCGTCGCAACCGCGCTGGCCCTGGTGGTCATGGGCTTCACCGCGATCACCCGCGCCGGAGACCGGGTGGCGGCAGAAGCCCCGAAAGCCGCCGCCGCTGAGCCCGTAGCGGCGTCGCACGTCATGGGCGCTCAGCAGGCGCAGGGTCACGCCATGGCCGCGGCGGCCCCCGTACCCTCGGGTGACGATCCCGACGGCGACGGCTACATTCCTGCGAACCCCCCGGTCACGGGGGTGGAGCCGTCCACCGAGATCCCGCCCCACCGGTACTTCCACGAGTTCCAGGCGAACTGCTCGGTCAATCACACCGGTTCGGTCGACCCGATCGTCTATCCCGGACAGGCGGGCAAGTCCCACAACCACACGTTCATGGGGAACGACACCACGGACGAGAACAGCACCACGGCCTCCCTCGGGGCCGGCGGAACCGTGTGCAAGGCGCCCGGCGACCTGTCCGCGTACTGGATGCCGACGCTCTACAACGGGGATCAGGAGATCCGCCCCGTCGGCCCGCAGACCATCTACTACAAGGCCGGTGTCACGGACTACCGCACCGTGCGGCCGTTCCCCAAGGGGCTGCGATTCGTCGTCGGCAGTCCGACCCAGACGGCTCAGGAGTTCCGCGACCACCCCGGCATGGTCGAGGGGTACGAGTGCGGTGAGAGCTACCACAACTACGAGTTCCCGGCGACCTGCCCCACCAGCCAGGACACGCAGCTCAACCTTCGTATGCAAGCGCCCAGTTGCTGGGACGGGCAGCATCTGGACACCCCCGACCACAAGGCTCACATGGCCTATCCGATCGTGATGGGCGCCAACCAGGACGTCTGCCCGGCCAGTCACCCCGTCGCCCTGCCGATGATCGAGTTCAAGATGGCCTGGCCCGTCAACGGCGACATGTCGCAGGTGAGACTGGCCAGCGGCACCGGCCACTCCTTCCACTACGACTTCTTCAACGCCTGGGACGATGCAACGCTGGACGCCATGGTCGACCACTGCATCGTGGGCGGCCTCCAGTGCGACGCCCGGGGCTACGACCAGAACAACCCTGGCGAGGGTGCCGCTCTGGACGAGAACTACGAACTGCCCTGACCGTTCCCGGCTCTCCCTCCTGGGTGCGGTCCGCCCAGGAGGGAGAGCGCTCTCCCACTCCTTTCCCCTCTTCCCCCACGAGGAGCTGTCTGCCCATGAAACCGCCAACCCCCATCCACCGGTCCCGAGGCCGCAGCCGTGCGACGGCGCGGCTCGCCGTGACCGCGCTCGTCCTCGCCGGGGCAGCCGTCCTGCCCGCGCCCGCAGCCCAGGCAGCCGGAAGCGTCGTGAAGGTGGAGGGCTCGCAGGGAGCCTGGAAGCTGACCGTCGACGGCTCGCCGTACACGGTGAAGGGCCTGACCTGGGGGCCCGCCGTCGCCGACGCCGAGAGATACATGCCGGACGTCAGGTCGATGGGGGTCAACACCATCCGGACCTGGGGTACCGACGCGACCACGAAGCCGCTCCTCGACAGCGCCGCCGCCCACGGCATCAAGGTGGTGGCCGGATTCTGGCTCCAGCCCGGTGGCGGTCCCGGAAGCGGGGGCTGCGTCAACTATCTGACGGACACCGACTACAAGAACAACATGCTCGCCGAATTCCCCAAGTGGGTGGAGACCTACAAGGACCACCCCGGTGTCCTCATGTGGAACGTGGGCAACGAATCCGTACTCGGCCTGCAGAACTGCTACAGCGGCGACGCCCTGGAGCAACAGCGCGATGCCTACACCACGTTCGTGAACGACATCACCAAGAAGATCCACGCGGTCGATCCCAACCACCCCGTCACCTCGACCGACGCCTGGACCGGTGCCTGGCCCTACTACAAGAAGAACGCCCCCGATCTCGACCTGTACGCGGTGAACTCCTACGGCGCGGTCTGCGACATCCGCAAGACCTGGGAGGAGGGAGGCTTCGACAAGCCCTACATCGTGACGGAGGGCGGCCCCGCAGGTGAGTGGGAGGTCCCCGACGACGCCAACGGTGTACCGGACGAGCCGACCGACGTCGCGAAGGCGGAGGGCTACAGCAGGGCTTGGCAGTGCGTCACGGGCCATGAGGGAGTGGCACTCGGAGCGACCCTGTTCCACTACGGCACCGAGTACGACTTCGGCGGCGTCTGGTTCAACCTTCTCCCCGCGGGCCAGAAGCGGCTCTCCTACTACGCGGTGAAGAAGGCGTACGGTGCGGACACCTCGGGTGACAACACGCCCCCGGTCATCACCGGTATGACCGTGGACAACGCGTCCGCCGTCCAGGCGGGCAAGCCGTTCACCGTGAAGGCCTCGGTCTCCGACCCGGACGGCGACCCGGTCACCCACCAGATGCTGCTCGGCAGCAAGTACGTGGATGACAGCGGGCAGCTCGGCGACGTGCCCTTCACCGACCGGGGCAACGGCACCTTCGAGGTCACGGCGCCGGACCGGCTGGGGGTCTGGAAGGTCTACCTCAAGTCCTCGGACGGCAAGGGCAACGTCGGCATCGAGACCAAGTCCTTCCGGGTCGTCCCACCCGTGGCCGTCGGCACCGATGTGGCGGCGGGCAAGCCGGCGACGGCGTCCACCTATCAGCCGGGTGGCACGGGATGCCCCTGCACGGCGGGTAACGCGGTCGACGGTTCCTTCGACACCCGGTGGGCCAGTGACTGGGCCGACCAGCAGTGGATCCAGGTGGACCTCGGCAGCAGGACCGCGTTCGACCATGTCCAGCTCGCCTGGGAGACCGCCTACGCCAAGGCGTACACCCTGCAGACCTCCGACAACGGCCAGGACTGGACGACCGTCCACACCGTCACCGACGGCAACGGTGGTATCGATGCCATCGACGTCAGGGCCGAGGCCCGCTACGTGCGGGTGAACGCCACGGTACGCGGGACCCCTTGGGGCTACTCCCTGTACGAGTTCGGCGTCTACCGGAGCTGACGGCCCGCAGGACCCGCCGCACCGTCCCAATCCCCGCCGTCGGTGCGGCAGGTGGGTCCGCGGCCGGCCACGGAACCCCCGATGGCCGGCCGCGGACCCATGCCCGTCACCCGTGCCCCCGGACGCGTGGTCGGGACGGCCCTCGGGCCCGGCCACTCATCCGGCCGCGGGTACCGGACCACCGCCTCGCAGCTCGGCGCCCACCCGGAACTGAGCACCGCGCGGCGCGCGGAGGGCCAGCGTCGGCCGTTCGGCGCTCCCGCGTACGGAACCGGTGATCTCGATACGCTCGACAGCGCGGCTGCCGGCGGCGAGTACGTACCAGGAGCCGTCAGGCGCCCTCCAGTGCGCCCCTGCGACGAGGTGCTGGCCGAACCGGCTGCACAAGGCCGTGTTCCGTCGGTCGGACACCACTTGCGCACGGGCGACGGGGGATGCCGCGGGAGGAAGGAACTGCACCAGCACCCGGCCCTGCCCCTGCCAGGTGTCGGATCGGGTGCACATCCAGTCCGCCGGAGAGCCTCCGCCCGGCAGCGGTTGCCGGGCGAAATGCCAGTTGTTGACCGCCCGTACCCCGGTATGCCGCAGAGTCTGCAGCGAACAGGCCGTGCGGGCCCAGCCGGAGAGGGCTTCGGGCCCGGTCGCCTCCCGTGGCTGCCTGGCCGGTGCGTCGGATCCGGGAGCGGGGGTGTGGGTCAGGTGCACGGGGGACAGCGCACCCAGATCGGTGACGAGGAACGCGTGCTTCTCGACGATCCGTTCCGAGGATCGCAGCTGCATGACCGGCCATGCCGCGCAGTCACCGCCGTCCTGCGGGACGGGGACCGGCACGGTGACCCCGTCCCGCCCCACCTCCAGAGGCCGTGCCGGCGTCCCGGGAGTCAGGAGGTCACGCGTCGCGGACTCGGCGACCCACGGCGCCAGCAGATACCGAGCGGACGTGCGCGTACGGCCGACGGTGAGGGCGGAGGCAGTGGTGACGTCCGCGTCGTCCACCCGTGCGAACTCGAAGGTGGGGGAGCCCTTCCCGGACAACGGTTCGGCGTACCGGACCACCCGTACCCCTCCGTCGTGGAACAGGACCACGGCCTCGTCCGCCACGTCACCCGCGTACAGCAGCCGAGGCGGCAGCGCGGGTGCCACCCGGGACGTTCCCGGCGCGGTGGTGATCTCGGCGTCGGCCGGAGGGGCCGCCCAGCCGGAGAGTGCCCGCTCCAGCAGAGCGCGGTCCCCGGAGCGTCCGCCGCGCGCCGGCCAGGCACTGAAGTCCACCCGTGAGGTGTCGGCCCACTGCTCAGGAGGCGTCCGCAGCAGAGCCGAGGCGTCGAGGGCTCCCTCGGCCACCGTTACGGGGCGTGCGGCAGGCCTGGTGTCACCCGCCTCCGTGACGGCAGGGATGACGAGAGCGCCCGTGACCGCCAGGAGTACGAGCGCGGCCGCCCCCGCCCGCACCCGGTTCCGGCGCCGCAACAGATCGGTCGGGCGGGTCTGGACGGTGCAGGGGTCGAACTCGTCCGAACGCAGCATGCGCCCGACCCGGGCGTGGTCCTCGCCTGACAGACGCCCGGCCGTGCGCAGGGCCGCGGAGGAATCCCCCGCCCCCGCCTCCGTGAGCAACGCCGCGGCGCTGTCCGTGGAGAGGTTCTCCAACAGCCGCGCGCCCAGGGCCGCCCGTACCGTCGCGGGCACATCGGCGAGGGTCCGGTCCAGGGCCAGTTCGTCCATCCCGCCCGCACGAGGGAAGAGCCGCAGCCCCCGGACCACAGGCACCGAGGGGCGCAGCACAGCCGGGGCGGGAAGACGCCCGGGCCACCACCGTGGTCGGCGCTCGTGGGCCAGCGCGGCGCGAACCACCCGCAGACGTACGGCGGCGTACGCGGCCGTACGCGGGACACCGTCCGTCGTTCCGCCGGATCTCTGGGACGGGATGGCGTCCGCGCCCTGCTTCGCCGTGTTACGGGCGCCCGTGCGCAGGGCTCGCTGCACGACGGCATGGGCGGTGAGTACCCTGCGGTGCCTGCCGAGGGCCGGTGGCAGGATCAGATAGGCCAGCCGTACCAGGCGCGGGTAGTGCTCGACGAGGGCCGCCTCGGCCTCCTTCACACCGAGGCGTGCGCCGTGGCCGAGGACGCGGAGTGGCGAGGGATGGAGCGGCATGGGGGTGCCTCCGGGCCGTGGGGAGAACCGTCACTCCGGCAAACGAGCCAATCGTGTGACGGTCACATCGGCCTCGCGGGCGGTTCGCCCGAGATCGATGGGCCCTCGCCGCCGGGGCGGCCTTCCGGCCGGCTGCCGAAGGTCAGGGCCTGCGCGACGTCGTGCGGGTCCCACCGCCGCACCGCGTCCGGAACGCTCCTCAGAGCGGCCCCTCCGGTCCCTCTTCCCCCGAGCTCAACTCCTCGGCGCGCAAGGCCAGGTCCTGCAGCACATCGGCGGAGGTCACATCCTGCTGGCCGGAGTCGTGGATCTGGGCGAGAGCGATGAAGGCCAGGGTGAAGGCTCCGACCAGTTGCTCGACGGCGCCGCCCACCTCGCGCCCCACCAGTGCGGCCATTTCCTCGACCGTGGCGTCGGCGGGAATGGCGATGTGAGGCATCGTCTCGTTCAGCAGCGTCGTCACCATGTTCCCGCCCGCGTCCGGGTCGCCGTCGTCCTCCTCGACGTGGCGCTGCATCTCGCCCGCCTCCGTGAGGATGCCGATCACTCGCTTCAGGACTTCGCTCTGCTCCATACGGCGAGCATAAGCGCCGGGCGCCCGCGCCCGATCATGGTTCCCGCGGCCGGACCCGTGCGGTGCGCGCCCCGGAATAGCCGCAGGTGGGGTCGGCACCGGGAGGCAGGCCGGGCGACACCCCCCGCCGGGCGGCCGTGAGAGGCTGCTCATTCACGGCTCGGGGACGTGCGATCGGACCCGAAACCGCTCCGCCTCATATTTCAAGATATATTTTAAGTAATGAAAAAATGAGTTCGCCCGGGACCGGGCCGGAGTATGTTGCCACGGCGAAGGGAGCAACATGGCTGAGCGCGGCAGACGGACCGTGCGTGACCTGCGGCGGGGCAACCGGGCGCGGGTGCTGCAACGGTTGTACTTCGACGGCCCGCTGAGCCGTCAGGAACTCGGTCCTGCGACAGGGCTGAGTTCGGGGTCCATCAGCAACGTGGTCGGTGAACTGGCCGCGGAAGGCCTTGTGGAGGAGGCGGGCGTCGTCGAATCCGACGGGGGCCGTCCCCGCACCCTGCTGCGGATCGCTCCCGCGGGGGGTCTGTTCGTGGGGATCGACATCGGGGAGACCCGGGTCCGCGTCGAGCTCTTCGACCTGTCACTGGAGGAACTGGCGCGCACGGACCGTCTGCTGGCCCAGCACGGCTACGACGTCGAACGCATTGTCGGCCATGTCCGGACGGGTGTCCACGACGTCCTGCGCGACGCGGGAGCCGACCCCCGCTCACTGCTCGGCATCGGGATCGGGGTGCCCGGCATCATCGAACGCGATGCCGCGGGGGCCGCCGGTGGCCAGGGTGCCGTCGTGCACGGCCAGACCATCGGGTGGAGCGCCGTTCCCTTCGAGCGGCTCCTCCGCGAGGCCGTGGACGTACCGCCGGAGGTGCCGTTCTTCATCGACAACGGGGCCAAGACACTGGGCCAGGCCGAGATGTGGTTCGGCGGTGGCCGGGGCGCCGGCGCGGCGGCGGTCGCCCTGATCGGATCAGGGGTGGGCGCGAGCGTCAACCGCGGTGACGCCTTCGAGGAGGACCTTTCCAACACGGCTCTCGAATGGGGCCACACCACGGTGCAGATCCGCGGCCGTCGGTGCCGCTGTGGCTCCGTTGGGTGCCTTGAGGCCTACGCGGGTGCCGAGGCCATGCGGGAGCGCTGGCAGGAGGCCGGTGGCCCGCTTCCGGCCGACGCGGACGACGAGACCGCGCTCGCCGCCCTGATCGATGCGGCCCGTCCGACGGCCGGCGGGACCCCCGACCCGGTGGCCGCGGCGATCCTGGACGAGACAGCCGAATGCCTGGGTGCCGCCTTGGCCGATCTCGTCAACCTCTTCCTGCCCGAGCGCGTCGTCCTCGGCGGCTGGGCCGGGCTGCTGATCGGCCCTCACCTTCTTCCGGACATCCGGCGCCATGTCCAGGAGTACGCCCTCGAGCACGCCGTCGCCCGGACCACGATCGGGCTGGGCCACCTCGGCCCCGACGCGGTCACCGTCGGTGCCGCCACGCTGCCCTTGGCGGACTTCCTGGCACGCGGCGGGACCCGGCCCGCACCGGCCGCGAGCGCGGAGGCTCTCACGGCGGCGGACCGCGTCACGGCGAACCGGGGCCGGGACATGGCGCGCTGAGCGCCGGACCGCCACCCCGGACAGGAACGCGGCGCCGGGGCTCAGCCGGAGCCGCCCGGGCGCGAGCCGACCGGCGGCCGGGCGGTGTCGTACGCCCGTACGGCCTCGGCGTCACCCCTGCCTCCCTCGGTCGTCCGGGTCCGGCCGGACGAACCGCGGCGAGCGGGGGCGGTGAGTACGGCGAGGCAGGTGACGACGAGCCCGATGCCCGTCCAGCCGACGGCCGGCAGACGTTCGCCGACGATCAGGACGGCGAGAACGGCCGCGACGGCCGGTTCGAGCAGTGACAAGGTCGTGGCGGTGCTGGCGGGCACGTGGGCGAGGCCCCAGCCGAAGAGGACGTACCCGGCGAACATCGGGATCACGGCCATGTAGAGACCGACCGCGGCGTCGGACCAGGAGGCGGTGAGTGGTGCGCCGGTGACCGCGAGCACGGGCAGGAGCAGCAAGCCGCCGAGTCCGAAGACGGCCCCCATCGCGGCCCGCGAGGGGATCCGGCGTGTGATGAGGCGGTGCGCCGCCCAGGAGTAGAGGGCGTACGTGACGCCGGCGACGAGACCGAGCGCGATCCCGGCCAGTGTCCCGGTCACGGAGTCCGGCCCGTCACCTCCGGCGGCGTGCACGGCTTCGGCGACGCACAGGAGTGCTGTGCCGAGCAGGCCGAGGGCTGCCGCGAGCATCCAGCGGCGCGAGAGGCGGCGGCCGTCGGCCACACGCTCGATGAGTGCCGAGGCGAGTGGGGCGGTGCCGATCGACACGACGGTGCCCACGGCCACACCGGCCAGGTGCATGGAGCTGTAGAAGGCCAGGGGATAGACCGCCACGGAGGCCGCACCGAGCGCGACCGTGCCCCGCTCCTTACGCAACCGGTGCGCGGCGCCACGGATCCGGGAGCCCGCCACGAGGGCCTGGAGCAGTCCGCCCAGCCCCATTGCCGCGGCGCCGATCGCCAGTGGGCCCACGTCCGGGGCGAAGGTGGCCGCGGTGCCGGTCGTGCCCCAGAGGACCGACGCGGCGAGCACGCACAGGGCGCCGATGCCCGTGGCTCCACCGCGGGCATCCCCGCTCACAGGCGGTCCAGAAGATCCGCGGCCATCGTCCGCGCGTGCCGAAGGCGCTCGTCGTCGCCCTCCAGTCCGGCGCGGGTCATCGCGCCTTCCAGGAGGAAGGAGAGATGCTCGGCGGCCGCCCGCGCCTCGGCGGGCCGGCCCGGCACCAGGCTCCGGAGATGGTCGTGGATCAGGCGCTCGACCTCCTCCTTGTGCGCACGGACCACGGACCTGCCCTCGTGACCCACCGGCAGTTCCGCCGCGGCGTTCAGCAGCCCGCAGCCGCGGAAGCCGTGCTCGTACGCGAAGGCGGCGTGGTCCCGGTACGCGTCGAACACCGCGAGGACGCCGGCCCGAGCGCCGTCGGTCTCCGCGAGGCGCGCCCGGTAGAGACCTAGCCACTCCTCATGCCGGGCGTCGAGGTAGGCGCGTACCAGATCCGCCTTGGAGGAGAAGTTGTTGTAGAGGCTCATCTTCGCCACGCCGGCCTCGGCGGTGATCGTGTCGATGCCGGTGGCGGTCACGCCGTCGGCGTAGAAGCGGCGTGCCGCGGCCTCCAGCAGGCGCCGCCGGGCCGGCCTCGGACGGCCGCCGGCCGGGGCGCTCGCGTCGTTCTCACTCATCATCGTCCAGACTGGGTAGGTAGGTCTACCTACCTTAGCTCGCGGGTCGGCTCCGCGGTCAACCGATCGCTTCCGAATGGGGTCCGGGGCGCCGCCGCGTCGCGCGGTCGGTTGCGCGATGTCGGGCTCGTGCAGTGGGCGGCGGTGCCTGTCGAAGGTGTGGCCCCGGCCGGCACGCGGCGGTGCGATCGGAGCGCAAGCGGCCGGAGGGCGGCGGTGGGGCCCGCGGCCCGGTCGTCGGCGGCTACGGGGCGGGGTCGGGGCGCCCCCACTCCGTCCCGCCCGTCAGTCGGTGGTCGTCAGTGCGTCGCGTGCGGCGGCGAGGATCTCTTCGGAGAGCGGGGAGCCCTTGGTCGCACGGGACAGGGCGAGTGCGCCGACCATGGTGCACAGCCGTGTGATCCCGTCCTGATCCTCGGTCGTGAGCCAGTCGGCGAAGTCGCTCACTCCCTTGGTGTAGGCGTGATGGGCCTCGCTCGTTCCGTGGTCGCGAGCCATGTCGGTCGCCAGCGCGGCGGCAGGGCAACCGTCCGCCGCTCCGTCGCGGTGCCCGGTGGACAGGTAGCTCTCGATCAGCGCCCGCTGGGCGGTGCCGACGTGCCCGGCGTGCTGCGCGAGTCCTTCCCTGTGGCGCTGCCCGAGTTCGTCGAACGCGTGACCGGTGGCTTCGTCGATGAGCGCCTCCTTCGAGTCGAACTGCTTGTAGAAGCCGCCGTGGGTCAGCCCGGAGGCCTTCATGAGTTCGGCGACGCTGACCTGGGTGCCCCGCTCCCGGAAGAGCCGGGAGGCGGTTTCCACGACCCGTCGGCGGTTGGCCTGTGCTTGCGCCTGCGATACGCGGCCCATCCGTGACCCTCCCATTTCAATGTCGATTGACATCTATCCTAGGCCAAGATTAGATTGTGAGTGACATCTAATTAACGTGGGTCTTCAGCGCCCCGGAGATTTCAGAGGGTGTAAATGGAACTGAAGGAAGCGGTCGCGGTGGTCACGGGCGCCAACCGGGGACTCGGCCGGCATCTGGCCGCCCAGCTCCTGGAGCGGGGGGCCAAGGTGTACGCGGCGGCCCGTAGTCCCGAGTCGGTGGACCTTCCGGGCGTCGTCCCGCTGCGACTGGACGTGACGGACGTGGACTCGATCCGGGACGCGTCCCGTATCGCCTCCGACGCCACGCTCCTCGTCAACAACGCGGGCGTCTCCACCGGCACCTCTCTGGTCGCGGGCAGCCCGGACGCCGTCCGCCTGGAGATGGAGGTGAACTTCTTCGGCCCGCTCGCCGTGACCCGGGCCTTCGCCCCCGTGATCGAGCGCAACGGCGGCGGCGCCGTACTCAACGTGCTGTCGGTCCTGTCCTGGCTGCATCCCGCAGCCCTCGGCGCCTACGCGGCATCGAAGGCCGCCGCGTGGGCACAGACGAATGCGGTACGTGGAGAGCTGGCGTCCCGCGGGATCGCCGTTACCGCACTCCACGTCGGATACATGGACACCGACATGGCCGCGGGTGTGCCCGCCGACCAGAAGGCCGACCCCGCCGAGGTGGCCGCCCAGGCGCTGTCCGGTATCGAGACGGGGCAGCCCGAGGTCCTGGCCGACCCACTCACCCGGAGTGTGAAGCAGGCCCTGGCCGGCCCGCCGCAGGAGGCGTGAGCCGTCGCACTCCGTGCGGGCGCGGTCCGGACCCGGACGCCGCGTAGAGACAGTGAACACAGGAGACCTCTCGCCCCGCCGGGGCGACAGGCGCGTGCCGTCCGCTTGCGGGCGAGAAGTGGAAGCGATGATGAAGGCATATCTGATCGAGAAGTACGGCGACGCGTCCGAGGTGCGCGCGGCCGAGGTGCCGGATCCGGAGCCAGGTGCTGAGGAAGTCCTGGTCAGGATTCACGCGGCGAGCGTCAACCCGTTGGACTTCAGGATCCGCGACGGCGCCTTCAAGGCGTTCCTGCCGTACCGTTTGCCACTTGTGCTGGGTAACGACCTTGCGGGTGAGGTCGTGCGGACCGGCCCGGCCGTGACCCGCTTCGCGGTGGGTGACCATGTCTATGCCCGGCCAGACAAGGACCGCATCGGCGCCTTCGCGGAACTCATCGCCGTCCACCAGGACGACCTGGCGCCCAAGCCGGCCGCTCTCACCATGGCGGAGGCGGCTTCCCTGCCGCTGGTCGGACTCACCGCTTGGCAGGCCCTGGTCGAGAAGGCCCAGGTCCGGCCCGGCCAGAAGGTGCTGATCCACGGTGGATCAGGTGGCGTCGGCACCGTCGCGCTCCAACTGGCCAGGCATCTGGGTGCACATGTGGCCACGACGGCGAGCGCGGCCAACGTCCCACTGGTGAAGGATCTCGGTGCGGATGTCGCGATCGACTACCGAACCCAGGACTTCGGTGAGGTCCTGCACGGTTACGACCTGGTCCTGGACACCCTCGGGGGCGAGTCGCTGGAGAAGTCCATGAGCGTCCTCGAGCCCGGCGGGAAGCTCATCAGCATCGCCGGACCTCCCGACGCGGACTTCGCCCGCGAACTGGGCTTGAACCCGGTCCTCCGCCAGGGGATGGAGGCGCTCAGTTCCGGGATCCGGCGTCACGCCGAGCGCCGAGGGGTGACCTACGCCTTCCTGTTCATGAGGGCCGACGGGGCCCAACTCGGGGAAATCACGCGGCTCGTCGACGACGGAGTGATCCGCCCCGTCGTCGACAGGGCCTTCCCCTTCGAACGGACCCGCGAGGCCATGGAGTACGCCGAGCACGGCCGCACCGGAGCCGGAAAGGTCGTCGTCACCATGGTGTGAGAGCGCCGCTCGGCCGCCCGACGGGTGGCCGGCAGCCGTTCGGCCGACCACGTCCTGGCCTCGCGAGGATGTGCGGCCAGACCCGCAGCGCCATGCGGGAGGTGCCGGGTCAGGCCGAGTCCCTGACCACCAGCACCGGTTCGAAGACCACCGACGTGGCCGGCCGGTCCGGTGCGGACAGTCGGTCCAGCAGGAGTCCGGTCATCTCAGCCGCCATCTGCTCCACCGGCTGCCGCACCGTCGTGAGCGGCGGTCGGCAGGTGGACGCCGCGCTGCTGTCGTCGAAGCCGACCACGGCCACATCGTCCGGCACCCGCCTGCCGTGCTCCCTGAGCACATGACAGGCGCCGGTCGCCATCAGGTCGTTGCTCGCGAACACGCCGTCCAGGTCAGGGTGTTCGGCCAGCAGCCGTGTCATGGCGGCCTCCCCGCTCCCCTGGGTGAACTGCCCCTCGGCGACCGGGACATCATGGTGTCCATGGCGGGCCAGCGTCGAGGTGAACCCCTCGAACCGGTCCTGCCCGGCCGGTATGCCGAGGGGGCCACTGATCGTGACGATCCGGCGGCAGCCGCGTCCGAGGAGGTGTTCCGCCGCGAGCCTGGCCCCGTCCCGGTGCGCGAGGTCGACGTAGCTGATCCGGGCCGGCAGGGTGGGCCGTGCGTACAGGACGGCGGGCAGGCCGGCGTCCACGACCATGCCCGGGAGAGGGTCCCGTGCGTGGGTCGACACGATCAGCGCGCCGTCGGCGCTCCCCTGACGCAGGTAGGCGACCACCTCCTCGCGTGCCCGTGACGACTCGGCGAACATCAGTACCGGGTGCATGCCGCGCGGCCGGAGGTAGTTGACGACCCCGGTCATCACCCGGCCGAAGAACGGGTCGGCGAGTACCTGCGCGGTGAACGCCCCCGCCTCGGCCGGACCTTCCCCGTCCGGTTCGACGCCCGTCCCCGACACCACCAGAGCGACGGAGTCCGTCCGCCGGGTGACCAGGGAACGCGCGGCCCGGTTGGGTGTGTAGCCGGTCACAGAAACCGCGTGCCGGACGGCCGCCTGGATCGCGGGGTCGACGTTGCGTACCCCGTTGACGACCCGTGAGACCGTCGCGCGTGAAACCCCTGCGGCCCGGGCCACGTCCTCCAGGGTGGGTGACGCGCCGGGCGGCCGAAGAGCATCCGTCATGAGCGCATTTATAGCACCGGGACCCCTGGTGGAGCGCTCTCCTTCAGATGCCGCAACACTCCCTCATCAGGAGGAGCGGGGGAGGTGCGCCGGCGCACGGGCGGGGCGCACACATTCTGTTCCCTTGTCACCACCCTTGGTGGACACATAAGTTGGCCGCTTGCCACGTGTCCTACAGCCAGTGGGGGAGCCTGATCATGGCCGCGAACGGACGGCACCGCAGATACCAGCCCAGCAGGATCAACCGTGCCTCGCTCACGGTGACGGCGGGAGGAGCGGGAATCGCACTCCCGCTCCTCACGGCGGCCTCCGCCGGAGCCGCCTCGACCGATGTCTGGGAGAAGGTGGCCGCCTGCGAGTCGACCGGCGACTGGCACATCAACACCGGCAACGGCTACTACGGGGGATTGCAGTTCACCCGGTCCACGTGGGCGGCCTACGGTGGCACCGCCTACGCCGCACGCGCCGATCTGGCGACGAAGGACCAGCAGATAGCCGTCGCGGAGAAGGTGCTGGAAGGACAAGGGCCCGGCGCCTGGCCCACCTGTTCCGTGAGGGCGGGCCTGAAGAAGGGCGGTGACGCACCCGGCGTCACCACGCAGGCGCAGCGCACCGAGCCCGCCGTCAAGAGAGGGACACCCGAGTCGGGCCCGGGGGCACGAACGGCCCGTGACGCCGGGCCGAAGGCGTCACCGACCGCCGTGCCCGGCAAGCGTGAGGGGTACACCGTCGCGCGCGGCGACTCCCTCTCCGGCATCGCGTCGGCGGAGCGTGTCCAGGGCGGCTGGCAGAAGCTCTACGCAGCCAACCGCTCCGTGGTGGGCGCCGACCCCGACCTCATCCTCCCGGGCCAGCGGCTGACCCTCGACGTGGCCGGTGCGCCGGTCGCCGCCCCGAAGCCCGCCGCGGCCCCGAGGCCCAAGGTGTCGAAGCCGAAGACGCCGCGGCAGTCGGCCCCGCCGAAGGCCACGGAGAAGCAGGCACCGCGGACCACGGCACCCGAACAGAAGGCGAAGCCCGCCGCGAAGAAGGCGTCGAAGCCCCGCACGGGCCTCACCGCGCCCGTCTCGGCACGCACCGGCACCCCGTACCACCAGTCGGGCTCCTGGGCGAGCGGCTACCACACGGGGGTCGACTTCCCCGTGCCCACCGGCACCTCCGTCAAGGCGGTGAACTCCGGCACGGTTGTCTCGGCGGGGTGGGCCGGCGCGTACGGCTACGAGATCGTCATCCGGCACGGCGACGGAAGGTACAGCCAGTACGCGCACCTCTCCTCGCTCCATGTGCGCGCGGGCCAGCAGGTCACCGGGGGCCAGCGGATCGCCCGCTCCGGATCGACCGGCAACAGCACGGGCCCGCACCTGCACTTCGAGATCCGCACCGGCCCCGGCTACGGATCGGACGTCGACCCCCTGGCCTACCTCAGGGCCGGCGGCGTCAGCCTCTGAGCCGACCCTGCCCGGCCCTCTAAGTCACTCTTGCGTGCCTGCCCGGCGGCAGGCTTCCTACCGTCGAACTCCACCCGTCCACCGCCGTGGTCCGGAGGAAGGGTCAGGGGCAGAGAGAGGGCCGTCGGCGCCGGAAAAGGGTCCGGGAGCACCGCCGCGCCCTGCTCGGACAGCGCGTTCGCGGGCTTCGGGAGCACCGGAGCGCGCGAAGGGGCGGTCGCGCCCCCGGACGGGCCCTCCTCGGCGGTCCGGCCGGACCGATCGTCCTGCCGCGTCCGCTGCTGAGCGCCGACCCGCTCGGTGGTCAGCAGCACCAGCCCCGCGGCCGCCACCACACCGGATCCGAGCGCGAGCAGGGTGCCGGTCAACCCGAAGCGGAACTGCTCCCCGAACATCGTGAGCCCCACGGCCGCCGCGATCACCGGATTGACGACGGTGACCGTCGCCAGCGGCGCCGCCAGGCCGGCACCCCGGTACGCCGCCTGCGACAGCAGCAGGCCCGCCGCCGCGAGCCCGGCGATCACGAGAAGGGTCGGCGCCCCGGACGTCACCACGCCCGAGGTCCACTCGACCGCCACGGTCTTCGTGAACACCGAGGCCATCCCGAAGGCGATCCCGGCCCCGGTGGCGAGCACCACGCTGCGCGCCATCCGGTGCAGGCCCTTGGCGAGCGCCAGAAGTGCCACCAGGGCCCCGGCGGTCCCCGCCGCCAGAACGAACTGCTCCGGCCCGCTCAGCGAATGCGACCCGGAACTCCCCGTGAGCGCCAGCAGGCCCGCCAGACCGACCGTCGCCATCACGGCGCCCCGCCACGCGGTCCGTCCCGCACCCCGGCCCACGAAGAGCGCCGCCATCGGCAGCGCGAACACGATCGTCAGGGCCCCGAGCGGCTGGACCAGGCTGAGCGGCCCGTACGCCAGCGCCACCACGTGCAGCACCGCACCCACACCGTTGAGCCCCACCGCCACCCACCAGAGACCGCTGCGCAGCGGTGCGTACGGCCTGCTGCCGGCAGCCGAGGCCACGTGCTCCTGGACGATCGCGCCGGCCGCGTAGGCGAGCGCGGAGACCAGCGACAGGAGCACGGAAAGCGCAAGGGAACTCATGTACACCACGATGTCCCGTCAGGGTCGCCCAGTCGTCGTCCCTGAGGCGGCGATTCGGCGTACTGCTCCAGTAGTACGTACATCACTCCCGGCTCCTCCTTCCGACGGTAGTCCTCCTCGGCGAGGAGCTCAGAACTTGGCCGCGCGGAGCACGGCGAGCCGTGGAACGGGGAGAGGGTGCTCAGGTACTGAGCGTGAATTCGGCTCTGATGCGCTTGCCGACCGGCACACGCTCGGCAGTCAGCCGATCGCAGAGCGCCACCACGATCTCCATCCCGTGACCGCCGAGGCGGGCCGGGTCGGGGGAGTAGAGGACCGGAAGGGCCGTGCTGCTGTCGTAGACCGTGACGCTGATGTGCCGCGCGTCGCCCTCGAGCTCCAGCAGGTAGGGGCCGTGGCTGTAGCGGTCGGCGTTGGTGACGAGTTCGCTGACCGCGAGCATCAGATCACTGCGGGTGTGCTCACCGAGGACCGCGAACCACTCCGCCACGAGCCGGGCGAGAAAGCCGTCGGCGAGGGAGCGGGCCTGCGCGATGCATCCGGGCTCACCGTCGAACACCTCGGCGGCGAGCAGAACCTCCGATGACGGCGCGGATCCCTGCAAGGGGTCGTCCATCCGTGAGGGGGCCTGTTCGTTCATGTGCTCCAGCCAGGGCGCCGCAGGGGAGGTCGTCGACCTCGTTTCTCGCCGTTCGCCTACCCGCGTCGAGAGATCCCACTCCGGGGGATCCCTTCAGATCTTACGCACGCGGAGGCAACCGGACCACGCTTACGAAGAAGTCGTCGATCTGGCGCACCGCGCCGATGAACTGCTCGAGGTCGACCGGCTTGGTGACATAGGCGTTGGCGTGCAGCTTGTAGCTGCGCAGGATGTCCTCCTCGGCCGACGACGTGGTGAGGACCACGACCGGGATCAGCGCCAGTTCCGGATCCGTCTTGATCTTCTCGAGCACCTGGCGGCCGTCGTACTTCGGCAGATTGAGGTCCAGGAGAACCAGGTCCGGACGCGGCGCGTCGGGGTACTGACCCTGGCGGTAGAGGAAGTCCAGGGCCTCCTGGCCGTCCCGCACCACGTGCAGCGTGTTGCGGATCTTGTTGTCCTCGAAGGCCTCACGGGTCATCAGCTCGTCGCCGGGGTCGTCCTCGACCAGCAGGACCTCGATGGGTTTGACGGTGTCGTTCACGGTGTGACTCCCGGTCGGGGGGTGGGCAGGGCGGGTTCGAGCAGCTCCGCCGTGGTGTGCGTGGGGGCCTCGGGCAGAACGGGCAGGGTGAAGTGGATCAGTGTGCCCTCGGACGGCTCCGGGTCCAGCCAGATCCGGCCACCGTGGAATTCGATGATCTTCCGGCAGAGCGACAGTCCGATCCCGGTGCCCTCGTACTCGTCGCGGGCGTGCAGCCGCTGGAAGATGATGAACACCTTGTCGGCGAACTCCGGCGCGATGCCGATGCCGTTGTCGGCGACGCTCAGGTGCCAGTTCTCACCCTCCTGGACACAGCCGACGGTGATGCGGCACGGCACGTCGTCCCGGCGGAACTTGATCGCGTTCCCGATGAGGTTCTGCCAGACCATCGTGAGGGACGTCGCCTCGCCGAGCAGCTCGGGCAGAGGGGCGTCGCGTACGACGGTCGCCCCGGAGTCCTCGACGGCCAGGGTGAGATTGGACAGGGCGCGGTCCAGGGAGGCATCGAGATCGACGGGCTTCCAGCTCTGCTGGACCCGGCCCACCCGGGAGAAGGTCAGCAGGTCGTTGATGAGGACCTGCATCCGCTTGGCGCCGTCGACCGCGAAGTCGATGTACTGCCGCCCGCGGTCGTCCAGCTCGTCCCCGTACCGCTTCTCCAGCAGCTGGCAGAAGGAGGCCACCTTCCGCAGCGGTTCCTGGAGGTCGTGCGAGGCCACGTAGGCGAACTGCTCCAGTTCCGAGTTCGAGCGGCGCAGTTCCGCCGTCTGCTCGGACAGCAGTGTCTCCCGGTCCTGCGACTCCGCCAGCTCCGCGACGAGCCGTCGGCGCATGTCCTCCGCGGCCGCGGCCACGGCGCTGACGTCCGAGGGCCCGCGGACCTCGATCCGGTTGTCGAAGGCGCCCGCGCGGACCCGGTGGGACGCCTCGGTGAGCGCGGCCAGCGGACGGCCCACCACGCGCTGCAGCAGCACACTTAGTGACACGACGGCCAGTACGAAGCCGACCACCAGGGCGAAGAGCACCTGGTCGCGTGTGGTGCGGGCGTCGTCGAGCTGCTCCCGGACCTGGTCGCGCACGTCGTCCAGACGGCCTTGCTGAGTGGCGTAGAGCGAGCGCAGGGCGTCGAACTCCGCCTTGCTCCGCAGGATGGGGGCCGACGAGGCCCCGGTCGGACCGCTCGCCCGCACGGCGGCGATCAGCGGTTCCGCCCGCCGGGTGCGCCACTGCTCCGCGGCATCCGCGATCCGGTCGAGGTCCTCGGCGTAGGGCTGCTCGTCGCCGGTCAGCGAGCGCAGACGCCGGAGCCGGTCCCGCTCCGACCGCACGCCCTCCTCGTAGGGCTTCAGGAAGGTGGTGTCGCCGGTGAGCGCGAAGCCGCGTACCCCGGTCTCCTGGTCCAGGAGGGAGTTCTGCAGCTGGAAGGAGACGGAGCGGGCGGGCTGGATGCGGTCCACGAGTTCGGTGGTCCGGTCGGAGATCCGGGACAGGACGAGCCCGCCCACGACCAGGCATCCGCAGACCACCAGCACGAAGCCGGCCAGGATCAGATGAACCCAGTTCTGCACCGACAGGCGGGCTAGCCGGCCGGGCCGTCGGGCACCGGTCGCTTCCGTACTCACAGGTCCTCCGTACTCACAGGTCCGTCTTCCACCCGACATGGAGGACGGCGACGTCATCGGCCAGCCCTCCGAAGGGAGAGGCGCTCTCGGTGGCCTCGGCGACCAGCGCGTCGACGAACGCCCGGGGCTCCAGGGAGCCGTACCGTCCGGCCATCGCCAGCAGGCCTTCCTCGCCCAGCCGGGACTTCGGTCCCGTACGCCCCTCGAACAGGCCGTCGGTGAACAGGACGAGCTCGCTGCCCGGGGACAGCGCCACCTCCGTGACCTTCCACTGGCCGAGACCCGGGAGCAGCCCCAGGGCCATACCGGCGTCCGGCTCCACCCAGCTGACGTCGCCGCCCCGCCGCAGGAGCATTCCGGGATGCCCGGCGCGTACGACCAGGACCCTTTTCCGGTCCGGGGGGAAGACAAGTGTGGTGACCGTCGCGAACACGTGGGGATCGGAGCGCTCGGCGACGAGTATCTCCTCCAGCAGCCCGGTCTTCTCGATCTGTGTCACACCGGTCAGCACGGCCGTACGCCAGGCGACCCGGAGACAGACGCCGAGGGCCGCCTCCGCGGCACCGTGCCCGGACACGTCGCCGATCACCGCGTGCACCGCGCCGTCGGCGGTCTGCACCACATCGTAGAAGTCGCCGCTCAGCAGCCCGTGGGCCCGTCCGGCCTCGTAGCGGGCGGCCACCCGGAAGGTGTCGTCGCGCAGCACCGGGATCGGCAGCAGTGCCCGTTCCAGACGCGCGTTCTCCTGGGCGATGAGCTCGGTGGTGCGCATCGCCGCCGCGGAGCGCTCGGCGTACTTGCGCTGGAGGGCGTAACGGACCGCGCGGCCCAGCACCTCGGGGTCGATCCTGCCCTTGACCAGGTAGTCCTGTGCGCCCTGGGCCACCGCGGACAGACCGGTCTCCGACTCGTCCAGCCCGGTCAGGACGATGACCGCGGCGTCGGGGGCGGACGCGACGAGCCGCCGCACGGCATCGACACCGCTCGCGTCGGGCAGGTGCAGATCCAGCAGGACGCACACGGAGGTACGTGAGGTGAGGAGGAACCGCTGTGCCTCGGCCAGCGTCTTGCACCAGGTGAGCGGGGCGTCGAGCTCGCTGTCGCTGAGCATCTCCTCGACGAGCAGAGCGTCCCCGGCGTCGTCCTCGACGAGGAGCAGGGCGGCGTCGACGTTCCAGACGGAGGTCTCACCTTCGGCGAGCGCCCTCTGCTGCCCCGGAATCCCGCTGAGCCGCTGCATGCGCGCAGAGGTGTCCGACGACGACTCGGCCAACGCTCCACCCCCTCCGACGGACGGCTCACCCATGGCCGTTTCGGCAGGAAGCATATGCGACCGAGGCCCGGCGTCAGGCCGGGCCTCGGTGCTGGGACGGGGTGGTACGGGAATCAGGCCTCGACGCTCATTCCCGCACGGAGGCGCTGCACGATCCGGCTCAGCAGACGTGACACGTGCATCTGGGAAACGCCCAGTTCGGCGCCGATCTGGGCCTGGGTCATCTCCTGGCCGAAGCGCATCTGGACGATCTTCCGCTCCCGCTCGTCCAGCTGCTTCAGCAGCGGTGCCAGCGTGTGCAGGTTCTCGACGCTCTCCATGCCCGGGTCGTCCTCGCCGAGCAGCTCCGAGTAGGCACGCTGGTCACTGCCCGACTCGCTGTCGGCGTTGGGGGTGTCCAGGGAGCCCGCGGAGTAGCCGTTGGCGGCGACAAGCCCTTCGATGATCTCCTCCTCGGGGAGATCGAGGTGTGCCGCGAGCTCGGCGACCGTCGGGTCGCGGTCGAGCCTCGACGAGAGCAGTTCCTTGGCCTTGGCGAGCTCGACCCGCAGCTCCTGCAGCCGTCGCGGCACGTGCACGGACCAGGTCGTGTCGCGGAAGAACCGCTTGATCTCACCGACGATGTAGGGCACCGCGAAGGTCGCGAACTCGACCTCGCGGGACAGGTCGAAGCGGTCGATCGCCTTGATCAGGCCGATCGTCCCCACCTGGATGATGTCCTCGGTGTCGTCACCGCCCCGGTTGCGGAAGCGGGAGGCCGCGAAACGCACCAGGGAGAGATTCATCTCGATCAGGGTGTTGCGCGCGTACTGGTACTCGTGCGTGCCCTCTTCGAGGGTCTGGAGCCGGTCGAAGAAGAGCTTGGACATGGCCCGCGCGTCCTGCGGGGCGACCTTGCCGGCGTCCTCGATCCAGGGCAGAGCGGCCGTGTCGGGAACCGCACCCGCCTCGTCGCACCGCGTGGACGCCGTGCCGATCGATTCGGTGGTTCGCACTGACATGGCCGTCATGGTGTCGCCCTCCCTGGACTCCGCTGTAGTGACGGGCGCATGCCCCGCCTTCCGGAAGTCATGCCACCCGATCCGGAAATTTCTTTCCCGAGAGCAGAACTCGTCCCATGGCCGCCGTTCGGGGCAACGCACGGTCACCGTCCGGGTGGTTCCCGTTACGCTTCCTGGCCGACCTGTGAGTCACGCCTCGTTCCGGGCACCTGTGTGTTCCGGAGCGATGAGGAGGGCTCATGAGCGACACCGGTACGGCGGCCGGGCGCACCGTCACGACCAGGATCCCGGCCCGGCTCGACCGGCTGCCCTGGTCACGGTGGCACTGGATGATCGTGATCGGCCTGGGCACGGTCTGGATCCTCGACGGACTCGAGGTCACCGTCGTGGGCAACATCGCCAGCAGACTCTCGGAGGACGGCAGCGGTCTGGCCATCACCGACGCGCAGGTGACCGGTATCGCCGCCGCGCTGTACGTGGCGGGTGCCTGCTCGGGGGCGCTGTTCTTCGGATGGCTCACCGACCGCTTCGGTCGCAAGAAGCTCTTCCTGATCACGCTGGCCGTCTATCTCGCCGCGACCGCGCTCACCGCGATCTCCTTCTCCGCCTGGTGGTTCTTCGTCTTCCGCTTCCTGACCGGTTTCGGCATCGGCGGTGAGTACGCGGCGATCAACTCGGCCATCGACGAACTCATCCCGAGCAAGTACCGGGGCCGCGTCGACCTCATCATCAACGGCAGTTTCTGGCTGGGGGCCATGGCGGGCTCCCTGCTCTCCGTCCTCGCCCTGAACACGGACATCTTCCCCAAGGACATCGGGTGGCGGCTGACGTTCGCCCTGGGTGTCGTCCTCGGCCTCGTCATCCTGCTGGTACGCCGCCATGTGCCGGAGAGCCCGCGGTGGATGTTCATCCACGGCAAGGACGAAGCCGCGGAGAAGCTCGTCGGCGAGGTGGAGCAGGAGGTCGAGAGGGAGGCCGGACACGCCCTGCCGCCCGCGGAGCCTGCGATCACGGTGCGCCAGCGCAAGAGCATCGGGTTCGGCCTGATCGCCCGTACGGTCTTCCGCTCCTATCCCAGGCGCGCCGTGCTCGGCCTCGCCCTCTTCATCGGTCAGGCCTTCCTCTACAACGCGATCACCTTCGGCTTCGGCTCGATCCTGGTGAAGTTCTTCGACGTCTCCAGCGGCGCCACGGGCTACTACTTCGCCGTCATCGCGTTCTGCAACTTCCTGGGGCCGCTCCTGCTCGGCAGGCTCTTCGACACCGTGGGCCGCAAACCGATGATCGCCGGCACCTATATCGCCTCCGGTCTGCTGCTCTTCGTGACCGCCTGGCTCTTCCAGAACGGCTCCCTGACCGCCGCCACCATGACCGGCTGCTGGTGCGTGGTCCTGTTCTTCGCCTCTGCGGGCGCGAGCTCCGCCTATCTGACCGTCAGCGAGATCTTCCCGATGGAGACGAGGGCCATGGCCATCGCCTTCTTCTACGCCGTCGGCACGGCGGCCGGAGGTATCACCGGGCCGCTGGTCTTCGCCGACCTCACCGAGAGCGGGATCCCCGGTGACACGGCCCTGGCCTTCTGCATCGGGGCCTCCCTGATGGTGGTCGCGGGACTGGTCGCCCTCTTCTTCGCCGTCGCGGCCGAGCAGAAGTCCCTGGAGGACATCGCGACCCCGCTCTCCGCGCAGGAGCGGGAGGACTCCACGCCGCGCTGAGCAACGTCCGACTCATGGCAGACTTGACCGGGGCATTCCGCCCGTGCGCGCCTGCCCTCGCCGGCTCCCGGCCGGATCACTCCCCACCCCCCGAGCCCGCCAGCGGCATGAGTGACGAGTGACAGAGGAACGGCGATGACGGTGACAGAGGACAGCCAGGAGTTCGCTCCCGGTACCGACACGTTCGGTCCCGGAATCGACCCGGAACGGCTCGCCGTCTGCCTGAGCGTGCTGGACGAGCTCAACTCGATCGAGGTCGACCACCCGGACGCCATCGCCGTGCGCCGGGCCACCGCCGGTATCTACCGCACGGTCAAGCAGCGCCGCCGTCAGGAGCGCCGGGCCGCCAAGACCGCGCACGACAAGGCCGTCACAGAGGCGACGGCGACCGGCTCCGCGGAGCGCATCGACGACGAGACACAGGGTGTCCTGCCGTCCTCCTCGGCCACCGCCGAGATCGCCGGCATACTCCAGCGCCCCAGGTCCTGCTACATCTGCAAGACCCGGTACGTCGAGGTGGACGCCTTCTACCACCAGCTCTGCCAGGGCTGCGCGGCCGAGAACCGTGCCCGCCGCGACGCCCGCACCGACCTCACCGGCCGCAGGGCCCTGCTCACCGGGGGCCGCGCCAAGATCGGCATGTACATCGCGCTGAGGCTGCTGCGGGACGGGGCGCACACCACGATCACCACGCGATTCCCCAACGACGCGATCCGCCGCTTCAAGGCGATGCCGGACAGCGACGAGTGGATCCACCGCCTCAAGATCGTGGGCATCGACCTGCGCGACCCCGCCCAGGTCGTCGCGTTGGCCGACTCGGTCGCGGCCGAGGGGCCGCTCGACATCCTGATCAACAACGCCGCGCAGACCGTCCGACGGTCCCCGCAGGCCTACAGCGAGCTCGTCTCGGCCGAGTCCGCGCCCCTGCCCGCGGGTGAACTGCCCGCGGCCGAGGTGATCGGGACGTTCGGCAGCGGCTCCGTCGACCGCGTCGCGGCGCTGCCCGCCGCACGCAAGGAGGGCGAGGGCCTGAGCGCGCAGGACGTCACGGATCTCGCCCTGGTGACCGGTTCCGCGTCGCCCGCCCGTATCGCCGCGGGAACCGCGATCGACGCCGGCGGCCTGGTTCCCGACCTGCACCACACGAACAGCTGGATCCAGACCGTCGAGGAGGTCGAGCCGATCGAGCTGCTCGAGGTCCAGCTCTGCAACTCCACGGCGCCCTTCATCCTGATCAGCCGCCTGCGCCCCGCGATGGCCGCGACCGAGGCGAAGTACGCCTACGTGGTCAACGTCTCCGCGATGGAGGGTGTGTTCGGCCGCGGCTACAAGGGCGCGGGGCACCCGCACACCAACATGGCCAAGGCGGCGCTGAACATGCTGACCCGTACCAGCGCCCAGGAGATGTTCGAGAAGGACCGCATCCTCATGACGGCCGTCGACACCGGCTGGATCACGGACGAGCGGCCCCACCCCGACAAGATCCGCCTCGCGGAGGAGGGCTTCCACGCCCCGCTCGACCTCGTGGACGGGGCGGCTCGGGTCTACGACCCGATCGTGCGCGGGGAAGCGGGCGAGGAGCTCTACGGCTGCTTCCTGAAGGACTACGCCCCCGCCGGCTGGTGACCGCGGGCGGGGCGCGGGACGCCGCCGCGCCGAGTCTCTCGCCTCCCACGCGTCACACGCCCAACCCGTGACCCGGTGATGGCCCTCTGATCAGGGGGCCATCACCTTTTTGTTGGCTGAAAGTGACCCAGGCCACACGTTCTGTCGAGCGGGAAGGCGCTCATTTGGTTAGGCTGAGGTGAACGGACGCCACCAAGGGATCCACGAAGCTTCCTCGGCCGTCCTGGGACAGGTCTGTAAGCAGTCCGCCGTCCCGCCCCGTACCCGGCGCCACCGCGACCGAACTGTTTCTGCCCCTGCCCCGCAGAGGGTGGCCGACACGGTTCTCACCGCCGCAGCGTCGTCACCACCCGGGGTTACGCGACACGAAGGAGTCCGCGGTGACACCTGAAATGACGAAGACCGAGACGCGCCCCGCCGAGCTGTCCGGAGAGCGGGCCCGTCGGCCCGAGAAGCTCCGCAACATCGAGGTCTGGGCCCGGTCGGCACCCATCAGGCTGGCCGGCTACGAGGACGATCTGGCCGAGCCTCATATCCTGCCCGGCATCGACTGACCTTCCGCAGCCCTCGGAACGGCGCCCTCGGTATCTGCCCCCGCCCTTCAAGGCGGGGGCAGTGCCCATTTCCGGCCACAGCCCCGGCGCGGCTCATTCCTGGTCGTCGGCCTCCCGGCCCGGTCGCAGGGGCACCGGCCTGGCCACCGGTCGCATGAAGTCCCGCACATAGGTCCGGTCCCACCAGCGGCCCGTGGCCCGCAGCTCCGCCGGGTCCGTGAACCGGTAGTGGAAGACCCGGGCCCGGATGTGCGAGGGCGGCCCGCCGGGGAACGGGTTGTGGCCCAGCAGCCGCAGCGTGTCCCGGTCGTCCCGCAGCAGCCGTTCGACGAACGGTCCGAACCACGACCGGGCGTACGCGGGGGAGAGCGCCGCGAACCACATCATCCAGTCCAGTCGCAGGTGGTACGGCGCGAACTGGCGCGGCATCCGGCGCGGATCGCCGGGCTTCCCCCGGAACCCGTACTCGAGCCAGCGGGTCCCGTCGTGGACCACCTCGTCCGCCGTGCCCTCGACCACCAACTCCAGCCGCATCCTGCTGATGCTCCCGAAGGCCCCGTAGGTGTTGACGAGGTGGAGCGGGTCGAAGGAGCGGTTCATCGCCTGCCGGCGCGAGAGGAGGTTGCGTACGGGGTGCCGGCTGAGCACCAGCACGAGGACGGTGACGGCCAGGACGACCACCTCGAACCAGAGAGGTGACCCCGGCTGATCGGGTGGTGGCCCGGCGAGCGGCGACCAGTCGATCACGGACAGCGCGATGACCACGGTCAGCCAGTTCAGCCAGGCGAAGTTTCCCGAGAGGATCAGCCAGAGCTGGGTGACGACCATCAGCCCGGCCGCCGCGCTCGCCACCGGCTGAGGGGTGAGGAGCAGGAAGGGCACCACGAGTTGGGTGACGTGGTTGGCGGCGGTCTCGACCCGGTGCGCGGGCCCGGGGAGATGGTGGAAGAACCAGCTCAGCGGCCCCGGCATCGGCTGGGTCTCGTGGTGGAAGTCGAGGCAGGTCAACTTCCGCCAGCACTCGTCGCCCCGGATCTTGATGAGCCCGGCGCCGAACTCGACCCGGAACAGCAGCCAGCGCAGCAGCCACAGCACCAGCACGGGTGGAGCCGTGTCCCCGTTCCCGAGGAAGACGGCGAGGAAGCCGGTCTCCAGAAGGAGGGACTCCCAGCCGAAGCCCCACCAGACCTGCCCGACCTGGACGATCGACAGGTAAAGCACCCATGGCAGTGCCCACAGGGCCATGGCCGCTCCCAGCGGTACGTGCGCGTCCGCACCGGCGAGGAGGGCAAGGGAGACAGCCGCGCCGGTCCAGGCGACGAGCCCGAAGAAGCGGTCGGAGTAGTGGAGGCGGAACAGGCCGGGCGCGGCGCGCCACGAGGTGCGCCTCAGCAGGTCGGGCACCGGGAGCATCCCACGGGAACCGATCAGCGCCCGGAACTGGAGCGCCGCGGCGACGAAGGCGACGAGATAGACGGCGGCCAGTCCTCGCTGGAAGACCAGCCGGCCCAGCCAGTAGCCGTCGGCGGTGAACCACTGCATCGATTCCAGTATCCGGCCCGGCCGGGCGTCAGGCAGCCTTCGCCGCCCGGAGCAGCGCCGCCGTGAGCCTGCGGGCGTACCAGCGCTGCGCCACCGGCACGAGCGGACCCGCGAGCCGCGTGTACCAGGAGGCCGGACGCGAGAACGCGGTGACGGTGAACCACACGGTGCCGTCCTCGGCCAGCTCCACCACGAAGCTCTCCTCCCCGCGTTCCGGGTGTCCCGGCAGGGTTCCGTAGGCGAAGCCGGTGCGTTCGCTCCCGTAGCAGGTCCACACGATCGCGCAGGGGGCGCTGAACCGGAGCCGTCCGATGCCCGCCGAGACCGTGACGGTGACTCCGGCGGCAGCGCGTGCGGCGGAGGCGTCGATACCGGCTCCCGCCGCGCGGTGCATTCCCCATTCGGTGACGGCCGTGCCCGCTCGTTCGAACACGGCGCGGCCCCGGCCCACCGCCGCGCGGTGGTGGAGATGGCTGTATCCGTCGGGGAGAGGGTGGTGCCTCGTGGCGCCGGCTTCGGGGTACGTCAACGCGTCCACGCTGTGCTGCCTTCCGTGTCGGATTCCTGCTGGAGTCTGCGGTGTGCGAGCAGTGCGCAGAGCGCGAAGCCCAAGGCGTTGCCCAGTCCGTGTGTCGCCGCCATCCAGGTCAGGGTCGGGTGAGGGATGCCGGTCGCCTCGCCGAGTGCCCAGCTGAGCGCGAGCACCATGGTCGCCACGAGCACCCCGGCGGATACGCGGAGCAGGGCCCCGGTGGCGCCGGTGCGGTCGGCGGCCCCCGCATCGCGCCAGGTCAGCAGGGCAACCGTCCACATGCCCGCGGTGAGGACGAGGGCACCCGCCAGTTCGACCCACTCGCCGGTGAAGTAGCCGACGAGGACGATCAGGGTCCCGGCCGGCACGCTCAGCGCGGCGAACCGGCATGACGCGCTGTCCTGGGCCCGGCAGACGAGGCCGGCCACGAGCGCCGCGGCGAAGCCGGCGAAGTGGAAGTGCGGCACGGTCAGGGCGAGGATGCCGAGCCCGAAGCCGAAGAGCTGGTGGCCTGAGCGCTCCGCCACGAGAGCGAGCGCCGCCACGGACGGTGCGAGGAGCGCGGTGAGCAGGGCGACCTCCGCCGGGTCGGGCCGCCGGCCGCGTGCGAGCCGCCGGGGAGCGTGGCAGGCGAGCACCAGCGTCCCCACCGCGTAGCAGAGGGCGAGCGCGGCGGCCGTCCCGCCTCGGGGAAGCCAGAGGGAAAGGGCGCCGGGCACCGCGAACAGGGGCCACATGCGGCGCGTCCGGGCGAGTGCCGGGTCGTCGACGAGGCCGAGGCCCAGGGGGACGACCACCAGCATCCCCAGAGTCACGGTCAGCCCGACCAGCACGGACAAGACGACCACCCCTCCCCGGCTCACGACATACGGCACCCGATGACGGGCGGACGCCGAGTTGAACTTGTTCAACCTCGCGGCGTGAGCCTAGTGGGATTTTTGAACGTGTTCAAGAGGCCAGGTTCGGTCGAGGAATCGGACAAATAATGGCAGAGTGGCGCACATGAATGATCGGGTAGCGGGTGCCCTGTCACTCCCGGACGACTGGCCCGCCCACCCGGACCTCAGCCTCGCCCTGAATCGCATGGGCAGCTTCGACTGGGACCTCGACAGCGGCCTCATGCACATGGACGAGCCCGCCCTCGAGGTGTTCGACCTCAGCCCCGACGAGTACGACGGCCACCCCGAGGGCCTAGCGGAGCGCGTACCCGCCGACGAGGCGATCCGGCTCGACGGCATGGTCTCGCAGGCACTCAAGAGCGGCCGGAGCAACTACGGCGCCTACTTCCGCAGGATGGCGCGGGACGGGTCGCTGTCCTGGACGCACACCCAGGGCTTCATCCGCCGGGACGACAGCGGGAAGCCCCGCCGCATCATCGGCATCATCCGTGACGCCACCCAGGAGCTCGCCGAATCCACCGCCCGCAGGACCGTGGACGAGGAGCGCCGCCGCCGCACCAGTCTGGTGGAGGGCATCACGGCGGCGCTCGCCCATGCCAGGACGGTCAAGGACGTCACCGAGTTCCTCAAGAGCCCCCGCGGGCTGGCCAACCTGGGCGCCGCCAGCCTCGTCATGGGCCTGCTGGAATCCGGGCGCATCCACATGGTCGCGGACGGTCCCGAGGGTGCCTTCGTGCCGGGCACCCGCTACACGCGCGTCGACGAGCCCTATCCGATGAGTGAGGTGATCCGCACCCTCACCCCCCGCTTCATCGAGACGGCCGAGGACTTCGAGACCTCCTACCCGATCCTGTGGCCGCACATCCGGCACCTGGGGATCACCGCTGCCGCCTATATGCCGCTGATCGCGCAGGCCCGCCCCATCGGCGCCCTCGGGCTGCTCTACGGGGGCAAGGCCGGCTTCACCGGGGACGAACGGAACCTGCTGGTCGCCCTGGGCAGCTCCGTCGCGCAGAGCCTGCAGAGGGCCATGCTCTACGAGCAGGAGCACGATCTCGCCGAAGGGCTCCAGCAGGCGATGCTGCCCCGCCGGATTCCCGAGGTGCCAGGTGCCCAGGTCGCCGTCCGCTACCGTTCGGCACGGCTCGGCCGGGACATCGGAGGGGACTGGTACGACGTCATCCCGTTGCCCGGAGGCAGGACCGGTGCCGTCATCGGTGACGTACAGGGGCACGACACGCACGCCGCCGCCGTCATGGGGCAGCTGAGGATCGTGCTGCGCGCCTACGCGGCCGAAGGGCACAGCCCGGCCACGGTCATGGCGCGGGCGTCCGTCTTCCTGCACGAACTCGACACCGACCGCTTCGCCACCTGTACGTACGCCGAAGCCGATCTGACCACCGGCGTGGTGCAGCTGGTCAGGGCGGGGCACACCGACCCCGCGCTGCGGGAGGCCGACGGGAGCTGTCACAAGCTGCCCGTCGAAGGCGGACTTCCCCTGGGGCTCTCCGCGGAGTTCGGCCGGCTCGAGTACCCCGTCAGCACGGTCGATCTGGACCCGGGGCAGACGATGATCCTCTACACCGACGGCATGGTCGAGCTGCCGGGTACCGACCTCGACGAGGGCCTGCAGCTTCTCGCCGAGACGGTCAGCGAAGGCCCCGAGGACCTGCAGCGGCTGGCCGACCGTCTCTGCGAGGTCGTCGACCAGCGGGGCGGCGAGGACGACATGGCGCTCCTGCTGCTCCGCCGCAACGCGGCCCACGCGCCCCACCCGGGTGGCCGGCTCCAGCAGCACGTCGGACAGAACGACCCGGAGGCCCTCAGCTCCGCCCGGCACATGATCCGCGCGGCGGTACGGGCGTGGGGCGCGAAGGACCGGGCCGACGAGGTGGAGCTCGCGGCCGACGAACTGATCACCAACGCGCTGATGCACACCGACGGCGGTGCCATCGTCACGATCAGGGTGCTCACCGGTCCGGAGCGCCGCCTCAGGGTCGACGTCGAGGACCGCTCCAGCGCGCTGCCCCGCCGCAGGGACGCGGGTGACTCGGGTGTATCGGGCCGGGGGCTCATGCTCGTCGACCGGCTGGCCGACATCTGGGGAGTGGAGTCCCGCGGCAACGGCAAGTGCGTGTGGTGCGAGTTCCTCATCAGCGACCACGGGTAGCGCCGCGGCCCGGACGCCGCAAGACTGTAACAGTACGTAACATGTCCATACTTGACCGTAACCGGTCAGCGGGATTGACTTCGATTCCGCCGTTCCGCTGTCGATGACGCGAGGCCCCGTTGAGTACCGAGCTTCTGGCACCTCTTGATCTGGCTTTCTGGCACCTCGAATCCGATGCCCATCCGATGCACCTCGGGGCTCTCGCCGTCTTCGAGCCTGCCCCCGGCACGGATCCTCAGCACCTGCTCGATCTGCTGGGCTCCCGCGCCGCGGCCATCCCCCGGCTGCGTATGAAGGTCCGCGACGTCCTGCTGCCCGTCGGCGGAGCCGCCTGGGTCACCGACAAGGAGTTCGACGTGCACCGGCACGTCAGGCGGGTGGTGCTCGCCGAGGGCGACTTCATGGCGGAGGCCACCAGGCTCGCCGGTGAACTCATGGAACAGCCGCTCGGACGTGGCCTCCCGCCCTGGCAGATGTACCTCCTCGACAGCCCGGGTGACGGCCCCTTCGCCGTGCTCGTGAAGCTGCACCACGCGCTCGCCGACGGTATGCGGGCTGTGGCGATCGGCGCCGGGATCTTCGACCAGATCGCCTCCGCCGCCGAACGCCGGACGGTGCGCAGACGCGCACCCGTGCCACCCCGGTCCTGGCTGCCCGGCCCGTACGAGGCCGCCGGCATGGCCATGGACCGGCTCGGGGACGTCGGAAGGGCCTTGGGGGTGGGGGCCTCGGTGGTACGCGCCAGCCGACTCGACCTGCGAGCCGCCACCCCGCTGACCGCGCGCTCCAGCGGCACACGAAGGCTGGCGACGGCCGAACTCGACGCGGAGACGGTGCAGATGGTCCGACGTGCCGAGGGAGGGACCGCCAACGACGTCCTCCTCGCCGTCGTCGCGGGCGCCCTGCGCCGATGGATGCTCGAACGCGGCGAGTCGCTGCCGGGCGCCGCTCCCCGTGCCCTGGTCCCGGTCTCCCGGCGCCGTCCCGGCGGAGCGGCCAACGGCAACAAGCTGTCCGGATACCTCCTCGGACTGCCGGTGGGGGAGCAGGACCCCAGGGAGCGTCTGCGCCTGGTGCGCACGGGCATGGACCGCAACAAGGCCGCCGGACCGCTGCGCGGTGCGGGTGCCGTCGCCGTGCTCGCCGATCAGCTGCCCGCGCTGGCCCACCGGTTCGGCGCACCGCTCGCCGGCAGCGCGGCGCGGATGCTCTTCGACATCCTCGTCACCAGCGTGCCGCTGCCCCGCTCCGCCCTGTCGCTCGGCGGGTGCCCGCTGCGCGCCGTCTACCCCATGGCGCCCCTTGCCCGCGGACAGTCACTCGCCGTGGCCCTGTCCACCTACGGAGGGCGGGTTCAGGTCGGACTTGTCGCCGACGGGAAGGCGCTGCCCGACCTCGACCGGCTGGCGTCCGCCGTCCACGACGAACTGCGTGAACTGCGCACACTCCTGCCCAAGGTGCCGGCACCCGCCTGAGCGCCGATCCGGTTCCTATGGTTGACGCGCCCCAGAGATCCGATGAATAGTCCCTCACGGACCATCAGGGATCACCGGCAGGGGCGGCAAGGACATGCGGCGCAGCAGGCTTGGGCACAGCACGGTCGAGATCACCGAGCTCTCCTTCGGAGCGGCGGCCATCGGCAACCTCTTCACCGAGGTCGACCCGGAAGAGGCCGCCGCCACCGTGGCCGCGGCGTGGGACGAGGGTGTCCGCCACTTCGACACCGCGCCGCACTACGGCCTCGGACTCTCCGAACGCCGGCTCGGCGAAGCCCTGAGGGACAAGCCCCGCCACGCGTACACGGTGTCGACGAAGGTGGGCCGGCTGCTCGACCCACTGCCCGCCGAGTCCGCGGCGCGGCAGGGACTCTCCGAGGGGTACGCCGTACCGCACACCCACCGTCGCCGCTGGGACTTCAGCGCGGACGGGATCCGCCGCAGCGTCGAGGACAGCCTCGGGCGCCTCGGTCTCGACCGGATCGACGTCGTACACCTCCACGATCCGGACGACCACGGGGAGGCCGCCTTCCGTGAGGGATACCCCGCGCTGGAGAGGCTGCGCGCCGAAGGCGTGGTCGGAGCCATCGGGGCCGGCATGAACCAGACCGCGATGCTGACCCGCTTCCTGCGCGAGACCGATGTGGACGCGGTCCTCTGCGCGGGCCGCCACACCCTCCTCGACCACGAGGCGCTGGACGAACTGCTGCCGGAGGCCCTGTCCCGCGGACGCGCGGTGATCGTCGGAGGTGTCTTCAACTCGGGGCTGCTCGCCGACCCCCGCCCCGGTGCCACGTACGACTACCAGGCTGCCCCCGCGCCCCTCCTTGAGCAGGCCCTGCGGCTCCGGAGCATCACCGAGAAACACGGAGTCCCGCTGCGCGCCGCCGCCCTGCACCACCCCCTGCGACACCCCGCCGTCGCCGGTGTCCTCGTCGGCGCACGCTCCCCGCGGGAGATACGGGACGCGGCGGCGCAGCTGCGCACGGAGGTCCCGGACGCCCTGTGGGAGGACCTGCGGGCCGAAGGACTGCTGCCGTCCTGACGCGCCGGCTCATCGACGCCCACGACCACGTGCGGGACCTCACGGCGCCTCACCGGCACCACCGCGCCCAGGGCCGTACCGCGCGCGTACGAGTCGCCTGCGGCAGGCTGGAGCCATGCCCGAACTGCCGGAAGTCGAAGCTCTGCGGGACTTCCTCGACGGCCATCTGGTCGGCAAGGAGATCGCCCGCGTCCTCCCGCTCGCGATCAGCGTCATGAAGACGTACGACCCCCCGCCCACCGCTCTGGAGGGCGCCACCGTCACCGCCGTGGCCCGGCGCGGAAAGTTCCTCGACATCACGGCGGGGGAGCTCCACCTGCTCATCCACCTCGCGCGGGCCGGCTGGCTGCGGTGGAAGGACGACTTCCCCGCGACCCCACCACGCCCGGGCAAGGGGCCGCTCGCGCTGCGGACCGTCCTGGCCGGCGGAGATGGGTTCGAACTGACCGAGATGGGCACCACCAAGCGGCTCGCCGTGCACCTCGTCCACGATCCGGCGGACGTCGCCGCGGTGGCCCGCCTCGGACCTGACCCGCTCGCCGACTCCTTCGACCGGGACGCCTTCGCGATGGTGCTGGGAGCGGAACGGCGGCAGATCAAGGGGGCGTTGCGCGACCAGTCCATGATCGCCGGCATCGGGAACGCTTACAGCGACGAGATCCTGCACGTGGCGAAGATGTCTCCGTTCAAACTCACCACGAGCCTCGCCGAGAACGACATCACCCATCTGTACGACGCGATGCGCACCACCCTCCAGGACGCCGTCGAACGCTCCAGGGGCGTCGCCGCGGGACGCCTGAAGGCGGAGAAGAAGAGCGGCATGCGGGTCCACGGCCGTACCGGGGAGCCATGCCCCGTCTGCGGGGACACCGTTCTGGAGGTGTCCTTCAGCGATTCCTCGCTCCAGTACTGCCCCACATGCCAGACCGGCGGGAAGCCGCTCGCGGACCGGCGCACGTCCAAGTTCCTCAAGTAGCCGCGGGGCCTCACCCGTCCGCCCCCGGCATTCCTCCGGTCTACACTCCGGCCTCATGCTGCGCGTACTCGCCGTCGACGACGAAGAACCCGCCTTGGAGGAGCTGCTCTACCTCCTGCGCGCCGATCCGCGCATCCGGAGCGCGGAGGGCGCCACCGGCGCGACCGAGGCGCTGCGCCGCATCGGCGGCGCCGTCGACGCCGGCCCCGAGGACCCCTCGGCCATCGACGTCGTGTTCCTGGACATCCACATGGCCGGGCTGACCGGACTCGACGTCGCCCAGCTCCTGGCCGGGTTCGCGGCGCCCCCGCTCATCGTCTTCGTCACCGCCCACGAGGGGTTCGCCGTGCACGCCTTCGACCTCAAGGCGGTCGACTACGTGCTCAAGCCCGTGCGCCGTGAGCGTCTGGCCGAAGCCGTACGCCGCGTCGCGGAGCAGATCGGAGAGCGCTCCGCCACCGTCCACGACGCGGCGGTCGACCAGATCGCCGTGGAACTCGGCGGGGTCGTCCGCCTCGTCCCCGTCGAGGAGATCGCGTACGCCGAGGCACAGGGTGACTACGCCCGTCTGCACACCTCCACCGGCAGCCATCTCGTGCGGATACCGCTCACCACCCTGGAGGAGCGCTGGCGTTCCAGGGGCTTCGTACGCATCCACCGCCGCCATCTCGTCGCGCTGCACCGGATCGACGAACTCCGTCTCGACGCGGGCAGCATGAGCGTACGGATAGGGGAGGCGGAGCTGGCCGTGAGCCGTCGCCACAGCCGCGCGCTGCGCGACCTGCTGATGCGGCAGACCGGCCGCTGACCAGGCCCTACCGGGCAATGCCCCTTCCCAGCCGCCCTCCGCGCCGCCTACACTCCGGGCCCATGTCCGCAGAGAGCACGCCCCGCCGTGAAGTGGTCACGGGCGAGCCCCGGCGGGTGCGCCCGCTGCCCCGCTACCGCGCCCAGTCGGAGATCGACGAGCAGACCGCCCTGGGCGGTGCGTACGTACGTTCGCTGATGCGCAGCCAGCTGCGCGCCGGACTCACCGCCTTCGCGGTGCTCGCCCTCGTGGCGGGCACCCTGCCCCTGGTCTTCGCGGCGCTGAACAGCGACGCCGTCGTCTGGGCGGTGCTGGGTTTCACCACCTATCCGCCACTCACCCTCGCCGCCTGGTGGTACGTCCGACGCGCGGAGCGCAACGAGAAGGACTTCGCCCGGCTCGTGGAAGGCCTCCCCGCACCGTGAGCGTCTCCGGCCACCCGACGGCGGTGGTGGCGGTCGCCCTGGTGGTCCTGGCCACCGTCCTCGTCGGCGGCTTCGGCCTGCGTATATCCCGCACCACCTCCGACTTCTACGTCGCCTCGCGCACCGTACGCCCGCGGCTCAACGCGGCGGCGATCAGCGGGGAGTACCTCTCCGCGGCCTCGTTCCTCGGCATCGCCGGCCTGGTGCTCGTGCACGGGCCCGACATGCTCTGGTACCCGGTCGGCTACACGGCCGGATACCTCGTCCTGCTGGTGTTCGTCGCCGCCCCGCTGCGCCGCTCGGGGGCGTACACCCTGCCCGACTTCGCCGAAGGGCGTCTCGAGTCACGTCAGGTCCGCCGACTGGTCAGCGTGTTCGTCGTCGGCGCCGGCTGGGTGTACCTGGTGCCGCAACTCCAGGGCGCCGGCCTCACCCTGAAGATCCTCACAGGTGCGCCCGGCTGGCTCGGGGACGTACTCGTGGCATCCGTCGTGGTGGTCGCCGTCGCGGCGGGCGGAATGCGGTCGATCACCTTCGTCCAGGTCTTCCAGTACTGGCTCAAGCTCACCGCGCTGCTCGTGCCCGCGATCTTCCTGGTCCTGGCGTGGCAGGGCGACGGCCGCCCCCGCGTCAGCTTCGACGAACAGGTCTCCGTCTTCCGGGCCGACCATCCGCTCTACGCGACCTACGGACTCATCGTGGCGACCTTCCTCGGAACCATGGGCCTGCCCCATGTGGTGGTCCGCTTCTACACCAGCCCCAACGGCCGCGACGCCCGCCGCACCACCGTCGCCGTCCTCGCCCTGGTGGGCCTCTTCTACCTGCTGCCCCCCGTCTACGGTGCGCTGGGCCGCCTGTACGCACCCGAGTTGATGCACGGCGGCGACGCGGACGCCGCCGTGCTGCTGCTGCCCGCCCGGGTGATCGGAGGCCTCGGGGGTGACCTCCTCGGCGCACTCCTCGCCGGTGGTGCCTTCGCCGCGTTCCTCTCGACGTCCTCCGGACTGACCATGGCCGTCGCCGGAGTGATCACCCAGGACGTCCTGCCCTCGCGCGGCGTACGGCACTTCCGGCTCGCCACCCTCCTCGCCATCGCCGTACCGCTGGCCGGCTCGCTCGTCGTCAGCAGGGTGCCGGTGGCCGACGCCGTCGGGATGGCGTTCGCCGTCTCCGCCTCGTCCTTCTGTCCGCTGCTCGTCCTCGGCATCTGGTGGCGGAGGCTCACCCCGCCGGGGGCGATCGCCGGACTCCTGCTCGGCGGCGGTTCGGCCCTCCTGTCCGTCGCCATCACGGTGAGTGGCGCCGTGCGCCCCCCGGGCTGGCCGCACGCCCTGCTGGCCTGGCCCGCCGTCTGGTCCGTCCCCGTGGGGTTCCTGGCGATGATCCTGGTCTCTCTCGCCACACCCGGGCGCATCCCGCCCGGGACCAACGCCGCGATGACCCGCTTCCATCTGCCCGAAGCGCTCACCACGGGCCGTGGCCGATGACCGGGGCCGGGATCGCCGTCATCGCCGTACTCGCCCTGCTGCTCTTTGGGACGGGCTTCCTGCTCGGCCGCACCGCGCGCCCCAAACGCACCAGCGACGTGGGCACCCCCGTCGAGCACGCCACCTTCGCCACCCTGCACACCGCCTCCCTCGCCGCGCCGCCGCTGCGTGCCGGACTCACGGAGGAGAGCGCGCGGAGGTCGGTGCGCGGCCTGCGTTCCCTGCTGGGCACCGAAGCGCTCTGCCTCACCGACCGGGACAGGGTGCTGGTGTGGGACGGCGAGGGTGAGCACCACGGGAAGGACGTGATGCGGCACGTGCGGACCATGCTCGCCAGCGGGAGGGACACCGCGTTCGACAGCGGCTGCGACGATCTCGACTGCCCGTTGCGCTGGGCGGTCGCCGTCCCGCTGACGGTCGATCACCGGGTCCTGGGCACGCTCGTCGCCTACGCACCCCGGGAGTCCGCCGTGCTGGCCAGGGCGGCGGGGGAAGTGGCACGCTGGGTCTGCGTACAACTGGAACTGGCCGAACTCGACCGCTCCCGTACTCAGCTGATCGAGGCCGAGATCAAGGCGCTGAGAGCCCAGATCTCCCCCCACTTCATCTTCAACTCGCTCGCCGCGATCGCCTCGTTCGTCCGGACGGACCCGGAACGGGCACGTGAACTCCTCCTCGAATTCGCCGACTTCACCCGCTACTCCTTCCGCAGGCACGGGGAGTTCACCACCCTCGCCGACGAACTCCACTCCATCGACCAGTATCTGGCGCTCGCCAGGGCCCGCTTCGGTGAACGGCTCTCGGTGATGCTGCAGGTGGCTCCCGAGGTGCTACCGGTCTCGCTCCCGTTCCTGTGCCTCCAACCGCTGGTCGAGAACGCCGTGAAGCACGGTCTGGAGGGCGCCGGTGTCCCCGCCCGCGCGAGCGACGCGCCCCTGCGCGTCACCATCAGCGCACTGGACGCGGGCGCCGAGGCGGAGGTCGTCATAGAGGACGACGGATCGGGCATGGAGCCCGAGCGCCTGCGGCGGATCCTGCGGGGTAAGGGGGGAGCCTCCGCAGGCATCGGACTGCTGAACGTGGACGAGCGCCTTCGCCAGGTGTACGGCGACGACTACGGCCTGGTGATCGAGACCGGCGTCGGGGCGGGCATGAGGATCACCGTCCGGCTCCCCAAGTACCGTGCGGGAGTGCACGGTTCGTAAGCCGTAACCTCGCTCCGAGGGTGACCGCGGCTCAGTACAGATGGACGGCCAGATGGCCGAGCGGCAGTCCGAGCTGCCAGGCGGGCGTCCACACCTGCGCCTCGCCCTCGCCCTCGTCCTCCTCGTCGGGCGGCGGCCAGCCCTGCGGGCCGACCGCGTCCAGGTCCGCGGCCAGCATCTCGGTCTCCTCCAGCCACCGCCAGGCCGCACGGGCGAGGGCGAGGTCGGGGTCCGCGACCCCCGGGGGCGTCGTCGGGCGTTCCAACGCCTCCAGCCTCGCGCAGACCCACCGTCTCCAGGCGGCTCCGTAGGCCGTGAGCAGCCTGAGCTCGTCCACCCGGGCCGCCGGCAGGTCCTGGGCCGCCGCGCCGTCGGAGAGGAAGATGGTGAGGGCGAGGGCGTCGCGCCCTGCCCTGTACTCCAAGGTCGCCGGCTCCATCAGGTCGCCGGTGACCAGCATCTCGTCGGCGATGTACTCGGAGTACATCCAGGCCATCGGGACCAGCAGCCCGGCCCCGCCGGTTCCTTCGTGATGTTCGGGACGCATCCCGTCTCGCCTCTTTCGTCGACTCGGTTCCGGGCCACACGCAGCATTGAACCGGGGACGCCCACTCCGCGTGGGCAGAAGAGCAGGATCCGTCGGGAGATTCGAGGTGCGATGACCGCCGACCGCGGCGACGACCCGCACGTGCGTACACTGCTGGGCGCCTATGTCCTCGATGCCCTCGATGAGGGGGAGAGCGGTGCCGTGTCCCGCCATGTCCAGCGGTGCCCGGCGTGCGCCGAGGCCTATGTGGAGGTGACGGAGGCCGTGTCGCTGCTGGCCCTGCTCAGACTGGACGACCTGCTGGAGTAGCCCGTCAGGGTGCGGCTCAGAACACGTAGCGCGTAGTACGAACGGGATTTGACGGTACCGGCGGGTATACCCAGGGTCTGCGCGGTCTCGTGGACGCTGAGTCCCCGGAAGTAGATCTGCACCAGCACCGCCCGGTGCTCCGGGCTGAGCGTGCGCACGGCATCGCGTACGTCGAGCGCGTGAACCGCCGCGTCCGCGGTGTCCTCCGCGGCGGGGGTGCACTCCAGCACGGCGTCGCTGACCTCCGGCGGCCGCGCCTGACGGGACCTGCGGGCGTCGATGGCCAGCCGTCGGGCGACGGTGAAGAGCCAGGGGCGCATCGAGTCGTACGGTGCGTCGAAAGCCTCGGGGTGCTGCCAGGCCCGCACCAGGGTCTCCTGTGCGAGGTCTTCCGCCCTCTGCCGGTCGCCGAACGTCAGACCCAGCAGGAAGTGCAGGAGCGCCGGCCCGTGGTCCCGCTGCAGGTCCGCGAGGGCCCGCTCATCGGTCGTCACCGTGGTCATCATGAACGTCCTTTCCCTGAGAGGCCCCTGACGCCTCGCTCCCGCCTCGCGTATACGAACGCATCACGGCACGGGGGAACAGGCGATGCGCCGAGACGTGCGCCGAGCGGTCGCACGGAGCGACGAGTGGTGCGGCGAACGGTCGGCAGGTGGCATTGCGGCCGATTCAGGTACTTGGAGTCCTTTGTCCTTGACTCGCATATATGAATATATGTGTAGTCGGATGGCCGGAATCATCCGAACTGGGAGTCGTACAGATGGCGAAGCGCATCCGACCGGGCACGGCGATCATGGTCGCGGGCCTGCTGGCCACCGCGACGGCCTGCGCCGGCGAGCCGACCTCGACTCCCGGCTTCGCCGGACGGCACCTCCCGGCCGAGCGCGGAGCGCACGGTGCCGGCGCCGGGGTGAATGACGGCGCCGGGTCCTTCACGCTGCTCGCGTCGGGAGCCATCCTCCCGGACACCTCGCTGATCGACAGGGCGGCCGTCGACGGAGGTGGCGACGGCTACGACTTCCGCCCGATGCTCAAGGGCGCCGCGTCCGCCGTCTCGGCAGCCGACCTGGCGATCTGTCACATGGACACGGTGACCGGACAGCAGGGCGGCCCGTACACGGGCCCGCCGTCCTACCGGACGCCCCCCGAGCTGGCGACCGCACTGCGTGACACCGGCTACGACTCCTGCTCCACCGCCTCCGACCACACCCTCGACGACGGGGCGCAGGGCGTACGGCGCACCCTCGACGCGCTGGACCGCGCGGGCGTCGCCCACTCCGGATCCGCCCGCTCCGCCGAGGACGCGTCCCGCCCCGTCCTGCTGAAGGCCGGCAAGGGGGCGGACGCCGCGAAGGTCGCCCACCTCGCCTACACCTACGGCACCAGCGGCCCGCTGCCCGCCGGGCAGCCCTGGGCTGTCGACGTGATCGACCGGGACCGGATCGTGGCGGACGCCAGGGCTGCCCGCAAGGCGGGCGCCGACGTGGTCGTCGTCTCCCTGCACTGGGGCACCGAATGGCAGGACGCCCCTGACGCCGCCCAGACCGGCCTCGGCCGTGAACTCACCGCGTCACGAACCGGTGAACGCCCCGACATCGACCTGATCCTCGGCACTCACACGCACGTCCCTCAGGCGTACGAGAAGGTCAACGGCACCTGGGTCGTCTACGGCCTGGGTGACCAGGTGGCGGGTTCCGCAGGCCAGGACGGAGTCCAGGACCAGCGCGCCCACGAGAGCTCGATGAGCCGGTTCACCTTCGAGCCACCGGCAGGCCAGGGGGAGCGATGGACCGTCAGGAAGGCCGAGTTCGTCCCGGCGTGGTTCGACACGGCGGCGGGCCGCATCGTACGTCCGGAGGGCACCACGTCCGCCGGGAATGAGGGGGCCGGGGGTCCCGGAGGGATCCGGGACCGGATCCACCGTGCGGTCCTCAGCCGTGGCGCGGGCCAGGACGGCCTCACCGCCGGTCGCTGAGATCCGCCCTCCCGCGGTCGTCACGGCACCACGGTGACCGGCCACCGCCCGGCCTTCACGAGACGGACGGCCACCGAGCCGACGAAACGGTGCCCCGCGGACTCCGACGCGCCCACCACCACCGCGTCCGCCTTCAGTTCGTCCGCGGCCGTGACGAGTCCGTTGTACGGATCACCGTGGAACGTGTGGAACTCCCATCGGACGTTCCATATGTCCTTGAGCCTTTCGGTCGCCGCCCTGATCTCGTTCACCAGCCCCTCGGCGACCTCCTCCGTCGTCCCGGTGACCGGGGCTCCCAGAGCGGCACCCGCTGCCATCACGGGCTGGACGTAGACGAGGGCGAGCATCGCGTTCTGCCGCCGCGCCAGGCCCGCCGCATAGGCCGCGGCGCGCATCGAGGACTCGGATCCGTCGATACCCGCCACGATCACCTTGGGCCCGTCGGTGCCGCGCTCGAATCGGTGGTGCTGCTGCTCCGTCACGGGCCCGAGAGTATCCCCTCGCAGGTCAAGGGCCCCGGGCGCCTCCGTCGAAGGACGAATCGCCGTCGGACACTCCATCCATCGGGTGCAAAACGGAGCATCTCCGGTGTCGGCGGCCGCCGGAGGCGTGGCTCCGTGCGAGCAGTTGGTCATGAATGATGATCAGCTTCCAGTGGACCGCCGCACACTGCTGCGTTTCTCCCTCGCCCTGGGGGCCGCCGGAGCCGTGCACCTGATCGCGGCGGATCCGGCCGGCACTCCGGTCCGTCCCGGCGGTGAGCCTCCGGCACCGGCCGCAGGCCCACCGGCGCGGGTTCAGGCGGGCCCGGGTTCCTACCGGCTGCGGCCCATGACCTCGAACACCGCACCCCGCTTCCAGCCCGCACCGCCGCCCGTCCGAACCCGGCCGTTCGAGGAACTGCCCGAACTGGGCCGCGATGCCATGGTGCTGACCTTCGACGACGGTCCCGACCCCCGGTACACGCCCCAGATCCTCTCCACGCTGCGCAGACACTCCGTCCGGGCGATGTTCTTCGTCTGCGGCGAGATGGTGGCCGACAACCCCGACCTCCTCAAGCAGATGGCGGACGACGGCCATGTGGTCGGCAACCACACCTGGTCGCACCCGCTCATCCCGAAGCTCTCCCGTGCGGCGATCCGCGACGAACTGGGCAGCACCAGCGAGGTGATCGAGAAGACGCTGGGGGCTCCGCCGCTGTGGTACCGGGCGCCCTACGGTGCCTGGAACCGCAACTCGTTCGAGATCGGCGCCTCGCTGGGGATGGAGCCGATGGCCTGGACCGTCGACACGCTCGACTGGACCGAGCCCGGGACCGCCACCATCGTCCGCCGGGTCGAGAAGGGCGCCGCGCCCGGCGTCGTGGTGCTGTCCCACGACGCGGGCGGCAACCGTTCGCAGAGCGTCGCGGCCCTGCGGCGCTATCTGCCGGCGCTTCTGGAGAGGGGTTTCAGGCCGACCGTCCCGCACCGCAGCTGACGTGGGTCCGCCGTCCGGCTATCGGGTCTCGATCAGCCGGGCGAAGACCACCACGTTCCCGTCGTACCCCTCGGCCTTGGTGTAGCCCCCACCGCAGGTGATCACCCTCAGCTCGGCGTATCCGGTGTCGCCGTACACCCGCGGACCGGGGAAGTCGTTCTTGGCGAAGACCTCGACGCCGTAGATCTCGAACACCGCGACACGGTCGTCGTAGCGGGCGACTTCGATCTGCTGCCCCTTGCTGAGCGAGCCCAGGCCGTAGAAGACCGCGGGGCCGGCCAGGTTGTCGACGTGGCCGACCATCACGGACGTCCCACGCTGACCGGGGGCGATGCCGTTCTGGTACCAGCCCGCGAGGTTGGAGTCCTGGGCGGGCGGTGCCTCGATCCACCCGGCCGGATCCAGATTCACGTCCACGACGGGGGCGTCGACCTCGATCGACGGGATCTGGATGCGCGAGACGGGGGCGTAGGGGAGCGGCTGTACGGGCTCGCCCTCGGCAGGGGCGGACACGGCCGAGTCACGCGAGCCGACCACGGAAGCCGCCGCGGCCGGTTGCGGGGGCCCCGGAGACGTCTCGACACCGTTGCGCATGAGCGCCAGCCCGGTGAGCATCACCAGGGCGATCGCGCCCCACGGTGTACGTCTGCTCCGCTCGGCGCCCCACTGGTCCCGGCCCATGGTTCTCCCTTCGTCGCGACAGCGCCACGCTAGGCGCGGGTCCGTGCGGCGGCGATCAGAGCGGGGCGAACGGGTGGCGGAGAACCGGAGCGGTCGACGACTGCCGCTCACGGAGTAATGAGCGGATAAAACTTCTGACGGTCCGTGACCTGCGGCTCCGTCAGATCCTGTGCTCCACCTGCGGCGTGTCGCATCGCCCGGTGGGGCGGTGCCGAAATGCGACACCGGAGTCACGTGGTGATGGTTCGTCATGGGACGCGTTCTCGTCGACGATCCCGGAGAGCAGACTCCGGGGCGCTTCCCGCTGGAGGTTCGAAGATGCGTGCTTCACGCGCTCTCGCGGTGACCGCGACCGCATTCGCGGCAGTCGGGCTCGCCGCACCGCTGGCCGCCGCAGGAGGCGGCCCCGGCAGCAACCCGAGTAACTTCCCGACCAACGTCACCGTCGATCCGTCCTCGGTCTTCCAGGGCGCCACGATGCAGATCAGCGCGGAGGGCTGCGGCCGCTCCGGCGGGCGGGTGTGGTCGAACGCCTTCCCGACGGTGAACCTGTCGCCGGGCCGGGTCGGCTATGCCACCGCGCGTATCCGGGACAACGCGACGCCCGGGCGGTACAGCCTGTCCGTGCGCTGCAACGACAGCGACAACAACTTCGGTGGCGACCGCGGCCAGGGCGGCGACGGTGGCGACCGCGGCCAGGGCGGCGACCGTGGTCAGGGCGGCCAGGGCGGCCAGGGTGGCAACGGCGGCCAGGGTGGCAACGGCGGCCAGGGTGGCAACGGCGGCCAGGGTGGCAACGGCGGTCAGGGTGGCAACGGCGGTCAGGGTGGCAACGGCGGCGACCCGGTCGCCACTGCCCGCTTCACCGTGCTTCCGTCCCGTGGCGCGCAGGGCGGGCTCGGTGGCTCCATGGGGCCGAGCTCACTCGAGATGCAGGTCGGTGGCGGCCTCGTCGCGGCAGCGGCCGTCGGCGGAGCCGTCTTCGTGGTCCGTCGCCGGATGAGCAATGCGGCGATCTGACGCGTCCGACCTCCTGCCCGGCCCGATACGCCCGTCGCCCCGAGTCCTGAACCAGGACCCGGGGCGACTGTCGTGCGTCCGTAGGGGACCGCGAGTCGTCAGTGCTGACGGCTCGTACGCCGCTTGCGAAGGAAATAGAAGGCGCCGGCGGAGGCGACCGCGACCATGGCCGAGCCGGCCGCGATCTCCGCCGGGTCCAGTGTGTCGACGCTGCCACCCAGGCCGCCGAGAACGCCGCTCGGGGACGCCGTCGAACTCGTGGTCGGGGCGGTGGTGGGAGAGCTGGTGGCACCGCTCGTGATGGTCAGGTTCGCCGACCGCGTCGTGGTGCCGCAGCGGAACGTCACCTCGTAGACCGCACCCCGTCGGGCATCCCGGTCGACCGTGGCGGTCGCCGATCGCCCGCTGGGGATGGTGGTGGTGTCGAACACGCCTGAGAACGCGGTCGCGTCGGTGGTGCACCCCATGGCGCCCAGCGTGACCTGGCCGCCCGGAGCCACCGTCGACGGGGTGATCGTCGGGGTGAAATTGGTGGACGTACCGCCGTTGAGCGAATCGGCCGACGCGGCCGGTGCCGTCAGGATGACGGCGGCGGCGCCCAGCAGGGCGACGGGTGCGACACGTATCGCGCGCATGGTGAATCCTCCGGGTCCCGAGGGGCAGCCGCGGAACGGTATCCGCGAGGTAGGGGAGATGCACCTCGATGCCCGAAACGCTAGAAGTGGCTCATATCACCCGCTATCGGGGTCAGGCGAATGGGGCAGCCTTGTCCCCCGGCCGGCGGACGGCCGAGGGCGGTCGGAGGTACGGGCGGTCCGGTCCGGGCGGCCCCTGCCGGAGTCGCGGGCCTGCCGCGGATTCCGGGACAGCCCTCAGCCCCCCGTCGCGTGCGGGAACAGGTCCAGGAACGGGGCGGTGGTGGCCGAGATGCCCCGCCCGAAGGGGGCGTCGAAGTCCCAGATCAGGAACAGCAGGAAGGCGATCAGCACACTGAAGAGTCCCGCCAGCAGCAGCTCGCGGAATGTTCTGCGGATCTGCAGTGTGAAGATCATCCCGACGGTGACCACGGCCCCGGTGATCAGACCGAACCAGACGACACCCGGCATGGTCGCGCCCGCGTTCTGCCCGCGGGACCCGCGGGCGTCGTCGACGGCGGCCACCTGGTCCACCAGGGGCTGGTAGGCCTGCCCTTCGTGATCCGTCCTGGGCACGTAGTCCGTGACGTCGGCACGCACCTTGTCGAGCAGTTCGGTGCCCTTCTCCGTGAGGGCGCCGTGATCCGTCATGTACCTCCACTCGTCGCCCACGACGTGGGTCACGTACGCGTCGACGTCACCCCGGATGCGGTCACGGACCTCGACCGGGTACACCGAGGCCCGCGCGCTCACCTCGTGCAGGGCCTGGGCCTCCAGGCGTACCGACTCCTGGGCGGCGCTACGGCCCTCCCAGACGCCCGCGATCGCCAGGCCCAGCACGATCGCGTAGACCACGCCGATCATCATCGTCATGTACTCGATGACGTCGGGTGTTTCGGACGGATCGTCGTCCTCGGGGATGCGGCGGTTGCTGATGACCGCGGTGGTCAGGACGACGGCGCAGGCGGACGCCATCGCGATGGTGAGAACAAGCCATTCCGACATGAGTTCCCTTCTTCGGTCAGCGGGAGGAGCGCGGGCGGAGGACGGCCACGGCGAAGACGGCCGGCGCGGTGATCAGGAGGGTCAGGGAGACGATGGACGGGCCGCTCCGGGGGACCTTGCGCGGAGGCTTCCGGTAGGTGGGCAGCGCGACCGGCTCCGGTGCCGGTGGCGTGGGCCGGACCGTGGGCCGGGGCGGTGCGGGTTCCGGTTCGGGCGGCGCCGGGGCGGGGGGAGGCGGCGGAGGGGGTGGAGGGGGTGGAGGAGGCGGCGGTGGCGGTGGTGGCGGTGGCGGAGGAGGGGGTGGTGGTGGTGGAGGCGGAGGCGCGGGTTCTGGTTCGGGCTCGGCGATGACCGCCCCGCACCGTCCCTCGCCCGCCACCGCGATGGACGACCCGCCGTCCCCCTGTCCGATGGAGGCGACCGCGCAGTCGTCGCCGGCGGCCGGCAGGGGTACCGCGAGCAGCAGGAGGAGGGTGGCGGCCGTCAGCCGCCATATGCGTGATCCGTACACGCCGGGGAGCATGTTCCCCGCAGTCCTGGCACACGCGGCCAGGCGAGCCGATTCGCCTGATGGTGGGGACCTTCGGTGATCGGGGTTTGGGGCGGACGAAACCTTTTCGGCCCTGACGTGAACAACGGACCTCCTCCGGGACGTACCTAGGGCCACCGAAGACGCGGACGCGTCGCGGAAGGTGAAGGACGACGGGAGTCGACATGAAAACCTGGCGGAACGCCTCGCTCGCGGTGACGGCAGCGGCCCTCCTGGCGTTGACGACGGCGTGCGGTCAGGGGGAGGGAGACGTGTCCCCGAGAGGCCAGGCTGTGGGCAACGCCGCCCCCGCCGAGGGTGGCTACGGCTCGGACGGGGGATACGGTGCGGGCTCGGTCGGTGCCGGTGCTTCGAAAGCGGCCGGTCAGCTCGCGGTGTGGGACAGCGGCGAACTGGGCAAGGTGCTGACCGACAGTGAGGGTTTCACCCTCTACCGGTTCGACAAGGACAGCGCCGAACCGCCGAAGTCGAATTGCGACGGTGATTGCGCGAAGGCGTGGCCGCCGGTGCCGGCCGAAGAGGCCACGGCCGCAGCCGGCACCGGAGCCGAAGTGATCGGACGGGTCAGCCGGGCGGACGGAAGCCAACAGCTGACCGTCGGCGGCTGGCCCATGTACCGGTATGCCGAGGACTCGAGCCCGGGTGAGGCCAAAGGGCAGGGGGTCGGCGGCACATGGTTCGCGGCGGCGCCGGACGGAAAGAAGGCGACGCCCGACGCGGACGGATCAGCCGACGGCACCCGGGCGGGCACTTCCGGACTTTCGGTCCGGCAGGATCCGGAACTCGGAGAGATCGTCGTCGACAAGCGGGGCATGACCGTTTACCGCTTCAAGAAGGACTCGGCCTGGCCGATGAAGTCGGCCTGCACGGGAGCGTGTCTGAAGAAGTGGCCGGTTGTCGCCCCGGTGTCCCGGAATGACGTCGATGGCGTCACCACGAAGGGATTCGTCACCTTCGACCGCCCGGACGGAATCCGCCAGCAGTCCATCGATTGCTGGCCCGTCTACACCTTCTCGGGTGACGAGAAGCCTGGGGACACCAACGGGCAGGGAGTCGGGGGCACATGGTACGCGGTCACTCCCGACGCGAAGCTCGCCGGATCCCCCAAGTAGTTCCCGGCGAAGGCCTGGTGGTACCGGTCCGTCGTCGATTGCGCACAGTGGGCGACGGACCCGCTTGATCACGCCTGCGCTGTGTGACCAATAACGGATCTCTAATTTCCGTTTCCACTCGCTCTCCTGGCGGTCGATCAGTAGCCTCTGGTCCACACTGACCATGAACATGGCCGGATCGCCGTGGCGACTTGTTGGAGACATCGATGGAGCGACCCGCCTGGGCACCGCAGGGCATTGACATCTCGGTGCCGAGCGTGTCTCGAATGTACGACTTCTACCTGGGCGGTTCGCACAATTTCGAGGTGGACAGGGAAGCGGCCCGTAAGGCCATGGAGTTCATGCCTGGCCTGCCCAAGGTCATGCAGGCGAATCGCGCCTTTATGCGGCGGGCCGTGCGGTACGCCGTCGATTCGGGTGTGAAGCAGTTCCTGGACATCGGGTCCGGGATACCCACCTTCGGCAATGTCCACGAGGTCGCCCAGGCCGCCGACGCGGAGGCCCGTATCGCCTACGTCGACCACGACTCGGTCGCGGTCGCACACAGCCAGGCGGTACTCGAGGGCAACGACCGGGCGGTCATCGCCGCCGCCGACCTGCGCAAGCCCCGGGAGATCCTGGAGCACCCCGACGTCAACGGACTCCTCGACATGGACAAGCCGGTCGCACTGCTGCTGGTGGCGGTCCTGCACTTCGTCGAGGACGCGGACGAACCGAATGCCGCGGTCGCGGAACTCCGTGACGCGCTCGCTCCGGGCAGCCTGCTGATCCTCACCCACGCCGCCTACGAGGGGATCCCGCTCAGCCAGGAGGAAGCGGGCGGGACCGTCGGCGTCTACCGCGACATCCGCAGCCCCCTCATCATGCGTTCACGCGCCGAGATCAGCCGGTTCTTCGACGGCTACGAGATGGTCGAGCCCGGCCTCGTCGCCATGCCCCAGTGGCGTCCCGAGTCCCCGGAGGCACTCGCTCAGGAGGACCCGTTCGCCTACTCGGGCTTCGCCGGGGTTGGACGCAAGGCGTGAGCATTCCCGCCCAGCCGTCCGGCACGCCGGACGCGGAACCGGACGGCCCGGAAGGGAGGCTCCGGAGATTCGCCACCATATGGAGCCGGGCGATCTTCCCGTCCACAGCCACCTCCATGACCCGCCCGGAGTTCGAGGAGCATCTGCTGCCGCTCGCCCGGGAGCTCAGCTCGATCCTGCACGAGCGGCCGTTCGACGCCGGCCCCGCGCACAAGGTCGGAGCCGCCCTGGTCGACGCCCACTGCACGGATCCCGACGCCCTGAGCTCCACGCTCGGCGTCGTCGACTCGTACCTCGTCCTCTACTGCGGGGGCAACGGCCCCGTGGAGCTGTCGACCGAGGACAGCAGGGCCCGGTGCGCGCGGATCCAGCACGCCCTCGCAGGGGGGTTCAGCCAGGCGCTGCGCGAACGCACCCGCATGGAGCAGGAGGCGATCGCCCGCTCGGCGCTCACCGCCCGTACGCACGCCGAACAGGCACTGCACGCCACCGAGGCGCGCTTCCGGGCCGTGTTCAAGGACGCCGCGATCGGAATCGGCATAGCCGACCTCGACGGGAACATCCTGGAGATCAACGACACCCTCACGCGAATGTTCGGCGGCCTGGAGAACCACGTCCGCAGCCACAAGGTCAACGAGTGGGTGCACCCCGAGGACTCGCCGTACGTGTGGAAGTACTACGACGAGCTCGTCCGCGGGGAACGCGAGCACTACAGCGTGGAGAAGCCGTACTACCGCAACGACGGCACCGTCCTGTGGACCAACCTCACCGTGTCCCTGCTGCGTGATGCCGAGGGACGGCCCGAGTACCAGCTAGCCCTGATGGAGGACACCACCGAGCGCCGCCTGCTCAATCTGAGGCTGCGTTACGAGGCCACCCACGACGCGCTCACGGGCCTGCCCAACCGGACGCTGTTCTTCGAGCGGCTGGAGAAGGCCCTCGCCCCGAGGGAGGGCATGCGCTTCGGACTCTGCTACCTCGACCTCGACGGCTTCAAGGCCATCAACGACAGCCTGGGCCACGCGGCGGGGGACCGGCTCCTGGTCGAGGTCTCGGACCGGCTGCAAGGCTGCGCGACAGCGCCCGGCGAGATGGTCGCCCGGCTCGGCGGCGACGAGTTCGTGGCCCTCACCACCGGCCCGCGCACCCAGGACGAGGTGCACGACATGGCCGGGCGCATCCTCTCGGCCCTGGCCACGCCCATCCGTCTCGACGGGCGGGAGCTGACGGTGCGCGGCTCCATAGGTGTCGTCGAAGGACCGTCGGGCGAACGCACGGCGGCCGAGGTGCTGCGCAGCGCCGACATCACGATGTACCGGGCCAAGGCGGCGGGCGGGAACCGCTTCGCCCTCGCGGACGCCGAGGCCGATGCCCGGGCCATCACCCGCCACGGGCTCACCACCGCTCTGCCCGCCGCGCTGGACCGGGGAGAGTTCTTCATCGAGTACCAGCCTCTCGTGCACCTCGGTGACGGAAGCGTCCACGGGGCCGAGGCGCTGGTGCGCTGGTGCCATCCGCAGCACGGAGTGCTGGGGCCCGACCGGTTCATCCCGCTCGCGGAGCACACCGGACTGATCGTGCCCCTCGGCAGGTGGGTGCTCGAGGAGTCCGTCCGCCAGGCGAACTTCTGGCAGAAGCGGCACACCGACGGCGGCCCGCTGCGGATCAACGTCAACCTCTCACCGACCCAGCTGCACCACCCGAGTCTGGTCGCCGAGACCGTGGACGTGCTGGAACGCTCCGGGCTCGACCCCGGAGCGCTCTGCCTGGAGGTGACGGAGTCCGCGCTCATCGGCGCCGACGACGATCTGCTCAAACCGCTCAGGCAGCTTGCGGAGATGGGTGTCGACATCGCCCTGGACGACTTCGGGACCGGCTACTCGAATCTGGCGAACCTGCGGCGGCTCCCGGTGAGCGTGCTCAAGCTGGACCGCTCCTTCACCCAGGGCATGCAGCACCATCCGGCCGACCCGGTCGACCTGAAGATCGTCGAGGGCATCGTCTCGCTCGCCCACAGCCTCGACCTCGCCGTCACAGTGGAAGGCGTGGAGACCGGGGCGCAGGCCGAGCAACTGCGCGCGCTGGGCTGTGACACCGCTCAGGGCTGGTACTACGCACGGCCCGGCGCCCCGGACATGATCCACTCGCTGCTGCTGGCCGACGCGGTCTGACGGGGGACGCCCTCAGCCGCCGGAACGGCTCTGCTTTCCGGCGGCCGGGGGCGCGGCGGGGGGTCCCGCTCCCAGGAGCATGCGCTGCAGCTCGCGGGCCGCGCGCGGCGGTTCCACGTCGCTGCGGTGCGCGAGTGCGATGGTCCGGCTCAGTCCCGGGGAGGCGAGCCGGGTCGTGCGCAGGTCCTGGCCGGCGCGTACGGCGACCATCCGGGGAACCACGGCGATCCCGAGGCCGGCGCGTACGAAGCCGAGCACGGCGTCCATCTCGCCGCCCTCCACCGTGAACGACGGCTCGAACCCCTCCGCGCGGCAGGCGGCGACGGTGAGCTCACGGAGGTCGTAGCCGTGCCGGAACATCACCAGCGGCTCGTTCTCGAGATCCGCGACGCGCATGCTTCCCTTCCGCCCGGGTGCGGGACGCGAGGAAGCGGACACGACGACGAGGTCCTCGTGCAGCAGCTCCACGGTGGTGAGCGCCGGTGAAGCGGCGGGCAGCGGCAGGACGAGCAGCGCCAGGTCCAGGGCGCCCCGGGCGAGCTGCCGGACCAGGTCGTGGGAGCCGCCCTCCTCGATCAGCAGCCGGATCCCGGGATGCGCGGCGTGGAAGGCCCGCAGCACGTCCGGCAGCAGGCCCGTGCAGACGCTCGGAGTCGCTCCGAGCCTGATCCGCCCCCGGCGCAGCTGCACCAGTTCCTGCACCTCGTGCCGCGCGGTGTCGGCGTCCGCGAGAATCCTGCGCGCCAGGGGAAGCAGCGCCTCTCCCGCGTCGGTCAGCGTGATGTTCCCGCGGGCCCGGCTGAACAGCTCCGCGCCCAGCTCGCTCTCCAGGGCCTTGATCTGCTGGGAGAGGGACGGCTGCGAGACATGCACCTCCTCGGCGGCCCGGGTGAAGTGCCTGGCCTCGGCCACGGCCACGAAATAGGCGAGCTGCTGGAAGTGCACGCGACCCACCCTAGCGGCGACGATAGGAAATACCTATGGAGATCAGACGTTCCATGTCTTGGACTGATCGCACCTCCCGGTTCTAGCGTCGTGTCCATGGCATTGGCAACGCGGACGGACCGACGGCCGTCCATGACGCGTACGCTCTGGGGCTCGTCCGTCGGCAAGAAGACGATCATGGCTGTGAGCGGCCTGATCATGCTCGGGTACCTGGTGGTCCACATGCTGGGCAACCTGAAGATCTTCTTCGGACCGGACGAGTTCAACCACTACGCGCACTGGCTCCGGACGATCGGAGAGCCCTTCCTGCACTACGAGTGGGCACTCTGGATCATCCGTCTGGTGCTCGTCGCAGCCGTCGTCCTGCACGCCGTGTCCGCCTACCAGCTGAGCCGCCGTGACATCAGGGCGCGGCCGACGGCGTACGTCCACAAGAAGGCCCGTTCCAGCTACGCCACACGGACCATGCGCTACGGCGGTGTCATCCTCGGGCTGTTCATCGTCTGGCACATCCTGGACCTCACCACCGGCACCGTGCACCCCGGGGGATTCCAGTCGGGGCATCCCTACCAGAACGTGCTCGACACCTTCTCCACCTGGTACGGCAACGTCGTCTACATCGCCGCCGTGGTCGCTCTGGGGCTGCACGTCCGGCACGGATTCTGGAGTGCGGCGCAGACGCTCGGTGTGGGCAGCGCGACCCGGGACCGGGTCCTGAAGGCGCTCGCCAATGTCCTCGCAGTGGTGCTGACGGCCGGCTTCGTCTCCGTGCCCGTCGCCGTGATGACCGGAGTGGTGAGCTGAATGACCGACTACACGAACTACCGCACCGGTGCGCCCCTGGCCGATGCCAAGGCCCCCGAAGGTCCGGTCGCCGAGCGCTGGGACACCCGCCGCTTCCAGGCGAAGCTCGTCAACCCGGCCAACCGCCGCAAGCACACCGTCATCGTCGTCGGTACCGGTCTCGCCGGCGGTTCGGCCGGCGCCACCCTGGCCGAACAGGGCTACCACGTGGTCCAGTTCTGTTTCCAGGACTCCCCGAGGCGCGCGCACTCCGTCGCGGCGCAGGGCGGCATCAACGCGGCGAAGAACTACCGCAACGACGGTGACTCGGTTCACCGGCTCTTCTACGACACGGTGAAGGGCGGCGACTTCCGCGCCCGCGAGTCCAACGTGCACCGACTGGCCCAGATCTCCGTCGAGATCATCGACCAGTGCGTCGCCCAGGGCGTTCCCTTCGCACGCGAGTACGGAGGCCTCCTCGACAACCGCTCCTTCGGCGGTGTGCAGGTCTCCCGCACCTTCTACGCCCGCGGCCAGACGGGCCAGCAACTCCTGCTCGGCGCCTATCAGGCGCTCTCCCGCCAGATCGCTGCGGGCAATGTGGAGCTCCACTCCCGCACGGAGATGCTCGACCTGATCGTCGTCGACGGCAAGGCCCGTGGCATCGTGGCCCGCGACCTCGTCACGGGGAGGATCGACACCTACTTCGCCGACGCGGTCGTCCTGGCCAGCGGCGGCTACGGCAACGTCTTCTACCTGTCGACCAACGCCATGAACTCCAACGCCACCGCGATCTGGCGTGCCCACCGGCGCGGCGCCTACTTCGCCAACCCCTGCTTCACCCAGATCCACCCCACCTGCATCCCGCGCACCGGCGACCACCAGTCGAAGCTGACCCTGATGAGCGAGTCGCTGCGCAACGACGGACGCATCTGGGTCCCCAAGGCCAAGGGCGACGACCGCCCCGCCAACCAGATCCCCGAGGACGAACGGGACTATTACCTCGAGCGCATCTACCCCGCCTTCGGCAACCTCGTCCCCCGCGACATCGCCTCCCGCGCCGCGAAGAACGTCTGCGACGAGGGCCGGGGCGTCGGCCCCGGCGGCCAGGGTGTCTACCTCGACTTCGCCGAGGCCATCGCCCGGATGGGCCGCAAGAAGGTCGAGGAGAAGTACGGCAACCTCTTCGACATGTACGCCCGGATCACCGCGGAGAACCCCTACGAGACCCCCATGCGGATCTACCCCGCCGTGCACTACACCATGGGCGGTCTCTGGGTCGACTACGACCTCCAGACCACGATCCCCGGCCTCTTCGCCATCGGCGAGGCCAACTTCTCCGACCACGGCGCCAACCGGCTCGGTGCCTCCGCGCTGATGCAGGGGCTCGCCGACGGCTACTTCGTCCTGCCGTCGACCATCAACGACTATCTAGCCCGCAATCCGCACGCCGAAGCGGTCGACGCCGACCACCCGGCGGTCACCGAGGCCCTCGCCGAGACCGAGGACCGGCTCAACCTGCTCCTCTCCGTCGACGGGGACCGCACCCCCGACTCCTTCCACCGCGAGATCGGTGAACTGATGTGGGAGTTCTGCGGGATGGCCCGCACCGAGGAAGGGCTCCGCACGGCTCTCGACCGCATCCCGCGGATCCGCGAGGAGTTCTGGCGCCGGGTCAAGGTGCCCGGCACCGGCGAGGAGTTCAACCAGTCGCTGGAGAAGGCCAACCGGGTGGTCGACTACCTGGAGCTCGCCGAACTCATGTGCCTCGACGCCCTGCACCGAGCCGAGTCCTGCGGCGGCCACTTCCGTGAGGAGTCGCAAACCCCGGACGGCGAGGCCGCCCGGCGGGACGAGGAGTTCTCCTACGCCGCCGCCTGGGAGTTCGGCGGCCCGGACGAAGCCCCCGTACTGCACAAGGAAGACCTCGTCTTCGAGTACGTCCACCCCACTCAGCGGAGCTACGCATGAAGCTCACCCTGCGCGTCTGGCGCCAGAAGAACGCCGAGGCGCCCGGCGCCATGGCCACCTACGAAGTCGACGGCATCTCACAGGACATGTCGTTCCTGGAGATGCTCGACACCCTCAACGAGGAGCTCATCCTCGGCGGGGACGAGCCCGTGGCCTTCGACCACGACTGCCGCGAGGGCATCTGCGGTGCCTGCAGTCTCGTCATCAACGGCGACGCCCACGGGCCCGAGAGGACCACCACCTGCCAGCTGCACATGCGGTCCTTCGACGACGGCGACACCATCGACATCGAGCCGTGGCGCGCCTCGGCCTTCCCCGTCGTCAAGGACCTCGTCGTCGACCGCTCCTCCTTCGACCGCATCATCCAGGCCGGCGGATACATCTCGGCCCCCACCGGAACGGCCCCGGACGCACACGCCACACCTGTGCCCAAGCCGGACGCCGACTCGGCCTTCGAGCACGCCGAGTGCATCGGCTGCGGTGCCTGCGTCGCCGCCTGCCCCAACGGTTCAGCGATGCTGTTCACCTCCGCCAAGGTCAACCACCTGAACGTGCTGCCGCAGGGCGCTCCCGAGAGGGAGACCCGTGTCCTCGACATGGTCGCCACCATGGACGAGGAGGGCTTCGGCGGCTGCACCCTCACCGGTGAGTGCGCCACGGCCTGCCCCAAGGGCATCCCGCTGCCGTCGATCACCGCCATGAACAAGGAATGGCTGCGGGCCAACCGCAAGGTCCGCCGCTGACCCCGCCGTGGCCCCCGGCACCGGGGGCCACGGCGTAAGCGAGCCCGGCAGTCCGTGGCGACCGGCTCAGCCTGCGGTCCTGCGCGGGGCGAGGGCCGCGCGCAGATACGGGGCCGTCCGGCTCCCCTCGGCTCCGGCGAGTTCGGCAGGTGTGCCCGCGGCCACGATCCTGCCGCCGCTGTCGCCGCCCCCCGGACCCAGATCGATCACCCAGTCGGCGCCCGCGACGACGGACATGTCGTGCTCCACGACCACAACGGTGCCACCGCCCTCCACCAGCCCGTGCAACTGCCGCATCAGCACCTCCACATCGGCGGGATGCAGCCCGGTCGTCGGCTCGTCCAGCAGATACAGCGTGTGCCCCCGCCGGGCACGCTGGAGCTCGGTGGCGAGCTTGATCCGCTGCGCCTCACCTCCCGACAGCTCCGTCGCCGGCTGTCCCAGACGCAGGTACCCGAGCCCGACGTCCAGCAGTGCGCCGAGGCTGCGCTCCGCGGCCGGTGTGCCGGCGAGGAACCCCGCCGCCGCCTCCACCGTCAGGTCCAGAACCTCCGCGATCGTGAGCCCGCGGAGGGTGACCTCCAGGGTCCGGGGGTTGTAGCGCGCTCCGTGGCAGTCGGGACAGGGGGCGTACGTACTGGGAAGGAAGAGGAGCTCGACCGAGACGAAGCCCTCACCCTGGCAGGTCTCGCACCGGCCTCCCGCGACGTTGAAGGAGAACCGGCCCGCCCGGTACCCGCGCGCACGTGCCGTCTCCGTCTGCGCGAAGAGCTTCCGCACCACGTCGAACAGCCCCGTGTACGTGGCCAGGTTGGACCGGGGCGTACGGCCGATGGGCCGCTGGTCGACCTGCACCAGCCGGTCCACCGCCTCCAGGCCCCCGGCCGTGGCGCAGCCGAGCGCCCGCGGCGCGGCGACGTCCTCGTCCGCGGCCTCCGCCGACCGCCGGTCGGCCAGCACACCCGCGAGCACCTGCCCGACCAGCGTCGACTTGCCCGACCCCGACACTCCGGTCACGGCCGTGAGCACGCCCAGCGGGAAGGCGGCGTCGACCTCCCGCACGTTGTGCAGATCCACGCCGCCCAGCGTGATCCAGCCGGTCGGCTCACGAGGCAGGCGAGCCGGGGGCGGGTCCTCGTCGAACAGGAACCGCCGGGTCGCCGAATCGGCCACCGCGGCCAGATCCCCGGGAGGGCCACTGTGCAGGACCCGGCCGCCGTGCTCGCCCGCGAGCGGTCCCACATCCACCAGCCAGTCCGCCCGGCGGACCACATCCATCTGGTGCTCCACCACGAACACCGAGTTGCCCGCATCCTTGAGGCTGCCGAGCACCCCGAGCAGGGACTCGGTGTCCGCCGGATGGAGCCCCGCCGACGGCTCGTCCAGGACGTAGACGACGCCGAACAGCCCGGACCGCAGCTGTGTGGCCAGCCGTAGACGCTGCAGCTCACCGGAGGACAGGGTCGGGGCCGTCCGGTCGAGGCTGAGATATCCGAGGCCCAGCTCGGTCACCGGCTCGATCCTGGCCAACAGGTCGGCGGTCAGCACCCTCGCTGTGCCGCTCGCGCCGCCGGATCGCAGCAGCACCTCGGTGAGGGCGGTCAGGGGGAGGGCGACGAGTTCGGCGATCGTACGGCCGGCGAAGGTGACCGCCATGGCCTCCGCCCGCAGCCTGCTGCCCGCGCACACGGGACACGGCGCGCTCGTCAGGAAGCGCTCGGCCTTCGCCCTCAGCGTCCGGCTCCTGGAATCCGCGAAGGTGTGCATCACATAGCGCCGCGCGCTCATGTACGTACCCTGGTAAGGGCGTTGGATCCTGCCAGCGTCACGAACCGGATGTACCGTCACCACCGGCTGCTCGTCGGTGAAGAGGATCCACTCCCGTGCCTCGGGGGCAAGCTCCCGCCAGGGCCGATCGATGTCGTGTCCCAGGGCGTCCAGGACGTCGCGCAGGTTCTTTCCCTGCCAGGCACCCGGCCATGCGGCGATCGCCCCGTCCCGGATCGACAACGACGGGTCGGGCACGAGCAGTTCCTCGGTGGTGCGGTGGATCAGCCCCAGTCCGTGGCACTCGGGGCAGGCTCCGGCCGCGGTGTTGGGGGAGAAGGCGTCGGAATCCAGACGCTCGGCGCCCGGCGGATAGTCCCCGGCACGGGAGAAGAGCATCCGCAGGGAGTTGGACAGGGTCGTCACCGTGCCCACCGACGAGCGTGAACCGGGCGCGGACCGCCGCTGTTCCAGCGAGACCGCGGGCGGAAGACCGGTGATCTCCCCGACGTCCGGCGCCCCGACCTGATGGATAAGGCGCCGGGCGTAGGGGGCGACCGACTCGAAGTAGCGTCGCTGGGCCTCCGCGTAGACCGTGCCGAAAGCCAGTGAAGACTTCCCCGACCCCGAGACGCCGGTGAAGACGGTGAGTGTGTCGCGCGGGATGTCGACGTCGACGTCGCGCAGGTTGTGCTCGCGCGCGCCGCGCACCCGGACGTAGGGGTCATGAGGGGTGGACACGGTACGGCTCCGTGGGATCGCAGGGCGGTCAGGCATCTGCCGGTGATCCTCCCAGTGCGGGCGAGGACCACCGGCAGCGCGGGGGAGCCGGGGCTACACCATCGGGTCCATGCCGCGGTCGGTCATGGAGCTCTCCTGCTCGCCCTGCTCCCGCAGGCGCCGGGCCTTGTCCTGGAGCCTCTGCCGCTGCTCGGGGTCTGTGGCACGCTCCGCGGCCTCGCTCAGCTCCTGCGCCTTGGCGCGGAGCTGCTTCACACGGCCGCCGGACTCACCTGCAACGCTCATGATCACTCCTGCTGTCTATGGTGGAGCGGACCCCTTCAGCGAACCAGTGGCGGGCCCCGCCTGCATCTTGTGGACGCCCTCAGCCCGTCCCTTCCGGCTCCCGCGTCGCGGTGGGGCGGCGCGTGCACCCGAGCGTCAACGACGCTACGGGTCAATACACCTAGGGTGGGGGCGTGAGCGACGACGGCATCCGGCCCCTGGCCGTGTTCGACCTTGACGGCACACTCGCAGGCACGGAACACCGGCAGCATTTCCTCGACAAGCGGCCACGCGACTGGGCGGGGTTCTTCTCCGCCGCGCCCCACGATCCCCCGCTCGGTGAGGGTGTCAGCCTGGTGCTGGCCACCGCCGAGGAGTGCGAGATCGTGTACCTGACCGGCCGGCCCGAGAGGTGCCGCAAGGACACCATGGCCTGGCTGTCCCGGCAGGGTCTGCCGAAGGGCCGGCTCCACATGCGATCCGACACCGACCGGCGGCCGGCCCGCCGCACCAAGCTGGAGGTGCTGGAACGGCTCGGCCGGGAACGCGAGGTGCGGGTGCTGGTGGACGACGACGATCTGGTGTGCGACGCGGCGGAGCGGGCCGGCTTCACGGTCGTCCGTGCCCGATGGGCGTTCACATCACCGTCCCTGAAGGACGCCCAGGAGCGCGAAGGCCGCACCTGAGACCGCCCGGGGCGACGTCGCTCGTGGGCGTGCCCGCCCGTCAGGACTACTCGTCGAGCCGGAAGCCGACCTTGAGTCCCACCTGGTAGTGCGCGATCCGGCCGTTCTCGATGTGGCCGCGTACCTGGGTCATCTCGAACCAGTCGAGATTGTGCAACGTTTCGGAGGCTCTTGCGACGCCGTTCCGGATGGCCGCGTCGAGGCCTTCTTCGGATGTTCCTACGATCTCGGTCACCCTGTAGGTGTGATTCGACATGAATTGTCTCCTTCCCTCGCTCCACCGTGCCTCACCTGGGCCCGCCGCGCGAGGCGTCCCGGCCGCCGACGGCCGACAAGTCGGACCTTGACCTGCGGATTGGTCCATACCAAACTCCCCGGGATACACCCGTGCGAGCGCAGCCCGCAGCCCCCCACCCGGGTCTGTCATTTCGTCGTGCCGTTTCGCAGAAGGTGACCCCGTGAAGATCCGCATATTGGCCGGAGCCGTCGCGCTCGTTTCCTCCGTGGCGCTGAGCGGCTGCGGTCTCCTCCCCGGGATGGGCACCGACAGCAGCACGGTGACCGTGTGGCTGATGAAGGGCAGCGCCTCCCAGGACTTCCTCGACCACTTCAAGGAGTCCTACGAGGCCGAGCACCCGTCGGTGGAGCTGGAGATCGTCCTCCAGGAATGGAGCGGCATCGGCCCCAAGGTCCTCGGCGCGCTGCAGGGTGATGACGCGCCGGACGTCATCGAGGTCGGCAACACCCAGGTCGCCCAGTACGCGGAGACCGGCAAGCTGCGCGACCTCACCCTGGAGTCGATGCGGGACCTGGGCGGGGAGGACTGGATCCCCGGTCTCGCCGAGCCGGGCAAGGTCAACGGCGGGCAGTACGGCATCCCCTGGTACGCGGCGAACCGTGTGGTGATCTACAACAAGGACCTCTTCGCGCAGGCGGGCATCACCGAACTCCCGAAGACCCGTGAGGAGTGGGTGGAGATCAGCGAGAAGCTGAACACCGCCGGCCGGCAGGGCATCTACCTCGCAGGGCAGAACTGGTACGTACTGGCCGGATTCATCTGGGACGAGGGCGGTGAACTCGCCGACGAGGGCGGCGGCGACTGGCAGGGAGCACTCGACTCGCCGGCCGCGCTCAGGGGTATGGACTTCTACAAGACGCTGCAGGCGTTCGGCGACGGACCCAAGGACGCCGACGAGCAGTCTCCGCCGGAGACCGATGTGTTCGCCGAGGGTGATGTCGCCCAGATCATCTCGGTCCCCGGCAGCGCCGCGCTCATCGAGCAGAAGAACCCCGAACTGAAGGGGAAGCTCGGCTACTTCCCCATCCCCGGGAAGACCGCCGGGAAGCCGGGATCGGTCTTCACCGGAGGGTCGGACCTGATCGTCCCCGAGGGTGCGGACCACCGGGGTGAGGGCGTGGACGTGGTCAAGGCACTCGCCGGCCCCGAGTGGCAGACGGAGCTCGCACGCGCCATGAGCTACGTCCCCAACAAGCCCGCCCTGGCCAACGTTGTCGAGGCCCAGGAGGGAACCGCAGCGATGGCTGTGGGGGCCACTCAGGGCCGCGCCACGCCCAATTCGCCCTACTGGCCCGCGGTCGAGGCCGACAACCCGATCAAGCCCTACATGACTGCGGTGCTCGAGGGCGGTGATCCGGCGGAGGAGGCGAAGAAGGCGTCGGAGCGCATCACCTCCAAGCTGATCACCGGCTGAGGTTTCCGCGGACGCCGGGGCGGGAGACCGCCCCGGCGTCCGCGGTCCGGGGATTCAGCCTTCGCACATCCATTCGCTCCACGCTGGTCATATCGAATCCAGCCGGTCGCGGAAGAAGTAGGGGGCCAGGCCGTCGCACCCTCGCGACGGCCCGCAGCCGCCCTGCCGAACCGTCCCCGGAGACCGCCATGACCGTGCTGCCGCTCACCACCGCGCCCGCCGCCGTCCCCACGCCCCGCCCCGGCGGTGCCCCGCCCGCGTACGAGGTCTCCCTGGCCGCCTGCCAGGACGACGTGCGGGCCGCACAACGTCTGCGCCACCTCGTCTTCGCCGGCGAACTCGGAGCCCGTCTCGACACCGCCGAACCCGGGCTGGACAGCGACGCCTTCGACCCCTTCTGCGATCACCTGCTGGTGCGCGAGACCGCCACCGGGGACGTTGTGGCCACCTACCGGCTGCTGCCTCCCGGCGGGGCCAGGCTCGCGGGCGGGCTCTACGCCGAGGGCGAGTTCGACCTCGGCCGCCTCGCTCCCCTCCGCGACGACCTCGTAGAGGTCGGCAGGTCCTGTGTCCACCCCGCACACCGGGACGGTGCGGTGATCGCCCTGATCTGGGCGGGACTCGCCCGCTACATGGAGCGGACCGGTCACAACTGGCTGGCCGGATGCTGCTCCGTACCCCTGGCCGACGGCGGGGAACTGGCGGCGAGGAGCTGGGACACCGTACGGACGCGCCACCTGGCTCCCGAGGAGTACCAGGTCACCCCTCACCGCCTCTGGGACAGCTCCGGCCGGACCGGCGGGGCGGACGCCGGCCGGGCCGGTCTCCCCCCACTGCTGCGCGGCTACCTGCGCCTCGGCGCCTGGGTCTGCGGAGCCCCCGCCCACGATCCCGACTTCGGCGTGGCCGACCTCTACGTGCTGCTCTCGATGCGCCGCACCGACCCGCGCTACCTTCGGCACTTCCTCTCGCTGGCCCCGCTGCGATGAGCGGCTGGTTCCCGGCCCCCTCGTGCACCCCGCGTGAGTGCGCCCGTCACCTCGGAGCCGTACGGGGGCCGCTGCCCGCACTGGCGCTCCTGACGGCCGGATGCGCCCTCACCCTCCTCGGGGTGCTGTGTGTCCCGGTGGCGCTCTGCCTCGCCCCCTCGGCACGTGACCGGGCCGTCCGCCGATGGGCGTACGCCGTGGTCAGATCGTTCGGTGTACGCGTACGGGTCACCGGAGACGTGGAGGACCGGCGCGTCGGTGAACTCGTGGTCGCCAACCACGTCTCCTGGCTGGACGTCCCCCTCGTCGCCGCGGTGCTCCCCGCGCGGATGGTCGCCAAGAGCGAGATACGGCGCTGGCCCCTGCTCGGAGCCGTCGCCGCGCTGGGCGGCACACTCTTCATCGAACGTGACCGGCTCCGGGCCCTGCCGCACGCGGTGGGGGCGCTCAGCCGGGCGCTCACCGCGGGTTCACGGGTGGCGGTGTTCCCGCAGGGCAGCACCTGGTGCGGCCGGGGCGCCGGGGGCCCGTTCCGGCCGGCCGCGTTCCAGGCGGCCATCGACGCGGGCGCCCCGGTCCGCCCGGTCCGCATCAGGTACCGGGTGGACGGGGCGGACTCAGGTGGAGCGGCGGCCTTCGTCGGGGACGACCCACTCGCGGCCTCGCTGTGGCGTGTGGTCACCGCCGCCGGACTCACCGCCGAGATACGGCTCCTGCCGCCACTGCACGCCGGGAGCGAGCAGGGCAGGCGGGAGCTGGCCCTGGCGGCTCAGTCGGCCGTCGACAGCGACAGCGCGAACCGTCCCGCCGTATCCGTCCACCACTGATCCAGCCGCAGACCCGCCGAGGCCAGTTCCCCGCGGACCTTCTCCTCCCGGAACTTCGCGGAGATCTCCGTGCGGAGTTCCTCACCCTGCTCGAACTGCACCACCAGATCCAGCTCCCGGACCTTGACCGTCAGGGCCCGGCGGGCGCGCAGTCGCATCTCGATCCACTCGTTGTCCGCGTCCCACCTGGCCACATGGGCGAAGTCGTCCGGTTCGAAGTCCGCACCCAGTTCACGGTTGACGACCGCCAGGACGTTCTTGTTGAACTCGGCGGTCACCCCGGCGGCGTCGTCGTACGCCGCGACGAGGGTCGCCTCGTCCTTGACCAGATCGGTGCCGAGCAGCAGTCCGTCGCCGGGGGAGAGGCGTGCCCGTACGGAGCGGAGGAACTCCGCACGCTCGGGCGGGAGCAGGTTGCCCAGTGTCCCGCCGAGGAAGACCACCAGCCGTGGTCCGGGGCTCTCGGGCAGCTCCAGGGCGCGGGTGAAGTCGGCCACGAGCGCGTGCACGGAGAGCCCCGGACGCTCGGCCAACAGCGCCTCGGCGGCTCCTGCCAGGGCGCTCTCGCTCACGTCGACCGGCACATAGGTGTGCAGGTCCGGCAGGGCGTCGAGCAGGTGCCTCGTCTTGTCCGAGGAGCCGGAGCCCAGCTCGATCAGGGTCCGCGCCCCTGACAGGGCCGCGATCTCCCCGGCGCGGGCCACGAGGATCTCCCGTTCTGCCCGTGTCGGGTAGTACTCGTCCAGCCGGGTGATCTCCTCGAAGAGGTCACTGCCGCGTGCGTCGTAGAACCACTTGGGAGGCAGGGTCTTCGGGCGCCGGGACAGCCCGCTCAGCACGTCGGCGCGGAGCGCCGCGTCGGTCGCGTCCGCGGGCAGGGTGCGGGTCAGCAGGTAGGGACTCACGCGGTGTGCTCCTTGAGCGGGGTCAGCAGAACATCGGTGTGTGTCGCTGTCAGCAGGGTGCGGTCGGGGACCTCGCGCCAGGCCGGATCGCCGTCGTACGGCTCCGAGGCCACCACCGTGCGCAGTCCCGGTTCGTGGAGGTACCAGAGGGAGTCGCCCCACGTGGTCCCCACGATCGTGGACCCGTCGGTCAGCAGCAGGTTCAGCCGTGAACCGGGCGCGGCCGCGGCGACCTCAGGCACGGTGTCTGCCACCGCCTGCGCCATCTCGTCACCCAGCTCCGTCCGCTGGAGCAGGAGCGCCCAGATCAGCGCCGAATCGCTGCGCGCGGCGAGCGAGAGCAGCCGTTCGGGAGGCAGCATCCCGGCCGTCTTCGCGAGGGAGCCCGGCCAGCCCCGCACCGCGCCGTTGTGGCTGAAGAGGAACCGGCCCGAGGAGAAGGGCGCCGCGGCGGCCTCCCCGTCGGCTCCGGCGAACGTCGCGTCACGGACGGCGGCGAGCAACGCCGTACTGCTGACCACACGGGTCAGATCGGCGAAGGTCTCGTCGCCCCAGACGGGCCCGGCGCGGCGGTAGCGGCCGGGCACGGGGTCGCCCTCGGCGTACCAGCCGACACCGAATCCGTCGGCGTTGACCGTGCCGTTGCGCTGATGCCTTGGCTCCCAGGACTGCCGCACGAGACCGTGCGTGGGTGTGGTGAGCACCTCTCCAAGGGGCACCGAAGGTCCCAGGTAGGCGATGTGACGGCACATCAGGCTTGATCCCTGGCCGTGCGGAAACCGGAGAAGATCTGGCGCCTCACAGGCAGGTCCCAGTTGCGGAAGGTGCCCCTGCACGCCACCGCGTCCACGGCGAACGAGCCCCCGCGCAGCACCTTGTGGCCCGGGCCGAAGAACACCTCCGAGTACTCGCGGTACGGGAACGCCACGAACCCGGGGTAGGGCAGGAAGTCACTCGACGTCCACTCCCAGACGTCACCGATCAGCTGCCCGGCGCCCACGGGGGACCGGCCCGCGGGGTACGCCCCCGCGGCCGCGGGGCGCAGATGGCGCTGGCCCAGGTTGGCCCGTTCGGGTGTCGGATCCTCGTCGCCCCAGGGGTAGCGCAGCGAACGTCCGGAGGCGGGGTCGTGGCGTGCGGCCTTCTCCCACTCGGCTTCGGTCGGCAGCCGCCGGCCGGCCCAGCGGGCGTATGCGTCGGCCTCGTACCAGCTGACGTGGAGCACCGGCTCGTCGTCGGCGACGGGCTCGGTCACCCCGAAGCGGCGCCGCAGCCACTGGCCCGCGTTGCGATGCCAGAACAGGGGCGCCTCCAGGTCGTGTTCGCGGATCATGTCCCAGCCCTCGGGCGCCCACCAGCGCGCGTCGCCGTACCCGCCATCCTCGATGAACCGCTGGTAGGCCCCGCAGGTGACCGGGGCGGTGTCGATGTGGAACGCCGCCACCTCACGCCGATGCGCCGGGCGTTCGTTGTCCAGGGCCCATGGCTCGGTGGAGGTGCCCATGGTGAAGGGACCTCCGGGCACCAGGACTTCGGCCGGAAGTGTCATGGGCTCCACGGGGCCGGGCGGCTCCGGTGCCGCGAGCACCGCCGGCCCCGAACGCAGCTGATGGGTGATCAGCATCGTCTCGTCGTGCTGCTGTTCGTGCTGGGCGATCATCCCGAAGGCGAAACCGGCCCGTTCCAGAGGCCGGCCGCCCGCGTGCAGCGGGGCGCCGCCGAGAACGTCCAGCGCGCGGCCGCGCACCTCGGCCGCGTAGCTCCGCGCCTCCGCCGGTGCCAGCAGCGGCAGTGAGGGGCGGCTCGCCCTGGAGTGCTCGAAGGCGTCGTACAGTCCATCGATCTCGGGGCGCATGGCATCGAGGCCGCCGACCGCCCGCAGCAGCCAGAGCTCCTCCTGGTTCCCGATGTGCGCCAGGTCCCAGACCAGAGGGGACATCAGAGGGGAGTGCTGTGCCGTGAGGTCGTGGTCGTCCACGCTGTCCGTCAGCAGGGCGGTGCGCTCGCGTGCCGCGAGGAGCGCGCTCAGGGCACGCTCACGCAGTGCCTCCGGCTCGGGCGGGGGGCCGTCGTGCGTTGCGGTGGTGTGAGTCATCGGACCAAGCCCTTTCCGTGCGGGAGCTGTTCCGGGTCGGGAAGATCATCGGCCGGACATCGGCCCCTGGCCACATAGCGGTCGTGGAACGCGGCGACCGTGCCCATGACGTGGTCGTCGGCGCCCATCCTGGGCAGCGCTTCCAGCGCCGTGGCGAAGCACAGGGCCGCCACCGCCGCGAGCTCCGGGTCGCTCAGCCCGTCACGGGCCGCCGCCGTCCACAGCGGGTTGCGGGGCGCGGCCGCACGGCCTGCCGTCTCGGCCAGGGGTTTCACCGCGCGGTACACGGTCTCCGCGGCCTCCGGGTCGTCGAACAGTGCGGTGGTGACAGCCAGCGGCACGAGCCAGCCGTCGGCCCCCGACTGCGCGTCGATCATGCGGAGCTCCAGATGGCCGCGCGGACGCAGCGGAGGGAACAGCGTGGTCTGGTGGTAGTCGAGATCGTCCCTGGACGGCGGCCTCGGGCCGCCACTGCGGATCCAGTCGCGGAACGTCAGGCCGTCCGGGACGTCCCAGGGGCCGTCGTCGCCGCGGACACACATCACGGGCGTGTCGAGCACATGGCCGGCCCAGGCGTCGCGGGGGGCGGGACCGGTCCGGGGCGCGAGCGACCTGGCCGGATCGAGATCCGCCCACAACGCCTGCCGGCTCGACTTCCAGCCGGTGCGCCTGCCCTGGCGGAACGGCGAGTTGGCGAACGCCGCGACCAGCACTGCACCCAAGAGGTGACCGAGCTGCCAGCGACGCGCGTAGCCCAGCGGCCCGGGCTCCTCCTCACCGGCGTCCAGGCAGACCTGTACGGAGGCGGAGGTGCACATCATGGCCCGGCCTGCGGGCCCGGAGCGGTCGAGCGCCGCCTCCATCGCGTCGTAGCGCGGTTCCCGGAGCACCCGACGCGGGTGCTGCCAAGGGTCGACTCCCAGACCCGCGAGGGCCAGGCCCAGCCGGTCGACGGTGCCGCGAACGGAGGCCAGGTCCGCCGCCATGGCGGTCACGCACTCCATCAGTGATCCCGCGGGCTGAGAGCTGAGCTCGAGCTGGCCTCCCGGCTCGAAGGTCAGGGCGGCGTCCAGCGACGTCGCGCGCACGGCGTCGGCGGCCGCACGGAGCCGGTCGTGCGAGACGGCGGCCTCGGGATGTTCACGGTCGTGAATGAGCCATTCCAGCTCAACACCGACCGTACGAGGCGGTCCCGTCTTGAAACATATGCCGCGGATCAGATCCTCCGCCTCCGTCTCGCCGATGGGCGCGGCGCCGACGCGCGGGCCGTGCCGGCCGTGAGTGTCAGGGGGCATGCCGGGCCTCCTTCAGGGATGCATAGTTCCCACCCAAACCCTTACCGGGAGTTCGCACAAGGGTGCCCCTGTGCAACGGAAAACCGGTTGCGTCCATGCCGCCACGACATCCAGCATGCCCCGTATGCACCACAAGGGGCCGTGTCAGTGAGCGCACGACTGCGCGGAATCGCGCGAGAGACCGAGACGATCGTCCGCACGGGTGGCTACCGCACCCCGCAGGGGCGCGACATGGCGATCGGACGCGCCCTCGCGGCGGCACTGTCCGGAACGCGCCTGTACGGACCCGAGCCGGTGCCGGTGGCCGCCCTGGACACCGACCGGAGCCCCGTCATCGAGGTGACCGACGAGACGAGCCTGCGGGCCGCCCACCGCCTGTACGGGGAGTCGCGGTCGAAGATCGCCGTGCTGAACTACGCCTCCGCACGCAATCCGGGAGGCGGCTACCTCAACGGAGCGCAGGCCCAGGAGGAATCCCTCTGCCGGGGCTCCGCACTGCACGCGACGCTGCTGCGCGCACCGGAGTTCTACGCGCACCACCGGGCCGAGCGCAGCGCCTTCTACACCGACCGGGTCATCCACTCACCCGGCGTCCCGGTCTTCCGGGACGACCGGGGCCGGCTGCTGGAAGCGCCGTACACCGCGGGTTTCCTCACCTCGCCCGCGCCCAACGCCGGAGTCATCCGACGGCTGTCCCCGGACCTGGCCGCCCGCATCCCCGCCGCTCTGGCCCGCCGCGCCGAACGCGTCCTGGAGGTCGCGGCCGTACGCGGCTACCGCCGGCTGGTGCTGGGAGCATGGGGCTGCGGTGTCTTCATGAACGACCCCGCGGACGTGGCCGAGGCCTTCCGGGCCCTGCTCACCGACGGAGGGCGGTTCTCCGGTCACTTCGAGCAGATCGTGTTCGGTGTCCCCGACCGCGCCCCGGATTCCGCCGTCCGGGCGACCTTCACCCGGGCTCTCACCGGTCAGCGCCAGTCGTAGCGCTCCCGTAGACGCCCCGCGACCAGCTCGAACCTCTCCCGGTCCAGAGCGCAGGCCTCGCGCCGCATCCCGTCCTCGTGGACCCTCAGCACCCGGTCCAGATCCACCCACGACGGCCGGCCCGAGCTGTCCCACGGCCCCGCCCCCAGAGCGACCCACTCGTGGTCCTGGTCGTGCTGCTTGCTGGACAGCTGCACCGCGAGCAGGGTGCCCTGCGCCTCCCGTGCCACGACCAGAACCGGACGGTCCTTGCCACGCCCGTCGTTCTCCTCGAAGGGCACCCAGGTCCAGACGATCTCCCCGGGGTCGGGATCACCGTCCCGGTCAGGTGAGTACGAGGTGCGGACCGGGCCCGCCTCGGCGGGATCGGCCTCCGTGGTGGCGGCCGGGCCGCCGCGTCCGGGGAGGTCCGTCGCGCTGTCGTTACTGCGATCGATGTGCTGGAACGTCATCACGACACCGTAGAACCTCCGCGCCTCGACCGACGGAGCGGGTCGCCCCGTGAGCGCCCGAAGGGGCCAAGCCGACTGGGGTGTAGAGCCTCGGAATCCGGAGCAGACCTTCACCCGGCGGTTCCTGGCGAGGTGTCAGTTCACGAGATCCTCTGTCCGGTACCCGGCTCCACGGTGGGAAGGCCCGGTCTGGAAGACTGCCGCACGCCATGAGCCAGTTACCCGATCAGCCCTCCCGCACCTCTGTCCCGACCAGCGCCGATGTGGCGCGCAGCGCAGGGGTCTCCCGGGCCACCGTGTCCTACGTCCTGAACAACAACACGACCGTGCGGATCAGCGAACCCACTCGTCGACGGGTCCGTGAGGCAGCGTCCGTTCTCGGCTACGTCCCTCACGCGGCGGCGCGAAGCCTGAGGGCCGGGCACACCAGAACCGTGCTGCTCCCCACCACCCAGCCGCCCTCCGTCCCCCTCCACCAGAGCTTGCTCGACCAACTCGAATCAGGCCTGCGCCTCCTCGACTACACCGTCGTGCGGTACAACAGCGCCGGACTCGACGCCGACGCGGCGGCCAGGGCATGGGCCGAACTCCGCCCGATCGCGGCCGTGGCCCCGGCAGGCGTCTCCCTCACGCCGTACGGCATGAGCGTGCTCACCCGCTCCGGCGCCAGAGCGGTGATCACTCTGGGCCCGCGACCGGTCGACGGCGCGCACGCGCTCGTCCTGGACGAGCGGGAGACGGGGCGCTGCGCCGTCCGGCACCTGCTCGCCCGCGGACGACGCCGGATCGGGGTCGTCATGCCCCTGGAACCCGGCCTCGGCCCGTTCGCCGACGCACGCCTGGCCGGAGCCGTTCGCGCGGTGGAGGAGTCGTCCGTGGACGCCTCTGTCCGGCCGCTGCCTCTCGCGTACGGGGAGGCCGCCGCCGAGGACCTCGCGGCACGCTGGCCGAGCCTCGGGCTGGACGGTGTGTTCGGGTACGACGACATGTACGCCATGCTTCTTATGAGAGCGCTCCAGGACGCCGGAGTCGGCATCCCCACCGAGACGGCGGTGGTCGGGGCCGGCGACCTGGTCCTCGGCAGGCTTCTGCGGCCCAGGCTGAGCTCCGTCGGCATGGCGCTCGTGGCGCCCCAGCCGCCCGCCGAACTGGTCGACCGGCTGGTGCAGAACCCCGAGGAGGCGCGGGAACGCCACGATCTCCTGCGCGCCACGGTGATCTGCCGCGAATCCAGCTGAAGCGCGGCCCGGGAGGCCCCACGACGTGCGCGACCGGCGGCGGCTGTCTAGCGTCGACCGCATGAGCCATCCGCAGAGCTACGAGATCCTGCTGTTGCCGGAGCCCGAGGAGTCCGCCGTCGGGGCGCCCGCTCCCGGCACGGCCGTCCGTTCGGCGGTCGTGGCAGCCACCGGGCAGACCGGGGCCTCGGGATACCCGCGCTACGCGGGCGGCGGCATCGAGGCGGACATCGACCCCGCCACGCGCACCGTGGAGGCACTGCTGGTGGACGGCGCGGAGATCGACTACGGCCTCACCGTCAGGATCGCCGAGCGCATCGGGAGCATGCAGGGGACACCGACCGGGGAGCCGGAAGAGGCCGCCGAACGGCCGCCCGGCGGGGAACGCGAAGGCCGGGAGACGCAACCGGACGCGGGCGGCGCCTCACGTTCCGGGTCCACGGCCGTCGCACCGGAACGGTCCCCGGAGGGCTGAGGGCGGACACGCCGCGCACGACGAAGGCCCGGCCGGTCCTGAACTGCCCGGTCGGGCCCTCATCACGTCTCGCGACGGTCCGCTCGGACTACTGCTGCTCCGGCTGCGCCTGCGCCTGCTGGGCCTGCTGCTCCGCGACGGACTTGCGTACCTCGTCCATGTCGAGATTGCGCGCCTGCCCGATCACGTCCTCCAGAGCCGCCTCGGGAAGGGCGCCGGGCTGGGAGAAGACCGCCACGTTGTCCCGGACGATCATCAGCGTCGGGATGGACCGGATATCGAAGGCGGCCGCCAGTTCCTGCTGCGCCTCGGTGTCGACCTTGGCGAAGACCAGGTCGGGGTGGCGCTCGGAAGCCGAGTCGTACACGGGGGCGAACTGCTTGCACGGGCCGCACCAGGAAGCCCAGAAGTCGATCAGCAGGAATTCGTTGTCGCTCACGACCTGATCGAAGTTTTCCTTGGTGAGCTCTAGGGTGCTCATACTCTGTTACCTCTCCTGGGACCGTTCGGACCTGTCCGGCACAACGGTGACGTCACTTGCGCTATTCCGCATGCCCATGTGGCCGCCGCCCACACTCCCCACCACACTGTTCCCATGACAGAAGTAGAAGGCGCTCGGCACAGCTGGTACGACGTGGTGGTCATCGGAGCGGGACCGGTCGGCGAGAACGTGGCGGACCGGGCCCGCGCCGCCGGGCTGAGCACCGCGGTCATCGAGTCCGAGCTGATCGGCGGGGAGTGCTCGTACTGGGCGTGCATGCCGAGTAAGGCACTGCTGCGTCCGGTCGTGGCCCGCGCCGACGCACGCCGGGTGCCCGGGCTGAGCGGTGCGGTGGAAGGACCACTCGACGCGGACGCCGTCCTCGCCCACCGGGACGAGCAGACCTCGCACTGGAAGGACGACGGTCAGGTCGGCTGGCTGGAGAGCATCGGCGCGGATATCTACCGCGGGACGGGGCGGCTGACAGGAGTCCGGCAGGTGTCGGTGACCGCAGGGGACGGATCGGTGCACCACCTCGGCGCCCGCCATGCCGTGGCCGTGTGCACCGGGAGCCGCGCCGTCGTTCCCGGCCTCACCGGCATCGACGACGTGCGGCCCTGGACGAGCAGGGAGGCAACCAGCGCGAAGGAGGTGCCGGGACGGCTGGTCGTCGTCGGCGGCGGCGTGGTCGGCGTGGAGATGGCCACCGTCTGGCAGGGGCTCGGAGCCCAGGTGACCATGCTGATCCGAGGCGGCGGACTGCTCCCCAAGATGGAGCCGTTCGCCGGCGAACTCGTCGCGGAGGCACTGACCGAGGCCGGCGCGCACATCCTCACCGGCGTCTCCGTCACTGCTGTGCACAGGGCCGGACAGGACGGTCCGGTCACCGTCGAACTGGACAGCGGGGAGAGCCTGGAGAGCGACGAGATCCTGTTCGCCACCGGCCGTGCCCCGCGCACCGACGACCTCGGGCTCGACACCGTCGGCCTCGAGCCCGGATCCTGGCTCTCCGTGGACGACAGCTGCCGGGTGCAAGGCACCGACTGGCTGTACGCGGTAGGTGACGTCAACCACCGGGCGCTGCTCACCCATCAGGGCAAGTACCAGGCCCGCATCGCCGGAGCCGCCATCGCCGCCCGTGCCCAGGAGACCCCACTCCTGGAGACGGACCCCTGGGGCGCTCACTCCGCCACCGCCGACCACGCGGCCGTTCCGCAGGTCGTGTTCACGGACCCGGAGGCCGCCTCGGTGGGTCTCACCCTCGCCGAGGCGGAAGAGGCGGGCCACCGGGTGCGCGCCGTCGACCACGACCTGGCGGCGGTCGCCGGGTCAGGGCTGTACGCGCAGGGCTACAAGGGCCGGGCCAGGATGATCGTCGACCTGGACCGGGAGATCCTGCTCGGTGTCACCTTCGTCGGACCGGGCATCGGCGAACTGCTGCACTCGGCCACCGTCGCCGTCGCGGGAGAGGTGCCGATCGACCGCCTCTGGCACGCGGTCCCCGCCTACCCGACGATCAGCGAGGTGTGGCTGAGGCTGCTGGAGGCGTATCGCGGCTGAGGACCGACGGCCCGGGCGGGCGCGGAACGGCAGGCGGAATCATCCGGCGCGCATGCGGCGGTCGTGGGAGTCACCCGGCCCGTGTCCGCCGCCATCCGTCGCGCGCCCGCCCGGGGTCACGAGAAAGCCCGCAGGCGGCACAACAACCTGCTGAGACCCTCTGGACCGAGCGACACACGTGCACTGAACGGAGTGCTTCCCCGGCCGGCCGTCGAGCCCGCACGGCACGGAAGATCATTTACGGGGACAGGCGGCCGACACGCTCACGGCCCCCGTGCGCCGATGCCGGTACGCGCTCCGCTCGAGCGATGGCGGGCCGTCTCGCCGACCGGGAGGCCGGCCATCCGCAGCGGATCCCATGAGCCGTCGCTCAAGGCGCCCGGGAACGGGGCCGTTCGGGGTGGCTTCCCGGCAGATCCCCTGCATACAGCGGGTGTTGCGGTGCGCGATGCCAAGGCCGGGGTCCGCACTCCGGTGCGCCTGGCCATCGACGGTCCGGAGTCGGGGAGCGGCTGACCTGTCACCCTTCACCACCCGCGGATTCCAGATCTGGTTCGCCGGCGCCCCTGGCATCCATCGGGCGCCCGCATTCCGCTGGTTGCGTGATGCGCAGCTGCGACGGCCGGCCACACACGGCCGACGCTGATCCCGTACGGGCCGGTCCCCAATGTCGGCCCGTACGGGACACCCGCTCCAGAACTGTGCGTCTGCCTGCGCCGACAGCTGGAGGACCGCCTGTCGCCGCGTGCCGCCCGTACCGTTCCGGCCCCTGCTCCAGACCATTGCGTACGGCAACCTCGGAGGCTATATTCACCACAACTAGAAACATTGAATATATGTAATAGAGGTGCTGTGGTGGTCGAGCTTGCAGAGTCCGGGTCCGTCCAGGAGCGCGTGGGCGCCGTCCTCGGTCCAGAGGCAGCCCACCTGGTGGCACGGTTCGTGGACGAGACGTTGCACCGGGCCGCCGTTCCGCAACCGGACGGCACGGTCTTTCTGTTCACCGGCGACATCCCGGCGATGTGGCTGCGTGACTCCGCGGCCCAGGTGATGCCCCTGCTGCGCTTCGGTGCCGAGCTGCCCGCCGCCGAGGAGTTCGCCGTCGGGGTGCTGCGCCGCCAGCTGGCCTGCATCGTCGCCGACCCGTACGCGAACGCGTTCAACGCCGGTCCGGACGGTGCGGGGCATCAGAGCGACGAGACGGCGATGAGCCCGATGGTCTGGGAGCGCAAGTACGAGACCGACTCCCTCTGCTTCCCGCTGCTGCTCGCCCACCGGATTTGGCGCGCGTACGGCCGCACGGACATCTTCGACGGACTCTTCTGGAACGCCGTGGAGCGGACCGTGGAGACCTGGGAGACCGAGCGGGACCACGAGGGCGCCTCCGCCTACCGCTTCCAGCGGCACGACTGCCCGTCCACCGACACGCTCACCCGCGACGGGCTCGGCCCGCGGACCGCCCCGGACACCGGGCTGATCTGGAGCGGCTTCCGGCCCAGCGACGACGCCTGCACGTACGGATACAACGTTCCCGGCAACATGTTCGCCTCGGTCGTCCTGGGCCGCCTGCCGGAACTCGCGGCCGCGGCCCCGGCGCCCGGCGCCCCATCAGGCCTGCTGCAGCGGGCCGAGGCACTCCGGGCAGGCATCGAGGCCGGTCTCGAGACCCACGCACTCATCGACGACCCGGAGACCGGGCCGCGCTGGGCCTACGAGGTCGACGGCCTCGGCGGCGCGCTTTCGATGGACGACGCCAACCTGCCGAGCCTGCTCTCGTTGCCGCTGCTCGGCTACTGCGAGGCCGACGACCCGCGCTACGAGGCCACCCGGCGCTTCGTGCTCAGCGACCGCAACCCCACCCATCATCGAGGCACGGCCGCATCCGGGGTGGGCAGCCCGCACACCCCGGACCGCCACGTGTGGCCCATCGCCCTCGCGGTGGCCGGGCGCACCGACCCCGACCCGGCCGGGGCACGGGCGGCGCTCGACGTCCTGCTGGCCACCCGGGGCGGCACGGACCGTATCCACGAGTCCTTTCACGCTGACAAGCCGGAGATCTGGACCCGCTCCTGGTTCTCCTGGGCCGAGGCCACCGTTTGCGAGCTGATCCTCGACTGCTGCGGCGTTCCCGACCCGGAAGGGATACGACACCCGTGACCATCCTCGGACTCGAGGCCGGCGAGGCCGGTCCCGACCACTCGCCACGCTCCTCGGACCTCGCCCCGCGTGGACGGCTGTCGGGCCTCCGTGGCGTCGGCCGGCCGTCGCGCCCCGGAGCGTCGCGCCGCGCCGAGGGCCGGGCCGCGGCGACCTTCCTGACCGTGCCCGTCCTCGCCTTCATCGTCTTCACCGCGCTGCCGATCGCGCTGATGATGTACTACAGCTTCACCGAGTACGACGTGCTGACGGCACCGAAGTGGGTCGGCCTCGCCAACTACACGAAGCTCTTCGACGACCCGTTCTTCTACACGGCGCTGAAGAACACCGCGATCTACACACTGATGTACGTGCCGCTCGGCATCGTCGTCTCGCTGGCCACCGCGCTGCTGCTGAACCGCAAGGTGCGGGCCTCCAGGTACTTCCGGGTGCTCTTCTACGTCCCCGTGATCTCCTCCACCGTGGCCACCGCGAGCATCTGGTACTGGATGCTCAACCCGCAGCACGGCCTGGTGAACATCATGCTCGGCTGGTTCGGGATCGACGGACCCGCGTGGCTGTACAGCTCGACGTGGGCGATGCCGGCCATCGTGCTGATGTCGGTGTGGGCAGGGTTCGGCACCAACATGGTGATCTACCTCGCGGGCCTGCAGAACATCCCTCCGGAGCTGGCCGAGGCCGCGCGAACAGACGGCGCGAACGGATGGCAGGTCTTCCGGCACGTCACGCTGCCGTCGCTGTCCAGGACCACGCTGCTGGTCACCACGCTGCAGATCATCAGCGCCTTCCAGGTCTTCGACCAGGCGTACGTGCTCACGAAGGGCGGCCCGGGCAACTCCACGGTGACGCTCGTCTACTACATCTACGACCGCGGTTTCGCGGCGCTGCAGATGGGCTACGCATCCGCGATCTCCGTCGTGCTGTTCGTCGTCATCCTGGTCGTCTCCCTCCTCAACGCCCGCATAGTCAACCGGACCGGTGACCGATGAGCGCCCCCACCTCCGCCCCTTCCGGCACCCTCGCAGCCCGACCGCGGCCCGGGCGGACCCCGTTGCGCCGACGCCTCGGCGCGGTGTGCTGGTGGATCGCGGCGGTGCTGGTCGCCGCCTCGGCGGTGCTGCCGTTGCTGTGGACCCTGTCCACCTCGCTCAAGCCCGCCGGGGAGATCATCACCGACGGCGTCCGGTTCATCCCGAGGCACTTCACCTGGGGCAACTACTCCAACGTGTTCCACACCGTCCCGATGGTGCGGTACGCCCTCAACTCCCTGCTGATCGGGGCCGCGGGGGTGGCGTCCAACCTGTTCCTCGGCTCGCTCGCCGGGTACACCCTGGCCCGGCTGCAGCTGCGCGGCAAGCGCATCATCACCTCCGCCTACGTGGCCTCGATGATGATCCCGCCGACGGCGACCATGGTCCCGCTCTTCGTGATTCTGCGTCACTTCCCCCTCTTCGGCGGAAACAACCTGCTCGGCAGCGGTGGCAGCGGCGTACTGAACACCTACTGGGCGGTCATCCTGCCCGGGGCGGTCGGCGCCTTCGCCGTGTTCTTCATGAAGCAGACCTTCGACTCACTGCCCCCCGACCTGGCGGACGCGGCGCGGATCGACGGAGCCTCGGAGTTCCGGATCTACTTCCGCATCTACCTGCCGCTGGCCCGGGCCGCGCTCGCGGTGCTGGGGATCCTGACCTTCCAGGCGGGCTGGAACTCCTTCATGTGGCCGCTCATCGTGCTCAGCAAACCCTCGAAGATGACCGTGCAGGTGGGCCTGTCCGGCTTCGTGACGAACTACAGCAGCCACTACGGCCCGCTCATGGCAGGCACGATCGTCGCCAGCCTGCCGGTCCTGGCGATCTTCCTGTTCGCGCAGCGCTGGGTGGTCGAGGGGCTGGCCACCAGCGGCGGCAAGTGACGCGCCCGCACGCACCGCGGCCCGTTCTCCTCCCGCCTCCCCCGAAGGGATCCATCCGACCATGAACACGCCCACGCCCCCGGCCGGCCCCTCCCGGCGCGGTCTGCTCCGCGCTGCCGGCACCGCCGCTCTCGGGGCGGCCGCGATACCCCTGCTGAACGCCTGCGGATCCGGTGGGGACCCGGGGTCGTCCTCCGGGGTGACGAACCTGACCATGTGGGGCTCCTTCTCGGGCGACCAGGTCGCCCAGGTCAACCAGCAGCTGGCAGCGTTCAACAGGTCACAGAAGGACATCCACGTCACCTATCAGGCGCAGGACACCGTCGAGACGAAGCTGCTGGTCGCGATCGCCTCGGCCGCCGACGTGCCCGACATCGTGCTCTGGGACCGCTACCAGACCGCGCTCTACGCCCCCAAGAACGCCCTGTCCCCGATCGACGACCTCGTGGCGCGCGACAAGGTGGACCTGTCCGCCTTCTTCCAGGAGCCGCTCGGTGAGATGAGGTCCGACGGGAAGCTCTACGGTCTGCCCCTCCTGGTCGACAACCGCTCACTGCTCTACAACCAGGCCCTGTTCGACGAGGCAGGGCTCCGCCCGCCGACGACCTGGAACGAGTTGGTCGACACCGCCGCTGAGTTGACCCGTCGCTCCGATGGCAGGCTCAGCCGTTCCGGCTTCTCCCTCGATGACGTCGGTCAGTTCAACATGTACATGTTGCAAGCCGGCGGCCGGATGCTCTCGCGGGACCGGAAGACCCTCGCCTTCGACAGCGCGCCCGGCATGGCCGTCCTCGACCACTGGGAGGAGCTGGTCAAGCGGAAGAAGGTCTATGAGGCCGGCTTCGCCCAGGGCATCGACGGGTTCGGCACCGGGGCCGTCGCCATGAAGTACGGCGGCCCGTGGGACATGCCCGGCTACGACGCGATCGACGACTTCGAGTACGGCGTCGCCACCCCGGTCAGCGGCCCCGGCGGACACCGCGGCGCGATCACCGGAGGCTTCGGCCTGGTGATCCCCGCAGCCGCCAGGAACCGGGACGCTGCCTGGGAATTCCTCAAGTGGTGGTGCACGGTCCCGGAGAACGGAACCGCGTTCGCCAAGATCGCCAGCTGGCTGCCGGGCAACGCGAAGTCGGTCAGGGACCCGTACTTCGGCACCGGCCACTGGCCCGCCTTCGTCCGCACGATGGACTTCGCGACCGTGCGCCCGAACACCCCGGGCTACTCCGACGTCGAGGGCAAGGCGCTCGACCCGGAACTCCAGAACTTCCTCCTCGGCAAGACCGGTGCGCGGGCGGCCCTGTCCAAGGCGGCCAGGCAGGGCGACCAGATCCTGCGGCAGAACCTGTGAACCGGCGCCACCGCGCACAGCCTCCGAACATCCCCGTACAGCTCAGTACCACAGCGCTCCGATCACCCGTCCCCGCAGCCGCGGTGCCGGCGGCGCGCCCGCACCAGAAAGTGACACGATGACCAGTCCCACCCTGCACAGCACCGACCCCGACGCCGTATCCGCACGCTGGTACGAGCGCGCCGATCGCATCCAGGACAGCCTCGACCGCTACTTCGGCACCGAGGCCCCGCAGTTGTTCGACAACTGGCGTCCCCTCCAGGCCGGTGACAACGAGACCTTCAACTACTGGTGGCTCGCCCATGTGATCGATGCCCGTCTCGACGCCTATCTGCGCAGCCAGGAGCCCGGCAGGCTCGACCAGGCCCGGACGGTGCACGCCAACATCCTCGAACGCAACGGCGGATCGCTGTTCAACGACTACTTCGACGACATGCTCTGGTACGCCATCGCCACCCTGCGGCTGGCCGAGGCGGAGACCGGAGAGGAGGCCCGACTGACCTACCTGGCGCAGGCGGAGGCGCTGTGGCGGCACGTCCACGAACTGGGGTGGAACGAGCAGTGCGGCGGGGGCATCGCCTGGCGCAAGTCGCAGCTCTACTACAAGAACACCCCGTCCAACGGCACCTTCGTGATCCTCAGTGCCCGCCTCCACCGGCACACGGGCCGCCCTGAGTACCTGCTGCGCGCCCGTGAGACCTTCGACTGGCTCACCCGCACCCTGCTGCGGCCGGACGGGTTCGTCGAGGACGGCCTCAACCGGCAGGAGGACGGAAAGCTCGACACCCAGTGGGAGTTCACCTACAACCAGGGCCTGTACATCGGCGCCTGTGTGGAACTCGCGGCCACGATCGACTCCGCCGACGCCGCGAACGCGGGAGAGGCCGAGGCGCTGCTCGACCGGGCACTGGCGACGGACCGAGCGGCCTACGCCCGCCTCGCCGTGGACGGCGTACCGCTCGACGACGGCGACGGCGGCGACGAGGGCCTCTTCAAGGGGATCCTGATGCGTTACGCCGGTCTGCTGGCGCAGGCTCTGGACGCGGCTCACCGCCCGTCCGACGCACAGGAGGTCCGCGAGCGGCTCCTCACCGCGACGGGTGTCCTGTGGGACCGCGCGCTGTGCGGCGAAGAGCTGCTCGCGGGGCCCGACTGGCGCAAGCAGGACCCCGGGCACTTCCCCTATTCGGCGCAGGTGAGCGCCATCATGGCCACCGAGCAGGCGGCACTGCTCACTCGCGCGGCACAGCGGTAGAGGCCCCGAGTACCAGCTCGGTCGGCAGGACGTGCTTGGTCACGGACCCCGGCCGGCCGAGCTGGTCGAACAGCTCGTCGATCACCCTGGCGCCCATCAGGGCCTGCGGCTGGGCGACATGGGTGAACCGGAAGAGCGAGTCGTCCAGCGGGGCGAAGGGCTGGTCGAAGCAGACCACCGAGACGTCCCCCGGTACGGACAGGCTGAGCTCGCGGCAGGCCCTCATCAGAAGCACCGCGATGTGGTGCTCCGAGACGAGGTACGCCGTCACCTGAGGCCTGGCGCGGACGAACTCGACCAGCCGCTCGAGGTCCTCGGCCGCGCTCACCCGGGAGCCGGGCGTCACCGAGTACACCTCGGAGAACTCGTCCTGGTCGTGGTGCAGTACCCCGGCGGCGGCGTGGGCGCTCACATAGCCGTTGCGCCGGTCCTCCACGGTGGATACAGGGCTGGCCGACGAGATCAGCCCGATGCGGCGGTGCCCGAGTGCGAACAGGTGCTCGGTCGCCTTGCGTGCCCCGCCGGCGTTGTCCGAGCACACGGTGGAGACCGGGACGCCGTCGAAGGATCGGTCGATGATCACCACAGGGAAGCGGCGGGCGAGCAGGCCCATCAGCGCGGGCGGGATGGACTGCGAGGAGCTCGGCTGGAAGGCGAGGCCGAGGGTTCCGGCGGCCAGGAGTTCGGCGATCTGCGCGCCTTCGGCGGCCGAGTCGCCGTCCGAGGTCTTGAGCACCAGGTTGGCCCTGCCCGCGGTGGACGTCAGCATGGCGGACAGCAGCCGCGTACCGAAGGTGTCGTCGAAGCTGGTGATGACCGCGCCGAGCAGTGGCGGACCGGAGACTCGGAGGGGCCGCACGCCCTCGTGCTCGCCCTCGGTCGCGGCCGCCGCGCCACGTGGCTGCGGATCGGCGTCGACCACCACGGTGCCGTGCTTGGGCCGGCGTACGACGTAGCCCTCGTCCTGCAGCATGTCGAGCGCACGCTTGAGCGTGATGGAGCTGACCGAGAACTCCTCGCCCAACTGGGCCGGGCTCGGCAGGCGTTCACCCACGGGGATACCGCCACCCCGGATGCGGGCCTTCAGCGCCGTGTAGACCTGCTCATACAGCAACTTTTCGGGCAACGACTACTCCTAGTCATAATGACAATATGTTTAATATATCATTTACCTGTCTCGTTGTGACGGGTGGACGCCAACGATATCGGGGTGGGGGGGGGCGCGCCCAAGCGTGGGGGTGGCCCGGGCCCCCCCCCCCCAGTGACCCGCGGGGGGATGCGGGGGGGGGGGGGCGCGTGCGGCCCGTCCCCCGGACGAAGGCCCCTCCGGTCCCCCCGAGCCTTCCCTCGCGCTAGAAGACG
>NZ_JBICWC010000007.1:370109-458717 GCF_043199535.1 Streptomyces sp. NPDC048590 | reverse complement strand
ATGATCCAGTTCGCGAACCCTGCGAACAGCGGCGTCGCGAACATCAGCAGCATGATCGTGCCGTGCATCGTGAACGCCTGGTTGAACTGCTCGTTGGAGACGATCTGGCCGCCCGGACGGGCCAGCTCGGCACGCATGACGAGGGCCAGGATGCCGCCGACCAGGAAGAAGGCGAACGAGGTGCTCAGGTAGAGCGTGCCGATGGTCTTGTGGTCGGTGGTGGTCAGCCACCTGATGACCACGTTCCCCGGCTGCCGGCGCCGGACAGGCAGTTCGTCCTGGTAGGCGACATCGGCTTCCGCCGATAGTGAGGGGCCCCTCGTCGTCACTGCTGCACTCCTTCGGTCGACGGCCGATTGCGGACTCGGCGACCAGGATGGACTCCCCGCGGGAGCACCGCAGGTCATCTCCGTGCGCCGTGCACCAGTGGTCGACAAAGGACACTCCACTGGCCGACAAGCGCGGCCTCGGCCTTGACGCGACAGGCCCGTCCGTTCAACTCGTGGCCCAGGAGCGCAAGGACTGCCGGTCGGGGAAGTCGGCGACGTTCTTGTCGAGCGGGTGGTCCGTGTACTGGTGGATGCGCCAGGCAGCCTCGATACGCGGCGCCGCCGCCTTGCCGTAGTCGGCGATCCAGAGCCCGTCGCCCGCGTACGAGCTCGTGTCGTGGTCGAGCCAGAAGGTGCGGTTGCAGTAGAGCAGGACGCGGTGGCTCGGCCTCAGTCTCTTCACCTCGCGGATGAAGCGGTCCTTGTCCGCGCTGCTCGCACGCGTCCCCTCACCGGTCTGCTCCCAGTCGACGGCGAGCAGGTCACCCTCCTCGGCCCCGGCGTGGTCGAGGAAGTACTCGGCTTGTTGCTTCGCGTGTCCGGGCCAGAGGAAGTGGTAGAAGCCCAGGACGCACTCGGAGTCCCTCACCCGCTTCACCTGGCTCTTGAGCTTCGGATTGACGTAGGAGCGGCCTTCGGTCGCCTTGACGAAGACGAAATCCAGTCCGTCCGTGTCGAAGTCCGTCTGGAAGGCACTCACATCGACGCCGTGCAGCACGGGCACCACCTCCAAGTGGGGCATAGCGTTCCGCTTGTCTCCGCAATGGCTGCCCACCTCGGGTCGTCCCATCCGCCACTCCCCTGCTGAACCGATTCGCCGTACCGGACGAGTCATGGTCACGGGCTTCCCGGGTACCGGCTACCCGGGCGGGGTCGGCCGTGGGCCACACTGTCCGGCGTACCGCGCAGCATCGAACGTTCAGCCATGACCGGCACACCTGGTCCCCAGGCGTCCGGGGCCCGATGACGAGGAGCACCTGCCATGCCACGCACCATGTCCGTGTCGGACACGGTTCTGATCCGTGCCGAGCCCTCGGCCGTGTACGAGCAGGTGAGCGACCCCACCGCGATGGGGCGCTGGAGCCCGGAGAACCGCGGAGCAAGGGTGCTCGGAGGGCGTCGGGGAGCTCACGTCGGCATGGTCTTCGAAGGCCGGAACAAGCGCGGCTCCTTCCGCTGGACGACACGCTGCACGGTCACCGCCGCGGAACCTGGTCGACGGTTCGCCTTTCGCGTGCACGCGATCGGGGTCCGGCGGCCGCGGCTTCCCGGCGCCATCGCGAACTGGGAGTACCGCTTCGAGCAGGTGGACGGCTGCACCCTGGTCACGGAGACCTGGACGGACAACCGACGGGCATGGCCCGATGTGGTCGCGAACGCGTTCGATCGGGTGGCCACACGGGGCCACACCTTCGCGGAGTTCCAGCGCGGGAACATCCGCACGACGCTGGAACGCCTCAAGAAGGCGCTGGAGCAGGGCGGCCAAGACGATTGAGGACGGCGTCCGGGCCGGTGGGAGCGGCGCTCGGATCCGGTGAGGACGAGTTCATGAGCGCCCGGACGGCCGCCTCCCGGCCCAGTGCTCCGGCCGGGTCAGAAAGGCCGGGAGCTTCGTGGCGGCATCCCCCTTGGCGGCGTTCACCTGTGACTGGGTGAGGAAGTGAGCGCTCGAGAGGTCCGCTCCGGACAGGTCCGCGTCACGCAGGTCGGCTCCGATGAGTTCGGCCTCGCGGAGGTCCGCCCGGCGCAGATCGGCGGCGATGAGCCAGGCGCCCCGCAGTTCGGCTCCGCGCAGATCCGCCCCCTGGAGGCGGGCGCCCATGAGGTCGGTGCCCCGCCGGCCGCGCTTCCCGCGCCGTGTCACGGTGGCGCGTTGAAGCGCACCGGCTCGCAGGAACAGATCCGCCGCCTTGGCCCGGTGAGCGGGAACGTCGAGCGCCGCGAGATCTCCGGGGGGAAGGCGGGTGAGCGCCTCGGTCTCGGCCAGGACGTCGCGGAGGCCGGCGTGGAGTTCCGCCGCGGCTGGAAAGGTCAGGGCCTCGGAGAGATACCAGAGAAGTTCGTGAAGCTGGCGTACGACAGGGAACACCTGGAACATCTGCCGGGCGTTCTCCGGTGCCGATCTCCAGTCCCGGCCCTCGTAGGCCACCTGGGAGACCTTCTGTCCCGCACCCTGGCAGTCGTACACCACACAGCCGGAGAAGCCCTCGCGACGAAGCCGGTTGTGTATCCCGCAACGGTGGTCGTCGGCCAGGTTGGGGCAGGGAGCGCCCGCTGCCTTGTCGATCGCGAAGTCCGACGACGCGGTGAGGGTGAGCGCGACGCAGCAGAGGCCGAAGCAGTTCGCGCAGTCGGCACGCAGACCGGCACGCAGGTCACCGGCGGCAGGCAGGGCCGTTTGTTCGTCGGGCAAGATTCGGAGTCCTCCGGAGTCGGTTCGCGGACCAACCCTATGACAGTTCGGCGGAGCCAGGCCCGGCTGTCGGCGCCCGGGCCCACACTTGGCCTGGAGAGCGGGAGCCGGTGAAGGGGGCAGCAGATGGGAACGCCACAGGACAGCGGATTCGAGCCGGCCACCGGTGACGGTCCCGTGCTCGGTGGTACGGCGGAGGAGCGGGCCCGGGAGGTGCGCGCCGCCTTCGAGGGGATGCTGCAGATCAGGCGGCTGACCGGCACGGAACACACCGATCCCGAAGGCGTGCCCGCCCCGTGGGAGCGCCACCGGCCGCTGAGGGCGGTGGCTCTGGCCTTGGAAGCGGCGGGGTTCCCGGCCTCCGCCGTCGCAGCGTCAGGAGAGCGTGCCCGCACGGGGTACCGCGTGTCCGAGGGCGAGGCGCCGGGCTCGGTGAGGGTCGAGTGGGCCGGAGCTCACGGCAGCGGCGCGGCCCATGACGAGGAGGGGGCGCTGGGAGGCTGTGGGACCACGCTGCGGATGCTGGGCTGGACGGTCCTGTCGTACCGCGGTCGCCGTCGGCGTCGGTTCCTCGAGGTCGAGCCGCCGCCCGGGGTGCGCGCCTGACGGTCTTCGGCGGCGCCGGACGGGAATTGTCAGACCCATGAGCGATGCTTGACGGTCCGACACCTTCGAGGGGGAGATGCTCAGATGCGCCAAGCCGAAGTCGCCGCGGCACAGGCCTACATCCGCTTGCTGGCGGCCACGAGGGCCGCGCTCGCCGCACCGGACGACGCGCCGCTGTACATGCCGGTTCTCACCTCGCCGATGGAGGAGGCCGACGAGGCACTGCGCCGGGCCGGCCTCACCGGCAACGAGGACCACTTCTTCGCACTCGTGCGGGAGTTGCAGCCGAGCATGTCGGGTTCCGGCAGGTGAGGGCCCCCTGCGGCGCCCGCCCGGGGCAGGGGGCGGATTCCGGCAGGTGAGCGCCCCGGCGGCACCGGCCCGGGGCACCGTGTTGCGCGGGAGTCCTTCCAAGAGGAGCTCCGGGTGGCCCGCCCGGGTTCACCGGCCGCCGTACATGAGGGAGCCGGGTGTGGTGAGCAGTTGCCCCGTCTCCAGCCAGGTCTTCAGACCGGAGAGAATCATCGGCCAGCCGCCGTAGAGCTCCTCGCAGGCTCCCTCACGCAACTCGCCGTGGGTGACGGTCAGCCGACAGGAGTCACCGACAGGTTCGATCTCCCAGGTGACCCGGGTCGGCCCTTCACTCCTCACCTCGTCGCTCCACGACGCGACCATGCTCTGGACCAGCCTCCGCGGCGGATCCACCTCCAGATTGCGCCCCTCGCCGAGCGGGCCGGGAGCGCCCGGGGCACGCATCTCGAAGCGGGAACCCTCGGTCCAGTCCGAGATGACGCGAGCCCCGAAGTTGTACCTGCTCCGGATGTCAGGATCGGTGATCGCCTCCCACAGCCGCTCGGGGGTGGTGCGGATGTAGATCTCGAAGACCTTCTCCATGGGAGCCGCCAGCCGGCTCTTGAGATCGCTGAGCCCGGCGGCCCAGCGCTCCGCGTACTTGCTCACCCACCGGTCGTGGACGAGCCGGACGGGCACCGGGTTCAGAAAGTGGAGCTTCTCCCTCCCCTGCCGCCGGGTGACGACCAGACCCGCCGCTTCCAGCGTCCGGAGGTGCTTCATCACCGCGAAACGCGTGATGGCGAAGCGGGCTCAGTGTCTGCCCGTCCTGACGGAACAGCTCGTCCAGCAGGGCGCGCCTCGTGGGGTCGGCCAGAGCCTCGAACACGGCATCCATGCGTCAAGGTGAGTGACCTTCTGGTCACTTGTCTCCGGAGAGACCCCGCTACGGAGACCTTGATCGCAGGGTGAATTGATTCAAATCGCGAGGAAATCCCTACCGGCGCCTTGACGGGCAACAAGGGCAAAACTTAGCGTACGCCCAGGATGAAACGATTCACATCCTCGATCCTGACCGGTCGCGGGATGCTCTGCTTACGAGGTGTTCATGTCTGATGTGTCGGCCGTCAAGGCAGCTCTGAAGTCCCAGGTCATCGAGACACCGTCCTGGGGGTACGGAAACTCCGGGACCCGTTTCAAGGTCTTCGCCCAGCCAGGGGTGCCTCGCGACCCCTTCGAGAAGCTGGCGGACGCGGCGCAGGTCCACACCTACACGGGGGTCGCCCCCAAGGTGTCGTTGCACATCCCCTGGGACAGGGTGGACGACTACGCGGCGCTGGCCGGCCACGCCGGGGACCTGGGGCTGAGGATCGGCGCGATCAACTCCAACGTCTTCCAGGACGACGACTTCAAGCTCGGCTCGGTCACCCACCCTGATCCGAAGATCCGGCGCAAGGCCACCGACCACCTGCTCGAATGTGTCGACATCATGGATGCCACGGGCTCGCCCGATCTCAAGCTGTGGTTCTCGGACGGCACCAACTATCCGGGCCAGGACGACATCGTCGGCCGCCAGGACCGGCTGGCCGAGGCCCTCGCCGAGGTGTACGAACGGCTCGGGGACGACCAGCGGATGCTGCTGGAGTACAAGCTGTTCGAACCGGCCTTCTACACCACCGACGTCCCCGACTGGGGTACCTCGTACGCCCACTGCCTCAAGCTCGGGCCGAAGGCGCAGGTCGTCGTCGACACCGGGCACCACGCACCGGGCACCAACATCGAGTTCATCGTGGCGTTCCTCCTGCGTGAGGGGAAGCTCGGAGCCTTCGACTTCAACTCCCGGTTCTACGCGGACGACGACCTGATGGCGGGCGCCGCGGACCCGTTCCAGCTGTTCCGGATCATGCACGAGGTCGCCAAGAACGGCGGCCTCGAACCCGGGACCAACGTCAACTTCATGCTCGACCAGTGCCACAACATCGAAGCGAAGATCCCCGCCGTCATCCGCTCGGTCACCAACGTCCAGGAGGCCACGGCCAAGGCCCTGCTGATCGACGCCGACGCCTTGGCCGACGCGCAGCGATCCGGTGACGTCCTCGCGGCGAACGGGGTGCTGATGGACGCGTTCAACACGGACGTTCGGCCGCTTCTCGCCGATGTCCGTGAGGAACTCGGGCTGGCCCGCGACCCGTTCGCGGCCTACCTCGCATCCGGAAACCAGGCGCGGATCGCCGCGGACCGCGTCGGCGGCGACCAGGCGGGCTGGGGAGCTTGATCCCCCGCTCCGTCGCCCCGGCACACGCCGGCCTCACCCGCCCGTCCTCTTCATCGAAGGAAACGTCATGACGTCCGCGACGCACCGCGAGGTCGCCGCGCTCCTCGAGCGCGCCCACCGGATCGGCTCCGATCCCCGCAACACCAACTACGCGGGGGGAAACACCTCCGCCAAGGCGACGGAGACCGATCCGGTCACCGGCGGCGAGGCCGAACTGCTCTGGGTCAAGGGATCGGGCGGCGACCTGGGGACGCTCACCGAGGCCGGGCTCGCCGTGCTCCGGCTGGACCGGGTACGTGCGCTCAAGGACGTCTACCCGGGGGTGGAGCGCGAGGACGAGATGGTCCCGGCGTTCGACTACTGCCTGCACGGCAAGGGAGGCGCGGCGCCGTCGATCGACACGGCGATGCACGCCCTGGTGGAGGCAGCGCACGTGGACCATCTCCACCCCGACTCGGGGATCGCCCTGGCCTGCGCCGCCGACGGTGAGAAGCTGACGGCTGAGTGCTTCGGCGACAAGGTCGCCTGGGTGGGCTGGCGCCGGCCGGGCTTCCAGCTCGGTCTCGACATCGCGGCGGTCAAGGAGGCCAACCCGCGGGCCGTCGGAGTGATCCTCGGCGGCCACGGCATCACCGCGTGGGGAGACACGTCCGAGGAATGCGAACGCAACGCCCTCTGGATGATCCGCACGGCCGAGACCTTCCTCGAGGAGCGCGGGCGGGCCGAACCCTTCGGTCCCGTCCTCCCGGGCCGGGAGGCCCTTGAGGAGAGCGTCCGCCGGGAGCGGGCCGCGGCCCTCGCCCCGGTGATCCGCGGACTGGCGTCCACGGACCGCCCCCAGGTGGGGCACTTCACCGACGCGGCGCCCGTGCTCGACTTCCTGTCCCGTGCCGAGCACCCTCGCCTGGCCGCGCTCGGCACGTCCTGCCCCGACCACTTCCTGCGCACCAAGGTCAGCCCGCTGGTCCTCGATCTGCCGGCCGACGCTCCCCTTGAGGAGGCGGTGGCCCGGCTCCGGGTGCTGCACGAGGAGTACCGGGAGGCGTACCGCTCGTACTACGGACGTCACGCCACGCCCGACTCGCCGGAGATGCGCGGCGCCGACCCCGCGATCGTGCTGGTACCGGGGGTGGGAATGTTCTCGTACGGCAAGGACAAGCAGACCGCCCGGGTCGCCGGGGAGTTCTACCTCAACGCGATCAACGTGATGCGTGGGGCCGAGGCAGTCTCCTCCTACGCCCCGATCGAGGAGTCCGAGAAGTTCCGCATCGAGTACTGGGAGCTCGAAGAGGCCAAGCTGCGCCGCATGCCCAAGCCGAAGGCGCTGGCCACGAGGGTTGCCCTGGTCACCGGCGCCGGGTCCGGCATCGGCAAGGCCATCGCCCACCGGCTCGTCGCCGAGGGCGCGTGCGTCGTCGTCGCGGACCTGAACACCGACAACGCCGCGGCGGTCGCCGAGGAGCTCGGGGGTCCGGACAAGGCCGTTGCCGTGTCCGTGGACGTCACCTCCGAGGACGGCATCGTGGAGGCTTTCGAGGCCGCCGCGCTGGCCTTCGGCGGCGTGGACCTGGTCGTGAACAACGCCGGGATCTCCATCTCCAAGCCCCTGCTGGAGACCACGGCCCGGGACTGGGACCTGCAGCACGACATCATGGCGCGCGGTTCCTTCCTGGTGTCGCGCGAGGCGGCGCGGATGATGCGGTCGCAGAACCTCGGCGGCGACATCGTCTACATCGCGTCGAAGAACGCCGTTTTCGCGGGTCCGAACAACATCGCCTACTCGGCGACCAAGGCCGATCAGGCGCACCAGGTCCGTCTGCTGGCCGCCGAACTCGGGGAGCACGGCATCCGGGTGAACGGGGTGAATCCCGACGGGGTGGTCCGGGGCTCCGGCATTTTCGCGGCCGGATGGGGAGCCCAGCGCGCGGCGACCTACGGCATCGAGGAGGAGAAGCTCGGCGAGTTCTACGCCCAGCGCACCATCCTCAAGCGCGAGGTCCTGCCGGAGCATGTCGCGAACGCCGTCTTCGCGCTGACGGGTGGGGACCTCACCCACACCACCGGCCTCCACATTCCCGTCGACGCCGGTGTGGCGGCGGCCTTCCTGCGCTGACGCCGTGCCACCCGGCCGCGCCCCAGGCTCCGTCACAGAGGCCCGGGGCGCGGCTCCGCCTTGATCGGATGAGATTGCCATGCCTACGACTTCCCCGCACGATCCGGTTTTCGCCGCAGTGGATCTGGGTGCCACGAGCGGCCGGGTCATCACCGGACGGGTCGGCCCCGAGACCCTGGTGCTGAACGAGGTGCACCGCTTCGCCAACACCCCGGTCGAACTGGCCGACGGGCTCCGCTGGGACGTGCTCGCCCTCCACCAGGGCATGCTGGAAGGCCTGCGCTCCGCGGCGCGGCTCGGCCCCATCGCCTCGGTGGGCATCGACACGTGGGCCGTGGACTACGGCCTTCTGGACTCGGACGGCTCCCTCCTCGGTCTTCCCTTTCACTACCGCGACCGCCGTAACGCCGCGGCGGCGCAGGAGGTCCTCGGCCGCTTCGGTGCCGAGGAGCTGTACGGCACCAACGGGCTTCAGCACCTGCCCTTCAACACGGTCTTCCAGCTCGCCGCGCATCGCTCCACCGCCCAGTGGGCGGCTGCCCGGACCGCGCTGCTGATGCCTGATCTGCTCGTGTACTGGCTCACGGGCTCGGTGGGTGCGGAGGAGACGAACGCGTCGACGACGGGTCTGCTCGACGCGCGTACCGGTCGCTGGTCGGAGTCGCTCATCGGCCGACTGGGCCTGGACCGCTCGCTGTTCCCCGTCCTGCGCCGGCCGGGTGAGCTCGCGGGCACTCTGTTGCCCCATGTGGCCTCGTACACCGGCCTGCCGTCGGACACCCCGGTGACGGTGGTCGCCTCGCACGACACGGCGTCGGCGGTGGCGGCGGTTCCCGCCACGGAGCCGGGATTCGCGTACGTGTCGTGCGGCACCTGGTCGCTGGCGGGGCTCGAACTGGACGCGCCGGTGCTGACCGAGGAGTCGAGGACGGCGAACTTCACCAACGAGCGGGGTGTGGACGGGACCATGCGCTACCTCCGCAACATCATGGGGATGTGGCTGCTGGAGGAGTGCCGCCGCACCTGGGAGCGCGACGGCATCGCGACGGACCTCGCCGGTCTTCTGGCGGACGCGGCGCGTTCCCGGCCGTTCGCAGCGGTCATCGATCCCGACGATCCTGTGTTCCTGGCACCGGGTGACATGCCGGCGCGGATCGACGCGGCGCTCGCGAGGACCGGGCAGGCCCCGCCGGACGGACCGGGTGCCTATGTGCGGTGCGTGCTGGAGAGTCTCGCCCTGGCGCATCGCAGGACGCTGCGTGAGGCGGCTGCCCTGGCCGGCCGCGATCTCACCCGGGTCCATCTGGTAGGTGGTGGTTCGCGCAACGAGCTGCTGTGTCAGTGGACGGCGGACGCGACGGGACTGCCTGTCACCGCGGGCCCTGCCGAGGCGACCGCTCTGGGGAATGTGCTGCTGCAGGCACGGGCGCGGGGGCTGGTCGGCGGGTTGCCCGACATGCGGGGGCTGGTGGCACGCACCCAGGGTCTGCGTCACTACACCCCGCAGGGCGACGCCGCCGCGTGGGACAGGGCCGCCGGACGCCTGGCCGTGCGGGTGTGAGCGGCCCGTACGGTTCGCCCGCCCTCCACTCGGGCGGGCGAACCGTGCGCGGGACGGACCGTGCGCGGGACGGGCGAACCGTACGTGGGACGGAAGAATTGTGCGGCGGCGATGGCGCTCCGGACGGCAAGGCGTCGGCCGGGACGTCCGGGTCAGGCCGCCGACAGCCCCAGCTCCTGATCGCCGAGCGGCTCGAAGTGACGGGCAACGTCGGCCTCGGTGACGTCCTCGAGCCTGGCCGGGCTCCAGTGAGGCGTCCGGTCCTTGTCGATGATCCGGGCACGCACGCCCTCCACCAGGTCGTGTCCGGCGAAGGCACGGCAGGAGACCCGGAACTCCTGGTCGAGGACCGCTTCGAGACTGCCGAGGCCCCTTGCCCGGCGCACGGCGGCCAGAGTGACCTTGAGCGCGGTGGGCGACAGGGTGAGCAGGGTGGCCGCGGTCTCCTTCGCCTCGGGCACTCCGCTGTTCTCCAGCCGGTCGATGATCTCCTCTACGGTGCCGGCGGTGTAGCAGGCGTCGATCCACTCCCGCCCGCCGCTGAGTTCTCCGCCCGGGGCGACTTCCGTGTACCGGCGCACGGTGTCCGCCACCTCGTCGGCTCCCGTGGTGCGGGAGAGCGCGCCGGTGAGCTCGGTGAGCCGGTCCGAGGGAACGAACTCGTCGGCGAGTCCGCACAGGAGCGCGTCGGCCGCGCCGACGGCCCGGCCCGTGAGGGCGAGGTGGGTCCCGAGTTCCCCCGGTGCACGGGCCAGGAGGTGGGTGCCTCCGACGTCCGGGACGAAGCCGATTCCGGTCTCGGGCATCGCGACACGGGAGCGCTCGGTGACGACACGGACGTTGCCGTGGGCCGACACACCCACGCCGCCGCCCATCACGATGCCGTCCATGAGCGCCACGTACGGCTTCGGGAACGCCGCGATCCGGGCGTTGAGGATGTACTCGTCACGCCAGAAGCCGACGGAGGCACGTCCACCGGCGTGGGCGTCCTCGTGGATAGAGCGGATGTCACCGCCCGCGCAGAGGCCGCGTTCGCCCGCCCCGTCGAGCACGACCGCGGTGACGGAGGCGTCCGCGGCTGCCAGGGTGAGTGCTTCGCCGACTCGGCGCACCATGGTGTGGTTGAGGGCGTTCAGGGCCCGTGGACGGTTGAGGGTGATGCGCAGGACACTTCCCTCACTGCGCAGAAGGACGGGCTCGTCGTTGTTCATGCGTACGCTCCGGTCGGCCGTGGACGGTCTCCGGGTGCCATTCTGCGACGGTCGCCGTGCGGCTCTCACGCCGGGTCCCGCGGCGCAGCGCTGTGGCATTCGCGCATCTGGGGCTCGACAATTGAGGCCTACGGGCCGCGACGTCCGGCGCGCCCGCCGGACAACCTCCGGAGCAGGCATGACCGACTCTTCACGGCGAGCAGACGACGACCCTGCGTCACAGCCCCGGCCCGCCCGGGGCAGGACCGGGACGTCCGAGCGCCTCGCCATGAACCGGACGGGCAGTTTCGAATGGGACCTGGACGCCGGGACGGTGGACATCGACGAGGCGGGACTGCTGGTTTTCGGCTTGGACCCGGCCCAGTTCGACGGGTCGCCGTCGACCGTGGCCGGTCGCCTGGACGACGCGGACCGGGCGCGCCTGGACGTCACCCTCGACGAGGCCGTCTGGGGCGGCGGCGACTCCTACAGTGTCCACTTCCAGGTGCCGATGGAGGACGGGAGCCGTCAGTGGACCCATGTGCAGGCGCGGATCCTGCGGAGGGGGGACGGCCGGGCGCTCCGTGTCATCGGCGTGGTGCGGGACGCGACGGCCGAGGTCACCCATTCGGCCTTCGTGCTGGATCTGGAAAAGAAGCGCCGGCGCCAGACCGGCATCGTGGAACGCACCACGACCGCGATGTCACGCGCTGTCACCGTCGACGACGTGATCGCGGCGCTCACCGGTCCGGGCGGGCTGGTCGGGATCGGCGCGGACGGGCTCGCTCTCGGCCTGGTCGAGAACTCCGGGCTGAGGATCATCGCGCTGAGCGGTGAGTCGGTCGAGGCGCGCGAGGGTCTGGGTTCCGGGCGGCTGGACGCGGAGCTGCCTCTCGGTGACACGGTTCTCAGCGGGCGGCCACGGTTCATCACCTCGCTCTCCTCGCTCGTCCGGCGCTATCCCGTGCTCGAACCCCACGCCGGCGAGCTGGATTTCCGCGCCGTCGCGTATCTGCCGCTGGTCGCCCAGGCGCGCACGATCGGTGGTCTCGCGCTGTTCTACCGTGAGCGCACCGCGTTCAGCGCGGACGAGAGGATCCTCTGCCTGGGCCTGGCGGCCATCGTCGCCCAGTCCCTGCAGCGGGCGATCCTTTTCGACGAGGAGCGCGAATTCGCCACCGGCCTCCAGTCGGCGATGCTGCCGCGGCGCATCCAGGCGGTCGAGGGCGGCGAGATCGCGGTCCGCTACCACTCGGCGTGGAGCGGGCGCGAGGTCGGGGGTGACTGGTACGACGTGATCACGCTGCCCCGTCATCGGATCGGCGTGGTGGTGGGCGATGTGCAGGGGCACGACACGCATGCCGCGGCGATCATGGGCCAGCTCCGGATCGCCCTGCGCGCGTACGCCGCCGAGGGCCATGCTCCGGCGACGGTACTCGCGCGGGCCTCCCGGTTCCTGGCGGAGCTGGACACCGACCGGTTCGCCACGACCACCTACGCGCAGGTCGATCTCGCCACCGGCGCGGTACGCGTGGCCAGGGCCGGCCACTTCGGGCCGCTGATCAGACACACCGACGGACGGGTCGGCGTTCCGCAGGTACGTGGGGGGATGCCACTCGGCATCTCCACGCACTTCCAGGACGAGGAGTTTCCGGAGACCCGTCTCGATCTGGTTCCCGGAGAGACTCTGGTGCTGTACACCGACGGCCTGGTGGAGGAGCCGGGCGCCGATGTGGACGCCGGTGTCGCAGCCCTGATCCGTGAGGTGAGCGAGGGTCCTGACGGTGCCGAGGCTCTCGCCGACCATCTGTCGGACCGGCTGTGGGAGCGGTGGGGTTCGGGGGACGACGTCGCGCTGCTGGTGCTGAGGCGCAGTCCGGACGTCGGGTCGCCGAGTGCTCCGCGGCTCCATCAGTACATCCATCAGGCGGATCCGCAAGGACTGTCGGAGGCCCGGTCGATCGTCCGTCAGGCACTGGCGGACTGGGACCTCGCGACGCTCGCGGACGACGCGGAGCTGGTGACCGGGGAGTTGCTGGTCAACGTCCTGCTGCATACCGAGGGCGGGGCCGTGCTGACCCTGGAGGTGCTGCCGGAGCCGGTCAGACGCATCAGGCTGTCGGTCCAGGACAGGTCGAGTGCGTGGCCACGGCGTCGGACGCCTGGCGAGACCTCGACGTCCGGCCGTGGTCTGCTCCTGCTCGACGCAGTGGCGGAGCGCTGGGGGATCGAACCCCGCGGTGAGGGAAAGGCGGTGTGGTGCGAGATCGGGCCCGGCTCCTGAACCGCGGGCCGGTGCACGGGGTGTACGCACTCGTGGCCGCGAGGGCGGGCGGACACCGCGGGGGTGAACCGCAACGGGGACTTTGCGGTGCACCCCCGTCCGGTACGTCGGTGTCAACCGCCGTTACCGGAGGGCGTCGGACGCGTCAGTGCTGGGCGCTGCGACGCTTGCGGACGGACCACAGGATGCCACCGCCGGCGAGCAGAACCGCGAGTGCGGCTCCGCCGATGACGGGCGTGGCGGACGACGAACCGGTCTCGGCCAGGTCCGGCGCGGCGCTGCTCGGCTCCGCCGGTGCGGGCGCGGCCTCGGTCGCGGTCTCGCTCGGCTCGGGGGCAGAGGTCGGCGGCTCGGTGCTGGGCTTCTCGGAAGGCTTCGCCTCGGTCGGCGTCGGCTCCGGGGTGTCGCCTTCGCAGACCGGCGCGATCTTCGTGTCGTCCTTCGAGTAGTTCTCGCCGTCGCCTGCCTTGACGACGAGGTGAACCGTCAGCTCCTTGTCGTGCTCGGGGAGCTGGAGCGGCTTGTCGGTCTTGTACTCCCGGCCGAACTTGGTCGTGGCAAGCAGCTCATCGCCGCCCACGATCGAGACCGTCACCTCGTTGGTGACGCCGGGGTTGTAGGCCGTCAGGTTGAGCGTCACTTCGGAGCAGGTCACGGCCCAGGTGGGGGTGTGAGCTGCGGCCGGGCCGGCGGAGATGACTCCGCCCGCCAGGCCGACAACCGCGGCGGCCGCGAATGCTCCCGCGCCACGCCACGATCTCCTGGGTATGGTCATGGATTCTTCCTCCATATGAGTTCACCGCTGAATGGCGGTGGGGCGCACAGTACTGCCCGCCGCCCCGCGGGCCACACCCGCCCCACATTCAACGTCGAACCAACCATGCCCAGATCGCCGCTACTTGTGACATGCCGGACAGTTCAGGATGGCCGGAAGCCACTCCCCCACTTCCGTGTTCCGTGTCTGCCGGTCCCCTTCAGAGGGGCTTGTGCATGATGTGCAGCCCGACGTAGCCCTCGGTCGGATGGTTGAACCCCTCCGGCAGGGTCCCGATCACATCGAAGCCGAGGGAGCGGTAGAGCCCCACAGCGCGGGTGTTCGTCTCCACCACCGCGTTGAACTGCATGGCGCGGTAGCCCGAGGAACGCGCCCATTCCACGGTGTACTCACACAGTTCGCGCCCCACCCCCTTGCCGGAGTGCTCGGGGGAGACCATGTAACTGGCGCTGGCGATGTGTGAGCCGTTGCCCATGTGGTTCCTGTTCATCTTCGCGGTGCCCAGGACCGTACCGGCATCGTCGACCGCGACGACCGTGCGAGAGGGGGCCGGCAGGAGCCACCATCCTGCGGCCTCGCTCTCACCGAGGTCAGAGGGATAGGTGAAGGTCTCGCCCGCCGCGACGATGGTCCGGAAGAACGGCCAGATCGCGGGCCAGTCCGCGGCTTCGGCTTCTCTGATCAGCATGTGGTCAAGATGTCCCGGCGAGCCACCCCCGTCAATTCGTTTACCTGTCCCGGCGGGCATGCGTCCGCGGCCCCGGCCTGCCAGCTCTCCTCTCCTCGCACCCGGCCAGCCGGTGGGCGGGCACGAGCGGCGCGCGGAGACGGGCCGCACAACGCGGGACCGACGGCGAGGCCGTGTGTCCTGGGCGGGCGGGCGGCGGGGAGGCCCCCGGGCCGGGGCGCGGGTCCGGCCGCGCGCGCCCGGTCGAGCTCCTGCGTCAGATTCGCCCGGCGCCAGTGGGTTTCGTCCGGGTCTTCCGCCAGCATCATCCTCGCCTCGGCCTCGCGGCCGGCGACCGTCCCGGGGCGGCCGATGAGCGCTCGCGGCCGTACCCTGGCGAGGTGGGCGCGCTCGTACGGGTCTTCCACCACCTCGGCCAACTGGACGGCTGCCAGGGCGGATGCCTGGAGCGACGCGCGCACCCACGGGTCGGCAGCGCGCCCCAGCAGCCGTTGGATCCTGCGGGAACGCCAGTTCCGCGCGCGAAGGTCGGTTCCCCGCGTCCGCGTCCTCCGGGTCATCCACCCCGTCGGCAGATCAGGCTCCCGGGCGGCGAAGTCGCGTAGTTCCTCCGCCAGATGGAGCCAGACGACGGTCCGACGTCGATTCAGGTGGAACGCCACCGGCGGCAGGTACCCGGCACGTGCCAGTGCGGTGAAGCGCGCCGCGTCGGTACGCAGGAGTGAGGCGCCTTCCGCCGTGCCGACGGTCCGCACCCGCTCCTTCAACTGCTCCGGGAATCCCGGTTGCGCACGTAGCCGGTCGATCTCGCTCCGGTGGACGGGCGGGCGTGCGGCTCCCACCACCGGACCCGCGTCGATCAGGCCCAGGTGGACGGCGAGGTCGACCTCTTCGTGCTTCAGCGCGAGCTCCGCTGCCGCTCGCCCCGCCGACACCCACTCTCGCGCGGACGTGCCGGAGCAGCCCACTCGACTGGCCTCGGAAACGTTCATGTTCCACTCCCCCCGTGAGCCGGTTACCGAGTGCAACCAACGTAGCCGGGTGGAGCGAATCTCGTGGAGCCTGTGGAAAACCCCTCCAGGGCGAGGAAAGCGCAGGTCAGAGCCGACCGAGCCGGTCGACGCCCTGCCGGGTGGCGACGCCGAGGTGTTCGCCGACCCGGTTGACCAGAAGGGTCATCTCATAAGCCACCTGCCCCACGTCCGCCTCGGCGGCGCTCAGAACGCACAGACAACTGCCGTCCCCCGCCGCCGTCACGAAGAGCAAGGCCTCGTCGAACTCCACCATGGTCTGTCGGGCGCGGCCTGCCCCGAAGTGCCGGCCTGATCCGCGGGCCAGGCTCTGCAGCCCTGAGGAGACCGCTGCCAGGTGTTCGGCGTCCTCCCGTGCCAGGCTCGTGCTGGCCCCGGTCACCAGCCCGTCGTTCGACAGGACCAGGGCATGCCGGATGTGCTCGACCCTCCCGGTCAGATCGTCGAGGAGCCAGTCAAGTCCCCGTTCCAGCGCCATGTGTGCGTCCTCCCCGATCATCTGTTCCCCGCGTCCCGCGCCAGCCTTGCGCACGCCTTCCCTGCGGGCAAGCGCCTCCCCACCCGGGAGGCGTTGCTTCTCGCCACCCTCCGGCGGCCCCGGAGCCGGCGTCCCGCGCACGCTTCCGGAGCGGGTTCCTGTGCGCGCTCACGGCTGTCACGCGGATCCCGCGCCCTGGCCGACGGAGTCGAGGAGCCGCGCGGTGTGCATCCGCCCGGCGTATTCGACCATGCGGATCAGCACCTCCTTCCCCGAGTCGCGGTCACGCGCGTCACACAGGACGACAGGGGTGCCGCTGTCGAGGTCCAGTGCGCGTGAGACATCCTCCTCGGCGTACGTGCGGGCGCCTGTGAAGCAGTTGACTGCAACGACGAAGGGGATGCGCCGGTGCTCGAAGTAGTCCACCGCGGGGAAGCAGTCCTCCAGCCGGCGCGTGTCGGCCAGGACGACGGCTCCGAGCGCTCCCTGGGAGAGCTCGTCCCACAGGAACCAGAAGCGGTCCTGTCCGGGGGTGCCGAACAGATAGAGCGACAGGCCCGAGCGGATGGTGATCCTGCCGAAGTCCATGGCGACCGTCGTGGTCGTCTTCTGGGCCACACCGTCGGTGTCGTCGACGGACTCGCCCGCCTCACTGAGCAGTTCCTCGGTCCGCAGCGGCCTGATCTCGCTCACCGCGCCTACGAGGGTCGTCTTTCCGACCCCGAATCCACCGGCCACCAATATCTTCAGGGCGAGCGCGCCGGATTCCACGGGCTCTTCCTCAACCGTGCTGTGCAGGTGCTCGGACGACATCGACCACTTCTTCCGGGAAGGCCATCGGTAGGGGCGACAGCATGACAATCAGCGGCGGGTCCCCGTGGACGGTGAACGGATTCCCACGGATCTGTCCGAAGGAATTCGCTCCGCGCCCGGACCCGTTCTCTTTCCTGTGCGAATGCGTGGGGCGCGCGATCACAGCCGGTGCGCTCAGAGCGCCCGGAGGCCGTCGATCACCTCGCGCAGGATGCGTTCGTCGGGCAGATGCGCGGGGGGAACAGGCATGCTGACCCGTACGCATCCTGCTTCGAGGAGGTCACCGAGCAGTACCCGGACCACCCCGACGGGCAGGTCGGCCTCTGCGGAGAGTTCGGCCACCGACTGGGCCTCCGCGCGGCACAGCGAGAGCAGGTACCGGTGTTCGGGCCCCAGCAGCGCGTCGCCCTGGTCGTCCTCACCGCTCTCGGCCACCACGAGGGCGATCAGATCGAATCGGACACCGCCGGTTCCCTCCGTCCTGCCGCCGGTGACCGCATAGGGCCTGACCAGTGGGCCCGCTTCGGCGTCGTACCACTGACTGCCGACCGGTTCGGCAGTCTCGGGACCTGTCGTCGCGCCGGCACCGTACCCACCACCCGGCGGCCGTGGAAACACGCCGTCGAACGGCGGTCCGCCCTCGCTCATGCGTGTGCCTTCCTCAGCCCGCCGCCGGTGGCCCGGCGAGCCTGACCGGAGTGGCCAGATGCTCCCCGACGCGCTTGACCAGGCGCGCCATCTCGTAGGCCACCAGGCCGATGTCGGCCAGCGCCGTGCTCAGAACGGTGAGGCAGGAGCCGTCCCCGGCTGCGACGACGAAGAGGAAGCCGCCGTCCATCTCGACCATGGTCTGGCGTACGCCGCCGACCCCGAAGTGCCTGCCTGTTCCCTTCGCCAGGCTGTTGAAGCCCGATGCCACTGCTGCGAGGTGTTCGGCGTCCTCGCGGCTCAGTGCGTCGGACGCGCCCACGGCGAGCCCGTCGTTGCTCAGGACGACGGCGTGGCGGATCTCGGTGACGCGTGCGACCAGGTCGTCGAGGAGCCAGTCGAGTTCACCGGAGCGGCTGGACGCCCTTCCGGACCTCTGGTTCACGATCATGCCGGGTCTCCTTCGGTGTGCGGGCTTACGGGTGCCGTGGCAGCGGATGCCGTGCGTGGCCGGGTGCCGTCCCCGGGCAAGGCGCCTCCTCCGCGCACCCACCCGTCGCGGTAGGCGGTCATTCGGGCGCGCGCCACTTCGGGCGTGCGTTCGGCCGGTGTGCCCGGCTCCCCCTGATTCGGACAGGTCTCCTCCGAGCGCCGTTGTTCACGGAGTTGCGGGACGAGACTGGCCTGACGGATCCGACGGGGCAGGGGACCGTCGTCCTCGGCGGGGCGCGCATGCCGGTGTATCGGGGTCACGGGCTGGGCCGGCCGGGGCCTCGTCGGTTCGCCGGACGGTTGCCGCGCTTCGCGCGGTTCGAGGGCAGGGACGGCGACAGGTGCGGGGAACGCGGTGGCGCGTGGGTCAGCCGCGGAGCCGCGGCCCTCCCTGACCACGGCCGTCGTGACCTCCTCCGTGTCGGACACCGGGGTCGAGCCCTCAGGGGGACCGACACGCAGCAGCGCGGTCGGAAGGAGCACCACGGCGGTCGTTCCGCCGTAGGCGGAGGTCCGCAGGTGGACCTTGATCTGGTGGCGGGCGGACAGCCTGCTGACCACGAAGAGGCCGAGGCGGTCGCTGTCGAAGAGATCGAGCGTGTCGGACTGCGCGACACGCCGGTTGGCCTCGTCCAGGAGCTCCTTGCCCATCCCGAGGCCCCGGTCCTCGATCTCCAGGGCGTACCCGTTGCCCACCGGTTCGCCGCTGATCCGCACCTTGGTGTGGGGCGGGGAGAACTGTGCGGCGTTCTCGACGAGTTCGGCCAGCAGGTGGGTGAGGTCGGCGACCGCCACGCCCTTGACCGCGGCGTCCGGCAGCGGCCTCACCTCGACCCGTGCGTAGTCCTCGATCTCGGAGACCGCCGCGCGCACGACGTTGGTGAGGGGCACAGGCATCCGCCAGGCGCGTCCGGGGGCCGCGCCCGAGAGGATGATCAGGCTCTCCGCGTGTCTGCGCATGCGGGTGGTGAGGTGGTCGAGGCGGAAGAGGTCGCCGAGTTCGCCCGGGTCGTCGGCGCGCCGTTCCATGCCGTCGAGGAGGGCCAGTTGGCGGTGGACGAGGACCTGGCTGCGCCGTGCCAGGTTGACGAACACACCGGAGATGCCTCCGGCCAGTTCGGCGCGTTCCACGGCCGCGTCGAGCGCCGCGCGGTGCACGGAGTCCAGGGCTTCGCCCACCTGCCCGATCTCGTCGTGCGACGTGCGGCCCAAGGGTGCCTCCGCCCGTACGTCGATCTCCTCCCCGGCACGCAACCTGCGCATGGCATGGGGAAGTTTGTGCCGCGCGATCTCCAGGGCACTGTCCCGGAGGCCGACGAGCTCGACGACGAGCGCCCGGCCGATCCGGACGGAGATCAGCAGTGAGGCGGCCACGGCGAGGAATCCGAGGAGTACGGCCGCGCCGGAAGGGCTGAACAGCGCGTGGGTGAAGGGGCCGGCGTCGTCGGCTGCGCGGGCCTCGGACTCCCGCCCGACGGAACGCAGTTCCTTCTGGACGGCTCTGGCATCACGCTCCCAGTCCTCCGCGGAGACGGCTGCCGCCGCGCGGCGGCCGGGCGGTGCGGCCAGCACCGCGTCCTCGGCCGCCTGGAGCCTTCGGTAGGCGCCGCTGCCGGCGAGTCCGCGCCATGCCGCCCGTCCGGCGCCGGGCACATCGGCCCCAGCCGCTTCGGCCAGCACGCGGCGGCTCGCCACGGACGCGGCGAAGAAGCCCAGTTGCTCATCGTTCATGGTGCCGGTCAGGGTGGCGGAGGCGAGCAGGGACTCCTCGCGGGCCAGCATCTCCCCGCTGCGGGTCAGTTCGAGCAGGACGCGGGCGCTGGAGCCGGTGCCGGATTCCCGGGCCCCGCTCAGGGCCCCGGGGACTCCGAGCGCGGCCTCGATGGCCTCGGTGTAGCGGGTGTAGGCGGTGTCCGTACCCGTCGACGCGCCTTTGTCCGCACCCCGCGCTTCCAGGAGCCGGGTGCGCAGAGGGCGCAGGTCCCGCGTGCGGTCCAGGAAAGAGGTGAGCCGGGCGGCCGCCTCGGCCGGGAGGAAACCCGCGTCCGCGACGCTGTGGTCCTCTCCCAGCCGCAGGGCGTCCAGCGCGGCATCCGTCCGGGTCACCCGTTGTTCGAGTTCGGCGGCGTGGTCGTCGCCCGGTTCGGCCTGCTGTCGCGCAGCGGCGGTGCGTTCGCCCTGCAGCGCCTCGACGGCGGAGGCGACGGGTGCCAGGACCGTGTTCTCCACGCGCTGGGCATCACGCCCGCGAGCCACGTCCTGGGCGGTGGTCACGGTGGCGAAGCCCCACAGTGCCAGCAGGGAGACGACCGGGACCATCAGCAAGGAGATGATCTTCGCCCGCACCGTCCTGGGGCGCAGCGAGGCGTGGGTCGGCGTGAGCTCGGCGGCCGCGTACGGCTCCTGCCCGGGGCCTGGGCCCTCGTCCGCCGGCGGTCCGGCGTGCGCGCGTCGGCCGCGCGGCTGGGTCACGGACCCGTCGGCAGGTGAGCCGGGATCCGGGGTCGTGGTGCGGGATGTGCGCATGGCCTCCTCGTTCCGGATGGGGAGCGCTCTGCCCCGGAAGCTGTCTGCTGGACGGCCCGGCGCGGGGCCTGTGGTGCTCAGGAGGCCACGGCCCTCTCACGCCGAGCGAGAACCCCGCCCGGAGCGGACGGCCCGGCCTCGGCCGGGTGCGACCTCGCGGCCGGGGAAAGAGCGACGAATGCCGAGGTGAGGAAGAGGTACGAGCCGAGCCCCACGGCGAGCGGGAAGATGAACTGCATCACCGTGGCCCCGGGCAGGGCGGCTCCGGACGGCGCGACCCGGACACCGACGGCGAGCATCCCGGTGTAGTGCATGCTGCTCACCGCCGCGCCCATGACGAGGGAGGCGAGAACCACGGCCCCGGGCGACTTGATGTTGAGGGCCGCCCACAGGGCGGCGGTGGCCGCGACGACCGCGATGCCGACGGAGGCCGCGACGAGCGGCGGGTCGTAGGTGACGGTGCCGTGGAGCCTCAGGGCCGCCATACCCAGGTAGTGCATGCTGGCGACGCCGAGACCGGTGGTGAGGCCCCCGGCGAGCAGGGCGGCGGAGCGGTTGCGGCCGTAGCCGACCGTGAAGACCCCCGCCCCCACGACCAGCATCGCGACCAGGAGGCTGAGGAGGGTGAGCGGCACGTCGTACCGGATGTCGGTGCCGGTGACCCCGAAGCCGAGCATGGCGACGAAGTGCATCGTCCAGATCCCGGTTCCGAGGGCGGATGCCGCGGTGAGCAGCCAGTTCCGGCGCGAGCGGCCATGGGCCCCGAGCGCGCGAACGGTACAGCGCAGCCCGAGGGCGGCGCCGATCGAAGCCATCGCGTACGACAGCACGGGGGTAAGCCAGCCGAAGGTGGCGTGGTCCAGGTGTCCCATGGGTCCGGGAGCCTGCCCTCCGCGAAGCGCACGACAAGGGCATATTTCGAAAGGTGTTGGGAGATGACAGAGAGAGGCGCCCGATCGATCGGCATGCGTTCGAACGAGTGCACCGCTTCATAGCGTTTCGTTCGGGTTCGGGCTGCGCGATCATGTCTCCCATGGCCGAAGATGACACGCACGTACAGGACTTCTTCACTCCGCGCGCGGCGGGCTGGGACAGCCGGTTTCCCGACGACGGGCCTGCCTACGCCGCCGCGGTGGCCGAGCTCGGGCTCCGGCCCGGTGACACCGTGCTCGACGCGGGGTGCGGAACGGGGCGTGCGATGCCGGCCCTGCGCACGGCGGTGGGAACCGGCGGCCGCGTGATCGGCGCCGATCTGACGCCCGCCATGCTGGACGCCGCCCGGGGCGCGGGCAGGCATGCCTGTGGTGCACTGCTGCTGGCGGACGTCGGACGGCTCCCGCTGCGTACCGGAGCCCTGGACGCCGTGTTCGCGGCCGGACTGATCTCGCATCTCCCGGATCCGGCACGGGACTTGCGGGAGCTGGCACGCGCGGTTCGCCCCGGCGGCCGGCTGGCCCTGTTCCATCCGGTCGGCCGTGCCGTTCTCGCGGCGCGGCACGGCCGGTCTCCGGCCGAGGACGATCTCAGGGCGGAGCCCCGTCTCACCCCGCTGCTGGCTCGGGCGGGCTGGCGCAGGACCGCTTACATCGACGAGGAGAGCAGGTTCCTGGTGCTGGCCGTGCGTACCGGCTGAGCCGCGCACCGGCAGGCGTGTCGCCTCGGCCGGCGGCTGACTGCCGACTCAGGGCCGGCTGAGTCGCGCGGGAGGCGTGCCGGGCTGTGGAGTCTGCCGGCGGTTCAGTCGGCGGACGCACCGGTCGAACGCCGGTGCGGTACGGGGCAGCCTCCGACACCTGGCGTGGGGAACGTGCCGAGGTCCGCGACGTCGTACCCCTGCGGATAGCCCTTGATCTCAGGGTTCTGGCGGGCGTAGTGGGGTGTGGTGCGCGGAGGCAGGAGTCGCACGGCACGTGCCCTCAGCCGCAGCGCTCCACGGGTCAGGCCGCGGGTCACCCGTCCGGGGTGGTCGTAGCGGAAAGCGCGCAACAGCGAGTCGTCGAGAAGCGCGAGGCTCGCCCGGCGCACGACGGGGGCGAGCGGGCGCGGGTACCACGAGCCCATCAGCGCCAGTGTGGCGTCGGAGACGGCTCGCGCGCCTGCGTCCCAGCCGAAGTGCTCGTCCTCGTAGTCGTCCAGGAACCGCTCGAAGTCGTCGTACGTCGTCGGCAGGTCCTGGATACCCATCCGGGCACCGAGCGTGCGGTAGTACGCGGCGAACGCCCGGAGTTCGTGGTCCGAGAGTTTCCGCCAGCCGTAGACGTCGAGCCAGCGCTTGGGGGTGACGACGAAGGTGCACAGGACGTAGCGCATGTCGTCGTTGCTGATGTCGTAGCTGCGGTGCATCGCGTTGATCCGCCGGATGGCGGTGCGGCCCCGCTCGCCCTCGAAGCCGTGCTCGACGACGGCGTCGAGAAGCAGTGCGGTGTCGTCGTATCTCTTCTGTGAACGTTCTGTCAGTTCCGCCGTCTCCGCCAGCAGTCGGCCGATGCTGGGTACCGCGTAGGTGCGGTACAGGGCGAGTTCGAGGGCGCGGGTGATGTCCCAGGGGAATTCACAGGTCACGGTGAGCCGGTAGATCTCCAGGAAGTCCCTCTCGGGGTCCAGGCGCTGGATCTCCTTCAGCCGCTCGTACCTCTTCGTCATGCTGTCCCCCTCGTCGGCCGGAGTCACAACCCTACGGCGGCCGGCCGGTCGGGCACCATGGTGCGAGGGGCGCGTCGGCCTGCCCGTCCGGAGGTCGGGGCCTTCTCCGCCGGCACGTCTTCCCTTGTCAGGGCCTCGACGGGAGGGTTACCCAGTAGTTAAGGTGCGCCGACGGACCAAGCGATCTGGGATGAGGATGGGTGCTGTGGCTGGGACGGACGACACGGTCGCCGAGGACGACGCGCTCTTTGTGCTGACCGCGGTGCTGCTGACTCCCGCGCAGTTCCCCAGCGTGCTCGGCGACGACTACGTGGCTTCCTGCGAGGCCCTGGGGCTGGAGCCCTACGCGGAGGGCTACGGTCTGGTGCTCGGCCAGGACAGCGCCGGCGCCCGGTGGACCGTCGTCGTCGAGGACGTGTCGCTGGTGGCTGTCGCCATCGCCTCGTGGGACTGCGGGATGGAGTACGACCTCTCCCCCGACGACAGGTCGGTGGTCTGCGCCTTGCCCGGGTGGCCTCTGACCCTCGCCGTGTCGGCGCCGGGCGTCCCCGAGCCCCATGACCCGCTGCCCGACCCCGACGAGCCGGGAGACGCCCCCGCGCCCCTGACTCCGCCGGACACCGAGGTCTGGGGGCCCGCGCAGCGACGCCTCGGAGCCGACGAGATAGCGCTCCAGTGGGCCCGATGGCGAGCACAGATCGACGCCGGCACGGAGACCGGGGAAGCCACGCCGGACGGCGACAGCGGTGGGGCGGACGCACCCGAGGCCGTGGCGTCCGGTGAGCACACCGGCGTACGCGACGCGCTCGCCGCCGCACGGGCGTACGTCGACTCCCCGCCTCCACCCGGGAGGATCCGGTCGGCATTCGCGCCGGGTGGAGCGCGTACGTTGCGCGTGGACGGACCGGGCTGGTCCCTGGTGGCGAGGACGGACGACATCGCCTTCGTCCTGCTGGACGAGGAACCGGGCGAGATCATTCCGGTCCACCGCGGACCGGAACTGCCCGGGCTCCTGGAGTCGCTCGACGCTCTGGCGGTCCGCCCTTCCTGACGGGGTTTCTTCCGCAGGGATGGGAGAACCGCCAGGTTGGTCCTACACCCGCTCCAGCGGACGGTGCGGTTCGGCCGGCAGCCGCATCTCGATGACGTCCCCCGGGCGCACCCGTCCGCCCGTGAGGACGACGCCCATGACCCCGGCCTTGCGCACGACGGCGCCGCCGGGCCCGCGCCCCACGACCTCCTTGAGCAGACCGTGCCGGAAGTTGTCGATCTGGAGACAGGGGTTCCGCAGCCCCGTCACCTCGACCACGGCGTCGTTCCCGAGATGGAGCAGCGTTCCGGTGGGCAGGGCCAGGAGGTCGACGCCGGCGGTGGTGATGTTCTCCCCGAGGTCGCCCGGGCCGACCTCGAATCCCGCTGCCCGCAGCTCCGCGAAGAGCTCCTCGTGGATGAGGTGCACCTGACGCAGATTGGGCTGCGTCGGGTCCTGGGCGACGCGGGAGCGGTGCCGGACGGTGACACCGGCGTGGACGTCCCCCTCCACACCGAGCCCGGTCAGGAGGTTGACGCTCTCCCTGTTCGGCTTGGTGAAGGAGTAATCGCCGTTGCTGCTGACTGCTGTGACCGTGCTGTTCAGCGCCCTATCTCCTTACGGCTGATCCTGCGGAGTCTGCGCCTCTGAGACGGGTCGAGCATCAGGTACCCGACGGCTGGTACGCCGATGAGGACCAGTAGCGACCACCAGAATCCGATGAACGGAATCAGGATGACGGCCGCGACGACTCCCCCGATGGCGATCTTTGCACCGTTCGACATGATCCATGCCTCCTTCGCGGCACGAGCCGCTCCTGATGGGAGAACGCCTGTGCGTCCTCATCGGTTCCCCTCCCGTCCGGGGTGCCGGTCGGGGAGACAGTGGGGTGCCGGTCGGGCCTCAGCGCAGGGGTTCGCCGACCTCGTGCATGTACTGGAGGGCCTGTCGGTAGGACTCGACGACGCCCGTCTCGGCGTACGGCATGCCGAGCGACGCGCAGTGCGCCTTCACGAGCGGCTGCGCCAGCCGCAGATGGGGCCTGGGCATGCTCGGGAAGAGGTGGTGTTCGATCTGGTAGTTGAGCCCGCCGAGGAGCCAGTCGGTGACGACGGACCCGCGTACGTTCCGCGAGGTGAGGACCTGTCGCTGGAGGTGGCCCCAGCGGTCTCCGTCCGGGTCGGGCATCTCCATGCCCTTGTGGTTCGGGGCGAAGGCCATGCCCAGGTGGAGTCCGAACAGCGCGTGGTGCACCAGCGCGAAGACGAGGGCCTTGCCCGGGGACATCACCGTCAGGAGCAGCGCGCCGTAGAGGCAGAGATGTGCGGAGAGCAGCACGGCGGACAGGGCGCGCTCACCTGCGGGCTGACGGCGCAGGAACTGGAAGCCGTAGATCTTGAGCGCGATGCCTTCGAGCAGCAGCATCGGGAAGAACAGGCGGGCCTGGTTGCGGGTGAGCCACCGGGCGAAGCCCTGCCTCCGGACGGCCTGCCGCTGGGTCCACACCAGAGCGCCGACCCCGACGTCGGGGTCCTTGTCCACGTGGTTGGGGTTCGCGTGGTGACGTACGTGCTTGTCGTTCCACCAGGCCTCGTTCATCCCGAGGAGCAGGTTGGCGTGCAGGAGGGCGAGGATCCTGCCGGACCTGCGGTCGCCCGTTATCTGGGTGTGGCCGGCGTCGTGCCCGAAGAAGGCGGTCCTGGTCCACAGGAGGGCGAACGGCAGGGTGAGGAGCAGGTTCCACCAGGTGTCCCCGAGGAGCGCGATCGCGGTGATCACGCCCCCGAGGGCCAGCAGATTGACGGTGATCCCCACCGCGTACCAGCCGGTGCGGAACTCCAGGAGGCCCTGCCCCCTGACGGCTCTCAGGAGCGGGGCGAAATCACTGCCGGAGGGCTGAGGCCTCGCAGATTCCCCCGGTCCGTCAGGAGTCTCGTGCGCGACGGTGGCTGCTGCGGCCTGGGGCATGGCGTCTCCGGTCTGTGGGCTTCCGCGCTGGTCCTGTGAAGGTACGAAGAGCGGGCCCGCGGCAGCCATGGCGCTCTCACCCCGGTCGTGCGGGGGGATTCCCCCGGGTCCGGCGGTGGTGCGGGCCGCACCCCTCCGTTCGGAAGGCGGCTCGGAAAGCGGTACGAGCGGGCCGGCTGGGTGTCCCCGGGCCCGCCGGGGATGAGGTACCCTCGGCGGCCCCGAGCTCACTAGTCAAATTTGAGGAATCCGGCATAGCTGTGCACAGGCTCCCAGCGGCAACACTCGACGACATCCACGAACTGTCCCGCTGCTCCGTGGTCCTCCTCCCCGGGGATCCGGCCCGAACCGGCAGGGTCGCGTTCCGGAACGCGAACGGCGGCCCTCCACCTGGCGCTCCGGGAACCCTCACCGAACTGACCGTCGCGGACGACGGCGGCCGTCCGCGGACCGTTCGCGCCCTGACGATGCCCGTGAGCGACGCCCTGCCGGTACTGACGCGGGCGCGGCTGTATCCGGACGCCTCACCGTCCGCCGCCTTCTGGGGTACGGCCGGGCTGCTGGCGCTTCAGCTCGTCGCCCGTGGACTGCTCCTGCCCGGACTGAGCCCCACCGATCAGGACGCCTGGCGTGCGGGGCCGCTGTCCGCCGAGGACATGGACCGTGTCCGGGTCCTGGCCGCGTCGATGCCGCCCGAGGCGCACGCCGTTCCGCTCGGCGTGGCGTCGGACCCGCTGATGCTGCCCGAACCGGAGTCGCTGCTGCGGTCGTTCCTCGACGCGGTGGCCGACGGTCTGCCGCGCACCCCGGCCGCCCGGTCCGTCACGGGTGCACCGGCATTCGCCGTACGCGCCCCGCAGCACCGTCCGGGGCTGCGGACGTGGGCCGCCGGCGTTGCGGCCGGGCATGACGCCGGTGTGCGCCTCTCCCTCCGGGTCGACGTGCTCGGACTCGACGGCCCGGAGGGGGCGAACGGCTCCGGCCGCGCCCCGTCCTTCCGCGTTGTCCTGCAGCTCCACAGCGTGCGGGATCCCGCCCTGGTGGCCGACGCGGCGGACGTCTGGGCCGGCCGCTCCCCCGCCGGAGCGGCGCTCGGCCCTCAGGCCCGTATGGACGCCTTGCCGGCGCTGCGGCGCGCCGCCCGCGCCTGGCCGCCGCTCGGCCGCCTGCTGTCGGCGGCGGTTCCCGACGCCGTCGAGCCGGACGACGAGGAGATCGCCGAGCTGCTCGGGCCGGCCGCTCGAGCCCTGGCGGCGACGGGCGTGCAGGTGCACTGGCCGAAGCAGCTGCTCCCGGAACGGCTGACCGAACACGCCGTGATCGGCCCCCGGGACGGTGGTGCCGCGGGCCCGCCCTCGTTGCTCTCGTCGGACGCGGTGCTGGCGTTCGACTGGTCCTTCACCCTGGGCGATCACCGCCTCACCCGCGCGGAGCTGGACGAGCTGGCGGAGGCGGGCAGACCTCTGGTCAGGCTGCGCGACAGGTGGGTTCTCGTCGACCCGGCGGACACCGCGCGCGCCCGCCGGACCCGCGACCGGACGGTCGCCCCGGTCGACGCCCTCGGCGCCGTGCTCACCGGATCCACCGAGATCGACGGACGCAGGGTGCCGGTGACCGCGGCGGGGTGGCTGGAACAGCTGCGCGCCCGGATCACCGCCCCGGAGCAGGACCGGCACCGGACGGTGCGACAGCCCGAGGCACTGGCCGCCCGTCTGCGCGACTACCAGCTGCGTGGCCTGAACTGGCTGGACACGATGACCTCGCTGGGTCTCGGCTGCTGCCTCGCCGACGACATGGGGCTCGGCAAGACCATCACCCTGATCGCCCTTCATCTGCACCGGCACGGCGCCGATCCGGCCACCGGGCCCACTCTGGTGGTGTGCCCGGCCTCGCTGATGGGCAACTGGCAGCGGGAGATCGGGAAGTTCGCTCCGGGTACGCCGGTCCGTCGCTTCCACGGCGTCTCACGCTCGCTCGACGACCTGGCGGGGAACGAGTTCGTCCTCACCACGTACGGGACGATGCGCCTGGACGCGGCCCGTCTGGCCGGGACGCCCTGGGACATGGTCGTCGCCGACGAGGCTCAGCACGTGAAGAACCCCCATGCGGCGACCGCGAGGCAGCTGCGCACCATCGGGGCGCGGGCCCGCGTCGCTCTCACCGGGACACCGGTGGAGAACAACCTCTCCGAGCTGTGGGCGATCCTCGACTGGGCGACCCCGGGTCTGCTCGGGAGGCTCGGAACCTTCCGGACGCGCTTCGCGAACGCGGTGGAGGGCGGCGGCGATCCGGCGGCGGCCGAGCGGCTCGCCGCACTGATCGGTCCGTTCCTGCTGCGACGCCGCAAGTCCGACCCCGGCATCGCCCCGGAGCTGCCTCCGAAGACCGAGACGGATCGCGCGGTGTCCCTCACACCAGAGCAGGCCGGTCTGTACGAGGCCGTGGTCCGCGAGACACTCGACGAGATCGATGGCGCCGACGGCTTCGCCCGGCGCGGGCTGGTGATGAAGCTGCTGACGGCGCTCAAACAGATCTGCAACCACCCGGCGCAGTACCTCGCCGAGGAGGACCCCCGGATCGCCGACCGTTCGGGCAAGCTCGAGCTGCTGGACGAACTGCTGGACACGATCCTGGCCGAGGGGGCGAGCGTACTGGTCTTCACCCAGTACGTCCGGATGGCACGGCTACTGGAACGGCACCTGGCCGCGCGCGGTATCCGTACGCAGTTCCTCCACGGCGGCACTCCGGTCGCCGAACGTGAGGCGATGGTGGACCGCTTCCAGGCGGGCGACACTCCCGTGTTCCTGCTCTCGCTCAAGGCGGCCGGGACGGGACTCAACCTCACCCGGGCCGGTCACGTCGTGCACTTCGACCGCTGGTGGAACCCGGCTGTGGAGGCGCAGGCCACCGACCGGGCCTACCGGATCGGTCAGACGCAACCGGTGCAGGTGCACCGGCTGATCGCCGAGGGCACCGTCGAGGACAAGATCGCCGAGATGCTGGTCCGCAAGCAGGGACTCGCGGACGCGGTGCTCGGCAGCGGCGAGGCCGCGCTCACCGAACTGACCGATGCGGAGCTGGCCGACCTGGTCGAGCTGCGAGGGGGATCGCGATGAACGCACCTGACGGACCCGAGCGCACCTTCGCCGCGCTTCCGCCCGCGCAGGGCCGGGGCTTCGCCTCGTCCTGGTGGGGCAGGGCGTGGCTGAAAGCCCTGGAGGACACGGCGCTCGACGGTCAGCAGCTCAAGAAGGGCCGACGGCTCGCGCGGGAGGGCCGGGTAGGCGCCACGTCCGTGCGTCCGGGCCGTCTCACGGCCGTCGTCCATGATCCCGACTCGACTTCCTACCGCACCGATGTGCTGGTCCAAGAGCTGGGCGAGGACGAATGGGACCGCTTTCTGGACGTGGCGTCCCGGAGTTCCGGCCACATCGCCGCGCTCCTGGACCGTGAGATGCCCGCGCATCTGGTGGAGGACGCGGCGGCCGCCGGATGCGACCTGCTGCCCGGAATCGGTGATCTGGAACCCGAGTGCGGGTGCGAGGCCTGGGACCACTGCCCGCACACCGGCGCCCTCTGCTACCAGGTGGCACGGCTCCTGGACCAGGATCCGTTCGTACTGCTGCTGTTGCGGGGACGGGACGAACGGTGGCTGCTGGAGCGGATACAGGAGCGGAGCGCCAAGCGCGCCGCACCCGGGGAACCCGCCGGTGCGCCGGCGCCGCAGGGAGTACGGGCCGACGAGGCTTTCGCCGCCAGGGACATCCTTCCTCCCCTTCCCCCTGTTCCGGCTCTCCCGGAGGAACCCGGTGCCCCGCCGTCGCTGGACGCCTCCGCGGAGCCGGAGCAGGGGACCGATCCCACCGCGCTGGAATTCCTCGCGGCGGACAGCGCCGTCCGGGCACTCGCGATGCTGACGGAAGCCCTGACGCCCGGTCATGAACTGCGGCCGCCGATGGCGGAGCTGACCGTGGCACAGGACGCCGTCCGGCTGGCCGCCGACGGCCGTGCCGACACCGGACTCGCGGTGCGCCTCGCCGGGGCCGCCGGACGCGGACCCGGCGACTTCGGGATCGCCGTGCGGGCCTGGCGGTCCGGCGGGGCGCCCGCACTCGAGGTGTACGACGAGCAGTGGCTGCCCGGCGATGTGGCGCTCGCCCGCGCACGGACCCAGCTCGCCGCGGCCTGGGACGAGGGCGAAACCCCGGAGTTCCAGGTGACCGGCAACCGCTGGACCCTGGCGGGAACCGATGCTCAGCTCCGCCTCGGGAGGGACGGCCGGTGGTGGCCGTACGCCAGGGAGGGAACCCTCTGGGCGCCGGCCGGTCCGGCCGAACGCGATCCGGCGGCGGCGCTGGCCTGCGTCCGGTCGACCGCCTGACCTCCGGGCCGTCTTCGTCGTAGCGGAGGCGGGGAGGGAACCACGGGGCGGCGACACGCGTGTTGAGCCGGGACCGGACCGGCTCAGGATTCAGGAGTGCCCCATGCGACGCAGGCGGATTCTTCACGGTGCCGCGGTCACGGCCGCCGCGGCTCTCCTCCCCGCCTCCGTCCGCGCCGTGGCCTCCCCCGCGGCGGCCACCGACTACCCGGACGCACAGTGGCAACCGGCATCGGCGTCCAACTGGACCCCGTCGCGGGGATCTTCGCCCCGTCGGGTGGATCTGGTCGTGATCCATGTGGCCCAGCAGGCGTTCACCGAGACGGTCGGCATCTTCCGGAACGCGGCGAAGAAGGTGTCCGCCCACTACGTGGTGCGCTCGGGAGACGGCTTCGTGGCCCAGTGCGTACGGGAGGACGGCATCGCCTGGCATGCGGGGAACTGGGAGTACAACGCCCGCAGCATCGGGATCGAGCACGAGGGCTGGATCGACGAGCCCGGCTACTTCACGCCCGTGATGTACGAGCGTTCGGCGCTGCTGACGGCCGGCATCTGCGAGCGGTACGGCTTGCCCAAGGACCGGGCGCACATCATCGGTCACCACGAGGTGCCCGGCAGCGACCACACCGATCCGGGGGATTCCTGGGACTGGGACCGCTACATCCGCCTGGTGAACGCGGCCTGAGCCTGGGACCACCGGGCCCGTGGTCAGAGTGGTCCGTCCTCGCCTCCGGGTCTGCGCTGCGGTGCCCCTGCCCCGCCCGGTCCCGCGGTCCGGCCCTCGGCGCCCGGCGGGGGTGTCTCGTCCGCACCGGCCATGGGCTGCGCCATCGCCCCGTCGCCTCGCAGGCGTTCGAGGTCGGAGGCGCGTACCTGGATGACGAAGAGAGCGATCAGCGCGGCGACCACGGCGAGAACGGCAGCGGCGACGAAGGCACTGGACACCCCTGAAGCAAGGACCTGATCGCCCCAGGGTGAGGGAAGCTCGCCGGTCCTGCGGAACTCCAGCTGTTGGGCGGGGGTGGCCTCGGCCATGAAGCGGGGGAACTGCTTCTCGGCCTCGTTGCGGCTGGCCGTGCCGAAGATGGTGACGAGGATGGAGAGGCCCAGCGAACCGCCCACCTGCTGGGTGGCGTTCAGCACTCCGGACGCGGCACCCGCCTCGCGCGACGCCACACCCGACACCGCCATCAGGGTCAGCGACACGAACTGCATGCCCATGCCGAAGCCGAACACCAGGATGGGTCCGAGGATGCTTCCGAGGTAGCTGCTGTCCACGTCGGTCAGGGTGAGCCAGCCCAGCCCCGCCGCCGCGAAGACCGCGCCCGAGACCATGAAGGGCTTGGGCCCCCATCTGGGCAGCAGCTGGGAAGCGATTCCCGCGCTGACGGCGATGATCGCACTGACCGGAAGGAAGGCCAGCCCGGCCCGTAGCGGGCTGAAGTCGAGGATGTTCTGGACGAAGAGGGTCAGGAAGAAGAACATCCCGAACATCGCGGCGGCCAGACTCAGCATGATTCCGTAGGTGCCGGCCCGGTTGCGGTCCCGGAACATCCCCAGTGGGGTGATCGGCTGTTTCGATCCGCGCTCCACGGCCAGGAAGGCGGCGAGGAAGAAGACGGCCGCGACGAAGGCGCCGATGGTCAGGCCGTCGCTCCAGCCGTCCTCGGACGCCCTGATGAAGCCGTACACGAGCAGCACCATGCCGAGCGTCGACGTGAGTGCGCCGAGGAGGTCGAAGTGGCCCGGGTGCCGTTCGGACTCCTTGATGAACCGCGGTGTCGCGAAAGCGATCAGAAGCCCGATGGGCACGTTGACGAACAGCACCCACCGCCAGTCGAGCCACTCCACCAGCACACCGCCGGCCAGCAGTCCGATGGCGCTGCCACCCGCGGACACCGCGGCGAAGACCCCGAACGCCCGGTTGCGCGCCGGGCCTTCGTCGAAGGTCGTGGTGATGAGGGAGAGCGCCGTGGGCGAGGCGATGGCCCCGCCCACGCCTTGGAGCGCACGGGCCGCGAGCAGTTGCCACGACTCCTGCGACAGCCCGCCCAGCAGGGAGGCGATCACGAAGAGCAGTACGCCGAAGATGAAGACCCTCCGGCGCCCGAGGATGTCGCCCAGCCTCCCGCCCAGCAGGAGCAGCCCGCCGAAGGTCAGGGTGTAGGCGTTGATCACCCACGACAGACTCTCTGTCGAGAAGCCCAGCGAGGTCTGGATGTGCGGCAGGGCGATGTTCACGATGGTGATGTCGAGGACCACCATCAGCTGACACGAACAGATGATCAGCAGCGCGATGCCGTTGCCGCGGCCCCGCTGCGGGGAGGCGACAACCGGCGCGGAATTCGCTCGGGAAGATGTCATAGGCCTGCGTGCCATCGAGTCGGCAGTGGGGACAGACGGTGAACGGAGAACGTTCACTCATCGACGTTAGGGCGGACCTGGGGGGACCGCCAATCGATCACACGCGGGCCGTGCGGCACCTCGACGGGATGCCGGCCGGAGGGAATTCACCCTTTCGGCCGTCCGGTTCCCGCACGCGGGGGACCGTCACGTGCACAGTCGTAGACATGAGCGACAGCCGTGGCACTCAGGGGCCCGAAGAGGAAGACCTCGCGCCGGCCGGTACCGACGACACGACGGTGGAGGCCCTCGGCGCGCTGTCGGAGGCGCTGGAGACGGTGGAGCGCGCCCGCGGCCAGCTCTACGGGTTCCATCAGCTGACGGGTGGCGCGGACCTGACGCTGGACCGCGCGGTCGAGCTGCTCCGGATGGCCGGCCACGCGGCCCACGCCGATCTGGTGCAGCGCGAGATCGTGGGCCGCAACGTCGTTCCCGACCGCTGGACCTTCCAGCTGGTCGAGGAGTACGACGACACCTACTACCGGCCGTTCGTCGAGGTCGAGGAACGTCTGCGCCGCGAGCTCGCCGGAGGCCGGCGCCACCTCTACGAGGCCGCGATGAAGGAAGCCCGCCGGACGCACGGCCACCCCCAGCACACCGCACGGCCCTGACATGGACCCGGCACACGCCCTGCGGAGGATCGCCTTCCTGCTGGAGCGGTCCCAGGCGGCCACGTACCGCGTCAAGGCGTTCCGCACCGCCGCCGCGGTCATCGACGCCATGGACCGGCAGGAGGTCGCCGAGCGGGCCGCGCACGGGTCGCTGGAGACCGTGCGCGGCATCGGACCGAAGACGGCCAGGGTGATCCGTGAAGCATGGGAAGGGGCGACGCCCGGCTACCTCGAGTCACTGGAGGAGGAGGCGTCGGCCGTGCCCGCGCTGGGTGGTCAGGAGCTCCTGGCCGAGATCCGCGGTGACTGCCATCTGCATTCGGACTGGTCCGACGGGGGCAGCCCGATCGAGGAGATGGGCAGGACGGCCGCCGGACTGGGCCACGAATGGGCGGTGCTCACGGACCACTCCCCCAGGCTGACCGTGGCCAACGGCCTCTCCACCGAGCGGCTGCTGGATCAGCTGGCCGTGGTGGCCGAGCTCAACACCCGGTGGGCGCCCTTCCGTCTGCTCACCGGAATCGAGTGCGACATCCTTCCCGACGGTTCGCTCGATCAGGATCCCGCGGTGCTGGAACAGCTCGACGTGGTGGTCGTCTCGGTCCACTCGAAGCTGCGCATGGACAGCGCGGCCATGACCAAGCGGATGGTCGCCGCCGTGCGCGATCCGAACGCCGACATCCTCGGGCACTGCACGGGGCGGCTGCTGGGCGGCAAGCCCCGGCCTCACTCGCACTTCGACGCGGACGAGGTGTTCGAAGCTTGCGCCGAGGCCGGGACCGCGGTGGAGATCAACTGCCGTCCGGAGCGGCTCGATCCACCGCGCGACCTGCTCCGCCGGGCGGTCGCCTCGGGCGCGCTCCTCTCGATCGACACCGACGCCCACGCTCCGGGCCAGCTGGACTGGCAGGGGTACGGCTGTGCCCGGGCGCAGGAGTGCGGGGTGCCGGCCGACCGCGTGGTCACCACGTGGACGGCCGAGCGCCTCCTGGCCTGGACCGGCGCGGATGAGTAGGGGCGGAGCGGTCAGGACGAGCCGGTCGGGGACGTCCGGCGTAGAGTCGGTGACGCTGTCCGTGCGACTCCGGGGCACCCGACCGGAGCAGGAGGAACCATGTCGGCTGAACGCACCGGCCCCCGCCTCCCGAGAGCCCGCGGAGCCCTCTCCGACGGGGTGATCGGACATCTGTGCGGCGACGGTCCGCTCCCCGATCCCGGGGACGCCCTGACCGCCGATCCCTACGGCGATGATCTCCAGCTCGCGCTGTACGTCTGCTACGAGATGCACTACCGGGGGTTCGCCGGCGTCCCGGCGGAGCTGGAGTGGGATCCGCCGCTTCTGGCGCGCCGAGCCGTGTTCGAGCAGCGCTTCCTCGACGCCCTGCGGCGGGACGCGCCGGTCGGCGCCCGCCTCGACGACATCGTCGGCGCGCTCCTGACGGAACCGGTGCGAGGCGAAGGCGTCTCGTGGTTCCTCCAGGAGCGGGGGGAACTGCGGCACCTGCGCGCATACGCGCGGCAGCGCTCGCTCTACCACCTCAAGGAGGCCGATCCGCACGCGTGGGTGCTGCCGAGACTCAGCGGCCGTGCCAAGGCCGGTATGGCCGCCGTCGAGTACGACGAGTTCGGCGCGGGCCGGGCCGAGCGGGTGCACGCCCGGCTCTTCGCCGCCCTGATGAGCGACCTGGGACTCGACACCGCTTACGGCCGGTATCTGGACGAGGGCCACGCGCCGATGCTCGCCCTGGTGAACCTGATGTCGCTGTCGGGCCTGCACCGCCGGCTGCGCGGGGTCCTGGTCGGCCATTTCGCCGCGGTGGAGATCACCTCCTCCCCCGCCTCGCGGCGTCTCGCCCACGCCATGGGCCGGGTCGGCGCGGGGCCCGCGGCAGAGTTCTTCTACACGGAACACGTCGAGGCCGACGCGGTCCACGAGCAGGTCGTACGCCGGGACGTGATCGGAGGGCTGCTGGAGGACGAACCGGGCCTCGAAGGCGATGTCGCGTTCGGGATCACCGCCACCTCCTTCCTCGAAGACCGGCTCGGGGAACGGCTGCTGTCGGACTGGCGTGGCTGGGACGACACGGCAACGCGACGCAGCTGAACGCGGAACCCATGGCCCGTCGGACCGAAGGAGGGAGCCGCAGATGTCCGCACTACTGAGCGAGGACACCCGTACGGCCCGCCTGCTGACTCTACCGGGGGTGTACGCACCGCAGCACGACACCCGGCTGCTCATGAGCGCGCTGGACCGGGAGAGCCTCGCACCTGGGAGCGAGGTGCTGGACGTCGGTACGGGCAGCGGGGCGCTGGCCCTGCACGCCGCGCGGCTGGGTGCGCGGGTCACGGCCGTGGACATCGCACGACGGGCGGTCATGACGGCCCGGCTGAACTCGCTGCTGCACGGCCGCCCCGTCACCGTGCGCCGCAGTGACCTCCTGTCGGCCCTGCCCGGCAGGTCCTACGACCTGATCATCTGCAATCCGCCCTACGTGCCCTCGCCAGGGCCGCGCCCGACCGGGCGCGGTGCCGCTCGGGCGTGGGAGGCGGGGCCCGACGGCAGAGCGGTTCTGGACCGGATCTGCCGCGCCGTGCCCGAGGCTCTGCGTCCCGGCGGCCGGTTGCTCCTCGTGCACTCGGGTCTCTGCGACAGCGACATCACTCTCCGCCGCCTCGGTGACGCGGGGCTGCGGGCCCGGGTGAGCGCACGCGCCTCGGTGCCGCTCGGGCCGGTACTGCGCTCCAGACTGCGCTGGCTCCGGGAGACGGGGCTCATGGACGAGGCGGAGACGATGGAGGAACTGGTGGTGGTCCGTGCCGAACGAACCTGAACACCCCTGTCGGATCACCCTGGGGGACGAGGGGCCGCTCCTCGTCCAGGGGCCCGTGGAGGTCACCTGCCCCGACGGCAGCGTGGCGGTCTCCGACCGCTTCGTCGTGGCCGTCTGCCTGTGCCGGCGCAGCCGGATCCAGCCGTGGTGCGACACGAGCCACCGTCGCCGCGCGAAGCCCCGCCGCCCGGACTGAGGTGTCGGCGCACCCTCACTCGCCGATCCTCAGCCGCGCCTGCGTGGCACCGCGCAGCCGGCGCGATGCGGCCCGCAGCCGCGGGTGGCGCTCATGGGCCTGGGCCGAACGGCGGTCCAGCTCCTCGGCCAGGCGTTCCGATCGCTTGCCGATGTCCAGCTCGTCGAGGATCCGGTCCACCTCGGCCAGCAACGCCCCGTGCAGCTGCCACTGCCTCGGGTGTTCCTGGACCCCCTCGAGCAGCAGGTCCGCGACGCGGTCCCGCGTCTCACGGCTGCGGGCGAGTGCGTCGGCCAGGCGTTCCTCCGCCTCCTCACCGCTGTCCGCCATCGGCGTGGTGATCATCGTCGCGAAGCCCTCGATGGCGTCGGACATGTGGCCGAACAGTTCCGTCAGGCCCCTGGCCACGTCCTGCGGGAAGAGCGATTCCTCGGTACGTGCCTTCGCGAGGTCCGTCAGCGTCCGGGTCAGTACCCGCAGGACGACGGCACAGATCTCCAGTGTGTCGAGGCCGGTCCTCAGGACGACGCGGTTGAGCAGCCCCTCCTTGACGCGGGGGTTGAGCATCAGGCTCTCCTCCGCCTGCCGCAGCGACGCGTCGACCTCGACGATGTCGTGGTCCAGGCGACGGGCTTCGTGAAGCCGCGCGGCGGCCTCCGTGACCGGGTGGTTGCCCCCGATCTCGTCCCCCAGGGCACGGAACATCCTTCCCATCCGCTGCCCCAGACCGCCGATGGAGACGCCTGCCGACTCGACCCAGACGGGCGGTGCCAGCAGCAGGTTGAAGAGAAGCCCGACACCGGCGCCGATCAGGGTTTCGAACACACGCTCCCAGGCCTGCGCGGCGACCTGGGAGACGCCGAGGACGAGCATCGCGCTGATCGCCACCTCGGGCACGAATTCGTTGACCCGCACCAACCGGCCGATGAGCAGGGACGTGAAGATGGTCAGCCCCAGACTCCACCAGCTCAGCCCCACCAGGGCGCTGAATCCGCCCGAGATCAGGACTCCGACGACCACGGCGTTCACACGCCGGATCCCGGTGGTGAGGGTCGCGTAGAGGGTCACCTGCACGACGAGGAGGGCGGTGAGGGGTGCGGTGAGCGGCGAGGGGTGCGGGTCGGGCAGGACCCACTCGGCGACCACGAAAGCGATCACGGCTGCGGCGGTCGACCGGAGCGTCTGGACCGCGGCCGGCTCGGTGGTGCGCTGGACGAGCTTCACGACGGGTTCGGGCGTGGAAACGGCAGGCATTCCTTGACGGTGCCCCGAAGCGCCTTCCCCCAGCGGTTCCGGGCCGCGCCGGACTCCGTACGGACGTACGCCGTGCCGCCACAGGCGGCGGCACCCCGGTCCCGCCCGGCCAGGAGAGGCGCGCCAAGCCGGACGGAGAGATGGTGGATGCATGGCCATTTCACTCACGCCGCCCACGGAGACACCTCCCGCGGAGGGCTGCATAAGCGAAGCTCATGTCGAGCGCGCCGACGGTGGGATCTGGGAGCACCCGGCGTTCTGGGCCGCCCTGGTGCTGCTGGGTTCGGCCGTCGTCGCCGGCTATTTCATCGCACGCATCTTCGGTTTCACCTGACAGTGCCCACCTGACTCCCGGTACCGGTCGGGCCGATCCGGCTCAGTCGGGCAGCCGCCGCTTGCCCGGCTTCACGGAGCGGCCCTCGACCAGCGCGCGCCGGATCTGAGCCGCGGTCGCCCGGGCGTGGTCCGACGTGGCGGTGTGCTCGGCCACCGATGTCACGAACCTGTGGGTGGGGCGCATGCACCGGCCGCACGGGGTGTCGCCGTTGAGCAGATAGCCGTCCTCGCAGCGGGAGTCCGGGCAGGGGCCGGGGCCGACCAGTGCCTCGGCGATCTCCTGGGGTGCCCAGCGGCGCCGGCCGTCCTCGTCCTTCTCGTGGAGGGCGTGGGACCAGCGGACGTTCCACCTGCGCTCGACCCGTTCGAGGAGCTGGTCGGGGGTGCGTCGGCCGAGTTCCTGGTGGATCAGGTCGTAGACCGTACGGGGGTGCCGGTGTCCCAGGGCCTGGACCAGCGGTTGCGGAAGGGCCTGGATGATGTACCCGACCGGATCGCCCCCCGCCCGCTGCCGCCACTCACGGCAGACACACGCCCCTTCCGAGGGCAGGTTCCGCCCGCACCGGCCGCACCGGCCCCGGCACTCGGCGCAGAGACCGTCGTCGAGCCCGTCCAGATGAGGCGCCGGTGCCCGCCCGCAGTCGCGGCAGCAGGCCGCACACGGTCCGCAGAGCCGCTCGTCACCGGTCTTCGTGGTCCACTGGCGCTGCTGGCAACGGCAGCACAGGGCGTTGTTGCAGTGCTCGTGGTGGGCGGCGCCGGACTGGCGGGGCGGGAAGGACATGTCGGCGGTCTCCAGGTACGCGGCGGGAGCGGTCGGTTCCCCGCCATGTCTGCGGAGCGCGCAGCGCCCCGGGACGACGCGTCGTCCCGGCGGGGTCGCGTGCGGCGCTCTGCCGTGTTCGCTCGCCATTGTCCCGCACCCTGAGGGTGCGACGGTTCAGGGCCTCAGACCGCTGACGACATCCGCGGTGGCGGTGATCCCCTCGTGGATGGTGGGGGCCATGCTCGTACCCGCGAGGAGGAATCCGAGCAGGGCGCACACCAGGGCGTGCGAGATCTTGAGTCCGCCGTTGCGCAGGAAGATCACTGCGAGGATCAGCAGGAGCAGTACCACCGAGATCGAAATGGCCATGGCCAACCTCCTCCGCCGCGCCGGAATCGCGGCATTCGGCGGCCAGTGTGGCGCAGCGGGGAGGCCGTTCGGCGCACTGGCACGTCCGCCGAACGGGTGTTGACGCTCGGTGACCGCGGAGGTGCCCCGGGGCGGTCAGGCGCTTCGGCGGTCACCCGGTTCGCGGCGCCGGAGGAAGGCTTCGAGACCGGCCAGGTCGTCGGTGTTGAGGTGGTCGACGTCCGCGGCGAGGAGTTCGTCCCAGACGGCGTCCCTGGCCGGTCCGGCGAGGTCGGGCGTTCCCCAGAACCGGACCCGCTGACCGTGGCTGTGGGCAGTGGTCACGAAGGTGCGCAGCCGGTCGCGTTCGGCGATGGGGAACGGGCCGCTGCCCTGCCAGGTGAAGGCGGTGGTCCAGTTGGTGCTGATGAGCGGGACGAAGGAGGCGGGGGCGGAGGTACCGAGGTCCTCCGGACGGCCGTCGTAGAAGGCAAATCGGGTCGTCTGCGACTCCATCGGGATCCGGGCGGCGCGGTCCCCGGAGATGACGGGTGTGACCGCGCCCGTGCGGACCCGGCCGTGGACGGAGCGGCTGAGGATGTGGCGGTAGCGGCGCAGCACCTGGTCCAGCGCGAGGTAGGTGGCGGCTCCGTCGGTCTTGATGTCGATCAGCAGCTGGAGCGGCCCGGGGTGCCCGGCGTGGACGGAACCGTCATTGGACCGTACCCGGGCGAGCAGGGGTTCGAGGTAGAGCGAGACGAGGGTGCGCGTGGGGTCGAGACTCCCCGCCTCGTGGGCGACGAGCAGCTCACCGTCGACGAGGAAGATGTCCGCCTCGACGCTGGTGAACCCGTGCGCGAGGGCGTCGTGCAGGGGACGCGGGTGAAGGTAGTCGTTGTGCGCGTGGGCCCGGCTCAGCGGGCGGGGGGTACGGGGACGCGCGGGCGCGGCGGCGGCCGCCTGTGCGGGGACGAACGCTCCCGCGGCGGCGGTGGCGAGGGCGGTGGTGACGACTCTGCGGCGGGTCAGGTGTGCCATGGGGGTCTCTCCCTGAAGCGGTGTACAGAGCGGGTGTCGGACCCGACGAGTATCGGCTCGCCGGAGGTCCGAAAAGCCTGTACCTGCCAAGAGTTGGAGGACCGGTCGCCCCCGCGTCGCCTGCGCTGCGCCCGGAGTTCCCCTGTCCCACGCGGCCGGGAACGCGGCGGGGGCGGGGCACGTGGTCGCACGTGCCCCGCCCCTGGCGGTCTTACGGTGCCGCGTTGCTGCGCCCGGGAGCGGCCTTACGGTGCCGGGAGTTCCGTCAGCGCGGCCACCGCGTCGCGGTGCCGGCCGGCGGTGCCGAACGCGACGGAGTCGGCCTTGGCCCTCTTCAGATACAGGTGCGCCGGGTGCTCCCAGGTCATTCCGATGCCACCGTGCAGCTGGACGCACTCCTCGGCCGCGTGCACCGCGACCCTGGAGCAGTAGGCCTGCGCCACAGCCACGGCCAGTGGGGCGTCCGGGCTGCCGTTCGCCAGCGCGTCCGCGGCGTTGCGGGCAGCGGCCCGCGCGGAGACCACTTCCAGCCAGAGCTGCGCCATCCGGTGCTTGAGCGACTGGAACGAACCCACGGGCCGGTTGAACTGGTGTCGTTCACGTGTGTGCCGGACGGTCTCGGCAAGGCACCACTCCGCCACGCCGAGCTGTTCCGAGGCGAGCAGCCCGGCGCCGGCCAGCAGCCCCCTGCCGACCGCCTCGGCTGCGGGCCCGGCCTCCGCGAGCAGGGTGCCGCTCGCCCCCGCGAGGGTGACTGCGGCGAGCGGGCGGGTCAGGTCGAGAGGGACGAGCGGCTGTACGGTGACGCCCGCCGAGCGGGCGTCCACCGCGTACAGGCCCTCGGCGGTGGGGACCAGGAGCACGTCGGCGACGGCGGCCTCCGCGACACCGGTCACCGTCCGGTCGAGGGTTCCCGCCATGGCCGACGCCCCGTCGGCCGGAGCGGTGGCGAGGGGCACGGCGAGCACGGCGGTCCGGGCGCCCGCGGCGAGTTCCCCCAGGAGCTCCGCGGCTGGGCCGTCCTCCGCGCCCAGGGCGAGGAGGATCTCCGTCGCGACGACGGCGCTCGTCAGGTAGGGCGCCGGAGCGACGCTGCGGCCGAGTTCCTCCAGCACGACCGCCGCTTCGCGGTGGGAGGCACCCTGGCCTCCGAGCTTCTCCGGCACCAGTAGCCCGGCCGCACCGATACCGGCCGCGAGTGATTCCCACAGCCGCAGGTCGTACGGCGTGTCGGACTCGATCGCGGCGATGACGGTCGGCGCGTCGGCCTTGTCGGCGAGCAGCGCCCGCACGGCGGCGCGCAGGTCCTCCTCGGCCTCCGAGTAGAGCAGGTCGGGTGCCTGGGCGGTTTCGGTCTGTGCGGTCATCGGGCGAGGTCCTTCCAGGCGACGTCCTTGTCGTTACGCGGCTCGGCGGGCAGGCCGAGGACGCGCTCGGCCACGATGTTGAGCAGGACCTCGCTCGTGCCGCCCTCGATCGAGTTGCCCTTGGAACGGAGGTAGCGGTAACCGGCGTCGCGTCCCGTGAAGTCGACGAGTTCCGGGCGGCTCATGGTCCAGTCGCTGTAGAGCAGGCCCTCGTCGCCGAGGAGTTCGACCTCGAGACCGCTGATCTCCTGGTTGAGGCGGGCGAAGGCGAGCTTCATCCCTGAACCCTCGGGGCCGGGCTGCCCCGCCACGAGTTGCTGGCGCAGCCGCTCCCCGGTGAGCCGGGCGACCTCCGCCTCGACCCACAGGGCGAGCAGCCGCTGGTGAAGGTCGTGGGTCCGCAGCTCCGGCCTCTCACGCCAGGTCTTCGCCACGGTGCCGATCATGCCCCCCTCTCGGGGGATACGGGATCCGCCGATGGAGACGCGTTCGTTCATCAGGGTGGTCTGCGCGACCTTCCACCCGTCGCCGACGGCGCCGAGGCGCCTGTCGTCGGGGATGCGCACGCCCGTGAGGAAGACCTCGTTGAACTCGGCCTCACCGGTGATCTGGCGCAGCGGACGGACCTCGACACCGGGATCGGCCATGTCGCAGATAAAGTAGCTGATGCCGCGGTGCTTGGGGACGTCGGGGTCGGTGCGGGCGATCAGGATCGCCCATCGGGCGAGGTGGGCGCTGGAGGTCCAGACCTTCTGCCCGTCGACCACCCAGTCGTCGCCGTCCTTCACGGCACGGGTGCCGAGCGCGGCGAGGTCGGATCCGGCACCGGGCTCGCTGAAGAGCTGGCACCACACCTCCTCGCCGACCCAAAGAGGCCTCAGGAAGCGCTTCTTCTGCTCCTCCGTGCCGTAGCCGAGGATGGTGGGGGCAGCCATGCCGAGGCCGATCCCGATGCGCCGCGGATCGTTGTCCGGCGCTCCCGCGGAGGCAAGTTCGGCGTCGACCACGGACTGCAGGGAGCGCGGCGCGTCGAGCCCGCCGAGGCCGACGGGGTAATGCACCCACGCGAGGCCCGCGTCGAAGCGTGCCTCGAGGAACTCGATGCGTCCCGTGGTGGCCGGCGGGTGCGCGGCCAGCAGGTCCTGGGTGAGGCGGCGGATCTGTGCCGCGTCGATCGTGGTGCTCATCGGGTGCCTCCGGAGGGCAGGACGACGATTCGGCCGGTGCTGGTGCCGTCGGCGACCCGCTGGACGGCGCGCGCGGCGCCGGCCATGGGGACACGTTCGCTGACCAGCGGCTTGATGGCTCCCTGCTCCGCCAGCTTGGTGAGTTCGTCGTGGCAGGCGCGTACGGCGGCGGGGTCCTTGGTGTTGTAGAGACCCCAGTGCAGTCCGACCACGGAGTAGTTCTTGACCAGGGCGTGGTTCAGGCCCGGCGCGGGGATGGACCCGCTCGCGAACCCCACGACGACGACACGCCCTTCGAAGGCGATGCACTTGACGGACTTGGCGTAGGCGTCACCACCGACCGGGTCGTAGACGACGTCGGCGCCGCGTCCGCCGGTCGCCTCCTTCACCACGGCGACGATGTCCTCGGCTCGCCGGTCGATGACGAGGTCGCACCCCAGATCCCTGGCGATCGCGGCCTTCTCCGGTCCTCCGGCGACCCCGATGACGGTGGCGCCGGCCGCCTTGCCCAGCTGGACGGCGGCGCTGCCGACGCCGCCGGCGGCCGCGTGCACCAGCAGCGTCTCACCGGCCTGCAGACGGGCCCTCCTGTGCAGCCCGAACCAGCCGGTCTGGTAGCCGATGTGCAGGGCGGCGGCCTCGGCGTCGTCGAGAGCGTCGGGAACCGGCAGCAGGGACGCCTCGTCGGCGACTACGTACTCCGCGAGGCCGCCCCCGGGCAGCGAGGGGGTGGCGAGCACCCGGCGCCCGTCCTCGGTCTCGCCGCAGATCTCCACTCCGGGGGTGAAGGGCAGCGGAGGCCTCACCTGGTACTGACCGCGGCAGAGCAGCGCGTCCGGGAAGTTGATGTTGGCCGCGCGCACCTTGAGCAGCACCTGGCCGTCACCGGGGGCCGGCCGGTCCGTCTCCTCGAGCTCCATCACCTCGCTCGGTTCGCCGTTCCTGTGCACTCGCCATGCCTGCATGAGGGGCCTCCACAACACTGTCGGCATTACCACTGCTCCGGCGCATACTAAGCGGTCGCTTGCCGCCCTGGGAACACCTTGCGCCGGTCGGTTCCGGCGGCGGTCACGAGCGCTTCGGCCTGGCCCTCACATGCATGCGCTCCCCCTGGGCCCCGAACAGGCTGAGGAATTCGACCGGCTCGTCCCCGGCCGGCCCGAACCAGTGCGGCAGCCTGGTGTCGAACTCGGCGGCCTCGCCCGGGCCGAGCTCCAGGTCGTGCTCGGCGAGCTTGAGACGGAGACGCCCGCTGAGCACGTACAGCCACTCGTACCCCTCATGGGTGCGCTGCTCGGGCACCTCGGAGCAGGGGGCCTCCTGCACCACCTTGTAGGCCTGCAGCCCGCCCGGGCGGGCGGTGAGCGGGAGGAAGGTCTTCCCGTGGCGGACGATCGGTTTGGCCTTGACCCGCGGATCACCGACCGGCGGCGCCCCGACGAGGTCGTCGAGCGGCACCTCGTGCGCGCGGGCGATGGGCAGCAGCAGTTCGAGGCTGGGGCGGCGTCCGCCGGACTCGAGCCGGGAGAGTGTGGAGACCGAGATGCCCGTGGCCTCCGAGAGCCCCGAGAGCGTCACACCCCGGTCCTTGCGCAGCCGCCGCAGCCGTGGACCCACCCCGGTCAGCACGGCGTCGAGGTCGGGGTCTTCCTGATTCTGTTCCGTCATGGACCCATTGCAGAATCAGCAACACCGTTTGTCAATCAGGTGCCGGCTCGGGCCTCCCGACCCCTCCACGGCACGCCTGGTTCAGCGGGGGAAGAGTTCGAAGGTGACCGCCGGGCGGCCGCCGAATCGGTCGGCGGCCGCACCGGTCGTCCCGGCGAGGAAGGTGCGGCAGTACTCCTCCGGGTCCTCGTCCGTCAGCACCTCGATGTAGGTGCGATGGGCCAGCAGCGACCTCACGGACCGCTCGAACCCCGGTGTCGCGTCGACCGCGTGGGTCGGCCGGTCCGTCCCCGCGACGGCCACCCAGCGGACTCCGTCCCAGGGATCGAGACCGAGCTCGGGGAAGATCCACCGGTTCCCGGCGTCGCCGGCGGCGTCCAGCGCGGCGCGGCCGACCGCACGGTGGTCGGGCGTGTTCCAGGCGACACCGCCCCAGGTGTCGCGGTGGTTGAGCGTGATGATCAGTTCCGGCCGGTGGCGGCGTACGGCCGCCGCGATGTCGCGACGGAGAGCCGCGCCGTACTCGATCACCCCGTCACGGTGGTCGAGGAACTCGACCGTCCCGACGCCGACGGCCGCGGCGCTCTCCCGCTGCTCCCGTTCCCGCAGCGGGCCGCACTCGTCGGGGGCGATCGTGTCGATCCCAGCCTCCCCCCGGCTCGCGAGGAGGTAGGTGACGTCGCGGCCTTCGTCGGTCCATCCCGCCACGGCAGCGGCGCACCCGTACTCCAGGTCGTCGGGGTGGGCCACCACCGCCAGGGCGCGGCGCCAGTCCGTGGGCATGGGCTCGAGCTGCTCCGTCATGCCGGGCATGCTATCCGCCGCCTGTCGACGAATGGATGCATTCCGGACGCGGTTCGGGGCAGGGGGCCAGGAGTTGCCCGGGGCCTCGGTGCGGGCGAACCGCGCCTTTATACCCCTGAGGGTATTCTCGCGGTGGTGCGCCGGGGCGAGCAGGACTCCCGGACACCCCGAACCGGCGACCGAAAGGAACCCAGCCCGTGATCAGCCCCGCCTCCCTGTCCCCCACCGAGGCAGCCGCCCGCCTGGAGGATTTCACCGTCATCGACGTACGGGCCCCCGGCGAGTACGCGTCGGGGCATGTGCCCGGCGCCCTGAACGTTCCGCTCGACCGGATCCCGGACGCGGTGCCCGCACTGAAGTCGGCCTCGGCCCGTGGTTCCCTGCTCGTGGTCTGCGCCTCCGGCGTGCGGTCCACCCGCGCGTGCGAGATCCTCGCCGACGCCGACATCGACGCCGTCACCCTGTCCGGCGGGACCGCGGCCTGGGAGGGCGACGGGCACGGACTGGACCGGCCGGAGGGCGCCGGGGCCGTCTGGCCGATGGAACGCCAGGTACGTCTCGCCGCCGGCTCACTCGTGGTGGCGGGTCTGGTCGCCGGGATCCGATTCCCCGCGGCACGGTGGCTGTCCGCCGGCATCGGCACCGGACTCGTCTATTCCGCGGTGAGCGGCACCTGCGGCATGGCGGCGGTCCTCGCGAAACTCCCGCACAACCGCGCGCCGCAGGGCTCCGCAGGTCTGGACGCGACGCTCGACGCGCTCCAGGGCTGACACCGGAGGCGGCCGTGAGCCACACCCCGGCTCCCGGCCGCCGGGGCCGACTCTCACCGGTCGGCCTCACCCCGCACGAGGGCAATCAGCCGGTCCAGCACGCGCTCTCCGCTCGTCCGCACCCCGTCGTGCTCGTACTCGCTGGTCACCCAGGTGCGCAGTCCGCGGATCGCGGCGGCCGTACGCAGCGCGTGGGCGGTGTCCACGTACATGTCGTCGTGGTAGACCGCCGCGGCCACCGGAACCTCGTTGGCCGCCAGACGCTTCACGTCGTACAGGACGGGCCAGTCCGTACGCTCGGCAAGCAGTTCGGCGGTCTCGCGCAGCGGGCGCAGTGCGGGGTCCACCTCGAAGTGCCAGGGGTGGATGCTCTCGCCGGTGAACAGCACCGGCCCCTCCCCCGCCAGGGCGGCAGCCGCGTCGAACTGCGGGAACTCGGCTCGGACCCGTTCGGCCGCCCAGTCGGTGGCCGAAGATCCCTGACCGTAGATCGACTCGTGCATGAGCGCGTACAGGGGGTGGCTCGCGAAGGAGTTGGCCGTACGCATGGCCTCCCGGAAGGCGTCGGAGAGCTCGGGGCCCCGCGCACCTTCGACGAAGGCGTTCTCCAGCAGGTGGTGCAGCCGGTGGCTCCCCTCACCGGTGCCCAGCATGATCCCGAGTGACTGGAATCCCTCGGGCGTCAGCGTGTGACCGCCGTGGTCCGGACGGCTCGTGGCGAGATGCGAGGCGATCGCGCGGGCGCGGGCGACATCCTGGGGATAACGGGCGTAGTGCGCGGCGACCTTCCGCTCGACCCGGGGATAGGCGGCCCGGTAGACGTCGTCGGCATGCGCGTCCAGCGAAGGCAGACCGCCCGTGATCAGGACCGCGTCCAGCCCCTCGGGGGAGGCCGACAGATAGCGCACCGCGCAGAAGCCGCCGAACGACTGCCCGAGGACGGTCCAGGGCGCGCCGCCGGTGAGACTGGGGCGGATCAGTTCGCAGTCGCGGACGATGCTGTCGGCGCGGAAGTGCGACAGGTACGCCGCCTGTTCGCGGGGGCCACCGCGCAGCGGCAGCGTCTGCCTGTTCGCCGGAGTCGAGAGGCCGGTGCCCCGCTGGTCCAGGAGCAGCACCCGGAAGTCCCGCACCGCCCGGCCCAGCCACGCCTCCGCCCCCACGAAGCGGCGCGCGCCGAACCCTGGGCCGCCCTCCAGGTAGACCAGCCAGGGAAGGTCCCCGGCGCCCTCACCCGACGCCACGACCTCACGGCCGAAGATCTCGAGGGTCTCGCCGTCCGGCTCGTCGTGGTCGAGGGGGACCGTGAACCATCGGTCGGTGAGGACGACGCCGGGCTGGTTGTAGCTGTGCACGTTGACTCCTGTATCCGGTGCTTCCCGGACAGTTCAGCACACCGTGACGCTCCGGGCGGGGCCCGGGTTCACAGGGGTGCCACCCGGGCTTCCGTGTTCGCTCGCCGCCCCCGCCCGGGGTGGAGTGGGCAGGGCCGTCCGGGCGGCATGACCGGCCGACGGCGGCCCGTCGGCGCCCGGCTCCGGGAGCGCGGCCTCAGGGTGCTCCTGACGGGCGCGCCGGCCGGGATCCGCCCCACCCCGCCCGACGGGAAAACATTGCCAGCGTTTGCAATTAACCCGCGCCCACAACTATTGTCTACGCCAGTAACCATCGCACGCGGACCACCCGTCCGGACACGAGAGGCCACACCATGCCCACGGTCCCCACCGTCACGCTCAACAACGGCGTCACGATTCCGCAGCTCGGCTTCGGCGTCTTCCAGGTACCCGACGACGAGACCGCCACCGCGGTCACCAGCGCCCTGGACGCGGGCTACCGCTCCATCGACACCGCCGCCGTCTACGGCAACGAGGCCGGCGTCGGCCGCGCGCTGGCGTCCTCCGGACTGCCCCGCGAGGAACTCTTCGTCACGACGAAGCTCTGGAACGCGGACCAGGGGTACGACGCCACACTCCGCGCCTTCGACGCCAGCCTCGCCAAGCTCGGGCTCGACCACGTCGACCTCTACCTCATCCACTGGCCCACCCCGGCCCGCGATCTCTACACCGAGACGTGGCGCGCACTGGAGAAGCTTCTGGCCGACGGCCGGATCCGGGCCGCCGGCGTCTCCAACTTCCAGCCGGCGCACCTGCGCCGGCTGGGCGAGGAGAGCTCGCTCGTGCCGGCCGTCAACCAGGTCGAGCTGCACCCCGGACTCCAGCAGAGCGAACTGCGCGCCGTGCACGCGGAGTCCGGCATCGCCACCGAGGCCTGGAGCCCTCTGGCGCAGGGTGCGCTGCTGGACGACGAGGTCCTCACCTCGATCGCGGCGCGGCACGGCAGGACGCCGGCCCAAGTGGTGCTGCGCTGGCACCTGCAGCTCGGCAACGTCGTGATCCCGAAGTCGGTGACACCCGAGCGCATCCGGCAGAACATCGACGTCTTCGGCTTCGAACTCACGGCCGCCGACATGGACGCGATCGCGGGGCTGGACCGCGGCATGCGCACAGGACCGGACCCCGACACCCTCAACTGATCCGGCTCACCGGCTTCGGCGGCGAGCACGGCGCACGCCCGCCCACCGGAGCCGGCCCCGCTGGTCACCGGGCGCCGTACCGGCGGGTGTCGCCCCGGCAATGCCGGAATCAGCGGCCGGCGATCACGGAGGCGTCAGACCGAGGACCCCGCTCACTCGGCCCTCCGGCGATCCGGGGAACCTCCCGCACCCGCACCCCTTGACCCACCTCCCACGCGCAGCCTAGCTTTCTGCGTAGAAAGCGCTTGCTACCACCTGAAGGGGTGTTTCTCACGTCCAGCAATTCCTCGCACCCGCGACCGGTCCGGGTTGCCGTCGTAGGCACGGGTGCGATCGCGCGGGGCAGTCATCTGCCCGCGCTGAAGGCCCTCGCCGCCGACCAGCCGCTGGAGATCGTCGCCGCGGTGGACGTCGACCGGGACGCCGTGGCGGAGTTCTGCGCGCACGCGGACATCGCCCGTCCGTACACCGATCTGGACCTGATGCTCTCGGAGCAGCGCCCGGATCTGGTCACGCTCGCCACGCCGCCCCGGTTCCACCGCGACCAGACCGTGGCCTCGCTGCGGGCCGGGGCGTGGGTCTGGTGCGAGAAGCCTCCCTGCCCGTCGCTGGAGGACTTCGACACGATCGAGGAGTCCGAGGGAGAGGAGGGAGAGGGGCCCTTCGCGGCGATCGTCTTCCAGCACCGCTTCGGTTCCGGATCCGAGCACGTGCGGAGACTGCTCGACGGACAGGCCATGGGCCGCCCGCTGGTCGCCCACTGCCAGACCACCTGGTACCGGGACACGGCGTACTACTCCGTACCGTGGCGCGGGAGTTGGAGCAGCGAGGGCGGGGGTCCCTCGATGGGGCACGGCATCCACCAGATGGATCTGCTGCTCGATCTGCTGGGGCCCTGGGCCGAGATCCGGGCCATGGCCGGCCGGCTGGTGCACGACGTGGAGACCGAGGACGTCTCCACCGCTCTCGTACGCTTCGAGAACGGCACGATGGCGACCGTGGTGAACAGCGTTCTCAGCCCGGACGAGGTCAGCAGGATCCGCATCGACTGCGAGCGTGCGACGGTCGAGCTCACCCATCTGTACGGGCACCGCAACGCGGACTGGCGGATCACGCCGGCGCCGGGTGTGACCTCCGAAGAGGCGGACGCCTGGCGGGACTTCGGGCCCGACGTGCCGAGCTCGCACGAAGCCCAGCTCAGGGGCCTGCTGTCGGACCTGCGGGCCGGGCGCAGGCCGCGGAGCAGCGGCACGGACGGCCGCAAGAGCCTCGAACTGGTGGCGGCCCTGTACAAGTCGGCCTTCACCGGCGCGACCGTGCGTGCCGGCGAGATCGTCCCGGGTGACCCGTACTACGGCGCGCTTCACGGCAACGCCCCCGGATGGGCCCCTGAGCCCCTCGACGTGCCGAAGGAGGTCGACGCGTGAGCGAGTCCCTGGAAGTGGTCCACCAGCACGGCGACCACCTGTCGGTCACAGCGGCCGCCACCGGGGTGGAGCTGCTGCGTTACGTCTACCGGGCGGAGGACCCCTGGGAGGCTCCGAAGCCCTACATCCACCCGCTGCGTACCTTGTCGGGCAAGGTCGTGACCGGCTACCGGCCCAACGACCACCGCTGGCACAAGGGTCTGCAGATGACGGCCTCGCACCTGTCGGGCGCGAACCTGTGGGGCGGGAACAGCTACGTGCACGGGGAGGGGTACCTCGCACTGCCGGACCGTGTGGGCTCGATGGCTCACGTCGGCTTCGACGAGGTGTCGGTGCACGACGACTGCCTGCGCATCGCCGAGCGGCTCACCTGGCATCCCCGCAGCGGGGAGCTCTGGGCGGAGGAGGCCCGCTCCGTCGAGGTCCACGACATCGACGAGCCGGGCGGCAGTTGGGCGCTCACCTGGTCGTCCGCGATCACCAACCGGCGTGCGCGACCGCTGCGGTTCGGCAGCCCGACGACGCACGGCCGTCCGGCCGCGGGTTACACCGGACTCTTCTGGCGGGGTCCGCGCGCCTTCCGGGACGGCCGCATCATCGCGCCGCACGCCGAGGGCCCGGAACTGATGGGACAGCAGGCTCCCTGGCTCGCCTACAGCGGGGAGCACGACGAGTCCGACGGGCACGCGACGCTCGTCTTCGTCCACGCGCCGGAGAACGACCACAAGGGCTCGCACGGCGAGCACCCAGCGCACTGGTTCGTGCGCAACTCCTCCTTCGCGGCGGTCGCGCCCTCCTTCGCCTTCCACCACGAACTGGTGCTGCCCCCTGGCGCCACCCTGACCAGGCGCTACCGCGTGGTGGTCGCGGACGGCGCCTGGGAGCGTGACCAGATCGCCGCCGTGGTGGACGGGCTCCTCTGGTAGCCGTACCCCCGGCGGGAAGCGGCTCCTGCCGGGGGGCGCCGCCGCACGCCGCCTTCCCGTCGCGCTGATCCGTGGGGCAGGGTGTAGGCATGGCCACGTACGCGACGATGCCCTACCACCTCGAGACGGAGCGGCTGGTCTTGCGGCCGTGGGACGAGTCCGACGCCACGGAGCTCAGCGCCCTGTTCTGCGAACGCGGTACGGAGACGTACTCGGTCGAGCGTGCCCGCGAGGGCATCAGGGAGCTGCTCGCCGCCACGACGATGACCGGGATCGCGCTGCTGCCCGTCCGGCGACGCGAGGAGGGCGACTTCATCGGGTACTGCGGCTTGATCATCGGCCGCTCCACTCTGGAGGAGCCCGAGATCGCGTACGAGCTCTTCCGCCGCGCGCACGGATGCGGTTACGCCACCGAGGCGGCCGGCGCGGTGCTCGAAGCCGCCCGGGCCACCGGGCGGAGCAGGCTGTGGGCGACCGTCGGGACGTGGAACACGGCGTCTCTCCGTGTCCTCGAGAAGCACGGGTTCACCCAGGACCGGGTCTCGACGGAGGACAACGGTGAGGTCGCGTGGTTGACGCGAGCGCTGCCATGAGCTCCCGGAGGCCCTCCGGGAGCTCCGCGAACGACCGCCCGGGGCCGTCCGCCGCGACGGGGCACCGAGCGCGACGGAGCGGGCTTCACGGGCGGTGAACGGTCCGGCCCGGCAGGCCGGGGGCGCGAGAATCAGCCCTGTCCGACCGCAGAGAGCACGAAGAGCGGGATCTCCCGGTCGGTCTTGGCCTGGTAGTCGGCGTAGTCGGGAAAGGCCTCGACGGCGCGGCCCCACCAGAGGGCCTTCTCCTCTCCCGTCACCTCGCGGGCGACCATGTCCTGGCTCAGCGTCCCGTCCCTGAGTTCCACCTGGGGGTCCGCCTGGACGTTGTAGTACCAGACCGGGTGCTTGGGCGCGCCACCGAGAGAGGCGACCACGGCGTACTGCCCTTCGTGTTCGACGCGCATGAGCGGGGTCTTGCGGATCTTGCCGGTCTTCGCACCACGCGTCGTGAGGAGGATGACGGGCATGCCCCGCATCGTGGTCCCCCGCGTCCCGCCGGAACTCTCGATCAGCTCGACCTGCTCACGGACCCACGCCGTCGGACTCGGCTCGTACTCGCCCTCGATCGGCATGACATCTGTCCTCTCGTCGAAGTGCCTCCATCGTCGCCCCCATCATGGCTCCGGCGGCGGCGAGGAGCACGCCGTGACACCGGTCGGCACCCGCCCCGACCTCCTCGTCTCACTTCCTGGACACACGTGAGACAGCAGAACGAGGATCCATGCACGGAATCCGGGGAAGTTAAGCGCCATACGTCCCCATATTTCCGATATCGCCTCTTGCCCCACTCCACCGGTCGACGAGCACAGGCCGTACCGTGGGTGCAGCGGAGTAAGCCAAGCCTTACTCCGCTGCACTCTGCCCGTGCTCGTCCGCCCTAAGGAACAACACTCCATGACACGCCCCGTCCGCGTCGCCATCGTCGGAGCCGGTCCCGCCGGAATCTACGCAGCGGACGCGCTTCTCAAGTCCGAGGCCGCCCAGGAGCCGGGCGTATCGATCGACCTGTTCGAGCGCATGCCCGCTCCCTTCGGTCTGATCCGGTACGGCGTCGCACCGGACCACCCGCGGATCAAGGGCATCGTCAAGGCACTTCACCAGGTCCTGGACAAGCCGCAGCTGCGCCTCTTCGGGAACGTCGACTACCCGAACGACATCGGCCTGGACGATCTCAGGTCCTTCTACGACGCCGTGATCTTCTCGACCGGCGCCGACGCGGACCGCGCCCTCGACATACCCGGCATCGACCTCGAGGGTTCCTACGGCGCCGCCGACTTCGTCGCCTGGTACGACGGCCACCCGGAGGTTCCGCGTACCTGGCCGCTCGAGGCCGAGAAGGTCGCGGTGCTCGGCGTGGGCAACGTCGCCCTCGACGTCGCCCGCATCCTGGCCAAGACGGCGGACGAGCTGCTCCCGACCGAGATCCCGGCGAACGTCTACGACGGGCTCAAGGCGAACAAGGCGCTCGAGGTCCACGTCTTCGGCCGTCGTGGACCGGCCCAGGCGAAGTTCAGCCCGATGGAGCTGCGCGAGCTGGACCACTCGCCGAACATCGAGGTCATCGTCAATCCCGAGGACATCGACTACGACGAGGGGTCGATCGCCACCCGCCGGGAGAACAAGCAGGCCAACATGGTCGCTTCCACCCTGGAGAACTGGGCGATCAGGGACGTGGGCGACCGCCCGCACAAGCTGTTCCTGCACTTCTTCGAGTCTCCCGTGGAGGTTCTCGGCGAGGACGGCCGTGTCGTCGCCCTGCGCACCGAGCGCACGGAACTGGACGGCACGGGCAACGTCAAGGGCACGGGCAACCACACCGACTGGGACGTGCAGAGCGTGTACCGCGCGGTGGGCTACTACTCGGAGGAGCTGCCGAAGCTTCCCTTCGACGTGGTGTCCGGCACCGTCCCGCACGCGGCCGGCCGCGTCCTGACCGGCGACGAACCGATGCCCTCGGTCTACGTCACCGGGTGGATCAAGCGCGGCCCGATCGGCCTCATCGGCCACACCAAGGGCGACGCCAACGAGACGGTGGCCTGCCTGCTCGAGGACCACGCGGCAGGGCGGCTGCCCGAGCCCACGCAGCCCGAGGCCGACGCGATCGTCGACTACCTGGAGCAGCGCGGAATCCGGTACACCACCAAGGAGGGGTGGCACCGCCTGGACGCACACGAGCAGGCGCTCGGTGCCGAGCAGGGCCGCGAGCGCATCAAGGTCGTGGAGCGCGCGGCCATGCTGGACGCCTCCGGAGCCTGACGCTCGCCGTGCTCCCACGCCGCGCCCCGGCACCCTCCACGACGAGGGTGCCGGGGCGCGGCCGTGCCGCCAGGCGGCAGGGTCCGGTCGCCGGCGCTCGCGATGGCCGGCGTCGGACACAGCGGGCCCATGGCCCGCGCATGGTGCCGGCGGGCTCCGGCCGCACGGCAGGCCGGCTCGCACGACTGTGCCAGGAGTGTCCGATGCCCGGAGGCCGTAGACTCGCCGGATGGCCAAGTACTTCGACGTGCACCCTGAGAACCCCCAGCGCCGCACCATCACCAACGTGGCCGAGAGCATCCGGTCCGGCGCCCTCGTCGCGTATCCGACCGACTCCTGCTACGCGTTGGGATGCCAGCTCGGCAGCCGCGACGGTATCGACCGCATCCGCTCGATCCGGAACCTCGACGACCGCCACCACTTCACGCTGGTGTGCCAGAACTTCGCACAGCTCGGCCAGTTCGTGCAGGTCGACAACGACGTCTTCCGCACCATCAAGGCGTCTACACCGGGGAGTTACACCTTCATCCTCCCCGCCACCAAAGAAGTGCCACGGCAGTTGCTGCACCCGAAGAAGAAAACCGTCGGCGTCCGCATCCCTGACCACACCGTCACCCAGGCGCTCCTGGGCGAGCTGGGTGAGCCCCTGCTGTCCAGCACCCTGCTCCTGCCGGACGAGGAGGAAGCCCTGACGCAGGGCTGGGAGATCAAGGAACGGCTCGACCACGTCGTCGACGTGGTACTGGACTCCGGGGACTGCGGCACGGAGCCGACCACGGTCATCGACTTCTCCGGGGGCGAACTGGAGATCGTGCGCCGTGGGGCGGGCGACGTGACCCGCTTCGAGTAGCAGCCCCTCGGCACGACCACTCCGCGCTTTTGGGACACGCCCCGAGATGCGCACACCCCCGGGTGCCTGCTTCGGTGGAGGGGTCCGCTCCGCCCAGCCGAGGAGTGATCATGAGCAAGTCAGACGACGTCACGGGCCGTCTCCAGGAGATGCGCGACCGGGCCGAGGACCTCGAGAAGGCCGCCGAGCAGACCGACGACCCCGCGGAGCGACGGCGGCTGGAGGACGAGGCACACCGGCTCGAATCCAGGAGCGAGCAGGTCAGCGGCATGGCGAGCGGGGACATCTACCCCATGCGGTAGGTCCTGGCGTGGTTACCGGCACGGGGAAGGTGGCCACGGCTTGCCGCTGCCGGTCAGGCGTGTTACCACCGGTACAAGGGTGACATGCGGTGGACACGCGGAGGGCGGGGCACGGGCTTCCCCTCCCCCGTCCCGCTCTCCGCCCCGCCCGCGCTCCGCGAAGGGGAACACGTGACGTACATGAGATGGCAACCGTTCCTGGAAGCCGTTCAGGAGCGCGGTGAGTACCCCTCGGCGCTGGAGGCGGAACGCGCGTCACGGGTGGTGCTCGCGCTGCTGGGCGCCCATGTCGTCGGCGAGGAGAGGAACGAGCTGGCCGCGTGTCTGCCCGAGACGTTCGCCCTCATTCTCCTGAACCCTCTGCAGGCCGCCGAGCCGCTCGGTGCCGACCGGTTCGTGCGTGCGGTCTCCGCCTGGATCGAAGGCGCCACCGAGAAGACCGCCGCCTGGGACACGGGCGCGGTCCTCAGCGTCGTGGCCGACGCCGCGGGAGACGCGCTGCTGGACCGGGTGCTGCTCCAGCTCCCGCCGGGCTACGACCTGTTGTTCGGGCACCCGCAGGCGTAGGGGCTGGTCGGGCTCTTCCTGCCTGGGCCTCCCGTCGATCTCCGCCATCCATAAATCTGATTGACAGTCAGGGGTCGGATGTTGGACTTTCGGCTGTGACCACCGAAGCTCCGCATGGCCGGAGAGATGACAAGCGCCTGCTCCCCGTGAAGAACGTCCTGGAGCAGGTGCACACCGCAGGGCGGGTCAAGGATCTGGGCGGGACGGTTCAGTTCAGCTGGCCCGGCGTGTACTTCGAGGGCCGCTTCCGCGGCGCGGGCGTGGGGACGGTGCTCGGCTGCGCGGCCGCCGACTACGACATCCAGGTCGACGGAACCACTGTCACCACCCTGGTGACCCCTGGAGACACCACTCACTGGGTCAGCGGCCTGCGGGACGCCGAGCACACGATCCGGGTCGTCAAACGCAACGACTCCCCTGGCGACACCAGCACGTTCGGGGGCTTCGTCGCCGCGCCCGGCGGGGCCGTACTCGGCAGGCCCGCTCCCCGCGGCCGGCAGATCGAGTTCATCGGGGACTCGATCACGGTGGGCTACGGCAATGTCTCGGGCACCCGCGAATGCGATCCGGAGCAGATCAGACGGAACACCAACGCTGACGTGGGTCACGGAGCACTCACCGCCCGGCAACTGGGCGCCGATTACCAGATCAACGGCTTCTCCGGACTCGGCATGATACGCAACGTCGCGGGCATCTCCCCGGACGTCACGTACCGGACCTACTCCGATCGCGCCCTGCTCGCCGTGCCCGGCGACGTCTGGCACAACCCGGGTACGTGGCACCCCCAGATCGTGGTGGTCAACCTCGGCTCCAACGACTTCACCGACCTCGTCCCCGGCGAACCCTGGACGCCCGACAGCCTCACGGTCGCCTTCCGCACCGCGTACGTCGAGTTCCTCCGGAAGCTGCGCGGGCTGCACGGTGCCGGCACCGCCCTCGTGGCCGTCGGCTTCGACAGGAACGCCGAACACGTGCGTCAGGTGGTCAGGGCGCGCAACGACGCAGGCGACACCGGGGTCCACTACTGGTACCTCGACCAGGCGGGCCTGGACTTTCTCGGCTGTGACGGGCACACCTCAGCTCAGGACGACCGGCTGATCGCCGACCGGCTCGCCCCGTTCCTCCGCGGCCTGCCGACAAGGTCGTGAGCGACATGACCAACCAGCTCAGCCCAGGCCCGCAATGCGCGCCAGCCGCCCCAGGGAATCGACCAGGGCCTCGCGGTCGTACGTACTCGTGGTCACCAGCACCTCGTCCGCGCCTGTCTGCTCCAGCACCTGTTCGAGACCGGCCGTGACCGTGGCCTCGGTGCCTGCCAGATGACCGCGCAGCCCGCCTTCGAACAGGTCGCGCTCCTTCCGTGTCATGGTCATCGCCTCGATCCGCTCGGTGGGTGCGAGCGGCGGAAAGGACCCCCGGGTGCGCGCACAGGCCATGGACCAGGCTTCGGGAACGAGCAGCCGCCGCGCTTCCTCGTCGGTCTCCGCGACCGCGACGGTACCCGCGACGATCACATGGGGTTCGGCCGCCCAGGCGGAAGGCCTGAAGGCGCCGCGGTACTCCTCGACCGCGCGGATCAGCTTCTCGCGCCCTCGGAGATCGCCCACGACCAGCGGCAGCCCCATGGCGGCAGCGACGGCGGCGCCCTCACCGGTCGCCAGGACGTAGGGAGGGACGCGTAGCCCCTCGGCGGGGTGGGCGTGCACCTCGGGATGGGCACGCTGGGTGCCGTCGAGCCATCCGAGGAGTTCGGTGAGCTGACCCGCGAAGGCGGCCGCGTCCTCCTTGCCTCGGCCCAGCGCCTTGCGGATTCCGTCCGTGAAGCCGACCGATCGCCCCAGCCCCATGTCGATCCGCCCGGGGAAGAGCGAGGCGAGAACCCCGAACTGCTCGGCCACGACGAGGGGCTGGTGATTCGGGAGCATCACCCCACCGGTTCCCACCCTGATGACGGATGTCGCTGCCGCGACGGCGGCGGCCAGGACCGTCGGCGCGGACCCTGCCACGCCAGGCACGCTGTGGTGTTCCGAGACCCAGAACCTGTGGTACCCGAGAGCCTCGGCCGTCCGGGCGAGGGTGACGGTGTCCCGTAGTGCCTGCGGGCCGTCGTGGCCCTCGCGGGTGCGCGAGCGGTCGAGGACGGAGAACCTGGTCGATGCGATCGGAGAGCTCACCTCTGCTACAACGCCCGCTGTCCGGCTTGATTCCCACGCCGCCGCGCACCCGCCGATCACCGCAGCGGCACGACCGGCACCGACGGCGCGTGGTGCGGCGCTGTCGCCGTCAGCAGGTCCGGTACGTGTGTCCCTTCCGCCCCTCGGGGAGCACGGCGAGGTCCCGCTGGACCAGGGAGACCTTGTCGCTCCAGGCGGCGCACGCTTCGCCGAAGTCCACCTCCCCCTCACCCTCGTACTCCACGGCGAGGACCCGGCCGTCGTAGGCGTCCGCGTACGCGCCGCACTCGTCGTACCGGGCGCACTCCTCGGTCACCGCGAAGTCGAAGCCGATCTCTGCTCGCCTGTCCAGCAGTCGGGTGGTGTTCTTCTGCCCGATGGCGAGACCAGCCGCATGGGCGCGCTCGGCGAGCAAGGTGGCGAGAGCGGCGTTGTCCGAGTCCGTCAGCTCGCCCTCGGAACGTTCGAACGAGTCGAGGTTGTCGGGCTCCACTGCCTGGAAACCGCGTTCCCGGCATCCGTCGATCCAGCCTCCGACGATCCGGGCCAGCGCTGCGCGCTTCTTCGGTGTCGAGGTGTCCAGGAGCACCTCGTCCCAGCCCTCGTCGATGATCGTGTCCCCGTCGCCGTCACGCAGCAGGAGGTCCGGGTGGGTGTCCTGCCACCATCGCAGGGTGCCCGGCTGCGTCTGGAAGGCGTTCACGTAGCAGACGTTGTAGAGACCGGGTTCCGGCCGGTCCTCCCGGTCGCGGGACAGGGCCCGGACGCCGTCGGGCGGCGCGTATCCACCGCCGATCTGGTAGTCGAAGGCCATACCCGCCTTCGGCGGAAGCACTTCGGCGGAGGGCGACCGCTGTCCGGGCCCACCCTCCCCGGCGGCTCCCGTCGAGTGCGTACAGCCGGCCAGGCAGAGGGCGGCGAGACAGGCGGCCAGACTCGTCGCCTTACCACTTCGGAGCAGAACCGGGTGGAGGATGCGGCGGACCACAGGTACTCCTGGTGTCGCGGAGAGCTGAACAGGCCTCCGCATTCTCCGTCATCGCCCGCATGCCGGAGTCACCCGGTCGGCGTTCAGCGCGTGCCGGGACGACCGGACCGGCGAGCATCCTCGGCAACCGCGGCGAGCAGCGCTTCCCTGCCGATCGCATCAGCCCGTGTGGACGGGACCGTACAGGCGTAGGCACCGGCGATCGCGCCGTACAAGGCGCAGCGGCGCGGGTGTTCACCGTTCAGCAGGCCGAAGAGGAAGCCGGCGGCGAACGCGTCGCCGGCCCCGTTGGAGTCCACCACGGCCGCGGGCGGGGTGACCGCCGGGACGTGCGTGAGCTCGCCCTCGTAGAGCAGTTGCGCCCCTTCGGCGCCTGCAGTGGCGACGGCGATCCGCGCTCGGCCGCGTTCGGAGACGTCACGGAGAGTCCGCTCCGGGTCCGGGAGGGCGGAGCTGGACATGAACACCACGTCCGCCTGGAGCGCGAAGGCCTCGTGGTAGGTGTCGGCGCCGTCCCAGTCGTGCAGATCGGTGGAGATCGGCACCCCGGCCTGACGGAGTTGCGGCAGCGCGTGGGAGCAGGGCTGGGTGATCACCACGTGGGCGTGGTGGGCATCCGCCGCGAGCCTGCGGAGGGTCGCGGCGTCGAACCTGTCCGAGTCCCGTGCGCGGTCGGCGTCGTAGAGAGACATCCGCCGGCCGTCGGGGCCGACCAGGTTGACCGCGCGCTTGGTGCCACCGGGCGCGGGGACGCCGGTGAACGGGATGCCCCGGTTCCGGTGCAGGGCGCGGACCAGGTCGCCCTCGTGGTCGTCCCCGATCATGTCGAGGTGATGTGCGCGCAGTCCGAGGGCGTGCAGCCCCAGCGAGACGAAGTCACCGCTCTGCCCCGCACGGGTCTCGATGCCCGGCCGGATCATGTGGCTGTCGGCGTAGGGCAGCGGCAGCTGAGGGACGTGGACGACGGTGTCCACGCCGGCACCGCCCAGCACGAGGACGTCGGTCTGTCGATGGGGCACAGTGATTCGTACCTCTCCGGTCGGGTAGGTCGGCTGGGCTGTTCATCGAGATGTGCCTGGCACGGCGGGACGGGACGCGGAGGGCCGATGGTGAGGCGCCCCCGGAACCGGCTCTCGTCCGTCAAGGACCTCTGCAATTCCTTTCACGCTCTTGCGCAAGGTGGGACCAGCCTGCCGCACTCTCAGGTACCGCCGCAACAGGGGTACCTCCGTGTGCCGTTGACGGATCGGTGCGGGAGCAGTCGCCGCAGGGACTTCGGCCTCGCCCTCCCAACGGAACGCCGCCGCCAGAGGTTCGTTCAGATTGCCGGCACGGCGGGATCTCTCTGCTTGAGACACCGCGGAGATGGGAAGACGGTGTGCACCAGAGCCCGCCGGCGGGCCCGGACTGCGGAGGTCGTGATGCTGTCACACAGATTTGAACGTGGTGTCCTGGTCCTCACCGTGCGGGAGGATCCCGGGATCGGCGGACGGGCCGAACTCTCCTCGGAGATCGTGGCGTTCCTGCAGGCCCACCGCCCCTCGCCGGTGCTCGTGGTGATCGAGGAGGCCGCGGCCACACCCGCCACCGCCAGCGCGGTCCTGCGAGCTCACCGCCAGTGCGGAGCCTGGGGCGTGCTGATGTCGGTGGCCACGGCGAGCTCCGCGGTACGACGCCTGCTGGAGGCCTCCGCGGACGTGGGAGGGGCCCGGCTCGCCGTCCATCACAGCCTCGACTCGGCCATCAACGCCACGTACGGAGAAGCGGCCTGATCAGTACTCAGGCGTGAGACACCCTCATGTGCCGGCCCTCCTGACCGCATCGCTCCCGTTCTCGACCCCCGGCCTGTGACCGGGCGAGCGGCGGGACGTGGCCGGCGCTTCGGCGTTCAAGGCGCCTACGGGGCACTGTTGACCGCGCATCAGCCGTAGTGCTTGGATCATCCTCATGAAGCGCTGCCAGGAGCTCACGCGACGACGTCACGTCGATCTCGCGCGTACGGCCGGCGCCCTCTGTCCGCTCGCGGGCTGATCCCGTCGGCGGCTCCGCCCGCCCGCTGTTCCACACCGGCCCCGTTCTTCGTCCGCACCTGACCGCGGACGGTCCGCTCGGCGGCCGCCGGGCTCTCTCTCCTCCGTTCCACCCTCTCCGCGCATCGGTGTCCCCGTGCCCGGCCGCTCCCGTCCGCCATGGGATCGGGATGGCACGGAGTTCGCCGTGCCCTGTTCGCCACACCGTCCGCTGCGCCCTGCCCCTTGCCGAAAGGACCGTCCTGTCGTGTCCGTCCTCCCCGCTCGCCGCCGTTCAGCCCGATGGAGGCCTGTCGGCGCTCTGCTCGCGGCCGTCGCCCTCGGCTGCGCCGGTCCCGCCACCGCCGTCTCCCCCTCACCTTTCGGCCCGACGCCTCCCCGCCACCCCTACGCGGGTCCGGACGGGACGGCGACCATGCACGGGGACTCCGGTTCCTCCGACACCACGCCGCTCCCCGGTCCGGGCGTGGGCACCCTGTCGTCCTCACGCACCGCACTCGCCTCCGCGTGCCCGACCGTGCTGGTCGGGGCCGACGGCTACCCCGTCGCCCTGTGCACACCGATATTCGGTCAGGTGCCGACCGTTCATCTGCTGGATCCGGACACCGGTTCGTCGCTGACCTCGCTGAAGCTCACGAAGGGTTCACTGCTCGGCGGCGTCTACGCGTACATCGACCATCAGGACCGGCTCGTCGTCGCGGACGGCAGCCGCAGCCTTCTCCGGGTGGGACACCACCGGGACTCCTCGGGCGACTGGAACCTCACGGTCGACCGGAGCCTGTCCCTGGCCTCCGTCATCCCCGAGGGCGACGCGGTCACCGGACTGGCGCCGGACTGGGACGGCCGGGTGTGGTTCGCCACCGGCGCAGGCAGGGTCGGCACCGCGGACGACACCACAGGCACGGTGAACGCCCTCACCCTGCCGGCCGGCGAGCGCGTCGCGAACAGCATCTCCACGGCTCCGCAGGGCACCGCCGTCACCACCACCCACGCCACCTACCTCCTGACCTCGGACGGCGGCACGCCGAAGGTCCTCTGGCGCAAGGCGTACGACCGCGGCTCCGCACGCAAGCCGGGGCTGCTGAGCTGGGGCAGCGGGTCCACGCCGACGTTCTTCGGCCCCGGCAGCGGGACCGAGTACATCGCCGTCGTGGACAACGCCGACGACACGGCCCATCTGAACGTGTACCGAACCGCCGACGGCTCGGACGTCTGCTCCGTGCCCGTCCTCACCGCGGCCGCGGGACCGGGAAGCGAGAACTCCCCGGTGGGCGCGGGGCGCAGCGTCTTCGTGGCGGGTACCTACGGCTACCCCTACCCCGCCGTGCCCGACGGCGCCGGCCCCAGCGTCCCGGCGACCGCCGACTTCGCGGGCGGTCTGACCCGGGTGGACGTCCGGCCGGACGGCGCCGGCTGCTCCCTCGTCTGGGACACCGCCCTGCGGTCGGCGGCCGTGCCGAAGCTGTCGACGGCCGACGGCCTCCTGCACACCGTGGTGCGCGACCCCCTGATCCCCGGGACCAGGGGAACCAGCCTGCTCGATCCGTTCCGTTACGTGCAGATCGACCCGGCGGACGGCCGGGTCACGCGCTCCTCACAGGTCGGGGTGGGGTCCCTCTACGACACCCTGCAGATGGCGGGCACGGTCGCACCGGACGGCGCCTATCTCCAGGGCACCGTGACCGGCATCCTGCGTATCACCGCGCGGTGAGTCCCCCGTGCCGGGCGGGTGGCCGTCCGGCACGGGCCGCTCCGTGCACCGAAGCCGGGCAATCCTGTTAGGTTAGGCTAACCTCTACTGCGGCGCGGGTGATGAGGCCTGACCAACCACCCCCGTTCGCGTACCAGTTGGTCGATCGATGCGGTTGATGCCGCGCGAACGGAGTGGGTAGCGGAATGAGTCCGGCTGTCAGGGATCGCTCGCGGGTATCGCCGTACACCGGCACCCTCACCCCTCCGGAACTGCCTGACAGCGGCATCGTCGTCGTGAAGTACGGCGGGCACGCCATGGTCGACACCGGTCTCCGGCAGGCGTTCGCGCGGGATGTCGTGGAGCTCCGGGCCGCGGGGCTGCGCCCCGTCGTGGTGCACGGGGGCGGTCCCCAGATCAGCGGCATGCTCGGCCGTCTGGGCCTGGAGACCCGGTTCGAGGCGGGGCTGCGGGTGACCACTCCCGCGGCCATGGACGTGGTGCGCATGGTGCTGTCCGGGCAGGTCCAGCGGGAGATCGTGGGGCACATCAACGCACACGGACCGTTCGCCGTGGGGCTGACCGGCGAGGACGCGCGCTCGATGACGGCTGTCCGCCGGCGTGCCGTGGTCGACGGCAGGGAGGTGGACCTCGGCCTCGTCGGTGACGTCGTGGACGTCGACCCGGGACTGCTGCACGCGCTTCTGGCGCAGGGTCATATCCCGGTGGTCTCCCCCGTGGCCCGCGGTGACGACGGGAAGGTCTACAACGTCAACGCCGACACCGCGGCCTCCGCCCTGGCCATGGGTCTGGGGGCGGATCGGCTGGTGATGCTCACGGACGTGGAGGGGCTGTACGCGGACTGGCCGCGCAGCACCGAGGTGATCGGGCGGCTGTCCGCCGACGCGCTGGACGCGCTTCTTCCGGAACTGGAGAGCGGCATGCTGCCCAAGATGGAGGGCTGTCTGCGGGCCGTACGCGGTGGTGTGGGGCGGGCCCATGTACTCGACGGCCGCGTGCCCCATGCACTGTTGCGGTGCCTGCTCGACAGGGATGCTCCGGGGACCACCGTGTTCCCCGCGTGCGGCGAGGAGCGGGAGGCCGTCGTGGCACACACCCGGCCGTTGCCCTCCCCGCACCGTTCGCTCATGCCGAAGGTGATCGGACAGCCCGGGTCGGGGCGCGTCGACCGGCGGGCCGCGGGCGCCGGACCGGTCGGCTGAGGCGGGCACGGCCCCGCACCCGTCGTTGTCCCCCTCTGTCAGGAGACGTACATGCATCGCGTGAAGGAACCGGCCGACATCACCGACGAGGCCCGGAGCCCGTTCCTCGCCTACGGGCTGTCCGGCACTCCCGGAACCGATACGTTCTGGGCGGCGGCGGGCGCGCCGACGTCGGTGCGCGGGGACGGCGGTGGCTGGCTGACCCTCTTCCTGTGGCGGGGTTCGTCGGCGCGGATCGGCTTCGAGAGCTGGTCGGAGCCCGTGCCCCTGCGCCGTTGGGGCACCACCGACTGCTGGTACGCCGAGGTCTCCATGCCCGAACGGCTGAGGGTGACCTATCAGTTCCTCACCGAGGACGGGGCCTTCGCGGACCCGTCGAATCCCGCGGGGGCGGGCGGTGACCGGTCGGTGGCCGCGACCCCGGACGCGCCGGCGCAGCCGCACTGGCCCCTCGTCGGCGTGGAGGACGTGCTGCCACTCCCCCGGACCCGCGTCCGGTGGGCCTCTGCCCGGCTGGGGGGCCGGCGGACCGTGCGCGTCCACCCGGTGGGCGGAGGAGGGCCCGTGGTCCTCCTGCTCGACGGCGACGACTGGCTGTATCTCCACCCGGCCATGACGGCGTTCGACTCCGCCTTCGCCGCCGGGGAGATGCCACCGGTCACCCTGGTCTTCCTGCCGTCAGGTGACCGGGAAGCCGAGTTCAGCTGCAGCCCGGCGCTCTGGGAAGCGGTCCGCGACGAGCTGCCGGGGCGGCTGGCGGAGTCCGGGGTGAGGGCCGAGTGGGACCGGCTGGTGGTCGCCGGGCAGAGTCTCGGCGGGCTGAGCGCGATGTACGCGGCGCTGGAGTTCCCGGATCTGGTGTCGCGCGTCGCCTGCCAGTCGCCGTCCCTCTGGTGGGCGCCCGGCGCCCTGGAGGGGCCCGACCCGCTGCGCGGGCCCGCCGGCGGGGACATCGCCGCCCGACTGCGCCGTCGCCCCGATCTCTCGGGGCTGAGGATCGCGTTCGACGTCGGGGAGCACGAGGCGAGGATGCTCCCCCACTGCGAACGGGCCGAGGCCCTGACCCGGGAGGCCGGTGCGACCGTGCGGACGTCCCGGTCGGCATCAGGTCACGACCGGGCCGGCTGGCGGCACGCACTGCTGAGGGATGTCGCCTGGGTGCTCGGCGAGTAGGCCGGGCACCGACGACGCGCCCCGGGTCGTGCGTGGCCGGGCACCACCGGCCCCGGCAGACCGAACGGTCCGCCGGGGCCGGCTCACGTCATCGCGCCACCGCGCGGCAGTAGTCCGCGTCGGAGGCGAGGAGGTGACGGTGCGAGTCCTCGGCGGTGACGACCCCGCCGTCCAGGACGAGCACCCTGTCGGCGGCGTCCAGCAACGCAGGGCTGCTGGTGAGCACGACGGTGGTGCGGCCCTTGCGCAGCTTGGCCACCTTCCGTGCGATGAGCTGCTCCGTGACCGCGTCGACCGCGGTCGTGGGGTCGTGCAGCACCAGTACGTCGGAGTCGGCGGCGAGGGCACGGGCCAGGGAGAGCCGCTGGCGCTGCCCGCCGGACAGGTTCGCTCCCCGGTCACGGACCCCGTGGTCGAGCCCTTCGCGGTGGAGGGCGACGACATCGGTGAGCATGGACGCCTCGACGGCCTCCGGGACCGATTCGCTGGTGCCGGTGGGGTCGATGTTGGTACGCAGGCTCCCTTCGAAGATCTCACCGTCGTACGGGTTCACCAGCAGGTGCTCCCGGAGCGACTCGACGGACAGTTCCGCGATCTCCCGCCCGCCGACCCGCACCACTCCCCCGTACGAGCCGGGCGGGACGCTCGCGCTGAGGACGGCCGCCAGATCGGCGGCCGCACGCGGCTGGTAGGCAGCGATCGCCACGAACTCCCCGGCGTGCACCTTGAACGTGAGTCCGTTCAGGGACTCGTGGCGGACACCGTCGACCTCCAGGTCACCGCCCGGCTCCAGAAGCCCGGTGCCGGGGTCGGACCGCGCCGGGGCCGCGAGCACCAGCGCCATGCGTTCGGCGGAGGCGCGGGCCATCATCACGTACTTGGGCATCTCCGAGAACATCTTCAGGGGTTCCATGATGAACTGCGCCAGCCCGACGGCCATGACGAGCTCGCCGACGGTGATCCGCCCGCTGTACGCCAGCCAGCCGGCCAGCAGCGTCACCGCGGCGGCGAGCACGGCGTTGAGGGCCAGAGAGGTGCCGGCGTACACGCCGTTCACCCGGGCGACGGTGACGGCCTGACGCCTGGCCTCCGTGCTGATCCGCCGGTAGGAGAGGAATGCCGCGTGGTTGCCTCCGAAGCCGTGCAGCGGGCGGAGCCCGGTGATCAGGTCGGCGACCTTGGCCCCGGCCCGTGCGACCCGGGCCTGCTGCTCCTGGGTGCTCGATCCGATCCGCCGGGACATCACGCTGAGGACGGACAGGATGCCCACGGTGCCCGCGATCACCAGCAGTCCGAGCCGGACGTCGGCGAGGCCGAGAGCGACCGAGGCGACCACCACCGCGACCAGCGAGCTGATGAGCAGAGGAACCACTTCGACGATGTCGGCCGTCTGGTCGGCGTCCTCGGTGGCGATGGTGAGGATCTCCCCGGACTTCAGATCGACGTCCCTGGCCACCGGCTGGAGACCGCACTCGGCGACCCGGACGCGCCAGCGGTGCGCCTCCGTCGTGTTGGCCTTCTGGAGCACACGCATCCCGAAGCGCCAGGAGAGCGACACCGTCGTGATGATCACGGCGAGCGAGGCGATCGACAGTCCGAGGGAGCCGAGGCTCCGGTCCCGCATCGTGTATTCGACGATCAGGCCGAGCGCGATGGGGAAGGCCGTCTCACCGGCCTGGTAGAGGCCCATGAGGACGGTGCCCCGGACGACCGCGCCGCGGTTGCGGCGCAGCGCGGTCCGGAGGATGCCGGCCCCGGGGCGGGGCCGCTGGGTGTCAGCTGTTGTCTTCAAGGTGGCGGGCAATCGCTTCCGGGGTTCGAAGGGTGAGGAGATCGCGGATCGTGATCACCGGACCGTACTCCCGGCGGAGCAGGCCGATGAGCCGCACCGCCAGCATGGAGTGTCCGCCGAGGGAGGCGAAGTCGCTGACCGCGCTCACCTCGTCGTCGTCCAGGTCCAGGGCTTCCGCGAAGAACTCGCAGACGACGGTCTCGGTCTCCGTCTCGGGACGGCGCTCGCCGCCCGTGGTCAGCACGCCGAGCGGCTTGGCCTCCGGCAGCGCCTTGGTGTCGGCCTTGCCGTTGACGGTGAGCGGGATGCTGTCGACCTGGGCGTAGTGGGTCGGGCGGAGGAAGTCCGGCAGTCCGGCGCCCGCTTCGGCGGCCACGGAGGCCAGGTCGGCACCCTCGTCGAGGACGAGGTAGGCGGCCAGCCGGTACGTTCCGTCCACCTGGGGGTCGGGCTGCGCGACCGCGGCGGCGAACCGGACCGCGGGGTGGGCGGCGAACACGGCTTCGGCCTCGCCCGGTTCGACCCGGTGGCCGCGGATCTTGACCTGGTGGTCGGTGCGCCCGAGGTACATCAGGTTTCCGTCGGGCCGCCGGATCACCAGGTCGCCGGTGCGGTACATCCGCTCACCGGGTGCGCCGAACGGACTGGCCACGAAGCGGTCCGCGGTCTGTGCGGGCTGTCCGAGGTAGCCCCGTGCGATGCCGATGCCGGAGACGTACAGCTCTCCGGGGACTCCGTCGGGCACCGGCCGGAGCCACTCGTCGAGTACGTACACGTCGGTGTTGTCGATGGGGACGCCCACCACGGGGTCCTGGCACTCGAAGGTGCCGACGCCGAGGGTGTTGATGGTGTATTCGGTGGGCCCGTACAGGTTGTACCCGACGGTCCCCTCCGTGTCCGCGAGCCGCTGCCACAGGCCCGGGGTCACGGCCTCACCTCCGAGCAGCACCAGCGCGGGGCGACGGGAGGGGTTGTCGAGCAGCCCTTCGGCGGCCAGTTGCTGGGCGTAGGTCGGGGTCACGTTGATGACGTCGATGCCATGTTCGAGGCAGTAGGCGACCAGCCGTGGGGCGTCACGGCGCAGTTCCTCGTCGCAGATGTGCACCTCGTGGCCGTCGGCGAGCCAGAGCAGTTCCTCCCACGACATGTCGAAGGCGAACGACACCGTGTGCGCCACCTTGAAGGTGCGGTGGCCGTGCTCCGCCAGCACGGGTTCGAAGATGCGGCGCTGATGGTTGATCAGCATGTTGGTGAGTCCGGCGTACTCGGTCACCACGCCCTTCGGCTTGCCCGTGGAGCCGGACGTGTAGATGGTGTAGGCGGGGTGGCGCAGGCGGTGCGGGGCGTCCGGCGCGAAGGTCACGAACGGCTCCGTGTCGGGCAGCGGCCGGTCGAGTTCGATCAGCTCCCCGGTCAGCCGGGGGGACACGGAGCTCACTGTCAGGATGACGTCCGGGCCCGCCGCGTCGATGATCGCCGCGATCCGCTCGTCCGGGTGGTCGAGTTCCAGCGGCACGTAGGCGCCCCCGGTCCGCAGTACGGCGAAGAGGGCCACGATGGAGTCGAGGGAGCGCGGGATCGCGAGGCCGACGGTGGTCTCCGGTCCGATACCGCGCCGGGCGAGCACACCGGCGACCGCGCGGCTGCGGTCCCTGAGCTCGGCGAAGGTCATGACTGATCCGTCCGCCACGAGGGCGACACGCTGCGGGTCCCGGTCGGCTGCCCGGTCGAACCGGTCGACGACGGTGTCCGTTCCGATGTCCGTCCGCCCGGTGGGAACCGGGACCTCGCCGAGGCCGGGCATCGATCCCAGAGGGCCGGTGGAGCGGGCGAGGCCGTCGAGTATCCGGAGGTAGTCGTCCACGAGTCGTCGCGCCCTCGCGGGGTCGTCGTCGCGGTACTCCAGCTTGACGGTGAGCCGCTCGCCGGGTGTGACGACCCAGGTGAACGGATAGTGCGTGGAGTCGTCGGCCTTGACCGACGTGATGCCGTGCCGGGCGTTGATCTCGGCCAGGGCGTCCAGGTCCAGGAAGTTCTGCAGGACGAACAGGTTGTCGAAGAGGGTGTCGTGCCCGGCGGCTCGCTGGATCTCGCCGAGGCCCAGGTGTTCGTGGTCCATGGCCTCGACCCTGGCGGCCTGGACGGCGCCGAGGTAGGCACCGACGCCGACGTCCGGCCGGGCTCGCGTCCACATCGGCACTGTGTTGAGGAGGACGCCGATGACGTCGGACAGGCCCTCCCCCTCACGGCCCGACACGGTCACCCCGAACACCGCGTCGACGCGGCCGGTGTGGGCGCCGAGGAGCAGGCCGAACGCGCCCGTCAGCAGGGAGTTGAGGGTGACGCCGTGCGTCCTGGCCGCGTCCCTCAGGAGCTGGGACCGCTCGGCCGACAGGGTGCGCACCAGTGCGCGCGGGAGTTCGTCGGTGAGGGCGGGCGCCGGTCCGGCCAGCAGGGTCGGTCCGGTGAGTCCGGCCAGGTGGCGTTCCCAGAAGCGCTGGGACTCGGCCGGGTCCCGGCCGTCCAGGGTCCGCGCGTAGTCCTCGAAGGCCGGGGTGGCCGGCGTGGCCTCCGGCAGCTCGCCGGCGAGTACCGCACGGTAGGCCTCGAAGAGCTCCCTCAGGAGGATCTCGCGGGACCAGCCGTCCCAGAGCAGCAGGTGGTAGCTGAGGAGGAGCCCGTCGTGTCCGCCGGGCAGCCTCACCAGCGTCAGCCGGATCAGCGGCGGTTCACCCGTGTCGAACCCCGTGTCGCGGTCGGCGGCGCGCAGAGCGTCGACGTCGGCGTCGGTGAGCGGGTGGACCGTACGGACCTCGACCCTTCGGCCGGCCCCGAGGAGCTGGACGGGGTTGCCGTCGTCGTCGGTGGTGAAGCCGGCGCCCACGCCCGGGTGCCGGGCGATGACATGGGCCATCGCGTCGGCGAGCGCGTCTGGGTCCAGGCGCCGGTCGAAGGTGAAGTAGCTCTGCGCGACGTAGTGTCCGGCCGTCCCCGCCATCTGCGCCTGGAAGTACAGGCCTCGTTGGAGGGGCGTGACGGGAGCGGTGCGCTCCGCGTGGGCGGAGACGTCCGCGATGTGCTCCAGCGCCCGCTGCCAGAGGCCGGTGATCTCGTCGGGGACGCCTTCCGCGAGGGTGAGCACGCCGTGCAGGCTGCCGGTCGATTCGTCGGTCCACGCGTTGACCTCGACGGCGTAGGGGCTGCCCTGGTCGCCACCGGTGATCCGCGGGGCGTGGGACTCGGCTCCCCTGCCGAGGTAGTTGAAGAGCACCTGGGGACGGGCGGTCAGGAGGGGCGCGGTCTGCGGGTCGAGGTACCTGAGCCTGCCGTACGCGAGGTGTCCGCGTTCGTCGGGCTGCCGGTCGACGACCTCGCGGGCCGCCGCGACGGGGTCCGTGTGCGGGGTGAGCCGCACAGGAGCGATGGAGGTGAACCAGCCGACGGTGCGGCTGTAGTCGTGGTCCTCACGGGCGGGTACCCGGCCGTGCCGTTCCAGCTCGACGGCGAGATCGGTGGGTGTCGGCTGGATGCCGGTCAGCGCGGTCCGCAGAGCGCCGCAGAGCAGTTCTGTGAGGCCGATGCCGAGCGCTGCGGGAGCGGTGCGCGTCAGCCGGTCGCTCACCTCGGGCGGGAGCACCACGGTGACCTCGCGGAGCCGCCCGGGTGAGGGCAGGAGCGCCGGTGCCTGGAGCGTGGTGATCCAGCGGCCGAGTTCGCCGGGCTCCCGGCCGGCCTGTGCGGTCAGCGCTTCGGCGTACTCGGCGTACGAGGTCGTCGGCGCGGGGAGTTCCTGCCCGCGCAGGGCGGAGGCCAGGTCGTCCAGCAGGATCAGCCAGGAGACGGCGTCCACGGCGAGGTGGTGCGCCGTGACCACCAGGGTCCTGCTCGTCTCGAGCCAGGTGAAGGCGACGACCTCGCCGGACTCCGGGTCGAGACGCCCGGCGGCCTCGTTCGCGGCGGTCGTCGCGTCGGTGCCGGCCGTCACGACGGTGGCCGGTCGCACGGGTTCGGTCCGCAGGGACCACACCCCGTGCTCCGTGCGCAGCCCGAGCCGCAGTGCCGGGTGCGCCGCGAGGACCGCGTCGGCCGCGCGGCGGACGGCGGCGAGGCCGGTGCCCTCTGGGGCGGTCACCGTCCTGGCCTGGGCGAACCGGGCCAGTGAACCGCCCAGTTCCCGCTGGCGGAGGATGATCGGCGTGGGCATCAGCGGGCCGTGCTGACGACGGGCGGGCGCCGGTGAGGGGGCCTTCGGCGCGCTCGTCGCCAGGTGCGCGGCGAGCGCGCGCGGTGTCTTCAGCAGGAAGACGTCACGCGGTGCGATCGGCAGGCCGAGCGAGCGGGCGCGGTTGATCACGGTGATCGCGACGATGCTGTCACCGCCGGCCGCGAAGAAGTCGGTGTCACCGTCCACCTCGACGGTGCCGTGAAGGGCTTCGGCGAAGATCCCGGTCAAGGCGGCGAGGGCGGATCCGCTCGTGGATTCGGCGGACACGTCGTCCCTCGTGGCCGCGGGGGACGACGTGTCCTCGGCGGCTCGTGCGGCCAGGGCCGCGCGGTCCAGCTTGCCGTTGACGGTCAGCGGCAGGGCGTCGGCGGCGATCACCCGGCCGGGGACCATGTGCGCGGGGAGCTTCGCGGAGAGGAGCTCCGTGAGGTCTGCGGGGATCCGTCCCACGAGGTGCGCGATCAGGTGGTCACCTGCCTCGGCCACGGTCACCGCCACATCGGTGACGCCGTCGAGCGCGCGAACGGCCGACTCGACCTCTCCGAGCTCGATCCTGAATCCCTTGAGCTGGACCTGGTCGTCGGCCCGCCCGGCGAACTCCAGCTCGCCGTCGAGGGTACGGCGGGCCAGGTCACCGGTGTGGTACATCCGTGAGCCGTCGGCTGCGAAGGGGTCGGCCACGAAGCGGCCCGCGGTGAGGCCGGGCCTGCCGAGATAGCCGAGTGACACCTGGTCGCCCGCCACGTAGATGGCGCCCACCCTGCCAGGCGGCACGGGCCGGAGCCGGTCGTCGAGGAGGTAGGTGGTGAGGCCACGGACCGGGCCGCCGATCGGGCTGACGTCGCCGTCGAGGTCCGCGTCGGTGAGGACGCGGTGGGTGACGTGGACGGTGGTCTCGGTGATGCCGTACATGTTGACCAGCTCGGGCGATTCGGTGCCGTGCCGCCCCGCCCAGTCACGCAGCCGTGCGGGATCCAGCGCCTCTCCCCCGAAGATGATCCGGCGGAGCGAGGTGGCGGGCCCGCCGGCGTGGGCGTCGGCCTCGATGAACCGGTAGAAGGCCGAGGGTGTCTGGTTGAGCACCGTGACCCCGCGCTCCCGGACCAGCCGGTGGAAGTCCACCGGGGACCGGGTGAGCCCGTGGTCCGGCACCAGGAGTTCCCCGCCGTGCGCCAGAGCGCCCCACAGCTCCCAGACGGCGAAGTCGAAGGAGTAGGAGTGGAACTGGACCCACACGTCGTCGGGTCCGAATCCCATGTCGGGCTGCGTGTTCGAGAGCAGGGTCACCACCGAGGAGTGCGGGACCACGACGCCCTTGGGCCTTCCGGTCGATCCGGAGGTGTAGATGACGTAGGCCGGATCGTGCCAGCTGGGGACGGACGCCGCGGTCCGCTCGTCCGCCGGTACGGAGGTCTCTCCCAGGACGAGGATCCGGGGCCGCCGCCCCGTGCCCCGGGCCAGCAACTCCGTGAACCGGTCGCGCTGTTCGGGGTGCACCAGGACGGCCTCCGGAGCGGAGTCGGTCAGGACGTACTCCAGCCGCTCGTCCGGGTACGCGAGGTCCAGCGGTACGTACGCCCCGCCCGCGCTGACGACCGCCAGCAGGGCGACGACCTGCTCCGCCGAACGGGGCACGGCGACGGCCACACGCCCGCCGGGGCCGACACCGGCCGCCCGCAGCGCCCCGGCCAGTTCCTCCTTGGCGGACGCCAGTTCACCGTAGGTCAGCGAACGGGTGGCGCCGTCGAGTGCGCAGTGGGTGACGGCGGTGGCGTTCGGCGCACGCCGGGCCGAGGCGTCGAAGAGCTCCGGCAGGGTCACTGGTGAGACGGACGCGGGCAGTGACTCCCCGTCACGTCCCAGTTCGGCCACCGGGGTGCCGGGCAGAGTGAGCAGACCGGTCAGGTTGCGGGCGAACGTGATCAGGATCGCCCGGGCGCGCGCCGTCCCGAGCAGCGTGGTGTCGTGGATCAGATTGAACCGGCAGCGGCCGGCGGGGGTGCGTTCCACGACCAGCGTCAGCGGGTAGTGGGGGGCTCCCTCGTTCACGATGCCGGTGATCGCCAGTTCGTCGCCGGGGCTGCGCAGCGCGTCCACGTCGGGCGCGATGTCGAACACCACAAGGGTGTCGAAGAGCGGGCCGGCACCGGTCTGCCGGGCGATCCGCGCAAGGGACACGTGCTGGTGCGCCAGGACGGCGCTCTGGTGTTCCCTGACGGAGGACAGCAGCTCACCGGCGGTGGTGTCACGGCTCCAGCGGGCGCGGAGCGGGATCGTGTTGATGAAGAGGCCGACCATGTCCTCGATGCCGGGGACGTCCGAGTCGCGACCGGACACGGTGGAACCGAACACGACGTCGTCGCCGTGGAGGATCCCGCCGAGCGTGAGCGCCCAGGCGCTGTGCACGGCCACGCTCAGGGGGACGCCCGCCGACCGGGCGGCCGTGTCGATGTCGAGCTCCGGCTCCACGGCGGTGTCGTCGAAGCGGTCGGACGGCGTGTGCCCGTCGGCGACCAGCGACGGGCCGGGGAGTCCGGCCAGCTGGTCGCCCCAGACCCGGTCGCTCTCGCCGGCGTCGGTTCCGGCGAGCCGGCGTACGTAGTCGCCGAATCCTCCGAGCGGGTACAGGGACCCCGGCGTGTGGTACTCGGCGAGCAGGGCGCGCAGCATCGGAGGTACGGACCATCCGTCGGCGATGATGTGGTGCACGGTCTGCACCAGAACGCTGCCGGAGGTCCTGCGGACCAGGGTGAAGCGCATCAGCGGACCGGTGGCCAGGTCGAATCCGGCGCGGCGGTCGTGTTCGGCGTGGTCCCGGAGCTCGGCGTCCGTCATGCCCGGGCGGTCCAGCACGGTGAAGGGTGCCCGTGCGCCGTCCTCCAGCACGGAGACGACGCGACCGTCCGCGAGGGCGACGAAGCGGGCGGCGAGGTTGGGGTGCAGCGAGAGGAGGCGGGTGGCCGCGTCCGACAGCCGGGCGGCGTCCACCTCGCCCTCCAGGGTGAGCAGTTGCTGCTCGACGTAGCTGCCGGCCGAGTCGTCGTCGAAGACGGAGTGGAAGTAGAGGCCCTCCTGCAAGGGGGTGAGGGGCAGGATGTCGCGGAGTGCCGGTCCGTCCAGGGTGTCGACATCGGCCTGGGTGAGCGGCACGAGGGGGAAGTCCGCCGGGGAATGTCCGCCCCCGTCGAGGGCGGCGAGGCCGGTCAGGGCGTCCTGGAGGTACCCGCCGATGGCCGCGATGTCCTCGTCGGAGAACATTCCGTCGGGCCAGGAGATCGTGGTCACCAGCTCGTGCGCCCCGCCCCCGGCAGCCTCGGCGACGGCGTTGAACTCCAGGGCCCTCGGCAGGCGCATGGCCGGGTCGCGCCTCTCGCCCAGCTGCCCGGCGGCAGCGGCGAACTGCCAGTCCCCGGAGGTGCCCGAGTCGAAGCGGCCCAGATAGTTGAACAGCACCTGCGGGGCCGGTCCTTCGAGCCCTTCCTCGGTCAGGTAGCGCAGGGCCCCGTAGGAGAGACCGTTGGCCGGGACCCGGGCGAGGTCGTCCTTGACCGCCTTCAGCGCGGCCGCGAGGTACTCGGGGTCCGTGAGGTCGGCCGCGGTGCCCGGATCCACGACCACGGGGAACAGTGTCGTGAACCACCCGATGGTCCGGGAGAGTTCGGGTTCGAAGCCGGCGGACCCGGCCACGAAGCGCCCTTCACGGCCGTGCCCCTCCAGCTCGATGTGCGCGAACGTCTGGTCCTGCCCGAGATCCCGGCGCCACCGGGCGAGGGCGACGGACAGCCCGGTCAGCAGCACGTCGTTGACGCCCGCGTGGAACTTCGCGGGCACCTCGCCCAGCAGTGCGGCGGTGGCCTCGGGTCCGACGGATACGGTCCGGGTGCGTTCGGCGGAGACGGTGTCGGTCGCCATCGGTGCACGTCGGCCCACGGGCCGGTCCGCTGCCGGCAGCGGACGGAGGAAGAGGTCGCGGTCGGGTGCGAACTCGGCGGTGGCGCCTTCCAGGAGCTGGGTCCAGCGCCGGAAGGACGTGCCGGCCGGGGGCAGTTCGACGGGAGCACCGTCGGTGTGGAGGCTCCAGGCTGTGGCCAGGTCCTCCATCAGGATCCGCCACGACACACCGTCGATGACCACGTGGTGCACGACGAGCACCAGTTGACGTGCCTCACGGCGCCAGACGGCACGCAGCATCACCCCGTTGTCCGGGTCCAGTCGCCGAGTGGCCTCCGCGACGCACGCTTCCGTGGGGAGGCCGCTCTCCTCCCACAGGCCGGGGGCCGGGCCGGTCCCGCCGGTCCCCGGGATGTCGAAGCTCCAGCGGTCGCCCCGGACCAGCCGCGCCCGCAGCATGTGGTGCCGCTCCACCACCGCCGCGAGGATGCCGTCGAGGGCGTCGGCGGTCAGTTCCTCGGGGGTGCGCAGGACCACCGACTGCACGAAGCCGTCGACGGCGTCCGTGGTGTCGCCCAGCCACCGCACGATGGGGGATCCGGCGACGGGGCCGGTGGGCACGTCCCCGTCCTGGGCGCTCGGACTGTCCTGGGTGCTCGCGACGGCCGCCAGCGCCCCCACCACGCTGTGGGTGAAGATCTGCCGCGCCGTGACATGGAGGCCCGCCTCGCGCAGCGCGCCCAGCAGGGAGATGGCGAGGATGCTGTCCCCTCCGAGGCGGAAGAAGTCCTGGTCGGTCCCGACCGCCTCCAGGCCCAGTACGGTCGCGACGGCCTCGCACACCAGGAGTTCGTTCCCGGTCGTGGGCCGGAGCAGCGGGCCGGTGCCCGTGCTGGGCTCGGGGAGGGCCGCGCGGTCGAGCTTGCCGTTCGCGGTGAGGGGGAACTCCTGCAGTACCACGACGTGGGTGGGCACCATGTACTCCACCATGTGCGCCTGGGCCCAGGCCTGGACGTCGTCCCCGCGCAGCTCCTCGCTGCCCGCGGCCGGGATGACGTAGCCCACCAGGTAGGTGCCGCCGGCGGTGTTCTTCCTCGCGACGACACAGGTGTGCCGGACGGCGGGGTGCTCGGCGAGTCCCACCTCCACGTCCTCGATCTCCAGGCGCATGCCGCGGATCTTGATCTGGTTGTCGGTCCTGCCGAGGAAGTCCAGGGACCCGTCCGGTGCGAAGCGCGCGAGGTCCCCGGTGCGGTACAGCCGGGATCCGTCGGTGGCGAAGGGGTTGGCGACGAATCGCGAGGCCGTGAGCCCGGGTGAGTTGACGTATCCGCGCCCCAGCAGGAAGCCGCCCACGTAGAGTTCGCCGCCGACGCCGACCGGGACCGGGCGCAGTTCGTCGTCCAGGACGTACAGCTGGGTGTTGGGGTTGGCCTTGCCTATGGAGGTCGAGAGGCGCTCGGCCTCGCCCCGGTAGATGACGTGCGAGACGCCGATCGTCGTCTCCGCCGGCCCGTAGCCGTGGTACAGGGGGATACCGAGGCGGTCGCGGAAGCGCTCGTAGAGCTCCGGGGTCAGGACCTCCCCGCCGCACCAGACGTGCCGCAGGCTGTCGAGCCGTCCGGAGTCGCCCGTCATCGCCAGCAGGACGTCCAGCATGGACGAGACCAGGTAGGTGAAGGTCACCCGCTGCTCCGCCAGCACAGCCAGCAGATGGTGGGGGTCGCGTTCGCCGCCGGGCCGCAGGACCACCAGCCTGCCGCCTCGCACCAGCGGGAGGAAGATCTCGTTGATCGAGATGTCGAAGGACAGGGGCGCCTTGAACAGTGAGGCGTCTTCGGGCCCGAAGCCCAGGATCTCCTCCGACTGCCACAGGAGCCGTTCGCTGATGGCCTCGTGACGGATCATCGCGCCCTTGGGCCGCCCGGTGGAGCCCGAGGTGAAGATCACGTATGCGAGGCCCGCGCCGTGCACGGTGACCGCGGGGTCCTTGGTGGGACGGGAACCGTAGGCCCAGCCGGAGAGGTCCACGGCTAGGGCGTCGGGTTCACCGGCGGGCGGTTCTCCGGTGGCGTTGATCTGGAGCACGACGCCCGCGTCCTGGACGACGACGGCGCGCCGTTCGGCCGGCCACTGCGGGTCGAGCGGCACGAAGGCACAGCCTGCCCGGAGCACTCCGAGCAGTGCGATGACCATGTCGGCGGAGCGGCCCAGTGAGACGCCCACGACCTGCTCGGTGGTGAGGCCGCGGGAGATCAGCTCGTGAGCGAGCTGCGCGGAGAGCGTCTCCGTCTCCCGGTAGGTCAGCGAGCGGTGCTCGTCGACGATCGCGACGGCGTCCGGCCTGTTCCCCGCCTGCTCGCGGAACATCTCCATGAGGGTCGGGCGGACACGGTCCGCTCCGGTGGCGTTCCACTCGGTCAGCACCCTGAGTCGTTCCAGAGGGCCCGTGGGACCGATGGTGCCGACGGGGCGGTCCGGGAAGTCGGCGAGGTCGTCGAGGGCGAGTTGTGCGTCCTCGGCGCCCACTCCGTCGGGCAGGACGATGCTCCGGCCGTCGGCGCCGACCTCCCATCCGGCGGGTACGGCACCGCCGTTGTCGACCCAGCCGAGGATGTCGGCGAAGAGGGTGGACGGGGTGAGGCCGAGTCCGTCCGGTCCGAGGCCTGTCGCCCAGTAGGACAGCCCGATGGCGCAGGCACCCGCGATGGTCCTGTCGGAGTAGTCACCCGTCCGCCTGCGTACGTCCTCCAGGCTCGCGGGGGAAAGCAGTACGGGGCGAGCAGTGTGGTCCGTCATCGAAGACCCATCGTCCTTTCAGCGTTCGATCGGGTACGTGTGGCACCGGGCGCGCCGGGCCGTCTCTTCCCGTTGTTGCCGGGCCTCGTGGCCTGCGGCAGGGACTCCCGCCTCGTCGTCGCCTGCCTGATCGGGCCTGATCCGGAGGGCGCGGCCCTGATCGGGCCGGTGAGATCCCGCCGTCGTGGACAGGCGCGACCTCGCGGCGGCGGCGACGGCCTGATGTCACGTCGGGCGGGGCGTCCTGTGCCTGCTGCCGCCGTACTGGGTTCGCAGGGTGCGCGCCGGGAGTCGCGACGGGGCGAACGTTGTCCGGCACGGCGCTAGCTGCCTTCGCGCCAGGCCCGCCACAGTCGTGCGTAGCGCCCGCCGAGAGCCACGAGTTCCTGGTGGGTTCCCTGCTCAACCACGCGGCCCGCGTCCAGGACCGCGATCCTGTCGGCCGCCATCGCCTGCGTCAGCCGGTGGGCCACGAACAGCGTCGTCCGGCCGGCGCAGGCGGCCTGGACGGACCGTTCCAGCTCGGCGGCTCCTTCGCTGCCGGCCTCGGCCGTCGACTCGTCGAGGACGACCACGGGTGCCTGGTTCAGCACCAGGCGTGCCAGGGCGATCTGGGCCACCTTGGTGACGTCGAGCCGTTCGCCGCCCTCCCCGACCACCGTCTCCAGCCCGTCGGGCAGCGCTTCGGTCCAGTCCGCGGCGCCGACCGTGCGCAGGGCGTCCCTCAGCTGTGCGTCGGTGGCGTCCGGCGTGGCGAGCCGGAGGTCGTCGGCGAGCGGACCGGAGAAGACATGCGTCTCCTGCGTCAGGATGCTCACCAGGGCCCGGGCACCCGCCTCGTCCATGCCGGCGAGGTCGTGCGGTCCGATGCGCACCGATCCCGTCTGCGGGCTGCCGATCCCCGCGATCAGCGCGGCCAGGGTCGACTTGCCGGCACCGGTCGCGCCGACCAGGGCCAGCGAACCGCCGGCCGGGATCGTCAGGCCCACGTCCCGCAGGACGGGCTCGTCGGCTCCGGGGTAGGTGAAGGTGAGGCCCTCGACCGTGACCGCGTACGGAACGCCGCCCGCGGCCGCCACATCGGGATCGCCCACCAACCGGTCCTCGGTGGTCTCCCCGAGTACGCCGACCAGCCGGGTGAGGCTCGCGCCCGACTTCTGCGCCTCGTCGAAGGTGAACATGATCGCGCCCAGCGGGGTGAAGAGCCGGTGGAACATCAGAGGCGCCGCCGAGACCTCACCGAGTGTCGCGGCATCGCCCTCCAGCAGGGCGTACCCGACCACGAGGATGAGGACCAGGCCGATGAACTCGGCGCGGTTCTCCCGGCCGACGAACCGTCCGAAGATCCGGAAGACCTCGATGCCGAGGTCGCGGACGTGCCACGACCGGGCGGTGACCTTCTCCCGGAAGGCGTGTTCCAATCGGTACGCCCGCACGGTGTCGATCCCGTTCAGGCCGCTGATCAGCGCCTGGGCGCGTTCGGCCTGGGCCGTCCGCTGCCGCCTGTAGAGCGGCGCCGACCGGGGCAGGTACCAGCGCAGCGCGAGCGCGTACGCGGGCAGGGCTCCGGCACCGGCCAGTCCGAGTCGCCAGTCCAGTCCGAACATCCCGAGGGTGGCGATGGCCACCAGCACTCCGGCGGAGAACACCGTGGGGATGGCGGTACGGATACCCCGGGACAGCACGGCCACGTCGTCGCCGACCCTGGAGAGCACGTCCCCCCTGCCGACCTCCTCGACACGGGCGCTGGGCATTCCGAGGACCGCCCGGACCGCGGACTCCCGCAGATTCGCGAGCAGGTCCGCGCCGAGTCTGCCGATCAGATACGTCGAGAGTGCGGTGACCGCCGCGCCGAGCAGCGCGGCGACCCCCATCAGGATCCCGGTGGTGGCCAGGACCGAGCGCCCGTCGCCCGCGACGACCGCGTCGACGACCCGGCCGAGCAGGAGGACGGGCAGCACCTGGAGGGCCGCTCCGGCCACCGTGCTGAGCACGGTGGCCGCGGTGAGCCACGGCATCTCCCGGCATCGTGCGGCGACCCACCGGGTCGACTCGCCTCCGGCCGCCGTACGCAGGGCGGCGGCCGGGGCGACGCGGGTGTCGGTGACGCTCACTCAGGTGCCGTATCGGATCGGTGGCGGCCTACGGGCTCCGCCGTCACTGGTCGACCGACTTCACGAGCTCGTCGATGGCGTACGGGAGGGACAGCAGGGTGCCCTGGGACATCGCGGCGCCGACCGCGGGGCCTTCGCTGTCCAGCATGTACGACACCTTGCCGCCCTTGACGGCGCCGAGGTTGGCGAACAGGTCGAACTTCTTCAGCGCGTCCTGGTCGGCCTTGTCGTTGATGACGAAGATGCGGTCGACGTCGACGAGGTCCATGCGCTCGGGGGAGAGCTTGGTGTAGAACTTGTCGCCCGCGATCTCGTCGATCTTCGTGTTGCCCTTGAAGCCGATGCCCGTCACCAGTCGGCCGCGCACGTCGGTGGTGGTGAACGGCGCAACCGAGTCCTCGTACCAGGAGAGCGCGACGGCCGTCTGGTCGGCGAACTCCGGGTGCGCCTCACGGGCGGTGTCGAGCTTGGTCTGGATGCCCTTCACGAGCGCCGTACCTTCGGACTCCTTGCCGAGGGCCTTGGCGATGTGGACGGCGTTGTCCTGCCACGGCGCGCTGAAGAGCTCCTTCTCCGACTTGGTGCGGCCGACGGTCGGGGCGATCTTCGAGAGCTTGTCGTACGCGGCCTGGTCGATCTCGGAGTAGACCGCGATGATCAGGTCCGGCCGGAGGGCCGCGATCTTCTCGTAGTTGGGGCCCGCGTCGCCGTTCGCCATGACGACCTCGGGCTTGGTGTCGCCCCACTTGTCCTTCACCCAGGGCCACTGGGTGTTGATGTCGGGAGAGGTCCCCGCCGGGTTCGGGTACTGGTCGACCATGCCCACCGGCTTGATCCCGAACGCCAGAACGGCCTGGTCGTCGGTGTAGCCGACGGTCACGACGCGCTCAGGGGTCTTGGTGATCTTCGTGGACCCGAAGGCGTGCTCCACCGTGACGGGGAACGCTCCGGCCTCGGCGGCGGGAGCCTTGTCGCTCGCCTTCTCCTCGGTACCGGAACCGCACCCCGCGAGGAGGCCTACGCCGAGGGCCGCGGCCGAGACTGCGGCCGCCAGCCGTCGCCCTGGCTTCGGAAAGGTCGATCCGTGGAAGAACATCCTGCAATCCCCTGCTTTCAAGCCGGCCACTGAACCCCGTCGGAGGGCAGCCAAACCTTACCCACATCGAATGAGGTTAGCCTAGCCTAATTATTTCTATTCACCCTGCTGGAACGTCAGTTGGCCTGCGAGTGAGTACGCCCGATCGGCACGATCAGCGGCCGGCCGCCCACCGGGTCCTCGATCACCATGGCCCGGAGCCCGAACGCCTCCATGAGCAGTTCGGCCGTGATCACGTCACTCGGGTGCCCCTGCACCAGAACCTCCCCGGCGCGCATGACGACGAGATTGTCGCTGTACCGGGTGGCGAGGTTGAGGTCGTGCAGCACCATCACGACGGTGCGTCCCGACTCGTGGAGGTCGTCCACGAGGTCGAGCACGTCGATGGCGTGGGCCAGGTCCAGGTAGGTCGTCGGCTCGTCGAGCAGCAGCAGGTCCGTGCCCTGAGCCAGGGTCATCGATATCCATACCCGCTGACGCTGGCCGCCGGAGAGCGAGTCGACGGGCCGGCCCGCGAGGTCCGACACCCCCGTCATGGCCAGCGCGCGCTCGACCACCTCGGCGTCGTCGGACGACCACTGCCGCAGCCAGCTCTGGTGCGGGTGGCGCCCTCGGGCCACCAGGTCGGCGACCGTGAGCCCTTCGGGTGCGACCGGCGCCTGGGGCAGCAGGCCGAGCTTCTTCGCCACGTCCCTGGTCCTGAGCTTGGCGATGTCCTCGCCGTCCAGGACCACCGACCCCGCGGTGGGCCTCAGCAGACGGGTCAGGGTGCGCAACAGGGTCGACTTGCCACAGCCGTTGGGGCCGATGATGGTGGTCACCAGCCCTGTCGGAATGTCCACGTCCAGGCCGTCGATGACGGATGTGCCGCCGTACCCGACAGCGAGACCGCGGGCGGTGAGCCGTGCGGTGTCCCGGCTCGTGGTTCCGTTCTCGGTGATGTGCTGAACGCTCACAGGTTCCCCCGGCTGTCCGGTCGTTGCGGTCTTCTGAGTCGTCATCGGAGGTTCGCCCGCACCAGCAGGTAGACGAGGAACGGCCCGCCGACGGCCGCGGTCACGACACCGACCGGGAGGCTGACGGGCAGCGCCGAGCGCGCCACCAGATCGGACCCGATCAGGAGCAGCGCGCCCACCAGTCCCGAGGCCATCAGCGGCGGGGTCGGGAACCGGGCCAGCCGCATCGCGACCTGGGGCGCCACCAGCGCCACGAACGGTACGGGGCCGGCCGCGCTGACCGAGGCCGCGGCCAGCAGGACCGCGCACAGCAGGAGAACCGCCCGCACCCGTGAGAAGCGGACCCCGAGACCGGCGGCCACGTCGTCGCCGAGGTGCATCGGTTTGAACTGGAAGGCGGCGCCCGTCACGATCACCATGAGCACGAGGGTGCACCAGAAAACCACGCGGACCTCGTCCCAGGAGCGGTTGTCCAGCGAACCGACCAGCCATGCCTGGGCCCTGGCCACGTCCCTGATGTCGGCCGTCGCCAGGAGCCAGGTGGTGATCGCCTCCATCACCGCCGTGACCGAGATCCCGATCAGGATGAGCCGGAAGCCGTCGACACCGCGCCGCCAGGCCAGGAAGTACACCAGCAGCCCCGTACCCAGACCGCCGGCGAGGGCCGCGACCGACAGGCCCACCGCGTCGACGACAGCCGTGGCGGCCCCACCGGACACCGTGACCAGGAACACCGCGACGGCCATGGCGCCTCCGGTGATCCCGAGGATGTCCGGGCTGGCCAGCGGATTGCGCGCGATGGACTGGGTGAGGGCTCCGGACACCCCCAGGGCGAAGCCGACGAGGAGTCCGGCCAGCGCGCGCGGCATCCGCAGGTCCATCACCACGAACTCGTCGACCTGCTCGCCCCTGCCCAGGATCGTGGCCATCACCCGGGAGAGTCCGAGAGGGAAGTCCCCGATGGAGATGGAGAGGCAGAAGACCAGGAAGGTGGCCCCCGCCAGCAGCAACGTGACGCCCAGGAGCCACGGGCGCCAGACGAAGGACACCCGACCGACCCGGGCCCCGGGCGTCACCGGCTGCTTCACAGCTGTCGCGTTCATGCGCTCCTGAACTTTCCGCGCCACACCAGAATCGCGAAGAAGGGGGCTCCCAGCAGGGAGACGACGACGCCGGCGTCCAGCTCGCCCGGCCGCACGACGAGGCGCCCCACGATGTCGCAGACCAGAAGGACCACGGCCCCGAGCAGACCCGCGTACGGAACCAGCCAGCGGTAGTCGGGCCCGGTCAGATACCGGGCGACATGGGCCACCATCAGTCCGAGGAAGGCGATCGGCCCGCACGCCGCCGTCGCCGCTCCCGCCAGCAGGGTGACCGCGACGATACCCGCGGTCCTGATCAGGCCGGTGTTGACGCCCAGGCCCCGCGCCACGTCGTCCCCCAGGTCGAGAAGGTTGAGCGAGGGCAGGACGGTCAGCGCCAGCACCAGTCCGGCCATGACGAACACGCTCACCGGGCCGATGACGCCGAATCCGACACCGGCCACGGATCCCGAGTTCCAGAACCGCAGCGCGTTCAGCGACTTCACGTCAGTGAGGGCGACAGCGGTGGTCATCGCGGCGAGGAACACGGTCACACCCTGGCCGGCGAGCGCGAGGGTCAGCGGATTGCCCGCGCCTCGGCCGATGCTCGACAGGCCGAACACGACGACGCCGGCGGCCCCCGCACCGAGGAAGGCGAACCAGACGTACTGGAAGGGGTCGGTCAGCCCGAACGCCGCGATCGACGTCACCACGGCGAAAGAGGCACCGGCGTTGACCCCTAGGAGTCCCGTGTCCGCGACAGGATTGCGTGTGAACCCCTGGATCAGCGCCCCCGCGGCCCCCAGGGCCACACCGGCGACGACCGCGAGCACCGTCCGCGGGACCCTCACCGTCTGCACGATGAGCCTGATGTCCGTGAGGTGCCGGTCACCGTCCGGCGTGGCGAACAGCCCGTGCCAGACCTCGCCGGGGCCGAGGGCTCGCGCTCCGACGGCCAGCGACACGGCCGTTGCGGCCAGGAGGACCAGCACCAGCAGGCCCAGCCCGGACACCCTTCCGCGTCGGGCCCGCGCAGCGTCCCCGGGAGCGGCACGCTCCACTGCAGTCGTGCTCATGTCGACGTACGTTATCCCCTTGATCCAGGCTTCATTGACGCCCCCTCAGGCTCGGGGGACTCCCCCGGTGGGCCGGCCCCGCGTCAATGAACGGGTGCACCAGGACAACACCCCGCCGCGATTTAGGTGAGCCTAACTTCAGGCAACCGGGCTGTCGAGTGGGCGCGTCCGAAGGGCGGGCACCTCGCCAACGCCTCAACGGCACCAGGAAGAGGCTCAGTTACAGACACGGCAACCCTCGCCGGCCTCCGCACCCTGGAGGAGCCGATGCGGGTCGTCACGTCCAGGCGCCGGAGGTGGGGGCATCGCCCCCTTCAAGCCCTCCTGGACTCCGAGCACGACGTGGTGCTCGTCGCGACGCACCCCGGGAGCGAGCCCGCGCACGAGAGGATCTGACGCGCCGACTCCCCTCCTCCGTATTCCTTTCGTCGGGGGCCGCTCACACGGACACGCCTGCGACCGTCCGGGCAGGTCCGGCCCGGATCGACCCCCGTCCACCGCGCGCGGGTCGGCCGCACCGGCCCTACGGGCCGCCGCGCTTCGCGGCCCCACGCGATCCCCCGCGCCCGACCCCACGGCCACCGCACTCCGGCCTTGACCTCCCGCCGACGGGTACCCCGTCGCCAGCATGCATAAGGGGAGGCTAACCTAACGTCCATGAGAGCTGGTGAGAGTACTTCCAGCGCTGAGGGCACCGCTGTGCCCGGAGCGCTGTCACGTACGCGTGGACACGGACTGACCGCCGAGGCGGTGACCGTGGCGTACGGCAAGGTCGACGTCGTCCACGAGGCGGGCATCTCCCTGCGGCCCGCGGAGGTCACCGCCCTCGTGGGCCCGAACGGCAGCGGGAAGTCGACGCTGCTGCGGACGCTCGCCCGGCTCCAGAGCGCGCGCACGGGAGTCCTCACCATCGACGCCGGCACGGACGAGGCCACCGACGGCTTCGCGCTCGGAGCCCGCGAGTTCGCGCGCCGGGTCGCGTTGCTGACACAGTCCCGTTCGACGCCGGGCGGACTCACCGTGCGGGATGTGGTCGACTTCGGCCGCTACCCCTACCGGGGTCGCTGGGGCCGGCCCGATCCCCAGGGAGCAGCCGCGGTGGACCGGGCGCTGAGCCTGACCGGCGTGGAGGAACTGGCCGGCCGCGGGGTCGACCAGCTCTCCGGCGGGCAGCTCCAGCGCGTGTGGCTCGCGAGCTGCCTGGCGCAGGAGACGGACGTCCTCCTCCTGGACGAACCCACCACGTATCTCGACCTCCGCTATCAGGTCGAACTCCTCGACCTGATACGCGATCTCGCGGACGACCACGGAATCGCCGTGGGCGTCGTCCTCCACGACCTCGACCAGGCCGCGGCCGTCGCCGACCGCGTCGCGCTCCTGCGGGCGGGACGCATCGTCGCCGACGGTGTGCCCGAGGACGTGTTCACCCCCGGCCTTCTCTCGGACGTCTACGGCATCCGCATCGACGTGGACTCCGACCCCTCCACCGGCCGGTTGCGCACCCGCGCCATCGGCCGTCACCACTCAAGATCCGAAAGGCTCAGCACCGCCTCATGAGACGCCACCTGCTCGCCACGGCCGCCGTCGCCGTCGCCGCCCTCTCCCTCGCCGCCTGCGGAACCACGGAGCCGTCCTCCGACGACGCCGCGGCTTCGGCCAAGCCCGCTGGGAAGATCACCCTGACCGACGCCAAGGGCACGAAGGTCACCCTCGACGGACCCGCGAAGAAGGTCGTCGCCACCGAGTGGAACGTCGTCGAGGACCTGGTCGCGCTCGGCGTCGACCCCGTGGGTGTCGCGGACGTCAAGGGATACACCGCGTGGAACACCGCGGCTCCGCTCACCGGTGACCCCAAGGACATCGGCACCCGAGGCGAACCGAGCATCGACACCGTCGCCGCGCTCGCACCGGACCTCGTCGTCGCCACCACCGACCTGGCACCCGCCGTCGTGAAGCAGCTCCGCAAGGTCGCGCCCGTGCTGGAGCTGACGGCCGCCGACGCCGCCGACCAGATCGGGTCGATGCAGGAGAGCCTCGACCTCATCGCCAAGGCGACCGGCAAGGAGGCGGAGTCGGAGGCCCTCATGAAGGACTTCGACACCAACGTCGCGGACGGCAGGAAGGCACTCGAGGACGCAGGTCTCGGCGGCGCCGAGATCGCCTCCGCCGACGGTTACGTCGCCTCCAACCAGGTCTCCGTCCGTGCCTACACGGCCGGTTCGCTCCTCGGCGCCGTCAACGAGAAGCTGGGCCTGAAGAACGCCTGGAAGGTGAAGGGCGACGAGAGCTACGGCCTCGCCACCACCGACGTCGAAGGCCTCACCGGCCTCGGCGACGTCCAGTTCACCTACGTCGCCAACGACGCGGACGGGGACGCATTCGCCGACAACCTCTCGAAGAACTCCGTGTGGAAGTCGCTGCCGTTCGTCAAGGACGGCAATGTGCACCGGCTGCCCGACGGCGTCTGGATGTTCGGCGGCCCCCTCTCGATGGAGGCGTACATCGACTCCCTCGTCGACGCCCTGACGAAGAAGTAGCGCACCGTGGCCGTCATCGACAAGCCTGCGGTCGGCCGCGACCGCACCCCCGCGGCCACGACGGGCGCGGTCGCCGTGACGGCCACGCTCGTGCTGATGGTCGTGGTGCTCTGCGCCGTCGACATCACCCAGGGCACCGCCGACGTCGGCGCGCCCGAGGTCTGGAACGCGCTGATCGGCAACGCGGAGGCGGGGGACGCGTCCGTCGTGATCGCGTCCCGGCTGCCGAGAATGGTCGCCGCCGTCCTCGTCGGCGTGGCACTCGGTATGGCCGGTGCCGCCCTTCAGACGGTCAGCCGCAATGTGCTCGCGTCACCGGACACCCTTGCCGTCAACGCGGGTTCCTATCTGGCGCTCGGACTGGTCGCCGTCACCGGCACCAGCCTTCCGCTCCTCGCTTCGTCGGGGGCGGCCTTCGCGGGCGGTCTCGCCGCCGCGGCGGTCGTGCTCGGGCTGTCAGGGCTGGGCAAGGGCACCGTCCGTCTGGTCCTCGCGGGCACGGCCCTCTCGTTGGGCCTCAACGCGATGACCGAGGCTCTGCTGCTGCTGTTCCCTCAGCGGACCGAGGGCCTCTACTGGTGGAACCAGGGCAGCGTGGGTCAGAACGGGTTCGACGGTGTCGTCCAGATGGCGCCGGTCGTCGTCGTGGGCCTGGCCGGTCTGCTGCTCGTCGCCCGTCGCGTCGACGCTCTGGCGCTGGGCGACGACACCGCCCAGGGGCTCGGGGTCCCGGTCGGGCGTACCAGGATCACGACAGTCGTGCTGGCCACGCTGCTCTCCGCGGCCGCCGTCACGCTGGCAGGCCCGATCGGGTTCGTCGGTCTGTGCGCCCCCGCACTCGTCCGTCCTCTCGCCCGCCGTTTCCACGGGCTGGTCCGCTCCCGGGTGAACCTGCCGGTGGCCGGACTCGTGGGAGCCGTGCTCGTGCTCCTCTCGGACGTACTGCTGCGTGCCGTGGTACCGGCGGACACCGCCGTGGAGGTTCCGACCGGGGTCGTGACGACCGTGGTCGGGGGGATCTTCCTCGTCGTGATGGCGCTCCGCGCCCGGGACACCGGCTCGGCCGACGCCCCTGACCGGCTGCGGATACCCAGCCGCACGGCGTTCGTCGCCACCGTCGCCGTGCTCGCCGTCGTCCTCGTGAGCGTGGTCGCCGCGGCCGTGCTCCTCGGGGACACGAAGCTGCTGCTGGGTGACGTGGTGAACTGGGCGCAGGGCCGGGCCGGACGGATCGTCAGTTTCGTCCTCGACACCAGGGTCCCCCGCGTGACGGCCGCACTGCTCGCCGGCGCCGCCCTGGCACTGTCAGGCACCCTGGTCCAGGCCGTCACCCGCAACCCGCTCGCGGAACCGGGCATCCTCGGCGTCTCGGGAGGGGCCGGTCTCGGCGCGGTCCTGCTGGTCACCACGGTGGAGTCCCCCGGTTCGTGGGAGGTCGCGGGGGCCGCGTTCGGCGGTGCCGCGCTCACCGCGGCCCTGGTCTTCGGGCTGGCGGCGCGAGGCGGGTTCAACCAGAACCGTGTGGTCCTGCTCGGTGTGGGTGTCTCCGCGGCGGCGGCCGCTCTCATCAGTCTCGTCATCGTGGTCAGCGACCCGTTCGACACCACGAAGGCACTCACCTGGCTGTCCGGTTCGACGTACGGGCGGACCATGCCCGACGTGGTCCCCGTGGCCGTGGTGCTCGCTCTCGGTGTCGTCGTATCGGTGGTCCGGCGCACGGAGCTGGACCTGGTCTCCCTGGACGAGGACACGCCGAGGCTGCTCGGCCTCGGCCTGCCCCGCGTGCGCTTCGGCTTCCTCGTGGTGGGTGTGCTGCTCGCCGCCACCGCGGTGGCGGCGGCGGGGACGATCGTCTTCGTCGGGCTGGTCGCGCCGCACGCGGCGCGGGCGCTCGTCGGACGGCGGCACGTGCGCGTGGTCCCGGTCGCGCTCCTGCTCGGGGCGCTGCTGGTCTGCCTCGCGGACATGGCCGGGCGCACGGTGATCGCCCCGGCTCAGCTCGGAGCCGGCCTGATGACCGCGGTCATCGGCGCGCCGTACTTCGTCTACCTGCTCATCCGCACCCGGCGCTGAACGGTGGTGGGGGGGGGGGGCCGGGGGCCCCCCCCCCCCCCCCCGGGGGTCACCCCCCGCCCCCCCCCCCCGGGGGGCGCCCCCCCCCGCGGCCCCCCCCGCCCCCCCCCCCCCCCCC
>NZ_JBICWC010000007.1:0-370101 GCF_043199535.1 Streptomyces sp. NPDC048590 | reverse complement strand
GTACTTCGTCTACCCGCTCAGCCCCCCCCGGCTCTGCTGGGTGGTGGTGGTGCGGCCCGGCCCCCACCACCACCTCGCCGTGAGTGACACGTCCGGCACACCCGCGCGTTGAAGCCCCCTCGGCGTGACCGTCCGACGGCATCGCCACGGAGAGGCCCGCTCGCCGCATCCGGGCACCGGTCCGGGCCGGTACACGGTGGACCTGCCCGCCGGACACACCGGCTTCCCGGTGGCCTTCGGCGGCCGCCGCCGACAGGGGCCGGCGGGTGTCACCCCGACGCGACCGGCAGTGCCCGCCGGGCGCAGGGCAGTTGACCGATGGCCTGACCGCCGTTCCGCCGCGGAGAGGCCACCGGTAGCCTGCGGCTCCATGACACGCGCCTGGATCCTGCCACTCCTGCTCATGACCTGCGGAACACTCGTCGCCGTCGCACAGTTCGTCAGGGGGAGCGCCGTCGGCGCCGTTCCTTTCCTCCTGCTCTTCGGGCTGCTCGCGGGGATGAACTCCCCACTGGTGTTCCCGAGGCCGGTCACCGACGCGGAGGCGCGACGCCGCAGCGCGGAGGACGGCAGGCCGGTCGTCTACTGGCGGGCGGGCTGCAAGTACTGCCTGCGCCTCCGCCTCCGTCTCGGCCCCGCCGCACACCGGGCCCACTGGGTCGACATCTGGCGCGACCCGGCGGGGGCGGCTGCCGTACGGACGGTCAACGGCGGCGACGAGACCGTGCCGACGGTCGTGGTGGCAGGCAGGCCCCACGTCAATCCGGACCCCTCATGGGTACGCGCCCAGCTGGGGCGGGGGCCGAGGACCGAGGAGGGGTGAAGCCGTCCCGGACTCCCGCCGGTCGGTCCGGAATCCCCCGGTGACGTACCCGAGGCGGCGACGGCGGATCTCCGTACGGTGGACGTGGAACACCCTGAGCAGGCCGGCCGCTTGACGGTGGGGTGCGTACCCGGCTGACCGGTGCCCCGCCCGGCCCACGCCCTTCCGCCCGCAGCGGGACGGTGGGCGTGGGCCTGCTCATGGCCTCAGGCGCCCGCCACGGGGTCCCCCAGAGCCCCTCGGGGCGAAGGCACTTCGTCCTCGCCGTCGCCCTCCGGCTCGGCAAGCTGTTCGCGCAGGTAGTTCCAGACCACCGCGATCAGCGCGGCCGCTGGGACGGCGAGGAGACTGCCCACGATGCCGGCCAGACTGCCGCCGAGGGTCACGGCCAGCAGGACCACAGCGGCGTGCAGGCCGAGCCCGCGGCTCTGGATCATGGGCTGGAAGACATTCCCCTCCAGCTGCTGCACCACGACGATGACCGCCAGCACGATCAGGGCGTCGGTGGGCCCGTTCGACACCAGTGCGATGAGGACGGCCACGAATCCGGCGAACAGGGCTCCCACGATCGGGACGAACGCGGACACGAACGTCAGCACGGCGAGCGGGAGCACGAGTGGAACCCCGACGACCCAGAGGCCGATTCCGATGAGCACGGCGTCGAGCAGTCCGACGTACGCCTGGGAGCGGACGAATTCGCCCAGCGTCGACCAGGCGCGATCCGCGACGACGGGGACGTCGGTGGCCAGGCGACCGGGGAGTTGGCGTCCGAGCCACGGCAGGAAGCGGGTGCCGTCCTTGAGCATGAAGAACATGAGGAAGACCGCCAGTACCGCGGTCACCACCCCGTTGACCACCGTGCTCACTCCCGTGACGACGGTGGTGACCATGCTGCCGACGCTGTCCTGGATGCGGGCGGTCGCCGAGTCGAACGCACCGGTGATCTGGTCGTCGCCGATGTTGAGGGGCGGCCCGGAAGCCCACTCGCGCAGCCTCTGGATGCCCTCGACGACCCCGTCCGCCAGCTCCCCGGACTGGGAGGCGACCGGAACGGCGATCAGTGCCACCACCCCCACCGCGACCAGCAGGAACAGCAATGTCACCACCGATGCGGCGAGAGCGGGGTGCCATCCCCACCGGCGCAGGCGGCGGGCGGCGGGCCACGTCAGGGTGGTGAGCAGGAGCCCGACGACGAGCGGCCAGACGACCGACCACATACGCCCGAGGAGCCAGAGAGAGACCGCGGTCATGACAAGGACGAGGAGCAGCTCGACGGAGACGCGCGCCGATGTGCGCAGGGCCGCGCGGGTCCTGGTGGAGCTCAACGTGACAGACATGCGGGACACCCTATTGGCCCACGCCGACCGCTACCCGCACGGCGCCCGGCTCGCCTCCCCCTGAGCGCTCCGCGGCACCGACGGACACCGGTACGCACTCGCATCCATAAATCGAACAGACGTACCCTTCCGGTGTGACCACCTGTACCTGCTCCCAGGACCCGCGCGATGCCCGGTCCACCGCGCGACACCCTTCCGCCGCCATCGGGACCGCGACGCCCGCCCACCCGCTCCGGGGCTCCGCGGCGGGCACCGGGTGTACGGAGTGGACGCGCGCCGGGGCCACCGGCTCCGGCCGTACTGCCAGGGCGGCCCGAGCCCGATGACTGATCACGACGGGCTCTCCCGGCTGGACAAGTGGCGGACCACGCGGGAGTACCTCGCATGGCAGCTTAGGTGCGCGGACCAGAAGGTCCGCGAGCTGGAGGCGGAGGAGAAGCAGTCCAGGCTCCGGCGGGAGCAGGCGCGGGCCGAGCGGTCTTGGAAGATCCAGCCGCAGCGCTCCAGCGACAGCGCGTTGCTGCACCGGGGCTCGTGCACCTTGTACAGGAACGACTTCGGCTACATCAGCCGCGAGGAGGCGATGGTCGCGCTGGCGGAGCCGGACATCGAGGCATGCCAGATCTGCCGGCCCGAGACGGGTCTGGGGTAGCGGGGTCTCCAGGTCGGCCACGGCGGCGAGCCGCGCCTCCCCCACGACGCGAACGAGCCGGGCACGCCCTCCCCACGACGCGGGGCGCCCGGCCCGGAGTGCTGTCCCCTGCGCACGGCCTGCCCGTGGGGCGCCGGTCCTCCTGTCGGCCCAGCTCCGGTGGCCCGCCCGCTCCTGACGGGTGAGGGTGGCAGCGACCGTGCGCGCCGTCGGGCTCCGGCCGCGGTGCGCCACCTGCGAAGGAGCGCCCCGATGTCACGGAACACGGATGCCAGACCCGCGGAGCAGAAGATCGCACAGGCCAACCGGGCGGCGCGGGAGCACCTGCCGTTCGACGACACCCAGGACCTGGAGGACGTGCGCCGCGGCTTCCTCGGCACGGCGTCGGAGAACGTGATCCGCGCGGAGGACGGGAGCGCCGTGTGGGACCTGGGCGCGTACGGGTTCCTCTCGCAGGACTGCCCCGACACGGTGAACCCCAGCCTGTGGCGGCAGAGCCGACTGGTCGCGGACCACGGGCTGTTCGAAGTCGTCGAGGGCATCTACCAGGTGCGCGGGTTCGACCTGTCCAACATGACGCTCGTGGAGGGTGACCGAGGCGTCCTGGTGATCGACCCGCTGGTCTGCGCCGGCACGGCCGCGGCCGCGCTGGCCCTGTACCGCGCCCACCGCGGTGACCGGCCGGTCACCGGAGTCCTCTACACGCACAGCCATGTCGACCACTTCGGCGGTGTGCGGGGCGTCGTCGCCGACGAGGATGTGGCAGCGGGTGTTCCGATCCTCGCGCCCGAGGGCTTCCTCGAGCACGCCGTCAGCGAGAACGTCTACGCGGGCACGGCCATGAGCCGGCGTGCCGCCTACATGTACGGCGCCGCGCTCCCCAAGGGTGAGCGGGGGCAGGTCGGCGCGGGGCTGGGCCAGACCGTCTCCACGGGTGCGGTCGGTCTCATCCCGCCGACCCTCGACATCACCCGCACCGGGCAGACGGAGACGGTCGACGGCATCCGGATGGTCTTCCAGCTCACCCCCGGCACCGAGGCCCCGGCGGAGCTCAACATCCACTTCCCGGATCTCCGGGCGCTGTGCATGGCGGAGAACGCGACCCACAATCTGCACAACCTGCTGACCCTGCGCGGTGCGGAGGTCCGCGACCCACGGGTGTGGGCGCGTTATCTCACCGAGGCCATCGATCTGTTCACCGATTCCTCGGACGTGGCCTTCGCCTCCCACCACTGGCCCGTCTGGGGCCGGGACCGGCTCCAGCGCTTCCTGTCCGAGCAGCGCGACCTCTACGCGTACCTGCACGACCAGACCTTGCGGATGCTCAACCAGGGCATGACGGCCCTGGAGATCGCCGAGAGGATGGAGATGCCCCCGGCCCTGGAGCGCGCCTGGCACACGCACGGCTACTACGGCTCGGTCAGTCACAACACCAAGGCCGTCTACCAGCGCTACCTGGGCTGGTTCGACGGTAACCCCGCGCATCTGTGGGAGCACCCGCCTGCCGAGGCGTCCTCCCGGTACGTGGAGTTCATGGGCGGCGCGGACGAGGTCCTGCGGAGAGCCCGGCAGTCCTTCGAGGCGGGCGACTTCCGATGGGTGGTCCAGGTCGTCAACCATGTGATCTTCGCGGATCCGGACAACGCGTCCGCCCGCGAACTGCAGGCGGACGCCTTCGAGCAGCTGGGGTACGGCAGCGAGAACGGCACCTGGCGCAACTTCTACCTCAGCGGCGCCCTGGAGCTTCGCCACGGCTCCGTCGGCACCCCCACCGCCACGGCCTCCCCCGATGTGCTGGCGGCCCTGACCCTCGACCAGCTCTACGACTCGCTCGCCATCCGCGTGGACGGACCGCGTGCCTGGGACGCCGACATCACGGTGCTCTTCCGCATCAGAGGCGGCGATCCCGTGACGCTGCGGCTCCACAACGGCGTCCTCACCCACACCACGGGCACCGGCCCGTCCGCCGGCCGCCCGGATCTCGAGATCGCTCTCGACGAGCCGGCTCTGCGCACCCTCCTTCTCGGATCCGTCGGCCCCGGAGAACTGCTGGAGCGGAAGGACGTGGAGGTGACGGGCGAAGCCACGCTCCTGGCGAATCTCCTGGGCCACCTCGGCGCACCCGACCCCGACTTCGCCGTCGTCACCCCGTGACCCGGCACCACGGCGGCGCTTCATGACCCATCCGGGCACCCTCGTCCTCATCATGGCCGCCGCCGTGCTGGCCCCCCTGCTGGTCTATTCGACCAGACGCAGGTTCCCCGTCCCGCTGGTCGTCTTCGAGATCGCCCTGGGCATCCTCATCGGCCCCGACGTACTGGGCTGGGCCGAGCCCGACCAGGTCGTCGACACGCTCGCCGACCTCGGGCTGTCGATGCTGATCTTCCTGGCCGGGTACGAGATCGATTTCGCCGCGGTCCGCGGGGACACTCTGCGCCGCTCCCTGGGGGCCTGGCTGATCTCGCTCGCCTCAGGCATTGCCTTGGGCTTCCTGATCAGCGGTGGGGACACGTTCAAGGCGTTCGTCATCGGCACCGCGCTGACGAGTACGGCGCTCGGGACGGTGCTGCCGATGCTGAGGGACCGCGGCGAGCTGAAAGGCCGCTTCGGCACGGTCATGACCGCGGTCGGTGCCGTCGGGGAGTTCGGGCCCGTCGTCGCCATCGCGCTGCTCCTCAGCGGACGCCGCCCGGCCGAGTCGGCCGCGCTCCTCGCGGCCTTCGGGGCGATCGCGGCCGTTGCCGTCTTCTGGGCGCTGCGCCCGCGGCCGCCGTGGTTCGGCCGGCTGACGGAGCGGACGCTGCACAGCAGCGGGCAGTTCGCCGTCCGCTTCGTCATGCTCCTGCTGGCGTGCATGCTGGGCCTGGCGGAGGCATTCGGTCTGGACGTGCTGCTGGGCGCCTTCGCCGCGGGTGTCGTCACCCGTCTCGTCCTGCGCCGCGCCGCGCCTGCCAGCAGCGACCAGGTCCTGGGCAAGGTCGAGGCGATGGGTTTCGGCTTCCTGGTGCCGTTGTTCTACGTGGTCACCGGCATCGAGTTCGACCTCGCGGCCTTGCTGGACAATCTGGCGGACCTGATGGTGGTACCGCTGTTCCTGCTGTTGTTCCTCCTCGTCCGGGGTGTCCCGGTCCATGCACTCGCCCCGAAGGATCTGGGTCGCCCCGACCGGACAGGACTGGCTCTCTTCGCCTCGACCTGCCTCCCCCTCGTCGTCGCGATCACCACGATCGGGGTGGACCAGAAGATCCTCGCGTCGAACGAGGCCGCGTCGATGGTCGGCGCCGCGATGCTGTCCGTCCTGTTCCTGCCGTGGATCGCGGGGCGGGTGCGCTCGGAGTCCGCCCGGCCGGACACGGCCGGACGGGCGGACTCCCCCTCGGCCGCGGCGGAGTCCGAAGCCTGGTGAGCTCCGGGGGGCTCCGGTCACCGGGGGCGCGGACAGAGGCAGCGGGCTCGGCGCACCGCTCAGGCCGGGAGCCGCTCCAGCAGGGCGGCGAAGTCGGTTCCCGGCTCCAGGGTGCCGAAGGCCATTCCGTGGTTCCCCGCGAGACGCGAGCCGCAGAAGGCGTCGGCGACCGCGGAGGGCGCGTGGCGGACCAGGAGTGCCCCCTGCAGCACGAGCGCCGCGCGTTCGATGATCCGGCGGGCGCGCAGCGGGGCGTCCTCGGTGAGGGTCAGTTCGTTCCGGAGCTCCCGCCAGGCGGCGTCCAGCCGGTGGTCGGCGCCGGCCGCCTGTTCGATCTCCGCGCGGAAGGCCTCCAGGGATTCGGGCTCACGGGACAGCGCCCGCAGCAGGTCGAGGGCGTTGACGTTGCCGGACCCCTCCCAGATGCCGTTGAGCGGCGCCTCCCGGTAGAGGCGGGGCATGCCTGACGCCTCGTCGTACCCGTTGCCGCCGAGGCACTCCAGCGCCTCGGCGACCGCGACGGGCTGGCGCTTGCACACCCAGTACTTGGCGACCGCCGTGGCCACGCGGAGGAACGCGCGCTCCTGGGAGTCGCCACGCTGGGCCCGGTCGGTGGCGCCCGCCAGCCGCAGGGCGAGGGAGGTGGCCGCCTCGGACTCCAGCGAGAGGTCGGCGAGGACGTTGCGCATCAGCGGCTGGTCGATCAGCTTGGCACCGAACACCGAGCGGTGCCGGGTGTGGTGCGCCGCCTGCGCGAGGGCGGCCCGGGTGCCGGCGGCGGAGCCCAGTACGCAGTCGAGCCGGGTCATGGTCACCATGTCGATGATGGTCCGTACGCCCTTGCCCTCCTCCCCCACGAGCCAGGCGACCGTTCCGTCGAACTCGGGCTCACTGCTCGCGTTGGACCGGTTGCCCAGCTTGTCCTTCAGGCGCTGGATGCGGAAGGTGTTGCGGGTGCCGTCGGGCAGTATGCGTGGGACGAGGAAGCAGGACAGGCCGCCGGGCGCCTGGGCGAGCACGAGGAAGAGGTCGTTCATCGGGGCGCTGGTGAACCACTTGTGTCCGCGCAGCCGCCAGGTTCCGTCGGGCTGTTCGGCGGCGGTCGTGGTGTTGGCCCGGACGTCGGTGCCGCCCTGCTTCTCCGTCATGCCCATCCCGGCGAGAAGCCCGGCCTTCGCCGTGGGGGTGCGCAGACCCGGCTCGTAGACACGGCTGGTGAGCAGGGGCTCGTAGATCTTGGCGAGGTCGGGTGCGTGGCGGAGGGCGGGGACGACGGCGTACGTCATGGAGACCGGGCACAGGTGTCCCGGCTCCACGGTGCCGGCCAGCATGAACCCCGCCGCCCTGGCCACGTGTGCGCCGGGCCGTTCGTCCGCCCAGGCGGCGCCGGCCAGCCCCGCGCCGACCGACATGTCCATCAGGGAGTGGTAGGTGGGGTGGAATTCCACCTCGTCGATCCGGTGGCCGTAGCGGTCGTGCGTGCGCAGTTCGGGCTCGTGCCGGTTGGCCTGGTCCGCCCAGTGCTGTGCCTCCTCGGAGCCTACGACGCGGCCGAGCCGGTGCAGGTCGTCCAGGTGCCAGGCCGCTCCCTCCCGCCGCACGGCCTCGACGAGGACCGGATCGTCCGCGACGTCGTGGCCCGCGAGGGGCGGGGCCTGGTTGGTCACCTCGTGGGTGGCGGGACCGCTGGTCGTCATGGTGGCTTCCTCCGGGGGCGGTTGGGGTCAGTGCGTCGGGGCGCCGGCGCACCTCAGCGCTGTGGCGGTGAGATCGGCGAGCAGGTCGTCGGTGGCGCTCGCCTCGGGGGTCCCGAGCGGGTCGACGAGCACCTCGCCGATCGCACCGGTCAGCGCCGCGGCGGTGATCGCGGCGTTCTGGGGCGGGAGTTGTCCGGCCGTCACGCCCTGATGGACGATCTCGGCGAACAGAGCTCGGTAGCGTCGCCGGAAGTCGAGCCGCTCGGCTCCGACGGCGGGCTCGGCCGGTGCGGCAAGCAGGGCGTAGGCGAGGCCCCTGTTCTCCAGGGCGCGACGGGCGAAGACCTCGGCGCCCAGGCGCAGCCGCTCGACCGGGTCGCCCGGGCCGTGCAGGACCTCGCCGAGCACCTCCACCTCGCGTCCGGCTGCGCGCCGGAAGACCTCGACGGCCAGCGCCGCCTTGGACGAGAAGTGCTGGTACACCGAGCCGGCGGCGATGCCCGCCGCGTCCGCGACGGCGGCCACGGACGCCTGTGACCAGCCCACATCCGCGACGACCTCGGTGGCACAGGTGATGAGGTGCTCCCGTGCGGCTTCGAGTCGACTGATTTCGGCTGGGGTCTTGCGGTAGGCCATGAAAGAAGTGAACCATCATTCAAAGTTTCCCGCCACGGTCGGTTTCCGCCGCCCAGGCCCGTCAGGAGAATGTGATGCACCTCAGTGCCCTGCTGGACAGCGCGGTTCGCTCGGCCGGTGACAAGGAAGCGGTGGTCCACGGCGAGCAGCGCTGGACCTACCGGGAGTTCGCCGATGCCGCCCGGCGGGCGGCCACGGTGCTCCGGGAGGCCGGGCTGAGGCCTGGCGACCGGCTGGCCGTGATGACGCACAACACCCCCGCCTTCCTGTTCGCCGCGTTCGGCGCCTGGTACGCGGGGGCGACCCTGGTGCCGGTGAACCACAAGTTCCGGGCGGCGGAGGTCGAGCGGCAGCTGCGGCACTGCGGGGCCCGGCTCGGCGTCGTGGACGCGGAGATCCAGGAGAACGCGTTCTCGGCCGATGTGGACGCGAAGTGGCTGATCAGCCACCCCGGCACCGGCCCGGAATCCCTGCCCGCGGACTCCTTCGAATCCCTGCTGGCGCGCGCCGAGCCGTGGCAGGGCGAGCCGGGACCGGACACGGACGTCGCCCAGATCCTCTACACCTCGGGCACCTCGGGGAACCCCAAGGGCTGCGTGCACACCCACCGCACCGTCGCCCTCACGGCCACCTACACGGCGGCGACCGTCCCGCTCCGGCGGGACGAGCGGTTCCTGATCTGCATGCCGATCTGGCACGCCTCCCCGCTGAACAACTGGACCATGGGCACCCTGCTGCTCGGCGCGACCGTCGTCCTGCAGCGCGAGTACGAGCCCCGCACCATGCTGGAGACCATCGAGCGGGAACGGATCACCGCGGTCTTCGGCGCCCCGATCGCCTTCATCGCCCCGGTGCAGACGGTCGCGGATCTCGGCAGCTTCGACCTGACCTCCGTCCGCTCCTGGATCTACGGCGCCGGCCCGCTGGACGCGGACACCACGCGGCTCCTGATGAAGGCGTACGGCTCCGAGAACTTCCACCAGGTGTACGGGATGAGCGAGACCGGCCCGGTGGGGGCGTCGCTCTCCCCCGACGAGCAGGTGGCGAAGGCCGGTTCGATCGGCCGTGGGGGTATGCCGGGGGTGGACCTGCGGGTCGTGCGGCCCGACGGAGCGGACGCCGAGGCCGGGGAGTCCGGCGAGATCTGGCTGCGGTCGGACACCCGGATGGTGGGGTACCTCGACGACGAGGCCGCCACCGCCGAGGTCTTCGTGGGTGACTGGTACCGCAGCGGGGACCTCGGACGGGTCGACGAGGACGGCTTCGTCACTCTCGTCGACCGGATGAAGGACATCATCATCACGGGAGGTGAGAACGTCGCGTCGCAGGAGGTGGAGGGCGCGCTGCGCGGCCACCCGGACATCCTCGACGTCGCCGTCGTGGGCCGCCCGCACCCTCAGTGGGGGGAGACGGTCGTGGCCGTCGTCGTCCCTCGCGACGGCACGGAACCGGACCTTGCCGGGGTTCGCGCCTGGCTGGACACACGCATCGCCCGCTACAAGATCCCGCGCGAGGTCGTACTGCGGAAGGATCTCCCCCGCACACCCTCGGGGAAGATCACCAAGCACGTGCTGCGGGCGGAACTGACCGCGGCCGCCGTGCCCGCCACGGCCGGCTGAGCAGCACCCCCGGCACAGCGGGGTCCGGACAGCGCGTAGGGTCACCGCATGGCCGACGAGCAGGCGCAGGGGACACGGAGGGGGCCGGGACGGCCCCGCCAGGCACACGTCACGCGTGCAGTCCTCGACGCCGTCGTGGAACTGGTGGCGGAGAGCGGCATGGGCGCGCTGACCATGGATGCGGTGGCCGCCCGCGCCGGCGTCAGCAAGCCCGCCATGTACCGCCGTTGGCCCACCAAGCAGGATCTCGTCATCGCCGCGGCCGAGTCGCGGATCGCTCCGCTGACCGTCCCCGACATGGGTGACTTCCGCGCCGAACTGAGGGCGGTACTGACCGCGCGCATGGAGGCCTACCGCCGGCCGGGCGTCGACCGGCTGCTGGCCGGCGTGATCGGTTCCGCCGCGGAGGCCGGAGCGGAGCCGGGGGCCTACCAGGAATACACCTCGCGCGTCATGAGCGAGACCCGGCACCTGCTGGAGCGAGGGGTCGAGCGTGGCGACGTCCGGCCGGACATCGACGTCGCGGACGCCGCCACCCTTGTGGCGGCGGCGCTGGTCTTCCGCATGGTCGGCGAGCAGCGGATGCCCGACGCGTCGCTGGTGGAATCCGTGGTGGACATGGTCGGCCGAGCGGTGAGCACTCAGCCGTAAGGCTTCCCCCGGCCGTGCCGGCGCCTCGGTTGTCGGCCCCCCCACGGCGGGACCTTCGGCCACCCCCCGACCAGACCGTTCCCCCCGGCCGGACGTCGGGCCACCCGCTCGAACCGCGGATGAACTCGTCGCGCACGCAGGGCCGTCGCCCGCGTGCGCCGCTTCGCCATGCCCTGCGAAGGCCCGGTCCGCGGCCCGGGAAATCCACCGGAATCAAGTCCTCCCAACCCCTTGACCCGCCTCACCGCAGATATCGATACTGCCGGTTACGTAATCGGATTCCGCCCTCGGGAGGTACCCATGCAGGCCGTCGCCTCGACCCCTGTGACAAACCCCAGGCCCGTGCTCGACAAGCCCCTCATGCACTACGGGAGCCGTGTCCTGGACAGGGTGGCGCCCGGTGCCGCCCCGTTCGAGTACCGGCTGCTCGACGTCGCTCCGCTCACCCCGCACTTCGGTGCGGTGCTCGGCGGAGTCGACCTGACCCGGCCCGTGAGCGAGGAACTGGCGGAGGAGCTGCGGCAGGCCCTGCTCGAGTGGAAGGTGATCTTCTTCCGCGGGCAGACCGGTTTCAACGCCGAGCACCAGCTCGCCCTGTCCGGCCTGTGGGGGCCTCCGGAGTCCAACCCCTTCTTCGCGCAGACCGGGACGCCGGGCATCTCCCGCCTCGCCAAGGACGCGAAGGCGGCGGGCAACAAGAACATCTGGCACAGCGATCACTCCTTCATGGCCAACCCGTCGCTCGGCGCGGTCCTGCGGGCCGTCGAGGTGCCCGCAGCCGGTGGCGACACCATGTGGGCGGACATGGCGGCCGCCTACGACAACCTGCCCGACGACCTCAAGGCACGGATCGAGGAACTCACCGCCGTACACGACTGGGAGGCGAGCTGGGGAGCCCTCATGAACGAGGAGCAGAAGACCTCGTTCCGTGAGAGCTGGCCGCAGGTCGAACACCCCGTCGTCGTACGCCACCCGCGCAGCGGCCGGAAGACCCTGTACGTGAACGAGCCGTTCACGCGGTACATCAAGGGCCTGTCCGAGGCGGAGAACCGTGAACTCCTGGACGTCCTGGTGCTCCAGGCGCGTATCCCCGAGTTCCAGATCCGCTTCCGCTGGGAGGCCGACTCCATCGCGATCTGGGACAACATCGCCACCCAGCACTACGCGGTCAACGACTACTTCCCGCAGCGCCGGGTGATGGAACGCATCGCCATCGCCGGTGTTCCGCTGTCCTGACCGTCCCTTCCTCTCCCACTCCCCCAGGAGCACGCCATGACCGCGGTACCCACAGTGCCCCAGCCGTCGACGGGGGCCGCCGAGGCCACCGGTGACGGCGGACGGCGCGCCTGGACGGTGACCGTCCTGCTCGTGGTCTTCATGATGGTCAACTTCGCGGACAAGTCGGTGCTCGGCCTCGCCGGCGACGAGATCCGTGCGGACCTCCATCTGAGCGCCACCCAGTTCGGGCTCGCCAACAGCGCGTTCTTCCTGCTCTTCTCCGTGGCCGCGGTCGTCGTCGGTCTGGCCGCCGACCGGATGTCGCCGAAGCTGCTCCTCCTGATCATGGCGGTCATGTGGTCCGTGGCCCAGGTACCGGCGGCCGTCGGCGGAGGCCTCGCCGTGCTGGTCGCGTCCCGCGTCTTCCTCGGCGCCGCCGAGGGGCCTGCCTTCCCTGTCGCCCAGCAGGCCACGCTGGCCTTCTTCCCGGACCACCGTCGCAATCTGCCCGGAGCCCTGATCACACTCGGCGTCACCCTCGGGGTGATCGTCTCGGCCCCCGGGCTGTCCTGGGTGATCCAGAACCACGGCTGGCGGGCGGCGCTGTGGGTGCTCGCCGCGGCGGGGGTCCTCTGGGCCGCCGCCTGGGCCGTGCTCGGCGCGGACGGACGCCACCGCACGGCGGCCACCGTGTCCGGGCGCGAGGAAGAGGAACGGCCGGCCGTGCCGTACAGGAGGATCTTCGCCAGCCGCACCTGGATCGGGACGACCCTCGCCTACTTCACCAGCTACTGGACCGTCGCCCTCATGCTGGTGTGGCTGCCGTCCTACCTGCGCAACGCCCTCGGCTACTCGGCCGGGTCGGCCGGTCTCGTCGTCGTCGCCCCCTGGGCGATCGGCGCGGTCGTACTCCTCGCGCAGGCCGGAGTCACCGGGCGGCTGATGCGGCGGGGCGTCGGCAGCCGCCGCGCCCGGGGCTGGGTCGGCGGCTGGATCCTGGCGATCGGCGCGGCCTGCTGTGCGGCGCTGCCGTTCGTCGACGGCACAGCCGCGAAGACCCTTCTGATCGCCCTCGGTTTCGGCTTCGGCGGTTCGTACGCCACGGTCGCCGCGACCACCGTCGCCGAACTGGCACCGCCGGCCCGGGGCGGTGGCGCCCTGGGGACCATGAACGCGGTCGTGACGGCGGCGGGACTGGCCGCCCCCGCGCTCGTCGGAGCCCTCGTCGACGCCCAGGGCAACGACGGCTACCAGAGCGCCGTCCTGCTGTCCGGCGGGCTGCTCGCCGTGGGCGCGGCGGCGTCCTTCCTCCTCGTCGATCCCGCCCGCGACATCGCACGACTCGCCGCCTGACGCCGCCTCACCCCCCCCTCACCCACCCCCACCGGAGTTCGCCCGTGACCGCCGCACCCCCGCTCGACACCGCTCTCCTCGACACCGCGCTCTCCGACCTGCGTGACCACGCGGGGTCGTGGACCGCGCTGCCGCTCGCCGAACGCATCGGCCTTCTGGAACGGATGCTCCCCCGCATCGGTGACGAGGCCCCCGCCATGGCCGCCGGCTCCGCGAGTGCCAAGGGCTACGAACCCTCGTCCGACTGGGCCGCCGAGGACTGGGTCACCGCTCCCTGGGCGCTGGCGCAGACCGTGAGCGCGTATCTGCACGTACTGCGCCGCCTGGCCGCCGGGAAGGACCCCGTGGCCTCCCGTGCCGTACGCACGCGGAACGGCCGTACGGTCGCCGACGTGTTCCCCGCCACGGTCTCCGACCGTCTGCTGCTCAGCGGATTCACCGCCGAGGTCCGGACGCTGCCGGGCACCACCCGCGACCAGGTCCTGTCCCGCGCCGCGGGCGAGTACCGCGGCCGGCCCGGCAGGACGGCCGTCGCGCTGGTGCTCGGCGCCGGGAACGTCCCGGCCATCACACCGCTCGACATCCTGCACAAGCTGTACGTCGAGGGCCAGGTCGTCCTCGCAAAGATGAACCCGGTCAACGCCCACCTGCGGCCGCACTTCGAGAAGGTCTTCACGGAGTTCGTGGATGCGGGCTGGGTGCGGTTCGTGGACGGCGGCGCAGCCGAGGGCGCGTACCTCACCACCCACGACGCCGTCGACTCCATCCACGTCACCGGCAGCGAGCGCACCCATGACGCCATCGTGTGGGGCACCGGCGAGGGCGGCGAGGAGCGCCGGCGGGCCGACACCCCCGTCAACGAGAAGCCGTTCACCAGCGAGCTGGGCGGAGTCAGCCCCTGCATCGTGACGCCCGGCCCGTGGAGCGCGGCCGACTTCCGCTTCCAGGCGGAGCACATCGTCACCAGCAAGCTGAACAACTCGGGTCACAACTGCGTCGCCACGCAGATCCTGCTCGTCCCGCGGCACTGGGACGGCACCGAGCGGCTGCTCACCGAGATCCGCCGGGTGCTGCGCGAACTGCCCCGGCGCGGCGACTACTACCCCGGTGCCGCGGACCGTCTGGGCGCGGTGACCGGCGCCCACCCGGAGGCGGAGACGTTCGGCGACGAGACCTGCCGCGTCCTCGTTCCGGACATCACCGCCGACGACGACACGATGCTCAGGGACGAGGTCTTCGCCAGCGCCCTCGGTGTGGTGCGGCTGCCGGGCGAGGACGCGCCCCAGTTCCTGCGCGCCGCGACGGAGTTCGCCAACGACAGGCTGCCCGGCACCCTCGGGGCCACGCTGCTGGTCCACCCCAGGACGGAGCGCGCCCACCGCGCCGCCGTGGACGAGGCGGTCGACGCACTGCGGTACGGCACACTCGGCGTCAACTGCTGGTCGGCGTTCGGGTTCCTGCTCGGATACACGCCCTGGGGGGCGTTCCCCGGCCACACCCGCCAGGACATCGGCAGCGGTGTCGGATTCGTCCACAACGCGTTCATGCTCGAGGACGTGGAGAAGACGGTTCTGCGGGCACCGTTCGCACCGGCTCCGCGAGGGCTCTTCACCGGCTCGCCCTCCCTGTCGCCCCGACCGCCCTACTACGTGACCAACCGCACCGGCCTCACGACGATGTCCCGCCTCACGGCCTACACCGCCGATCCGCGGATCTCCCGCCTGCCGGGCGTGTTCGCGTCCGCGCTGCGGGGCTGAGTCCTCGCGGGGCCCGGAGCGCACCGCGCCCGGACCCCGCGGCGGCGGGGTGGTCAGCGATGGCTCAGCACGTTGACCACCCTGCCGCCGGGATCACGGACGAAGAACCGCCGCACGCCCCACTCCTCGTCCTGGAGGGGGTGGACGATCTCCGCACCGCTGTCGCGCATGGCGACGTAGGCCGCGTCCACGTCGTCCACCTCGATGCTCAGATCAGGAGTGACCGGAGCGGTCCTGTCATCGGTCATGACGCTGACCTGCGCCGCGGGGCTGGACGGGGAGGCGAGCGTCATGATCCAGCCGTGGTTCATGACCTCCTCCAGTCCCAGCCGGCCGTAGAACTCCCTGCTCCGCGGCAGCTCCTGCGATCGGATGTTGGGCACGACTCGGCGGACGGACACGGGCTTCTCCTCGCGACGGCTGAGGTGTTCCGGGACGTCCACGAGTATTCCGGCACACTCCGGCACGCGCGTGATCTCGCGGGTACCGGGCGGACCGGGGCAGCCTGTCAGACCCCGTCGGCCACGACGTCCTGGGCCTGGGGCCGGGCCGCCTCGGCCGAGGTGTACGAGTACGCGAAGGTGAAGGCCCGCGGCGTCGGGCCGTTCGCCCGCAGCTCCGCGAGTCGCTCCAGCGCCTCGCCGACGGTCGGAATGTGTCCGGCCGGCACCCACCAGAGGACCAGGTGCGCCTCTACGTTCTTCTCGAAGAACTCACGACGCCGACGCAGCAGGTCCAGGTGCCCGCTCCGGTAGGTGAAGTCCCACAGGGCTTCCCGTGTCTCCCACACCGACATGTTGACGATTTCGTCCTGTCCGGCCGGGCGCAGGCCGGTGGCATCGCTCTCGCCTTCGCTCACCAGTCGCCACACGAATCCGGGCGTGCCGTCCGCCACGGTGTTCAGAGGGTCGAGCATCTCGACGAACGGCGCCATGCGCGGGTCGTCGAGCGGGTGACGGAGTGTCGACAGGTTGAACTGCGCCAGGTGCGCCGAGACGTGCCGGGAGACTGTCATGGCCCCATCCCAGCACGCCGCGGATTTCTATGTCAATGAGTTTGATTTTTAGAAGGCTCGATCGCCACGCAGCACTCCCCCACCCTGGCGTCCATCCGGGCACGCACCGCACTGTCGCCACCCAGCAGTCCCTCGATCAGCGCGAGATTCATGCCGCACACCAGGGGCGGAAACCGCTCGGCGACGGCGTGAAAGGGGCAGTTGCGCATCCGGACGACTCGTTCCGCCGCTTCCGTAGCACCCTCGGCCGCCTCCAGATGAGGCTCGTAACCACGGGCGGCCAGCAGTTCCATGACCGCTTCGAGATCTCCGCAAGGCTCCGAGGGGCCGCGCAGGGCTTCACCCCGGCGGCGCGCGGCCGCGCAGAGTTCCGCGTCCAGGCCGGCCCCCTCGGCCGCCTCCGCGAGGAGTTCGGCGGCCGTGCGGTAGTCGCGGGCGGGCAACGAGACGGTCCGCTCGCCGGCGGCCCGTGTATACACCTTGGCCGGGCGGCCCGCGCCAGGTCCTGAGCGGCCGGTCAGGCGACGGCTGCCGCTCTCCAGAAGTCCGGCGGCGGTCAGCTTGTCCAGGTGGTGCGCGGCGAGGGTCCGCGCCACCCCGGTCGCCTCGGCGGCCTCGTTCCGGCCGACTTCGCGCCCCTGGGCCGTCACGTACTCGTAGAGCCGTCGGCGCACAGGATCCTGCAGGGCCGCGATCGCTTCGATGTCGTCCACCGGGCCATTCTAGGAACAACGAACCTTGGCGATAGAGGTGTACCCCCGTGGCCCCGCCGCCCACCCGGTCCGTCAGCGGGTGGCGTCGAGTGCTGCGGCGTACTGCTCGTCGGTCACCGGCTCGAGCCAGGTGGTGCCGTCGCCCTGACCGTCGCCGACGACCATGGCGATGTGGGCCATGAGGGTCGTGTCGGTGCCTCCGTGCCAGTGTTCCTCCCCGGGCGGGCACTTCACGGTCTCGCCCGCGCTGACGCGTACGACGTCGCCGTCGCGCGTGCCGACGAGGCCGACACCGTCGGTGATGTGGAGGGTCTGCCCGTTGGCGTGGGAGTGCCAGTTGGTCCGTGCCCCCGGCGTGAAGCGCACCAGCGCGGCCGCCAGCCGGGCGGGTTCGGCGGGGGTCTCGATCATGTTCAGGTAGACGTCGCCGGTGAAGCGCTCGGCGGGCGCCTTGGCGGTGGGGGTCCGGGTGATGTGTTCCACGGTGCTGCTCCTTGCCTGGCTCGGGTGGGGGTGAGGGCCACCCTCGGCGCGGGTGCCGTCCGAGGTGTGACCGCGTGCGGTGCTTTGCGGGTCGCAGAGCGGCGGAGACTCCGCCTGCCGGAGGGCCGGGCGGCGCATGCCGTCCCGGCCCTCCGGCGAGCGGGCGGTTCAGGGCTTGAGGAGAGCCTTGATGGCGCGGCGTTCGTCCATCGCCTTGTAGCCCTCGGCGACCTGGTCCAGGGGCAGGGTGAGGTCGAAGACCTTGCCCGGCTCGATGCGGCCCGTCAGGACGAGGTCCATCAGTTCGGGAAGGTAGCGCCGCACGGGAGCGGGGCCTCCGCGCAGGCCGACGTGGGAGAAGAAGAGCTCCTGGCCGTCGATCGCGACCTCGTGGGGGACGCCGACGAAGCCGACGTTCCCGCCGGGACGGGCGGAGTGCAGAGCCTGCTGCATGGCCTGCGAGGTGCCGACGCACTCGAGCACGCTGTCCGCGCCGATGCCGCCGGTGAGGTCCTTGATCCGCGCGATGCCCTCGTCCCCGCGCTCGGAGACGATGTCGGTGGCACCGAACTCGAGCGCGAGCTTCTGCCGGGATTCGTGCCGGCTCATCGCGATGATGCGCTCAGCGCCCATCTCCTTGGCGGCGATCACCGCCGACAGGCCCACCGCGCCGTCTCCGACCACCACGGCGGTCGAGCCGGGCGCGACCTCGGCGGCGTCGGCGGCCCACCAGCCGGTACCCATCACGTCGGAGACGGCGAGGAGGCTGGGCCAGAGGTCCTCGTCCGGGACCTGCTCGGTCGCGACCAGGGTGCCCTGGGCGTTGGGGATGCGGACGTAGTCGGCCTGGCAGGTGCTCATGAACTCACGGTGCAGGCAGTTCGACTGGAATCCGTTGCGGCAGTTCGCACAGGTGTTGTCCGAGGTGGCGAACGAGCCGACCACGAACTGGCCGGGCTTGACCGAGGTGACCTCGCTGCCGACCTCCTCGACGAAGCCGACGTACTCGTGCCCCATCGGGTGCGGGTCGCCGATCGGCTCGAGACCACGCCAGGGCCACAGGTCGGACCCGCACACGCAGGAGACGGCCGTGCGGATGATCGCGTCGGTGGGTGTGAGGATCTTCGGGTCGTCCAGCGTCTCCAAGCGGACGTCGCCGGGGGCGTGGATCACTGCACCGCGCATGATGGTTCTTCCTTACGTACTGGAGGCCGGGCCGCTCGTGGCGGCCCGCGTGCTGCCGGGTCCGTGCGGGTGCGGGCGTGGAAGCCGTCCCCCTGCGTGGAGCCGGAGTGGCGTCCGGTCCTCCCTCACCGGCGAGGACACGGCTGGAACGCCACCTCATCCAGGTAACCGCCGTTCGGCATGTGCAGCCAGTCACCGTCGATGGGTGTACCGGCAGTACATCCCTCGGGCGCCCGGATGCACGTACGGTCGAAGGGTGGACAACCAGCAAGAGGTCCGCGAGTTCCTCACCTCGCGACGGGCAAGGATCACCCCCGAACAGGCAGGGCTGCCCTCGGGCACCCGGCGTCGCGTCCCCGGGCTGCGCCGCAGTGAGGTCGCCGCCCTGGCCGACATGAGCGTGGAGTACTACGCCAAGCTCGAACGCGGCAGTCTCGCGGGCGTCTCCCCAGCCGTCCTGGAAGCGGTGGCCCGGGCCCTCAGGCTCGACGACGCCGAGCGCGCCCATCTGCTGCATCTCGCGCAGGCCGCGGACGGCTCGGACTCCCTCAGCCGCCCCAGGCGCCGGCGCACGGCCCGGCAGTGGACCCCGCACCCGAGCCTCCAGTGGACGCTGGACGCGATCACTGCCGGACCCGCCTTCGTCCGCAACGGCCGCATGGACGTCCTGGCGGTGAACCCGCTGGCCCGCGCCTTCTACCACGATGTCTACGCCACCCCGCACAACCAGGAGAACCTCGCCCGCTTCACCTTCCTGGACCCGGCCGCGCGCCGCTTCTACCCCGACTGGGACCTCGCCGCCGACGTCACGGTGGCGATCCTGCGGACGGAGGCGGGCCGCAACCCTCACGACAAGGACCTCCACGACCTCGTCGGCGAGCTCTCCACCCGCGACGACGACTTCCGCACCCGCTGGGGCGCCCACAACGTCCGCAATCACGGAACCGGCACCAAGCGCTTCCGGCACAGCGCCGTCGGCGAGCTCACTCTCGCCTACGAAGGCCTGGAAATGGCCGCCGAGCCCGGCCTCACCCTCACCGTCTACGCCGCGGAACCGGGCTCACCGTCCGAGGAAGGCCTGCGCCTGCTCGCGTCCTGGGCCGCCACACAGGACGCTCGGACTCCCTCCTCGGCGGAACCGGCCACGGGCTGACGCGCCCGTCCGCTCACCGGAACGCGATTCATCACCCCGCCTTCCCACCGGGTACGCAGAGTGGCCGGGACGAACCCTGCGCCTCGGGCGAAGACATCAGTGCCGCGGTCTCACCGGGTCACCCGAGCGCGCGTCCCGGTGGGCATGCCGGGCCGGAGGGTGCCATGTTTCCGAACGTACCGGCCCGGCAACCCGGATGTACGGCGTACACCGCACCGGCGCGGCCGTCGAGCCGGGCCCGGACCGGGGCCCACGAGTCGAGGACGTACGAGGAGGGCACACCATGCCGGCAGGATCGAGCGCCAAGCGCGAGCGGCAGTACGAGCACGTGAAGGAGAGCGCGGAGAAACGCGGCACGTCCGAGAAGCGTGCCAAGGAGATCGCGGCCCGTACCGTCAACAAGGAGCGCGCACGGTCCGGTGAGTCGAGGACGGCGAGCAGGACATCCACGCGCGACCCGAAATCGGCCTCCCAGCGAGGCGGGGAACGCTCGCACAAGGGCGCTCAGGGGCGCACCAGGGACCAGCTGTACGAAGAGGCGAAGAAGAAGAACATCGAGGGCCGGTCCACGATGAACAAGGAGCAGCTCCTGAGGGCCGTCAGCCGTTGACCCGCGGTCACCGGCCAGTCTCACGCGGTGTGCTGTCACCCCGAACCGAAAGCGTGGCCCACACCTCACCGCACCGGCTTCGGAGCCCATGCACGGCGGCCGGCGGTTCCGGCTCCGCCCGGTCGATGAAGGGCCGAGGGGGGCCGACGCGCCGGTCCGTGTCGCCGTTGCTGCCGGTCCCGCCGTCTCCGGCCCCTCCGTGGCCGACGGCCTCCGAGGCACCCCGATACCCTCTCAAGGTGATGGAGCACGCCAGACCGGAGACACGAAAGCCCGCGAGCGGGGGCCGCAACGCGGCGGCCCGCAACCGCGCCGCGCTCATCGCGGCCGCCCGGGAGATCTACGCGGAGCACGGCCTCGACGCCCCGCTCTCCGCGATCGCGCGCCGGGCCGGGGTCGGTCAGGGCGTGCTGTACCGGCACTTCCCCGACCGCGAGGCGATCGCGACGGCGGTTCTGGAGGAGAACGTCCGCCAGGTCGAGCACGCCGCGGAAGCCGACGGTGCGGACCTGCCGAAGGTGCTCGGAGTCCTGACCTGGCACCTCATGGAATCCGCCGCGTTCCTCGGCGTCCTGCACGCCGACGGCAGGAGTGGATCCGCTCCCCAGCCCTACACCGTGGCGCTGTCCCTGAGGGTGGCTCGTGCACTGCACAGGCATCTGCCCGCGAACCATCCGCTCGCCGCGGAGGCCGACGACCTGATGATCGCCGTCGGCATGGTCTCCGGTGTCGTGACGGGGCCCACCCGCGAGCACCGCGGTCGCCGGGCCGAGGCGGCCTGGCGACTTCTCGGCGTCGAGGTGGGCCCGGTGCTCCCGTTCGAGGACTGAGCCGTACCGGACATGGCAGTACCCTCTCCGCACGGGAACACCCACCGAACCGACGCGGGTCCCTTCACGCTCAGGCGAGTACGCAGTCTCCGCACTTCGATCCCGCGGGTGCCCTGTAGTACAGGCAACAACTCCGGCGGCGGAACTCCAGGTCGGGACCGGTGATCGCGCCGGTGCCCTCCAGACGCCCCGTCTCCAGCAGGACGGCTGTGAGGTCGGTGAGTTGACGGCGTACGGCGGGCCGTGCCCTGAGGAGGGCGTGGGCCGCTCCGGCGAGCGCGGACGCCGAGTTGCCGTCCAGCAGCCGCGGAGCGACTTTCACCTCCAGCCCGTCCGCCAGTGCCAGCAGATGACGTGTCACCTGCGTGTAGAGGGCGCCGGGCGCAGCGTCCCCGAGCCGTTCGACGTACCAGCCGCCTGGCCGGGGCACGCGGAGTGACGGCCCGTCGTCGGATCGCTGCAGCCCCTCCAGGTCCAGGACGATTCCGTGCAGCACGAAGCACGCGAGGGCCGGGGACCAGAGACGCGCGGCGTGCCCGAGGTGGGCGATGGAGACGTCCACGCGTGGTTCGGTGGTGCGGTGGCGGCGGGCGACTGCCTCGGCGAGGTCGGCGAAACCGGCCTCGTAGGAATGTGCCGCCGCATGCCAGCCGTCGTCCCGTCCACCGGTGCGTAGGACGAAGAATCCACCGATGTCCGCTGCTTCACGAAGCGCGACGGTGACGTCGGCGGCCGAGGCACGCACATCGTCCACGGGTCGTGTCCTTCCGTCCACGGCTCAGGCGATTCCGCGCTGTCGCGGCGGTGTGACGGTGTAGAGGTCAAGTATCTCGGGCCTGGGTGCGACACCCGGCCCGCCGGCCCGCACCCAGGCGGCGATGTCCTCGGTGGCGCCCGGGTCGTTCACCAACCCCAGCCAGACGGGCCGGGCACCGGCGGCACGGCCCTCGGCGGAGGGCTGGACGACGATGACGTTGGCCTGCTCACAGATGTCCAGGCAGTCCGACACGCGTACCGGTACCTGGGCGCGCAGACGCGCGGTCTGTGCGTCGTGGTCGACGCCGGGCACCTTCGGGGTGCCGCAGCAGCAGTCACGGCAGACGACGACCCGGCAGGGGGCGCCGCTCGGCGGGATGGTGTTCGCGGGCATGCCGCATCGTTCCTCTCTCCCGGGGAGATCCGCCCCGGTGGTCCGTCGAGGAGGCGACCGCGTGAGTCTCCTGGCTCTCGGGTCGATGCTCGCGCCGCGCCTTCCCGCCCTCGCGGGCAGTGGTGTGTGTGCGGGACTCGCTCGCCGATCACAGTGGCGGGACCGCGCCGGATTTCCACCGGCTTCCTCGGACCGCCGTCGCCTTGTTCTCGGCCATCCTTCCATCCCGTGCGCCGGAACGTCAGCAGGGGCCGCTTTGACGGAAACCCAAGGGAACGTAATATCGCCAGGTCATTGCCGCGACGGGAGACAGGAAGCCGGTGCAAGTCCGGCACGGTCCCGCCACTGTGACCGGCGGTCGTCCCCATCGGACGCCCGCCGGAAGTCAGGAGACTGGCCTGTCGCGGGCCCGTACCGAGGAGCGCGGACTCCCCAGGAGGCTCTACATGTCGCTGTTCCCCCATGCCCGCCGGCGCCTGGCGGTGCGCGGCGCCGCCACTGCGGTCGCCGTGTCGCTGGCCCTGCTGACCGCCGGCTGCGGTTCGTCCGGCGAAACGGGCGCGAAGCCCGCGGCCACGGCGTCCTCACCGGAGGGGTTTCCGGTCACCGTCGAGAACTGCGGGGTGAGGACGACCTTCGACCGGCCGCCTTCCCGGGTGGTCACCATCCATCAGCACCCCGCCGAGCTGATGCTCGCGCTCGGGCTGAAGGACCGTATGGTGGGCACCGCCTTCCCCGATTCGGCCGCGCTGCCGGAGCTGCGGCAGGACTTCGAGGCGATACCGGAACTCGCCGAACGTGAACCCTCGTTCGAGAAGATCCTGGACGCCGAACCCGACCTCGTCTACGGCGGCTACGGCAGCGCCTTCGACGAGAAGGCAGGCCGCTCCCGCGAGGCGTTCGCGGACGCTGGTATCAATACCCACCTCAACCGCGAGTACTGCGGCAAGGACAAGGTGACCATGGCGGACACCTACGCCGAGGTCCGCACCATCGGCAAGATCTTCGGTGTCTCCGACCGCGCCGAGAAGCTGGTGGCCGACCTCGAGAACCGCGTCGGGAAGGCGGCTTCCGCCGTCTCGGACGAGGAGAAGGTGCCGGTCTTCGTCTACGACAGCGGCGACAAGAGCGCCTTCACGGCGGGCGGGAAGGGCCTGGGCACCGATCTGATCCGGCTGGCCGGCGGGGAGAACGTCTTCGGCGACCTGGACGAGGTCTTCGGGGACGTCTCATGGGAACAGGTTGTCGAGCGACGGCCCGAGGTCATCGCGATCTACGACTACGCCGGCTCCGGGAGCGTCGAGCAGAAGAAGAAGTTCCTCCTCTCCCGGGCGGCTCTCGCCGACGTGCCCGCGGTGAAGAACAAGCGGTTCGTCGTCCTGCCCCTGACGGCGACGCTGGTAGGAATCCGGTCGGCGTACGCGGTGGACGACCTGGCCCGGGGCCTGCACCCCGAGAGCTTCAGGTGATCGGCGCGTCCTCCGGCGCCTCCCCCGGCCCGGCGCCGCTGGAGGGCCGGAAGACGCCGGAGGGCCGGAGGACGGCGACACCCACCGGACACCGTCGTGCGCCCTTCGCCTCCGGGCTGGTCGTACTGACGCTCCTGCTCGTGGCATCCGTGACGGCGGGCCTGGCCATGGGCTCGGTCCATGTTCCGGCCGGCCAGGTCTGGGGCATAGTCACCCACGCCCTGGGCGCGGACTGGCCGGAGAGCGACTGGTCACGGGCACGGGAGACGATCGTGCTGGACGTCCGCGCCCCACGCGTGCTGCTCGGGGCGGTGACCGGCGCCGGCCTGGCCGTTGTCGGAACCGCTCTGCAGGCGCTGGTCCGCAATCCACTCGCCGAGCCCTACCTTCTCGGGGTCTCGTCCGGGGCGTCCCTCGGGGCGGTCTCGGTCATCGTGTTCGGCGTCAGCTTCCTGGGGCCTCTGTCGCTCTCCGGCGCCGCCTTCGCCGGAGCCCTGGGTGCGCTGGTCCTCGTCTACGCCACCGCCCGGACCGGAGGACGTATCACGTCCTCCCGGCTCGTCCTCTCCGGTGTGGCCATCGCGGCGGTCCTCACCGCCGTCCTCGATCTGCTCCTTCTCACCACCGACCGGGGCAATGAAGCACGGGCGGTGCTCGCCTGGACTCTCGGCGGCCTGGGGGGCGTCGACTGGGGCGCACTCTGGCTCCCGGCCATGGCGGTACTGCTCGGCATCGGCGCTCTCCTCGTCCAGTCGCGCAATCTCAACCTGCTGCTGGCCGGGGAGGAGGCCGCGAGCACCATGGGCCTGGATGTGGCCCGGTTCCGGGCCCGAATGTTCGTACTGCTCTCCCTGATCACGGGAGTACTGGTCGCGGCAGCCGGCCCGATCGGTTTCGTGGGTCTGATGCTGCCGCACATGGTCCGCCTGTTCGTGGGCGGCGACCACCGCCGGGTGCTCCCCACCGCCGCACTCGCCGGAGGCGTCTTCCTGGTCTGGGCCGACATCGCCGCCCGCACCGTCGCCGCGCCGCTGGAGATACCGGTCGGGGTGCTGACCGCCCTGTGCGGAGGACCGTTCTTCCTGTGGCTGATGCGCCGGGACGCCCGGCGTGGTACCGAGCGAGGAGTCGCATGAGCCCCCAGGCAGACCTGTCCCTGGAAGGCGTGACCCTCACCGCGGGAGCTCGCCATCTGGTGCGAGATGTCTCACTGACCGCTTCGGGCGGGCAGGTCATCGGACTCGTCGGCCCCAACGGCAGCGGCAAGTCCAGCCTGCTCAGGTCTGTTTACCGCGTGCTGCGCCCTGACACGGGAACGGTCCGTGTCGACGGCGACGACGCCTGGACCACCCCTGTACGCCGACTGGCCCGCACGGTGGCCGCGGTCGTACAGGAGCCGGTGGCCGACTTCGACCTGGCCGTACGCGAAGTCGTCGCCATGGGCCGCACACCCCACAAACGGCTGCTCGACGGCGCCACGGCGGAGGACACCGCCCTGGTCGAGGACGCCCTCACAGCGGTCGACGCCATCCACCTGGCCGACCGTCCCTTCGACCGGCTCTCCGGAGGGGAGCGCCAACGCGTCCTCATCGCCCGGGCACTCGCCCAGCAGCCCGGCCTCCTCGTCCTGGACGAACCCACCAACCACCTGGACATCCGCCACCAGTTGGAGGTGCTCGGGACACTGCGCCGCCTGCGGGCGACCGTCCTTCTCGCCCTGCACGACCTGAACCTCGCCGCGTACTACTGCGACCGGCTCCATGTGCTCCACGAGGGCCGGATCGTGGCCTGCGGCACTCCCGCCGAAGTCCTCACACCCCGGCTGCTCGCCGATGTGTACCGGGTCGAGGGAGAGGTCACCGTCCATCCGCGCACGGGGGCTCCGCAGGTAACGTTTCTGCCTGAGTGACATCCGGTCCCGTCCCGTCAGCGGGTACTCCCGACGACGGGACGGGACCGGAACACCTCGTCCTATAAGATGCAGGGCGGCCGTGGGCCCCTGGACCTGTTGCGTGAGTACTGCGGAACCGACCGGATCCGCTGGAATCACGCGACCACCGGTGTTCGTCTTCATGGGTGGGATGCGCGGCCGCCCTCCCATGAATCGAAGCTCCAGGAGAAGTGAGGTATGCCGGTGATCTGCGTCGGAGGCATGATCGGAATCGGCAAGACCAGTGTCGCCGAACTGCTCGCCAAGGAGCTCGGGAGCCAGGTCTTCTACGAGAGCGTGGAGGACAATCCGATCCTTCCGCTCTTCTACACGGCGAACGCCGAGGAGATCCAGGCGAAACGCTATCCCTTCCTCCTCCAGCTCTACTTCCTGCAGACGCGCTTCGCCGCGGTCAAGGACGCGTACAAGCAGGACGACAACGTTCTCGACCGGTCCATCTACGAGGACTGGTACTTCGCCAAGGTCAATCACGACCTGGGCAGGATCAGCTCACTCGAGATGCAGGTGTACGAGGGACTGCTGAACGAGATGATGCGTGAGATCGAGGGCCTGCCCTACCGCAAGGCGCCCGACCTCATGGTCTACCTCAAGGCGGACTTCGAGACGGTGCTGCACCGCATCGGCCTGCGCGGACGTGACTTCGAGCAGGACGAGGGGCTCGTGGAGTACTACCGGACGCTGTGGGCCGGGTACGACGACTGGGTGCACAAGCACTACTCGGCCAGCGAGGTTCTCGTCATCGACATGACCCGCACGGACGTGGTGCACAACCCCCTGGACGCGGCCCGTGTGGCGCAGGAGGTCAAGGACGCCCTGGCGGCGACGCGACGAGGCTGAGGTCTCGCACCGCGGAGCGCCGCGCACCAGGCACGGGGAGCCCGTGCCGTGATCCGGCCTCATGAGTGGGGTTCGCTTCCGCGGGCCGGACGCGCAGCGGGCCCTGCGCCCTCCAGCTACTGTTCCGCACCGGCCTCCGGAGCCCACACCCCCGCAGCGTCACCGACGAGGACGGACCCATCGGCAACGGCTGGGTCCGCCGGTACGCCGTCGACCCCGACTCTGCCCAGCGCCTTTGGGAACTGTCCGTCGCGGCAACCGGAGCCGGGCCGATCACCCGGTGACCCGAAGGTCGACCGGGGTCCGGCACAAGTCATCGAGCACGGTCGGCCGGACGGTCAGGTGTGTGCGGTGCTGATTCCGGCGATCAGCGCCTGGACTCGTCTCCGGATCTCGTCGCGGATGAGTCGGACGGCGTCGAGATCCTGCCCCGCAGGGTCATCCAGAGACCAGTCGAGGTACGTCCTGCCGGGGAAGACCGGGCAGGCGTCGCCGCAGCCCATGGTGATGACGTAGTCGGATGACTGCACGGCTTCGGCGGTCAGCACCTTGGGCGAGGCGGCGGCGATGTCGATGCCGACCTCGGCCATGGCCGCGACGGCGGTCGGGTTGACCTTGCCTGCCGGAAGAGAGCCGGCAGAGCGGACTTCCAGACGGTCGGCGGCGAAGTGAGCGAGGAAGCCGGCGGCCATCTGCGAGCGTCCCGCGTTGTGCACGCACACGAACAGGACCGAAGGCTTGGCCGCGTCAGACACGGGCGGAGCCTTCCGGGGCGGTGGCCGACGAGACCGCCGGCGTGGCTGAGTCGGGGAAGTAGCGGCGGGCCGCGAGGGCCACGTGAACGAGGCCGATGAGGACAGGCACCTCGATGAGCGGGCCGACGACTCCGGCCAGGGCCTGGCCGCTGGTGGCGCCGAAGGTGGCGATGGCGACGGCGATGGCCAATTCGAAGTTGTTGCCGGCGGCGGTGAACGCCAGAGTCGCCGCCTTCGGATAGCCGAGTCCGACAGCTCTGCCCAGGGCCATGGATCCGGCCCACATCAGCGCGAAGTACGCCAGCAGCGGCAGCGCGATCCGCGCGACGTCGAGGGGCTGTGAGGTGATGGCGTCGCCCTGCAGAGCGAAGAGCACGACGATGGTGAAGAGCAGCCCGTACAGGGCGAACGGCCCGATGCGCGGTATCAGCTTCGTCTCGTACCAGGAGCGGCCCTTGGTCTTCTCGCCCAGGCGGCGGGTCAGGAACCCGGCCAGCAACGGGATCCCCAGGAAGATCAGAACACTGCGGGCGATCTCCCACACCGAAACGTCCAGGGCGGTCTGCTCCAGGCCGAGCCGCCCCGGCAGTACGGAGAGGTAGAACCAGCCCAGCAAGCTGAACGCCACCACTTGGAAGGCTGAGTTGAGCGCGACGAGGACGGCCCCGGCCTCGCGGTCGCCGCAGGCGAGGTCGTTCCAGATGATGACCATGGCGATGCAGCGGGCCAGGCCGACGATGATCAGCCCGGTGCGGTACTCGGGCAGGTCCGGCAGGAAGATCCAGGCGAGCGCGAACATCAGCGCAGGCCCGATCAGCCAGTTCAGTACCAGCGACGGGACGAGGAGGCGGCGGTCGCGGATGACGGTGTCGAGCCGGTCGTAGCGGACCTTGGCCAGCACCGGGTACATCATCACCAGCAGACCGAGGGCGATCGGCACGGAGACCCCGGTGACGGTGACCTTCGCCAGCACGTCGCCGAGGCCGGGAACGAGGCGGCCCAGACCGAGGCCGGCGGCCACCGCGATCAGGATCCACACGGCGAGGTAGCGGTCCACGAAGGACAGCCGGCCCGCGAGCGGCCCTGCGCCGCCGCTGCTCACCTGGACGCCTCCGCATCGGCGGGCCGTCCGGGGCGGGTGAGGACCCCGGCGAGCTTGTCGGTCATCTCCGGCAGCAGCCAGTAGTAGACCCAGGTACCGCGCCGCTCGCAGTCGATCAGACCTGCCTGACGCAGCAGCTTCAGGTGGTGGGAGATCGTCGGCTGGGACAGGTCGAACGCCGGCGTCAGGTCGCAGACGCAGATCTCCCCGCCCTCACGCGAGGCGATCATCGACAGCAGCCGCAGCCGGACCGGGTCGCCGAGCGCCTTGAACACCTTGGCCAGTTCGACGGCCTGCCCCTCGCCCAGCGGCGTGGTCAGCAGCGCCGGGCAGCACCCTTCGACACTGTCCTGGCCGAGCACCACCTGCTCTTGTTTCGACATGCCTCTATGTTGACGAACTTCGATCCAATACGCAAACTTACATAGAGAGACATCTAAACAGCCCGTTCCAGACCTTGCCCGTCCAGGAGGCACTCCATGAGTGATCAGCCCACCGACCTGCGCGAGACCGTCCGCCGGCGCTATGCCGCTGCCGCCGTCCAGGTCACCGAGGGCGGCACCGCCTGTTGCGGCCCGCAGGCCATCGAGATCGACGACAACTTCGGATCCACGCTCTACGCGGCCGACGATCGCGACGCCCTGCCTGCCGAGGCCGTCGCCGCCTCCCTCGGCTGCGGCAACCCCACCGCGGTGGCCGACCTGCACGAGGGCGAGCGCGTCCTGGACCTCGGCTCCGGCGGCGGTATGGATGTCCTGCTGTCCGCCCGCCGTGTCGGCGTGACCGGCAAGGCGTACGGGCTGGACATGACCGAGGAGATGCTCGCCCTCGCCCTGGCCAACCAGAAGAAGGCCGGCGCCACCAACGTCGAGTTCCTCAAGGGAACCATCGAAGCGATCCCCCTCCCGGCGAACACCATCGACGTCGTCATCTCCAACTGCGTCATCAACCTGTCCACGGACAAGCCGGCCGTGTTCGCCGAGATGTTCCGGGTCCTGGCGCCCGGCGGCCGGATCGGCATCTCCGATGTCGTCGCCGACGACGTACTCACCCCGGCCCAGCGTGCTGAACGCGGCGACTACGTCGGCTGCATCGCCGGAGCCCTGTCCTTCGCCGAATACCGCGAGGGCCTGACGGCGGCCGGGTTCACCGACATCGAAGTCAACCCGACCCATCCCGTCGCCGACGGTATGCACTCCGCCGTCGTCCGAGCGGCCAAGCCTGCCACCGCGCCCGTCGGCGTCAACTCCGGTGCGGCGCTGCCGCAGGCGCGGGACAAGTCCGGCTGCTGCCGCTGAGCGGGGTCGGAGCCGGGAGGCCGTCCCCGGGGACGGCCTCCCGGCCAGGCCGACCACGAAGAGGCTGCCCGCGGTGCCGTCCGCGCCCGCCGACAATCGCCGCTACGAACGAGAGGCCGACCACTTCCTCGCCTCCACCGGCATCGCCTGCACCCTCGTCCCCTAGCGCAGACTCACTTCCTGATTCGCAGGCGTGCCATCCATCACGATCCCTCGACAGGCAGCTCCGCGATGAACTCCGGAAGACCGGATGCCCGGGGAGGCGTCTGCCCTCGCATGAATCGCTGATAGTGGCGAGCGACAAGACGACGGAGGTCCGCCTCGGCCGGTGCGTCACCACGGAGTTCAAGGACGACCCGGTGCGGCTCACCCGTCATCCGCAACGGTCTGGCGAGAGCGTCGAAACCACAGGCGTACTCGTCGGGCATCTCCCACCACGCCTCGGCGGACGCTCGGTCCTGGAGGACATACATGTAGTAATCGTCATCGAAGAGGACCAGCGGGCCCACCGGTGTAGTCACTGGTGGAGTATGTCCCAACTGCGTACCGCAGCAAGCCTGAGGATCGCCTTCGTGCACCAACTGGGACGGCCTCCGAGCGGTGGGTCTCGGTTGGCCGTGCTCAGCGGCGAACATGGGATCGCTGGGCGCGGTCCCGCAGGTCGAACTCCGGCCGTCACGCGAGGGATCCACGATGGGCGCCGTGGGCGGACCGCCGCCTCTTTGTCAGTGGCCACTGGCACCATGCACGCATGACCCCTGATGGCATGGAGAAGAAGACCCTGTCGGCGTTCCTCGCGGCGCAGCGAGCCAGCGTGTTGGCCATTGTTGACGGGCTCGACACGCAGGCACTGACTTCGTCGGTCCTGCCCTCCGGTTGGACGCCGCTCGGGCTCGTAGAACATCTGGGGCACGCTGAGAGGCACTGGTTCCAGGAGGTCGTCACCGGAGCGGCCGAGCCGTTGACGTGGCCCGATGCCCACGCCCCGCTGACGACGCCGCGAGCGCCGGAGGTGGTTTTCGCCTTCTACGACGACCAGTGCCGGCGTTCCGATGACGTGATCGCCCGCACACCGCTTTCGACACCCCCGCGAGGTCATCACCCCGATCCCATGGGGGACGAACTCATAGACCTGCGCGGGATCATCCTGCATGTGATTGAAGAGACTGCGCGTCACGCTGGTCATCTGGACATCGTCCGCGAACTCCTGGACGGACGGACAGGACTTGGGCCCCGCTGAGCACCGCTCCGCAGCCACCAGCGGTGCCCGGCCGATACACGTTCCTGGTCCTCTCCGCGCGAGCGGAGGGCAGCCGACCGTCAAGGAGACCCGCGTCCAGCACGGTCCGGTGGGAATTCGCCTCCGGCCGCCCAGTCCCCGCAACCAGCCCGGCACCAGCCGTAGGGGGTCGCCCACGGCCCACTCAGACCTTGAGGATCACCGGCCGCCCGCTCAGTACTCCAGGGTGGTTTCGTGATCTATCCACCGGCCGTCGTCGCACTGCCCCATCGCGAGACTGCACACCGGAGCACTAATCCGCTTGCAGTACGAAGAACAGGAAGCACAGGAAGCGCCGACTCGGCCCGATGGCCTCGGGGAACAGCTCGCGGGCGGCGGGATCAGGCTCCGGCTCGCTGATGACCGCAATCCGGAAACCGGCCCCGGTGAAAGCCTCGATCATCGCGTGCAGCGGCCTGTTCCAGCGACTCACCAGGGTGGTCTGGCCGCCAATGCTCCACTCCACGGTCCAGTTGGTGGTGTCGAAATAGTCGTACTCGGCCTCACGACCGGCCTCGCGGTGAATGAGGCTGACGGCGAAAGGATGGTCGACAGACACGATCAGCCGGCCGCCGGGCCTGAGCACGCGGCGCAGCTCGGCCAGCGCCGGCTCCCAGTCCTCCAGGTAGTGCAGCACCAGGGACGCCACCACATCGTCGAACGTGTCATCAGGGTAGGAAAGCGGGCTGCCCAGGTCCGCCACCTGTAGATCCGCAGCATCGCCGAGCCGCTGCCGGGCCAGCCCCAGCATCCCGGCACTCGAGTCGAAGCCACTCACCGTGGCACCACGGTCGCGCAGCGCGGCAAACAGGAGCCCCGAGCCACAGCCGGCGTCGAGGATCCGCCGGCCGGCCACGTCTCCAGCGAGGGCCAGCATCGCGGGACGCTCGTAGTAGGCATTGACCAGGTTGGTTTCATTCGCGGCCGTGTACGCCTCGGCGAAGCTGTTGTAGTCGTTGACCTTCGACGGATCCACACTCACCGAGGACGGCGGGACCAGCCTGGTGGAAATCGCATGCTCTTGGTGCTCGCTCGAGATCATGGTGCGGGAGACGTGTGCTGCAACAGCATGGTTCCTGGCCCGACCACCAATATGCCTGCCCACAAAGGCGATCACTGAGGTTTCTCAACGAGGATCGTGCCCCGTCCCACTGACCTGGTCGCATGTCTGCTCAGCTGAGGTTGCCGCTCGATGTGGCGTCGCGGACCATGCGGATGTTCGGCAGTTTCCCTCGCCAGAGCTCTCGCTCGCCTGTGGCCTTGAATCCGTAGCGTTGGTAGAAGCGGATCGCGCGCTCGTTGTAGTCGGTGACCCACAGGCGTATGGGTGCACCACCGGCCCAGATGAGGAACTCATCCATCAATCGTCCTCCGGTGCCTCGGCCCTGGGCTTCGTCCAGCAGATACATCGGCCCGAGGGTGACCACCTCGTCCCGGCGGCCGCACAGGAACCCGACGATGTCCCTGCCGGAACGGACGACACGGCAGAACAGCAGGTCCTGCTGCCTCCCCGCCGCCTGGATGAACTCCCGCCACTGGGCGATTCCCTCAGTGGTGGCAGAGGAGCCACGTTGCTCACGGATCCAGATCTCGTCGATCTCCGCGTCCGCGCAGGGATACGTCTGCAGCCAGACCCTCAACTGCAGCGGGCCCATAGAAGCGGCATCGTCGGCACGAGGGGATTCGATCACGTGATTCATGGTGACCATCCTCGACGAAGCACGCCGAGTGCCTCGCGCGATTTCTTGCAATCTCGTCGCGACAGGTCAGAGCGTCGGACCAGATCTTCTGAGACGGCGCAGGTCACTTCCAGACCCCGTTGCAGACGAGGGCGGCGCGAGCGATATCGCCGATCCGACCGGGGCTGAGCGTGACGTACTGCAGGGTGCGCCATCTCTGCTTGAGTTCGGCAGCCGTGCGCTCACCGAGGGCTCGCACGTGCCGCACCAGCGCATCGAACATGCGCATGTCGACGTGAAGCCAAGGTCGGCAGGCCGTCGGCCGCCGCCCGCATGCCCGTCCCACGAAGTCTCAAGGGCCAACTTCAGCCGCCGTGCCACCGACTCCAGGTCCACCGAGAGCAGTACCAGCGAGCTCAACGGCCAGGTGGCGCTCTGGAACATGGACGCCTGCCGAGCCGGATTGCGCCCACATGGGTGGAGCTCAGTCGCCGGTTCCCAGTCCCCCTCCGCATCTGGTTTTTCGATCATCTCGGTCACGACGCATGGTCAACCAGTAGACGATCTCGATCCGGCCGGCGGTCAGTTGTTCACGAGACTCCGGTCAGAACCACATCCGAAGAGCTCCATCAAGGCGAACATCGGGCTACTGGAATGACGCCCCCTGCCAACTGGCTCCTACGACTGGACCGCCGAGCGACGCCAGGCCTACGCCAACGACCTCGGCGCCGCACGGTCCCTGGCAGCCGTCACCGCGAAGAGCAACCGGCCGTGAGCCCGGACGCACATCGAGCCCACGAGACCAAGAACTGACGAACCATCGGGAAAGTCAGCATTGGGTCAGCATTGGTCCGGCTGGACCTGGTCACACCCCTGGCGACACCCGCACTCGACTGCTGGACGCCAGCACCCCTCACAGCAAACGTGCAAACGCGAATAGACCCCAACGTTCAGGTCCGGGTCATCCGGGTCACACGCACACCGCCCCCGCCCGCCGCGAGCCCAAGATCCCCTGCTCAGCGCGTACGACCTCGCGGTTTCAAGGATCCGGGCGGCAGTCCAGGTGCGGACAGGCGCCCCCCGTCATACCCGTTCACGTCTCCGAACCGGACCCCCTTCATCCAGTCTTCGCGTGCACGACTGATGTCCTCCTGGGACCGCCCGATGAAGTTCCACCACATATCACGGAAATGCCGTTTCCCCCCAGGTCAGGAGGCTCGGGGACCATCCCTGGTCAGCAAAAGGTCAGCATTGGAAACAAGGAGTCTTCGGAGATGGCGGCACGCACACTCGCACATGGCATGGGAGCATTCTTCAAGGAGTGCGAGCACCCACAGAATCGCTGGTCAAAGTGCCTCCACCCATACACGATTCGCTATCGCAGCGCCTCTGGTAAACAGACAGAGGAAACAGGATTCAGCACCCAGGATCTGGCCATCTCTCGCTTGACGGAGATCTACAAGGAGAAGAGGGGACGTCCTTCGTCCCAGGCAAGGGCTGAACGGATACAGAAATACGGATCGATGCGCTTCCAGGAGTACGCGACCGAGTGGATCGCTGGGCAGCGACACCTGGCACCTGCGTCCCTGCGCCACCTCGAGTCACTGATGGAGCACCACATCCTCCCGGCACTCGGCAGCCGGCGCATGAACAGCTTCGATCACAAGGTGGTCGACGGCTTCATCCGGACCATGGAGCAGGCAGGCGCGGGCATGGCTACACAAGCCAACGCCTTCGACAAACTGCGGGCAATTCTCCTGGATGCGCATCAGCTCGGCCTCTACGCGGAGAGCCCTCTCACCGGCGTGAAGCCTCCTCAGTACGATCCGTCCCGCGCGGTCATCCCTACCCTGCGCCAGCTCCACTCCCTGCGCGAAGCGGGGGACGACGCATTCAAGCTGATCGTCGACCTGATGAGCGGCTGCGGGCTGCGGAATGGCGAAGCCGCAGCGGTGAACCTCAACAACATCGTCGCGGACGACGTCTACCGCATCAAGGAGCAGGTCATCATGTCAACAGGGAGGTACGGCCCCTTGAAGCACCGGAAGGCCTGGCAGTACCGTGACGTCCCGCTGCCTTCCAGCGTCAGGGACACGATCGAGGGGTACGCGGAGAAGCATGGCTCGATCGACGGCTATCTGCTCCGCCGAACGACAGACCCGACCCAGCCGTACCCTCACTGGGAAATGGCAAATCAGTGGCGCCGGCTGAAGGCCTCGGGAACGGCAGACATCCCGGACGGGATGGTGCTGTACGGGCTACGCCACTTCTTCGCTTCGAACTGTCTGAGCCATGGGGTCCCGATTACAGACGTCGCCGATTGGATGGGGCATCGGAACCTCGACGTCACCTTCAAGATCTACCGCCACCTCATGCCGGGATCCATCGGCCAAGCGGCCAAGGTACTGGACATGGCGCTAGTCGCATGACGCTCGGTCAGGGGGGTGAGATATTTCGGATACGATGCCTCACCCCCCTGACCACGCTCACGCAGCTTGCTGCTGACAGACCCACCTCTGAACGTCACTGATCTTGAACTGCAGCTTGGCGTTACGGCCACTGCCGAACTTGTACGCCGCCAACCCATGACGACGCGCATCACGGTATAGCCAAGTCAGCGAAACGTTGAGGTATTCGGCGGTCTGCTTGGCATCCATAAACTGCGCAGCCACAGGAAGGCTCCTAAGGTAGACGAGCTGCCACCTTCCCGACCTTTCCCCACTTGGTCAGGCTCTCAGTCGATGATAGGAGGCCAAGGTCCCCGACCCACGTGCCCCAGGCGGGTCGGGCAACCGCCTGACTGTCGTGCTTGCTCTCACCGTGTGCACGGTGCCGACCGGTGCGACCTCGCCAGACTGGACGTCGGCAGAAGGGCCAACGAGATCACCTGCTTTCAGTCGCTGCCGGGCACCCGTCGCCGAGCGGGTCGGCGCCGCCGTCACCAGACGCCATGCACACCCAGCGCGAGCACGCCGATTACCTTCTCGCCCGGGGCGCCCACTACACCCCGGAAGACGAGGACGTCGCCCCACCCGGATGCGAAAGCGGCGTCAAGGGTGGTGAGCACGTCGCCGTCGGTGACGTCAGAATCTCGGGGCTGCGTAGTCAACCTCACGCACAAACCCGCTGGGGATGTTGGCAACGGAGAGGAGGAGCAGTGCGGTTGGGCCCTTCCCCCATCGGACCCAACCGCACTGGCGGTCAGCCGGTGGCTGAAGTGAGCGCCGGCAGGTAGCCGAGGCGGTAGCCGTCGGCCGTGGGGTGGAGCGCAGTGAGGTTGACGATGGGGTAGATCCACGACTTGCTGGAGCAGACAGCGTGCCCGGCGAAGAACGGCTGAGCATCGACGAAGCGGAAGCCGGCCTTGGCGACGCTGGCGGACAGGGTCTGGTTGAGCGCCCTGGCGAACCGGTTGAGTTCCTTGCGCTGGAACTGATTGGGGGCGATCCAGACGCTGCACGAAGCCGTGGCCTCGAACAGGTTCGGGTAGCCGAGCACATAGACGTCCGCGTTCGGCGCCGCATTCTTGATCGCGGCGTAGGTCGCGTCGACCTTGGAGCCGACGGCCGGCATGTTCGCCACCGCCTGGTCGACGGCGGCGGTGCAGGCCGCGTCACCGGACTGCAGGCAGGTCAGCACCTTCTCTCCCCAGCCGGTGTCGTTGCCCCCGATGGTGATGGTGACGACGTCGGTGTCGGCGGACAGCCCGGAGAGCTGCTTGCTCAGCACGTCGTCGGTCACCGCGCCACCACAGGTCACATCGGTGAACGAGGTGATGCCGTGGGCCTTGGCCCAGAGCGCGGGATAGCCCTGTGGGCTGCGACCGCAGTCCAGGTCGGTGGTGGCCCCGCCGACACCGGCGGAGTAGGAGTCCCCCATCGCCACGTACTTGGTGGTCGAGTCGTAGGCGGAGGTCTGAGCGTGGGCGGGTGCGGTGAGCAGGCCGAGGGCGGCCGCCAGGGGAACAGCGGCGGAGAGCAAGCGAATGCTTCGTCTTCTCATGGTGCCTCCAGGGGTGCGGCTCGTCGGAGGTCGTCCGTCGATGCGCGGCGTCCGACCGCAGCGAGAACGGGTTAACGGCGAGTAACGTAGAGGCACCTTTACTCCACGTCAAGGTCTTTGGATCGATTCATTTTTCCTCATTGAAAATCCTCGATCCGCCACTCGTCGCGCCAGTCGAGGATCGGCATGTCGCCCTGGAACCGCAGGGGCAGCCACACGTAGTCGGCACGGGACGTGTCGACCACCACCGCGTCCAAGGGGGTGCGAAGCCCGGTCGCCTCACCCGAGAACAAGCGCCTGAAGTGCCCGGGCGCCTGCTGGGCCACTTCCGCAGGGACGTCCGGCAACCACCGGTCCGCGAGCGCGATGTACAAGTCCTTCTTGCCCGGATGCCGGAAGACCGAGCTGACCTGCGATCGGAAAGACATGCCCGTGGGATCCGCGGGGTGAGGGTCGCCGAGGACGGTCCACGGTCCGTGGTATGTCTGCGCGACAGCGGCTTCGGACTGGTTCGGGAAGTACGCAGTGGTGCCCGACGTGATCAGGTAGTGCAGCCCGTGGCGGCTGAAGTAGGACGGAGCTTCCCGGACTTCAGGCGGCTGCCGCCGGGGGAAGTGGGTGGAGTAGTAGCCCGTGACGCCGGTGTAGTCGTCGGTGAGGTCCGCACAGATGAGCTCGCTGTGGACCCGCTCGAAGTAGGTGTAGGCCTTGCCGTCGTCGGGTGCGACGGCGAGATCGAAGTCTCCGGCGCTCATACCGAGAGGGCGCAGCCCGGTACGCACGATCTCGTAGGGGCCGAGCAGACGGTCGGCGACAAGTATCGTCGCGGTCTGAACGCCGTCGGCGCCCATGACCTTCAGCCAGCACACGTACCGGCCCGATCGCGCGTCATGGATGATGTGCGGTCGGTCCACCATCTGCGCCGGGTGCAACGGTGAGGTGGGATCGTCCTCGTCGGGCGGGATGATCAGGCCTTCGTCGGTCCAGTTGTAGAGATCCGTCGAGGAGTAGCACCGGATCCCCCAGTGCCATACGCCGCTTCCGGGTGTCGATCTCTCCTTGTTCTCGCCGTACCAGTAGAAAGTGCCGTCGTGATGCAGGATCGAGCCGCCGTGGGCCTGGATCCGGTTGCCGTTCGTGTCTCGCCACACCTGGCCGGGCCTGATGGCCGTGTGCAAGGCGTTGGAGGCTCTCGTCATCGGTGGTCACTCTCTCTTCGTGGTTCCGTCGTCCCTCGGATGATCAGCGACGGTGTGATGGCGTGGGTTACGGGATTGCGGCGACCGTCGATGCGTTCGCGCATGAGCCGGGCGCTCGTCGAACCGTTCAGCTTGCCGGCGGGATCGATGGTGGTGAGGGAGATCTGGGGCAGCGCGCCCACCGGGATGTTGTCGGCGCCGACCACCGCCAGGTCCTCCGGGACTCGCAGGCCGCGTTCATGGGCCGCCCGCAACACCCCCAGTGCAACTGTGTCGGTGCCTGCAAAGACGGCCGTCGGCGGTTCCGCGCGCTCCAGCGCGGTCAACGCACCCGTGTGGCCACCCTCTTCGCTGTAGTCGGTCGTGATGACGTCGGGCTCCAGGCCGTGGTCGCGCATCGCTGAGACGTAGCCGTCCTCGCGTGCCGTCTGCGGTAGCACCGAAGGGCGGCGGAACCCACCCATCGGCATGGCGATATGACAGATCCGCTCGTGCCCCAGACCGGCGAGATGCTCCACGGCGAGCCTGGCGCCCATCGCGTCGTCGTCCATCACGCTGTCGAAGTGACGACCACCGCCGTGTCTGCCTATCAGAACGGTCGGGATCATCTGCCCGAGAGCCTCCAACGCGCTGTACGCCAGGGCGGGGACAACCAGGATCAGCCCGTCCGGGTTCCGGTGCAGCATCGCGTCGATACAGCTGCGCTGACGTGCCCGAGCGCTTGCGGCTGGGGCAAGCAGAACGTCGAGCGAGGATTCCTCGAGACCTTCCTGGATGCCCTCTGTGATCTGTCCCACGATCGGCTCGCGAATATCGGCCACGACGCCGACCGTGTGAGACCTTCCCCGCATGGCACGAGCGGCGGCGTTCGGCCGGTAGCCGAGCTCGCCCACGGCGTGCAGGACCTTCTCCCGCATCGCCGCACTGACGCCGTAGCCGTCGTTGAGCACTTTGGACACAGCTGCGGGTGAGACGCCCGCGGCACGTGCGACATCGCGGATCGTGACACGGGGGACGTTCACCTGATCCTCCTGTATCTGGCGAGGCGTACGGCCCCTCAGGGCCGAACGGCCTCGCATCGCCGCGTCCTCATGTCCCCCGAGGGCTATCTTGTGAACCCTTCTACACCTCGCCTCGACGCGGCCACAAACAGTGCGAGCAGAACGCGTCACCTTGTCGGCTCTCAGGCGTCCCTCACCACAGAAGCCACTGCACAAGGCTTGACAGCTTTCACGCCACCAGACCTAGACTCCGAGTAAAGCTCAGAAACCGTTCCACAGGTTCTGAGTCATCCAGGGCTGGCGGCGACCCCATGAGGGCCAGCCGCAGGAGCTGCCCCATCACTTCATCAACTCCCCCGTCTCCGCGGACAACCGCGGGGCGGACCGTGTCGAGGAGTACACATGTCAACCAGAAGACGCCGGGGTCTTCCGTACGTCACGGGCAGCGCTCTGCTTCTGACGGCACTCGTCGTGAGCGGCTGCACAAGTGCGGGTACGGACGGCGACGGTGCGGGCGGGGCCACCGGCGCCGGCGGCAAGGACAACCTGGTCCTGGGGCTCGAGACCGACATCCCCGGCTGGGATCCGTCCAAGCTGCTGCCCGGATCCGTGCAGTGGGCGTCGGACGCCGTGTACGACACGATCTTCAACTGCGACGAGGTCGGCAACATCTCGCCGAACATCGCCGAGAGCTACGAGTTCACGGACAACAACACCAAGCTCACCCTGCATCTGCGGGCCGGAATGAAGTTCAGCGACGGCACCAAGCTGGACGGTCCGGCGGTCAAGACCGCACTGGAGTACCAGGCGAACTCGCCTGGTGGGAAGAGCTACCTCCCCGGCGTCAAGGTCTCGTCACCGGACGCCGAGACCGTGGTCCTGACGACACCGACGCCCAAGTCCTACCTCACCACGATCATGTGCATGAGCTCGGGTGCGATCGCCAGTCCCGCGTACCTCAAGTCGGAGAAGAGGGACGTGGCACCGGTGGGCTCCGGCCCCTACCTCTACGACGCGGCCGCCTCCAAGCCGGGCTCGGTCTACGTGCTCACCAAGAACCCCGACAACTGGAACGCGGACCACTACCCGTACAAGAAGATCACGCTGAAGGTCCTTTCCGACCGGACCGCACGGATCAACGCCCTGAAGACGGGACAGATCTCCGGTGCGATCACCGACGCTTCGGCGCTGAGCCAGCTCAAGTCCTCCGGCCTGAAGTCGCTTACGCAGCACGGCCAGTGGGCCGGACTGCTCCTCACGGACCGCAAGGGCAAGACCGTCCCCGCGCTCGGCGACGTCCGAGTCCGCCGTGCCATCAACATGGTGTTCGACAAGGCCGCCATCGCTCAGAAGCTCTACCGGGGGCAGGCCCAGCCCACCCCGCAGATCTTCCGCAAGAACAGCACGGCGTGGATCGACGGTCTCAAGGATCCTTACCCCTACGACCTCAAGGCCGCCAAGAAGCTCATGGCCGACGCCGGTTACGCCGACGGCTTCTCCCTGGAGATCCCCTTCATCGCCGGCACCGGCTACGACGCCGCAATGCCGGTGGTCATCCAGGGCCTGAAGGAACTCAACATCAACGCCAAGCAGGTCACGCTGTCCGGGTCCAACGCCCTTCTGGACGTGCTCAGCGGTAAGTACCCCGTCATCTTCTGGCCGCTCGGCAACCACGGTGACTCCCGCCTGACCATCGACGGCGCCATGCTGCCGACCTCGGTGTGGAACACCCACAAGGTCGCGGATCCCTCGATCGAACAGCTCTGGCAGACCATTCTCACCAGCAAGGGCGAGAAGGCCGACACGGCGCAGCAGAAGATCAACCAGCACGTCATCGACGAGGCGTGGTTCGCACCGTGGGTCTACATGGACAGCTTCTTCGGCTACGACCCGAAGAGCATCGACATCAAGAAGTCCAGCGACCCGAACCAGCTCGCTCCCAAGCTGAGCGACTTCCGTTAACCAGCCCTCACGAGTGGCGCCTCTCATGGTCAAAGTCATCTGCATCCGTGTCGCCAGGGCCGCGGCGGTATTCTTCGCCGTCACCTTCGTGACCTTCGCGCTGGTGTACGCCAAACCCGTCGCCATCGCCCGCAACATCGTCGGGGTGAGCGCGACCGACGAGGCCGTGCAAGCCCAGGTCGTCCAACTCGGTCTGGACCGGCCGATGCTGGACCAGTATCAGCACTGGCTCGCCGGCCTCTTCCACGGTGATCTGGGGCAGTCGTTCTTCACCGGGCAACCGGTCATGTCCACGCTGCAGATCAGGTTCCCCGTCACGCTCGCGCTGATGCTCATCAGCCTGGCCCTCACCATCGTCCTCAGTGTCTGGATGGGAGTTGCCTCCGCCGTCCGCGGGGGCTGGCCGGACCGGCTCCTCCAGTTCCTCTCCGTGATCGGCGGGGCAGTCCCCTCCTTCATCGTGGCGATCGGTCTCGTCTTCGCCTTCGCCGTCGCTCTGCCGATCTTCCCCGCCACCGGATACGTCTCCCCCGACGCCGGAATCGGCAGATGGGCGGCCTCGGTCACCCTGCCCGTGGTCGCGATCCTCGTCGGGTCCATCGCGAGCGCGGCAGCCCAGTTCCGCAGCGCCGTCAAGGATGTCCTCGAACGTGACTTCGTCCGCACGTTGCGGGCCAGGGGTATCTCCGAGCGGGCGATCGTCTATCGGCACGTCCTGCGGAACGCGGGCGGGCCGGGGCTGACCGTCCTCTCCTTGCTGACCATCGGACTCCTCGGCGGTGTCGTGATCATCGAAGAGGTCTTCGCGCTGCCCGGCATGGGTGTACTCGTCGCCGACTCGGCAGCCCGCAGCGACGTCCCGGTGGTCATGGGGTGCGTAGCCGTCACCGTGCTCCTGGTCACGGTCGTGAACCTGCTGACCGACCTGCTCACCGCAGCACTCAATCCGAAAGCGAGGGCGTCATGACGACGCAGCCCGTCGCGGCGCCCCGGGAAGCGGCCGAACCGGCCCCGGCCGGACGTGGTCGAAGCGCCTGGGTGGGGCGCCTCCTGCACAATCCGATGGCTCTGGCGTGTCTCGTGTTCCTGGGCGCCGCGATCCTGTTCGGTCTCTCCAGCCCGTGGCTCGCGCCGTACGCACCGAACGCGACACTGCTCGACGCCGTGAACGCGCCGCCCCTGAGTCCTGGGCACTTCCTCGGCGGCGACGGATCGGGGCGGGACATACTGTCCCGTCTCATGTGGGGCACACAGCGGACGTTCTTCGCCTGCGCCATCATCCTGTGCAGTGCGCTGGTCGCGGGTGTTCCGGCCGGCCTCGTCGCCGGATACCGGCGGGGGGCGGCCGACCCACTCATCAACTGGGTCTCCGACCTGATCATGACGCTGCCGGGCATCGTCATGCTGATCGCGCTGTACACGCTCACCGGGCCCAATCTCGTCGCCGCCATGATGGTGTTCGGCGTCCTGGTGGCACCGTCCTACTTCCGGCTCGTGCGGGGCGTGGTCCTCGGCGTTCGCGGCGAACTCTATGTGGACGCCGCGAAGGTCATGGGACTTTCGGACACGCGGATCGTCGGGCGTCACATTCTGTGGGCCGTGCGCGCGCCCGTCATCATCCAGAGTGCGTTCGTGCTCGGCGGAGGCATCGCGATCCAGGCCGCCGTGGACTTCCTCGGCCTCGGTGATCCGTCCAAGGCGTCCTGGGGCGCGATGCTCCAAGAGGCCTTCGCGAACATCTACACCAACGGATGGAGCGTTGTCTGGCCCGCGACGCTGATCAGCCTGACGGGTCTGGCCCTGGTGCTGCTCGGCAACGCGCTGCGCGACGCGCTCCAGGTGGGTGCGGCGCAGCACGCCATGCCGGGCCGCCGACGGGCGCGACTCGCCGCCGAATTCGCGGCGCGACCGAAGACGGAGTCGCCGGAGGGCGGACCGCTGCCGGCCACCGACGCCCTGCTGTCCGTGCGCGGCCTGCGGGTGGCGTATCCCACGGCGGACGAAGGTACGACGGAGGTGGTGCACGGCGTCGACCTCGACATCCGCGCGGGTGAGATCCGGGGTCTGGTCGGTGAGTCCGGATCCGGTAAGACCCAGACCGCGTTCTCGGTGCTCGGCATCCTGAGCGCCCATGCCCTGATCGGAGGCTCTGTCGTCTTCGACGGCGAGGATCTGCTGGCGGATCCGGCGGCGCAGGCCCGCAGCCGTGGGCGACGCGTCGCGTACGTCCCGCAGGAGCCGATGACGAATCTGGACCCCTGCTTCACGGTCGGCACGCAACTCGTCCAGGGTCTGCGCGCGGTCCGTCGCCTCAGTGCCGCGGAGGCGAGGAGCGAGGTGCTGGCTCTCCTCGCGCGCGTCGGAATCAAGGACCCGGAGCATGTCTTCGGCCTGTATCCGCATCAGATATCCGGTGGGATGGCGCAGCGTGTCCTGATCTGCGGGGCGGTCGCGGCCGGCCCGGACGTCATCATCGCCGACGAACCGACCACGGCCCTGGACGTCACGGTCCAGGCGGAGGTCCTGGACCTGCTGCGGGAGCTACGCGACGAACGCGGCCTCGGGATGCTCCTCGTGACCCACAACTTCGGTGTCGTCGCCGATCTGTGCGACACCGTCAGCGTGATGAAGGACGGGCGCATCGTCGAGTCGGGAGACGTGCGGAGCATCTTCTCCCACCCGCGCCACCCGTACACGAAGGAACTGTTGTCCTCGACCCGGGTCGTGGACCTGGAGGAGGTGCCCACCGATGGCTGAGCCGACATCCGAGACCGAGCCGCCCGCGGTGGTCGACGTGCGGGACATGGAGATCGCCTACGGCAGCCGCCGGAAGCGGGTCGACATCGTCAAGGGAGTCTCGTTCTCCATCGCGCCGGGCGAGACCATGGGTCTCGTCGGCGAGTCCGGGTCGGGAAAGACCACGATCGGGCGAGGACTGCTGGGCCTCGCACCGGTCGTGGGCGGGACGATCACCTTCCGCGGGCAGGACATCACCGGTCTGTCGCGGTCCCGGCGGCGTCAACTCGTCCGCGACATCCAGGTGGTCTTCCAGGACCCGTACTCCTCCCTCAATCCGTCGATGACGATCGAGGACATCCTGACGGAGCCGCTCCGCGTGGCCGGTCTGAGCGACGGCCGTACGCGGGTGCGGGAACTGCTCCGCCAGGTCGGCCTCCCCGACGACACCGGGGCGCGCCATCCACACGAGTTCTCCGGCGGTCAGCGGCAACGCATCGCCATCGCCCGGGCTCTGGCCCTGCGGCCGAGCCTGATCATCTGTGACGAGCCCACCAGCGCACTGGACCTGACGACGCAGGCCAAGGTGCTCGACCTCCTCCGTGACATCCAGCGCGACACCGGTGCGGCCTATCTGTTCATCAGCCACGACCTGGGGGTGGTGCGGGAGATCAGCGACCGCATCGCCGTACTGCACAACGGCGAGATCGTCGAACTCGGCGACAGCGAGCAGGTGTCCCTCCGCCCTGCCCATCCCTACACTCAGAGGCTCCAATTGGCCACACCCGTACCGAACCCCGACGTCCAGGCACGCCGACGGCGCAAGCGCCGAGAACTGCTGGAGGCCGGGGCATGAGCACACGACTGCCCGGTCGCGACCGCGACCAGCCGTGGCGGGGCCACTGGATCGGAGCCGAGCAGGCGCCGGTACCCGGCGTCTCCGGGGGGCTGTCGGGGCGGGGGTTCTCCCGCGTGCTCTTCCGCAAGGAGTTCCGCGTCGGTTCCGTGCCGACATCCGTTCCCCTGCGGCTCACTGCGGACAGCCGGTTCGTCGTGTGGGTCAACGGTAAGGAGGCCGGGCGCGGGCCCGTGCGGGCCCAGCCCCGCCGCTGGCGGTACGAGACGTTCGACATCGCGCCGTTCCTGGAGACCGGCCCGAACGTGGTCGCCGTGCTGGTCACCTACTACGGCAGTGCCACCTCGTGGTGGTTCGCAGCAGCGCCCGAGGGCGGAATCAACGGAGACGCGTGCCTCGTTCTGGACTGTCTGCCGGGCGGGCCGGACGAGTTGGTCAGCGACGCCTCGTGGCGTGTCCACCGCTCCACCGCCTGGCACTCCCTGGGCACCTTCGGAGTGCCCTGCGAAGTGCTGGACGCCCGAGAACTGCCGACGGGGTGGACCCGTCCCGGCTTCGACGACAGCCACTGGTCCACGGCGACGGTCCTAGCGGCACGGCACTGGGGCGGACTCGGACGCAGCCGGCCGCCGGTCAGCCCGTACGGGAAGTTGCTCCCCCGCCCCATCGCCGTACTCGGGGGCGACACGATCCGCCCGGCCGCCGTGCTGGACGCCCGGCTCCGGCAGAAGCCCGTGTGGGCGAGTGAGCATCCGGGCTCGCGCGTGGTGCAGCATCTGGAGTCGCCCGGCGATCCGGTTGCTGCCGAGAGCCGCCTGCCGCTCTCCGCCTCGCTCGACGCGAACCGGACGCTCGATGCGGTCATTGACTTCGGCGCGATGACCGCGGGCTTCGTGGAACTGGCCGTGGACGCCCCGACCGGAACCGTCTTCGAGCTCGGATACCGTGAGAAGCCCAAGTCCGTCGGCATCGTCGAGACCACGTCCGATTATGCGGCCGGCGCGCGGTACATCAGTCCTGGCGGCCGGTCGGTGTACGCGGCACTGGAACTGGCAGGGCTGCGCTACCTCTACCTCACCGTGCACACTCCTGAAGCGGCCGAGGTGACGATCGTCGATGTCTCGGTGCGCGAGAACGTCTACCCGCACACCGGGTCGGCGTACTTCCGCAGCGACGACGAGGAGATCGACCGGATCTACCGAGCCGGCATCCGCACGGTACAGCTGAACTCCTTCGACGCGTACACGGACTGTCCGACCCGCGAGCAGCGCGCCTGGACCGGCGACGGCGTCGTTCACCAGATGGTGCATCTGGCGACGAACGAGGACTGGCGCCTGGCGCAGCACTACGTGGAGCTCGCCAACTCGCCGCGTTCCGACGGCATCCTGCCGCTGAGCGTGGCCGGTGACTTCGAGAAGTTCCAGGGGTTCACCATCCCCGACTGGTCGCTCCACTGGGTCCGTGGCGTGCACAACCTCTACCGCTACACCGGCGACCGCGAGCGCATCGCCGCCTACCTGCCGAGCGTGGAACGGGTGCTGCGCTGGTACGAGCAGCACCTGGACGAGCACGGGACGCTCAGCGATCTGCCGGAGTGGAATCTGGTGGACTGGTCCAGCGTCTTCACGACCGGCCGCACCTCGATAGTGTCCGCGCTGTGGGCCCGCGGTCTGATCGAGTACGCGGAGTTGTGCGACTGGGTGGGCAACTCCGGTTCCGCAACCTGGGCCCGGGAGCTGCACGCTGGTGTGGTCGCCTCCTTCGACGACTTCTGGGACGCGCGCCGGGGGCTGTACGTCGACCACTTCGTGGACGGTGAACGCAGACCGGCCGCCTCGCAGGCTGCGAACGCCGCCGCGATCGTGTCCGGCCTCGCGCCGCGCGAGCGGTGGCGCGCGATCGCCATGGCGATGACGGACCGGTCCACGCTCGTCACCCGGTCCTGGATCGGCGGTGACGGGGGCTACGACATCCAGAAGGAAGAGGATCAGCGGCGCGGCATCCAACGCATCGACTGGGACGTCGAACGGGAAGTCGTACGGGCACAGCCGTTCTTCAGCTACGTCCTGCACGACGCCATGGCCCGTGCGGGGCTCGCCGACGGGATCGTCGACCTCGTGCGCGACTGGTCGGTCTTCCTTGACGGCGGCTACGACACCTTCGGCGAGTGCTGGGGCTGGGGCACGCCGGTGCACGGCTGGTCCAGCACGCCGACCCGCGACCTGGTGGTACACGTGCTGGGCATCGCCCCGGACCTGCCGGGATTCGAGCGGGTGCGAATCGCACCCCGGCCGGGGCCGCTCCGCTCCATCGCGGGCTCGGCACCGACACCGTACGGACCGGTCGAGGTCGACATCCGCGGTGAAAAGGCCACGGTGTCCAGCCCCGTACCGATCCGCTTCGTCGCCCCCGACGGCGGCAGCCGTCAGCTCCCCGCCGGCAGCCATCACTTGGTGATGGCGCGCGCGGTGCCCACCATCGACAACACCTCAGGGAAGCCGTGTGCTTGATACCAGCGACATGATCACGTGCGACGCCGAACGGTCGGCGGCAGTCGTCCTCACCCACTCCTTCCGGCTCGACCGCGACGCCGCCCACGTGCGTTCCGCCCGCCTGCGCGCGACCGCGCACGGCGTGTACGAGGCACGCGTCAACGGCCGGCCGGTGTCAGACGCACTGCTCTCCCCCGGCTGGTCGTCGTACGAGTGGCGTCTTCCGGTGAGCGAGGACCGAGTGGACCATCTCCTGGAGCCGGAGAACACCATCGAGGTGCGCCTCGGCAACGGATGGTGGCGGGGCGATCTCGGCTTCACCGGCATGCGGCTCAACTATGGTCCCGAGCTGGGGTTCATCGCCGAGCTGGAGGTGCAGTACGCCGACGGCCACGTACAGCGAGTGGGTACCGGCGAGCGTTGGCACGCGCACGCTTCCGACACCGTGGAGAACAACCTGTACGACGGGCAGCGCATCGACGCCCGGTTGCGCGGGACGCGACTGTCGCTGCCGGTGCGGCGAGTGGACGTCGACCGGTCACGGTTCGTCGCCAGCGTGAGTCCGGGCGTGACCCGTCAGGAGATCCTGAAGCCACGCCGTTTCAGCGTGCTGCCTTCCGGTGGGACGCTCGTCGACTTCGGGCAGAACCTGGTCGGCTGGGTGCGGATGCGTGCGCGGGGACCGGCCGGCACAGTGATCGTCCTGCGCCATGCGGAGGTGCTGTCCGAAGGGGAGTTGGCCGTCCGGCCGCTGCGGTCGGCGAAGGCGACAGACACGTTCGTCCTGTCGGGCGGGGACGACGCCTTCGAGCCGACTTTCACCTTCCACGGCTTCCGTTATGTCGAAGTGAGCGGATACCCAGGAGAGTTGACAGCCGACGACCTGGAGGCCGTGGTCGTCCACTCCGACCTCCGCCGCACCGGGAACTTCTCCTGCTCCTCGCCGCTGGTGAACCAGCTGGTCGAGAACTCCGTACACTCGCAGAAGGGGAACTTCCTCGCCCTGCCCACGGACTGCCCGCAGCGCGATGAGCGACTGGGGTGGACCGGCGACATCGCGGCGTACGCGCCCACGGCGTGCTTCCAGTTCGATGTCGCGGACTTCTTGCACGGCTGGCTCCTCGATCTGGAGACCGAGACGCGCCACTGCGGCACGAAGGCCGTGCCCGCCGTGGTACCGGACTTGCTGAAGTACGCTCCGCCACCCGGTCCGGGCGACCTTCCCATGCGCGGCGTTCCGACGGCGGTGTGGGCCGACGCGGCGGTGTGGGTCCCTCAGGCACTGTGGCATGCCTACGGTGACCGCGACCGGCTCGCCGCGCACTACCCCGGCATGGTGCTGCACCTGGAGTCGGTCGTCGCCGCGCTCTCGGTCACCGGCCTGTGGGACCAGGGCTTCCAGTGGGGCGACTGGCTCGACCCGGACGCGGCGCCGGACCGTCCCTCGGACGCGAAGGCCGACCCGGGCGTCGTCGCCACCGCGTGTCTCGTGCGGTCCGCGGAGTTCGCCGCCGAGGCTGCGGACGTGCTCGGCTACGCTGAGGACCACCGCAGGTGGACGGAGTTGGCCGCGAGAACCAGGACCGCCTTCGGCGAGCACTACGTGGCGCCGGACGGGCGGATCCGGTCCGACTGCGCGACCGTGTACGCCCTGGCGATCCGTTTCGGGCTCCTCGACGATCCCCGGCGGCGCGCGGCCGGGGCCCGGCTGGCAGAGATCGTCCGGGAGAGCGGCCACCGTGTCACCACCGGCTTCATCGGGACCCCGTACGTCACCTGGGCACTGGCCGAGACGGGGCATGTGGAAGACGCCTACCGGCTGCTCCTGCAGACCGAGTGCCCGTCCTGGTTGTACCCGGTCACCATGGGCGCGACCACGATCTGGGAGCGGTGGGACTCGATGCTGCCCGACGGCACCGTCAACAGCGGCGAGATGACCAGCTTCAATCACTACGCGCTCGGCGCGGTCGCCGACTGGCTGTACCAGGTGGTCGCCGGCATCCGCCCCGCCGAGCCCGGCTACAGCCGGATCAGGCTCGAACCCGTGCCGGGCCCGGGTCTGGAGTGGGCGCGCGCGTCGCTGGACACCAACGGCGGCACCGTCGAGTGCGGCTGGGAGCGGCAGGGCGACCGGATCCACGTCCGCGCGGTGGTCCCGGACGGGATACACGCCGATGTGGTCCTGCGGGACGGTTCCAAGCACGTGGTCGGTGGGGGCACCCACATATTCACCTATGAGGAGGGAGACCTGTGAGCGACGCAACCTGGGTGAAGCGCCTCGTCGGTGACGGTCCCGACGACCCCGCCGAGAGGATCCTGGAAGTTCGGACGGAGAACCGTCCGATGCCGGACGGCAGCGACGTCGGGGTGATCAACTTGCGGTTCACCGCCGAGGATCTGCGCGGCGAAACGTACGAGGCGACCGCGAGGATCCTCGTACCGCCGGCTCTCGAAGAGCCTTCATCACCTGTCCCCGTGTGGTTCAACTGCGGTTACGAGCTTCCCGAGCCGATGGCCCTGGACCGCGTTCATCGCGGCTGGATCGTGGTGACCCCTTGTGAGCCCGCTCCGGACTCTGTCTTCCCGGGCGCCAACCCTCTCGTGCGGGGTCCCAACACGGATTTCGTCCTGGCCCATCTGGTGCGGGGAATGCCCTTCGTGGACCCGGCCGCGATCGTGTATGCCGGTGGCAGCGCCGGAGGGTACGCGGCGCTGCTGACCGCCGCCGAGGCCTTCCCGGCGGCCGTGGCCGCGACCACGGTCCCGGTCGTCAACCTGACCCATCAGGGCGCCCACCTGTTCGCCACGCTCCCCACGGTGACGGCAGATCCACCGCCGGACCATCCGGCGGTCCCGGTGCTGCGGGCGGTCTTCGTGCCGATGGCGGAAGGGCTGCGAGCGGCCTACGGCGAGGATCTGACCGGAACCGGATGGTCCGCGCACTCGCCGGTCGAGCACATCGACCGGATAACCTGCCCGGTCGCTGCGGTCTTCAGCACGGCCGATTTCCTCGTGCCACTCGACCAGGTGGGCAGCGGCATCGTGGGCCTTCCGTCGGTGGCCGCCGCCTCACGCCCCGGACACGCCTCGGTACGGCTGCTGGACGCCTTGGGCGACCGCGCCGACGTCCGCGTCGTCCCCGTGCCACCGGGCGCCCCCGCCATGGAGGATCTCGACCTCACGCAGGTCGTGGCGGAGACGCCGCTCCCACTGCCCGACACGCTGGGCGACGGCACCAGCTGGCTGATCACCGTCGTCGACGAGGGGCCGGCCGAGTTCGGTGGCCACTGGCGGCACGCCCTCGCTCCAGATCACGAACCGTTCGCTCGGCGGGCGCTGGCGCAGGGCACGGGGGTGGAGCAGCTCACCCGCGCAAAACTCGGCCAGTTGCTCGACCGCTACCGCGGTACCGAGTGGCTCGCCCCCGGCTATTCCCACCTGGACCGGCCTGCGGCCGAACGCCTCGACGTCGAGCGCGGGCTGCGGGCGTACTGCACCCGCTCTCCCTCTCATGCCCACCGCTTCGCCGAGCTCTACGCGGAAGTGGACGAAGACAGCCGCGTCCTGCCGGACCACCTGGTGCGCGCGCTGGCCGGTCACCCGGCCTGACGCGCTCCCGCACACCCACCTCGCTCGCGCACACCACTCGAAGGAGAGTGTCCATGTCGAGATCCCTACGTCGCGGAACGACGAAGCGCGTCGGTCTGATCGGTCTGCCGCTGCTACTCGTCGCGGTCGCAGCCACTCCCACTCAGGCGTCGCCGGCGTCCGCGCCACCGCCCGGTGCGGCGAGAGCCGGCACGACACCGCAAGCACCGCCGTGGGAGACCGTCCGGCTCCAGAAGATCAAGCTGCCGGCGACGGTGAAGAACGCGGCCGCGCCGGCGTACAGCAAGGACGGCAAGCACCTGCTGTTCTTCGGCAACATCAAGGCGGACCCCGCACAGAACCCGGACCCGGACCGCGGGCCGCTGCACCTGTGGGTGGTGGGCACCGACGGCAAGGGAGCGCGGTGTCTTTCCTGCGGCACCGAGGAACCGCTGGTCGGCGAGGCCGAGCAGCCGGGCCTCATCGCACCGTTCCCGGACGGCAAGCGGGTGTTCTACGGCCCGTACGGCGACCCGCGGGTCCTGCAGTGCGCACCCAGCGTGCTGAACTGCAAGACCGCCACCACGTACAAGATCGACACCTCGGGAACCGTACCCGCGGGCGGTGTGATCCCGCCCGGCGGCGCGGTCACGACGCCCTCGTTCGACACAGGCGGGGCGACCTCGCCGAAGCTCTCCCCCGACGGCAAGTACGTCGCCTGGTCCGACTTCCGCACGGACAGCCTGCTGTCGATGATGATCGGCAAGCTGGAGTTCACGGGCGACAAGTACCAGGTCACCGACGCGCGGACACTCAACCCGGCCGGACCCGCGTCTCCCACCGACCCCGATCCGCGCCCCTGGTCGGACAGCACCGCCCTCTTTGAGCTCAAGTCCTTCGCCGACAACGGGCGTTCGATGGTGTATGTCCAGGTCGGCGGCACCGCGTCCGGCAACCCCGATCTGTGGAAGGTGGATCTCAAGACCGGCAAGCGCACCCGTCTGACCGCCTATCCGGAATGGGAGGAGGACATGGCCATGTCGCCGGACGGAAGGTCGATGTACGTCGGGATCGACTCGCAGCGCCGGCACTACTTCGACTGGGCGGGCCTGATGCCCTTCCGTGGCTTCCTCGACGCGGCATGGGTCGGCGCAGCCGCCGTCACGCAGGTCTCGTCGTCCGAGCTGCGCTCGTGCATCCCGTTCGCCTCCGCGCTGCTGCCCGCCGACGGCGACCGCGGCGGCAAGCTCGTCGGGCAGGTCATGGCCCCGTACGACGGCGGTGACATCCGTGAGACCTCACAGTTGCACGGCTGGCCCATCTGGAGCCCGGACAGCACCTCGGTGGCGCTGAGCACGCAGAGCCTCACGACGCTGACACCCGCCTCCCACCTGCTCGTCGCCCACTTCGACCGAGCACCGAGCAGGCCTCAGCCGGTCGCGAGCTCCGCTCCCGGCGACTGGGCTCCGGCGCCGCAGGACTACCACGGAGCACTCGGCGCCGCCACGACCATCACCCTCAAGGGCCTCGCGTCGGGCACGGTGACGGTGACCTATCCGGGCCAGCTCAGTGGCCCCGCGCCGACCGAACCACGGGCCACCTACAGCGACTACTCCGACGACGGCAAGTCCTTCGTCAACGGCACCCAGGTAATCCAGCGCAGCGGCACGACGGTGCGCCTGCTCAACGATCTGACGCTCCAGGGCGAGCACACGGGTTCGCTCAAGGGCGACATCACGATGGACCTGAAGAGCCGGCCGTTCACGGTCACCGGATCCCAGACGGCGAAGTACGACGGCACCACCGTCACCGGGCCCGACCCGGCCGACGAACGCTGCGAGAACATCCGCGAGAAGCTGCCGCGTCCCACAGAGCTGGACGTGCAGACGCGGCGCTCCGGCGGGAGTGTCGTCGTCGAGGTCACGTCCGCCTACGACGGTGCCGGCGCCGACCAGCAGGACGTCGACCGCAGGCCTGTGCGCGGAGCGACCGTCACCGTCGGCGGAGACCGGGCCACGACCGATCGCCACGGTAAGGCCATCCTCCACCCGCGCGGCACACGGCTGACCGTGCACGTGAACGCGGGAGCATCGTTCCTGCCGACCGACGTCCCTCTCCACTGACACCTCCGGCCCGTTCCGCCCGCGGGCGGAACGGGCCGCTTCACTCACTCCGTAGAATTGCCCAGTGCCCGAACACCCGAGTACCAGTCTCAGCGGTCGCCGCTTCGAGGAAGGCCACCTTCTCGACGCCGCACGTGCCGTCTTCCACGCCGAGGGGTACTCCGCCGCCCAGGTGGCGGACATCGCCCGGCGCGCCGGGACGACCAAGCCGACCCTCTACGCCCGGCTCGGGAACAAGGAGCAGATCTACCTACTCGTCGTCCAGCGAGAGGCCGAGGTATTCAACGGCTGGATCGCCGACGCCTACGAGCAGGGCAGCGGTCGTCGCCTCTCCGAACTGGCCCGGATCGGAATGGATCCGCTCTTCCGTTTCGCCGCCGAGCGGGTCGAGGGCTTCGACCTGCTCTTCCGGGGCGAGAAGACCGGCGACCAGCAGGGGGCGCTGCGCCGGGAGGTTGTCAGTGGTGTCACCGAGCAGCTAACGAACCTCATCAAGCTGCGCCAGAAGAGCTTCGGACCGGACCTCGGGACAGCGGCCGACGCCTTGGCCGCGGCGTGCGTCGGTGTCGCTCTCCAGGTGTGCGAACACACCATCGACCACTGCGGTGACCTGGAGGCGGCCCGCCAGGTCGCCGAGCGTTTCGTGGGGAACGCCTTCCACAATCTCGACTTCGAAGCGCTCCCCCGATGAGCCAGCCCGGTGGCTGCTGTCCGTCAGCCGCCGGCTCGCGCATCCTCGTCGTCCCGGACCACCACCGTGACCATCGCCGGCGGGCAGTCCTGCGCCGAGGCGACGAGTCGGATCTCACCGGGGCCGGAGGGGCGCAGGATCGCGAGGGCACGGCCTTCGTAGGTCTGGTGGTCGGGGCCGTCGAAGCGTTCCTCGGTGGAGGGACGCGCGCTTCCGAAGCCCGCGAGGACACCGTCTCCGGTGACCTCCAGACGTACCGGGCGGTCGGATGCCGGATGGCATGTGCCGTCCTCGTCGGTCAGGGTGAGCGAGACGAAGGCGAGGTCACCTCCAGTGACCGCGATCACGCTCCGGTCCGCCTCCGTCCGAAGACGGCGCACGCCTTCGGCCGTACGCACCGCGTACCGGCCGGTCTCCACACCTCCGGTGTAGGCGATCGCCAGCAGCTCACCCTTCTCGAAGCAGACATCGAAGTCGGCGCGGAAGTTCTTCAACGGCTGACGACCTTGTCGGCGGCCGTTGAGGAGCACCTCGACCTCGTCGCCCGCGCCGTAGACCTCCACGGTGACCGTCGAGCCCTCGGCGTCCGGCCAGGTCCAGGACGAAATGCTGTCGCTCCAGGCCCAGGGCGTCCCGGCGAACGGCTTGTCCCTGTGCTCCGGCCGCCGTACAGCTATGTACGGGTCACTCCGCAGCCCGAACACAATCTCGCGGTAGTAGGAGGCGGGGCGGCGGTGACCCGTGATGTCGAGGTCGCCGCAGTCGGCGGTCAGGTGTGGGTACTGTGCCACGAGTTCCGGCTGGAAGGTGCCGGGGGTGACGTACCGCGGCCGGCCGATACCGACTTCTCCGAGGTAGTCCCAGCCGGTCCAGGTGAAGTCGCCGATGACGTGACTGTGCTCCTGGACCAGGCGCCAGATGCGGTCTATGTGCGTGGGGAACGTCTCGGTGCCGAGGATGATGCGGCCGGGGAAGAGCCTGCGGTCGATGTCGTAGCGGGCTTCGGCGTAGTTCATGCCTGCGACGTCGAGGACGGCGAAGGACTCCGCTGTCTTGTGGGTGACCAGGTCGGAGACGGCGAGGGCTTCCAGACGGGCGGCGGGGTCCGCCATGAAGGTGTTGATGCCCGTCCCGTCCTCGTCGGTCCGCCCGGCCTCCTCCTTCTCTCTCATGGCGGCGAGATCGGCCATGACGGCGAGGGCCGTGTTGACGCCGTTGGTGACGTAGCGGGTCGGGTCGAGGGCTCGGACCTTCTCCGCGAGGCGGCGCCCCCAAACGGCACCGGAGGGTGATCCTGTCTCGGGAATCTCGTTTCCGATCGAGTACAGGATGACGCTGGGATGGTTGTAGTCCTTGGCCACCATCGCCTCGAGGTCGCGTTCCCACCATTCGGCGAAGTGCAGGCTGTAGTCGAAGGCGGACTTCCCGGAGGTCCACATGTCGAAGGTCTCGTCGACGACGAGCATGCCGATCCGGTCGCAGGCCTCCAACATGGCGCGGCTCATAGGCTGGTGGGACATCCGGACGGCGTTGAAGCCGGCGTCCTTGAGCAGTTCGATGCGGCGTTCCTCAGCGCGCGCGTAGGTGGCCGCACCGAGGACTCCGTTGTCGTGGTGCACACAGGCGCCGCGCAGCTTCACCGGGTCGTCGTTGATGCGCAGTCCGTGGTCGGGGTCGAGTCGGAGGGTGCGGATGCCGAAGGGGACAGTCTCGGCGTCCAACTCGTCCTCGAGGGTGACGGTCGCGGTGTGAAGAGCCGGCCGGTTCGGACTCCACCGGGCGGGTTCACGAACGTACAGACGTTGACGCGCAGTCGCGCACTGCCCGGGTTCGACGGTGACCGGAGCTGCACCCTGCGCGACGACGCGCCCCTCGGGGTCGGTCACCTCCACGGCGAGCCGTACGGTGCGCAGGACGCGCTCGTCGCTCTCCACCCGGACGGCGACCTCGACGACCGCCCGCTTCTTGTCGACCTCCAGAGTGGTGACGCGAATGCCCTCGGGGGCGATCCGCACGGGGCCGCCCGTGAGCAGCCATGTGTCCCGGTAGATACCGGCGCCGGTGTACCAGCGCGAGTCCTGATGGGTGCGGGCCTCGACGCGGATCTCGTTGTCGGCTCCGTAGCGCAGGTACGGGGTGATATCGGCGCGGAACTGCGTGTAACCATACGGGCATTGCGTCACGTAGGCACCGTTGACGTACACCATGGCATCGCGGTAGACACCCTCGAACTCGACGAGGAGGCGTTTGCCCTCGTCCTCGGTGGCTACCTGGAACTTCTTGCGGTACTCGTAGGCGCCACCGCGGAAGTAGGCACCGGCCGCTTCCTCGGACGCGTCACGACCACGGTCCAGCATGGCGTCGTGCGGCACGGTCACCGCTCGGTGGCGGGTGGTGCGACCGGCCACCTCAGCGAACTGGTTCACCTTCGGCCGGAACTCCCAGCCCGCGTTGAAAGAGGTGCGCTTCATTGGTTCTGATGTCCTTCCGGGTTTGCCACGCGGCTCAGCTGATCGTCCGTACCTGCAGGGAAGGGCAGACCGTGGTACGGAAGCTGTGAGTCCCGCCGGTCACCGTGCGGCGGGAGCCGTCGGCCAGCACCACGTCCGCCTCGATCCCCTCCGGAACACGGACGTCGACATGGATCGCCCCGTCGTTGCCCTCCTCGCGCCGCCATCCGCACTCGACGCGTCCGTGAGGCGTGTCGAGTGCACCCCGTGCCCAGTCGAGGCCGGGGCCGGGGGTCGGCTGGAGCAGGAGTCGGGTGTATCCGGGCTCGGCAGGGCGGATACCGGCGACCGTCTTGTAGAGCCAGTCGACGACCGCGCCGAGGGCGTAGTGATTGAAGCTCGTCATCTCACCGGCATTGACCGTTCCGTCGGGCAGCATCGAGTCCCACCGCTCCCAGATGGTGGTGGCGCCCAGCGTCACGGTGTGCAGCCAGGACGGCCCCTCCTCCTGGAGAAGCAGGCGGTACGCGTCGTCGATGTGCCCGGTGTCGGCCAGTGCCCAGGTGAGGAAGGGAGTCCCCGCGAAGCCGGTCGCGACTCGGTGCCCGGCCTCAGCGACGAGGACAGCGAGCCGGTCGCCGGCCGCCTGCCGCTGGTCTCCTTCGAGCAGACCGAAATGGATCGCCAGGGCGTACACGGTCTGCGCGTCGGAGAGGATCGTGCCGTCGTCGTGTACGTAGTGCTTGAGGAACGCCTCGCGGGTGCGGTCGGCCAGGTCCCGCCAGCGCCGGGCTTCCTCCGGCCTACCCAACTCGCCCGCGGCATCGGCGGCGAAGGACGCGCTGCGGTACAGGCAGGCGGTCGCGACGACGCCGCCGTCAGCCTTCGACTCCCACGGCCGGTCGGCGGGGGCCGTGGGATCGAGCCAGTCTCCGAACTGGAAGCCCTCGTCCCACAGGCCCGAAGGCGAGATGCGGACCTCGACCGAGGCGAGGTGCCGAACCATGGCCGGGTAGTGCGCTGCAAGGCGGTCCCGGTCGCCGTAGGCCCACCACAGAGCCTCGGGCACCCATGCGGCGGCGTCGCCCCAGATCGCGGTCGGGACGAGCATGTGGGCGACTTTGGCACGTGCCTCGCTCGGGATGAACTTCAACACGTTGGGCACCACGAACGGGACGTGTCCGCCGTACTCGGTCTCCGCGGCGAGGTCGAGCAGCCAGCCGTGCAGGACGTCCGCGCAGTCGAACTGGTAGCAGGCGGTGGCGGCGTAGGCCGCGATGTCGCCGGTCCAGCCCAGGCGCTCGTCACGCTGTGGACAGTCGGTGGGCAGGTCGAGGAAGTTGCCCTTCTGCCCCCACAGCGAGTTCTCGACAAGCCGGTTGACCAGCGGATTCGAGCACTCGAAGGTGCCCGTGCGCGGCATGTCGGAGTGGACCACCACGGCTTCGAGGGTGTCGGGGGTGAGCGGACCCGGGTGGCCGGCAATCTCGGCGTAGCGGAAGCCGTGAAAGGTGAGGGTGGGTTCGAAGACATCGTCGCCCCCGGACAGCACGAACGTGTCGGTGGCCCGGGCTCCGCGCAGCGGCCGTGTGGCCAGTTCACCGTGTTCGAGGACTTCGGCGTGGCGGACGGTGATCTCCGTGCCGGCCGGACCCGACGCGCGCAGCCGGACCCAGCCGACCAGGTTCTGGCCGAAGTCCACGAGAGTCTTCCCGCCGGCCGAGGTCCAGATCCGTTCCGGACGCACCGTCTCGTGCCGTCGGATGGCGGGCTTGACCTGGGGGACCAGGACCGAGCGGTCGAACGCGACCGTGGTGACGTCCAGATGGGGACCCTTCGCCGCTCCGGCGACGATGCGTACACCGTCGTAGAGGCTGTTCTCGACGACGGACGACAGTCGGGCGTTCCAGTGCGGGCCCGTCGTCAGCAGTTGGGCGCCGCCGTCCCGGTACGTCACCTGCAGTTCGCCGATGAAGCCGAGGGCGGAGTCGTAGTCCAGCTTCAGGCCGGTGAAACCGAGCCCCCCGCGCCACCAGCCGTTTCCGAGAAGGACCTCGACTTCTACGGTGTCGGTGCGGTCGGTGAGGAGCGCGGTGACGTCGTACTCCTGGACCTGCAGCCGCCACTCGTACGAGCTCCAGCCGGGCGCGAGAACGTCCTCGCTCACGGCACGGCCGTTGACGCGCGCCTCGTACACACCGTGGGCCGTGGCACGCAGAACGGCCCTCGTCACCTCCGCCACGGGTTGGTCGAGCGTGAGCGTCGCGCCGAGTACGACGGCCGCGCCGCGGTCCGCTTCAGCGGTGATCATGGTGGCGTGTTCCAGCACGGTGGTGGTCCTTCTCCTGGGGTGCGGTGGTGGGTTGCCGGGCGCTGTTACTGCGGGGCGTCCGTCGGCAGGTCGCTGAGCACTTCGCTCAGCGCGGCAACGACGCGTGGCACGTTGCTCGCGACTTCCATGCGGTTGGTGAGATAGCCGAAGCCGATCTGGTGCCGTGGGTCCGCGAACCCGGCCTGGCCGCCGGCTCCGTCGTGGCCGAACGAGTCCTTGGTGAGCAGCGGCAGCGCATCGGAGAACAGCTGTACTCCGGCGCCCCATCGGTGGAAGGGGCCGGCGTTGTTCGCGTCGAAGGCTCCGGGGCCGCCGCTCCGCTCCCGCGTGAGGAGTGCGACACCGCGGTCCGACAGCAGGCGCTGCTGCCCGTCGGTCGGTGTGATCGCCGACGACCAGACGCGGGCGAGTGCCGCCGTCGTACCGATGCCTGTGGCGCTGACCAGGCCCGCTTTCTGTACGCGGGGGTCGTTGAGGCCTCCGTCCTCGGTGACGTAGCCCAGTGGGAAGGCGCCCCCCGTGGTGAAGAAGCGCAGCGCGCCGGCGTCGCCCGCAAACATCTCCGCCATCTTGGCGCCCATGACGTCGTGCTCCGGCGAGGTGCGCAGATGGGTGACGCGGGCGATCTCGGCATCCGTCGCCTGCAGGGCGATATCGGCGGGCGACTCGGTGCCGGTCATCTCCCGGAAGACCTCGGGGAGATCGAGGCCGGTCGCCCGCAGGACGGTCTCCCGGACCAACGGGCCCCATGTGACGCCGTGGTAGAGGTGTGCTTCGCCCGGGATCCAGCGAGGCTTCTGCGCGGCCAGCCGAGCCGCGAAAGCCCGGCCGTCCAGAACCTCGTCCAGCGTGATGTCCTCGTCCGGCGAGTACAGGCCCGCCCGGTGTGCGAGCAGGTCACCGACGGTCAGGGCCTGCTTGTCATGCACGCCGAACTCCGGCCAGTACTCCGCGACCGGCGTCTCCAGATCGATGCGGCCCTGCTCGACCAGCCATGCCACGGTGAGCGACGCGAGCCCCTTGGTGGAGGAGAAGAGGACACTCGGCGTCCGCTCGTCCCACTCCCGCCCGTCCCGGGCGTCCGCGACTCCCCGCCACACGTTGACCACCTCGGAGCCACGATGCCGGATCGCCAGTGCCGCGCCGGACGATTCGGGCTCGGCAACGGTGTCTGCGAACGCCTCCACCACAAGCCGGAAGGACTCATCGAAACGGCCTCCCAGATCGGACGGGAGGTCCACGTCGGATCGCGGTGCGCGGTCTTCCCGCCCCGCGGCTGCCGTGTCGGAACTGCTCACTGGTCTTCCCTTCGCCAGGGGGTAGTTGCGTGGTGTTGCGTGGTGGACGTCACTGCTTCAGCCCCTGAGCAGGCGAGCTGCCATCCGGTCGAGCGTGGTGTGCGCGGCGTCGAGGCCGACGATGTTGAGATGGCCGTGCAGGACGCCGGCCGAAAGCACCTGCTCGACGTCGACGCCCGCGGCACGGAGCTGCTCGGTGAAGAGTTCGCCGCTACTGCGCAGGCTGTCGAACTCGTCGTTGTCGATGTAGGTGGGCGGAAAGCCGGTCAGGTCCTCGGCATGCCCCGAAAACACGTACACCGACGCCGACTCGATCGGGTCACCGCCCAGCATGAGACCGGACACCATGTCCAACTGCTCGTTGACCATGAGCAACGGGCCCGGTACCTGCGTCAGAGCGGCGGCCAGCTCGTCCGACGGGGCGGGGATGGGCGCATGGACCAGCGGATACAGCAGCAGCGCCTGCCAGGGGGTTTCGCCCTCGTCCCGCAGGCGCAGCGCGGCGCCCGCCGCGAGATTGCCGCCTGCGCTCGCGCCCCCGACAGCGATGCGGTCCGGATCGATGCCGAGGTCACCGGCGTTGTCGCGCACCCAGCGATAGGCGGCGACGACGTCATCGTGGGGTGCGGGGAAGTGCACCTCGTCACTGCACAGGCGGTAGTCGACGGAGACCACGACCGCGTCGGCCCGCCCGGTAATGCCCCGAGCGGTCTCATGCGCCTCCGGCATGTCCAGGTCACCGCCGACCCAGGCGCCACCGTGCAACCAGACCAGGCACGGGCGTGGGGCGGGCGCCGGACCGGTCGGGCGGTAGACACGCACCGGGATCTCCGGGCCTGGGCCCGGGATCGTACGGTCCTTGACGTCGAGGTCCCAGGACTCGACAGGGCCGAGCGGCGCGCCGAGAGCCTCGTAGTCGGCGATGCTGCGGCTGTCCGCCGGCTTCCCGTTGAGTTCCGCGACACGGCGACCGATCTCCGGGTCGTATTCATGGCGGGGGAACGTGGTCATCTACGCCTCCAACGGCGACACGAAGCTTGAGGGATGCGGTGGTGCGACATACTCATCCGGTGGCGCCGCCCTCTGTTTCCGCAGCGGCGACGAGCGTCCTGATGGCATCCATGTCGAGCCCGAGGGTGGGGCCGTTGAACTTGACGAGCGGGATCTGGATGGCCGCGGCCAACGACATCGGGTCGACTTCGTCCGGGTGGACGGCGCCGGGGCGTTCGGCGAGTCGCTCGCGCAGAAGCTTGCCGCCGACGGGGTGGTCCAGCCACTCCCCCAGGGAGGACTGCTCGGTGAGCCGCTCGGCGCGGCCGTCGCCAGGTGTGTACAGCTCGGCGCGCAGTCGGATATCGCGCGAGGAAGCACCGACCTCGACCGAGAAGGCCCCTGGATCGACACGCCAGTCGCCCAGTTGGGGCGAATACCGTGCCAGGTCCCGGCCGGAAAGGGAGAGCTCTACCTGTCCAGAGCTTCCGGGAGCCAGCGCCAGTTTGGCGAAGCCTCGCAACTCGTGACGCGGTCGAGTGGGGTGCCGCTCGTCAAAGGCGACGTAGAGCTGAACGACCTCCTCACCGAACCGAGTGCCTGTGTTGGCGACGGTGGCACGAACCGTCCACGCGTTGGCGCCGGTCTCTTCGACGACGAGGTCGCTGTAGGCGAAGGTGGTGTAGCTCAGCCCGTGCCCGAAGGGGTAGGAGACCGGCACGTCCAGGGTGTCGTAGTGCCGGTAGCCGACATAGCGGCCCTCGCCGTGCACCGTGTGCCCGTCCTGACCGGGGAAGTACAGGTAGGACGGCACGTCCTGGAGGCGCAGCGGAATGGACTCCGTCAGCTTGCCCGACGGACTGTGAGCACCGAACACGAGGTCGGCAACGGCCGAACCGCCTGCCTGACCACCGAGCCAGGTCTCCAGTACGGCCGCGGCATCGTCCTGCCACTCGCTCACCGACACGGTCGATCCGTTCGACAGCACGACGGCGACCTGCGAGCAGGCAGCAGCCACTGCGTGTACCACCTCGACCTGCTGGGAGGGGAGCTGAATGTGCGTGCGGTCCTGCCCCTCGGTCTCCGCGGCGTCCGGCAGGCCGAGGAAGAGCAGGACGATGTCGGCGTCGGCCGCAAGGACCACTGCCTCCTCCACCAGCGCAGGAGCGTCGGCACCGTCGAGGAGGAACCCGGGCGCAAAAGTAAGGTCCAGTTCCGGTCCCGCTGCCTGCCGCAGCGCCTCCCAAGCGGTGTCGAGGCGCGTGGGCACGACTCGGGAACTACCCTGCCCCTGATAGCGCGGGGTACGGGCGAACTCGCCGATGACGGCCACCTTGAGGCGCGCGGAGGGGTCGATCGGCAGCAGGCCGCCGTTGTTCTTGAGCAGCACCGCTCCCGCGCGCGCGGCCTCGCGGGCCAGCTCGTGGTGGGCGTTCACGTCCCATTGGTCGAGGTGCGGGGCCCGGTCGACCCGTTCCTGGAGCTTCAGCAGACGTCCGGCCGCCGTGGCCACGGCCTCCCGGTCGAGGTGCCCGCCCTCGACGGCTGCCGTGATCTGGTCGTCGGTACCGTTCGGCGGCATCTGCAGGTCGAGTCCCGCCGCCAGGGAGGCGACCCGGTCGTTGACGGCCCCCCAGTCGGACATCACCAGTCCGTCGAAGCCCCACTCCTCGCGCAGCACCTGGGTGAGCAGCCAGGGGTTCTCACTGGCGTACACGCCGTTGACGCGGTTGTAGGAACTCATCACGGCGTACGGCTTCGCCTCGCGCACAATGTGCTCGAACGCGGGCAGGTACAGCTCGCGCAGGGTGCGTTCGTCGACGACGGCACTGACCCGCATCCGGTCGGTCTCCTGGTTGTTGACGGCGAAGTGCTTCAGGCACGCACCGACGCCCAGAGACTGGATCCCGTCGACGACAGCAGCCCCCATGACGCCGCTGACGTGCGGATCCTCCGAGAAGTACTCGAAGTTGCGCCCGCACAGCGGACTGCGCTTGATGTTGACACCCGGACCGAGAACCACGTCGACCTTGAGCGCGCACGCTTCCCGGGCCACCGCGGCGCCGATCCCGCGGACCAGATCAGGATCCCAGGTGGAGCCCATGGTGACCGCGGGCGGATAGCAGGTCGCCGGGACGCTGGGCGCGAACACGCTGCCGTTCTCAGCGGTACGCCGAAGCCCGTGAGGTCCGTCCGAGACGTTGAGGGAACGCGCGATGTCGCGTACGGGGGCGGTGGACCAGGCCGTGCCGCCCGAGGTGAGGGACGCCTGTTCGGCGATGCTGAGGTTCGCGAGCTGCTCGGAAGTCATGTCGATCCTGTTCGGTGCGGTACTGAAGGGCTTTCTCGGCCGACGTCACGACCACCTCGCCGTCGGCGACTCAATGACCCTGTCGGGGCGGCGCTATCCCACCGCCAGACTTGAAACGATTCAGACAGGCAGCAAAGAGCTGACTTGACGAGCGGATCACACGGAGCCTCTCAGGCCCGACCGCATCACCCCGACACCCGGTTCGGCGCAAATGCGAGCCACGCAAAGAGGAGTTGAGTGATGACCGTCACAACTGATACGAACAAGTGAAACGTATGAGTAACGTAACGGCCATACAAGCACCGCACAAGAGCTCCGAGCCCGGCAATCTCCCGCGCCCCGCGCTCAGTGCCACCGACGGCTGAACCGTCTGCCTGCTGACGCCCCGCGCATCTCTCCCTCATCCGGAGGCCTCGATGACTTCTCTGCCCCTGACGCTCGACCAGCGCCCGCCGACCGTCGCGCACCTCTTCCTCGACCGCGTTCGGGCGACCCCGGACACCCCCGCGTACCGCTTCCCCACCGCTGATGAAGCAGAGTGGGGTGAGCTGAGCTGGGCCGGCACCGCGGAGCGCGTCACGGCGCTCGCCGCGGGACTGCTGTCACTCGGCGTCGATCCTTCCGAGCGTGTCGCCATCGCGTCGAGCACTCGGATCGAGTGGATCCTGGCGGATCTGGCCGTCATGTGCGCGGGCATGACCACCACGACGGTCTACCCCAGCACGGAGGCGGACGAGACGGCCTTCATCCTGGCCGACTCGTCGAGCCGAATCCTGTTCGCCGAGGACGCCACACAGGTCAGAAAGGTCCTCGCGGAGCAGGATCGGCTACCCGACCTGACGACCGTGATCACGTTCGACGCGACGGAGGAGATCCCGTCCGACCGCTTCACGATCCTGCCCCTGTCCGAACTGGAACAACGCGGCACCGCTCACCTACGCGACCAGCCGGACGTCGTACGGAAGTCGGTCGACAGCCTCGACTCGGACCAGATCGCCACGTTGATCTATACCTCTGGAACGACCGGACGCCCCAAGGGAGTGCGCCTCTCCCACGACTGCTGGTCCTATCAGAGCGCGGCCCCTGTGATCACGGGGCTGCTACGCCCCGACGACGTCCACTACCTCTGGCTCCCGCTCTCCCACGTCTTCGGTAAGACCCTCATCTGCGGGCAGATCGCAACCGGCCATGTGATGGCTGTCGACGGTCGCGTCGACAAGGTCATCGAGAATCTACAAACGGTCCGGCCGACAGTGATGGCGGCCGTTCCGCGCATCTTCGAGAAGATCTACGCAGCCATCGTCTCCCAGACCGTCCGGAGTGCCGAAGCCCCCGCCCCCCAGCTGGTCCGCGCGGCCTTCGGCGGGCGGCTGCGGATCGCGGTCTCCGGCAGCGCGGCGCTCGACCCCGGGATCACCTCCTTCTTCGTCGATGCCGGTGTGCCGGTGCTGGAGGGCTACGGGCTCACCGAGACCGCAGCCGGCTCGACGGTCAACCGACCGGACGCCGTGCGCGTAGGAACCGTCGGCACCCCGTACCCGGGCACCGAGATACGTGTCGCCGACGACGGCGAGATCCTGCTGCGTGGGCCGAGCGTGATGCGCGGCTATCACCACCTGCCGGAGCAGACCGCCGAAGTCCTCGACGCCGACGGCTGGTTCCGGACCGGCGACATCGGCACACTCGACTCCGACGGATATCTGCGTATCACCGACCGGAAGAAAGACCTGTTCAAGACCTCCGGAGGGAAGTACATCGCCCCGAGCGAGGTCGAAGGCCGATTCAAGGCGCTCTGCCCCTTCATCAGTAACGTGATCGTCATCGGTGACCGGCGCAACTACTGCACGGCCCTGATCACCCTCGACGCCTCCGTACTCCTGCCCTGGGCGGCCGGCCACGGCATCCCAGGCGACTACGCACAGATCGTCAACGCCCCCGCCACGTACCAGCTCATCGACAGTTACGTGCGGACGCTCAACGAGCGGCTCCAACGCTGGCAGACCATCAAGAAGTTCACACTGCTGTCGCGCGACCTCGACGTGGAGCACGGCGAACTGACCCCGAGCCTGAAGGTCAAACGCGCCCTTGTCGCCCGTGCCTACGAGGACGACATCGCCGCCATGTACGACCGCCCTTGAGTAAGTCACATCCGCACCCGAGCACAGTCGCTCCGAGCGACCCCTTGTCCGCACGACCATCTCCGGCTACGTTGCTCACACGTTTCACTTTTACGTTTCAGTAGTGGGTGTGAGCGGCCTGCAAATGCCACTCACCCGCTGCCAGAACCGCGTCCGACCTGGAACGAGCGGTGAAGACTGCCGGCTTGCCCCGCCGGGCTGTGAAGCCGGCCTGCCACGCACGGACGTAGCCATGGACACCGGTTCTCCGGGGTCATCGACACGGGTCGGCCCCCAGCTGACTCGTGCCGGGCCCCGGCACGCCCCTCCTGCCGGCCATCCGTCGCCCCTTCAGCACACCCCAGCGGAGTCCACTCCATGACCGCAGTACAACCGGCCCCGTCCCACGTCTCCGAACCCTCGGCGCCCGGAACGTCGATGATCTATCTCGGCGGACCACCACTGCGCCGCTACCTCATCGTGTACATCCTGGCTATGGCCGCGATCACCGCGGTGAACGGAGGTATCGGAGGCATTCTGCTGCCGCTCCAGGTCCAGGACATCGAGTTCGCCCACTGGTTCACCGGGACGGACGCGAGCGCGAATCTGCAGCACCTGACCGACCTCAAGGCCGCCATCGAGGCGGGAACCACGACGGCCACGGCGCACCAGCAGCACCAGCTCGACCTGCTCGACTCCTACGAAGCGGCGCGGGCCAGTCACTTGTCGATCGTCACCGGAGTGGGCGCGATCGCCATGATGATCGTTCAGCCCGTCGTCGGCCTGCTGTCGGACCGTACCCGCTCCCGATGGGGCCGTCGCGCCCCGTGGATCGCCGCCGGAGCGGTGCTCGGCGCCGCGCTGATGCTCGCGGTGCGCTACTCGGCCGGAATCGGCCTTCTCATCGCCTTCTGGGCGCTCGTCCAACTCATGATGAACGCGGCCCAGGGCTCACTGAACACGACCGTTCCCGACCGGATTCCGGAGAACAAGCTCGGTACCGCGTCCGCGCTCTCCGGCATCGGGACCCTGCTGGGAGTGCTCGTGGGCGCCGTGGCTGCCGGCGCCCTGTTCGACTCGATGGGCCTGGACACCTACTACCCGTTCGCCCTGGCTCTCGCCGTGACGGGTCTGCTGTTCGTGCTGGTCGCCAGGGATCGTTCCTCGACCGACCTCCAGGTGCCCGAAGCCAACTGGACGGACCTGCTGAAGTCGTATCTCATCCCGCTGCGGTCGTCCGACTTCCGCTGGGTGTGGTTCGCAGGCCTGATGGTGATGCTGAGCTACGGAGCATCCAACGCCTTCAACCTCTACATGCTCCAGAGCTACATCCGTCCTGCCCTGAGCACGGCGGAGGCCACCCGTCTCATCCCGCTCATGACGATCGCCATCATTCCCGGCACGGTCATCTCCATGCTCGTTACCGGCAGGTGGTCCGACCGGATGGGACGACGCAAGCCCTTCGTGATCGGCGCCTCGGCTCTGTTCGCCGTTTCCATGGCCGTACCTCTGGCCTGGCCGACCCTGCCCGCCATGTTCGTGCAGAACATCCTTGGCGGCCTGGGCGCGGGGTGCTACCTGGCCGTGGACCGGGCCCTGCTGATCGAGGTGCTGCCCGACCGAGAGGCAGCCGGCCGCGACCTCGGTGTCGGCGCCACGGGCATCAACCTCGGCCAGGCGGTCGGTCCCGTTGTCGCGGGCCAACTGGTTGTGCTCACCGGCGGATACGGCAGTGTCTGGGTACTCTCGCTGATCGCGGCCCTCATCGGTGCCGCCGCCATCCTCCGGGTGCGCAACGTCAGGTGACGAGTGCAGGGACCGGCCCCGCCCGCGGTGCCGGTCCCGCCCGCACTCAGACGTCAGTAGGTCGCCCTGCCACCACTGATGTCGTAGACCGCACCGGTGGAGAAACTCACGCGGTCCGACGCGAGGAAGGCGACGAGTTCAGCCACTTCCTCTGGGCGACCGATGCGCCTCATCGGGATGAGCCCGGTGATGTGGTCCAGGACGTCGGGGGCGGTGGAGTCGTTCATGGGGGTCGCGATGACGGCAGGCGTGATGACGTTCACGAGAACTCCGCTGGTGGCGAGTTCCTTACCCGCGGACTTGGTCAGGGCGATCACGGCGGCCTTGGACGCCGAGTAGACCGACAGGTTGGGGTTGCCGTCCTTCCCGGCCATGCTGGCGAAGTTGACGACGCGGCCCCAGCCGCGCTCCCGCATTCCGGGCACGAAGGCCCGCATGGCGTTGACGGTCCCGAGGACATTGACGTCGAGGACCTGTCGCCATTGTTCAGGCGTGGTCTGCAGAAGCGGTGCGTTCGGTCCGACGATGCCGGCCGAGTTCACCAGGATGTCCAAGGGTCCTATCTCGGCGGCCAGGCGACTCAGTTCCGCCGCGTCCGTCACATCGGCCGCCACGTCCGCACCGGCCAGATCGAGCGTGGTCACCTTGACGCCGTCGCCGCGTAGCCTTTCGGCCGCGGCCGCGCCCAGACCGCTGGCACCTCCGGTGATCAGGGCTGTCCTGGGAGGGGTGGTCGTCATGTCTCTCCTCGTGTGCAATCGCGGAAAGGTAAGGGCGTGGGGTCGGCGGTTCAGTGGGATTCGCGGCTGACCTCGGAGCCGCTGGAGCCGATGAGGAAGTCGAGATCCGCACCGGTGTGGGCTTGCTGGACGTGGTCGACGTAAAGGCGCTCCCAGCCCCGCTTGGGCTGGGCGAAGCCGTCGAGAGTCGCCTGGTTCGGAGCGCGGCGGGCGAGTTCGTCAGCAGGTACGTCCATCTCGATCCGGCGGGCCTCGACGTCGAGGCTGACGATGTCCCCGGTGCGTACGAGGGCGAGCGGTCCGCCCGCAGCCGCCTCGGGTGCCACGTGGAGCACCACCGTGCCGTAGGCGGTTCCGCTCATGCGGCCGTCGCAGATCCGGACCATGTCGCGTACCCCCTGCTCCAACAGCTTTTTCGGCAGAGGCATGTTGGAGACCTCGGGCATGCCTGGATATCCCTTGGGTCCACAGCCGCGCAGGACGAGCACCGAGTCCGCGTCGACGTCCAGATCCGCGTCGTCGATGCGGGAGTGGAAGTCCTCGATGGAGTCGAAGACGACGGCTCGGCCGCGGTGCCGGAGGAGGTGCGGGGAGGCGGCGGCGGGTTTGATGAGGGCGCCGTCGGGGGCGAGGTTGCCGCGGAGCACGGCGATGCCGCCTTCCGCGACGAGCGGCTCCTTGCGCGGGTGGATGACGTCGGCGTCCCAGACGGCGGCGGCGTCGAGGTGCTCGACGAGCGGCCTGCCGGTGACGGTGAGCGCGTCCGGGTCGAGGAGATCCCGCACTTCGCGCAGCACCGCGAGCAGACCGCCGGCCCGGTGGAAGTCCTCCATGAGGAACCGGCCGGCCGGCTGGAGGTCGACGAGGACGGGGACGCGCGAGCCGATGCGGTCGAAGTCGTCGAGGGTGAGGTCGATGCCGAGGCGCCCGGCGATCGCGAGAAGGTGGACGACGGCGTTGGTGGAACCGCCGACAGCGGCGAGCGCGACGATCGCGTTGTGGAAGGACGCCTTGGTCAGGAAGGTGCCGGGGCGACGGTCGACGCCGACCATCTCGACGGCGAGGCGGCCGGTCTGGTGGGCGTCCTGCAGAAGTCGGCTGTCGGGCGCGGGAGTTCCGGCAACGCCCGGCACGACCGTGCCGAGGGCCTCGGCGACCAGGGCCATGGTGGAGGCGGTGCCCATGGTGTTGCAGTGGCCACGGCTGCGGATCATCGCCGACTCGGAGCTGGTGAAGTCCTCCTGACTGAGCGTGCCGCCGCGGACCTCCTCGGACAGCTTCCATACATCGGTGCCGCAGCCGAGCGGCTTGCCGCGGAAGGAGCCGTTCAGCATCGGTCCGCCGGGGACGACGACCGCGGGCAGGTCGACCGATGCGGCGGCCATCAGCAGCGACGGGATCGTCTTGTCGCAGCCGCCCAACAGCACGACACCGTCGAGGGGGTTGGCCCGCAGCATCTCCTCCGTGGCCATCGCCGCCATGTTCCGCCACAGCATCGCGGTGGGCCGCACGTTCGTCTCGCCCAGCGACACGACGGGCAGATCGAGTGGGATGCCACCGGCCTCGTACACGCCGTTGCGTACCGAGGCCGCCACCTCGTTCAGGTGGGCGTTGCAAGGGGTCAAGTCGGAGGCGGTGTTGGCGATGGCGATCTGCGGGCGGCCGGTGAAGGCGTTGTCCGGCACACCGCGGCGCATCCAGGCCCGGTGGATGTAGGCGTTGCGATCCTGGCCCGCGTACCACTGCGCGCTGCGAAGCTTCACCTGTACCCCTTTCCAATAATCGGTACATCGGTCTAACGTTTGGAACGCTATGGACAATACGCAGACGTTCGACGGATCGAAAGCCCCCGGACCCAAGAGGTCCGAGTCCGCCGTGGATGGACCAACCGCAGCTCAGAGCACGGGGCCTGTCGGCTCCGACCGGGTACTCGCCGTACTCAAAGAGCTCGCACGTCATCCGGACGGCGTGGGCTTGGAAGAGCTGACACGGGTGATCGCCAGCCCCAAACCGACCGTGCATCGCGCGCTGCAGTCGCTGCGCCGGGCAGGTCTGGCCCAGCAGGACGCGCGCGGGCGCTACCTGCTCGGCGACGAGTTCCTACGCATGGCCTTCGCTCACCACGAAGCCCGTCCCGACCACGTACGTGTACGCCCTTCCCTGGAGGCTCTTGCCGAGCGGTTCGGCGAGACTGTGCACTACGCGGTGCTCGACGGCCACGAGGTCGTCTACCGCGCCAAGGTCGACCCGCCCACCGGAGCCGTGCGTCTGACCTCCACGGTCGGTGGCCGCAACCCCGCGCACGCCACGGGGGTCGGAAAGCTGCTCCTCGCCCACGAGTTGCGCACCGTAGGGGACGTCGAGACATGGATCGGCGACGGACCGCTGGAGCGGCGGACTGGGCGGACTCGCCACACCGCCGCGGAACTGCACGAGGAGTTCGAGGCCGTCCGGAAACGCGGCTATGCCCTGGACGACCAGGAGAACGAGCCGGGTGTCAACTGCCTGGCCCTCCCCGTGTACGCGAACTCGGCGACGACTCCGTCCGGCGCGGTGAGCGTCAGCGCGCTGACCTACCGCACGCCACTGAGCACCCTGATCGAGGCGTACGACGAAATTCGTTCCCTGCTGGATCCGTTGGGAGCACCACTCCAGTGACCGTACGACGACTGGCTGCCGCGAGCGTCGAAGCCTTCCAACTCGCCGAAGGGCCGGTCTGGGACACAGTCCGGCAGCGCCTGCTCTGGGTCGACATCCTCGCCGGGTACGTCCTCGAAGGCTCCGTCGACGACACCACCGGCCGCGTCACGGTCACTCGGCGTCACTCCTTCGACTCGATGGTCGGAGCGGTCGCCGTCTCCGACGACGGCACGCTGCTCATCGCCGCTCAGGAGCACCTGGTGGTTCTCGGCATCGACGGCACTCGCCGCGCCGGTCCTCGGATCGTGCCGCCCGGCGTCCGGCGCCGCCTCAACGACGGATCGACCGACCCGTCCGGCCGGTTCCTCGTCGGCACCCTCAGCCTCGACGGCCCGTCCCAGCGGGAGACGCTGGTCCGCCTGGAGCCCGATGGCAGGCTCACCGTGCTCGACATGGACCTGGCACTGTCGAACGGCCTGGCCTGGTCCACCGACGGACACACGCTCTACAGCGTCGACACCCTCCAACACACCGTCTGCGTACGCGACTACACCCACGACGACGCCGAACGCCGTGTCCACCTGCGCATCGAAGACGGCCACCCAGACGGCATCGCGCTGGACGCGGAAGAACACCTCTGGGTCGCGGTGTGGGGCGCGGGCGAGATCCGCCGCTACTCCCCCACCGGTGCCCTCACCTCACGCTTGGCCGTCCCTGCACCGCACACCTCGTCGGTGGCGTTTGCCGGCTCCGATCTGCGCACCCTCGTCATCACCACCGCAAGCGTGGACCTCACGGATGCCCAGCGGGGTCAGTACCCCGATTCGGGACGTCTGTTCACGGCCCGTGTGGACGTTCCTGGCGCGCCCGTGCCCTCGTGGTCGGCCCCCGCCGATCGCACCCTCCCCTGCTGACCTCCTCCCCCTCATACCCTGGAGACTGAGCTCGTGTATCTGATGCGCATCGGCACCGTCGGCGCCGAGAAGCCCGTCGCCCGCCTCGACGACGACACGTACGTCGACCTCTCCGACATCGTCACGGACTTCGACGAGTCGTTCTTCGGTTCGGGCGGTCTCGACCGCGTCCGGCCCGTCGTGGCCGAGCGCGCGGCGGCTGGACAAGTGTCCCGTTTCTCCGGAGAGCGCATCGGGGCGCCCATCGCCCGCCCCCACCAGATCCTGTGCATCGGCCTCAACTTCCGCGACCACGCGGCGGAGTCCGGCATGGCGGTACCGGACGAGCCGATCCTGTTCACGAAGTCGCCGAACACCCTGGTCGGCCCCGACGACGACGTGCGCATCCCGCGCGGTTCCACCAAGCCGGACTGGGAGGTGGAGCTCGGCATCGTCATCGGCAGCCGCACCAGCTATCTGGATTCGGTGGAGGAGGCTCGCGACGCCATCGCCGGGTACGTCGTCGTCAACGACGTCAGCGAGCGCGCCTTCCAGTTGGAGCGTGGCGGTCAGTGGGCCAAGGGCAAGTCCGCTGAAACCTTCAACCCTGCCGGGCCTTGGCTCGCGACCACCGACGAGATCGACGACATTCTCGCTCTCGACATGTGGCTCGACCTCAACGGGGTGCGCCGCCAGACCGGAAACACCAAGACGATGATCTTCGACCCGTACTTCATCGTGCACTACCTGAGCCAGTTCCTCGTCCTGGAGCCGGGCGACCTCATCAACACCGGCACCCCGCCCGGCGTCGGCATGGGATTCAAGCCGCCTGTGTGGCTGCGCCCCGGCGATGTGATGGAGCTCGGCATCAGCGGTCTGGGGAGCCAGCGCCAGCACGTCCTCGGCCCTCGGTGAGGGGAGTCATGCGCGCCTTCATCCTCACAGGCCCCGGTACGTACGAGGTACAGGAGCTGCCCGCTCCGGCCGCCGCCCCCGGCGAGGTGGTCATCGACATCGAACGGGTCGGAGTGTGCGGCACCGACATGGAGTTCTTCACCGGCGAGATGGCCTACCTGCACCAGGGCCACGCGTCCTTCCCGATGCGCCTCGGCCATGAGTGGTCCGGCCGCGTACGCACGGTAGGGGCCGGCGTCGGCCAGGAGTGGCTGGGACGCCGGGTCACAGGCGACACCATGATCGGCTGCGGCGAGTGCCGGCGCTGCCTGCGGGGACGCGGGCATGTGTGCGAGACGCGCCGCGAGGTGGGTGTCCGGGACGGTCAGCCCGGCGCGCTGGCCGAGCAGCTCGCCGTTCCCGCCTCCTCGCTGCACCCGCTGCCGGACTCCGTCGACGCCACGCTCGGCGCGCTGGTGGAGCCGGGCGGCAACGCTCTGCGCGCGGCGCGTGCCGCGACGCCGGACGGGAATGAACGGGTCCTGGTCCTCGGGCCAGGGACGATCGGCCTTCTGGTCGCGATGTTCGCGCGGGCCAGGGGAGCCGAAGTACACCTCATGGGCAAGACCCGGGCTTCCCTCGACTTCGCCGGCCTTCTCGGATTCGACCAGCTCTGGCAGGAGGACAGCCTCCCGAATCTGCCGTTCGACGCGATCGTCGACGCCTCCAACGCGCCGCACCTGCCCGGCCTCGCAGTGGAGTTGGTGGAGCCTGGCGGCAGGGTCGTCTGCATCGGCCTTGCCGGTGAGCCGAGCCGGATCGACACCCGCACGCTCGCGCTCAAGGACGTCACGGCTGTAGGGCTCCTCTCGGCGTCCCCGGCTCTCGACGCGACCATCAGGGCGTACGCGGACGGCTCGGTGGATCCCAGGCCTCTGGTGGCGGCGACCGTGAGCCTGGAACGGGCCGGAGACGTGCTCGCCGGGAGCCGCCCACTCGGCGCTGGAGCGGGCCCCAAAATCCACGTGGATCCCCGACTCATCGGGAACTGAGGGGGCGCGAAGGACCGAGCTCAGGCCGATTGCCGGACAACCACGGTGGCCAACTCACCCCGCGGCTGTCCGGATGCCTCCGGTGGGTCCTGGCGCCGCAGGACGGCCTGAGCCAGTCCCCCGGCCACGCCGCCGATGTGCTGATCGACAGTGGTGAGGGGCGGTTCGGCGAACTGGGCGACCGGAATATCGTCCACCCCGATGACGGCGAGGTCACGTGGGGCTTCCATGCCCGCCGCCCGCATGCCGGCCAGCAATGCGAAGGCCACCTCGTCATTGAAGGCACATACCGCGGTGACGCCGTCAGTTCGCCACTGCTGAGCGATGTCCGTGGCAAGGTCCCTGTCGGAGCCGATTTCGCGCACCACGGGTGAATCAATGCCCAGCTCCCGGCAAGCCTGGCTGACCCCCTGGAGGCGCAACTCGCAGAAATCGGCCAGCCGTGGGTCGACCGGCGCCGCATACCCGATGTGCCGGTGTCCGGTGGCAGCCAAGTGGCGTACCTGCACTTCTCCGACGCGGTGCTGCGAGTGCGCCAGGGTGTCGTGCACGGCGTCCTCGGGGTCACGCCGCCATGCATTGATCACCTGGATGCCGGCCGCCTCCATCCGCTTGCGCCGGTCGGCCTGGACCGGAGCCAGCATGACGACGGCCCGCGGCGCGAGGTCCGCCCACAGCGAATCGTTCGCGCCGCCGTCCTCGATGCGGGTGACCACACTCAAGCCCTGCTGACGCAGAATCCGAGTGAGCTGCTCAACCAGTTCGATCGCGGTATGCCCGAGCGGCATGTCCGCGAAAAGCAGCAGAACGATATCGCTCTGCCCTTTCCTCAACGCACGAGCCGCGGCGGATGGTGTGTAGCCAAGCTTCGCGACTGCAGCGTGGATCCGCTCCTGAGTCTCGGCAGCGATCTTCTGGTGCTGCACGTCATTGAGTACGTAGCTGACTGTGGTCTGTGAGACACCCGCCTCCCGAGCCACGTCTGCAGCCGTGACACGTCGCTGCCGAGCCACCGAGCCTCCCCGCATCCGCTCTGAAGATCCGCTCCAGCGGAGCCACTGAATCGTAACAGTGGATTCCCGCAGGCCAGATGTACACGCCTTGAGATGAGACCACCGGACCATATGCCGGTATCGACCGGCACGACGAGCGGGGGATCGAGGACTACCGCCGAGATTCCGCGATCAATCACGCACAACACCTTGACCTCAAGTAAAGGTCGCCCTAGTTTACTCGGCGTTAACCTCCGTCGCCGAGACCGCCTGAAGCGATCGCCGGCGACCTCCCCCCTCCCGGAGGCATCAATGACAAGCCTGTTCCTTCGTTCTCTCGCCGCCCCGCTCCCTCTGCTGGCCGCCGTCGGCCTGCTCTCCGCCCCCGCCCACGCGGCAACTCCCGGCTACGACTCCACCACCCAGTACGTAGCCATGGGTGATTCCTTCTCCGCCGGTGTCGGCGCACCCGGCGGCGACACCGACTGCGGTCGAACGGCACAGGGTTACCCCGCCCTGTGGGCCAATGCCCACGGCATCACCAGCTTCACCGACGTCACCTGCGGCGGCGCCGTGACCGACGACGTACTCGCCAACCAGATCTCCGGCCTCAACGCCGAGACCGACGTCGTCACCATCACCATCGGCGGCAACGACGCCGCCTGGGGCGAACAGGTCACCACCTGCATGTCCGGAGACAGCGCCTGCACCACCTCCATCAACAAGGCCATCGCCGATATGCCTGCCATCACCGCCAAGCTCGACACCACCTACGCCGCCATCCACCAGGCCGCACCCAACGCCACCGTCTACGTCCTCGGCTATCCCCTCCTCTTCGAAGAGACCGCCAGCTGCTCGGTTCTCATCGCTCCCAACCAGTTCCAGCGCAAGGAAATCAACCGCTTCGGCAAGGCCCTCAACCAGGGCATCGCCAGCAGCGCCTCCAAGGCCGGCTTCAAGTACGTCGACGCCCAGCCCTCCTTCGCCGGCCACGCCGTCTGCTCCAACCAGTCGTGGTTCCACGCGATCGCCGACCTTCCCCCGCTCCACCCCACCGCCGACGGCTACAAGCTCGGCTATCTGCCCGCCCTGACCTCCGTCACCGGCTGATCCTCCCTCAGCGGGGGAGCTCGACAGGATCGAGCTCCCCCGCGACGTGGTTCCAAACCCCTCACGAGACCCGGCCGATCCCCTTCCCCAGTTCGGTGGGCTCCCAGGTCGAGAAAGTGGCGCGCAATCTGCACGACCTCGATGCCCGTACCGATGAGCTCGGCCGTCCGGAACGCACCAACGCTGCCTTGCACACGTTCCTCACGAGTTGCCGCGGCTAAGACGGTTTCCTACGTGGGGTCGGCTCGCTGGCCCAGTTAAAGGGCGGGGTGCGAGCGGTTCGCGGCAACCTGACACTCCTGCAGGCAATTGCCATCTCCGACCGATGGGGAACCGCCCAGTACGGACGCTCACCGGGCTCCTCGCAGCACCGGCAACCACCACCGCGACGCTCGCGCCCTTCGCAGGCGCAGCCCTCGCCGCGCCCCTCGGTGGCTACGGACCACTCTTCGATCCCCCGGCCGGGCTTCCCCTCATCGCAGTCCCATATGCGGCATGGCAACTTCTGTCGAGCGATCGAAACCTCGGTGACAAAGGAACCCGCACGGCCCTGCCCTCGGACCGCCCACGAGCGGAATAAGCAGGGCTTTCGTTCGATTGGCCTTCTTGCAGAGATCGTAGGAGGGGGCGCTGATGGCCGAGCTGATGATGTTCCGGCAGGACGCGGACGGACGGGATGTCGAGCTGGCCGGCTCGACCGTGGCGCTGGAGGTGGAGCTGCAGCGGCGGGTCGAGGCCGGCCTGGAGCAGATGCTGGGTGTCCGTTTCCTGGCATCGGAGTACCAGACCGGCCCCTGGCACCGAGGGCGGATCGATACCCTGGGGCTCGATGAGAACGGCAGCCCAGTGGTGATCGAGTTCAAGAAGGGCTCGGACAGCGGCGTGATGTCCCAGGCGGTCTCCTACCTGTCCTGGCTGGAATCGGCGCACCACGAATTCGAGGCGCTCGTGCGCAAGGTGCTGGGGGCGGAGGCCGCCGAGTCCGTCGACTGGCGTCGTCCGCGGATGATCTGCATCGCGGCGGGCTTCTCGCACCACGACCGGGTGGCGGTGCAGAGGTTGCCCGAACGGATCGACCTGGTGCGCTACCGGATCTTCGACGGTGGCCTGCTGGGACTGCTGCTCGTGGACTCCGCGACCGGCTTTCCGAGCGCTGCCTCGTCTCGCCGGGGCCGGGAGCGGGCACCCGTGGCGGACAGCGTGCCGACGGCTTCGGCGGTCTCTCCGCCTGTGGGTGGAGGAGCGGTGCCGGAGTGCCTGCGGGACCTGTACGCGGAACTGGACGAGGCACTCACGGCATGGGGCGAGGTGGAGGTGGCGTCCCTGCGGCACTACATCGCCTACCGGCGGTTGGTGAACGTGGCGTCGGTGATCTTCCGTCCGAAGCACGAGGCGATCCTGGTGTACCTCAGACTCGACCCGGACACGGTCGAGTTGGAGGAGGGCTTCACCCGTGACATGCGCGGTATCGGACACCTCGGGACCGGCGACCTGGAGGTCCGCGTCGTCTCGGCAGCCGGCTTGGAGAAGGCGGCGCCGCTGATCCGGCGGGCGTTCGAGGCGGCCTGACGTAACAGGAGGGGCGGCTGGCGCATCGGTTAGTCGATGCTCCAGCCGCCCCTCTGGCGTCTGTGGGCCGCCGGCCCTGGCCTCTCTTCGCTCTCACGTTCATGCCTCCGGTCCGGCCAGCTCGAAGTCGTCCTTCGTCAGTTCGGCCCTCAGCCGCTCCTCGGCGACGTCGGCGTAGTGCTCGGACAGCTCGACGCCCAAGAAGCGGCGTCCCTCGCGCAGGGCCGCGACCCCGGTGGAGCCGCTGCCGGTGAACGGGTCGAGGACGGTGCCGCCCTCGGGGCAGACCTGGACGAGCTGCTGCATGACCTCGACGGGCTTCTGGGTGATGTGAACTCGGCCCTTGCGGGGCTGGGAGGCGATGTAGTGCCCCGGCAGGTAGAGGTCGCGGGTGTTGTCGAGGGAGCCCTTGACGCCCCAGATGATGAACTCCGAGTCCTGCTTCGGCCCGCCCTTGCGGGGTCGGCTGGACGGCTTGATCCACGGGATCGTGCCGCTCCAGGTCCATCCCGCCATCTGCAGGGCGTCGGAGGTGGTCGGCTCCTGTCGCCAGTCGGTGAAGACCATGGCGACCGCGTGCTCGGTCGAGGCCCGGTACGCCTCGGTGAGCAGTTCGGTGAGCCAGGAGCGGTAGGAGCGCTGGTCGCGGTTCTCGCCCGGGAAGTTGGCGAGGTCGTGCGCCGAGTTGCTCGTGACGTACTTGGCGCGGGCGGTACGGCCGGTCCGGTCGGAGCTGGTGCGGCCCCCGGAGTTGTACGGCGGATCGGTGATCACCGCCTGGACGCTCTCGTCCGGGAGGGACTTCAGGACGGTCAGGGCGTCGCCTCGGTGCAGCGTGTAGCTCATGGGGAGGGCCTCTCTTCGGGCGCGGCGGAGTCTGGACCTGTTCCGGACAGCGCTCAACGGCGTGCATCCGGTGCGAGGTTGCAGCGGAGGTTAACGGCGAATTCCGGCCGCACCTAACGAGGTGACTCCCTGCTTCGGGCCCCTGGATGGCAGTCGTTTGGCGCGGCCGGAATCCCGGTCTACTGTCTCGCCGTGCCACCGGGAAGGAGCGCTGCTCCACCCCCGTTGAGCTGTGCTTATCCGTGCTGTCTCGTCCAATCGGGCGGCGTCGGAGGCATGTTGCCCATCTGCCCGCGAGCGCCGTGAGGAGGCCCCTGTGCACTGCCTGAGATTACGAGCGCGGCTGGCTGCCGCGCGTGACCTGAAACCGGCGTCCTGGAGCTACCAACTCCTCTGACCCGGGCCCGCCGAGAGGCGGATGCACATCGGCGCGGTGCCGACGGCTTTGCACGAGAAGTCGGCACCGCGTCTCCTTCGAACACCGAGGAGCCGCTGCGATGCAGCATGCCCTGACACACCCGCGCCCCGACCCACCTCCGTCGCCCCGTCCGCACCGCCGTCGCGCTGAACGGCGGCGGCCGTGAAGAAGACGACGGGAGCCCTCGTCGGTCTGTGCGCCACCGGACCGCTCCTGCTGGCACTGCCGATCCTCGGCATCGGCGCCGGGACCGCCTCGGCCTCGTGCTCGACCGACAGTGCACAGGGTGTGGACGCTTCCGCCGTCGCCAAGCAGGTGAAGGCCATCCTGGACGGCGGCGACAAGGGCTCGGTCTCCGTACCGGGTCTGGACGCGCCAGCCGACCAGGTGCCCAACGCCAAGACGATCCAGGCCACGGGCGCCGCGATGAACATCCCCGCCCGGGGGCAGGTCGTCGCCCTGGCGACCGCGCTGCAGGAGAGCGGCCTGCGGAACCTGACCTACGGCGACCGCGATTCGCTGGGCCTCTTCCAGCAGCGGCCGTCTATGGGCTGGGGTACGGCCAGCCAGATCCTCGACCCGGTGCACGCCTCGACGAAGTTCTACGAGGGGCTCAAGAAGGTCTCCGGCTGGCAGTCCCTCTCTGTCACCCAGGCCGCGCAGGCGGTACAGAAGTCGGGCTTCCCGGAGGCGTACGCCAAATGGGAGCCGCTGGCCACCGCCCTGCAGAAGGCCATCGAGCCCCTGCTGCAGAAGGCCGGCGGCGCATCGCCGAGCCCATCGCCGTCCGGCTCGGCCGACACCGGCAGCCCCTCTCCCGATTCCGCGGGGGGTTGTTCGGCGGACGGCGACGGGACGGACTTCGGCACCATCCCGGCGGGCGCCCTGCCGGACGAGTACAAGATTCCCGCCTCCGCGCCGCCGAAGGTACAGACGGCGATCCGGTGGGCGCTCGGCCAGCTCGGCACCCCGTATCAGTGGGGCGGCACGTGCACCGACTCCCACGGCAAGAACCCGATGGGCCGCTGCGACTGCTCCTCCCTGATGCAGGGCGCGTACAAGGCCGCCGGGGTCACCCTGACGCGGACCACGTACACGCAGGTCAAGGACGGCAAGGCCGTCTCGGTCGATGCCCTCAAGCCGGGCGACCTCCTCTTCACCGAGGGGACGGCCGCCGTACCGGAACACGTCGGGATGGCGATCGGGCAGGGCCTGATCGTCCACGCCCCGCACACCGGTGACGTCGTGCGGATCACCACCGTCGCGTCCTGGAAATCGCGGATTCTCGCGGCCCGCCGAGTCGTCTGACCGGCGCTCCTCCCCCTCCCCACCTCCCCTCGCACCGCTGGTTCGCCCCACCGGGCTTTGGCGTGCGCTCATTCGAACTGGAGTTCCCGTGTATCTCGCTGAACAGGTCATACAGCTCGCCTACGACCCCGGAATCAAGCCCAACGAGGGCGGGCTCCCTGGCCTCAACGTCCTCAAGCAGGTGATGGGCTCGATCAACTTGTTCGGACTCATCGCCGTGGTCGGAGCCCTCGCCGTCAGTGCAGGCGTGTGGGCCTGGGGTCACCACTCCGGTGGTCACCAGGCCGAGGCGAACGGGAAGAAGGGTGTGCTGGTCAGCGCTGGCGCGGCCCTTCTTCTCGGTGCGGCCAACGGTGTAGTGGCGTTCTTCTCGACGCTCGGGACGCAGGTCCACTGATGGCTCAGCACTCCACCCACCCCGGCGGCGCATCTCGCGTGCGCCGCCGGGCGCTGCTCGGCACTGCCGTCCTGGCGGTGCTCGTCGCCCTCGCCGGCCTGGCCGCCTACCTCACCCGCGAGGGCCGAAGCCCCTCCGATACCGCTTCCCCACCGCCGAGTTCGCCCACGGCATCCTCGTCGACCGCGGCGCCGTCCGGGCCGCACACCAGGCCCCACGCCCTGCCCGTTCCGCCGAAAACCCACGACCCGATCACGTACGGGAAGGCCGCCGCCGCAGCGCTGTGGTCGTACGACACCCGCGCGTACTCGCAGCCCGAGCTGCGCAAGGCGCTGCGCGGCTGGCTGACCACGGAGTCGAAGTACGCCGACCCGGCCTCCGTCGACCAGGCGGTCCCCTCGGCCGTGCTGTGGAAGGAGATGGCGGCCAACAAACAGGTCGCCACCGCCAAGATCAACGAGGGGCACTTCCCGCACGCCTTCACCCAGGCCCTCCAGGACGACCCCGGGGCGATCACCCAGGCGTACGTCTACGCCGTCACGGTCTCCGGCAAGCAGTCGATTCGCTGGAAGGGCTCGGCTGCCGGCGGCGCGGAGAGCCGGTCCACCACCCTCGCGGTCCAGTGCCGGCCCAACCACTCCTGCGCCTTGGTCGGCGTCATGCCGTCCGTCGCTCCCTGACCCTCGCTCCAGAACGGAGGTACGACCCATGGGAGTCTGCGACTTCCCGCTGATGGACAAGGTGTGCGGCGCTGTCGACTTCGCCACCAACCCCGCCGGCACCGTCACCGACGGTCTCGGCGCGTGGATCGCGAAGTCGGCGGGCGAGCTGGCGTCCAGCGCGGCCGACCTGGCCGCCAAGGCCGTCAACAAGACGACGGCCATCGACCTCAACGCCGGGTGGTTCCGCGACAACTACGAGCTGCTGCTGCCCATCGGCCTCGCCCTGACCGTCGGCATCTTCTGCATCCAGCTCATGACCGCGGCCTGGCGCCGAGATGAACGTGCCCTCGCCAAGGCGGCGTTCGGCACCATGACCGGAGTCCTCTTCAGCTTCTCCGCCATCGCTTTCACGACCGTCGCCATCACCGTGGTGGACGCGCTGTCCGACGGCCTCTTCAAGGCCGCCAACACCTCGATCGACGACGCGATCCGTCGTGTGATCAAGGTTGATCAGATGGGGGCCATGTACGGCCTCGGCTGGGGTGTGCCCGCGCTGGTGGCCTTCGGGTGCGCGATCGGTGCCTTCCTCTACTGGGGCGTGATGGTGGCCCGCAAGGTCGGCGTCCTGATCATGGTTGCGCTCGCGGTGTTCGCCGGGGCGGGCGGCGGCTGGGAAGTCGCCAAACGGTGGCGGCGCGGCTGGATCGAGGCCACCGGCACCCTGATCGTCTCCAAGCTGTTGATGACCGTGGTCTTCCTGATCGGCGTCTCCGCCATGGGCAAGACTGACGCCAGCGACGGAATGGCGGCACTGTCCGACGCGATGGCCGGCATCGTCGTGATGGTCCTGGTGTTGCTCTGCCCCTACGCGACGTACAAGTTCGTCCACTGGGCCAGCGACGGCGGCGGTCACGACGACATGCACCGCACCGGTGTCGCCGGCATGGCGGTCGCCGCAGGAGCCGCAAAGACCGCAGGCAGCCTCGCGCTGCGGGCCGGTACCGGCGCCCCCGCTCCGCAGGGTCCGAACCAGGTCCCCGGCGCGGGCACCGATGGCGTCGCCTCCGGCATCAACCCCTCCGGCAGCAACCTCAGCAAGGAGGGCATCGACGCCGGGCCGCCCAAGCAGCAGACCCGCTTCCGGTACGGCGAAGACCCGGACGCGAGCGGCGACAAGGGCCGGGCCCTGATCCAGCGCCCCGGGATCCCGCCGCTGATCACACGTCCTGGCGAGGACGAACCGGAAGGGTCCGAATCGACTGCCCAAGGCGTTGCGGGCGGCTCCGGTCACCTCGCAGCCGCATCGGCTCCGGGCGGCGACATGACCTCCATGCCGCCAGCCGACCCCGGACCTTCGGCCTCGGGCACTCCGGCGTCCGGGTCCGGTCCGTCGGCCACCGGCTCCGCGACGCCGACGAACTGGGTGTATCCCACCCAGCCGCCGTCGGGTTCCTGACCCACATCCCCGGGGGCGGGCCGCACTCCACGGCCCGCCCCCGCCTCCCCACCAGCAGGAAGGTTTCGCCATGACGTCCAGAAGAGCGCCGCGCGCCCCGTCCTCCGCACCCTCCCACCGTCTGGAACCACCATGTCCGGCAAGCACCAGTCCTCCACCCCCACCGTGAAGTTCCCGCACCGCAGCAGGCGCGGCGTCCTGCTCGGCCTGTCCGTCCCGCAGTTGGCCGTCGCCGGGCTCACCGGCCTTCTCCTTCTCGCCGTGATCCTCGCCCGCGGTGTGGTCGGCGCCCTCCAGCTCATCCCGCTGTGGGCGGTCATCGCCCTGCTCGTCTTCGTCCGCCACCGAGGCCGTGCTCTGGCGGACTGGGCCCCGATCGTCGTCCGCTACGCGCTGCGCCGGATGCGAGGCCAGCTCGTCTGGCTCACCCGGCCCTCCCGCCGGCCGACCCGCGAGGGACTGCTCCACCTTCCCGGCACCGCTGCCAGCCTGCGCGTGACCACTGCTCCCGACGGCAAGTACGGCGCCGTCCACAACCCGCACACCGGGACGCTGACCGCGGTGGTCAAGGTCTCCTCCCGCGCCTACGCCCTGCTCGACCCCGGCACCCAGCAGGCCAACGTCGGCGGCTGGGGACGCGCGCTGGCAGCTCTCGCCCGTACCGGGCAGATCGCCCGCATCCAGGTGATCGAGCGCACCATCCCCGACTCCGGCGACGCGCTGCGCCGCTACTGGGAAGAGCACGGCCGCCCCGACACCCCGATGGCCGGCGCGATCTATAACGAGCTGATCCAGAGCGCCGGTCCCGCAGCCGCCCCGCACGAGGCGTACGTCGCGGTGTCCCTGGACACCAAGGCGGCCCGTCGGCTGATCAACCAGGCTGGCGGCGGTCTCACCGGTGCCTTCAGCGTCCTCGCCCAGCTCACCTCCACGTTCGACCAGGCGGCGCGGACCGCCGGTCTCACCCCGACGGGCTGGCTCACCGCCCGCGAGATCGCCGCCGTGGTGCGTACCTCCTACGACCCGAAGGCGCTGGCGACACTCGACCGCTGGTCCACGGCCGGTCGCCCCGAGGCCGAGCCCGCCGCCGCCGGACCCGTCGTGGTCGTCGAGAAGGCGGACCACATCGCCACCGACTCCGCCGTGCACGCCACCTACTGGGTGGAGAACTGGCCGCGCACCGAGACCAGCGCCGGCTTCCTGCACCAGCTCCTGTTCACCGGCGGGGTGCGGCGCACGCTGTCGCTCTCCTACGAGCCGAAGAACCTCGACGCCGCCCTGCGCGACGTGCAGCGCAAGAAGTCCAGCGTGATCGCCGACGCCGCCGAACGGGCCCGGCGCGGCCAGGTCGACTCCGAGGCGGACTCGATCGAGTACCAGGACATCAAGTCCCGCGAACGCCAGCTCATCGCCGGGCACGCCGACGTCGCCCTGACCGGTCTGCTGACCGTCTCGGCCGACACCGAGGACGAGCTGCGCACCGCCTGCGCCGTCGTGGAGACCGCCGCTGTCGGCGCCCAACTCGATCTCCGGCCGCTGACCTGGCAGCAGGCCGAGGCGTTCACCGCCGCCGCCCTGCCGCTCGCGCTCGCTGCCTGACCCTTCCCTTCGAAAGAGCACCCTCATGTCCCGCACCGCCAGCCCGACCGCGCAGGACTTCGTGCCCTTCGCCACCGCCGCGCTCGACTTCCACCGGGCGCTCAACATCCCGGGCGGCCCGCTGGTCACCACCCGGGCCGAGCTGGACGCCCTGCACGCCCACCTCGTCTCGCTGTACGGGCTGCTCGACGCCCACACCGGTCGCACCGGGCAGCTCGTCGCGGTCGAGGGCGACCAGCTCCGTACCGCCCGCACCCGCATCTGGCAGGCCGCCGAGCACCTCCACGCCGCCTACCACGCGGCACCCCGGCCGGACTCCGGCGAGATCCCCGCACCGGAGGCATGCCAGGCCGGCCTTCCGGAGGGAGCACCGGGACTGACCATCTGCCAGCGCCACCAGCGCACCGCTCATCTCGTCCGGCGGCGCACCACCCCGGCCGACCTGCACGCCCCGTTCACCGGCCTCGTCCGCCGCTGACCCACCCCTCATCTGGAGAAACGCTCATGCCCCGTACCCGCGCCAGCGCCTCCCCTCTGTTCGTGCCCCGTAAGACGACACGCGCCGAACAGCGAGCCGCCCGAGCCGGTTTCACCGAAGCCCGCCGCCAGGCACGCCTCGCCGGAAACCCGCCCAAGCACCGCGCCGAGCAGACCCTCGACCCGGATCTGCGGCCCACCTACCCGCCCGCCGGTCGCCCCGGTCCGGCCTCCGCCCGCGGCGGCAAGCTCGCCCTGCCCGCCCACCGGATGACCACCGCCACAGCCAGCGGCGCGTACCCGTTCGTGGCCGAGGGCGGCCTGGGCGCCGAAGGGGTGTTCATCGGCCGCGATGTGCACGCGGAGGCGGCCTTCTGCTTCGACCCGTTCTCGCTCTACAACAGCGGCAGGGTGGAGGGCTTCACCAACCCCAACGCGTTCCTGGCCGGGATCATCGGCATGGGCAAGTCGGCGCTGGCGAAGTCGATCGCCACCCGGTCGATCGCCCACGGCTACCGGATCTACATCCCCTGCGATCCCAAGGGGGAGTGGACCGGCGTCTCGCAGGCCCTCGGCGGCTACAGCATCGCCCTGGGCCCTGGGCTCCCCGGCCGGTTGAACCCGCTGGACGCCCCGGCCCGCCCCGCCTCCGTGAGCGAGGAGGACTGGTTCACGGAGGTTCGCAAGCGCCGTCTGCTGCTGCTGGCCAGCCTCGCCCGCACCGTGCTGAAGCGCGACCTGCTGCCGATGGAGCACACCGCCCTCGACCTGGCCCTGGATCTGGTCGTCGCCGACGCCGCCGGACGGGGCACGGTGCCGCTGCTCGGCGAGATCGCGCACGTACTCGGCTCCCCCGAACGCCTCGACCAGGCCCTCGGCCACCAGGCGGGGCACCTCGGTTCAGCCGCCCAGGACCTCGCCCACGCCTTGCGACGGCTCGTGCACGGCGACTTGAGCGGCATGTTCGACGCGCCGAGCACCGTGTCGTTCGACCCGACCACACCGATGCTGTCCATCGACCTCTCCCGTCTCGGCGGCTCCGGTGACGACACGGCACTGGTGCTCGCGATGACGTGCGCGAGCGCGTGGATGGAGTCAGCCCTCAGTGATCCCGATGGCGGTCGACGCTGGGTGATCTACGACGAGGCGTGGCGGCTGATGCGGCACGTCGGGCTGCTGGAGCGGATGCAGAGCCAGTGGAAGCTCTCCCGAGGGCTGGGCATCGCGAACCTCATGGTGATCCACCGGCTCAGCGACTTGCTCTCGGCGGGCGACGCCGGTTCACGCGGCCGAGTCCTGGCCGAGGGGCTCCTCGCGGACTGCAGCACGCGCATCATCTACCGCCAGGAGCCCGACCAGCTCGCCGCCGCTGCATCTCTGCTCGGCCTGACCGGCGTCGAGACCCAGGCGGTGTCCGCCCTGACCAAGGGCCGAGGTCTGTGGAAGGTCGCCGGCCGCTCGTTCATCACCCAGCACATCCTCCACCCGGCCGAGCGGGAGCTGTTCGACACAGACGCCCGCATGGCCGCCTAGCCCAACGACCAGCACAGCAAAGGGAATCGATCATGTCTGCTTCTTCCACTCCTTCCTCCGGTGACAACCAGCCGTCGCAGGCCACCGACCCTTTGGCGTGGCGACGGCACCTCCCGGCACTGGCCTCGGCCGCCACCGGGATCAACGAGGCGTGCGACGCCTGGGACGCGGTTTCGGACTCCCTCTGCGACGCGGACGGCTGGCCGCTGGACGACAAGGTCTACGGGGACGGGAAGGTCAAGCGGGACGCCGAAGCGTGGAAGCACGCCGAGGTGTTCCTCGACCACGGACCCGAGTTGCTGGCCGGGGTCCGCGCCGCCGCCGACGGCCCCGACTACGTCGAGGGGCCGATCAGTGACGACCTCCGTCGGATACACGGAATCGACACCATCCTGTCCCGGGCAGAGGAACTGCGGCACGAATGGGCCGACGTCATGGCGCTTATGGACGGTTCGCAGCCGAGCGTGCTCCACCTCTACCAGGAGCGTGCCGAGGAGCACCGCAACACCGAAGGCTGGCACTACTCACACGAACTCGGGTCCAAGGGACCGGCGTTGGTGCGCGTCGGCGAATACCTCGCTCACCGAGCGGACACCGAACGGCCGGCGCAGACCGAGCGGGCTCGCGTCGCCCTGACCCGCTCGACGCACAACGCCCCTGCCGGATCACCTGCTTCGCCCCAGCTCCCGCCGGCATCGCAACCGCCGGCTCCCGGTCGCTCGCGGTGATCCCTAGCACGCAGTCACGGCAGCGCCAAACTGCCCGATCACCAGATCCTCGTGGTCCACCGCGCACTCCTTCAAGCTCCACGCCCCGTCGGCTCCCGCCGTGCGGCGGGACGTTCGCAACGGAGAACTCCATGCACCTCGAAACCTCGCCCCCGACCGCCGTGTCCGATCCGCGTCGCATTCAGGCTGCCCTCTGTTCCGCGCTCGGGCAGCGCGGCCTGGAGGGCACCGTCGAGTACGGCCTCAGCGACTACATCGTCCACGCCGAGCTCCCCGACGGCAGTTCGCTGATCATCTCGCCCCCGCAGGAGCCACCCTCCGAGCACCCCGAGACCCCGGAAAGCTGGATGGTCACCCGGCACCGGTCCGCCGAGCCTGCGGTCTACGAGGTGATCTACGACTCCGAGCCGGACGGTCCGCATGCGCGCCACGGCGGCAGCGTGCCGGATCTCCTCTCCGCTGTCGACGCCCGCCTGGACCAGCTTGGCGTACCGACACGCCAGGAGCAGGAACGTTCCGGCGAGGCGCGCGCCGCCACCGTGCTCCCGCCCGACTCCGCTCCATCCCGGGCGAGGGTCGCTCTCGCCTCTTCGCCGTCGGTCGGCCAGCGCGTGCTCCCGACCGGTCCGCCGCCGGAGTCTTCCGCGCGGGCGGCGCCGCCGCCGGCCAGTTCCTCATCCGCTCCCCGGCTCTGACCGACCGCGATCCAGGAGTCCTCCGTGCACCGCACCCTCAGAACTGATCCGCCCGTCGCCCGCACCTGTGACCGCACCCGCCTCGGATGGATTTGCCATGCCCAGCCACTACGACGTGCTGCCCGACCTGGCCTTCGGCCGCCACCCCGTCCACGGCATCGTCGCCGCGAACCCGAAGAACCTCGCGGCCAGCACCTGGATGCTCAGGGGATTCGACTTCCATCCCGTCCCCGACCAGCCGACGTTGTACGCGCTGGCCGACCAGAACCGTGACGGACACGGCCGTACGAGCCGGGCCATCGAGCTGCTGCGCAAGGCCGGCTACCAGGTCGATGTGGACGTCGCCCTTGACCCTGCGCTGGCGCCCGAAACGGCACAGGTACGCGACCGCGGTCCGCTCGGTGAACCAGACGTCGCCTTCGCCGATCACCCGCAGCTCGGCATCGTCGCAGCCTTCGGCGACCGTGTCTCCGGCCTCAGCGGGCTGGCGCTGGTGGAGGACGGCTGGCGGCACGACTCGAGCCTGGACATCTACACGCTCCCCGCGACCACCGATCGCGTCGAGGCGCTGGGGAAAGTCGCCGCCGCCACGGTGGCCCTGCACCGTTCGGGGCTCCAGGTCGCAGTGCAGCCCCGCCTCGCTCAGGAGGTGACGGCTCGGCCCCGCCCTGCTGCCACGCCGACCGCCGGCCGTGAGCGCGGCCGTGGTCCCGCCCGCGCGTCTCCGTTGAGCGCCGCCGCGCTCGCCGCCAGCCCGGCCCGTGCCGGTATCCCGGGCAGGGCGCCGGTCCCCGCCGCCGTCTCCACACCGGCGGTCCGGCCGGTTGACCCCCGCGTCGCGTACTCCCGCGACCGCTGATCCAACTCCTCAAGGAGGCCCTTCCATGGCCGTGAAGACGATCTGGCCTATCGACCACACCTGCGGTCACCATGCCGACCGCGACTTGTCCGACCGACCGGCTGACCGCCGCGCCGGCTTCGCCGAGTGGCTCGCCCGGCAGGAGTGCACGGACTGCTGGCGCGCCTCGAACGAGGGCGACGAGCAGGACAAGGCTGCCTGGCTCAAGGCGAAGCGCGCCGAGGAGCAGACGGCGTCCGAAGCCTGGTCCGAGCAGTACCGGATGCCTCCCCTGGAGGGAACCGAGCGGGCCGTTCCCTGGGGCGTGCGCTGTCGTCACCAGATCCTGACCAATGCCTACACCGCACTGGTCACCGAAGGCACGACCAGCGAAGCGGAGTGGGCGGAGGTCGAGGAGAACGCTCGTACGGTGACCCGTGCCGGGTGGTGGATAGACCAGAGGTCGTCCGAGCCCGAAGACCTCACCGAACTGCTCCGAGCCGCCACCGGGGCCGACCGGCCGACAGAGAATCCCTTCTTCTGACCGACCGGGTGCCCTGCTGCGGCGGGGCACCCGGCTGACCGCCACCGTGCGGCCTCTACCAGCGATTCTCGGCCGGACCAAACCCCGGATTTGCCGGACGCTCTGCCCACTGGCCCACCTCCAACGGGTCCTTCGCTCCCTCTGCCCCGGAGACTTCCGTGCCTACCTCGATCACCATCACGTCCGAGTTCAGCGGCAGCGTCGTTGCCAAGGGCGCTACTGATGACCTCTCCGCGCAGCTCCTCCGTCACGCCGGTTTCAAGCAGATCGACGACTGGCACGGCCGACGCCATCGCCTGCCCACCACCACTCCGCTCGCCGACCAGGTCGCCATCGCCAGCCATGCGGCCGAGATGCTTCGAGCCGCTCGCTATGACGTCACCCTTCCGCCGTCCCTCGACACGGACCGGATGAGCCCTCCGGTGCATGCGCTGGGGCCCTACGCCGCCGGAGCTGAACTCCTCAGCATCACGGACCAGATCCGTGCGGCGGAAGACGGAGCCAGCCTTCAGCGGGCAGTCGACCACCTCCTTCACCCCGAGCACGGTGCGCTGGAGCGTGTCCGGGAGGCGCTGGAAGCAGCGGGAGAACAGGTCAACGACCTGGACGACGACGCGTATGCGCTCGCCGACCGGTTCGGCTTCGCCTCGGAGTTCGTCAGCTCGGCCCAGTCCGAACTCGTCGACTCCGAGACCGAGCTACGCCGCGTCGGCGCCACTTCGACGAGCTACTCCCCAGCACCGACCGTCCGTGATCACCGTGGTGCCGCTCTCGCCACTTCTCCTGCGGCGAACCAGGCCAAGGTCTCCTCGGCGTCCAGTTCCCCGTCGGCGCCTTGCTCTGCGACGGGTCACCCACCGCGCGCCTCAACCCCCCGACGGTGACCCCGGACGCCCTCTCCGCCGTCGGCCTCCAGTACGTCGCGCGCCCCCGCTCGACTCACCCCCGTCAAGGACCACTCACCCGAAGAGGCAAACGTGCCCGAGTACTACTCCAGCATCGGCGAGGCCGTCGGTGCGGCCATGCAGCACAACATCCGGCTCGCCCACCGCAGCGCGGCATCGGGCTCCGACAAGCCGCTGCAGGTCAGGCACCTGCCCAGCGCTTCCGCCGATCCGTACTCGGTTCGCGGGATGATTTCTCGCCTCCACGAGGACGCCTCGCCCGATGAGGTGGCGGGCATCATCGAGGAGGTCAACGGCGCACTGGTCGGGGCTCTGCCCGAACTGACCGAACTCGTCGCCTCTGCCGCCGACTGGACTCGCGCCCGCCTCGACTTCGACGCCCCGCATCACCATCCGACTTTCGAGACATGGACCCGACTGGCAGCCGCGTACGGGATGCTCCAGGACGTCCGTGAGCAGTTGGAAGCCGCCGAGGACGGTTTCGCTGCCTGTCCCGCAGAGCGCACGGACCCCCGGCACCACCAGATGGTCAACGTCCTGCGCAGCCGGGAGTTGCTCGACGATGTCCTCGGTGCCGAGGCTGCTCCTGTGCCGTCCGCTGCCCGGAACGTCGATGCAGACCGGCAGCGGGCTGCCCGCGCCTCGTCGCCGCGCGCCGGAACATCGCCGTCGACCGGCAGTCCGCCGGCCACCGCAGCACCTCCGCCCGCGCCTCGTTCTGCCGGCCGACCCCGCTGAAACGTTCCGCCTCAGACGTCCAGGAGTACCCCCATGATCTGCACGAGAGCCGAGCGCGCCCCGCCCCTGCCCGCTCGCACACCCAAGGAACCGCCGTGCCTTCCCCGCGCACCAGCGCGCCCTCGACCACCACCGGGTCGGACGCGCTCCTCTACCTCCTGTTCGGCATCCTCGGCGCCGCCATGGCCTTCGGCTCCCTAGCCTGGCTGACCGGAAATCTCACCAACACCCTCGTCGGGAGCGGGACATGGGCCCCCTTCCGCACAACGGACGCGCTGCTGCACCCGGAGGTGCTGTGGCCGGCCCTGAGCACCAGCATGCTGATGGTCGGCGCCCGCGTCGTCCCCGCCCTGTTCACCGTTGCCCTGGTCGTCACCACTGCCGTGCTGTGGATGCGGTGGCGTGCCGGGTCCAAGTCCGGCCTCGCCCGGAAGGCGGACCTGGCGCCGCTGCTGGACAAGGAGATCGTCGCCAAGGCGAAGAGCCTGCGCCCGAGCCTGGGCGGCCGGGAGAGTAAAAGAGGTCCTGCCCGCTGACCGCGGCATCCTGCTCGGCACCCTCGATCCCGGCCGTGCGGAGGTCCGCGCGTCCTGGGAGGACGTGATCGTCGCGATCATGGCCCCGCGTTCCGGCAAGACGTCCGGGCTGGCGATCCCCGCGATCCTCTCGGCACCGGGCCCGGTCCTGCTCACCAGTAACAAAGCCGCGAACGACGCCTTCACCACCACGGTGAACGCCCGTGCCGAGGTCGGCACGATCTGGACCCTCGATCCGCAGCAGATCGCCCACCACCCGCGCGAGATGTGGTGGGACATCCTCGCTGACGCCCGCGATCTCGCCGGGGCCAAGAGGTTGGCGGGGCACTTCGTGACCGCGAGCGTGGACGAGTCCAGCGGCTCCGACTTCTGGTCCACCGCCGCGAGCAACACCCTCGGTGCCCTCTTCCTCGCCGCCGCGTCCCACCGGCGGCCGATCACCGACGTCCTGGCCTGGCTCGCGATGCCGGCCGACCGCACCCCGGTGGACCTGCTCACCGACGCCGGCCACCATGCGGTCGCCGCCCAGCTCCAGGGCACCGTCTCCGGCGCGACCGAAACGCGCGACGGCATCTATGAGACCGCGAGGCAGTACGCGAGCTGCCTGCTCGACCCGGACGTCGCCGCCTGGGTCACCCCCAACGACGACCTTCCCGAGTTTCAGCCGTTCGCCTTCGCCACGTCCCGCGACACCTTGTACCTGCTGAGCAAGGACGGCGGCGGCAGCGCGTCCGCGATCATCGCTGCAGCGGCCGACGCCGTGATGCGCGCGGCCGTGATCGTGGCCGAGCGCTCCGGCGGGCGACTCGACCCGCCCGCCCTGTGCGTCCTCGACGAGGCAGCGAACGTCTGCCGCATCTCGGACCTCCCTGATCTCTACAGCCACTTGGGCAGCCGAGGCGTCATCCCGATGACGATCCTGCAGTCTTACCGTCAGGGCCAGCGGTGCTGGGGCGAGGCCGGTATGGATGCCCTGTACTCCGCCGCCACCATCAAGATCATCGGATCTGGCATCGACGACGCGGACTTCGCCGACCGGCTCAGCCGTCAGGTCGGCGATCACGATGTCCAGACCACCTCGGTGTCGACCAGCGAGGGCGGCAAGTCCACCTCGGTGAGCATGCGCACGGAACGGATCCTTCCGCCGGACGCCATCCGCGCCCTGCCCAAGGGCAAGGTTCTGCTGCTGGCCACCGGCATCCGGGTCGCCATGCTCAACCTCAAGCCCTGGTACAAGGAGCCCTCCGCCAAGGTGGTCGGCCCGGCTTCCGCTCGCGCCACGAAGGCCATCACCGAGCGTGCCCTCGCGAAGAGCATCGGCCAGGACGATCTTGGACTGTCGGCATGAGCGCGCCCACACCACAGCAGGGGCGGTTGGCCCACGCTCCGGTCGTCCTGCGCGGTGGCCGGTGGTGGCTTGACGGCGAGGCAGGCTCGGTTCCCGCCACCGATCCCGCCTTCACTGCCGTCTTGGACGACTTCGCGCTGTCGATGGCCGCTGCCGACCAGGCAGTCGCCAACCTCCGCATCCGGCAGGACGAGGCGTCCTGCACTGGTCCCGGAGGCCGGTGGTGAACCCGCTGATGAGTGCCGAGCAGGCGGTCCTCGGTGCCGCACTCCTCGACCCCGAGCAGCTCGCGCACCTGGAGTGGCTCGCTGCGGACCACTTCTATCGGCCCGTCCACCAGGCGCTGTTCGACGCGCTCCGCAAGCTGCGCAACGACGGGCATCCTGCGCTCTCGGCCGATGGTCCGTTGCCGCTGTCGTGGGTGACCGACGCGGTCGAGGAGGCCGGACAGCACGTGCGCGGGCTGACCGCGGCGTACGCCCACGCCCTGATCCAGGCGTGTCCCCGAACCGAGCACGCCCCGGTGTACGGCCGCATGGTGCTGGAGGGGGCGATTCACCGCACCGTCGCCCAGCACGCGATCCGTCTCCACCAGGCGGCTCGGGCCGACGCCGTCCAGGGCGAGGTCGAGGGAGCGTTGCGCACGGCGGACGTCCTGACCGGCGTACTCACCGACCTTGCGCGACGCTGGGGAACCGACCCTCGACCGGTCCCACCCACCGCTGGGCCCTCTGCCGCCACGCACATCCCGCCTCCGGCGCAGAGCGGCCAGGTCGCCGAGGACGAGCGGTTCCTCCTGGCCGTCCTCGCCGAACAGCCGGGGGCCATGGGCGAGGTGGTGGCCTGGCTGCGGCCGGGAGACTTCGCCGACCCGACCCACGGGCAGCTCTACCGGTGCCTGGGCGCGCTGCACCACCGGGGCGAACCCATCGACCGGATCACCCTGCTCTGGGAGGCCCAGCGACGCGGTCTGCTGGCCGACGGCACTGTGTCGAGCGAGCAGCTGACCGCCGTCTGCGAAGGCATGGTCCCCGGAAGCGCTGACTGGTTCGGCCAGCGGGTGATGCGCTCCTCCGTCACGCGCACCGCCGCCGCCTCCGCGCGAGCCATCCGGACCCTGGCTCAGGACGAGGTCCTGGGGCCCGGCCAGCTGATCAACCACGCTCTGCACGAACTCGGTCCGCTCGACGAGGTACGTGCCCGCTGGGCCACCGCGAACAGCAGTCCGGCTCCGAAGACCACGGCATCCGCTCCGCCGGCGGCCGAGCCGCCGCCCGACCGAGTGAAGGCCGCCCGCGCCCGCAGCACACCCCGCCCAGGCGCGTCACCCCCAGCCCCGGCCAGCCGTCTCCCCACGCTGTCAGCAGCCCGACCACCCTCGCGCGGCCACCCGTGAGGCCCCCTCCCCATCAGCTTCTTCTGCCCCTGGAACTCGCATTGATCTACCCCATCTCCGCAGCCGCGCCGGACCTACGCGTCACGGCCTCAAGCCTCGCCACGCCGTTGATCGGGTCTCTCTGCTCGGGGTACGGCGGCCTCGACCTGGGTGTGCAGTCCGCGCTCGGCGGCACGCTCGCCTGGCATGCCGAGGTCGACCCGAACGCCTCACGCATCCTGGCCCGCCACTGGCCCGGCGTCCCGAACCTGGGCGATATCACCGCCGTCGACTGGTCCACCGTCCCCCGGGTGTGCGTCCTGACGGCTGGCTTCCCCTGTCAAAGACGTCTCGGTCGCCGGCCGCCGGGCCGGACTCAACGCCCAGACCCGCTCCGGGCTCTGGCTGCACGTCGCCCGTGCGGTCGCAGCCCTCCGACCCTGCCTGGTTGTGATCGAGAATGTGCGCGGCCTCCTCACCTCCCCCGCCGGTTCCCCTGGCGACGTGGAACTCTGCCCGTGGTGTCTGGGAGACACCGCAGGTCAGCCTGCTCTGCGGGCACTCGGTGCCGTACTCGGATCCCTGGCCGACCTCGGGTACGACGCGAAGTGGCTCGTGCTTCGCGCCTCCGACGTCGGGGCCCCGCACCGCCGCGAGCGGACCTTCCTCGCCGCATGGCCCGCCGGGCACCCTGCTAAAGACGCCGACCAGCAACATCGGCAAGAACGGCGGCTCGCAGCATCCATCGAAGAGGAAGAGCGGGGGGCACGGTCCGAACCTGGCCGACGAGGTCGAGTGGCTGCTGCTGCCGACCCCGAAGGCGTCGGACGGGATCAAGGGCTCGCCGAACCAGCGGCACGGGAATGGCGACATGACACTGCCCAGCGCGGCTGCGTCGTTGTTGCCGACGCCGAGGGCCAGCGACACGGGCACCCCGGGCCGCCGCCCCGGGAAGGGATGGCGGCCTCCCTTGTCGGCGGTGGTCCTGCCCCTCTGGGCGGAGGAGACGCCGGAGGCGGGGGCGCGGACCGGCGATGGGGAGCGTACGGATCCGCCATCACCCGATGGGAGAGCCTCACCCGCCCGGCCCCGGCTCCCACGGACGCGGCCGGTCGGCTCCGCGCGGACTTCGTGGAGTGGATGCAGGGCCTCGACGCCGGCTGGGTCACCGCGACTCCGGGGCTCGGCCGTCCGGCGCAGCTCACCGCGCTCGGCAACGGTGTCGTCCCACAACAGGCTTCGCACGCCTTGCAGTTGCTGGCACCACCCTTCCCCCGCTGTCCCCGCTGCGCCGACCGATAGCGCTCCACTACCGCGTTTTTCCGGCCGGACCAAACCGCTGATTCTCCGGATCCTCTCGGGCATGTCGCCGTCTCACAGATGGAGCACACCCTCATGGCCGACACCAGCCCGACCTCCCCCGGCCCCGAGCCGTACCGCGTCCCCGACGCAGACCTTGACGACCTCGCCAGCACCCTCGCCAAGACCATGGCCGAGGTCAGGCAGCACGGCGTCATCCTCGACCGCCTCGGCTCCGAGCCCGACCCCGGCGCTATCCAGCCGCCGGACGGCGCTCCGGAAGCCGAGGCAGCTGACGGGAAGAAGCCCGACGGCCCCGCCTCGGTGTTCATCCTCGCCCTGGGTGGCAAGGAGTACGCCGTCGAACTCGCTGCTCTCAGCGGCTGGGTGAACTACCTCTTCCTGCCGGTGTACGGCCGGGAGATCAGCACGAGCCGTCCCTGGTGCGCGCACTGGCACGAACACCCCGAGGCCGTCGCCCGGCTCCACGCACTCTGGCTCGCCTGGCAGCAGTTCACCGACACGGAGGCCGGCCTGTCCGGCCCCTCGACCTGGCACCGCGACCACCTGGACCAGACCCTGGCGCACCTGCGTGCGCCCGACGGACCGTTCGCGGCCTGCACGACCAGCGCAACTCGCCCCAATCACCGGGTGCTGGCCACCCCGGCGCCCGAGCAGGCGGGGGTGGCGGCGTGAGCGACATTCTCGACTTCGGCCTCGCCGATCTATCGCCGGTCGACGACGACTCCGAGGAAGCGATGGAGGCTCTCTGGACTGGCGACCTGAAGGTGCTGTCCCAGCACCACACCACGCCCAACGGTTCGCACAGCTTCGTCCTCGCCCACGACCGATCGGTCACCTGGGGGATACCCGGCGAGCCACAGCTCGTTGCGATCGCGGTCGCTCGGGATCTGCGGCAGTCCACGTTCACGTTCGAGACGAGTCACCACGCCACGGCATCCTTCGCACAGAACTGGCTGGCAGAACGCGGCTGCCCGCTCGAACGGATCGCACTGCACGGTGGCGACTACATCAAGCCCGCCGACGACCTCACCCTCCAGGTGGAACAGCAGATCCAGAAGTCGGGCACCCGCTACGAGGTCCTCGACACCTACACCTCTGACGACAACCCCAGCGAGGCGTGGACACTCGTCAACGACTCCCAGGCCACCCAGGCACCGGTTCGCCTCTTCTACGAGGAGTGGAACCACGGTGCCGGCACGTACACGATGCGCGAGGGCGCCTTCCCCGACGTCGGCGTCGCCCAGACCTGGCTGGCCGAGCGCAGCGAACCGCTGCCCGAGCCTCCGGAGTACAGCGACCACAACGGCGCTGTCGTCCGGGCCCGCATCGCCCGCATCGCCCTTTCCCGGTCCGCCGAAACCTCTCCGACACCGCAGACCGGGCTCGACGCGCCCCGCGCGTCAGCGGCGGTACCGGTCCAGCGCGCGGTCCAGGGGAGGCTGCTGTGAGCCGCGCCCGCTTCGCCTTCGCCGCGCACCCTGACGCCATCGCCGACCTGCGGGAACTCCCCTCTGAGATGCGCGATTTGGCCTTGCTGGAACTGCAGAACCTGGTCCACGGAAGCAACGACTGCTTGCCGTTGAAGGGCCGCCTCGCCGGCTTCCACAAGGTGTACGTCGACCCGGCGGTCTCTTACCGGCTGGTCATCCAGTTCCGCCAAGCGCCACCGACCTCGACCCACAAGCGCGAGATCTACCTCGTGGCGGCTGGCAGCCGGAAGGACTACGCGGTCTACCGCGCGGCCCACCTACGAACCGAGCCCCAGCAAGGGATCGGCCCGGACTCCGCCACGGAGGCCCGCGTGCAGGCCGCCCGGTCTCGCTCGACGCTCACCACCGAACGGCCGGCAACGGGCCGCGCGGCTGCCCCGTCACCAGCGCCGCCCTCGGCCACTGCTTCTCGAAAGGTCGCCCAGCGATGACCAACGACCGTACTGCGCTCACCCGTTCAGAGCTGGCGGATCTCCTCACCGAGGCCGCTCAGAACGTCGGCGGCATCCCTGACGCCGAGTACCCGACGGCCGCCGCCCGCTCCTACCTGCATCCCGTCTTGGGTCCGCTGGCCGCTGGGCCCCGCGTGATCACCGAGCTGAACGACCGGTTCGAGGACTTCGTGGCCACCGAACCCCGCCCTGCTGGTTCGGCGGGCCTGTTCGCTCTGGCCTCCTACGCCTCTGCGCTGGGGTGGCTCACCGAGTCGTTCGCCGAGCTGACCTCCTCGGTCGATGAGATCTGTACCCGTGTGGGCATCCCCACGGAGCCTTGCAGCCCGGTCGTCGCCGCGTCCGGTGGTACGGAGCGGGACGACGAGTTCGACTTCGGCTTCAGCGCGGTTGAGTTGGAAGCCGTCCACAGCGCGGCCGAGGCCGCCGGTCTCGCGCCGGACGACTACGTCGAGGTTCTCTCCCAGTCGCTGCTCGCCGCCGCCCGGATCACCGACGCCTGCGTGGAGATCTCCACTGGCCTGCTCGATGACGCCGATCTCCTCAGCGAAGTGAGCGACCGCCCTCGGCTCGACAACGATCCCGGGAGCCTGCCCGCTCTAGTTCGCTCCCTGCTCGCCCGGATGGAGACGACGGAGTGAACCCGTACGACGCAGACACACACCCTGGGCCTTATCTCGTCGTCGAAGTGCTCGGTGTCGGGGATGTCAGCGTGCACGCCCTCGCACATGGTCCGGAGGAGCCGCTGCACCAGGCCGCTGCACGCGTCATCGAAGCCGCAGCGGCGCTGGACGAGCGACACGAGAGCGTGCTCAACGCGGTCCAGCGCGCTCAGCGCCTACTCGAAGGCACTGGTCGCGGTGAAGTCGGCCGAGCCCAGGTCTCGTACGCGCTGCTGCGGACAGCTCTCCCGGATCTCGGAGACGGCCTGGACCAGCAGGACCGGGCATACAGCCAGCTCGTCGAGTCCCTGTCCGCCTACCGCCAGCTTCTTTCCTCGCCCGAGCCTGCTCAACACGCGAGCAACAAGAGCCACGGGCCGGGCCAGAAGACGAGGCCCCACCGGGACGACGACTGGGCCGTCGCCGGGGAGCGCGGGCTGGTAGCCCTCGAAGCGGTTGCGGCCGGAGGTGTTCGCTTTCGCCGCAACGCGATCGGCGAGGACCCGTACATCTCGCGGGAGAAGGCCCAGTGGCAGGACCCGGTGGTCTTCCCGCAGACCGTGCAGCGGCTGGTCGCCGACGGGCTACTGCATCAGGACATCACCGAGAACGTGTACCGGCCCGGCCAGCTCCTCTCGCTCACTGCGCAGGGGGAAGCCGCCCTGCGTGATGGTCGTGCGACGACCTCCCGGGTGTCCGCCGCCCTCGGCCGCACCACCACGCGGACCACATCAGGCGCGCTCTCCGGCCCGGCCGCCGTGCCCGTCGCCAGGACCTCCCTCGCGACCCCCCGCTCACGCTGACCTCATCCCGATAAGGACCCCACCATGGCTACCCCCGGCCTGCCTCCCACCTTCTCCATCGCTTCCATCGACGCCCAGCGCGTCGAGGAGGCTCTCGCCCGGATCGGGCCCAAGTGGACCACCTGGACCGCGATGACCCTGGCCCAGGTGAAGGGCCCCGTGCGCGTCCGCGACGTTGCTGCGCAGCTCCCCTTCGTCAGTGAGCAGTTCGTCGGCAAACGGCTGGCCACGATGCACGCTGACGGACTGGTGATCCGCGATGACGACCGGCGGGGTGCGCCGTACCGGCTCAGCGCGCTCGGCACGTCTCTGGCCCCCGTCCTCCGCACGGTCTCGGACTGGTCCCGCAGCCACCTGACACAGGAACCGATGGCCGAAGCCGAGCGTGTCGAGGACGCGCTGCGCCGCCTGCATCTTCGGCACTCAACTGCCGTGATTCAGGCCCTCGACTCGGCTGACGGCCAGATGCGGTTCGTCCACATCGCCGAGGCGGCCGGTCTGGACTACGGCCTCGCACGGCAGCGACTTGTCCGGCTTCAGGCCGATGGCCTGGTCACGCGGACGGGCTCCCGGCACGGAGACCCGTACGTGCTCACCGATGCCGGCCAGGCGTTGGGGGCCGTCTACGCGAGTGTCGAGCACTGGAGCCAGCCCTTCTCGCTGCGAGGTGGAACAGCGGCACCGCGTCCGACAGCGGCAGCCACGCGGACCCAACTCGGCGTTCCGCTGGGGGCGGGAGCCGAGAGCGCCCGGACCGCGGCGGCCCTACGACGGAGCGCCGCCGCGTCGAACGTCATGTTCAGCCACGCGCCTCAGCCGGAACCGCGGGTGCCGGCGGCCGTGACCGCTCAGTCGGCACCGGGCCGGGGCCGGTGACGGGGGTGAGAACGAGAGGCCACTCGCCGCCACTACGGCATCCGCGTGCGCTCCGGCGGCTCCCGCCGCTGCATACGCGGATCCGTTCTCCTCCTTCGCTTCCGGAGACTCGACCATGTACGCCCCTGATGACCCGACCCGGTACCAAGAGGTACTGGTCAGCCCCATGTATCTGGCTGGTTCCAACGGGACCGGCGAGGCTGGCTTCGCGCCCGTCGCCCACTGGCCCCATCAGTACCTCGATGAGGGCCCCTGCCAGCTCCTCGTGACCTCTCCCGACCAACGGATTCGGATCGGCTGGTTCGGCGACGACTTCGAACTGTGGAAGATCAGCGCAGCCGAGGACGCCTTCTCGGCGCCTCGCTGGACGGCGACGTTCAACCACGTCACCCCGGCCGAGATGGTCGCCGGCCTCACCGCCGCACTGGTCCAGGACTACGACGAAGCCATCGCCTCGGACACCCCCGGCCGCTTCTTGACAGGGCCAACCATCCCGTGGAGGGATACCGTCCGGCCGCTGACCGATGCCGGCTGGAACCTTGACGGAGCTGCTGAACTCGGCACCGTCGAGATCATCGCTCCTGACGACCAAGCGGGCATCCTTGTCGATCGGCGCGGCTACGGCTCCGACCGCACGACCGTTGAGCTGTGGGCTGGCCCGCCGGGCTGGGGCACTCGTGCCGAAGCGACGTTCACGGCCCGCACCCCGTCCCACTTGATCGCCGCAACCGCCGCTGTGATGGCGAAGTCGACACCGGTGGTCCGCGAGCGCCACCAAGTCGACCGGCGGATGCAGCACTTGGTCACGATGACCCCTGTCGCTTCGGCCACGCCGATCGCCGAGGCTCAGGTTTCGCGCGCTCCGACTCCGCTGGACGTACGCCGCACCGCGGTCACCCAGGCCGTACACCGTGCCGCGCGAGCACCACGCACGGCAGCCGACCTCCGGGTGATGGCCGCGCAGAGCCGCTCCACGGGGCCGGCGCAGAAACGGACGGGACACTCGGCGCCCGCGACCTCTGTCCGGCTGCCGGCCAGCTCGCCGACGCCCCGGCGCGGACGCTGACTCCCACCCCAGGCCGCACTCCACTCTCGACCGTCCCCGCCCAACAGGAGTTCCACCATGCCCACCACCACCATGCTCGACCAGGCCACGGCCATGATCGAGAACGCCTGGGGCCAGCCCATCGAAGCTCTTGAGATCCTAGGGGTCCGCCGCCCCAGCGACGACCCGCTCCTGCGCTGCGCCATGCACACCCGCGCGGCCCTGGCCATCACGGACAGCGCGGTAACCGTTCACCAGGACCGTCTTCACGCCCTGTCCCGGCATGGGTACGTGCCTGACTTCTACGAACTCGACCGGATCACCGAAACGGCGGTCGAGCTCCGCGTCGCCCACGCGGAGGGCCGGGCGTACCTCCAGGCGATCCGGCGCGTGGTGGAGGCTCGGGAGGCCGCCGCACCCGAGGTTGCGGCACCGGCGGTTCGGCTGGCTCAGGCCGCTGTCGCCCACTCCGGGAATACGCGGCACGCCCCGGGGGCCGCGCCCGAACCGCCCCCTCCGGCGGCGGTCGTAGGGCCGTCAGCGCCCACAACGGGGCCCCGACGTTGAACGCTTAGCTCCGATTCTCGTCGCGGGGGCCCTCTTCGGCCCGGGGGCCCACCGCGCGGGCCAGCTCCTCCAGCGTCAGCTCCACGCGCCGGCCCTCGGCGACCCGGCGCTCCACCGTCTCCTCCTCCGTCCACCGGTCGGGCTGTGCGCCGACTCCCCACTGGCCGTCGGCGACCATCGCGATGTCGCCCACGGTCCAGGGCCGTCCGGCGGCGCGGATCTTGCGTTCCAGTCCGGCGCCGTCCCAGTGTCTGCTCGCCTCGACCATCCCCTGCTCCCCTTCACCGACGTGCGGTCCCTCACCGCAACCCAGGTACGACAACCGCGGTCGCCGATCCATTCCCGTCCCGCCGACCGCTCGCTGGTGGTCTCCAGTTCGCCCACGGCAGACGGCATCCCCGAGAAACGACTACGCACTTCGGCATGCCACATGCCAACGTACGGGTGTCGGGAAAACCGCAGGTCAACGAAGGGATCGTCCAACCGTGAACACCTCCGCCGCCCTCCTGCCCGCCGTCGTCCGCCCCGCCGTGGAAGACCGCCACTGGCTCTCCTCCGACCACTGCGCCGCTCCGGTGCTCGACCTCCTGGACGCTCTCGGCTGGACGATCGCCGAGACCCCGGAGGCCAACGTCCACGCGACCAGCCCGGACGGCGGCGTCTACGTCGGCTGGCTCCCCGAAGACCCCTCCGCCTGGGCGCGCGAGATCGTCTGGCGCGTCCAGGTGCTGCCCGCCGACGGCGAGGTATGGGTCCAGGAGTTCGGCGTCCACACCCCTTCCGAGGCCGTCGCCGGATTCCTCGCCGCCCTCGTCACCCACTCCTCGCGCTGACCACCGATCAGGCTCCGCTCATACATCCACCGACGGCTCGACGCCCCGTCGTCGAGCCGACCACTCCCGTCAATGTCCACCGTTCACGGAGACTCTCTTGCCCCAGTACCTGACCGTCGGCCACCTGCTCCGCCAGCTCCAGGAACTCGACCCCAACCTGCCGGTCCGTCTCGCCGTCAACCCCGACTTCCCCTTCGCCCACTTCGTGGGGGCCGAGGTCGTGGTCCGCGACGGCCAGGCGTACATCGCCGACGACGGCCAGGAGGACTACCTCCAGGTGGGGGCGCGCGAAGCCCTCACCTGGGCCTGATCACTTCCCTACCACCACGGAGGCTTCCGATCTCGTCACCCTCGCGCCCGGCGCCCCGCCTCGTGCTGCCCACGGTCGCGGCCCGCCCCATGCCGCACGGCGTGCACGGCGCGCTTCTCCAGCGCATCTCCGCCCGGCCCGACGGCCCCCTCGACATCACCTGGCTCGCTGCCGAGACTTCCAGACTCCCCCTCGGGCGCATCCGACTGCGCTGGGAGCCCGCATCGCGCAGCGGCTGGGACGTCACGACGTTCCTGGGGCTGACTACTGCCGAGGTGCTCCTCGGTTCCTGGCCCGCCGTCCCGGACGACTGGCCGCACCTGATCCGTCCGACCCTCTACGAGATGACCGGCCTGTGCGCCGCCCTCGCTTTCGCCACCGACGCCCTCGACCTCTCGAACCGTCTCGCCGGAGTCTGACCGAGGAGCGCTTGAGGCCGCCCCATGCCGCTCAGGCAGGGGCGGCCTCATCGTACGGCTCGTCTTCGGATGCCGGGCCCCTTCGCGTACGTCTGGGCGCGCCCAGCCCCGGATGGAGACGCGGGTGCCCTCGCATACGGACTGAGTCAGGCGGCGGGCTCCTCCAGCGACACCACGACCATCACCGGAAGATCTGTGTCCTGCTGGATCACGCCAGCAGTCAGGATCCGGGCGTCAAGGGTCCACTTCTTCACCGTAATGAACTCGTCCCTGTCTGCCTCCGTCGGCTCGGCCATGATGAGGTGGCCGGCAAGCGGGGACTCCTCGATCTCGGGGAGGAAGTCGGCCAGCGCTTGATCCCCCTGCTCGTAGACAGCCTCCAGGTCGTCGAAATAGCCCGACTCGTCGACGTCGCGGATCCAGACGGCGAACGAGACGCTGACCGTCCCACTGGTGAACGTCTGGATCCAGGCCCCGATGCTGCCCTTGTCCCACGACGTCTCCACACCGTGGCGGGGTTTACCTCCGGGAGTCCACTCCTGGGCCGAGAATCGCGCCGCCGCGCCCTCAGCAGTCAGGGGGGCGAGGCCCCGGAGCTCTTCCAGCATTGCGATCACTGCAGCCATGAACTCATTCCACTCATGCCGTTGCCGGGCACGTGATACGCCTTCAGCTGCCCGCTGGCATAGGCCTCGGGGAAGGCCTTGGACAGCACTTCGTTCACATGCGCGGCACCCCATTCGTTGGACACCATATAGCGGACCCCCTTGCCTCCGAGATCCTCGTTGAGAGCGAGCAGCTTGTCGGTCTGTGCGGTGAGCCGGCCCTCGTTGTAGTACTTGAAATCCGGGTTGTACGGGGACTTCTCCCATTCGCCGATTCTGTCACCGCCGGTCCACTTCGCCTCTGTGATCCATCCGTCCCGCGGGCCTCCGTCGACGTGGACCTCTCGGCCATCTGGCAGTATCCACTGCTGCTCGTAGCTCTGATCGGTGACGAGCCGCTGGTATCGGAACGAGGCGCGTTCGAGCAGCTTGTCCGTCAGCCAGCCCAGGCCTTTGAACTGCGAGTACGGCGACAGGCCGAGCGGGTCGCAGACGGTGAACGGGTTGTGCACATAGGCGACCGGATTCGGCGCGGGGCCGAGGCCGAGGGGGTCCGGGGAGGTGTAGCGACCGGTCTCCGGGTCGTAGTGGCGGAAAAGGTTGTAGTGAAGACCGGTCTCTGGGTCGCAGTACTGGCCGGGGAAACGCAGTGGGGTGTAGGCCGTGCTGGAGCGAGCCCATGCGGTGGTGCCCCAGAGGGTGCTCCTCGCGCGCCAGGCGATCTCGCCGGACTCGTCGACCAGCTCGGTGGGTGTTCCCACGAGGTCGGTGGCGATGGCGAAGAACCGGCGGTCGATCTCCTCCTGACGGCTGTCCGGAGTGAGGAGGCGCTCCGTCTGGGACAGTGGCACCAAGCCGCAGTGGTCCCAGGTGAGGGCGACCACGTGTGAAAGATCCGGTGTGTGGACGGTCTGTTCGCACAGCGTGGAGCCGTCCCAGGTGAAGCGGACCTCCTCTGCGACACTCTCGCCGTCGTCGGCCAGGCGCTGCTTTGCCGTCCGGCGGCCCAGCGGGTCGTAGCGATAGCGCCAGCGGGTGCCGTCGGGGGTGACCACGGCGGAGAGACGGTCCTCGGCGTCCCATTCGTAGCGCCAGGTGTCGGGCTTGCGTGAAAGGCGGGTTTTCTGGCGCAGGGTCACGCGGCCAAGGGCGTCGTGTTCGAAGCGGACGTTGCCGGCCCTTGTGACGGAGGTTCCTGTATAGGAGCGGGGGCCTGTGGCGTCGTGGCCGGGATGGGAGGCCGGCCAGGACGCCTCCGCCTGATTGCCGGCGGCGTCGTAGGCGTAGCGCTCGGTCCATCCTTCTGCGTGGACAGCGGTGACCCGGCCGGCCGGGTCCAGATCGAATGCGCGGGAGCCCGACAGATCGTCGGTCACGGACGTGAGATGGCCGTCGGCGCGGTGGGCATAGTGACGGTGGTTGAGTGAACGGCCCTCGATGGTCAGGTGCTGGGCGCTGATCCTTCCGGCCTCGTCCCAGGCGGAGGCAAGGCTGAGGGAGCCCCCGAAGACGCGCTCGAGTTCCCGGCCGGCCGCGTCGTGAGTGAAGGCTATCTCGCGTTCGCCGCTGGTTATCCGGGCGGCACGGCCGGCGGCGTCGTAGCCGTACTCGGTGACCGCGCCGGTAGGGGTGATGCGGCGGGCCCGGCGGCCCAGTCTGTCGTAGGCATAGTTCATGGCGCGGCCGTCGACGAGTTCGGTCTTGGTCCGGCCGCGCCGGTCATACGTGTAGAGGATTTCGCTGTCCGGTGCGGCAGCGTGCAGCAGGCGTCCGGCCCGGTCGTACACGTAGGTGGTCACCTTGCCCGCCACGTCCTTGCGGACCGCTTGGCCGAGCTGGTCGTAGGTGTAGGACACGGTCCGGCCGAGGGCGTCCGACCGGGCGGTGAGCTGCCCGGCGGCGTCGTAGCGGTAGGTGCGGGTACGACCGTCGAAGTCCGTCTCGGAAGCGAGTCGTCCGGCGGCGTCGTATGTGTAGGACCAGGTGCCGTGCGGGCCGGTGACCCGAGTCAGCCGCAGGTCCGCGTCGTGCTCGAACGTGTGGCGGGTACCGTCGGGCTCTATTCGGGCGGTGAGCAGGTCGAAGTGGGTGTAGTCGAAGCAGGACATGCCGTCGGCCGGACTGGTATGGCTGAGGGGGTTCCCCTCGCCGTCGTGTGTCCACGACTCGGTGGAGCCGTCCGGGGCGATGCGGCGGGCGAGGTTGCCGTCCTCGTCCAGGACGACTCGGGTGACGCTCCCCATCGGGTCGACGGTGCGCACGATCCGGCCCAGGGCATCGCGTTCCAGGCGGGTGGTGCCGCCGGACGGGTCGGTCACTGCCACCGGCAGCCCTGCTGCGTCGCAGCGCACGGTGGTGGTGGCGCCGAGGGCGTCTGTGACGGTGGTCAGCCTGCCCCGGCCGTCGTAGGCGTACCGAGTGGTGGCACCTGCCGGGTCGGTGACGGCGGTGCGGTTGCCGTGTTCGTCGAATTCCTGGAACCACCGGGCACCGTCCGGCCCGCGGAATTCCGTAGACAGCCCCGACGGGTCGCGCACGGTGCGCAGTTCACTCCCGTCGGGACGGGTGACGGCGAGCAGGCGGCCGTTCTCGTCGTGGGTGAAGGCGGTGGTGCGGCCCAACGGATCGGTACGGGTGAGCGTGTTGCCACGGGCGTCATGGGTGAAGCGGGTGGTGTGGCCGAGCGGATCGGTGGTGGCCACCACCCGGCAGTGGCGATCGATCTGGTGCCGGGTCGTGTGTCCGCCGGCCGTGGTGAGGCTGGTGGTGCGGCCACCGGTCTCCGGGTCGGGTTCGGTGTAGGTGAGGGAGATCTGGATGTGGCCGGCCTGACCGCCTTCGGCGATGACGCGGTCGCGGTCGTCGTATGTGTAGTCGTAACGACTGTTGTTGGAGTCGACCCAGGCGGTGATGCGGCTGCGGTTGTCGTAGACGAAGGTGGTGGTGGCACCGGACGGCTTGACGACGGTAGTGAGGTTTCCGTCCTCGTAGCCGTAGCGCATCAGAGGCAGGTCCTCCCCGTTCTTTCCCGCTCCCGCCAGAGACAGGGCCGTGACCCGGCCGTCGCTCACCGCGACGGCCACCCGGCGGCCGGCAGAACAGTTCAGGGCGAGCGGAGTGCCGTTTTCGGTACGTTCCACGGCCCACCAGTTGCCGTGGCGGTCTTCGACCCGGTCCAGCCAGGCGTCGCCGTCGCCGCCCGGTTCGCTGTCGGCCGGGGCAGCGAAGTGCCGGACCAGGCCCGTACCGGGATCAGTGACGGTGTAGTCGCCGTCCGCTTCACGGGCCAGCAGTGTTCGGGCCGTCCCGGACTCCGGGGTGGTCGGGGTACCTGGGGCGGGGTGCGGATAGGCAATCAGGAGGCCGTCGGCGGTGACGTGGACGACGCCGGACGCGTCGATCTCCAGGCGCTCGTCGACAGTGGAGGTCCAGGAGAGACCGAGGAACCTGCCTGCCAACAGGCCGGACTCGGTGCGGCGGGTGAAGACCAGCGGCAGGGTGCCCGGCAGCACCAGATCGGTCTGGGGCAGGAACATCCGGCCCGAGGCGAGGTCGACCGGGTCGGTGCCGGAGACCACGCGGTGCCCGTCGGGGCGGTTGTGGGTGCCGTCGGGAACGTTGTCGAGCAGCCTCCGGGCCCGGGAGGCCTTGGCCGCGTCCGCGGCGAGGCGGACACCCTTGACGACGCCCCCGCCCCCGCCGGTGGCCACGGTCAGTGCCGCGTCGGGCAGCAGCCGACCGAACCCTTCCGCGGGGTCCTTCATGAAGTCGCTGATCATCTGCTTGCCGGTACCGACCGGGTCGTTGGCGGCGACCAGCAGGCCGGCGGCAAGACTGTTGAGGCTGGTGGCGTACTCGGCGGGGTGGGTGATGTTGTACGCATCCAGCGGATTGATCCCCCGGACGAAGTTCACCAGCCCCGCGGTGCCCTTGATGACGCCGGCGCCGACGTGGTCGTTGATGATCTGCAACTCCTGCAGACCGTCCCCTACCTGCTGTGCGTACGAGGGCTTGTCCGGGGCCGTGTCACGGGCGGCACGGACCGCGCTCCGGGCGGTCTCCGCGGCAGTGTTCCGCTGCTCGCGAGCCTGGGCGAGGAGTTCCTGCGCATCCCGCATCAGGGATTTGCCCGGGTCATCGAACGTCGGCGCGGGACAGGGCGGCAGAGTACTGGGGTTGCGCTGCTCGGGGGCCTGCGCGTTGTAGCGGTCGACGGCCTTGTTGTAGTCGTCGATCCGCTTGCGGTGGCCGTCAGCCGCTTCCTGGGAGGCCTTGACGCCCTCCTTCCACACGTCGATCGCCGTCTGGGCCTGGTTCTGTGCCCACGTGACGGTGCCGGCGTACGCCTCCAGCGCGGCAGCCGCCTTCTCACAGGCATCGGCACCGATGAACCACTTCGGCGGTTGGGTACTCACCGCGGTGCGCAGCGCATCTGCTGCCTCACCCTTCAGGCGTGAGGAGTCGAGACCCTTCAACCCGCTTCCGGCGTCGTCGAATGCGTTCTGGAATGAGCGGAGCTGCCTCGCCGTGGAGCGGATATTGGCGGGGCTGCCGTAGACCAGCTTGGTCTTGTCCTCGGTCTGCCCGAGGTCCATCTCCTCGACCTCGGCGCCCATCCGGTTGGCCACCGAACGCGACTGCTCCCGCACCCAGTCCGAACCGGATTCCCAGCCCACGTCGTCCAGCCGGTCCGCTGTCCAGTTCCCGGCATCCTCGACCCGGTTGCCGGCCCATTCGACACCGTCCTCAACCACGTCCTCGACCGAGTCCGGCGTGATGTCCCTGATGAAATCCCCGACGCCCATCCTCAGCCGCCCCCGCCCGCGTCCAAGTCGCCCTGTTGCTGTGCCTGCTGGGCACGTTCCTCGGACGACGGCCCGAACGTGTCGTCCAACGCCCGGTCCCACTGGTCGTCACTGAGGCCGAGCTCGGTCTTGAGCCTCTCCGACTGCCGACCGCCCTGCCCTTCGGTAAGAACGGTGCGGCCGGTGTCCTTCCAGGTTTGCTCCATGTCCTGCCCGGCCTTCTCGAAGGACTCGGCACTCCAGTCCGGGTCCAGGTAGTCGGGAGTGAAGATGTCACCCCAGTTCTGCTGGGTTATGTCCTCCTCACTTGCATGCGGGTTGCCGCCCATCAACGCATTGACACCGACCTTCAGCGAGCCCTCGACGTACTGGTCGTGCTCCCACTGTGTGCCCGCCGCCAGCCCGAGACGCGACGCGAGCTCGCTCGCATCGCTCACCAGGGCACGCACGCCCCACTCCCACCGCTCGCAGAAATCCTCGAAGTCCACCGACAGCCCGTGGTGCCCGGCCTCCATTCCCGTCATGGCCAGACCCGAGAACCCCTTGCCCATCACCGACCCGGTGGCGCCGCCGAGTTCGCCGAGCTGATCGATCGTCGCGCCCACGCCTTTTGTGAACTTCGCGACCGACGCCTGATCGAAAGCCAGGTTTCCTTCGTCAGTGCCCATGGCTGCGCACTTTCTCCGGGCCGCCGGCGTTGACTGCGACACTGTCCGGGACAATTCCGAGGACAGGCGGGAAGAACATCGCCCCGTCCTCGTTGGCGATGTCCACTGCGAGTCCGCCGGGCTCGCCCAAGGCCGGCACGATCTCGTCCACGATCCGCGCCCCGAGCAGCGCGACGTAGTCCATCAGACAATCACCAGGACCGTGGTGAATGGCGAAGCGGGCCAGCGCCGCATCGTCCGTGAACGCACAGATCCACCGAACACCGCCCGATCGGGCACTCCACAGACCGGGTCCCATCGATGGGACCCGGAGAACCGTGCGCCGCATCTCACCCACCAGCGCCTGCCCATTGCCAACTCCCGCCCTTTGCTCGGATATTCGTTGGGCGAGCATCGTCCCCGGCTGTCCCACGCGTTCTCCCTCGTCCTGGTCGGCTGATGCCCCGTAGAATAGGACGAGTGTGCGGGAAGAGTGGTTCTCCCTCGTCCATGCGCCCCTCCCTCCATCCTCATGGTCATAGGCACCTCCTGTATGTCCCGCCGAGACGGTGGAGAGGGACCGGCGACGACCTCCGAGGACAAGACGTCCCCTCCTCTTGAGTACGGGAGGGGTCTGTACGGTGAAGCCACGGCGGAGGAGGCGATCCTCCACGCGGCTGGTACGAAGGCCATGTCCAAGATGAGGACGAGCGCCGGGTACGACTTTTACAGCAGGCTATTCCAGGACACCGAACGCGGCTGACCGCACCTGAACGCCGAGGAGCGCCACCGATGCGTCGGTGGCGCTCCTCGGCGTTGGTCTCTTGCTCGCCTACCCCACGTAGATGCCAGCGAAGGCGCCGTCGAACCCGAGCGCGGTCAAGCCCGCCTCGACACTCGGGTAGGTCGTCCCGTGCGGGCCGCCGACCAGGGCGTCGAAGTCGGCGCGGCTGATCTCGGGCTCGAGCCACTGGTTGCCGCACCGGCAGCGGACCCAGACGTTGCGGCCGTGGTTAATGAGCAGCCAGTCGCGTCGGGCACGGCAGGCGGAGCACATCACGGGGATGCCGCCGAGGACGAGTTCGCGTGAGTGGCCGACGCAGCGAATTGCCCCGGGGCCGTCGGCCGACCGCGTCTCGGCCTGGAGCTGCAGCAGGGGGTCGGTACCAGTGGGGACGACGGGCAGGACGGGTGCCGGATCCGTGGTGCGGGTGGTGGTTCTGAGCACGAGCGTCATCTCCCGGTTGTCGGTCCTGTCTTCATCCGTAACAGCCGGTGGAACCGGCTGTCCATACATTTCGCGGCGTCCGCTCGGCCGGTGGTCTACGTCCGGTTCGAGGTGGTCAGCGACGTGGCGAGCGGCGGTTGGGGTCTTGAGCAGTTCCGAGCGGTGCGGCTGCCGTCGCGTCTCGTTCACTGATACGGCTGCTCGGCGTGGTGGCCTGGCGGGTGGCGGCCTGCGGACGACGGGCACCATCACCCGGGTGTGCCGGGAGCTGGGCGATGCGCCGCAGGCGCCAGACCAGGACGTCGTTCACGTCGTCGGCGCTGTCGAGTTCGCGCATGTCGATGGCCTGGCGCAGGAGAGCCTCGGAGTCGTGGCCTGCCCGCTCGGCCTGGGCGAGGGTGGCGACCAAGGCGTCGGTCCTCGCTTCCGTGCCGCCTGCCCGTACGACCTTCTCGGGCAGGACGGCGCGAAGGGCGGCCTCGTGCATGAGGCGCTGGGCGTCAGGAAGGGCGCGGCCTTGGTCGTGCAGCATGCGCATCGGGGTGGCGGCGGCCTGGCGGTAGGCGGTGCGTAGGTGCGCGGCGGCTTGTCGGGAGGCGTGGGCCTGCTGGGCGTGTCCGCGGGCGGAGTGCCATCGGGCGGCGGCGAGGGTGAGCAGGACGAGGGTGGCGAGGAGCATGGCGGTGGTGCCTCCGTCCTCGCCTCGGCCGAGCGCCCCGCCGGCCTGGACAATGCCTCGGGCGGCCGAGCGGAGGGCCCGGGTGTCGGCGCGTTCGGCGCGGACATGACTGCGGGTTGCCCGTTCGAAGGCGCGAGCTGCGGCGGCCAGTTCGGTGCGGGTAGTGGCCGGTGAGGTCTGGGCCACTGCGTCGAGGAGTTCTCCGACGCCGACGAGCTGGGCGGCGGCCTCGCCGTCCTCGCCGCGTGCCAAGAGCGTGGCCGAGCGTTCGGCTATGACGGTGGCGTTGCGTCGTTGACGGGCGGGCGGTGACCAGTTCGTCCGGTCAGCGGCGACCGCGGGCGCGCTCGGCTCTGCGGCACCGTCGGTGAGGCGTATGCGGATCTTCGGAAGGGAGAGGTCGGGGGCCAGTTTGGAGCCGGGGTACCAGACCGGGTCCCCGTCGCGGTTGCGGTCGCCGGGCAGGGCCACGTTGTAGCCGAGCGCGTCACCGGACGGTGCGTGTCGCAGCTTCACCCGTACCCCCGCTTCTCGGAGCCGCGTGAAGAACTCCTCTTCCGAATCCGCTCCCGCCACGGCTCGGCGGACGGCCTCGCGGAGTGTCTCGCGTGCGGTCTCCGGGCGGCCGGTGCGCTCGGCCTTGAACTTCTCGGCGCTGCTGGGATTCTTCGCTGCGGTTCCGTCGCCCGCGTTCAGGCGCCGCAGGCCCATCTCCTGCTCGATGCGGCGGCATTCGGCCTGGGCCTTGTTGAAGTCGTAGTTCAGGCGCGGGTTGCGCAGGTCGCCGCGTACGAGGGTGGCGACGATGTGGATGTGGTCTTCCGCGTGGCGGACGGCGATCCACCGGCAGCCGTCGGGGTCTCCATCCGGGGCGATGCCGGTGGCGTGGACGATGCGCTGGGCGACGGCGTTCCACTCCTCGTCGTCCAGCCGCCGGTCCCCGGGGGCGGTGCGGACCGAGCAGTGCCAGACGTGCTTGGCGGGTGCGCGGTCGCCGGCCTGCTTGACCCGCAGGTCCAGGGCGGCGGTGAGCCGGGCGAGGGTGACCTTCGGGTCGGGGTCGAGGCCGGTGTCGCGGCCGGGGTCGGGGGCGAAGCCGTCCCAGGAGCCGACGAGGTGTGCGTCGGTGTGCTCCTCGCGCCGTCCGGGGCCGTACAGGTAGACGAGGAGGCCGTGAGTGCGGGAGCCGCGTCCGATGTCGGGAACCATCACAGCCGCCGGGTCACCAGGTCGTTCGCCGCGTCATCGACGCGGGCGAGAAGTCCGGTCAGCGCGCCCAGCGCGTGTTCGAGTTCACCGGCGCGCGGCTGGCCACCGCTGTTGAGGACGAAGGCGATCTGATTGATGTTGTTGCCGATGCGGGCCAGCGCGGTGCGCAGAGCGGCGAGTTCGTCGATGGCGGTGTCGAGCTGGTCGTTGCTGGGCACGGCGGCGCATCCGCGGGCGGCGCTCAGGCCGTAGACGGCGAGGAAGCGAGCGACGGTGACGCCGCGCTTGGTGGCGGCCTCGGCGATCTCGGTCTTCTCGGTGTCGGAGAGGCGGGTGGTCGTCTTGCGGGTGCGCTCGCTGGGGTTGCGGGTGCGGCGGCGCGGTTTGCGGTCGGGGTAGGCGGGCGTGCTCGGGCTCGGCTGCTCGCGGTGATCGTCGCGATCGGCTTCTCCCCCGGTGACCGGCGCCCCCTGGTGCCGGTTGCCCGGCTGGTCCCCGTGTGCCCTCGCTCCGGGACCAGCCGGGCTTCCCCCGCCCTCCTGGGCGGGGGCAAGTGCGTACGTCGGGCCGTAGGACCGTCGTACGCGATAGCTTGCTCCGCCAGGAGCCGTGGTGGGGTCACGCTGCTGTCCAGCGGAGGTGGGCACCGGGTTGTTGGTGTTCACCGGCTCGTCTCCGGGTCCTGCTGCTGGATTTCGCGGACGAGTTCCTCGATCCAGTCCATGGCCAGGACGGGGTGGTGCAGGGTCCAGGGCCGGTCGTGCTGCTCGCGTTGCACGACCCAGGTGGTGTCGGGGCCGGACTGAGCGCGGTGGAGGTGTCCGCGCTGGTGCAGGACGGTCAGCCAGGAGTCGACTTCGGCGGGCGTGGCCGGGCGAGTGCGCATCGGGTGCTCTCCGCTTCTGCTGTGGCGGGGTGTCTCGGAGACATGCGGAGCGGGTGACCGGCCGGGATGACCGGCTCTCGGTCACCCACTCCGTGGAGGGTCGGTCAGGGCCGGGAGGAAGTGACCGGCTGGCGGTGCTGCTCGCGCAGCTGCGCCATCAGCGCGGTCAGGGTGTCGCTGGACAGCGGGATCTGCTGACCTCGGATCGCCTGGGCGACCACCTTGCGGGTCAGTTTGTCCTCGGCCCTGACCGCCGACCGGGCGATCGCCAGCAGATCCTCGGTGTCCGGGTCAGGACGCCGGTCACCAGTCGGTCGAGCGGCCCGGTCAGTGACCGGCGGCGAGGTGACCGGCGGGGCACTGACCGCCGCCGGGCTGTCCTGGTCATCACCGACCGGGGCCGCACTGCCGGGGCGGTCAGTGACCGTCCGACCCTTGTCCGCCTGTCCCGGCAGGTCAGGGGCACCGTGGCTGCGGTTGTGGTGGTCGGTGACCGACTGGCCGCTGGTCGCCGGGGTCGAGTCTCCTGTCACTGACCGCGTGGCGGTGTCCTCGTCGTTCGGGGACAGCGGCAGCCGGTCGGTCAGAGCGGTGACCGACTGACCGGGCTTGACCTGACCGGCCGCTGACCGCTGCTGACCGGCTCGGTCGGTCCGGGTGACCTCGATGGCGTCACCCCGGTCGGTCTGACCGAGGTGACCGGGCTGAACGAGGTGACCGGGCTGACCGAGGTTCTGCCGGTCAGTGTCCTTGACCGGGCCCCGGGCAATGAGGATGTACAGGTGGACCGCTCCGGCCAGTGCGAGCGGGGCGATGGTGGAGAGCACCGCGACCACCGCGTCCCCGAGTTGGAGGCCGGCGCCGGCAACCGTGTCCTGGTTGATGCGCACCGCGTGGAGTGCGTTGGCCCAGATGCTGGCGGCGGTGGCCGTGCCGAAGAGCGTCCAGACGTAGAGCCGGGCGCGCAGGGGTGCGTTGCGCAGGACCAGGAGGGCTCGGATGCCGTAGGCGATGAACCCGTCGATCACCAGGGGGAACAGGTAGGTAAGGAAGCCTCGGATGTGGATGGCCACGGCCATCTGCTGCAGGGCGTCGTACGACAGCGCGCACCCCGCGCCCCCGAGCGCCACGACAGCCGCGCGGTCCCACCCGGATATGTGCGCCGTCTTCGACGCGCTTGCGATGTTCATGCCGCCGTCCCGAAGTCGTCGCGGATCAGGCGCTCGCCGCTGGTCTCGGGGGATGTGGTGTTCGTGATGGGCTGGTTCAGGGTTCGGTTGCGCTCGGCCCGGCGGATCTCGCGGTACCGCTTCTTGGCGTGCTCCTCGGTGACCTTCAGAAGCCAGGCCAGACGCTGCTCGCTCACCCCGTGGCGGTAGGCCGCGTACTCGACCGCGCGGCGCTCCGTATGGGTGAGGTGCACGTCGCGTCCGGCGATGGTGGCATTGACGCGGCTGTAGTCGAGGCGGCTGGCGAGCTTGTCGTGCAGCGGCCCGCGCTCCTCTTCCGTCAGGCCGCCACGGATCCCGTCGGTGTCACCCCCTTCGAGAGCGGCGTCCAGGCAGGTGCGGCGGACCGGGCACTGGCCGCACAGGGCCTTGGCCGTGGCGATCTTGGCGGTCTCGTCGGGTTCGGGGAAGAAGACTTCGGGGTCCACCGGGTTGTACTCGGTGCTCTGGCAGACGGCGTCGACGTGCCAGGTCTGGTCGCCGAGCTGACGGTGCTGGGCGGGGCCGTTCATCGTGCTGGTCATGCGGGGTGCTCCGATCGCTCTTCGCGCGCAGGGGCGTCCGCGGAGAGATGCGCTGGCGGTAGGTGCCCGGGGAGACGGCGCTGCGAGGGCGCGGTCCGGCGGGGTGGCCTGTGGAGGGTCAGGCAGCGGCGCTGTGGCGTCTGCGGTCGATGGCCTCGAACTCGACTCGGGTGGTCATCTGCGCGAGCCTGCTGGCGACTCGGTCCCCGAGGTAGGAACGCAGGTCCTTGATCGCCAAGTTGGTCGTGATCAGCGTGGGGAGTTCGTAGTTGTACCGCCGGTTGATCAGCCGGTACGTGATCTCCTCGACCCACTCGCTCGCCTTGGCCGCGCCGAGGTCGTCGATGATCAGCAGTGGGCAACGGCTGACGGCCGCCAGCTCCCGCTCACTGTCCACCCCGGGCCGGGGGCGGAGATCGGCGTAGAGGTCGGCGGCGGTGGTCGCCCGCCAGCGCGCGCCGATCCCGCTCTGCACCAGCGCTCGGACCGCGCCGTACGCCTGGTGCGTCTTGCCCGCGCCCACGACCCCGGCCATCAGCAAGCTAGGGCCGGTGGTGACCTGTCGTCGGGCTCCTCGGCTGGGCGCGACGGCCGCGTCGGTGACCTTCCGGACCCACTCCAGGACCGTGGGGTGGTCGGCGACAGCCGCTTGATAGCGCGGGGGCATCCCGGCGAGCAGAGCGTCCAGCGGTGAGAAGGGCTCGGCGTCGGCCGGCAGCGCGGCGTCGGCCGGGTCGATGTTGCGGGCGGCCAGGATCCGGGCCATGCGCTCCAGCGTGGCTTCGTTGCCGAGGAGCTGGGGTTCGCGGTGACGGGTGTGCATCACAGCTCCTCGGCGTAGGCGGCAGAAGCGTTGGCCGGGTTGGTCCACGCCTGGTGGGCGGGCACGTTAGGCCGGATTCCCGGCCGCGCCAAACCGCCGGGGCGGGCGTTCATCGCCTCGTTGACCATGCTGGTCAGCACGCTCGGATGCTTCGGGTTAGCCGCGAAGTTCGCCAGCCCGGCTCGGATGTGCTCCGGGGCGATGCCCTCGCCCAGCAGCTTCTTGGTGATCCGCCCGAGGTGCCCGATCACGTCGCTCGGGGGGCGCTCGTCGCACCCGGCGACGTACTCCCCGACGAGGTCCTTGGCGGAGACGCCGGCTGCGGGCGCTGTGCGCCCCGTAGGGACAGAAGATCCAGGATCCAAGATCCTAGATCCAGGCGCCGAGCCTTCGGGGAGGCTTCGGGGAAGGTTCGAGGAGTCCTCGGAGAATGCCTCCTGACCTGCAGTTTCCGATCCGGGGTGGCCAGGGACGTCGACCAGGTGATCGGTGGCTGCCTGCCGGTCGGCCAAGGACACGATCGCGTGCCCGGGAGACGTCGAGGTGGCCCGGGCGGGCAGATCGAGGGGGCGGGGAGCGTTCAGCGAGGTCTCGACGAGTCCTCCGGGAGTGGCGGGCGAGTCCTCGGTCTGCTTGGTGCAGTTGCCCTTACAGAGGCCGCACCGGTCGGCAGCCTGGTGCTGCCGGCAGGACGGCAGGCGGGACTGGCTCGGCTTGTCGATCTTCTGGTGCTCGGACCAGGTCACGATGTGGAGGTAGCGGCGGCCGTCGCAGCCGGTGTACCGGCAGATCAGGCCAGCGCTCGCGAGCTGGTGGAGATCGTCCTCAACGTGGACGGAGTTGTGCTCGGCGCGCAGGGGCCACAGGAGCCCAGCGATGATCGCGGCGTTGTCGCGGTGCCGTCCGTGGTCGTCAGCCTGCGTGAGGAGGCCGAAGAAGGTCCGCTCGGCCTCGACGCTCACTTCGGCGAGCGACTCGGAGAAGAACGCCTCCGGCTTGATGGTGCGTATCCGGGCCATGTCAGCGGCTCCGACCGGTGGCGACCAGGTCGCTGCATGTGAGGGCGGCGCGCTGGATGTCGAAGGTGTGCGGCCGGGTCCAGTCCGCCTCCGGCCAGACCCGCAGGATCCAGCGTGCGGCGACCGTCGCCGTCGTCCGGCTCACCTCCAGGGCCTTCCCGCCCTCGTCCCGGATAGCGGCACGCGGGTGGGGCCATGCCCGGCTCGGGTCGGTGAGGCTGACTCGGATCGTGGCCGCGCCCGGAATCATCTGTGCGAGCTGAGCAGCGAGACGGTGCTGTCGTTGGGTATCCGGGCAGGCCGGGTTGACGCTCGGCGTGGCGAGCATGTGATACTCCGTTGTTCGTAGGAACGCGGTGCGGCGGTTCTCGTGCAAAAGCCCCGCCGCCCGCGAGATGTGAATCGATACCCCTCGGGGTTGTCGGCCCGACGCCTTGGGAGTTGGTAGCTCCCGGGCGCCGGTCTCCTTCGCCCCTGCGGGCTCATGGCCCGTGTGCGTACATCACCCCTCCCCTTCCTGGCTCACCCTGACCAGTGATCCATTTGCGCGGACCAGGACCATATGGCGAGCACTGACACAAGTCCAGCCTCTCCACACGCTCTGACCAGGCACTCAACACTGCACTGGATAACTCCAAGCGTCAACGTACACTGCAGTTGCGCACTTCCGTCAACCGCAATGGCGATACACGAGACGCCCTGGTCATGATCACCACTGAAGTGGATACGATGATGGTCATGACGAAGGGCTGGAGATGACCGAGAGGAACGAGCGCACCTTTGCGGAGCTGCTCGACTACTTGTTCCGGGAGGTGCACCCGAAGGGGCGCAGCCCGTACACGTACGCGGAGGTGTCTCAGGGCATCCGCGACACATCAGGCGTGACCATCTCCGCAAGCGCCATCCAGCAACTTCGAACCGGGACCAACACGAACCCGAAGATGCAGACCATCCGGGCTCTGGCCGGGTTCTTCGGGGTGAGTGCGGGCTACTTCTTCGACGAGGCGGAGGCCGAGCGGCAGCGCGCGGAGATCCAGGTAGTTGCCGCCATGCTCGACCAGGGGGTGCGCCGGGTCGCCTTGCGCGCTAACGGACTCAGCGCGTCCAGCCTGAACATGCTAAACACCGTGATCGACCAAGCCCGTCGACTTGAGGGCATGCCGGACGAGGCGGACGCATCAGGGCTGCTCGACGAGGAGTGAGGACATCTCCGCTTCATTCCGGAGCATGCCCCCTCCTGGCGCTCAGGAGCCAGCACCACCTTCGTCGACTTCCATCAGCACGACCACCCGAAGGTGATCACTACGCATCGGCCGCAATGCGACGATGCGGATCGCGACCTCCCGCCCCTGGTGGTACGGAAGCCTGAGCCGGCGGAAGTCACCGTGGGAATGCTCGGCCATCTCGCGACGCTCCCACATCTCCCGTGCGGCCGGAGATTCCACGAGAATTTCGCGCTCCAGTTGCCGCAGCGCCTCGTTCTCCGGGTGATGCGCGCGCTCATAGCGAATCTGCCCAAGAAATGGGCGCGCCCAGTCCTGCTCCCAGTTCACGAGTTGCTCGCGGGCCTCCGGGTCCAGAAGTGCCCATCTCATCTGATTGGCCCGGTAAGTGACCCAGGGGAACCAATCCACCAGCGGACCGTTATAGCCGATCACGTTCCACGCGAGGTCCGTCGCGAAGGCCGGATTGGGAGTCTGACCGTCCAAAAACCGCTGGAGCAGAAACTCGTCCACTTCCGCGGCCGCGTCCGCCTCCAGCACGACAGCAAGCGCTGGAGGGCGGCCGACGGCCCTCAAGTACAGCGCGCGACGCTCGGCGGGGCTCAGCCCGAGCACCGATGAGATTTGATCGAGGAAGTCGGACGAGTACTGGGCTTCATTGCCGCGCTCCAGCTCGCGATACCAACGCTCACTGACTCCCGTCAGGCGGGCCACGTCACGCTGCGTGAGTCCGTCACCCCGGCGCCCCGTAGACACCAAGCCCGGGATTCGTCGAGGATTCGCCCGCCTACGCCACGCCCGTAACAGCTCAGGCAGGGACTCGCCGACGGGTTCACCACCTTCACCCCGCCCGCCCCGAGAATCCATAACGCGAGACTAGGGGCCGCTATTGAGTGACGTACACCACAACCTGCATGAAATGCCTGACGAATGATCATGAGTCAGTCATTCAGCGTAGTCAGACATAACGGGTAGTCGATCCTTCAATTACTCGCGACGTCGCACCCTCCACCCCGAGATGGCGAGCACAAACCCGCTCGGACCACGCTCGAGAAACTCGCCATCCACAGCTCCAGCGCTCCTCACGATCACCCTTCGTAACCGGCACTCTCGGTTCCCGGAAGTGTGAGTTCCGCCTTCCGCTTGGCATCCTCATCGCTGGTACTCACTAGCGAGTTGACGCACCGCCGAAGCCGAGGAGGGGGACTTGCGTGCCTTTGCCAGAAATCGACGAGAGCCGACTTCGCACATCATGTGAGGAGCAGGTTGATCTACTGTCCCTGCCACACCGCTTCAGCACGCGTGATTTGCGTGACGCGATAGCAGATCTCCGCGGCAAGCCGATCGTCATGGCGCCGCTGAATACGCTCGGCGCAGTCGACGCGCCCTGTGGGATAAGGATCGAAACCCCGACGGTCGACCTCCTTTACTACGAGGAAGGTACGTCTATCCACCACCAGAGACACATCTTGACTCACGAGCTGTGCCACGTGTACTACGACCACCCGGGGAGTCTGGAGGTCGACACGGGCACTGCCCGGATGCTCGGCGTGAACCCCACGCTGGTATCGCGCATGTCCGGGCGTACGAGCTACTCGACGGCCGACGAACGTGAAGCGGAGATGATGGCCACGATCATCCGTCAGCGCATCTACCGCGAGCGTGAATCTCCCTCTCTGCGCCCCAAGAAGGGGCCGGACAGCTGGGACGCACTCTTCTCCCAGCCCATCAGAAAGGGTCGGTTCCGCTCACGATGAACGCTGTCTTCCTGGGCATGGCCTGTCTGCTCGCTGCGACTGCCGGCTATTGGGTGCTCGGGCGAGGCACACCACGTCCGACTGGAACATGGTCCATGCGGGCGCTCCTCGGATCGTTCGCCTTGGCCTTCGCCACCTATGCTCCGTTGTTCGAGGACGCTGCCGAGACGGTGGTGCCGCACATCGCCCGGTTGTTGAGCAACTGCGCCTCGGTGGGAGCCGCCACAGCAGTCCTGGCCGTCTCCTTCCAGCTCAACCTCGAGCCCGAAGAGGCACAACGTCGACTCCGACTGCGTCTCTACCTCCTCGCCGGGGCGACCTTCGGCATGACCATCCTGTTCGCCTACGAGCAGATAGCCCATCGTTCTCCGCAGGCGTACGCGCTCTATCTGCTCCTGTACATCTCCTACCTGAGCTTCGCCGTCATCGACTTCCTGAGGCAAGCCCTGCGCCAGTCGAAGTCGACGCGCCGCGGCAGCGTACGGATCGGTCTCCGGTTGGCAGCAGTTGGCTGCGGATTCGCGCTCGTCTACACGGCGTACAAGCTGACGCGGCTCGTCGATCTGGGTCTGGGTCTCCACCTCATATCCGACCACCCGGAATGCTCGTCGCTCCTGACCATGCCGTGTGTCTTCAGCGTGACGTCGCCAGCACTCGCCGTCCTTCTGATCTGCCTCGGCCTCACCTTGCCTGCTGTCGTCTACCCGCTCAGCCAGGCCCGCCGCCGCCGATGGGAGGCGCGGTCTTTCGAGGCGCTCGGCTCCCTCTGGCAGGATCTCTCAGCTGCGATGCCCGAGATCGTCCTGACCGCCGCGGACGATGCCCAGGCCCCTTCGAGCGACTCGGACTTTCTGCTCCAGCGGCGGGTCATCGAGATCAGCGACGCCAGCCTCGCCCTTCGGGCATTCCGACCCCGCACAGTTCAGGAGGTGGCCCAGGCCGCGTTCGGTACGGGGACGGAGGAACGTGCTGCGGCAGTCGAGGCAGCTGTCCTGAAGGCGGCGCTGGCCGGCTTGAAGTCAGGCCGCGTCGCCGGCGACGTCGCCCCGCCAGCCGCGGAAGCCGCCTCCCGGAAGGATCTGCGGGCAGCCACGGCGTGGCTCCTTCTGGTAGCTGACGCTTACGCCAACCGTGTCGGGCGTGTCAGAGACGATGGCAGGCCAGAACTGGTTGGAGCCTGAGAGCATGACTGACCCGACGCAGGACCCCCGCTTCGCCCAGGACCCCTACCCGACGTACGCGGCCATGCGGTCCACCTGTCCGGTACAGCCCGTGCCCGCGGGCTCCGGTGGGCGTACCAGTTACCTGGTCACCGGCTACGCGGAAGCCCGGGAAGCCCTCGGCGACGCTCGGCTCTCGAAAGACACTGCCGCGTTCTTCGCCGGTAAGGGCTCACAGCGTCGGCTGCACCCTGCGGTGGCTCACACTATGCTCGCGAGCGACCCACCGCAGCACACCCGGCTGCGCAAGTTGGTGACCAAGGCGTTCACGAGCAGAGCGGTCACGGGGCTCCGACCCTTCATCGCCCAGGTCGCAGAGGAGCTGCTGGATCGGTGGCCCGTCGGCGAGCAGTTCGACTTCGTTGCCGGCCTCGCGGTCCCCCTACCGGTCCTTGTGATCTGCGAGCTGCTCGGAGTACCGGAGGAAGACCGGTCCGACATCAAGCGCTGGTCCGCGGAACTATTCGCGACGGGAAGCCCTGACGTTGTCGACGCGGCCTCGCATTCGATGGCCGACTACATGACCAGCCTCATCGCCGCCAAGCGCCTGTCCCCCGGCACTTCTCTGCTTGACCGGCTCATCTCGGCTCGCGACGGGGACGATCACCTGAGCGAGGAAGAACTGGTCTCTCTCGCGGTGCTGCTGCTCGTAGCCGGACACGAGACCACCACCAACTTCCTCGGCAACGCCGTCCTGGCGCTGCTTCAGCACCCGGCCCAGTTGCATCGTCTTCGGGATAATCCGGACGAGGTCCCTGCTGTACTCGACGAGCTGCTTCGGTTCGACTCCCCTGTCAGTACAGCCACATTCCGCTTCACCACTGAAGCGATCAGACTCGGCAGCACGGACATCCCGGCCGGTGTTCCGGTGCTGATCGCTCTCGGAGCAGCGAACCGGGACCCGGACCGGTTCGCTGCTCCGGACATGCTCGACCTGGAGCGAGAAGCCGCTGCCCATCTCAGCTTCGGCCACGGCATCCACCGCTGCGTCGGCGCTCCTCTCGCCAAGGCCGAGGCTGATATCGCTCTTCGGATGATCCTGACACGGTTCCCTGAGGTTCGACTGGCTGTTCCGTCTGATCAACTGGCGTGGCGGCACACTCGTCTTGTTCGCGGGCTCGCGTCGCTTCCAGTCCTGGTGTAGCCGCTCGGTAGACCGTCTGCTCAACCTGCGCGCAGGGTGAGCAAAGTTCTGGCTCGCGCCAAGACTGCTGGGGTGTCCACCGCCACGCCCTCGTCGGCGACAGACGAGGTGGTCTCGTTCATCCCGGACACCCCCTGATCGGAGGCGCGGGCTGGTCAGGGCTGCTCGCTGACGACCTTCCGCAGCCAGCGGCGCGTCTGGCGCCGGTTGGCCAGCAGCACCACATCGGCGCCGGAGCCGAACTCCTCGATCTTCGCCATCACGCGGGGCCGCATCGTGCGCCGGTACGTGGCGACGTACTTGATCACGCCCCAGTGGATGCGGTTGTGTACCCCGTTGTCCTTGTGCCCGGCCCCGTGACGGATCTGCCGGGAGAAGATCCCGTACAGCGCCGCCACGGTCGACACGTCCATCAGGACCACCGTGTCGCAGGCTTCGAGCCGTACCTGCAGCGTCGCGTTGTAGTTGCCGTCAATCACCCACCGCGGCTGCGCAACCAGCTCACGCTGTAAGTCGGTGAACTCGTCCATGGGCAGCGCGTTCCACTCGTCGTCGTAGAACACGGCGTCCAAATGTGTCACCGGGGCGTCGAGGATCCTGCCGAGCTCGCGGGCCACGTGAGACTTACCGCTGCCTCCGCAGCCGACAATGGCGACCTTCTTCATCTGCTCCAGCGTAGAGACGGACTATGCCACCGTCTGGTCAGACCTGTGGTTCCCCTCCTCACCCGCGGCAAGGAATTCGTGCGCACCGCGCAGGCGAGTGTTCAACAGGTGCTGAGTCGTTCGACTGTCCAGGCGCAGGTCGAGTGGGCCGGGCAGCGTGCTCTCGGCGCGCAGGCCAGCAGCCAGACGGGCAGCGTCCAGGCCGTCGCGTCGTGCGATGAGGACGCCGAGTTCGTGGCGGCTGACGGCGTCGCGTCCAGCGGCGTGACGCACTCCCGCGGCGTCGTTCTCCGCGAGCTCCAGCAACGCGGCGGCGAGGTCCGTGACGTGGATCGGGCAGCGGATGTCATCGGTGAACAGGACTCCGTCGGCGGTGCCGGCGATGAGCTGGTGCACCAGGCGCTCGTGCGTGGAATGGCCGTGCCCGATGATCAGGGATGTGCGGACGACGGCGGCTTCCGGGTGCACCGCGAGAACACCGGTCTCCGCAGCAGCTTTGGCTGCGCCGTAGACACCTCAGGCGTGTAACTCGTCAAGGTGAGGCGGTCGTTGTTCGAGTGCGTGTCGCTAACATCATGGACATGCCCGATGTGTGGATCGGTCTCAGCGCTGCTGCTCGGCGGAAGAACTGGTGGTGGACCGGCTTCCTGACGCTCGTGTGCGCCGGGACGGCGGTGGCAGTGACCTTGACCGCGCCGACGTCGAGCCGATGGTGGTGGGGTGGCGGTGTGGCGGTTACCTGGCTTGTCTCGGGCTATTACATGATCAACCGTGGCTATGGTCGAACACGCCTCACTGCGAGCGGGATGGAGTTCCGCACGTTCGTCAGTCGTCGCTCGATTCCGTGGAGTGAGATCACTCGGATCGAGAAGCGGCGGCACCAGACGCGTGGTGGAGTCTGGTGGGACGTGCGGGCCGTCCGGGTCCGTGGGCGTTCGCTCACGATCCCTGGGGTCTTCACCAGCCGGACGCGGGACGCGGAGTTCGAGCAGAAGCTGGGCGTCATCCACGAGCGTTGGTCCCGCGCAGTCGGCGCCTGACGGACGGGGGTCATGCCGCGAGAGCCTCGGTTGCCGTGGGGAAGGCGACTGCTTCGTCGAAGCGGGACCCGTGTTGGAGGCAGTAGTAGAGCTGGCCGAGCATGCGGTTGAAGAGGTTGCGCTGGGCGGCTGCGTGCCAGTCGCCGTGGTCGTCGCGGCGGCGCCGGTAGTGGGCCTTGGCGCCGGGCGAGGCGGTGATGGAGGCGAAGGCCCAGAGGTAGCCGGCGGCGTTGAGCCGGTCGTTCTTGACCCATCGGCGGGTGATGCTCGACTTCTTGCCGGAGGCCCTGGTGATGGGCGAGGCGCCCGCGTATGCCTTCAGGCCGCGGGCGTCGGCGAAGCGGGTCTTGTCGTCTCCGATCTCGGCGAGCACCCGGGCGCCGAGCTGGATGCCGAGGCCGGGAAAGCTGAGGATGATCTCAGCGTCCGGGTGCTGAGGGAAAGCCTCTTCGACCGCCTCAGCGAGATCGTCGGCGGCGGTGCAGGCCGCCTCCAGCTGGACCAGCAGCGCGAGCATCTGCTTGCCCAGTGCGTCCTCGACCAGGGACGGCTGGTGGACATAGTCGGCGCGGAAGACGTCGCGGAGCCGCTCGGCCTCTGTTGTGATGCCGCGCTGGCGGCCGGCCCGTTTGAGTGCGGCCTCCAGTTGTGTGCGGGTCAGCCGCGCGGCCCGGGCCGGTGTCGAAGCCGCCTTGAGAAGCTCCCGGGCCTCCGGCCGGCACAGACCGTTGCGCCAGGGCTCGAAAGCCGCCAAGGCCGCCGGGTAGTACTCCCGCAGCAGCGAACGGAGCTGGTTGGACAGCTGCTGCCGGTTCCAGAGTGAGTCCTGCTGAGCGTGTGCGAGGACGGCGACAGCCCGGCCGAGGTCACTGTCGTTGGGCAGCGGCCGGTGAGCGTGCATGTCGGTGCGCAGGATGTTCGCGAGGACCAGGGCGTCACCGGGGTCGGACTTCTTGCGCGAGACCGAGTGTCGGTCGCGGTAGCGGGCGGCGGCCATCGGATTGATCGCGAAGACCTGCCGCTTGCCGGTCCGCAGCACGGACACGAGCAGGCCCCGCGAGGTCTCGATCGCGACCGGGATCGGGTTCTCCTCGCTGTCGCCGTACTCCACGAGTAGATCCAGCAGGATCTTGTAGCCCGCCGTGTCGTCGGTGATGTGCCGCTTGGCCAGCAACTGGCCGCTGTCGTCGACCAGGGCCACATCGTGTGTGCGCTCGGCCCAGTCGATGCCGCAGTAGATCAAGATATTCCTCCCCGAAGTGCTATTTGTGCTGGTCACGAGCTCATGCGGAACCACGCAGCGACCTAATCCCAGGACTCGGCCGTGCTGGCCGGTCCGCCACCTCAGTAGCTGTTCGTGGCACCAGCTCACTCCACGGGCCTCGGTCTAAAGCGGGAGCTCAGACGGCTCGGGCTTCGCAAGAGGTCACCGTGCAGCGGGCTCGCACCACCAACACCAACGAGTGATCAAGGTGGGAGTGTTGACGCTCGACGGTCCTGGACGCCGCCAGTCTCCTCAGGGACATCGAAGCCAGGTGTGGCTAAGGCGTACGTCCAGCACCGACGAGCATCAACATCCGCAGTGACGGTGGCGGCCACACAGGCGCTGAGCAGTGCTCGCTCTACGGCAAGGCATCGAGGCCCGGGAGTGATTGGTCATCCGCCCGTCGCCCACGTAACCGCCACCACCAAGATCAGGACCGCCTGCCGCTCTATGGGAAGGCCTCCAGGCCTGGATTGGGACGGGCATGACGGGCCCTGCTGTTCGAACAGCCCGGGTGCTTCTGTACCGGCCCGGACCGTCCATACATGGGGATTAGGTCGTGATCGGGTCCGGGAGGCAGGGCTCGTCGTAGCAGGCACGGCCGGTACCGGAGAACACCGCGTCGGTGGAGACCTGCACGAACCGACTACCATGTTTCCTCGCGGCCATCGCGAGCCGGACGGGAGCCTCCGCCGTAGTCGCCCAGTCCGCTCCCCCGCTGGATGCGTTGATGATCAGACTCGGGCGTGTCTCAGCCACGACCACCGCGAGGCTCTCCGCATCCCGCAGGTCCAGGCGGTACCACCCGGTCTCGGAGGTGACTGCGGGGGCGGTCGCGTGATAGGTCGCGGCCGTGCGATGCCCGGCCGCTCTCGCCTGCCTGATCAGTTCGGTTCCCAGAAAGCCACTGCCGCCGATGATGAGCGTCGTCATGCGCGCTGGCCCTCCTTGTGCTCGACGCCGTACAGGATGGCTGACCGGGCTAGGATGCTCTGCCTTCCCATGGACAGGCCGAGCCGGTTCCAGTGGAAGATCACGTGGCAGCTGAGCACCTGCCGCAGCTCGCGGTCGAGTGTCCCATCCTGAACCCCGAGGGCAAGGGCCTGGCCGGTGCTGCGGAAGGCGGCTGCCCACTCGGCAAAGGGCTCCAGTGGGCCGCCGGAGTTCAGCAGTGCGTCGCTGTCAGCGAGAAGCAGAGGACGGATCTTCTGTGCACGGGCGTTGAGCCGATCCGGGGAACGTCGCTGCCGGCCGATCGGTGTTCCGCCGTGATGACCCGGTCACAGACATCGCCCTGCTCGTACGCGCCACGCAACCCACGAGCCCTCGGGAGGGGACGCGGATGTCGCCACGCCTTGTGCCTCGTGCTGCTCGTTCCCGGCGGAGCAGTTCGTCAGGTAGTTCGATCGCCAAAGGCGGGATCGTGAGCAGGTCGTTTCGTGTGGTCTCGCACCGGGACCCTGTTGGGCTGCGCGTCCACCTGGCTAGGCTCCCCCTCATGACTCAGTACGTGCAGGTATCGACCGCGACGGCGACGAAACAGCAGGCAGTGGATCTGGCCGGCTCGGCCGTGCAGGGGCGCCTTGCCGCAGGCGCTCAGGTCGTCGGCCCGGTCACGAGTGTCTTCTGGCACCTGGGTGAGTACGGCACAGGCGAGGAGTGGCAGGTCCTCCTGAAGACGACTGCGGACCGGTACAAGGAGTTGGAGGCTCATCTCCTTGCGCATCACCCGTGGGACAACCCGGAGCTGTGCGCTGTACCGATCATCGACGGCGCAGACCGATGCCTGGAGTGGATCAGCGACTCTGTGAAGCTGACCTAGCCTGCCACCTGGCCGAGAAGTTCTCGGATGACGCTCACGTCCGCGTGGGGGCGGAGGCGTTCGAGTAGCGGCGCAAGGCGCTGCCGAGGTCGGATGGAGGCGACGCCTGTTGCGAGCTCGAGGGATCGCCTGGTGGTCTCGGCTGCCTGCTCGACCTCTCCAGCGTTGAGGTAGGCGTCTGCGAGCCACGAGAGGTAGAGCGCCTTGTCGCGGGCGTGGTCGTCAGAGTATTGGCCGAGGGCCTTGGTGAGGAAGGGGACGGCGCGGAGAGGCCTGCGCAGCTCGGTCCAGCAGCGGCCAGTCATGATGTCCAGCTCCGTATGGTCGACCCAGGCGGACCAGTCCGGCTGTGGCTCGTCGTCCTGGGCGGAGTCCAGGGCTTCACGGGCGGCCGCGAGCGCGGCCTCTGCTCTGGACGCCTGGCCATCCACGGCGCACGCCCAGGCGTGGCGTTCATGGAGGAGGGCACGCACGGTGGCTGGTGTGCGAGTGGTGATGGTGGCGCAGGAGCCCTGGGCAACCGTGACCGCAGTGCGCCGGTCATCCGGGAGGGTCCGGTAGGCGAGGAAGGCCAAGCTGTTGCCGTAGAGGTCAGAGTCCTGGGCGTCTTCCGCGACGGCTCGGCTCTCCTCATACAGGGTGGTGGCCTCATGCATGCGCCCCCCGTCGAAGGCAGCCCATCCGGCTTGCTGAGCCTGCTCGGCCAGAAGGGCGGTGAGGCGGCGTCGGGAGTCGTCGGTGAAGGACGCCTGCCGGAGGAGGCCCTTGGTGTGCATGACTTCGCCTAGATAGACGCGGTAGGTGTCGCCGCCGCCGAGGACTTCGTCCAGGCGCCGGAGGCGAGCGGTGCGCTCGCGGAGCCGGTCAATGTGAGCGTGGGTGATGCGGCGCGGTGCATCGGGGCGGTGCAGGGCGGGGAGCGTGGCGGCCAGTCCGGTGCTGGTTGCTGCCTGGAGGAGCGTACGGCGGTGCACGTGCGGTCCGTTCTCTGTGCGGGACGTGACAGCAGTAGCGTCGTCCGCCTCCCACGAGCGGGTGGCGAGACCGACCATGCCCCCGGGGATGCGCAGAGCGTCGGCGATCTGCGCGATCTTCTCGAACGTAGTGATTCGGCCCTGGCCCCGGGCGAGGGTCCCCACCCGGTCCGGCTTGATGTCGCACTCGGCGGCGATCTTCGAGTAGCTGATCCCTGCCCGTTCTCGGGCGATTCGGAAGATGGTTCCGAAGTCGTGCTCGGTCAGTGCGCGTTGCACTTCGCTGTCGCCGAGAAGTGCACGCGGCAGTGCTGTCGGTGGTTCGTAGGTCATGGGGGCCGTCTTCCTGCTGGCGAGAGTCTGCGCGGCTGCCGTCGAGGGCGTCTACCCATCATGGGGATACCGGGCGCAGGGACGCGCGTCTTTGGCGGAACGACCACTCTTCAACGCCAAGGCCCTGGGGCGGTTCTGTCCGCCAGCCCGGGGTGACGACTGGATAGGAGTCGCCGTGTTGGAGCGTATCCATGGCCATGCCGTGCAGGTGGCGCGATGAGCGAGGTCGAGGCTGTGGGACACCCTCGAGACGGGAAGTCGGCCGGCGTCGCTGCTCGCCCACCGGTGAACGTGCTCACCCGTGCGGAGACGAACGCCGCGGTGGCGAGCTGGCTGTTGTGTGCGGCCGAAGACCGCAAGGCGGCCAGACAGGGGTGGGAAGGCGACGGTCTCACGCTCATTCGGTGCGGGTCTCTGTTCTCCGCCGTGCGGATCCCCGGAGAGTTCATCCGTGCCGCCGCCGGCGTCGACCTCAAGGGCGGGTGGGAGGAAGCCCCCAGGATTGATGCGTTCCTGGCCTCTGCTCTGAAAGACGGCCCGGTGATCGCGGACTGGTACGCGGCGCAGTACTACGCGCTGGTCCCTGCGAGCGGGGGGCTCCGCTGGTACGGGAGAGGCACGGCGTTTCTCGGTCCCGCGTCGTACCTCGGAGTACCGAGGCCGGACGTCGACGAGCCGGGACTGGCCCGTTCGTACTGGTCAGTCCCCATGGAGAGCCCGGGGGCTCTCTGCTGTCCAGACGCGCTGCAGGCGTTTGCACTCAACGCCAAGGCGCTCGCAGGGGCGAGACGTCGTGAATTGGAGGCCGACCGTGAGCGCTGATCCGCTCGACATCGCAACCATCCGGGCGACTGCCGAGCGGGCCTGCTCCATCAATGGCGCCCCGGCCGACGACCTCCGCTTCCTGGCATCCGCCCTCCGAGGGCAGTTCGCGTTACTCGTCCCCGAAGTGCGGGAGATGGCTCGGCGCAGGTCGACTGAGCAAGCCGCGGTGGTTGCGCTGGTCGGCGCCGAGGAGGCGGAACGTCGGGCGGGGGCTCTTGGGCCGGACATGGATGAGCGAACTGTGCGGAAGTCCGCGATGGCAGTCCTCGCGCTCTGCCGTCACTACGAGAACTTGAGCCGCGCCGCTGCCGTCGCGTTTCCGCCCGTGTGACACCCCCTGCTGTGCGCCCTCACCAGGCGCCTTCCTGCCACCCGACCGAAGGAAGTCATGATGCATGAGCTGATCGCCAGCCCCTTCCTGGGGCAGTACGTGCTGCTCCGCCCCGGGAGCCCGGGAGGGTTGCTCCTTCCCGAGGCCACCTACGAGGATCTCCGCGCCGCTGCGACCGGTGCTGTCCCGGCCTGGTTGGCGGACGCCGCGCGTGATCAGTGGGGAACGGACATCGCAGGCCGGCCTCTGTCTGGGCTGCTGGTTGTGCGGGAGCCGTCCAAGTGGGGCTACGGCAAGGCGTCGTGGGAGGTCAACCTCGGCTGCAACTACAAGTGCAAGCACTGCTACCTGGGGCTGAAGGTCAACGCGGGGATGCCGCTCGACGACAAGCTGCGCTGCCTCGACATCATGGCCGAGGCCGGGGTGCTGTGGCTCCAGGTCACAGGCGGAGAGCCCACGATCGACCGAGACTTCATGCCCTCGTACCGGCACGCGTGGGACCACGGCATGATGATCACGCTGTCCACGAACGGCTCTCTGCTGTGGCGGGAGAACCTGCTGACGATGCTCCGGGGGCGCCCGCCCTACCGGGTGACGGTGTCGATGTACGGGGCCACCAAGCGCAGTTACGACGAGCTGACGCAGCGCGAAGGCGCCTGGGATCTCTTCATGCAGGGCATGGGCGCAGCACGGCGGGCGAAGCTCCCGCTGCGGATGAGCGTCATCGTGACCGAGGACAACGCCGACGAGGAACAGGCGATGGTCGGCCTCTGCGAACAGTGGGGTGTGGACTACGCCGTCTTCACGAACATGACGCCGACGATCTACGGCGGCGGAGAAGTCCTCACTGCCCAGTCCAAGGAACACCTGCGGATGCGGAAGCCGTTCAGTGGCTGCAACGCCGGCCACACGTTCTTCCACATGGACCCGCACGGCTTCGCGACGATCTGCAAGATCGGCCGCGATGACCAGATCAGTCTCCCCGCTGAGGGGATCGACGGTCTGGCACGGCTCGGCGGCATCGCCGACCGTCTCATGCTTCGCACCGGTGGCTGCTCCGGCTGCCAGCTCTCGGGGTCCTGCACCGTGTGCAGGCCCCTGGCCAAGCACTACCAGGAGGCGAAGGCTCCACTGGAAAGTTACTGCCAGCACGGAATGAAGAAAGCAGGCTGACCATGACCGCTGTCGCTGTTGAGCTCTCTCCCAGACGTCCCCTCCCCGGGGAGGTGCCGACCCAGGGGCTGCCGTACCTCACGCGCCCCGTCGAGAGGCCCGTCGCCCCGATCGTCACCATCACATCCGTCGCGGACCTGGACGACGTGATGGAGGCGGCGAAGTGCTCGTGCGCTGCGGGCGACGACAACCCCCACTGACCTGATCTGCGTCTGATCTGGTCATGAACGTGCAGGCCCCGGTGTTCGCGCCCCGGGGCCTGTGCCGTGTGTGTAGCGTGCGGCCATGCTCTTGAACTGGGACTGGATGCGTCCCCTGTTGTCTGTGCCGTTCGTGCCGACGCTGGGCCCGGTGCACCCCTCCAGCCCCTTCCCAGACCTGTTCGAGGCCGCGGCCGGTGTCGCGGGCAGTGGGGAGTTTCTGCCGTACGACAAGGACCGCCGCTGGTCGCACACGAAGACTGAGCGGATCCTCGTGGGCGCAGTGCGTCATGACGAGCGCTCGACGCTTCTGCCGACACTGTGCGGTCGAGGCCGGGGCATGGTGAAGGTTCACGCGTACGGCGCGGAGCCTGACGTCCTGGCCGACGCGGCCGGGTTTGCCCGCGAGCTCGGTGTCGAGCATGCGGTCGGGCGGGCGCGCGTCGTGTGGTTCCTGGGCCCTGAGCAGCCGGAGTCAGCGGTGTCGGTGGGCACGCGCGTCCAGTTGAAGACGTTCGCCGGCCCGGAGTCGCCCTCAGACGTCGAGGTGCGGCAGTACGAGGAGCAGCCCAACAGTGTGAAGGCGACGTTCGCAGCGTTCGCTGAGGAAATGAAGGCTGACGGCCTGGCCTTCCTTCACGAGCAGATGGTGTCAGGCGCGGTGGGACCGGTCCTTACCATCGCGTGTGAAGGGCAGGTCGCCGGCGCGATTGGCCCCATGGAGACGACGGTCGACGAGGTCGGGCGGTCCCGGCTGCTTCCACAGTACTTCGCCGTGCTGCCGGAGTACCGCGGGCACGGATATGGCCGCGCGCTCTGGCGGGCTGCGATGTCGTGGGGCCGGGCGAGCGGTGCCGACTACCAGCTGCTCCAGACGGAGGTTGGAGGGGCGTCCGATCGGCTGTGCCAGGGCGAAGGCCTGACATCCCTCGGATTTGTCTGCACACGGTCCGTCTGACCTCATCCTGCGGCCTTCCTCCGGGATGGCCCAGCTCGAGTTGCGTGGGCGCCTCCTTTTGCGCGCGATGCGGACGCCGATGCGCTTGCCCCCGAGCCATTTCCGCAGGTGAGGGACATCGTATGCCTTGTCCGCATGAGCCCGAGACGCAGCCACCGAGGGTTGTTGACCGGGAGCGGCTGGTCAGCCGGCAGGCTTTCCCTACGCCGAGTAGTGCCGTCAACTCGCCTGTTGTGGTGTCGGCCCCGTTACGCACCGGGACACCCCGCATCGGCGGAGAGGACCCCCGGTTGCTGATCTTCGGGTCCCCGTTCGTCGGAACACCCCCGCGTCGGCGGGGAGGACGGCATGCCGGTGACCATCAGCAGGGCCGTGCCTGGAACACCCCCGCGTCGGCGGGGAGGACCACCGCTCGATTCTGCGCGCCGTGGTCGACCGCGGAACACCCCCGCGTCGGCGGGGAGGACCGTCCGATCAGGGTTCGCGGGTCGCGCTGCTCCGGAACACCCCCGCGTCGGCAGGGAGGACTCCAGCACGTCGAACGCGAACTCGTTGGCGTACGGAACACCCCCGCGTCGGCGGGGAGGACACAGCCTGGCGCCGCGGCAACTGGTCTCGCGACGGAACACCCCCGCGTCGGCGGGGAGGACGGCACCCCGAACTGGAGACCCTCCAGCCGCGCCGGAACACCCCCGCGTCGGCGGGGAGGACACAGCCTGGCGCCGCGGCAACTGGTCTCGCGACGGAACACCCCCGCGTCGGCGGGGAGGACGGGCCGCCTAAAGGGGAGTCCTGCATTCCGGGGCGGAACACCCCCGCGTCGGCGGGGAGGACTTCTTGTCGGCCTCGGCCGCGTCGAGGTCGCGCGGAACACCCCCGCGTCGGCGGGGAGGACGCGCAGGGCTCCACCGTGGCGATGAACCGCCTCGGAACACCCCCGCGTCGGCGGGGAGGACACCGGCACCAGCACCGCGGGCGGCTCGTTCTCCGGAACACCCCCGCGTCGGCGGGGAGGACCGGGGCCGGGCGGACTGCGCACCGGGTTGAACCGGAACACCCCCGCGTCGGCGGGGAGGACGGCGTGGTCGAGCTGGCTCTCCACGTCCCCCTGGGAACACCCCCGCGTCGGCGGGGAGGACGCCGGGCACCCGCCGGCCAGGGTCGCCGTCACCGGAACACCCCCGCGTCGGCGGGGAGGACAGCAGCCCCCGGTTGCCCTGCCTGCGTGGCTGCGGAACACCCCCGCGTCGGCGGGGAGGACGGCCTGGTCCTCGACCCGTTCGCCGGGTCCGGCGGAACACCCCCGCGTCGGCGGGGAGGACACAGTCAGGTACACGACGCTCGCCTCCTCCTCCGGAACACCCCCGCGTCGGCGGGGAGGACCACGACCTCATCGTCCCGGTGGACGACGACCGCGGAACACCCCCGCGTCGGCGGGGAGGACCTGGGCGGGCAGTGATGGACCTGCGCGAGCGGCGGAACACCCCCGCGTCGGCGGGGAGGACGACAGCGACATGACGGCCGACTGCTCGACCGCCGGAACACCCCCGCGTCGGCGGGGAGGACCCTGTCACGCAGATCGGCACGGCACTGGTCAACGGAACACCCCCGCGTCGGCGGGGAGGACGTACTGGTCGATGAGACCCCGATTGCGCATGGCGGAACACCCCCGCGTCGGCGGGGAGGACGGTGACGAGCTGCTCGTACGCGGCCATGGACGCGGAACACCCCCGCGTCGGCGGGGAGGACGGACACCGCACTCTGATCGGAGGCCGGTGTGCCGGAACACCCCCGCGTCGGCGGGGAGGACGAGGACGGCGACGCCGCCACGTTCGGCGCCCGCGGAACACCCCCGCGTCGGCGGGGAGGACGACGCCGGGCGTCCGCATCAGCGGCTCGCCAGCGGAACACCCCCGCGTCGGCGGGGAGGACATCTGCACACCAGGGCTGCTCATCGCCGTCGCCGGAACACCCCCGCGTCGGCGGGGAGGACGATGAGCCGCATCGTCTCGGCGTCGGTCATGCCGGAACACCCCCGCGTCGGCGGGGAGGACACTTCCTGACCTGCACCTTAGAAGGGGCTTTGCATTTCCATTGCCTTTGGTGCGGCAGTCATGCGGATCAGGGTAAGCCCGTCGAAGTCAGCAGGGACGCGGCGGCGAGTGCCCGCGGTTCGAACGGCGTAGCCCTGTTCGGTCGGGGCAGGGTGGACGAGGACTGCGGCGCCATTGCCCACGGTTTCGGTGACGGCTTTCCAGAGTTGGTCACGGACGCGGGCGGAGACGCTCCCGACAAAGATGCCTGGGACGACCTCGCTGGTCCAGCGACTGAGTGCACCGCGGAGGTGATCAGGTACGGCCGTAGTGGCGATCACGAGCATGGACGGCATCATTCACCTCGGGCCGCGTAGTTGATGCCGGCAGGAAGTGCACCGGCCTGGGGGTCCCAGAGGTGGACCAACTGTACGTCGCGCTTCTCCTGCGGTTCGTCTTCGTCGGTGGCATCCGTCGAACCCGGCGTCAGGAGGCTCTGGACGTCCCGGACGATGCGCGGGAGGAGCTTGAGGAGTCGTAGGTCTTCACGGAAGCGGCGACGGGCCTCCTGTTCGGGGTTGTCTGAGTTGTGGAGGGCGAAGGCCAAGGGGAGGGTGGTCTCGGCCTTGTAGAGGTCGGCGATGTCGTATACGAAGGAGTGCTGCTTTCCGGTGTGGACGAATCCGAGGGCGGGCGAGAGGCCGAGTGCGAGCAGAGCGGCGTGGACGATGCCGTAGAGACAGGCGCTGGCCGCAGACAGGGCTAGGTTGACGGGGTCCTGGGAGTGCCACTGGTCAGGGTGGTAGTTGCGGCGGAAGCGGCCGATGCCGTGCTGCTGGGCGAGGATCTTGTAGAAGGCTTTCATCCGTTGTCCCTCGAGGCCGCGGAGTTGGTCGAGGGTGACGGTTTCGGGAAGTTCGGCGTCCTGGAAGCGCATGCGGTACATGCGGACGGCCACGTCAAGACGTCGTCCCGGGTCGGACCAGCAGGCGACCTGCTGCTCCAGCCAGTGGGTCGTCAGGGAGTCGGCGAGGATGCCGGCGTAGGCGCGCACTCCGCCTGATCCGACGGAGACGACGGTGGTGCCGTGGCGGGCCAGGGTGTTCAGGGCAGGTGTGGTGATGGAGACGCCCGGACCGAGCAGGAGGCACGACAGTGCCGCGGTGGGGATGTAGACGAGGTCGGTGCGCTGGGCATCCACCTGTATCTGAGCGCAGACACCGGTGTCGTCCTGTACCACGCGGACCATGTCCAGGTAGAGGAATGACAGGGAGTCGGCGACGCGGGGCAGCATGGCGAGGGTGGGCGAGGCGAGGCGCCGCCGGGCGTCGCCTCCCCTTCTGGGTGCGCTCATGCGGCCGGTGCGGGGGCCAGGCTGAGCAGTCCGGCTCCGTACGGCTTTCCCCGTCCGATGCCAGTCCGGACGGCGTCGTGGAGGGCGCCCGGATCGGTGACCGTCGCGGTGCCGTCGTAGCGGATCAGGCTGTGCCTCATGCCGTCGGAATCCTGCCTGCGGGGTCGGATCGGCGGCATGTTGGTGGGGGTGAGGACGTGGATCTGCAGGCCCGCGTCAGTAGCCCGGCGTAGCCACCATTGGTCGGCGTCAGCCCCGGACAGAGGCAAAATCCGGCCGCGCTTTCCCCTCGCTTCCAGCGTGAGGCGCTCGCGCTTGGCGGGGTTGAGGACGATGCGGTAGCGGACGGCCAGCCCTTTGCGCAGGGCTGTGAACATGGGGGTGAGGCTCTTGATGTCTGCCTGCCCGTATCCGGCTGGGAGTCGGGCCGGGTCGAGGTGGTTCGCTTGGACGAGGAGGGTGCTGGAGTTGTCGGTCTCGTCGAGGCGGTAGAGCAGGCCCGCCTGGCTGCGGGGGGAGTCGCCGAGGCCGTCGGGCACCATGCGCATCACCGTGCGGTGCATTTCGGTGGCGTCGCGTAGATCTCTCTGTACGTCGCGGCTGTGCGGGTTGAGGCGGATCCGGGCGATCACCGGCTCGTCTTTCATGCGTGTTCCTCGGCGTGGGTGTAGTCGATCAGACGCGTGAGCAGGGTTTTCCGTGGTCCTGTCAGGGCGCGGCTGACCGGCTCGATGGTGCGGTAGAGACGGCGGCCGGTATGGGCCCGTCCGTGTTGGGCGAAGCTGACCGGCATGTCGTTGATCTCGATGACGTCAGCGGCTGCGCCGGGGCGGCCTTCGGGAAGGGGACTCTCCCGGAGGAACTGCACTGCGATCGTTTCCGCTTCGTGCTCACGGGGTTCCGGGGCGGTGAGCGGCACTCCGGTCAGCAGCTCCGCCTCGGGGTTGTCGACGTGGCGGCGCAGAAGGAAAGGCTCGTCGGGTGCGCAGGAGCGTCGGCCCAGGTACGGCGCCCAGCAGGGGCGCCGTAGTGCTGACGCGATCTGCTCTGCCAGACGGTCGGGGGCGGTGACGGCGACGACGAAGACCGCATCGGACAGGTACTGGCGACGGGTGATGACGGCCGCGTCCTTGTTGCTGCCGCCACTGGTGGCGGCAGTGCGTTCCTTGGGGAAGCCCCCGCCGACGGTGTGGTAATCCTCCAGGAGTATGCCGGGTCGGTCGACTCGCACCGTGAGCCGCACCTGCTCGTACTTCTTGAGGCCGGCGACGTCGGCGCGGGTGATGCCTTCAGCCGCGGCGAACATCCCCACGAGTGCAGAACGAGTCGGGAAGAAGGCGGTCTCCCGCACTGGGGTGAACGCCGAGCGTTCACCCCAGGACTGCAAGGGACCGGCCAGACGCAGCAGCAGTCCACTCACTGCTGGGCTCCCGCGACCGTGCTGTCGATGGCGCCGATCGCGGCCTCGACGGCGGCCTCGACGAGTTGGTGGTAGGAATCGTGGGCGGCGCCGAGTCCCTGGGGCTTCTCCTGCGGGTCGATGACCGTGTGCCCGTGGAAGGGGCGGTAGCGGTCGCCGGTGAGCCGGTTGATGTTGACGGTGTACGTGTCGAGCGCCTGGCGGGACGGCTTGGAGAAGCCTCCTTGCCGGTCGGCGGTCACGGGAGTTTCGAAGGCGGCGGCCAGCGACAGCGGTCGGTGCTCACGCACCGCCAGGTATGCGAGGTCCGGCAGTGTGTGCGGTGCTGTCGAGTTCTTCTTGGCCTGCGGCAACGACATCAGGAAGTGCTCGGCGAACGAGGTCAGTGCCGTGCGGGCGGCCTTGACGTCGCCCTCGAGGTTCTTCAGCAGGTCGGTGACGTTGACGGTCCCGTACCGGTAGAAGACTCCGGCGGCGAATTCGGCGGTGTCCAGGTGTCCGCTGCCGGTCTCGGACTCCCCCAACCAGTCGTCGACCGCGGTGAAGTAGTCCCGCTGCGGCTCCGCTGCGTGCGTGGTGAAAGCGTGCGCGACCTGCGCGGCGCCGTCGACGTTGGCGTCCGGCAGCTCGGCGAGCATGCGGCCCAGCAAGCTGATGGAGGCCGTGCGCCGCTTGAGGATCCTCTCGATCGTGTTCGGGGGCAGTACTTGCGGAGCCTTGCTGCCCTTCTTGGAACCCGCGGCCTTCGCCATGGCGGCCTCAAGTGCCTCGCGGTGCTCAGCACATACAGTGGCGAGTTCCTCGATGGCCGCCTCCGGAAGGAACAACAGCACCGAGGTATGACCGGCGGCCTCCAGACCGATGCCCTTCTTGCCGGCGCTCACCGCCACCTGGGCGCCTGCGAACTCGGCCAGGTCGGTGGGCCAGCCCGCCCGCTCGAGCGTCTGCCGCACCTTCGCCGGCACGAGACGGGTTCGGGCCGCCTTCTCCCCAAGGTCCTGCTCCACACCAAGGCGGATGGGCCGCTTCCAGGACTGGCTGGAAACCCGGATACGCAGCGCGTCGCCATAGCGCACCTGCTTCGGAGACCCGAGGTCATCGCGGTTCAGGTTCGCCGCCGGCACCGACTGCAGGGCGTTCAGGTCCAGGTACAGAGTCATCGCTCGTTCTCCTCGGGAAGATCGATGGTGGGGTCGGTGAGACCGGTGTGGCTGGAGCGACGGAAGTACTGATCGAGCCAGCGGGTGGCTGTGGAGTCGCGGTCCTGGGTCCACCAGGACAGGTCCTTCAGCAGGACCGCCCAGTCGACCTCGATGCCACCGCTCAGGAGTTGCCGTGTCAGGGACGGAAGCGTCCGGTGAACCGCATCGCTGCTCTGCCGGGAGATCAGGTGCAAGGCGCTCTCCGCCGTGCCCGGCTTCATGACGTCCTTCCTGACGGCCTCGCCGAGCGCGGAGCCCAGGTTCGGGCGCAGATACCAGGCAGTGGCCGAGATGTTGGCCGGCTCGGTCTGCCGGGCGGCGCGCGGGCGCGCCGCGATCAGCGAGGTCACCCCGTAGTAAGCCCGGCGGGTATCCGGGTAGCTGACGTCGTCGTGCCGGTGAAGCCAGGGGACGAGATAGCGGTGCATGTAGTTGCACCGCTCGACCGGCAAGCCCAGACCTCTGCGCAGCTCGGCACGGGTTCGGTTGTCCTGGCACAGGTCGTGGACGTAGGAGATGAATCTGTCGTGCTTCGGCGGCGCGGCGGCCACCTTGGAATCGGTCATGAGGCATCCCTGGTGCGGGGAATGGGCGAGTTCGCCGACGTGCGGTCGGCGTGCGCTGGATGGCTGGGGCCGGCTCAGCCGGCTTTGGGAGTCAGGAGCGCGTGGAGCATGGAGCGCGCACGGTGGCGGGCGCGCGCCACCCTGATGTCTGCCCGGCTGGACGGGCCGATCGCCTCGTCCAATGCCGACAAGGCCGCATGGACGAACGGTTCCAGGGGGTGTTCCGTCCGCCGCTCAGGCTTGGTCAGCTGCCAGAACTCGGTCTCGGCCTTCGGCCAGTACCGGGTCAGGGCGGCTGAGGCCCAGGGGCCGGGTTTGCGGGCATCAAGTTTGACCTTCGCCTTCGGCGAGGGATCGACGTGAGAATCCGTGGCGACCTTCCAGGCGACCCTGGCAGCGAAATCCAGCCGGTTGCTCACGTCCTCCGCTGAGCCATGACAGCGCTGGATGTGGTGCGCCATCTCCTCGTCGTTCTCCTCCAGCCAGCTCAGGACCCGAGGAGTTGTCGACGCGAACCAGACGCTATCCTTCTGCTGGCCGTCCTGATCGAAGCCGTAGGCGCGTACCCGCAGTGTGGGCAGAAGCGTTTTGGGCAGTGCGCCAAGGGCCGGCGGCCGCTGGGTGTCCTGCCGGTCGTCCTTGAGCAGCAGGGCGTCCAGATCGCGCCACAGCGCACGGGCACCGTCGGCCTCACGAGGCTGAAAGCTCCCGTCCTTGCGCCGTTCGAGGATCTGGTACGGGTCCCGCACGACGTGAGCCTGCTCGTGCGTGGCCCAGGTAATGTACGCGTCTGTCACCTGCCGACCGTCCGGCGAGGGAACGAGCAGCACCGCGTGCCGGAACCGGCCTGTCAGCACCCCGCCCGGCCAGGTCACCGGAGACAGGGGTTTCAACGGGTCGGGAAGTTCCCCCTCCCACGGGCAGACGTCCTCGTCCTCACCGAGCTCCTCGTCCCGCAGCCGTGGTACGGCCAGGATCAGCGAGGTGAACAGGTCCTGGCCCCACGGGAAGTACGAGACCGACTTCCGCAGCGGTGCCGCATCGCTACTGCCGGTTCGGTCCTCGGTGATGCGCCGGGGTGTGCACTGGCCGGATGGCCCGAAGTAGAGCTGGGCGATCAGATGCCAGGCCGCCTCCGCGGCTGGCACGGGAACAGGAGCGGTGTCGGTGAAGTGCCCGAAAAGCACTGCACCATTGATGCCGGTGGGCCGTCCCATCACCAGCTTGTTCACACCCGACGGGTTCGGCGCGCCCTTGGCGTCCACACACTCCGTACGCAGCCGCGGGTCCTGGAGGAACGGCCGGTCCGCGTCGAACAGGTCAAACCTGCCTGACGGCACGTCCTTGTCGAAGTACCTGTCCACGGCCTCCGGATCGAATCGGTCGGCCCGTAGAACCCGTTGACGCAGATCGAGCCAGTCATCGACGTTCTCGGCGACGTCCAGGTCATCGAGACGTTCGTCTCCATCGGTGGCAACCCTGGCGGTGATCGCTGCCAGGATCCGCATCAGCCCTGCCGCTGCCGGCGGCACCGGCAGCTCCAGGTCATCGATCTCGTGGGCCTGCTTGAACAACTGCCGCAGTCCGATCCGTACCGACTCCCCAGTCAGTAACCGCACCGGAATCCACGGCTCGTCCCGCAGGTCGAACCCCCCAGACATCAAACAGCCCCCTTCGAACATGGTCAGCGCGAAGCAACACGGCAAAGCCCCCCCAGAGACCACTGCGTCGCGCTTCGCATTGAAGCAGCCACCACTGACACAGGGGGCCCGTTCCTTGCTGCGCAGCCAGTAGAGCACCTTCTGGTGATACATGTGGCCGTATTCGAGAAGGCTGGAGAGTATGGGGCGGAGTACGAGGAGGGGGTCTTGATCGATTTGCGTCCCAGACTCAGGGCCCGGTAGAACTTCCGCTCATCACATCGGAGTTGACCCGAGGAGACCTTGTGTACCGAGTCCCGAGCACATCCACCTCATGGGCTTCGTCGGCACCCTGGGTGCTGGTGATCGCCGTCATCGTCATCGTCATCACCCTCAGGCCTGCCCCGTCCACCGTCGGGTCGTGCCTGCTTCTGCTGACTGGGGCCGGGAAGGCGTACCGCAGCTTCGCCCGGTAGCCTCGGAGGGTGGTGACCGTACCGGGATGCCACCACCCTTCCCGCCGATGCGGGGGTGTTTCAGCTGGAGAGCGCGGGGCTGAGAACAGCCCAACGCCTTCCCCGCCGATGCGGGGGTGCTCCACATGGGCTGCCCAGACGCCTATTCCCGGACGAGGCCCAGGTCCTGATCCAGGCGCATTGCCTTGTCGCCGACCTTCACGGCCTGGGCCTTTCCTCGGTTGATCGGCTGACGGAGGACTCGAAGGTCTCCCAGCATGGGGTGCTCGGCCCATGACGTGGGCGGAGCAAAGCTCTCCGGCTCGGCGCCACGGAACCAGTCGGCGCGGACTGGGATCGTTCGGCGCATCACCTGCCGTACGGCTGCTGACGGCATCCTTCCCTCGGTGGTCGCTTCAGGCAGCGGCAACGTGCCCTCGACATCGAAGGTCAGTAGGCCGTCCTCCTGCGCGTAGGCACACAGAAGGCGTACCGAGTCCGCGCCCAGACGAGTCGACACCTCCCACTCATCCTCTTCGCCCTCCATGTCATGCAGGTCGTGGAGCTCGGCGATCTGCCGGGCACGGCGAACGGCGCACAGAGCAGCCATGCTCCGCTCTGCCGTCTCCTTGCCCTTGTGCTCGGCCCAGTTCTTCGCCTCTCGGCTGCCCGGAGCGTTCCAGGCGAAGTCCTCGCTGTCACCGTGGGCAGCCTCGACCAACTCCTGCACGTCGCCCGGAATGGCGATGCCAGCCCTTTCGATTTCGGCAAGCTTTCGCGAGGTCTTGCCTAGCAGGTGCTCGGAGTACACCTCGCCCCACTGCACCGGCATCCGCCCACCGCCCGACAAGGGATCGAGGACGACGAGACGCGGCTCATCTGCCCATTCGGGCCGGCCGATCCCGTCGGGGTACCCATGCTTCTGCCAGTGCTCTTCATGCCGCCAGCAGCGGCCCGCCCGCTGCAACAACAAGGACAGGGGGGCAAGATCGCTGATGACGATGTCCGCGTCCAGGTCCAGAGACTGTTCGACGACCTGCGTAGCCACCACGATCCTCCGGGCCGGTCTCGGACCGTTTCGGCCGAGCCCCGCGGTGACCTCGGCCGTACGCTCCTCCCGCACGTCTCCAGGGAAGCGGGCGTGCAACAGCTGCACATCGCCCCCCTCCTCATGGGAACGACAGTCGATCTCCTCGCTGAGCTGCCGGTACGTCTCCTGCGCTTCAGCAACCGTGTTGCAGACCACCAAGGCGGTACCGCCGAAACGTGTTGCGACCGGCTCCAGCAGCCGCTTGATCACCGCGATCCGGTTCGCCACCCCACCCTTGTCCCCGTGGACGACTCGCTCAACGTCCACCCTGAGGCGCAGGCTGCGCATGCGCGCCTGCTCCACCTGACGAGCTCGGGACATCTGAGTGCAGCTGCCGGTCTCGCCGTCCACGTACAGCCAGCCCGGGTAGGGAGCCGGGAAGGTCCGCCGCTTCAGCGCCGTCGACTTGTGGCCTGCACCCTGCAGGTACTCCTTGATCAAACGGTCGCTGACCGAACCCGGCAACGTCGCCGACAGCAACACGACCGGCACCCCGTAGAAGCCGAGCCAGTTCAACAACCGTCCCAGCAGCACCTGCATGTAGGGGTCGTAGGCGTGCGCCTCGTCCACGATGAATGTCTTGTTCGAGAGAGCGAGCATGCGCAAGGCGTTATGCCGCACAGGCAGGACAGCCATCAGCGCCTGGTCGATCGTCCCGACCGCGAACTGGGCCAGCAGCGGCCGCTTCGATCCACGCAGCCACCGCCCCGGCCTCATGTCAGCCTCCTGGCGGCCGCGCCCCGCCGGAGCCTCGTCGCCGTCGCAGGTCACCACCGCCTCACGAGCCAGGCCCTCGTCGGCATAGGCGCTGCTTAGCCACGCCATGCTGTGCACTAAGGTCAGCCCGGCATCCTCCCCCGACTGATTCCGCAGCGTCCTCGCAACCCGGTTGTACATCTGATCGCTGGTGGCCATCGTCGGCAGCAGGAACGCGTACCCGTACGTGCCGAAGATGTTCGACAGGATCCGCTCCGCCTCCAGCGCAGTCTCCGACTTGCCGTCACCTGGAGCAGCCGTCACCAGCATGACGCCTCCATGCCTTCCAGAACCCGCCGCCGCGGGCAGTTCATCCATGACCGACTGCTGCAGAGGATTCGGCGCCCCCACGATGCCGTATGCCTCGGCGAAGTCCCTACGCTTCAGGTCCACCGGCGTCAGCCCGGCCTCCCGCAGCAAGGCGACAGCGTCCGCCTGCGAGCGCCGGAAATGCTCGGTCAGTGACGGTTCAAGCTTGAGCTGACGCTTTTTCAGGTAACTCTCCTGGCTCACCAGCCAGTCCGCGAGGATCACTACCCCCGTCACCAACACGGCTGCCGGGGCCTTGAACGCCCCAGGCGCCGCAGGAGCCCCCAGCGCGTCGTACACCGCCGTGGCGTGCGCAGCCCGCTGCCCGGCCCACGCTGCGTCACCGAGGAACGCCTTCCAGACACCGTCGTCCAGGCGGTGAAAGCGGCCGTGATGACCGCCAATAATCTCTGCCACGCGAGCCGTGGCGCGCATCTCGCCATCGTCCTCGTAACCGAGCACTTCCAGCACCTCGGCCGTGGCCGTCATGCCCGCCACGTCATGCCCGGCCCTTACGGTGGCCATCTGCTGACTGCTTACAGCCAGTCCACTGCTGAGGAACTGCGCAGCCCGCGGTGAACAGAATTGGAAGCCCGACAGCTTCCCGATGTCGTGCAGGCCGGCACACAACCCGACGAGCGCACGAGCACGATCCAGCTCCCCAGCCAGACCCATCCCTTCAGCTACACACATCCTCTGGTTGTCCGCCAGGTAGACATCCCACAGATGTAGCGCCATGGCAGCCGCATCAAGAAGATGTCTCACCAACGGGTAAGGAGGCAGTGCCGGATCCAGCCCGCGGGACTTCCCCCACACCGATTCATCCGGCACGTTCTGGCTGCACAGCACGTAGACCCCCTCCACTCGGCAACTCGGCCTCTACCCAGCAGTACAAGTAGCGCCGCTACCAAACGCAGCCAATCCAAGCACTCAGCACTGACATTGACGCCGATACTCGGATTCCGGTGGCCGTACCTCCGGGCACTTACGCGGGCATCCCGCACCCGTCTCGGCAACCCTGTCAGCCTCAGGCTGGATAAGGTGATGCCATGCGACTCCCCGAGCGCCTCACCTCATCAAGAATGGCAAAGAGAATGCAAAGCCCTTCTTGAGGCGCAGGTCAGGAAGTGTCTTCCCCGCCGACGCGGGGGTGTTCCGTCTGCGCGGCCACCGCGGCGCCGGCCTGCGTGGTCTTCCCCGCCGACGCGGGGGTGTTCCGTTCCCCTTGGCGGACACCTTTCGCCTCCACCTGTCTTCCCCGCCGACGCGGGGGTGTTCCGCTTACCGTGTACGAGGAGAGGCCACCGTCGGCGTCTTCCCCGCCGACGCGGGGGTGTTCCGGCCAGCCTTGTCCTTCCGTTCGAGCGGGTCGGGTCTTCCCCGCCGACGCGGGGGTGTTCCGTCGTCCGACTGGCAGCCAACGCCGAAGACATGGTCTTCCCCGCCGACGCGGGGGTGTTCCGATGACTCAGCAGCAGCTCGCCGACGCGGCGTGGTCTTCCCCGCCGACGCGGGGGTGTTCCGATGCCTCGCTCTTCGGGGGTCTGGCCGGCTACGTCTTCCCCGCCGACGCGGGGGTGTTCCGCGCTGTTCGCCGACTCCGCGGCCGCCACCATCGTCTTCCCCGCCGACGCGGGGGTGTTCCGGTGGTGCCGGTGTTCCGCAGCTGTCGGTCGGCGTCTTCCCCGCCGACGCGGGGGTGTTCCGGACCGCCATCTGCACCGCGTCGTCCACCAGGTGTCTTCCCCGCCGACGCGGGGGTGTTCCGATCGCGTAGCGCAGGGCCTTGCGGATCAGCGAGTCTTCCCCGCCGACGCGGGGGTGTTCCGGCCCCCGGCGCTGAGGTGGATGTCGACGAGGTGTCTTCCCCGCCGACGCGGGGGTGTTCCGATGCTGCGGGAGACGACGCCGGCGGGGCCGGTGTCTTCCCCGCCGACGCGGGGGTGTTCCGCTCGGCGGACATGGCCCGGTTGCCCGCCCACAGTCTTCCCCGCCGACGCGGGGGTGTTCCGGCCGGGGTTGTCGAGAACGTGACGGACGTCCGGTCTTCCCCGCCGACGCGGGGGTGTTCCGCGAACGACACGTTGGCGTCGCTGACCTCAGCGGTCTTCCCCGCCGACGCGGGGGTGTTCCGCGAACGACACGTTGGCGTCGCTGACCTCAGCGGTCTTCCCCGCCGACGCGGGGGTGTTCCGTGCTCCATCTGCGGCTACATCGGAGCCCCCGCGTCTTCCCCGCCGACGCGGGGGTGTTCCGGGGAGCGTGAAGACGCCGTGATCACGGCCGTTGTCTTCCCCGCCGACGCGGGGGTGTTCCGGGCATTCGTTGAACAGACGCCGGAGCCGGACCGTCTTCCCCGCCGACGCGGGGGTGTTCCGCTCGCCGGTGTAGCGGTCACTCTGCGGATGGAGTCTTCCCCGCCGACGCGGGGGTGTTCCGGAGGCGCCCGTGGCCGGCAACCCCCGCAACGGGTCTTCCCCGCCGACGCGGGGGTGTTCCGCCCAGCTCAACATCCGGACCGCGGCCGCCGATGTCTTCCCCGCCGACGCGGGGGTGTTCCGGACGGCATCAAGGCCAGCGCAACGGCCGGCCTGTCTTCCCCGCCGACGCGGGGGTGTTCCGGGTTGCGGGGGTGATCATAGCCCCTTGGTACGGTCTTCCCCGCCGACGCGGGGGTGTTCCGTCGTCTCCGTCTGCCTCGTGCGCGTAGTCGCGGTCTTCCCCGCCGACGCGGGGGTGTTCCGCGCCGCCAGGTGTCAGCAGTCCGCAACGGGCGGTCTTCCCCGCCGACGCGGGGGTGTTCCGTCGACTCGGTCGTACAGCTGGTCGAGTTGGTCGTCTTCCCCGCCGACGCGGGGGTGTTCCGCCCGCACCGACCCGCGCATGCGGACACAGGCAGTCTTCCCCGCCGACGCGGGGGTGTTCCGTCAAACCCGTCATCCGCACTGGCCAGCTCGCTGTCTTCCCCGCCGACGCGGGGGTGTTCCGACGGACGAGGACGGGAAGCGCCGTACGGCGTCGTCTTCCCCGCCGACGCGGGGGTGTTCCGGACTCGGCCGATCTCCCCGACGATGCCCTTTTGTCTTCCCCGCCGACGCGGGGGTGTTCCGCCTCCGGGGCCATGGCGTCCGAGACCCTGTACGTCTTCCCCGCCGACGCGGGGGTGTTCCGCCCAGGTCAGACCCTTGTTGTGTGCTGGCATGGTCTTCCCCGCCGACGCGGGGGTGTTCCGTCGGCCCGCACGGGCGCACGTTGCTGCACCAGGTCTTCCCCGCCGACGCGGGGGTGTTCCGGGATCGCTTGGCAGCCGCGGCGAACTCGCGGGGTCTTCCCCGCCGACGCGGGGGTGTTCCGGTGATGGAGCGCCTCGGCGCCCCGCCGATGCCGTCTTCCCCGCCGACGCGGGGGTGTTCCGTATCCGCTGGCGGTCGCGGCCGCCGGGCGCTGGTCTTCCCCGCCGACGCGGGGGTGTTCCGGCGCCGGCCCCCGCCAAGAAGTCCCCCGTTATGTTCTTCGCGGTCCTGCAAGAGGGCCGCTGGCCTCCGGGCCCGGCATGACTGTTGCCCCCTGTCGAAGACATGACCTGGGGGGTGGTGTCACCGGGTCCGGGGGTGTTCGTCGGAGACGCTGATCAGAGGTCCGGCCACCGTCCGGTCCGGCGCAATGCCGGACAGTTCGCGGGCGGCAGGTCTGCATAACGTGGATGCGCGAGCACGACACCCGAGCCGAGGCCGGCACCGCCAAAACCCCTGGAAGGGCGCGATGTTCGAGATTCAAGACGTGGGCGTGTTCCTCGGCCTGGACGTCGGCAAGTCCGCCCACCACGGCCACGGGCTGACCCCGGCCGGGAAGAAAATCTTCGACAAGCCGCTGCCCAACAGCGAGCCGAAACTGCGGGCCGTGCTCGAGAAGCTGACCGCGAAGTTCGGCACCGTCCTGGTCATCGTGGACCAGCCCGCCTCCATCGGCGCCCTGCCCCTGACCGTCGCCCGCGACACCGGCTGCCGCGTCGCCTACCTCCCCGGCCTCGCCATGCGCCGAATCGCCGACCTCTACCCCGGCGAGGCCAAGACCGACGCCAAGGACGCGGCCGTCATCGCCGACGCCGCGCGGACGATGCCGCACACCCTGCGCTCGCTGGAACTGACCGACGAGATCACCGCCGAGCTGACCGTCCTGACCGGCTTCGACCAAGACCTCGCCGCCGAGGCCACCCGCACCAGCAACCGGATACGCGGCCTGCTCACCCAGTTCCACCCGTCGCTCGAACGGGTCCTGGGCCCACGACTCGATCACCAGGCCATCACCTGGCTGCTGGAGCGCTACGGCTCCCCGGCCGCCCTGCGCAAAGCCGGCCGCCGCAGACTCGTCGAGCTCATCAAGCCCAAGGCCCCACGCATGGCCCAGCGGCTGATCGACGACGTCTTCGACGCCCTCGACGAACAGACCGTCGTGGTCCCCGGGACCGGCACCCTCGACATCGTCGTGCCCTCCCTCGCCGCGTCCCTCAGCGCCGTCCACACCCAGCGCCGGGCCATGGAAGCCCAGATCAACACACTGCTGGAGGCACACCCTCTTTCCCCGGTCCTGACCTCGATGCCCGGCGTCGGCGTCAGGACCGCCGCAGTCCTCCTTGTCACCGTCGGCGACGGAACCAGCTTCCCCACAGCCGCCCACCTCGCCTCCTACGCCGGCCTCGCCCCGGCCACGAAGTCGTCGGGCACCTCGATCCACGGCGAACACGCACCCCGAGGCGGAAACCGGCAGCTCAAACGCGCCATGTTCCTCTCCGCCTTCGCCTGCATGAACACCGACCCAGCCTCCCGCACCTACTACGACAAACAACGCGCCCGCGGCAAAACCCACACCCAGGCCGTCCTCCGACTCGCCCGCCAACGCATCAGCGTCCTGTTCGCCATGCTCCGCGACGGCACCTTCTACGAATCCCGAACGCCAAAGGACGTCGAGCTCGCCGCATAACCCAGTAACCCTGAACCACCCCAAACCCGACAGGGGTGCCTTGACGAAAGACATAGAGGCACCCCCCCCCCGACCGGTCTCAGTGGGTGAGCCGGTCCATGTCCTCCTCGTCGGCGAAGGCGGGCCCGCCGATCTCGGCGTGCTTCCCGTCGGCCACTCCCTGCCAGTAGCCCGTGCCCTTGAACTTGGTCGGACGTGCCTTGGCGAGCTTCGGGTAGCGGGCGGAGACCTGGGCCTCGACGACGGCGGTACGGTCCGCGAGGACCAGGGCCACACTGCGTCCGGCCGAGTCCGGTCCCAGAGGGTCGGTCTGCTGCTCGGCGCCGGCGGCCGCTCTCGCCGCCCGCTGGGCCGCGCCGATGCGGGTGGTGACCTCGCGGATGAAGCCGAGCATCCAGGACCGCTTGTACGCGCGCGCGTCCTCGCCCTCCGGCCGGTGCAGCGCGTCGGCGGCATCCGCGCCTCTCAGCATCTGGAGGCGCAGGCTCGTGAACAGAACCTCGGTCGCGTGGAGATCCGCCTCGAAGCCGAACAGGTGCACCCGGTGCCGGTTGTCCTTGCCGCCGGGGTACACGGCGCTGCAACGCATCTCCCCCGCGATCCAGCTGAGCAGCCGCCGAGCCTCCTTGACGTATGGGGGATGCACCTCGACGACCTTGTCGACCGGCTTGCCCGGATCGGACACGTCGTCGAGCATGGCCTGCTCGATGCCGTACTTGGCCATCAGCTCGGTGGCCTTGTCGAGGAACGTCCGGGCCTCCTGCTCCGTGGCGCTCTTGTCCTCCGCCTGCCGCAGCAGCGCCCTGACCTTTTCGAGGAGCGCGGCCGGCAGGCCACCGGTGGGACGTGCGACGTGCTCCTCGGGAGTCCGTCGCGCCGCCGGTTCTTCGTCGTCGTCCGCGCCCTGGTCGGCTCCGTCGTCGTCCTGCCGCGTGATCGCGTCGGCCAGGTCGTCGGGCTCGGGGGCGAGTACCGCGAGGGACTCCAGCGCCCACCTCCGCCAGGCCGGGGTGTCCTCCTCCCGTACGCGGGCGAGAACCGTACGCAGCCGCTGGACTCCCCCGTCGGCCCCCACGGCGAGGAACTCCAGGCGGGCGTAGCCGAGTCGTGCGACGGCGAGCAAGGCACCGAGGTCGAACGCGCTGTCACCGTCGTAGTGGATGTCGATTCCGGGCTCGGGGTACCACTCCGCCTCGTGCTCGCCCGACTCGTTCCACAGGTCCATCGGGATGAGGTCGAAGGAAGCCTGTACCGGCGCACCGGTCCTGACGCGCAGGACGGATTCGGACGGCGCTCCCGAGTACGCCTTCGCGGCCGCTCTCTCCTGCGGGGACGTGACGATGTGGTACCAGACCGGCAGGGAGCCCTCCATCCCGTGCCAGGTGGTCCTGCCTTGCCCCGCGAGTTCCCTCGCCTGCCGCTCGACCTCGGTGTCGTCCTGGGCTTGGCCCTGCCAGTCCAGGAAGTCGAGGAAGGCGCCCAGGTAGTCGTCGGCGGACCGCCACGGGCCGCGCTTGCTGTGACTCAGGAGGGCGCGCTCGCAGCCGGACAGCGCGGCGATCACGGGCTGGAGGACGACGGACATGTACCTCTTGACCGCTTCGGACAGCTCCGCGAGGAAGGCGCGCGTCGCTTCCGAGCCGTTCGCCTGCTGCTTGCGTCGCCAGACTTCGAGCTCCTCGGCACACGCCTGCTGCTGCGCCAGCCACAGCAGATGTCCGGCGCCCTGAAGGTGCTCTTCACGCAGAAGGACGACGTCCTGGACCATCGCTACTGTCTCCGGCGCGTCGAGCACGGCCCGCGCGAGGAGGTTCAGAGGTTCGGGCTCATGGGTGAAGAACTCCGCCAGAGTGAGGAGTTCCCGGCCGTGGCGACGCGGGGCCCGCTGGGGGGAATCCACGGGGCCGTCCCATGGGACGTCCGCCGACCAGCGTGAGCGCCATCCGGCGTAGTCCCGCTCCATGTTTCCGGTGCGGCACTGGTTCCGCCTCCACCACCACAGCGACATCTCCTCCCAGGCCCCCGCGTTCCAGGACCACAGGGCCGGCTCGTCACCAGGTGCGAGGCGGGCGCGCAGTTCCCGCACCGAATCCGTCAGGTCGTGAGGGTGAGCTCCCGGGATCAGCCGCTCCAGCCAGCGAACCGTGTCGCCCACGGACCGTGCCCGTGCCTGGTCCGCCGCCACACGCGCGATCGTGGCGGCCGCCACGCGCCGCCGATCGCCGAAATCGGAGGGAAGCAGCTTGTACAGCTGGGCTCCAGCCGTCTCCAGGACCTCGGCCAGGTCCTTCACCCGGGCTTCCAGCCATTCCTGCCTGGCCTTCCCGAAGGCCCCCTCCGCCGGTGATTCCGGACCCTCATAGCTCATGCGTTCCCCTCCCCCGGGGCTTCCGGTCCCCACCGGATAGCCCCCTGCTGTCAGTGCGGCCGCCTAGTCTTCCTTACGGATCAATGTCTACGGACGGGGAGGTTGTGCCGATGGCCGAGAAGTATCCGGAATTCCGCCTGCGCCTGCCGAACGGCGGACCGGTGGCGCGCGGGCGGCAGACCGACGAGATGGGAACGAACGGCAGCCGGAAGTTCTTCGTCGGCCGGGGACAGCCAGTTCGGAAGGACGTCGCCGCGTCGTTCGCCGCCCGGGCGACGTCCGCCTTCACGAAGCGCGAACTGTTGATCGGCCACGGCGTGATCAAACCGTCGGCTGCGTGGCCCGGCTGTCTTGAGACGACGGAAGACCTCGTCTTCAACTCCCCTTCCGAAGCCGCGTCCGTCCTCACCGGCAGCAGCCTCAACGGCTGGGCGGCCTGGAAGACCGAGGACGGCCGACCGCTGGGTGACTACATGCCTGGCGCCTCGTGGGGTCCCAACCGCGCCTGGCTGGTGCGCGGCTCCAACGTCACCGGACTCGACCTCGTGCGCCGGATGTGGCTGCCGGAGGAGCGGGTGACCCTTGCGGCCCCCCGGCTGCGGCAGGGTGTCGAGCAGGGCATCAGCAAGGAGCAGGTGCGCACCTTCGTCGAGGAGGACTACGAGTCCACGGCGACGTACAGCCAGAAGCAGCAGCTGACCGAAGAGGTGCATGCGTTCCTGTCCCGGATGAAGGAGGGCGATACGATCTGCACCATCTCCGACGGGCGTCTGTACGTGGGGCAGATCACCGGCGAGGTCCAGCAGATCGAATCCGAGGACCGCCGGTCCAACCTTCGCCGGCCGGTGTCGTGGCAGGACGCCAGCCACCCGTACGACGAGCTGCCCCAGGAACTGAAGCAGAAACTGTCGAGCCAGCACGACGTGGTGGAGCTGACATCCGTCCAGGCGGTGATCGACGGGCTCGGGCTGACCGACGAGGAGCTGGCCGACGAGGCCGAGGCCATAGAGCGTGATCCGAGCGTGGAGCTCCCGGCGATCACCGTACGCCGGGACCTGGAGCTACCCGAGCCGACGGACGCGCTGGCCTCGGAGCTGCTGGTGCACGACGGGGACTGGCTGCGTGAGGTGCGTGATCTCCTGTGGGACGACAAGCAGCTGGTGCTCTACGGCCCGCCGGGGACGGGCAAGACGTACCTCGCTCTGAAGCTTGCCGAGTTCCTGGGGGGCGGTCCTGAGCAGGTGAAGCTGGTCCAGTTCCACCCGTCGTACGCCTATGAGGACTTCATCGAGGGCATCCGTCCGAAGGAGGATCCCCAGACCCGTGAGGTCGCCTTCCGGCTTACAGCGGGACCGCTCCGGGATCTGGCCGACCTCGCCAACAAGGAGGGCAACCGGCACATCCCGCACTTTCTGATCATCGACGAGATCAACAGGGCCAACCTGGCCAAGGTCTTCGGCGAGCTGTACTTCCTGCTGGAGTACCGGGACATGGGGGTCCAGCTGCCCTACTCCGGGGACGACTTCGCCCTGCCGCCCAACCTGTTCGTCATCGGCACGATGAACACGGCCGACCGTTCGATCGCGCTCGTGGACGCTGCCATGCGGCGCCGTTTCGCGTTCGTGGAGCTGTCCCCGCGGACCGAGCCGACCAGCGGGCTGCTGCGTCGCTGGCTCGCTTCCCAGGAGAGGGACTCCGAGCCGGCCGACCTGCTGGATGCCCTCAACTCCCGTATCGAAGACCCCGATTTCCGGATCGGTCCCTCGTATCTTATGAAGAAGGGCGTGTACCGGGACGGCGGCCTGGAGCGGACCTGGCGGACGAAGATCCTCCCCCTCCTCGAAGAACACCATTACGGCGAGGGCGTCGACATCGAGAAGCGGTACGGGCTTGCCGCTCTGCGGCGGTCCCTCCCTGAGCCGACCGCGTGAGCACCTCCATCGAGCTGGCCGAGCATGCGCCCGCCACCGGTCACGTCCTGCCGGACGCGGTGGGGCGGGCCCTCGCGGCCTCCCGGATCGTGGACGCCTCCCCCGATCCGTTCATGCCGGGCAACTGGCGGCTGCGAGCCCGCAGCAGAGTCGGGGCCGTCACCGTCGACGATCCTGGCCTCGACGCTCCCGTCACCGTCCGGATCACACCCAAGGTGCCCATCGCTCGGCTGTTCTTCCTGCTCGGCTACAGCCTCGATCCACGCGGTGGTTGGCGCGACGGCCAGGTCGACGTGGCCGAGCACCGCGAACTCCTGCCCGCACTCGCCCACGCGGTAGAGCGGCAGATCGACCGGGCACTGCGACAGGGCCTGCTCCAGGGGTACCGGGAGACCGAGGAGTCGGCTCTGGTCGTACGGGGACGGATCCGGGAGACCGACCAGATACGGCGACGTTTCGGAGCCCCCCTACCGGTCGAGGTGACATATTCCGAGTTCACCACCGACATCGCGGAGAACCGCGTTCTGCGGACCGCGGTGGAGCGACTGCTCCGCCTGCCCGGCGTGCCGCGCGATGTGCGTCGCCGGCTGCTGCACCACCGGCTGCGGCTCGCCGACGTCACACCGGTCGTCCGGGGGCAGCTCCTGCCGGCCTGGCAGCCTTCCCGGCTCAACGCCCGCTACCAGCACGCCCTACACCTCGCCCGCGCCGTCCTCGACGACGCGTCGCCCGAGCACGCGCCGGGCGGGCTGCGCATCGACGGCTTCCTGTTCAACATGAACAAGCTCTTCGAGGACTTCGTGACGGTAGCGCTGCAGGAGTCCCTGCGCGGCACGGACCTCGGATGTGGCTTGCAGGATTCCCACCATCTCGACGTGGCCGCGGCCATCCGAATGCAGCCCGACTTCGTGATCTACCAGCCGGATCACACACCGTTGGCGGTCGCCGACGCCAAGTACAAGGCGGAGAAACGCGCCGGTTATCCGGATGCAGACCTCTACCAGATGTTGGCCTACTGCACGGCCCTGGGCCTCCCTGAGGGGCATCTCGTCTACGCGAAGGGGAACGAGCCGCACGCGGCCCACCAGGTGCGGAACGCAGGCGTCGTCATCCATCAGCACGCCCTCGACCTCGACCAGGAGCCCGCTGCCCTGCTCGCCGACATCGTTTCCGTATCCAGGCATATGCGCGCCGGCCTCTCCGTATGATCAACGACGGAGCGTCTGTCCAGGGTGGGGAGTCCACGTCGTGCCGCAACTCGCGTTCGCCAACAGCTTCTGGGAGAGCTACGACGTCCTGGAGAAGCCCGTCAAGGCCGGCGTCCGCAAGGCGATGGGGAAGTTCCAGCTGCTCACCGTCGCCGAACTGCACGCGGACAAGGGGCTTCATCTGGAGTCCGTGGACAACGCCCGCGATCCCCGTATGCGGACCATCCGCATCAACGACTTCTGGCGGGGCGTCGTCCTCGCGCCCGACGACGGCAGTGATGTCTTCCTGCTGGTCAACGTCGTACCGCACGACGACGCGTACACCTGGGCGGCCAAACGGCTCTACACAACGAACGCGGCGACGCGCGCCCTGGAAGTGCGCAACGTCGTCGCGATCGAGCAGCTCACCCCGACGCTGGAGAAGGCGGCGGTAAACGCCCCGTCGCTGCTGTTCGCGAAATACTCCGACAAGGTGCTTAGGGACCTCGGCATCGACGAGCAGGTGCTGCGGGCCGTGCGCACCGTCGTCGACAAGCCTCAGCTGGAGGCGTTCGGCACACTGCTGCCCGAGGACCAGTTCGAGGTGCTGCAGTATCTCGCCGAAGGGTTCGGTCCGGATGAGGTCTACCGTGATGTCGTCGCCGTGCGCCGCCCCTCCGACGCCGGCCCGGACCCCGACGAGAGTCTCGCCGTGGTCATCGCCAACACGGCGAGCCGTATCACCCTGGTCACCGGTCCGGACGAGCTGACGGACATCTTGGAGAAGCCGTTCGCCGCCTGGCGGGTGTTCCTGCACCCTTCGCAGCGGCGCATCGCCTACCGCGTCTCGTACGGGGGCCCGGTGCAGGTGACCGGTGGCCCCGGCACCGGTAAGACGGTCGTCGCGCTGCACCGGGTCAAGCACCTCCTGTCCCGCTCGCCCGACACCCGCGTGCTGCTCACCACGTACACCAACGCCCTCGCCGGCTCCCTGCGGGAGAGCCTATCCCTGTTGCTCGACGGCGACGCGGAGCAGCTGTCCCGCGTGGACGTGACCACGGTGAACGCCTATGCACATCGCACCGTCACCGAGGCCAACGGCCGGGCGCCCACGCCGATCGGCGACCGGGACGAGCGCCAGGTGTGGGAGCGGGTCGTCAAGAAACTGGGCGTGCCGTGGACCGATCAGTTCCTCGCGCAGGAGTACCGGCATGTCATTCTCGCCCAGGACATCCGGGACCTCAGCACCTATCGCACCGCGCTACGGCGGGGCCGGGGAAACGCGCTCTCCACGGCTCGCCGTGAGGAGTTGTGGCCCGCGATCGAACTGTTCGAGTCGATCCTGCGCGAGCGCGGGGTGAGCACGCACCTTCAGGTGTGCGCTCGGGCCGCGCGGCTGCTCGAGCAGGCGGGCCCCGGTTACGACCACGTCGTCGTCGACGAGGCCCAGGACCTGCACCCGGCCCAATGGCGGGTGCTGCGCGGCGCCGCCGCGGCGGGGAGCGACGACCTGTTCCTGACGGGCGACCCGCACCAGCGAATCTACGACTCCAAGGTGTCGCTCGGCTCGCTGGGGATCTCGGTGGCGGGACGGTCCAGCCGCTTGCGCGTCAACTACCGGAGCACGGCCGAGATCCTGGACTGGTCGACGGGCATCCTGACGTCGGTGGCCGTGGACGATCTCGGCGGGCAGGGAACGGACAGTCTCGCCGGGTACCGCTCCCTGCTGCACGGCCGCCGCCCCCGGGTGGAGGGGCACGGGTCCGAGGCCGCTGAGGTCGCCGCACTCGTCGAGCGAGTGGAGGAGTGGGTCGCGCAGGGCATCCGGCCGTCCGAGATCGGCGTCTGCGCCCGCTTCAACCTCCTCCTCGACAAGGTGGCCGAGAAGCTCCGGTCGGCGGGCATCCCCGTGGTGAAGGTCCGAGACAACCCGGGACCGGAGTCGGACAGCGTGCGTCTCGCCACGATGCACGCCATGAAGGGCCTGGAGTTCCGGTGTGTGGCGGTCCTCGGGGCGACGTCGACCGCCTTGCCGTTCACCCGGGAGGTGACCCCGGCCGCTCTCGACCCGATCCAGCACACCTCGGATCTTCTGCGCGAGCGATGCTTGTTGTTTGTCGCCTGCACTCGCGCCAGGGAGGCTCTGTCCGTCTCCTGGACCGGGTTGCCGAGCGAATTCGTGCCGCGCACGGCCGGCCGATGACCGGCCCCTGCACTCAGTCGACCAGGGCCGGCGGTGGGCTCAGCGCACCGTTACCCAGGCCGCCTCTGGCCAGTTCCACCGCCTCCCGGCCGAGCTGTGCCACCGCGCCGAGCCGCTCCTCGAACTCCTGGAGTTCCCTGAAGGCCTGCCCGTAGCGGCGCTGCACTTCGATGTCCAGCTGCGGGATGCGGGCGCCTCTGCTGTCCAGTCGGTACGTACCGCTGGCGCTAGTGGAGTGACGGACGTTCGCCGGGCTGCGCAGGAAACCGCGCAGGTAGTCGGTGTCGAGCTGATCGGTGACGGACACCGGCTCCGCCTCGCCGTACTCCACGAGCCCCGCCCGGGCCAGCTCGGCGACTCCGACTGTCGAGGTATCGAGCGTTCCGGGGCCTGCGCCCTCGGCGAGTGGGGGTAGCAGCGAGGCGAGCCGCTCCAGCTGCTGTTCCAGGCGCGCGCGCAGCGAGTCGTACTCGGCGTGGAAATCGCGGTGCGCCGCCGCGGTGTGTCGGCCCGGCGTGAGATCGACGGCGTCGTCCAGGAGCTCGATCAACGGCACGTCCGCCACCTGATGCGGGGCGGGCTCCAATGGTCCGTCCGGGCTGTTCCCCGTCAGGTCGACCAGCCGCACGCCGCCGGGCGCGCCACCCGGAACGCGCGGTCGTTCGAGCTCCCACACGTGAACGGGGACCGCGTGCGTGGCGGCAGTACCTGCGGGCAGCGCAACGATCCGGGTGAGCAGTCCCCGGCGCACGATCTCGGCACGGATCCGGCGGCCCGCCTTGCGGTACGCCACCGAGGCCGGCATGACCATCAAAACGCGCCCGCCCGGCGCGACATGAGAGTAGGCGTGCTGAAGCCATGCCAGTTCACCCTCCGCGCGGGGCGGTGTGCCGAACTCCCAGCGGGGGTCGAGCAGCAGGGATTCCCGGCCCCAGTCGGTGATGCCCACCGGTGGATCGCAGACGACGAGGTCCGCGTGGAGCTCGGGCCACTGATCGGCGGCGAGGGAGTCGCCCGCGGCAACGGCGACGTCCGTACGTCCCGCGAGGTCCGCCCGTAGTTGCGCCAGGCGGGCACTGTGTGGATTGCGTTCCTGGCCGAATCGTTTCACCCCCGCCTCCGGGCCGACCGCGAGGAGCAGGGTGCCGTTGCCACAGGCGGGGTCGTACAGCGTGGCCCCGGCCGGCACGTCGCCCGCGAAGTGGCGCACGGCCCGGACGATGCACCCGGAGGTGACGTTGTCGGATCCCGCACGGCCCACCGAGTCGGCAAGGCGAACGACCAGGCCCTCGACCAGCGCGCGTGCGGATTCCGTACCGGCGAGTTCGCCGGAGAGCCGAGCCGCGTCGGAGGGCAGGTCCGGTGTGGGCTCCTGTCCAGAGAGTAGGCGGGCGACGTCCGCGACTCCTACGGCAACATCCTCCCCATAGGCGGCCCGCAACACCTGCCAGAGCCGCACCTCGGCCGAGATGTCCTGCGCCTTGTTCTGCCTCTTCAGCCAGTCCTGCACCTCCCCCAGGACGAACAACGGACTGTTGGCTCCCCCGCCTCGGGGCGAGGGGAAGTCCTCGTAACGCCGACGCCAGTTGGAGACCGCCGCCCGCGTCACACCGGCAAGGCGCGCGATCTCGGAACCGGATACGAGCCTCTCCTGCACTGCTGGGTCTCCTTCACTCATATCGTCGAGCGTACACGAGCATCCATCATGGCCCCCATCAACAGCGCGTTGACGTCGTACACACGCAGCGTTCTCGGGCGACAGCGACCGGAGCCACCTGCCTCTCGTACGAGGGTTTTGCGAGCCGCGTACGAGGAGGCCGCCGTTCTCCTCGGACACGAACTGGGGGCGTGCAGCACGACGTCTGGCGGTTCATGGCACAGACGGAGGGACCGCCGTGCGGGGATGTCGCCGCTCGTCCTCGCCCTCCGCCCACGCCATCCTGCCGCTCGGCGGGTACGGCTCCACACCCGAGCGATGGGCGAGGGCGGCGACCGGGAGAAGTCTGCGGCCCGACTCGGTGTCGGACGGCAGGCCTTCGAGGGCCGGGGGGCGGCGCGGGGAACCGTTCGCCTCGCGGGTCGGGGTTGGCCGCCGCCGGTCCTCGGGGCTCGTCAGCCGTCCGCGCCCCCGGCCCGCCAGGGCGGAAGGACGGGCTTGGCCACAGCAACGTCCGCCTCACGCCCCCCCCGCGGCTCGCAGCCACCGCGGCTCGCAGCCACCGCGTCTCGGCGTGCTCGGCCGCGTCGAGCACGCCGTACGCCCAGCCGGGCACGACACGCTCCGTTGTGCCGACAGGCTCGACGCACCGACGCACCGACGGGTCCGAGCACCCCGACCAGAAACCGGGGCGCGGTCGGCGGGGTTCGCGTCGGTGCCTGAGCCGCACCTGCCCCGGCGGTCGCATGGTCACGGGGCAAGCACCGGGATCAGGGACCGCCAGGTCAGCGGGGCGGCCCGACCAGCTTCTCGACCTCGTCGCGGAGGCCCTCTATCGCCGCCAAAGCTGCTTCACGCTCGGCGCTGATCTCCACACCCCCCTTCGTGAGACCACTGAGCGACCGTTCCACCTCACTGGTCCACTTGCTCAGGTACCGCTCGCCGGACTCGATGAGAGCGGCCCGCTGTTCGCGCGCTTCCTCATCGAAGTGATCTCTTATCTGCTTCCGCCGCTTGTTGACCGCCATCCATGTGCGCTGATCCTGCGCGACGCTCGTCAGGTCCATCAACGGCCCCATGACCGCCAGTGCCCACTGCACCTTGCCGGCCGCACCGGCTACCTTGCCGGCCGCCTTGGTCTTGCCCCACGGTTTGAACTTCCCCACGCCGTTGGAGACTTTCCCGCCGGCGTCGAGAACCTTCTGGCCCACGCGGTTCTTGCTGAGCTTTTCCACGATGGCGGAGGCCGCGCTTCCCGGCCCGTTGCCGCCATCCGCGATCTTCCCGATCCACTCGCCCGCCTTCTCGGCACCCGCCTTCGCGGCCTTCTTCGCCGCTTCCTTGACCCCATGCGTCAACGGTGACAAGTCATCCGGGGACGCGTCGATCGTCGTCTCGCGTGCTTCGAGGTCGTTCCCCCAGGATTCAGGCTCGGGCACTCCTGTTCCGTACTCGGCGACCAGCGCGTCGAACGCCGCCCTCACCGACGAGGAGAAACTCGCGTCAAAATCGGTGCTCGCACACTCCAGTGCCTCCTGGACTGCACGAGTGACGTGGTCGGGGACGGCGCCGTCCTTCTCCGAGACTCCGGCAGCGGCCCTGTCTCCGGCCGTGGTGATCCTGGAAGCGACAACTTCGCTCTCCCTCTCCAAGGCGCTCAGCACACGCTCCTTCGTCCGGGAGATCGACTCCTCGACCTTCTTCACGGTCTCCGCGGCACCGAGTTCCTCGCCCTCCAGCACCCACTGCCGCTCGGCGTCCGCCAGAACTCGAAGAAGTTCGAAGGCCTGCGCCTTGGGCCGGACACCGCTGACACCGGGCGAAATGATTCTCCGCAACTCGGCTGTCAGAGCGTCGATACCGCTCTCCGCGACAAGCCACTCACGCTGATCGGGCGGCAGAGTGGGGTCGTGGAGCGCGTCGATGTAGTCGCGTGCGTCGGTCGGGACGATCGGGACACGGTCGGCGAAAAGCCCGAGGCGCCCGCGGATCTCGTCGAGGATGACATCGCGATCGCTGTTCTCGGCGTTCATCTTGTTGACGACAACCACACTCCGGTCGACGAACCCGTCGGCGTCAAGCGCCCGCAGAATCGCCGTGGTCTCTGCTTCGCCCGGCAGTTCGCTCGTGGTCACGATCATCAGCGCGTCCGCACCACGTACGCCGCGCCGCGCCGCATCGGCGTGCCCGTCGATACCCGACAGAGTCCCGGGCAGATCGACCAGTGCCGCGCCGTTCCACTCGTACGACGTCGCCTCGTGCGTCTTGGGCGCCGCGTCGACGAGATCACCGATGTCGGCAGACGGGAGCCGGAGCAGCGCCGCGACGAGCGTGGACTTCCCCGCGCTGTACGGTCCCAGGAGCGCGATCCGCAGCGGGCTCGAATCCGCACGAGGCAGGCTCGCGGTCAGGCCGCGGGTGCGAGGGTGAGCGCCCAGAACTACTTCGGCACGTGCGGCCAACCCTAGTACGAGAGCGCTTCGGTCCCCGTCAGTCCTTGGCGCGACGACCGGACCAGCGTCAACCATCTGTGTTCCCTTCAGTTCCTTCGAGGGTGCCGAGGCATACGGAATTCCTGCGGATCTCGATCCGTTCGGTGAGGACATCCACGAACTGGTCCCGCAGACAAGCCCGCACGTCCGCGACGCGGGACGCGTCTGTCCAGACACGAAGCTCGACTCCCGGCGTCCGGCGGGCCAGGTGGATGGCCGCCGGGTCTCCGCCCGCGAGGGCCAGGAGCCGGCGCGCAAGGACGAGGTCGATCGCGTCGAGGGCGGACCGCACGGCCGATCGCAGCCGGCAGAGCCGCTCGAACCGCTCCCGCGTCCGGCTGATGTCCGCGAACCGCGCTTCGGACTGGGCGTCGACCTGAGCGGACGCCGCATCCGTAACGCCGGTCAACCACGCCGCGAGCCCGTCGAACATCTCATCGAGGCAGGTCTCGGCCTCGGTCGTGGTCGCGCTGGTCCACCCATCCTTCGCCCGCCGCGCGCGGACAACCTCACCGCTCACCGCTTTCGCAGCTCCGGCCAGGGTCTCCGCCACGTAGACCGCCGCCGCCGCGGGAGGGGGGACCGCCAGCTTCTTGGGAATCCCCTTGGCGGCGACGGAGCCCAGAAGGGCTGTCGCCGCCCCCCTGGCCGCCGCCGTGCCCAAGCTCACGACCTGTTCCTTCAGGTCAGGACGCGGTCGGACACGCGGCCGCGCGTCGTCCTGAGGCTCCCTGGCGCTCGCCCGAAGGCGCAGAACCACCCCCCGCTTCCGCGCCTCCCGCTCGAACTCGTTCTCGAGAGCGGAGAGGAGTCCCTCCAGCTCCAGGCCGGTGACGAAATCGCTCCACCTCTGTGCATCATCCACGCCACCCAGATCCCGAATCACATCCGGCAACCGCTCCTTGGCGCGGTGACGCCCGGCTTCGAGTCGGTCGCGCGTGTCCTGGCCCGCTGTCCGGAATGCTTCGAGCAACGCGTCCCGGTCACTCGACGTCGAGCCTTCAAGTCCGGCAAGCGCGAGATCGATCCCGGGGAGTTCCTCGATCAGCCGGTCGTGGAACGCGGCGACCGGCGCCCGCACCCCCTCGGCCTGCCGAACCGCACGAAGCGGAATCGCACGCTCGGCCAGGAGCCGGGTGAGGGACTGCTCCAGCTCGGGCAACCTGCTCGCCCGAAGGGCCCTGTCTCCCAGCTCTCGATCCGCCGTGGACAACGCTTCGTGCGCGGCCCCGGAGTGGACCGGGAGGACAACTGGCGGCGTGACGCCGACCGCACTGGAGACCTGCTCGATCCGGACGGTGTGGCCCGTCGCCGACGCGAACTCTCTTTCCGGGTCATTGGCGAAGCGCTGAAGGCGGTGTGGTTCGTCGACCTTTCCCTTCACATTCACGACGGCGAGCAGAGGCTTCCCCGCGAGGAGGAGTCGCTGGAGCTCGGCGGACTCCTCCTCACGCAGCGTGTCGGCATAGTTCCAAATCACCGCGTCGGCACTGTCGCACGCGGCCCGGGCGTGCGTGGCGTCGAGGTCGTCGTCCTTCGCCGCGACGCCGGGCGTGTCGAGGTACGTCACGGAGCCGACCTGGAACGCGGAGGTCTCCCGCGTGGTGCGGTGGGCCCCTCTCCCGATCCCGGTCCGGTCCGCGTCGCGGGTCAGCGCTTTGCGGAGCGTGGTCTTCCCGGACTTGGTTCTTCCTGCGATCGCCACGCGCAGCCTGCCTCTCGCCGCGGGCATGACTCGTACGGCATCGCGCAGTTCGCGTTCGAGCGCCCCGATGCGGCTGATGATTTCGACGAGGTTCTGGCTCTCGATCGCGTGCTCGGAGTACGACGTTCGCGAGAGACGAGCCTCAGCCTCCTCCCGGAGAGCGGTCTGGATGTCGCGGTAGGCCGATCGGCTCGTGTCCACCACCCCGGACGCGAGCTCGCCGGCCAGGGCCCCGAGAGCCTCGCGGAGATCCGGTTCGGTTCGCCACGAGTCCATGGCCGCCGCCACGCGGTCGAACGACTCCACGTTCTTCGCGTACCAGGACTCGAATGCCCGCAGCTCGTCGATGCCGGTCCGGGAGGCGACCGCCAGCAGCCCCGCCGTGAGCCGTGCGGCCGAGCTCGCGGCGGGCGCGGCCGGAGACACGGCAGTGTTCACGGGCGCCGTCGCGAGCCCGTGCTCGATCACCGCCCGCACGCCGTCGTCCGCGAGCATGTCCACAGTGCTTCCGGAAACGACACCTGTGTCACGGGCTTCGATCGCCCAGAGCAGAGCGTCACGCCGATCCGGTCTGAACCCGAACCGCGCGTCCGGTGCGAGCCAGCGCCACCACTGTGGCCGTGCGGACAGGACCGCCTCGTACGACTCCTCCGTGGCGACGAAGTCCCGCACCTTCTCCAGCAGCGGCACCAGCTCCCGGTTCCTCAGATCCCGTGCCGCCGCGGCACTGTGCCTGAGCACGAGCTCGCGCACCTCCGTCGCCTTCCGGCCTCCTCGTCGACGGCTCAGGTCGGCCAGCGCGGGTTCAATGTCGATCTCACGGATCGAGCGCCAGATCTCCTTGGGCCATTCCTGGTCCGCACGACGACACAGCTCAAGGACTTCGGGCAGCAACCGTCCCGCGACCGCCACCGCCCCGGCGTCCGCCCGAAGCGCTTCCACCGGCACGCCTTCCAGTGCCTGGAGATGAGTCCGCAGTCCTTCGAGCCGTTTCAGTTCCCGGAGGGATCTGCCCCCGTCCGACGCCGGGGTCCGGCCCCCAGCCGTTGTCAGACGGGCCAGTTCGTACTCCTCGACGCCCGCCGCCACCGCGTCGGACACCCACGGAAGAGTGCTCCCGGTCGGCGGCAGACCGGCACACCCGCGCGCTTGGGCGACCACGTCCACTTCCGTGGCCAATCGCTGGAGTGCGGCTGGCCCGACCATGGCATCCACCCCCAACGGTTCGAGCAGGAGCGCCAGCATCTCCGCTCTGAGGCTCGTCCTGTCGTTCACCGCCCTGCCCTGCATCACTACTCCTCGTGAGGGCGGTGGTACCTGAACTCGGGCAGTGGATGTGGGCTCGGAGGAATCAGGGCCCGCGACTGCCGGAACGGCTCCGCTCGTACGATCCGATGACGGGGTGGTACGCAGGTGCGCGGCGTGAAGACCCACACCCCTTGGGTCAGGGTGGCCCCGAGCACTCGCTCCTTGTCCCGCAACCAGGGATACCTGCCCTGAAGTTCGGCGTAATTGTCGTTGGTGACGACGATTCCGCCCGTATCCTGCGCGATCGCCGTGACCAGCGCGTCGCCCTTGCCCTCGGTTCCGGCCGGGGGCTGGATGAGGTCCCCTGTGCCGAGCGCCGAGTCCACCGCGGCGCGTTCGTCCTCCGCGACCTTGTGCCGGAAGACGGCGTCGACGACCACGTGGAGCACGGCATCGGGATACCGCGATGCCAGGGCGTCCCGGGCGGACAACAGTTGGGCGTAGGACGGCCGGTCATCCCTGCCGTATACACCGGGTCGTCGGGGCGACCTGCCGATCCACGCCAAGTTGGAGCCGTCGACCACCAGCGCCTTGGAAGCCGAGCCTGCGGATCGCATCCGCGTCTGGGTCGGCAGGATCTTGGTGACCGTGTTGCCCGCGAGCAGGTCATCGAGTTCCTTGCGCACCGCCGGCGTCGGACCACCGGAGCTGAAGCTCTTGATCTCCTCGTTCAGCACTTCCTCGCCGGTGCGTTCAAGAGTCGCCTTGACGTGCAGGAGCCCGTTGGTGTCGTACGTGTACTCCAGCAGGAAGCGGGAGTCCTCTCGGGCCCGGGGATTCTGGTAGGTGAGGCGGAGGTCCGTCAGCTGCACGTTGTCAGCGTGATCGAGAGGACGGTCGGGGTCGCCTTCCCAGATCTGCACGGCGAGACTGCGTGCGTTGTCCCGGCGAGGGGTGTAGCTCTTGCGCTCCTTCCACGGCAGGGGTGAGTTGCGCGGAATGATCTGGCTGAACGCCCTCTGTCCTGTGTCGTCCGTGACGACCGTGCCCAGGGCATGACTCGTCGCAACCTGGATCACGCCGTCAGCTTCGCCCGACAGCACGGCTGCCGCGATGGAGGCGCCGCGGGCGACTGCAGTCATGGGGTCGCACAGATCGACCTCGACGGGCTGCTGCTGCATGACCTCGGCGACCGCCGCCCGGACACTCGGGATCTGGCTCGTGCCGCCGATCATCAGTACCGCGTCCACATCCAGAGGAGCCATGTGGAGGTCGCTGAGGCACTGCTGCACCGGCGCGAGGGCACGGTCCACGAGGTCGGTGATGACGTCCTCCAACTCCCCCTGCCACACCTCGACGGTGTCGCCGTCCGGAGTCCTGATGGAGACGGACTCCTCGGAGGACAGACGGATCTTGCTGCGCTCCACGTCCAGCCCGAACTGCCGCTCTTGCGCGGGCGTCCATGCCGAGCGCGCCGGAGCCCGATCGAGGGCGAGTTCACGAAGACGGCGATCGATCTCCAGGCCCCCCAGCTCGGTCACGCCTCGTGACGCGAGCTCCTCGAAGAACCCGTCCTGGTAGTCGAGCACGGTGACGTCGATGGTGCCGCCGCCCCAGTCGAAGACCAGGATGGTACGCGCCTCTCGCAGCTCGTGCACATACGAGATCGCCGCCGCCGTCGGCTCGTTGAGCAGCGCCAGGACCTCGATGCCGGCGAACCGCGCGGCGGCGCGCGTGCGGTAGCGCGCGGCACCCGTGGCGTTGGCGGGCACAGTGATCACGGCCTGGTCGATGGTGCTGAGATTGTGCTCCGCGCCCTTGCGCATGGCCTGGAAGACACCGGCCGCCACTGTCGTGGCCGCGAACCTGCGGCCGTGGATCGTGACGTACTCGTCGCTCTTGAGAAGTCGCTTGCAGGCCTCGGCCGCCTCTTCGGAGCGGAGCTTGGCCTCCCAGCCGAACAACGCTCCCCTACGCAGTGAGCTCATGCCCACCACCGACGGGAAGAGGTACTCGAAGCCGGGATGACGCCAGTCGGCGTCGATGTGGTGGGCGTCCAGCGACAGCACGTCGACGTCATCGCCCAGCCACTGGGCCACCACGGAGTTGGTCGTGCCGAAGTCGATGCCGGTGGCGGTCACTTGCCCTCCCCGTTCGCGGCGTCGTCGCCCCCGGCTGAGTCTTCCGCTCCGTCCGGGCCGGGCAGGCGGAGCAGCTGCCCGGCGAGCACCAGTTTTCCGGTGGCCTGGTCCACGTAGGCCGGACGCAGCACCTCGAACGCCTCGCCGTCGCCTTCCACCACCACGAAGAGCTCGTGCTCGCCGCCGGGTGCTTCCACGCACCGCACTCCCTGGTCCAGTAGGGCTGCACGGATGCCCTTCCGTAGCGAGGTGGCGTTCTGCTTGGGCGCGCCGGCGAGCAGATCGACCTCGACCATCCGGGCCACGTACTCCTCCCGGGAGCGGAACGCCTCCAGAACGGCCTGGCGCAGGGAAGCCGCCACAGCGGCCTGCGTGGGCCGCGCCTCTTCCGGGACGGCGGCCAGAAGCTCGGTAGCCCGCTCGGTGAAACGGGCGAGCAGCATGTGGGGGCTGAGCAGTTCCTCGGGGCGGTAGGTGCGCGGGGAGTCCGCGGAATGTTCCTGGGAAGCCCGAGGAGAAGCGACACGGGAGTCCGCCTCCGCTCGCCGCTTCTCCTTGCGATGCTTGAGGCCGTTGTTTCCCTTGGGAGGAACCCGCTTGGGGCTCACCAGGGTCTTCCGCTGGCTGCGGGGCACCTTCTTCACGGTGTGTGCGTCCTTGCGTTGCGATCGGGGCGCCGGGGCGCGTTGAGCAGGTGCGGCAGCAGATCCGCCACCGCCCGTTGCCGCACGAGCCCCAGGCCTTCGGGAGAGTGAGATGCCGTTCGCCTGGTCAGGGGGGCCAGGGGCGGAACCAACGTGACCGGTACCTCGTCCGGGAGCTCGAACGCGTCCAGGTCGAGAGGCAGCACGAAGAAGCCGGACCATTCCTCGTCCCGCTCGGCATCCCTGATGCGTTTCATCGCGCTGTTGAGCCGCGCGCTCATGTCCACATCACGCACATGCTCCCGGCGGAGGTCCCGGTACCGGGTCGTCCAGCTCGGCGCGCCGTGCGGCAGCCCGAGGTCAAGATAGGGGTTGGAGGCCGCCGGTCTGTCGTTGCGGGAAACCGCCTGACGTTGCCGGACCATGAGGAGGTTGGACTCCGCCCGCTCGTGCGCGTCGCGAATACCTTCCAGAATCATGCCCGCCGCGTCGAGTTCTTCTTGGAGCAGCAGCGTGTACGCGTGGAAGTTGAGGGCCTCGGCCCGGCAGGCCGGGTCAGCGGCCTCGTACGACACCAGCTTGTCGATCTGGGCGGACGCGCGTGGGAGGTCGTTCATACACAGCAGGTCGTAGGCCTGACGCAGAGCCATGAGCGCGTGCAGCGGCGAGCGCGACGGATTGACGGCCGCCTTGGGCTCCCACAGGGCGAAGATGAGTCGCCATAGCCCCCGGTCCTCCCATATGTCCCGGTCCCAGTTGCCGACCGCGACCCCGTCCAGGAGCCGGCGCAGCCGGAGCACCAGATCACGGGGCAGCTCCCTTTCGAGCTGCTTCACGACCGAGGCGTCGCCGTCGGCGACCCGCTCCAGGAGGTCGTAGACATCGCCGGCCGAGGGCAGCGACGCGTCTGCGGCGAGGAAGGCGCTCCGCCGCTCCCGGGCCGTCCATTGCAGCGCGGACGCCTGCTCGTCGGTCACCTGATCGGGGACCAACCGGGCTTTGAGGTACGCGTGATCCGTCTCCTCGGCCCGGTACTGCCAGGGCTGGTGCTCGGGGCCGACCGTTCCGGCATCTATCAGGTCGTCGAGGACGCTCAGCGGTATCCAGGGGAGCACACGCGGCAGCATCCGGGGCGGGAAGGCGGCCGAACTCTCCGCCGCGAGGAGAGCGGAGGCCGCGGAAGGGTCCTCGCTCCCGGGGACAGCGAGCGTGTGGTCGCCCGCCGTCAGCGCGGTGAGCCGTTGCTCCCCGGCTTCGGACAACCACAGGAAGCCGCCCGCGTGAACCTCTGTCAGCGTCGCGGCGATCGCCGTCGGGTCGGCCCGTTCGAGTACGGCCCGGACAGCGGGCAGCAGCCGGTCGTCCGGTTCGTCACGCAGCGCGTCGGTGAGTGCGTCGTGCGCGGCATCGTGGGCCGCGTCGTGCGCGAGTACGACGAGTTGCTGAAGCAGGGCGTGGGCCCGCGACACCGCCTGGGCTCCGAGCACCCCCACCTTCCGCCATCTGCGTACGGTGAACCCGTCGATCCCCGAGTCCGCGCTTTGAGCCTCCCTGCGCTCCCTGAGCACCCTCAGCCGCTCCCTCTCCCGCGCGACGGCCTCGGCCCGCTCCCCGGACACGGGTTTCCCCACTCCTCCGGCCGGCGGCAAACTCGTCATGCTGCGGTCCCTTCATGACGGGGCAATGGCCCGGGGGCGGGCTGTACTTCTCGCCGGTGCCGACGAACGGCGGCACCGGCGAGGAGCATCTCGTACAGGACGCAGTCGAGGGCGTAGAGGTCCGCCGCCGGGTTCACGGCTCCGCTCTGGAACTGTTCGGGCGCCACGGAGCGGCTGCTGCCGCTGGTGACGCCCGTACTGGTGAGTTTGATGCCGTCCGGGTCGTCGACATTCCGGCCCATGCCGAAGTGCAGGACCTTCACGAGGCCACCGCGGGCGAGCATGACATTGCGGAGCTTGAGGTCGAGGTGCACGACGCCTTCGACGTGTGCAACGTTGAGCCCATCCGGCATCGGCGTGGCGAGGGCCGCCCAGGAAGTCGGCATCTGCGGCTCATCGGCAACCAGGTCGGCCAGAGGGAGCCGTCGAGGATTTCCTTCGCGAGGTAGGGCACGTCGCCGTGCATCGACTCGCTGGCCGGACCGGCACCGGCGGATCGGCTTGACCGCCACGACACGGTCGGCGTCGCGCGGAGCGGCTCCCAGGTCCTCGACTGAGGGGACTTTGCTCATGGCGCCCGGATCCATAGCCAACAGAAGCCGGAAGCGCCCCGCGATTAACTCCGTCGCCACAGCCCATCCCCTTGCGCTTTCGCGTGGCCCTGCGAGCACACGACTCCCCCCTGGAGAATGCCCCTGTCTCGCGACGCGGGCAGATCCTCAGCCCCGCAGGCAGTGTACACGGGAGCTCGAATATCAACAACGGTAATCTCCGTTGACGACGTCAACACGACAGAGCAGGGCACAGCCCGTGGTCATACCTCCGTCCATCAGGCTTCCGCGGGCACACACATAGGTGATGTACGCGGTGACGTCGTCCGGTGTGCCGAGGCGGTGGTGAGAGTCGCGGATACCAAGAGCAGGCTGACGAGCTGCTCATAGGCGCGGTTGAGGGTCTCACGAGTGAGGCGGGCGGCCAGGCGGGGTAAACGGCGAGGGCATCCACGGGGCGGGCCGGGCGGAAATGGTGCGCAAGCGTGAGCCACTGGCCGTCGCGGGCGCCGCACTCGTCGACTGTCCGCCAGGCGGCGTCGGCGTCGCCATCGTCCAGCGGTTGTCGACGGGGACCCAGCCGCCGCGTGTGTCCGCCCGTTCGGCATCAACGCGGAGAGCCACCGGCGCCTTTTCGCGCCCGGTCGGCCAGCACGCGGTGGCGATGGCCGCGGCACGCAGCTGTTGGTAGGCGAGCAGGGTGCGGCGTGCTCCGAAGTGTTCGCGGCGCAGAGTGACGGCTTCGGCAGGCCGACCGCTCCGGGGGTAGCGATCGGCGAGGTGGTCGATCAGAGCGGTGTCGACGGTGGCGAGGTCCTCGGTCTCCCGGATGCCGCGCTCGGCCCAGTCCAGGGCTCCGGCTGTACGACCGGCGGTGTCGAAGCTCACGGGCGATGAGCAGGTGGGTGTAACCGCTCGGCGCGAGGTCGGCGGCGTGCACGGCGATCACCATGTCAATGTCCCGTCCAGACCTCGCGAGGCGCTGCATCAAGTACTTCTCGGCCCAGCCGGTGCGGTTCGTCTGCCATGCCTCGACCGCGTACCGGCGCAGGGCGGCCATCCCCCGCTCGCCGAGCAGGTCCTCGCATTCGAGCGGTTCGATATCCGTCAGGTCGGCCGTGTCGTCCAGAGCGCGCGTCACCAGCCAGTACGCAAGTTCCACCAGGTCGGGGCCGGCCGCACAGCAGGCCTCATGGTGGGCGTCGGCCAGGTCGGCGCCGATCTCCCCGAGTCGGCCGTCGGAGCCATCGACACTTTCGACCACAGCGGCCAGCATTCCCATCGCCTCCCGGGCCAGATCCATCGAGTCGGTCACCCGGCCGAGGGCCGCGAGTGACCGGATCGCATTGACCGCCTGCGCGGCCTGGTCGGCGTAGGCGTACTAGACGTAGCCGCACTGGGCGAGTGGGCCGCTATCGAGCAACTCGTGCATCCGGGAACGGATCCCGGCCGCGTCGCCGCGGGCGCTTACCGCCCGCAGTTCCAAACGCGCCGCCTTCGTTGGACAGCGAGTACGCCGCGGTGCGGTTGATGTCGACGGCGCCGTAAGTGAAAGCCTTGATGAGGCGGCGGAGAGGGTGAGCGGCCGGTAGGGGGGCCGGACCCGAGGCCTCGACGCCTGGCTGATCGGCATGTCACGGGACGACCTGGTCGCTCTTGTGCGGGAGGAGATGGTTAAGGACCGGAACCTGCGGGAAGTCGCCGTCGATGTAGCCCTGGTTGAGTACGGCGGTCTCCGTGCCGGCCCAGTGGATCCGCCCGGGATCCTGCCCGAACTCCCGGAAAGTGACGCGCAGTCGACGATCCAGGTGCTCAACCTGACCGTCTCGACGGGTCTCGAGCAGCCACCGCTCATCGGCGACTACCGGCACCTCTTCCTCGACGACGAGCATCGCCCCGAGGTGATCGCCGTCCTCGACACCTACCAGCGTTCACTGGAGCAGCTCTCTGCCCGGATCGCCGCTCGCAACGAGAACATCGAGCAGCCCTACCGGACCTTCGGCCCGGTCCTCCTCGACGTCAGCGTCAGCGTCAGCACATGAGCAGCTCGACCGGACAGCCCGACGCCAGCCTCGTCGGCAACCCCTGCCCTTCCTGCGCGCCCTGGCCGAGGACGGCGCCATCCCCCACAACCGCGTGTCCCTCGGAACGGTGAGCTCGGTCGTCGCCGACGCCTTCGCCCCGCCGGTCAGCAGGACTCCCATCCTGCTCAAGGTGTCCGGCATCGCGCTGATCGCCAACGGGCTCGATCCCCGCACTCTCTGGCGCACCCTGCGCAGCGGCGTGCGACTCTACGCGCTGCGCGGCGGGCCCCTGGACAAGAAGGGGTCGGGAGCCGCGTCCTCGACCAGCAGGGCAGGGCCGACGAGCATCAGCTCGACAGATTCGACGAGTTCGCCGCCGATTTTCACGACGCCCGGACGGGAGTCACCGAGCGCGGCCTCGGCATCGCGCAGCTCCGCACCATGATGGACGCGAACTTCGCGCGCGCCGCGGGACGCCGCCGCCGCATCGATCGCCGGCTCATGGAGAGCGAGTGGCCGGTACTGCTCGCCGTGATGGGCAAGCCCAGCACCGAGGGCACCTACCTGAGCCTCACCGAGATCCGCACGCTCGTCGCCGACCGGCGGCTACCGGAACGCGTCACCGAGCGGCTGAAGTCTCACTGAGCGATGCTGGCCTCACCGCCTCACCGAGGCCCCTTCGGCGTCACCGACGCATCACCGCTGGGAGTGGGTGGCCGGTGCCTGACAGCGACTCGGCAGCCGATCCCCACTCCCCTCCGCCGTACGCTTCAGGGCTCCGTCCTACGGCCGGCCCCCAGCACACTCGACGAACCCGCGGTTCAGCGCCCCTTGTCAGCAGGCTCCAGAATCGCCACGCACTCCACATGGTGCGTCATCGGAAAGATGTCGGCCTGAATGGGTCGCGGAAAAGCCCAGGTCAGAGACCACTTTTCAGCTCGTTGCCCTCCGTATGACTGCGTGGAGCGTCAAACGAGCGTCATTACAGAGAGCCAGCAAAACGGCCGCCGAAGCCACGTTCCCCGGTCCATACCCGCCGGCACCGGACACCAGCTCACCTGCCCCGCTCCGCACCATCGGTACGACCAAGATCGTGGGCCATGCCCACCAGCCGACAACACCCCACACCTGTGCGGAGGAACTCCTCGGGCCTGGGCGCCAACGGCTTCGCGCCGTACCGGGAAAAGCCCATCACCGGCCCGGCCTCCGCCTGGACGAGAGTTACGGCGTGATGGTGGGTGACCGCGGAGAGCAGGCGCCTGTGGGTTACGACCAGATGGGCCGGCCCCTTCAGCACCTTGCCGTCAACAGTGATCGCTCGGCGCATCCCGCCCTGTCCGGTAGCCTCGCACCAACCCGCGAGGATAGGCGCCGACCGCCCGGTGGAGGACGTCACCAACGACAGTAACCAGCATCCAGCCGATCATGGTCCGCGAAGTCACAGCGCACTAGAAATTCGGATAGCTAGAGTGATCCGCCTCCACAACATCATGGGCAAGGACTGCCACTCTCACCACGGGCACAGCCGATGCTCCGCCAGGTTCATCGATTTCGGGAGTGGGTCGGGGCTCTTGTCGCGTCCGGGAACGGAATCACACATGATCCACTGCCCTCGGCCGACAATCTGGGACAACTCGCAAAAGGAGCCTTGTCCATCTTGATCAGTTGGCGAGTTCGAGGGCGACGACGGCTCGGACGACGGCTGTTATGCGGGTGGTGCTACAGCAAAGCTTCTGCAGGAGCCGCCAGGACTTGAGGATCGCCGTGTCGCGTTCACCGAGGCTGTGGATCTTCGTGTGGTCCCGGTTGTGACGTCTGCGCCAGCCGCGCACGTGCTTGCCACGGATCGGGACACGGATCGCAGGGCCGCGCCCTGGTACACCTTGTCGGCCCAGCACTTGATGTCGTCTGCGGCGAGGGCGGCGGGAATGCCGTGGGCCCGCGCCACGGTCAGATCGTGTGTGGCTCCCGGCAGTGCGTCCGAGGCCCAGATCAGGGGCCGGCGGGATCGGCGATGAACTGCACGTTCATCCCGCGATGCTTCTTCTTCCCGGAGTAGTACGGCCGGTCTGCGGCGATGCGGCCGATTGGCAGCACGGTGCCGTCGAGGATCACGTACGCCTTTTTCGGAAGGACGTCATGGCCTGTTCCAGCGTGGGCGCGAGGGCGGCGAGGAGATCGACGGCCCCGCGTATGTAGCGGTAGGCCGTGGCGATCCCGATGCGGAAGCCCGCGGCGAAGCGGGCGTAGGTGTCGCCGCAGCGCAGGTGGGCCAGGACGAGCAGGGCCTATCGGCCGCAGGTCAGGCGACGCCAGCGCGAACCGATCCGACGGCGGTGACCTGCGAGAACACCGAAGAGATGCCGCAGCGCCCGGCTGGACAGATCGATGCCGGACGGGTAAACAAGCACGTGAAGCTCCTGACGGACTGGTGATCTTGGTCGTGAACCCGTCTACCAGGAGCTTTCTTCATGCCCGCCGCTGGGACTGCCGGTCCCACTACCCGTCAGGTTGGAAACTACTCAAGGTGTAAGGGCCCATCGGTATGCTGACGGGCCCTCACACTCGAAAAGTTGACCGTTATCCCCAGGCGTCCAAATCCTGCCATCGAACACACGTGGGGCGCAGCCCGCCGGAGGCCAGAAACTCTTTGGCCGCCTGACGCACTAGAGGAATTGGGATCTCTGAATGTTCCGAGAACTCGGTCAGATGCCCGTGTTGGAAATATACCGGGTCGATTCTGGTATCAGAAGATCCCTTAGAGACGAAATTTCCACCTGCATCACTAAAGGTAACCAGCCCGACACCCAGCTCTCTATCGACACCCACCATGAGCTCATGATCGGGAGTTCCAGCCGGCAAAAGGCCCCGGTCGAGCGAATAGATCGATGCCAGGTTTTCCTTCATCAACCCCTCCGCCGGCTCAAGCAGATCGTCAATCACGGAATCGATGTCGTCAATCGAATAAAGGATCCTCGGCGTCTCCCCGTGCTCATAGCGGTACTGTGCTTCAGCTCGCGCCTTCATTAGCCCACCCCATGGTATGTATGCTGGCCGTTTGGCCAGTGTACCGTGAGCGACCGATTTGGCCCAAGCAGGGCGGGGAGAACCTGATTGCACCCCAATTTCACCGTACATGGCCCCGTCGGGAAATTGATATACAAGTCTGCATGAGCAAGACCGTCCCTGTCCATGATGGCCGCAAACTTCTGCTCCACATCCACGGCACGCCCAGAGTTTGACGAAGTAATTCCCCTCTTCTTGAGGGTGTCATTTACCCAGGAGATCAAGTCGGTGTCTTGCCCTCCGTGGCGTCCACTCGTCAAATCATGCCTTACGCCATCGGGCCCCACTCCAGAGCCTGTCGTATGCCCGCCGCCCCATGTGGGAAGTTTGGCCAGCTCTTCCGCATGATTGCAGTTGTGGACAAGGACTGGCGCGCTCCCTGCCAGCACATAGTAGGTGTGCAGGTCGCTGACGGTCAGGTTGTAAACGGTGGCTTGCTGGGCTGTCCAGCGCCTGATGGCAGAGACCTGAACCGTGGTGCCGGCGCTGGTCTTGAGCCACTGGCCGGATTCAAGATCGGTGGCGTCGATCCACTCACCGATAGCCGGGACCCAAAAGGGGTGGTTGTGAGTGGCGGTGATGCTTGCCGTGCGCGATCCCTGGTCCCCATCGATGTCGATGGTGATCTCAACCAGGCGCTTGGTGCCTTCGCCCTTTATCTCGGCAGTTACGGTCTCGATTTTTCTTTTGCCGGACTTGGGGTCGGTTGCCAGGACCTTGTCGCCGTTCTTGACTTCCTCGATTGGCTTGGTGCTGCCGTCAGCCATCAACACCTTTGTGCCGGGCACGAAGCTGTTGGGCTCACATCTCGTCTTCTTGAGCAGGCTTTTCGCCAGCCGCGCCTCACCTACCAGAGGAACGGCGCTTGCTGCTCTCTCGCTTGCTGCTTGATAGTTCCCCTGAATGAGATCGTTGATTCCCAGGACGGCATCAGCGGCCGGCCCAAGAACGGGGACGAAAATTCCCACAGCCTCGACGACTTCGGTCCAAGGGATGACCCGGGTCCTGTCGATCCAGTTCTTGCAGCCGAGACACCCATGGGTGTAGTAGCGCTTTCCTGCCTTGTTTTCGTCGTACTTCTTCCAGTACCAGCTGCCCTTTTTCTTGGTCCATGATTCGTTGTAGGTGACAGTGGTTTTGGATACCGAGTTGCTTGGCACGCACGTGCTGCTGTTACCGCCACAGATTCCGTCCGGGCGCAGGCCGGTGGGGTCGGAAAGGGTGGCCGGAGCGTTGTTGGCGTAGGTATAGCCGTTGATCTGTTGTGGGTCGGCAAGGTCCATGATCGGGTCGACGCTGATGAATCGGCCGATGCCTGGGTCGTACTCGCGGGCACCGAGGTGGGTCAGTCCCGTACTGGTGTCGGTGGTGCCGCCGACGAAGCCCTTGGTGCTGGGCCAGCTCGTCGGGACATCGCCGCGGGCACTGCCGAAGGGGTCGGTACGGCGCTGAGTGAGAGCAAGGCTTGCGGCGTCGATGGCGAGTTGGCCAGTGCCGTGATGGTCGCCGATCGTGAAGGCGACGCTGCCATTATCGTTGCGGACGGCCTGCTGGCCGTTGCCCAGGTCGATGAACCGGGTGGCCTTCGGAACCGTCGCGCCCTTGGGCAGGACGATCTCGGTGTGGCCGAGGTAGAGCGTGGTCTCAGTGTCGGTGCGGCTAATCAAGCGGCTTCCGCCGGCGTCGTACAGATACGCGGTGGTCTTGTCAGCGGCGCCTTCCACCGGCTCGGTGACCGTGGCCAGGTGGCCCTCGGGATCCCAGCTCAGGCTCTGCGTGGTGCCTGCGACCGTGCGGCTGGTCGTGTTGCCTACCTCGTCGTAGGCGTAGCTGTCGCGCGAGGTGACCGTCGGACCGACGCTGGTCACCGAGGTCAGGGCGTGGGGCTTCACCCCACCAGCCGGAGGGTAGGCGTAAGTGCGCTCGACGTTCTTAGCCTGGTCGCCCGTCAGGTCGTGCGAGGTCTCACTGAGCCGGTTGCCGACCTTGTCATACGTATAGGAGTTCCAGTAGGGCGCCGGGCCACCGACCTTCCCCGCCGCGGGTGAGCTCGTGCAGGTGGAGGCCGGCTCTGTCCACTCCTGGGTCACCCGACGCAGGTGGTCGTAGGTGAAGCACTGGGTGTCGGTGCCCGACCTGGAGACGTCCGCGACGGACAGGACATTCCCTACCTCGTCGTAGCGGTAGGTGGCGTACTTGTCCACACCCGCGATGTCTTGCCGATCGACACGGCTGGTAGCCAGACGCTGAGTGCCCCACTCATAGGTATTGGTGACCTTTGTCTGCTTACCGGTGCCGCCGTTGGTCATCTTCACTTGTAGCGGCTTGCCAGTGAGGCTGTAGCTGGTGGCAGCGCTGTAGCCCTGTCCTGTGACCCCGTTGAGGCGCAGGGTGTCGTCGTAGCTGTAGGTGATGACCTCGCCCGGCAGAGAGCCTGCCTTGGAGTAGTTGACACTCTGCAGCAAGCCGCTGGGCTTGAAGACCGAGGCCGTCTGATAGGTGCCGGCCAGCGCTCCTTCCGCCGCGGGGATCGTGACGGCCGTACGGGTGGCCCGATAGAGCGGGTCGTAGGCGGTTACCGAGCTGGTGTATGCGCTGCCGTCCACATAGCGGGTGCTGGAGGCCAGTTGGCCCTTGGCTCCGCTGATGGTGTCGTAGGTCCAGTCGACGAGCTTTGTCCCGGTCGCCGAATCCTTGCGCAGCTCGGTCTCTCGTCCGAGGTTGTCGTAGGTGTGGTGGAGGGTGCTACGAGCAGCCGTGGTCGAGGCCGCCGTCGTGGAGACGAGTTGCCCTCGGTCGTCATACGAGCTGTCGGTTGTGCCCTTGTCCGGGTCGGTGGTGCGCACCTGGCGGCCGAGTTGGTCGTATGTGTACGTCCAGGAGTTGCCAGCCGGGTCGGTGACCTTTTCCAGCTTGCCGCTAGGCGTATGGGCGTAGCGGGTTGTGTCGTAGTCGGCGCCGAGGGTGCGCTCCTGGTGCTGACGCAGCTCGGTGGTCTGGCCCCGGGCGTCATTGACTGTGGTGGTGGCGGTGCCGCCAACGGGGGGGATGACCGTGGTGCGGTCGCCGTTGTAGACAGTGCGGGTGATGCCGAGGACTTGGCCGCCGTCGCCGTTGCCCGCAATCTGCCGGGACTCCGTGATGCGGCCGAGTCCGTCATAGAGGCTACGGGTCTGTGTCTCCACGCTCAGCGCGTCATCGGGAGCGAACAGTTCGGTCGACGGTGCCTGCGTGGTGTAGTAGGTGCTGAAGTTCTTGGCGGCCAGTCCGCGCTCGTCGTAGAAGGTGTCTGCAAGGAGGCTGCCACCGTCCGGCCCCGGCGCTTGGGTCTGGCGTTCGCGCAGAAAGCCGTCGTAGAGGGTGTAGGCGGTGGTATGGCCGCCGGTGTTGTTCAGGGTGCTGGTTGCGACGGCGACCGCTTTGCCGTCGGTGATGGTGTAGGTGAAGGCGTAGTTCGGCGTTTGTGAGGTGTATCGGTTAGCGAGCCAGACCTTTGCCGAGCGGCCGAGTGCGTCGTAGGCGAACTCGGTCACCTTGTTGTTGGTGTCTGTGACCCGTAGCGGCTGGCCGCGCAGGGGGTCGTTTTCCGAGGTGGTGGTCTGGGAGCTTCCGCTGTTTCCGGAGACAGCTGGTGGTGTGGTCACCTTGGTCTGCGTGGCAAACCCGGTGGCCGGGGTGTAAGCAGTGACGGTGGTTCGGCCGTCGTTGCGCACGGTTCGCACTGGGGCCGCGTCACCAGTCGAGGTGACGTTCGCGGTCAGGTCGGTCATGTTCAGCTGACGGCCGTAGGCGTCGTACGTGGCACCGGCTTCCAGGTATGTGGCCTTGGTTCCGTCGTGCTGCTTCAGTGTGGCCGTGGCGGTGGCGTCGCCCTTGGTGGGCGCGGCTCCGTATGCGCCGCCGTCGTAGGCGGTGCGCACGTCAGAGATGACGTCCTTGGCCCGGTCCGGTGCGACGTCGCATGCCTTGGCTACGGTCTCGACCCTGGACGGCAGCGAGAGGATGTTGTCGGTGCTGTTTGTGGCGTACGTGGTGCGTGTGCACTGATTGTCATCTGCGGTTGAGTTGTCACCGCGGTCGTCGACCTCGGTGACCCGCCCAGCCACTGTCTCGTAGGTGTTGGCCGTGGAGGTTATGCGCCACTGGGAGCCGGCCCCGCCGTCGAGGGAGGTCCAGGTCTTGGCACTCTCGGTCCCTGTGAGGTTGGCCGTGACGGTGCCCCAACTGCGTTTCTTCTCGGCAGTTTGGTGGTGCCAGGGCCTGTCCACCGTCTTTTCGAGTACCTTGCCACCCGGCTTGTCAAAGGTGACTGTTTTGTACGGGAAGCCGTTCGCCGACTCATGGTCGGTTATCGGCTCTCCCTCATCCGTGCCGAGGTTGACCGAGACGCTCTTGGTGCCGCCGGTGGTGGTGGCCCGGTCACCGTCCATGCCGCGCAGGAAGTAGTGGTCTTCCTGGGATTTCATGGCGATGGCACCGCCCTGCCCGCCGGTCTGAACTCTGACTTGGCCGTAGCCGCGCCACTGGGACCAGGTCTTTTCCTTCTCCTTGGTCAAGCCGTCATCGTCATCGAAGTGCCATGCCGCGTTGCCGAGGTACTGATATGTGGTGACCTGGTCGGGCGCGCCACCGGTGCGGTCGGTGCTTGTGACGGAGTCGGTGACGTACTTGTTGAACCAGTGTTGTTCTGCGGGGTCGGTGTCATTGCCACCGATGTACTGGGGGAAGCATCGGGTGGTGTTCGTCGCTGGAGTCGGCAGCGCACTCCAGTCGCAGACGGCAGCCGAGTAGTTCACACTGACCTGGCCACCGGACTCATCGTCCACCGAGGAGAGTCGGTCCTTGATGAACGGGGCGAATCCATCGCCTGTCTTGTCCAGCCGGTTGGCGAGCTGGGTGTAGGCGAAAGTTGTTTTCGGCAGGGTGATGGTCGGGGTCGCCGACTGACCCGTGTGCTGCACACTGTCGAGGAGGAGCTGGTAGTCCGTGTCGGCCATGCCCCATCGATGGCCGAGCTTCCAGGAGTCGACTTTGCCGTAGGTGCCGTCGGTCTTGAGAACCTGTGTGGTGACGTCGGTCAGTCGCTTGCGGGTCCAGAAGGACGGTGACAGCCGGCCGTTGTCACAGGTGGTCTCGGCCTTGCAGTTCAGGTCCCACGGGGTGTCGTACCAGTAGAAGGCTTTGGTGTCGATCGTGTCGGCAGCGCAGGTTACACCGGTCGCTGGTATGCAGCGCTCCGTGTTGTCGAAAACGACCTGTGCCAAAGGTTTGGCAGCATATAGATCAGGGGACCGCTGCCCGTAGTCGATGCGCGTGAGGTATCCACCACGCGTGTACGGGGTGTCGTCGGCGGACTTCAGGTTGCGGCCGTAGGAGTTGGTCTCCTTGGTGTAGTGGTAGCTGATCGCGTTGCCGTACACGTCGACGACGTAGTCGAGGTTCCACCTCCACGCCTGCTGGCACCATGAGTCGGCGAACGTCGCCGCGTGGCACTCTTCAGCGGAGTCGTTTCCGTAGACAGGAAGGGTCCAGGTGGAGTCGGTTGTGCTCTTTCCTGTACTCCATCCCGGCAGACGGTTGTAGCCGAAGTAGTAGCGGGTTCCGTCTGGGGAGGTGAGGCGCCAGTACTCGCCGTCGTTGTCGCCGTTGCCTCGGTTGGCCGACTCCAGACGTTTGATCCGCGTACCGTCATCGCGCTTCAGTCTGAACTCGTCGTTGCCTGCGGGGACCAGTTCACCGCCGGCGCCGTTGAAGGAGATGGTCGCGTTGTCGTAGGCCCAGCACATGTCGCCGGGCTTGTTGCCGTCCGCGTTCTTGACTCCGTCATCGGCGCAGGGCTTGTAGCTGCGCTCGATGAAGCCGGGCCATAGGTCGAACCCGTCGCCCACCCATGAACCTTGGTTGTTCGTCCCACCGGTGCGGCCGTCTATCGTGCCGGATGAGTAGGAGAGCCCGACGCTTGGCTTCAGCGCCCCCGGTACCTCAGGGACCTCCATGTCGTAGGACCATGTGAAGTCGCCGGTGTTGAGTGCAGTGTTCCAGGTGGAGGACGGAGAAAGCGGAGTCGCCTTGTAGTCTCCTTTGTCACCGCCGACGGCGGCAGTCGCGGCCAGGACCGTGGGGGCTCCGGCCTGCAAGCTTACTGACTCTGCGGTCAGCGTCTTGCGTTCTGTGTCGTTGACGGCGGCAACAGGCTCTCCGGACCGGCACGCCTTCACTTCTGGCGTGGTGAGGACGCACTTCGGCAGCTGGACAAGGCTCATACGCGACGCGTAGGCACCACCGAAAAGCTCACTGAATTGTGCGTAGTCGACCGCCACAGCGACCGGCTGCTGCGTACTCTCCGATGAGGCGCTCGTGGCCTGGGCCGGCTCACCGGCTCGGAGGGTGAACAGGAGGCCATCGATTCCGGCTCGCTTAGCCTTACTACCTTCGAGCACCTCTGACTTCACCGTGCGGGGGGCGCGTCCCGTCGTCCCGCTCGCTGCAGCCTTGCCCTGAGCCGGGCCGACGGCAATGGGCTGCCCCTTGGCAGAGGTGAAGTGCTCGCCGCCCTTTGCACTTGGCGGCGGCAGGGCCACCGTGGCCTCTGTAGGCTCAGGCTGTTCAGCCCGCGGGACACCCGACGGCACTCTGGGGCCCTTGTTCTTCACGCGCGGCTTTGCCGTGCCCCGGGGACCTCCCACGACGGGTTTCTCTGCCGCTGGTAGCCCGGGCAAATTGCTTACCGCACTAGCCGTAGATGATGCCGACGGCGCTGCGGCCGTCTGCAGCAAAGTGGCAACCAAAACTGCGGAGACTGCTAGCGCTGATCGGCGAAATGCCCTGTTCTTTGGGGTAAACGCTGTCGTGAGTTTCATGCGAGGGGTGTCCATCACTGCCGGGCGCCGGGTGCCTGTCGGGCTGCGGCGCGGGACTGAAACTGCAAGGCTTCGGGCACTGCTGACGTGCCTGGAACGCTGGCTGTGGGGGTCAGCTGCCGTTAGGGACCTCTGTTGGGACATCGAACAGAGATCCGGCAAGTAGGCCGATTTGCACGTCGTTCAGTGCGCCTTGGAAGGCCCATACATCGTCGATCGAGCCGGCGAAGTACTCCCCAGTGGTGTCTCCCGAGGCGCGCCCGACCTGGATTGATTTGGACGCCTTGAACGTCAGCACGTTGTCTGCCCACGCGATGAGGTCCTGGCAGGCTGCGTCATCAGCGCTACCATCCCCGTCGGTGTCTCCACAGGCCACTTCTTGGAGGACACCGTTGACGTACAGCCGGGCTTCTTTGGCAAAGCCGTCGTATACCACCGCGAGGTGATTCCAGTCGCGTACGTCGTAGAACTCCGAGCTGGCGGCCTTCTTGACCGAGGCTGTGGAGCTGTCACTGCTCGGGAGGCTGAGTTCCCATCTTCCCGGACCGACAGCATCGCCAGTTTCGGGCTGGAAGCGCACATCGAACGCACTGCGAGTGGCACCTTCAGCGCTCACAACGGACATGCTGTGGTCGGGCAGTGCCGCCGCCTGGGCCCAGGCTGTGACGGTGAAACTGGCTCCCGTGTCGACGGGCATGGTCGGGGTTGCCGCGTAGGAGTCGACGCCATCCAGTTGCAAGCCGTTGAAGTCGACCGTGCCGGCTCCGAGCTGGGCGCCCCCGTACAGGTTCATGGGGCGTTTCTCGACAGTGGAGTCCGGAGAGGTGACCGGAGTTCCCGTGCCCGTCTCCTCGAAGTTCCAACGGCCCTTCAGGATGGGGCTCTGCCTGAACAACTGCTGCACTTCTTCGGCAGCGACCACCCGGTCCAGGAACCGAATGTCGTCGATCTGCCCTGGGAAGTGCTGGATCATGTTGCCGCCGTCGATGGTCAGAGCACCGACCTGGACCTGCTTGCCCGCATACCACGATTTGGTCTGAGCGACCGTCCCTGCCTTCTCGCCATTCACGTAGAGGGTCAGGGTGCCGGCAGTTGGATCATGTACGCCGACGAGGTGCGCCCATTCGCCCACGCGTGCTGTCGTTCCCTGGGGCTGCACAACTCGGATCTGGGTTGCGCCCACCACGTCCGCGGAGTACTGGAAGAATCCCCACTGATTGCTTGTCTTGGAGTAGGCAAGCTCAAGGCCCGGCCTGTTCACCCCGAGCTGCGCAACGACCGTGGCGCCTGTGGCAGGGAGTCGGTCCAGCTTCGCCCAGGCCGAGACAGTGAAGGGACGCTCGGTGTCCACGTGAGGGGCTGCCGTGCGCGCGTAGTCATCATCGCCGTCCAGCTGCAGTGCCCGACCGCTCACTCCGGCAGCGCCCAGCTTGGCGTTACCCGCCAGTGCCAGGGACTGGGTGTCTGCATGCCCGGTCACTTCGGTGGCTCCGGCTGCTTCGTCCAGCGGGAAGATCGCCCGGGCGGTTCGCCCACTGCCGATCGGCTTCTTCTGATGAAGGTTGGTGACCTCCGCGTCGGAGACCGGCTTGTCGAAGATCCGGACGTCGTCAATGCTTCCGGGGAAGTAGTTGGTCGGGGTGCCGAGCAGGTTGGCTGCCCCGATCTGGAGCCCGCGGCGCGCATCCCAAGCCGTGGTGTACGGGGTACTGCCCGCCAAAGAACCGTCCACGTAGAGCCGCAGCTCCTTCGCACCACCTGAGTAGACGCCGACCAGGTGGGTCCACCGTCCGGCTGTCACTCCGCCGGCAACGGGGGCCATGGCCCGGACGATAGAGGCACCTGCCGTATCGGAGGTGTACTGGTTGAAGACCCAGCGGTCATACCCCTTCGAGTAGTACAGCTCGAACCCCGGGGAATAGTTGCCGGGCTGTGCAGCCACTACCGCAGCATCTGTGGGCATCTTGTCCAGGTTCACCCATGCCGAGACGCTGAAGCCGTTGGCTGTGTTGACCGTAGGTATGTCTGTCGCTGCGTAGCCGCTCGTGCCGTCGAAGTGAACCGCTGTCCCAGTTGCCCCTGCGGCGCCGGGGGTAGCTCCTCCATAGAGCTTTGCCGTCCTCGCCCCAGAGCCTCCAGAAGCGGAGGTCGCGTCAGCAGCATCGTCGAACTTCCAGTTCGCTCTCTCCGGCTGGCCCGCCTTCACTCTGAACTGATAGGTCCGCACTTCCGAGCCGTTGCCAGCGGCATCAAATGCCTGGGCCGTGATGAAGCTCAGTCCGGCTTTCGACGGCAGTACCTTCACAGCCTGCGCAGCGCCGGCCGCGGTGGTGAGGACGTTCTTCGACGAGGGATCGCCGTTGATTCCATACCAGTACTTGGTGACGTCGCTGTCTGCGGCCTTGATCTGGAACGAACCGTAACGGCCTACGCCGTCGAACCAGGGATCGTCCGGGTTCTCCGGGTCTGATGCCGGGTAGTCGCCCGAGGTGATAGCGGGTGCCTTGGGGACGGTGGTGTCGTAGACGAAGTAACAGCCCGTCGGATCGCCAGCCGACGACCACGGTGAGTACTGCGCCCCGTCATAGCTGCGTACGTACCAGTTCACCGTCTTGTTCTGCGGGATCGACGTGGGCAGGCTGACCACGAAGCTCGAACCCGACACCTTGTAGGACGTCAGTGCGGGTTTCCAGCGGGCGATCGCTCCCTTCCCATCGCCCGTGTCCCACATCGCCTGGAACTGCACGGCGACGTTGTCGCCGTCCGGGTCTGTGATGCTGTTCGCGTACACCTTGCCGAGGGTGCGTACACGCGGGGCGCTCTCCGGTCGCTTGCAGGTGCCCCCGTATTCCATGGTGAGCTGGGACATCTTGACCTGTGCCGGCGCAAGGTTGTACTTGACCCGGAGGAATGCCTTGTCGGAGAAGCGCTTCCAGGCGTAGCCGTCGGTCTCGCTGGCAGCCTGCAACCCGAACGTGAGCGAGGACGCCTTGTCGTTGGCCGCCTTCTGCACCGCGGAGCGCACGTTGAACTCTGCATCCTTGGCAGCGCAGCCGTCGTAGCCGTACGCGAAGGACGAGGATGTCAGTTTCTCGATCCAGAACCCCGAAGCATTCTGCGAGTTCCAGGTCGTCGACGACGAGATGCCCTTAGTCCTCCACAGCTCGACGCTCCGATCCGAGCATGAAGCAGACCATGTGTTCCGGACAACGAACTCCGCCGAGAGGATCGACTTGCCCGCGAACTTCGACGTCGGTATCTGGTAGAAGATCCGCTTGGTGTCGTGCGGAGCACAGTAGGACCAGTTGCAGTAGCCCATACCTGACGTGGACTCACCGTTGAACTTCCACTGCGGCGACGATGCCCAGTACTTCGATGCCATCGTCCATGACGATGCTCTGGGTGAGTACCACTGCGGATCGATGAACACCGGGTATGTGGTGTCCGGGCCCCGCAGCAGTTCGGCGTCCGGCGTCAGTACCAGTTCGTCGCCGCCGGCCGGCACATCCACGTCCACCGGTACGAGCGCTCCCGACTCCCCCGCCGCTGGTTCCGTCGACGATGCTGCATCAGCATCAGCGGCTCGCGCTTCGCGTTCAGGCACGTCTTCGGCGCCCTTGGCCGTTGCTGCGGCAGGTCCCGTACTGGAATCCCACATCATCGGCTTCGGGGCTTCGAAGACTGCCCCCTGCGCACCCTTGTCGACCGCCTCAAGACCCCCGTCCTGCGTCTCATTGACGTCCATGCCCTCAGCGGCAAGCTGCAGACGCAGCTTCGACAGCGCCTCGTTCTCTGCCGCAGCCGCGGTCTTGACCACCAGGAGTTGAGTGAAGCCGTCTTCCTGCGCCTGCATCCGCAGGTCCACGTCCGGGAGCACGTCACGGTAGGTGGCAGTCGCACCGTTCAGCTCAGGCGCCGGCAGTTCTCCCGGCCACGACAGAGCAAGCTCGCGGCCTGCCTTCGTCATCTTCACCAGAGGCATATCGCCACCGCCGGAAAACGTCAGGCCGACCGTAGTGACCTCGGGTGCGACTCCACCTCCACCGGCTTGCGCCAGTTCGGTGTCGACAGGCTTCCACTCGCCGTCCACACGGGCTCGCACGGGACGTAGGTACTCGCGCGCTTCCAGGTTTCCGTCACTGGTGGCGAAGACATCGCTGCTCTCGGCTCTCAGCGACAGGACCTCAACCGGCTGGCCGGTTCGTTTCGCGGCGGCTCTCGCGGCGGCTACGTCCGCCTCTCCAGCATCAGGTTCGGATGCGGTTGCCCTCGCCGCAGGGGCGCCCCCGGTGGAAGCAGCTGCCGAAGCTGGCAACATCACGACAACCATGCTGAGCAGCGCCGTTGAGGCCATCGCCCGACGTCGGCGAGACACATGACTCCACACAAAACCCACCCCGGCTCCAAGGAGATGAAGATCCACTGAGAGCGGGACCTGATGGGGACTTTATGTAGCGACCAGGTGAATATCCAGATGGAAAATGCTGGCGTCACGCACTAAACCGGACGATCGTCCCGTGATTGAAGTCACGTTTGCAGGAGCCTTGAGCGGGCCAACGGAGGGCGTTGCCATGCAGGTTGAAGCATTCGGCAGCCCTCTCCGTGAAGTGGCCGCACGGGATCTTCACGACCGTGAGGCAGTCGAGCCCTCAAGAGGCGGCGGGAGCTTGAGGTTCTGGCCCTACCGCTCCCCCGGCAGCGCCAGACTCGACTCGTGGCAAGGCCAAGCCACCACGCGGACCGGCAAAGTCCTGTGACTGCCAAGCGTCGGCCCAAGACCACGCCTTGCACGTTCTTGCCCGCCATTGGCGAGGCGAACAGGCCCGCACGGGACCGCGTCGCGTGGCGGAGGGACCGATTACCAGCGGGCGCGGTTAGGGCTTTCTCACCCACACCTCTATCTTCCGCAGGTCCGCAACCAGCGGGCCAAGTTGCCTGCTGTAGCTGAGGGGCGACAGCGGGACGGGGCGCGTGGAAGCCCCGTGCAGCCATCTACCTGTCAGCAAACTTGCGGAGGTTGGACGCGTCGGCCGGGACAGCGCTGATGTCGTGGTTCCCGAGCCGACGGCTGGCGGGGCGGGAAGTTCTGTGCCAGCCAGTGGTGATGAATGCTCGGCTGCAACCCCAGTCGACCTCACGACTTCCGACGTCAGGAAGCGGAAAGTGACACGCGCTCGGCAAACGATCAGTACATCACCAATGGAGTGCAGCAGCGCCACAGACGCCGGCCCATGCGGCTGCTGACACCAGGAGTCCCATACCGTGCGGACGGACTCCTCCTCGTGCGGATATCCCGTCAGCCCAGCCATGGCCGGAAAGGTGCGGCAGATTTAGCTTCCGCTGCGAGCGTCATCCGAGCGTCAAGATATTCCGGAGGAGATTCTGAGGACGTCGCCGCTGCGCTCCAACCCCACGCAAATCCGCAGGTGAGATGGCCTGAAAGGGACATGCCGCCTACTCGACCCATTGCGCAGAGCGAAACAGGTCAAGCAACCCATCCAACTAGCAAAACAGCAGGTCAGGCTCCCTTTGCCACCGGCTCCAGAATCGCCACGCACTCAACGTGCGCAGTCATCGGAATCATGTCCGGATTCCCTGCCTGGAGAAAACCGCAGGTGGGGTGCCCTTTGCCCGCCCTCCGAAGCGGACCGACCGGGTCGGAGCGTCATATGAGCGTCACGACTGCGCCTCTGACACCGCTCCCCAAGTCCCCGCCGTCGAGTGGCCCGAAGTCAGGAATGCGGCCCCACGTACGACTCGGCGTATGCGCTGAGGAGGTCGGGCTGGCCGCGGTGGCCCGCAGGGCGGCCGGCTCCTACTCGCTGGGGATGAAGCGGCGGATGGCGGGTGAGGGCCGGGCCGGGCTGATGTCCATGCACCGACTCACCGGGCGGGCTCTCCTGATCGACGCCGTCGTACTGGGGGTCTCGCTGTCTCATGGCTCGTTCACAGGCGGGTCTCACCTGAGAACAAGGATCATGGAGAAGTGTCAGGTGCATGAACGCACACCGCCCTCGTACCCCCGCCGTCGAGCGCACCCGCCGCTGGTTCATGAACCGTTCGCTGCTGCTCGGCGGTGCCGCCGCCGTCGCGACCATGACCGGCTGCTCCGCCGGCTCGTCCGACGCGACGGACTCCGCGTCCGGCGGCGCCCAGAGCGGAATGCCGTCCGGCAGGCCCGGCGGCGCCGGAGGCATGGGTCCCGGTGCCACCGAGGTGAAGTACGCCGACTTCAAGGGCGTCACCACCGACGGAAACGTCGTCGAAGACCTCTTCTCGATCCATTCCACCGGCGTCTCGACGGACGCTGTGGTGAAGGCCGCTCAGGCGTTCCTGGACGGGCTCAGTATCAAGGTGCGCCGGGCCTGCGTGTTCGACGTGGACGACGACGAGTGGCTGGCCTGGAGCAACGTCGACGGCTACGAACGCGAGGGCGCCCGCATGGGCGATCTCACCGACAAGCAGCGCAACCTCGGCTATGCCCTGCTCGGCAAGGCCCTGTCGGCCGACGGACTGACCCAGACCCGCAACATCATGAAGCTCAACGCCTTCCTCGGCGACTACAACGGCGGCGGCAAGGAGACCCTGACCGAGGGGCACTACTACTTCACCTTCATGGGGACCCCCTCCACGACCAAGCCCTGGGGCTTCCAGTACGAGGGCCACCACGTCGCCATCAACTACTTCGTCCTCGGCGACCAGGTCGTCATGTCCCCGACCTTCATGGGCTCCGAGCCGACCTCGGCCACCTACCAGGGCGAGAAGATCACCCTCTTCAAGCCGGAGACCAAGGCCGGACTGGCGCTGCTGCGGTCCCTGACCGCGGCACAGCGCAAGAAGGTGATCTCCGCCGACGAGAAGGGCGGCACCGACATGGTGGCCGGTGCCGGCCAGGACAACCTGAAGCTGGCCTACCAGGGCCTCGCCGCCAAGGACTTCACCTCCGCCCAGCGCCAGAAACTGCTCGACCTGGTCGGCGTCTACGTCGGCTACATGGACGACGGCCACGCCGCGGTGAAGATGAAGGAGGTGGAGGAGCACCTCGACGACACGTACTTCTACTGGATCGGCGAGACCAAGGACTCCTCCGCCTTCTACTACCGGGTACACAGCCCGGTCGTCCTCATCGAGTACGACGCCCAGTCCCCGCTGGCCTACGGCGAGAACGCCCAGATGGGCGGTGGTGGCGTCGCCCCCAGCGGTCAGCCCTCCGGGATGCCGAGCGGCGGACCCGGCGGTGGCGGCATGGGCGGCGGAACGCCCACCCAGCAGCACATCCACACCATCATCCGCACGCCCAACGGCGGCGACTACGGCATTGACCTGCTCAAACTGCACCTGGAGACCGACCACTGAGGCCCGACGGCACCGGTCGTCCACTCCGTCCGCGACGGATGTGACACTGGGGAAGTGCTCATACAGTTCTTGACCGCGGTCGGTGTCCTGGCCGTGCTGACCGTGGTGCCCGGGCCGGACATGGCCGTGGTGACCAGGCGAGCCGTCGCCTCCGGCTGGCAGGACGGACTGCGGACCGTGGGCGGCATCACGGCAGGGCTGCTGGTCTGGGGGGTGCTCGCGGTGGCCGGCCTCGCCGCTGTCCTGGCCGCGTCCGCCACCGCATACACCGTGGTCAAACTGGCCGGCGCCGCCTATCTGGTCGTCCTCGGCGTCCAGGCGCTGCTCCACAGTCGCCACGGCCGCTCACAGGCACCGGCGACGGCCCTCACCCCGCCTCGCGGCAACCCCTGGCGGACCGGCCTGGTCAGCAACGTCTTCAATCCCAAGATCGCCGTTTTCTACACAGGTCTGCTGCCGACGCTCGCCCCGACCGGGTTGTCCGCCCACAGCGGCATGGCTCTGCTGGTCCTCGTACACGCGATGCTCACCGCGGCCTGGCTCGGCGGATACGTCCTGCTGCTGTCCAAAGCTCGTTCCTTCTTCGAGAAGCCGGCCGTGCGCCGGGGCATGGACCGTGTCACCGGGACCGTGCTGATCGGATTCGGGCTGAAGGTGGCTACCACCCAGCCCTGAGTTCCCGAGCACACCGAGCGGTGCGGTCCCCGTCGAGCCAATGAGCCCGGAGTGCCGACTGGCACGGTCCTGGCCGCCGCCCGACCGCGCCGTCACCAGGAAAGGAACTGCAGGATGACAAGCGACGACGACCCGGTTCTCGACGACCCGGTGGGCCGGTCGCTCGGCGGTCGGCATGCGCGTCTGGCCCGCCGCCTCGGCCGGGCCGCCACCTACCTCACGGACGTGGCAACCTTCGCCTCCGTGTCCACACAGCCGGACGCGGCTGACTGGGCCGATCTCGCAGAGCTGCTGGGCCCGGGTGCCTTCGCCGACATGTTCAGCTGTCCGGCTGCTCCACCGCCGAGTTGGGAGCCGGTCTTCAGCCTGGAGGGTCGTCAGATGATCTGGTCCGGCGTCGGCCACCCGGACGGCCCCGGTGTCCGGTTCGGCGCCGACCTGGTCGAACTGGGCCCGGACACCGTCCCCGACATGCTCGGCCTCGTCGCACGGACCGAACCGGGACCCTTCTGGCAGCGCACCCACGAACTCGGCACCTACCTCGGGATTCGCGTCGACGGCACCCTGGTGGCGATGGCCGGGGAGCGCCTGCGCCCGCCGGGATGGACCGAGATCAGCGCCGTCTGTACCGCCCCCGAAGCACGGGGGCGGGGCTACGCCGGCCATCTGGTCAGCGCGCTCGCCGCCCGCATCGTGGCGCGAGGCGACCGGCCCTTCCTCCATGTGGCGGAGACGAACACCGGCGCCATCGCGCTCTACGAGCGACTCGGTTTCAAGACCCGCCGTCGGGTGACCTTCCGGGGCTTCCGCACCCCCTGACCGCCTCCACTCGCGCTCTGCCCGCAGGCATATCGGGCTCCCGTCTGTGGAACGGGCCGTGGAATGGAAGGCGGGAACCGCCGCCGAGGGTCTTACCGCTCCTGCTCCAGCGCATGCCACGGGGCGTCCGGGCGGGTGGTGCGGGCACCGTCGGTGAGTTCCAGGGCGAACACAGGTCGCTCGCCCGGAACGGGGCCGAGGTAGGTGTGGCCGGTCATGTGGCACCAGGCGGGCAGGTCGAGCGGCGCCGCGGGGTCGGTGGCGATGACGTGGACGACGGTGCCCGCCGGCGCTCCGTCGATCTCCTTGCGCAGACGGAGCAGGAGTGTGACGCAGAGCAAGCCGGTGCCGTCGACGGTCAGGGCGGGCTCGGAGGCAGGGGACGGGCGGGTCATCGGCTCTTCGGCGCAGGTGCGGTCGCAGATGCCGTGCCCGGGGCCGGCAGAGGGCCGATGCCCCGGGAGGTCACCGTGCGGACGGTGCCCTCGGCCAGGCGGTAGGTCAGGCCGACGACCGCAGCGTGTCCGGACGCGACCTGGTCGGCCAGTTCTCGTGAGCGGTCCATGATGAGGTCGACCGTGTGGTGGACGTGCGTGGCGATGAAACCTTCGTCTTCGCTCACGCCCGCCGCCTGCGCGGCCAGGACACTCGGGGTCACCCGCTCGATGACGTCCCGCAGGTGACCGCGCGCGGTCGTACCTTCCCTCACGGCGGCGCGGGTCGCCGCGACGGCCCCGCACGCGTCATGCCCGAGGACCACGACGAGCGGACAGCCCAGCACGCTCACCCCGTACTCGATGCTGCCGAGGACCTCGGATCCCACGATGTGCCCGGCGGTGCGCACGACGAACAGGTCTCCCAGCCCCTGGTCGAAAATGATCTCCGCAGCCAGCCGGGAGTCGGAGCATCCGAGCAGCACAGCGTGCGGGTGCTGAGCGGCGGCGGTGTCGGCGCGGCGGGCGGCATCCTGGTTGGGGTGCCGGGGGGTGCCCGCGGCGAAGCGTCGGTTTCCGCTGGTGAGCAGGGCGAAAGCTTCGCGCGGGGTGGCCGGGGCTACCGGGTTGGCGTCACTCATGCGCCGCAGGTTACGTCCGGACCCCCGGGTCGTAAGCAGCGGGGTGCGCGAAGCGGATTCGTCGATCACGCTCAGGCGCCGGCAGCGGGCGGCGTTCCCTGGCGTGAGGGCCGCTCGGGCAGGGGGCGTGGGTGGACCGCCTGCTTCATCACGATGGTCGAGTTGAGGCTGCGCACCCCCGGGAGGTGAATGAGCACCGACTCATAGAGGTGCTGATAGGACGGCAGGTCGGCCGTGACCACGCGGACCAGGTAGTCCGGCTCTCCGAACAGCCGCTGTGCTTCGACGATCTCGGGGATGTCGGCCAGCGCCGCGTCGAACTCCGTCACGGCGTCGGGGCGGCTGAGGGTGGCGAAGACCAGCACCTCGAACCCGAATCCCAGTGCCGCCGCGTCGACCACGGCGCGGTAGCCGCGGATGATCCCGGCCGCCTCCAGATCGCGGACCCGCCGCTGGCACCGGGAGACGCTGAGCCGGACCTTGTCGGCCAGATCGGTGAGCGTGATGCGACCCTCCGCCTGCAGGGCGGCAAGAATCTTGCGGTCAATGGCATCCATTCACGAAATCTTAGCCGCGCTGGCGCATCTGGAGGCAAAGTTCACGAACATTTTGCCCACAGTCGTAGCTAGCATCCAGCCATGGAAACCGACCCCGTCTGCCCCGACCAGACACAACAGGCCACCCCCACGGGAACCACCGGATCGGTCTTCGACACCGTCATCGACCGCAAGAGCAGCAACTCCATGAAGTGGGCCTACGCCCATCAGCTGCTGACCCCCGACGAGGCCGCGGCCGACCCGCTGCCGATGTGGGTCGCCGACACCGACTTCAAGGCCCCGCAGGCCGTACTCGACGCGCTGCACCAGGCAGTGGACCACGGCGTCTTCGGTTATCCCGGCGGCGCGACCGACAGCTACCTCCACGCCGTGACCGGCTGGCAGGCCAAGCGGTTCGGCTGGGAGGTGGAGCGGGACTGGGTGATGCAGACCGCCGGCATCATCACCACGCTCAAGACGGCGGTACAGGCGTTCTCCGCCCCGGGCGACTCGGTGCTGATCCAGCCGCCGGTCTACGCCCACTTCCACGACGACATCCTGCTCAACGGCCGCCACCTCGCGTTCGCACCGCTGGTGCGCACCGACGACGGCTACCGCTTCGACGCCCGGATATTCGAGGCCGCCATCCGGCCGGACACCAAGCTGTTCATCCTCAGCCACCCCCACAACCCCACCGGAAACGTGTGGACCGAGGACGAGCTGCGGACCATGGGCGAGATCTGCGCCCGCCACGGCGTCCTGGTCGTCTCCGACGAGATCCACCAGGACCTCGTCGTCAACCCGGACCGCAAGCACATCCCGTTCGCCTCGCTCGGCGAGGAGTTCGCCCGCAACAGCATCACCTGCACCGCCCCCAGCAAGACGTTCAACCTCCCGGGACTGCAGAGCGCCAACGTCTTCGTTCCCGACCCCGGGCTGCGCGCGGAGCTGGCCCGTCAGTACGACCGCAACATGTTCCCGCTGGTCAACGTTCTGGGCATGGTCGCCGCCGAGGCCGCCTATGCGCACGGTGAGCCCTGGCTGGAGGAGATGCTCACGTATCTGCGCGGCAACCACGCCCACTTCGCCGAGTCGGTCAACTCCGCCACCTCCAAGGTGCGCGTCCTGCCCGCCGACTCCCTGTACCTGGCGTGGATGGACTGCCGGGACCTCGGCATGGACGCCGCGTCCCTCGACAAGTTCATGCTCACCAAGGCACGGCTCTGGCTGGACAAGGGCCAGAAGTTCGGCATCGAGGGCCACGGATACATGCGGGTCAACCTGGGCTGTCCCCGCTCCACGGTCGACGAGGCCGTCGACCGGCTGCTCACCGCGATCAAGGGCCTCTGAGCCGCCCGGCCTCGCCCTGGCGGCAAGCACACACTCTCCGGAAGACAGGACACCCATGACATCTGCCATCGAGAAGCACCTGACCGAACTCGGCGTGCCCCTGCCCGAGCCGGCCCGGTCCGTCGCCAACTACCTGCCGTACACGCGGTCCGGGCACCTGCTGCGGACCTCCGGGCAGCTTCCGCTGCGCGACGGCGCCCTGGTCGCCACCGGACTGCTCGGCCAGAACCTGGACGTCCCCACCGGTCAGCTCGCGGCCCGCTGGTGCGCGGCGAACGTCCTGGCCCAGGCCAAGTCGGCACTCGGTGACCTCTCGCGGATCCAGCAGCTGCTGAAGATCACCGTGTTCGTCGCGGGCGTACCGGAGTTCAACGAACACCACCTGGTCGCCAACGGTGCCTCCGACCTGTTCGTCGAGGTGCTGGGCGAGGCGGGGGAGCACGCCCGCTCGGCGGTCGGCGTGGCCGCGCTGCCCATGCGTGCCCCGGTCGAGATCGAGGCGGTCATCGCCTGCGCGTGACACCGCGCCTGTGACCGGGAGCCGTCTTCCGGCCTGAAGCACAACCAGGCGCCCGTGGCCGGCCACGGGCGTGCGCCGCAGCACCCTCTTGCTGCGGCGTTCGTGTATCTGCACGTCCCTCCGCCAGAGCACCACCCTCTCCGTCAGGGAGCAGTGACATGCCCGCCAGCACCGCGAAAACCCATGAGAAAGAAGATCTCAAAAGGGATCTGAAGAGCCGGCACATCCAGATGATCGCCATCGGCGGTGCGATCGGGACCGGCCTGTTCTACGGCTCGGGATCGGCCGTCGCCACCGCAGGACCGGCCATCATCGTGACCTACGTCGTCGCCTCCGTCGCGATCTACTTCGTGATGCGGGCGCTGGGCGAGATGTCGGTGGAGGAGCCGGTCTCCGGCGCCTACATCTCCTACGCCAACCGCTACATCCACCGCTTCGCCGGTTTCCTCAACGGCTGGAACGCCTTCATCTTCCTCCTCGCCACCACCGCGGCCGAGCTGAACGCCCTCGGACACTACGTCCAGTACTGGTTCCCCTCGGTGCCGATCTGGGCGACGGCGGCGGTGGCGGTCACCGTCCTGTTCGTCGTCAACGTCGTCGGGGTGAAGTTCTACGGCGAGGCGGAGTTCTGGTTCGCCCTCATCAAAGTGGTGGCGATCATCGCGATGATCCTCTTCGGCTTCGCCATGGTCCTCTTCGGCGCCGGCAACGGAGGCAACGCCATCGGTCTCGGCCATCTCCACGACCACGGCGGCTTCTTCCCCAAGGGCATCAATGCCGCGTTCCTCGCCATCGTCATGGTCGCCTTCTCCTTCGGCGGCGTGGAGAACCTCGGCATCGCGGCAGGCGAGACGAAGGATGTCGCGACCACGATGCCGAAGGCCGTCAACGCGACCTTCTGGCGGCTGATGATCTTCTACGTGGGTGCCATCACCGTCCTCGTCACCGTCTTCCCCTGGACCTCGCTGAACGGCTCGGGCAGCCCGTTCGTGACGGTCTTCGCCAGGATCGGCGTACCCGCCGCGGCGACGGTCATGAACGTCGTCGTCATCACCGCCGTGCTGTCGGCGGTGAACTCTGCCGTCTTCACCAACAGCCGCACCTTCTACAACCTGTCGTTGCAGGGCAACGCCCCGAGGTTCCTCGGCACCGTCAATCACAGGAACGTACCGTCCCGGGCGGTCACGGCCGTGTTCGTCACGATGGCCGCCGGTGTGCTGCTCAACCTGCTGATGCCCGACCAGGTCTTCACAATCTTCTCGTCCGTGACCGTCTTCGGCCTGATATGCGCCTGGGGATCGATCGTGATCAGCCACCTGAGGTTCCGCAAGGCCAAGGTCGCGAGCGGCGAGGAGGACGGCATCCGCTACAAGATGCCCCTGCACCCGTACAGCAAATACCTCGCCCTGGCCTTCATCGCGGCCGTCCTCGTCTGCATCGCCGTCCTCCCCGACACTCGCGTCTCGCTCCTCGTGTCGGGTGGCTGGGTCGTGGTCGTGTTCGCCGCCTACACCTTCTACACCAGGAAGAGCAGGCAGCGGCAGCCGTCCGGCGATCGGCCCCTGATCGCCGTGGGCCATACAGAGCAGTGATGAGCCCATTCGGCTTGCGCTCCTACCGGACCGCCGAACGGCTCCCTACATTGGCCACGGTAGGCCGTCGCCAGCAGCGCCGCGGTGCCGCGCGAGACCGGCCGCTGACACGGACACGTCCCAACTCCCGTCGTCCATCCCGCATCGGACACCCGGAAGAGGAGTCATGCACGAACTGCAAGCGCTGTTGCGTGAGTACGACCGTGCTCGCAGTTACACCGACGAGTTGTGGCGGGACCTGACTCCGGACGAGGTGATCTGGCGCCCGTACGAGGACTTCAGCGCCATCGGCTGGCACCTCGGCCACCAGGCCCACGTCGCCCACTTCATGATCCGCAACCTCACCGCGGCCGAACCCAGCCCCGACCCCGCTCTCGACGCCGTGATGGACTCCGCCAACCCGGAGCAGTTCCGCGGCGCCCTGCCCACCGTGCGGCGGCTGGGCGACTACCGGGAGACCGTCGCCGAACGGGTGCACGCCCGCATCGGCGACATCGCAGCCGGCAAGGTCGGCGCCCCCACGCAGATGACGATCGTCGCGACCCATCTGCTGACCGCGCTCATCAACCACGAGTACCAGCACGACCAGTGGATCGGCGAGGTCCGTGCCGAGCACCTCGGACACGCCCTGCCCACGGACCCGGACTCCGACCAGGTCCGCCGTATCGACGGCTATCTCGTTCTGGATCCCTGCCTGTGACGTGCGGATCGCGGCCGGCCCGGTGGTGACCGGCAACGAGGTGACACCGGTGCCCCGCCGGCCGGGCACGGCCGGCGCGGGTCCGACGCACGCCCGGGCCCGGCACGGGCTCACGGCCCTGCTGTCGCTTCTCCTTGTGATGAGCGCGTGGGCGTGCGGGGCACGTGCCCTCGCGAACGGCGAAGTCACCCTGGCATTGGGCCGGGCGCCCGTCACCGCCCCCGTGGAAGGGAGCGCTCAGGAGCCGTCGGCGGGGGAGGAAGCTCCCGGCACCGTCGACGCGGCACGGCCCGACTCCCCCCAGTGCGAGACACCCGGCGGCCCGGCGCCGTGCCGGAAGGTGCTCCCCGCCCAGCCAGACGTGAACCTCCCGGCGGCACCGGACAAGGTCGTCCCATCGGTCGCCCTGTCCGGTGCCGTGCCGCGCACCGCCTCGGCCGACGTGCGTCGCGATGCGGTGACGTCGGGGCTCTCCCCACCGACGGTGCGGACCGTCCCCGACCGGATGCGGATCTAGACCGCGCGCCCGTGCTCGCCCGCGCGCCGCGTGCCGTCCGGATCGTCACCCGGTCATGGCGCGCTCGGTACGAGCGCCGTTCGCCGTCCACCGTTCGCACCTCCAGCACAAGGTTGATCCCGATGCCGTCCTCTGCCTCCTCCGCGTCGCGCACCCGCCGACGGGGCCGTACGCTCGCCGCCGCCGCACTCGGGCTGGCCGCCGTCGTCACCGCGGTGCTCGCCCTCACTCTCGACGACAGCTCCTCCGACGAAACCTCACGCGACTCCGCCACGGCCGAGGCGGGTACACCCGACGCCCAGTCCGAGGCCCTGCTCGCACTCGCCCGCCGCGACGGCGACGATCCCCTGGCCGTGGGCAGGGCCGACGCCCCCGTCGTCATGATCGAGTACTCGGACTTCCAGTGCCCGTACTGCGGGAAGTTCGCCCGCGACACCGAACCGGAGCTGATCCGCTCCTACGTCGACAAGGGCGTGCTGCGCATCGAGTGGCGCAACTTCCCGATCTTCGGCGACGAGTCGGAGCAGGCCGCCCGCGCCGCCTGGGCGGCGGGCCGACAGGACAGGTTCTGGGAGTTCCACGACCAGGCGTACGGCGAGACGCACAAGAAGAACACCGGCGCCTTCTCCGCCGACAAGCTGACCTCCATGGCCAAGGCCGCCGGGGTGAAGGACCTCGACAAGTGGCGCAGGGACATGGACTCCGACACGGCGGACACGGCCGTCCGGCGTGACCAGGAAGAGGGCTACGCCCTCGGTGTGACCAGCACTCCCGCCTTCCTCATCAACGACGTCCCCGTCCTGGGCGCCCAGTCGGTCGACACCTTCAAGAAGACCGTGGAGGCCGCGGCCGAGGACGCCCGGTGAACGGCGACGCGAGCCTGCTGGCCGCCTTCCTCGGCGGACTGCTGGCCCTGCTCAGCCCGTGCAGCGCGCTGCTCCTGCCGGCCTTCTTCGCCTACTCCTTCACCAGCACCACCACACTGCTGCTGCGCACGGGGCTGTTCTACCTCGGCCTGTGCACCACCCTGGTGCCGCTGGGTGTCGCCGGATCGTTCGCCAGCCGCCTCTTCTACGGCCACCGCGATCTCCTGGTCACCATCGGCGGCTGGACCGTGATCGCGCTGGGAGTGGCGCAGATCGTGGGGCTCGGGTTCGGCGTCCGACGGCTCCAGCAGGCCGCCGGCGCGCGCCGTTCCGGATCGGCCCTCTCCGTCCTCACACTCGGCATGGTCTACGGCCTGGCCGGGTTCTGCGCCGGGCCCATCCTCGGCTCCATCCTCACCCTGGCGGCGCTCGGCGGCCGGCCCGCGCACGGGGGTCTGCTGCTCGCCGTCTACGCCCTGGGCATGGCCGTTCCCCTGTTCGCCCTGTCCCTGCTCTGGGACCGCTTCGACCTCGGGCACAAGCGCTGGCTGCGGGGCCGCACCCTCAGCCTGGGACGCTTCTCCTGGCACACCACCTCCCTCCTGAGCGGCACCCTGTTCGTGCTTCTGGGCGCGGTCTTCCTGCTGTTCGACGGCACCGCGGCCCTGCCTTCCCCGGTCAGCGTCGAGACGGAGGCGGGACTGGAGGAGCACCTGGCACGTCTGGGCCGCGCGGTACCGGACCGGGTGCTCCTGCTCGCCCTGGCCACCGTGGCCGCGATCGCCGCCGCCGTCCTGCTGGCACGCCGGAACCACCCTCGGCCGGAAGACCAATTCGGGACCCCGCCCCGCACGACCCCGGACCACGGCGGGACCACTCCGCCTCCGACCTCCACCCGCCCACTCGACCACCGAGGGAGAGCCGACACGTGAGCACGCCGGACGACATATCCACGAAGCCGGAGCAGGCATCCGCGGAACAGCCATCCGCGCAACCGTGGCAGGCGGACGCCCGGGTCGCCGCCGTGCAGAGGCGTACGGTCCGGGTCCTGTCCGCGGCCCAGATCGTCGGCGGGGTCGGCGTCGGTGTGGCGGTGTCCATCGGCGCTCTGCTGGCCGAATCGGTGGCCCACAGCGAGACGTACGCCGGACTGGCCCGTACGGCCATGACGGCCGGCGCCGCAGCGGTCGGTGTCCCCCTCGCCCTGGTCGCGCAGCGGGACGGGCGCAGGACCTCACTGAGCCTGGGATGGCTCGTGGCCGCCGTCGGCGGGGCACTGCTCGTGGGCGCGGCGGTGAGCCGGTCCATACCCCTGCTCATCGTGGGCATGCTGTTGTTCGGCGTCGGAAGCGCGACGAACCAGCAGAGTCGCTACGCGGCGGCCGACCTCGCCGCGCCCCACCGCCGCGCCCAGGCGCTGTCGATCGTGGTGTGGTCCACGACCATCGGCTCGGTGATCGGGCCCAACCTCGCCGACCCGGGCGCCGCCGTCGCGTCGGCCCTGAACCTCCCCCGGCTCGCCGGCGCGTTCGTCCTGGCGAGCGCTGGCATGGCACTGGCAGCCCTGCTCCTGTGGGGGCTCATGCGCCCCGACCCGCTGATGCTGTCCCTCCGGTACCAGGAGGCCGAGGAGCGGCAGGAGCGTGAAGCCGGCACGAGAGCCGCAGCAGCGGAGACCGACGTTGCGCAGAAGCCCCGAAGCACCGGGACGCTGCGCGCGGGTCTGCGCCACCTGCGCCACTCCCCGCGTGCGGCGTTCGCGTTCACGGCCGTCGTCCTGGCCCACACGGTGATGGCGGCGGTCATGACGATGACGCCGGTCAGCATGGCGCAGCACGGCTCCGGTCTCACCGTCGTCGGCATCACCGTGAGCGGCCATCTGCTGGGCATGTACGCGTTCTCCCCGGTCGTCGGCTGGCTGGCCGACCGGATCGGCCATCTCCCGACCGTGGTGGCGGGCCAGGCCGTCTTCCTGGTGTCCGCCGCGCTGTCGGGAATGGGCCACGGCTCCGTCGGCCTGATGATGGCGGGCCTGTTCCTCCTGGGGCTGGGCTGGTCGTTCAACCTGGTGGCCGGGTCGGCGATGCTCAGTGAAGCCACTCCCGCGCCCCTGCGGCCCGGGGTGCAGGGCACCACGGACACCGCGATGAACGTCGTCGCGGCCGTGGGCGCCGGCCTGGCCGGTCCCTTGATGAGCTGGATCGGTTTCGGCGGGCTGAACGCCGTCGCCGCTGTCCTGGTGCTGCCCGTGCTCGCGTTCTGGGCCCTCCTCGTCCGGGCACGCTGAAGAACCGGCGTACGGCCGCCCCGGTTACCTCGCGGCACCCGGTGTCTGGCCCGTCACGGACGCGGCACCCGCCGCCCCATGGCATCCATGCAGCGAAGCCGCTGCGCAAGCGGCTCCGGCCTGGGGACAGACGCGTCAGTCGCCATCCGTGCCGCAGCAGGCGTGAAGGCGGCAGCCGGTCTTCTGTTCGACTGCGGATCGGCGACGATCAGCAAGATCGACAGGAGCATCCGCTCAGGCACCGCGCACTCGATGTGGCGGCCGGGCGGTGCGGTCGAAGTACCCGCTCGACGCGATGAGCACCTCCCTCAGTACGCCCGGGACAAATTCTGCTGCGGCATCCCGCAGCTGATGATGGGCTTCACCGACGGCTGACAGGTCGCGGACGCGAGGGTTTGAGCCCTGGACGGGGGGCTCGGCGTCTCCGCGTCGGGCAAGCGCGAGAACCGTGCGGGCACCCCCATGCCGGGGCTGGCCCCGTGCGCGGCAGGACCGTAGTCAGCTGCATCGCAGAGACGGACTGCAGGCGCTGACAGCGCCGGCCGTTTCAGTCGGCGGTGATGCCCGAGCCGTACAGCGCCGAGGACAGGACGGCGTGCGCGGCGCGCTCCCCGGAGTGCAGGGCGCCCTCGACGTGCCCGGCGTATTCCGTGGCCGTCTCGGTCGAAGCCCAGTGCAGGTGGCCCTCGAACATTGGCCGCTGGTAGAGCGGGTGGCCGAAGAGAGAGTAGTCGGCGAGGGCATGCACGGACCGAGGAGCCGTCCAGGGCTCACGGCTCCAGTCGCAGACGTGCAGGGCCTCGGGTGACCCGGCGCCGGGTCCGAAGCACGCGGCGAGCTGGGCGACCACCGCCTCCTCGAAGCCCGGCCGGACTGCGCGGGCGTGGGCGAACCCGAAGAGAGCCGCCGGCCGGCCGTCGACGCCGGACATGTCGTGGATCTCCTGAAGCGGTCCGGACCTGCTGAAGGCCGCGCCGGCGAGACCATCCTCACGCCAGAAGGCGGAGGGGTAGAGGGCGACGACCTTGGCGACGGCACCCATCCACACCGGAGTGGAGCGCGCCAGCCGGACGACGTCGTCGGGAAGCGCGTTCCCGAAGTCGATGCGCTCCAGCGCCAGCGCGGGCGGCACGGCCAGGACGACCTGAGCGGCACGCAGCGTACGGTCTGGGGTGTGCACCTCCAGGCCGTCCTCTCCGGCGGGACGGATCGCCGTGACAGGTGTGTCCAGCAGTACGGCGTCCGCGGGCAGGCTCGCCGCCTGCGCCGAGGGCAGGTGCTGCGCCCCGGCCGCGAAACGGTAAGACGGGACGTCGATCATGTTGCCCTGCAGGCGGCGGGCCCCGGCCCCGTCCTGGAGGACGGCGTCGCCAAACAGGTGCTGGTCGAAGACGCCTGCGCCGGTGCGCGCGGCCAGCGCGGCGACGCGCTGCTCCCCCGGCCAGAACCAGGTGGCGCCCAGATCCAGGGCGCCGCCGTCGACGGGGGTACTCAGCATGCGGCCGCCGACCCGCTCCCGTGCCTCCAGGCACAGGACATGGCGTCCGGCCTGGTGGAGGGCGGTCGCGGCGGCGAGTCCGGCGGCGCCGGCGCCGATCACGATGACGTCAGGCTTGGCACTGCGGGACATGGGCGGATTCCCTCCAGGGTGACGGGCGCTGACGCGGCCCGATTTGCATGACGGAGCGTCGAAGACGTTCGGGTACGGTCACGACACCTGCGCGGGGTCCAGCACGATGCGGAACCGGGGGGCCCCGGACCGCAGGCGTGAGACGGCCTCACCGGCGTCCTTCAACGGCATCCGTTCGATCATGGGGCGGACCCCGTTGGTGACCGCGAAGGCCATCGCCTCCTCCGTGTCTCGGGCACTGCCCGTCAGGTGGCCGGCCACCCTCAGCCCCCGGCTCACCAGCAGGCCCACGGGAAGACTAAGAGTGCCCGCGTCCACCCCCACCAGGGTGAGCAGACCGTGCGCCCGCAGCCCGGTGACCAGTTCGTCCACTGCCTCGGTGGAGGAGGCGGTGCACACGATGTGGTCGGCGCCGCCGAGTTCCGCGAGGGCCGCTCCGGGGGACCGGCGCGTGCTGTCGACGTAGTGCCGGGCTCCCAGGGCACGGGCCAGTTCCTCGCGGCCCGCCCCCCGGGCGACGGCGACCGTCTCGTAGCCCAGCCGCGCCGCGAACTGCACGGCGAGGTGCCCGAGCCCACCGAGCCCGAAGACGGCCACCCGTCCACCGGCCCGGGTACCGGCGTTGCGTACGGCGTTGAAGGTGGTCACGCCCGCGCAGCCGAACACCGCGGCGTCGAACGGGTCGAGCCCGTCGGGAATCCGCGCCAGGGCGTCGGTCGGCACGGTGATGCTCTGTGCCCAGCCGCCCGGGTAGGACAGCCCCGGCACCTTCCGCTCCGGGCAGTGCACGACGTCACCGGCACGGCAGTAGGCACAGTGACCGCAGCTGCCGCCGAACCAGCCGACGGCCACCCGCTCCCCGACCTTCCAGCCGGTCACCCGGTCACCGACCTCGGCGATGACCCCGGCGACCTCGTGGCCGGGAGTCACCGGGGCGTCCGCGTGGGCCTTCGAGGCCCGGGCCGTACCGATGTCGGCGTGACACACCCCACTGGCCAGGACGGACACCCGCACCTGACGCCCCTCGGGCGGGACGGTGGCGGCAACGGACGGGACCAGCGGTCCGTCCGGCTCGGTCACGACCATGGTCACAGCGGCGTCCGGCACGATGCACTTCCTGAAGGGGCGAGGACGAGTGTTATATGGGTTGGTAATAGAGATGCCACCCGGCGCAAACCCTAGACACCCGTCGACCTCAGCAGTAGGCGACGAGAGCGAATGAGGCAATAGGCAATGGCTATGACAGAGCGGCTGAACCTGGAAGGGCTCCGGTACGCGCAGGCGGTCGCCGAAACACGCTCCTTCAGCGCGGCGGCACGGGCCTACGGTGTCACTCAGCCGGCCTTGTCCAACGGCATCGCCAAGCTCGAGGAACGGCTCGGGGAGCGCCTCTTCGACCGGTCACCACGCGGTGTGACCCAGACCGCGTTCGGGACCCGCATCCTGCCCCTCATCGAGCGGGCCGTGGCCGCGCTCGACGCCGTCGCCGCCGAGGCCAGACGGCTCACCGAACCGGGCGACCAGAAGGTCCGCATGGGCGTCTCGCCGCTCATCGGCCCCCACCTGGTGGCCCGCGCGTTCAGCGCCGTCCGGGAACTGCCGACACCCCGCGATCTGGTGCTGCGCGAGGCCAACATGCAGGACCTGCGGGGCGGTCTGCAGGCCGGCCAGCTCGACATCATCCTCATCCCGGCCGTCACCGCCATGCCACGCTACGAGCACCGGGTCATCGACGTCGAACCCGTGGTCGTGGTCGGCCCCACCGCCGAGGACGACGACTCGCTCGAACTCGCCGAAGCCGGAGGCGAGCAGTTCATCCTCGTCCCCGACGCGTGCGGACTGACCACGTTCACCACCCAGCTCTTCCAGGCGAACGAAGTGCCGCTGCGCACGTACCCCGGGGAAGCGGCCAGCTACCGCGTACTGGAGGAATGGGCCGGCCTCGGCCTCGGCTCGGCCATGCTCCCCCAGTCCAGGCTCACCTCCCCGACCGTCCCCCACCGCCCCCTGCTGAACGACGGCCGCGAGGTACAGATCTCCTTCGAGGCCGTGTGGAACCCGGAATCCGCACTCCGCTCGGACCTGTCGCTCCTCGCCCAAGCACTCGTCGCATCCCGCCAGCCATAGCCAACGCTTATCTCCAGATTCAACGACCGCCCCTACCAGATCTTCCGACATGCTCTTAAGTTCAAGATGTGCTGCGGTAACCCCGTAGCGCATCCGACGAGCACGGAGGGAAGCCATAGCCATGGCCTATCTTGAGATCACCCTGCACGTGGACCCGGCCAACCGTCCCGCGGCGGCGAGCGTCTACGAGAAATACAAGCAGCCGTTCCTCGACTCCATCGCCGGCGCCACCAGCAAGGAACTTCTGATCCGGGAAGAGGACGTGCAGGTCCTCCACGGCTTTCAGTCCGTGTCGGACGCCAACGCCTACCTGGACAGCCCGCTGTTCACGAAGGACGTCGTCGGCGAACTCGCGCCGCTCCTGCAGGCGGACCCCGACGTCCGTGTCTACGACACCGTCTGACATCCCCCACACGGCGAAGTCGACAGCGAAGGAGCACGAAAATGAGCGATGTACGCGTCACCCCGTGGCAGGAGGGCGACGTCCCCGCTCCCCCGCCCGAACTACTCGCGGGCATGCGGGGCCGCCGCCCGGGCGGCGAGTTGATCGGAATCGACCGGGTCCTGCTGAAGAGCTTTCCGCTCGCCACAGGATGGAACGGGCTGCTGGGCCGGGTCCGTGCCGAGTTCGACCTCTCACTGGAGTACCGCGAACTGGTCATGCTGCGGGTGGCCGTGCTGAACAAGGCCGACTTCGAATGGGGCGTGCACTACCCGGCGTACCTGCAGGCAGGTGGCACCGACGACAAGTGCGAAGCTCTGAAAGAGCCGAACGCGGCCGTCAGCGCTCTCTTCAACAAGGAAGAGCGCGCCCTCCTCACGCTCACCGACCAGTCGACCAAGCAGGTCGAGGTGGACGCCGAGGTCATCGAAGAGCTGAAGCGCCTGTTCGGTGAACAGCAGACCGTGGAAGCGGTCGCCACGGTCGCGGCCTACAACATGGTCTCCCGTTTCCTCGTGGCACTGGCGGTCTGAAGCACCACGTGGGTCGACGGCCCCGGCGGCCGCCGACGGGAGCGGACGCCGTCAGGGCGGCTCCTCGCCGAGCCCGGCGGCTTCGTCACCGTGGGGCGGCGAGAGCTGCCTCCCCACGGTGACGAACCATCAGCGACAGCGTCGAACGAGCGTCAAGACAGTCGGCTCTCCTCTGCTCCAAGACCACGCCGCAGCCCCCGACATCCCGGAACGGCCCAAAGAAGCCCTGGTCAGGCGGCCTGCACAAGCGCTCCGTGCGCTTCACGGCGTGCACTTCGGGAAACAGGTCGAGCACCACCGGCCGCACCTGAAGAACCATAGAAATCCGCAGGTCAGAGCCTCTTTGCAGCAGGCTCAAGAATAGCTACACACTCCACGTGCGACGTCATCGGAAAGGGATCGACCTGGACGGGTCACGAAAAAGCCCAGGTCAGAGGCAGTCTATCCGCCCGCCGTCCCGCGTACGGGAACTCGGAGCGTCAAACGAGCGTCACGCCAGACGGTTTCTACTCGCGCTTCGGGACAGGCCGCCCGCGCCCGAGCGCGCCAGCTGCGGCGGACGAGAGGGAACGGGTGGAATTCAGCGAGCAGTGCTTAATCAGGTCTGGCGTTAATGTCTGGTGCGGAGCACGTTGCAGATATGAGGTCTGGACAGGTGGAGCGGCTTCACTGAGGAGAACGACGGCTGACGTCCGGTCGGCTGATCGACGGTTGCCGAGGAGCGACCGACGACAGTGGCGACGCCAACGGCGACGCCCAGCTCGTACCCGAGCTCACCGAGCCGGCCAGCTCTCCCGAGGTTTGCCCCCCACCCCCGACCCTGGGGAGTTCCTGGGTGTGGTTCGCCCTGGGGCCGGGTCTTTAAAATCCATCGCCCTGTACTACAGGCGGCGGTACGGTCCTCGGCATGGCTCGTACCTGTGTCTTCTGTAGCGCCACTCCGCTAACGAAGGAGCACACACTCCCCAGGTGGCTCAAGTCTGCGTTGCCGCCCGGCGGCTCTCGGGCCCTCCACATCAGAGAGACAGAATCAACCCGGGTCCAACACGTCGCCTCGGCTCTCGACGCCACAGTCAAGATCGTTTGTGCATCCTGCAACAACGGATGGATGAATAGACTCGAAAACGAGGTGCGTCCGTTCCTGCCCGACTTGATCAACGGACGAGCGGTCACGCTGACCCCAGAGGACCAGAGGGCGCTGGCCTCTTGGTCCCTAAAGACCATGTTCATGTTCTCAGGCCAGAACAAGCATCCCAGGTTGGAGATGCTGCCGCTGAAGGACTGTGCCGCCTTCTATCACGATCGTGAGCCTAGTCGCTTCATGATCACCAGAATCGGTGCCATGGAGCCCTGGGAGAACGACGAGGGTTCAGCCATGGTGGAATTCTTTTGCCCTCAGTACAGCGGGCCAGACCCTACCGCGAACCCGACGTATATCTCGACACTGAGGATCGGCTGGTTGTTGATTCAGCTGGTCCGGGCCGGGTCCCTCAGTGACGATCAGGTTCTCGCGCCCTTCGACCCTCATCCCATGTTCCATCCGCTGTGGCCTGTCGGCGCCACGCTGACGTGGCCGCCGCTGAAACCGCTACCAGCAGCCCAAATGGCGGCCATCGCCTGCCCGCCCACTCTGCCGATTCAGGTGGGGCAGCCGTCAGCTTAGATGGACCGCACGTAACCCGTCGCGGGTGTGGCACAGGTGCCGCTACCGTCCCGACATGGACGATTCGCTCTTGTCTGAGAGCTTTTACCAGGGCGCCAAGAAGGCCGCCCACAAGGCCATGGACGACCATGGCCGCCCGGAGTACGACGAGTTCGCGCTCCACGCCGGTGTCGCGGTCGAGAAGCTCGCCAAGGCGGCCCTCGCCGCGAAGAATCCGGTCTACGTCGCGGAGATCCGCAATAACAGTGCGGACATGGTCATGCATCTCGGCGGACATGTTCAGTTGGACGAGGAGAAAGTCCGCACTGTCGGGGCCACGGAGGCCATCAGGCGACTCCGAAAGATCGGTGTGCTCAAGGCCGATACCGATCTCGACTTGCTGATCGAGATACGCAACGGCGCAGCCCATGCTGCATCGGACAGCACCCTGGCCAAGGGGATGATCACTCCACTCGCCCGGACGATCGAGACGCTGCTTGACGAGCTCAGCAAGCCGCTGGTCGAGTTCTGGGAACGGTGGACGGAACCGGTCAAGAACGCTGTGAACGAGCAAGAGGACCAGGTCTTCCGCGAGGTTCAGCTCCGGATGGTCCAGGCCCGGCACGCGTTCGAGGACCGGTTCGTGGGTCTCCCGGCGGAGGTAAAGGAAGGCGCTCTCAAGGCACCCCAGCCCCGCAAGGAGGAGTGGTTCGCCAAGCCGATAGAGGTCAGGGACGGAGACCTGCTCGTCCTGAAGACCTCGGGCGGCAACTGCCCGGCCTGTGGCGGTCAGGGCCTCCTCACCTTCGAGCCGATTGGCCATACGGCCACGGAGACGACGTTCACCGCGAACGGTTTCGGCTGCTACCTGTGCAACTTCGAAGTGCACGGTCCGGACGAGATGGCCGCCCTGCGGAAGGTCAACACCCCCGGACTGACCACCACGGTGTCCGTATCCCACGGTCCCACCCTCCCCCCGGAGGAACAGGCACGCCTCGTGATCGGCGAGACCAGGACAGGCTGATCGTCACGTCGAAGGCCCCGGCTCCCAGAGTCGGGGCCGCGTCTTCTTAAATTCGATCCTGTACTACAGGGGCGGATACCGTCCCTTCATGGACGATTCGCTCTCGTTCGAGAGCTTCTGCGAGGGTGCCAAGAAGGCCGCGCACCGGGCCATGGAGGACCACGGGCGCGAGGAGTACGACGAGTTCGCGCTGCACGCCGGTGTGGCCGTGGAGCGCCTCGCCAAGGCCGTCTTGGTTTCGAAGAATCCGGTCTACATCGTGGAGATCAGGGGCAACGCCAGCGTGGACATGCTGTTCCACATGGGCGGTCACCGAAAGGCGAAGAAAGTCCGCACGATTGGGGCATCAGAGGCGATATCTCGTCTACGAACGCTGGAGGTCCTGGCTCTGGACAAGGAGCTGGACATGCTGATCGATGTGCGGAATGGCGTTGCCCACACGGGGAGCGAAGAGGACGCCAAGGACTTCCTGCCGATCCTCGCCAAGACCGTCGAAACGCTGCTCGGGGACCTCGGAGGCCCGCTGGCCGCCTTCTGGGGCCGGTGGACGACCGCTGCCCGCATGGCCGTGGACAACAAGCGCGGCGAGATCTATCGGAACGTGCAGGTCAGAATCAGGCAGGCGAAACACCGGTATGACGATCGGTTCTCAGACCTTCCTGAACATCTTCAGGACCGTCTTGCAGTCGAGCAGTTGGAGCTGGGCGGCTTCGGGGTGCGCTTCGCGGAGAACGGCGTTTAGATCGCGATCCGCGAGCCGTGTCCAGCTTGTAGGAGCGCAGCCCACGTTCTCTCAGTGAACCAGGGCACGGAGGAGACCCCCCACTTCACGGTCATTGCCCTGCGTTGCCCCATGTGCTATTTGAAGCTGGCCACTCGGGATGAGCTTGAAGCCTCTGGGGTCGACGTCAAGCATGCTGATGATCTGGCCGCGTTCCAGGTCTCAACGTTTTTCGATGGTGCAGTGCCCTCAGAGAAGACCTTCCGCATGAAGATTGAGCAGTTCCTGGGCACCGAAACTGTCGATCTGGATTGATCTTCTCCCCCGAAGCCCCGGTCCCCAGGCCGGGGCCTTTCGCATGCCCAGACCCACGCCGGATCTTCCTGCGCACACCCACGCAAGGAGCTCCCCTAGATCCCTGACCTGATCGCGCTCCTGGCCGCAGCCGAAGAGGCGAGCGGCGGACCCGATGTCGGCACGATCCTCGGCAGCTTCGTCCAGTACGGCATGGTCAGCGTGTTCGCCCTCCTGCTCGTCCTCGGCGTCGTCGTTCGTGGGCCGACCCGGCCACCGCCATGGGATGATCAGTCCCATGGAGGGCACCGGCCTGCGGAGGACAGCATGAGTGACGGCACCGGGCATCTGTCCAAGCTCGTCTGGTCGGTGGCCGATCTGCTGCGCGGCGACTTCAAGTCTTCCGAGTACGGGCGGGTGATCCTGCCGTTCACGGTGCTGCGTCGGCTGGACTGCCTGCTGGCCCCGAGCCGGCAGGCGGTGCTCGATGAGGCCGAGCGCACCGACGGCGAGCAGGAGCGTGAGCAGCGCCTGACGGCCGCCTCGGGTTGGCCCTTCTACAACTCCAGCCGGTTCTCCATGGAGAGCGTGCTCAGCGATCCGGAGAACGCCGACCGGTTGCTCCTGGCCTATGTCGACGGGTACTCCCGAAACGTCAGGGAACTGCTGGACGGCTTCGAGTTCGAGCGGACCGTCACCCGCCTACACCAGGCCCGACTCCTCTACCGCGTCGTCGCGCAGTTCGTGTCGATCGACCTGGGACAGATGATCACCGACGACCACATGGAGAGCCTCTTCGAGGAGCTCGTCCGGCGGTTCGCGGAGAGCGGCAACGAGGCGAGCGGGGAGCACTACACCCCCCGGGACGTCGCCCACCTGATGGCAGGCTTCCTCGTTGCCGCCGACTCGGACCTCCTGACGTCGCCGCATGCCGTCCGCACTATCCTGGATCCGGCCTGCGGGACGGCCGGCCTGCTGACCGAGGCTGCCTCGTACATCGCGTTAATGAACCCCCAGGCGGACGTCACGCTGTACGGCCAGGAGATCAACCGGGAGTCATGGGCGATCTCCCGTGCCACCATGATGACCAGTGGCCGCCGGGCCTCGACGATCGCCTTCGGGAACGTCTTCGCCGAGGACGGGCACCAGGGAACCGCCTTCGACTACCTCCTCGCCAATCCGCCGTTCGGCGTCGACTGGAAGAAGAGCGAGTACGCGGTCCGGTCGGAGCACGAGCAGCTCGGTTTCGCGGGCCGCTTCGGAGCCGGTCTTCCCCGGATCAACGACGGCTCACTGCTCTTCCTCCAGCACATGCTGGCGAAGATGAAGCCGGTGAGCGCCTCGGGCGAGGGCGGCAGCCGAATCGCGGTCATCTTCAACGGCTCCCCGATGTACGTCGGTGGTGCGGGGTCCGGCGAATCGGACATCCGGCGGTGGATCGTGGAGAGCGACTGGCTCGAGGCCGTGGTCGCGCTGCCCGACCTCCTCTTCCCCAATACCGGCATCAGCACCTACCTGTGGGTCCTCAGCAACCGCAAGCCGGCACAGCGCAGGGGCCAGGTGTTGCTGCTGAACGCTCAGGACCAGTGGCAGCGGATGCGTCGCTCCATCGGCTCTAAGCGCAAATACATCACGTCGGACCAGATCGCCGAGATCACCGGGCTCTACCTGGACACCTTGTCTGCCGACTCCGCCCAGCAGCCGGACGACCGGGTCCGCATGGTCTCCACCCACGAACTGATGTACCAGCGCGTCACGATCGATCAACCGCTGCGGCTCAGGTACGAGCTGTCCGAGGAGGTCCTGACTCGGCTCGCCGAATCGCGCGTGATCCAGAAGACCCATGATCCCGCTGCCCTGGTGGCCGCCCTGCGTCCGCTGGTCGGCTCGACGTGGACGAGGGGCCAGGAGGCCGTCACGGCGCTGCGCCGGGCGGTCGCCTCGGCCGGCGTGAGCTGGCCGCGCGGGAAGGTCTTCGAGGCGGCGGTCCGCAAGGCCGTCGGCGTACGCGATGGCGACGGAGAGCCGCAGCGGATCGGCGAGGCGTACGAGCCGGATCCCGAGCTGCGCGAGTTCGTCCACCTGCCGCTGCAGGTGGATCCGATGGACCACCTCCGACGCGAAGTGCACCCGACCGCTCCGGACGCCTGGATCGACGACAGCAGGACGCGGGTGGGTTGCGAGATCCCATCCGCGCTCTTCTACCGACCGGAACTCGACGGCCAATTCGAACTGCTGCGTAACCTGGCCAGGTTGGAGACCACCCGGGTCCACCCGCCGCAAAGGGGCCAGGAGCAGGAGGACGGCGCGGACCGGCCCAAGCACCTGCGCGCACAAGACCTCCACGAGGCGGACTCGGCCGTTGAGCTCCCCGACGCGCCGGAGGATGGGGGAGCGCTGACCCTGTGCTCGGGCGGCATGCTCGTCGGACGGCCGGGGAACTGGCGCCTGCTGCCGCAGGGCTTCGGCGAGGCGGCGACCTCGCTCTTCGTGCTGCAGCCGCTCCGCGGCAGCGGCCAGGCGCTCTGCGAGTGGTTGAACTCCCGCAAGGACAACGGTCAGTACCCCAGCGCTCGGGATCTGTTGGACACGCACGTCCCCGTCGAGCTGGTGACCGACAGCGAGGTGGAGAGCCTCCTGGAGACCGTGCAGGAGGGACGGCGCGCACTGCGGACCACGATGTCGGGAATCCTGCCCAACGTCTTCGGCAGCGGCGAACGGGACGTCCAGGGGGTTCGGAACGAGATCAGGTTCGCCGCCCACGAAGCCGGCCTGATCGGCGAACTCGTACGCCCGCTGGACGACCCGATCTCGCGCGCCGAGTGGAGCTTTCCGCACCACGCAGCCGCGCTGTCCCGTCGGTACCGGGTCAGCACGCACCCGGCGGAGCGGAAGGACGGACTGCTCAAGCTGGGCGAGGGCCTGGCCCGGGTGCTGGGCGTGCTGGCGCTCACCGAGCTGGCCGCGTCAAACGGCTTCTCCCGGAACCTGCGCAAGCAGTTTCGGACCGGCGCCACCTTCGGCACCTGGCTCTGGATCCTCGATCGGCTGGAGGCCGAGGGAATCGAGCCCCGCATCCAACAGCTCGCCACCGTGCGCGACCGGGGAAACGCACGCGCCCTACTGGGCCACGTCAAGGACTTCAGGAACACCTCGCACCATGCGCACGGCGTCCGCGCCAGCCACCAACTAGCTGAAGACGTCGAGCGACTGGAACCGCACATCGTGCGGGCGATCAGCGCGGTCAGCTGGCTCTCCGGGACGCCCTGGGACTGGGTGGAGCGGTGCGAGTACCTCGACGAGGGCTCGTACCGGATAGTCGGGCTCCGGCTGAGGGGCAGCCACCCGAGCTGGGAGCCGTTCGAGCGGTCGAGCACCCAGCCGCTTCGGCCCGACCGCATCTACGTGGACAGTGCCCCGTACGGGGCTCCGGTCGATCTCTGGCCGTTCGCTGTCGTCAGCCTGTGCGAGGAGTGTCGGACCCGGGAGCTCTTCCTGCTCAATGAAGTCCGGGACGACCAGCTGACGCTCCGCAGCCTGGAGGAGCATTCGCTGGAGATGACGTACGGCCCGCCCGAGTAGCGGCGAGGGCGAGGCTCAGCGACCTGGCGCGACTGCGCCGGGATGGGACCGGGTCTAGGCGATGCCCACCTCCAGCCGATCCGGTTTCACGATCTCCGACGTTCCAGACCATGACCACCAACGATTAGAACTACGACTTACCCACCGCGGAAGGCGACACCAACACCGCACCGATCGGCACCTCGTCTCCACCTACCGGGCACCCGTCGCCGGAGACTCCTGTACCGGAGTCATGGCCCTCTACCAAAACGGCACCCTCATGGGAACCGACACCAACCACAGCCCCCAGTACGACTCCTCACTCCCTCGACCGTCGGCGGCTGCATCACCAGCGCTTCGGCCACAACCCCGTACCTGGCCTTCCCCGGTTCCGTGGCCGACGTCCACGTCTACCCGCGGACACTGACGGCCGCCGAGGTCGGCGCACTGCGATGACCACCACCCCCGCCGGGCCCCGCCGCTCCCACCAGGAGCGGCGTGGGCCGGCCACGTCGCCCATCCCGCCGATCAGTGACAGAGAGTCCTGGCCGCCCCGCCACAACGGCAGCCCGTACCGCCCGGTCTGCCAGAGGGACGCCAGGTCCGGCGCGTCATGAGGCCCGGCACCGGCCGTCAGTGCTGGTGGTCGCGACCACCGTCCGGCTAGAGGCTGACTACCCTCAGGCACGTCCCGGCCGCGTACGAGACCCGAGGTAAGACGGGCTTCCCGCAGTCTCAGGTGAGGACGATGTCGGCGGGGCGGCTCCGCGGTGAGGTAGTGGCGAAGAAGGCGTGCAGGGGCCGGTCGATGTGTTGTTCGCGTCCGGTTCCCTGGGCAGCGGCATCAAGCAGAGGCGCGAGGTCGCCGGTGTCGGCTGGGGTTAGGACGAGCCAGCGCAGGATGATCTGCAGGGTCAGGAGCCGCAGGGCGCGCAACTCCTCAAGCTTCTCGTGCTCGCTCTGTTCTTTGATCTTGTCGCCGTGCACATAGCGGGATCGGGCGTCGTACGCGCGCCGGACGAGTGCTTCGGTTCGCTCGCGCTCGGTGGGGGTGAGGAATAGGGCAGCCGCGCGCGACCTGATACGGCTGGCGATGCCCTCGTCCTTGCCGTCATCGGGGCTGATCAACAGGGCTTCCAGGGCGATGACGTAGTCAAGGTACAGCTCGTCCGCTTCCACCTCCCAGATGCCGTAGTCGTCGTAGGTGCGCTGGTAGGCCGCCACAACATGTCGACCAGCGCGTTCAAGGCGCCGCGCACGCAGTTTGGGGACGCGCCGCGTATGGGTCAGACCGGCTGTGATGGCGTCGATCTTCTTCGTTATGGCTGTGCAGAAGGCAGTCAGAGCCGATAGGTGGATAGGCCGGACATGAAACTCTCCGGTGTCGCGGACCTCGACTTCTTCCTCTCGCCCTTGGCTGCCTGGGTAAACGCGGATGGTGGTGGGCACGGCGGGGGGATGTAGGTCGAAGCGGCGGCCATGCTGGACCGTGAAGACCGAGTCCACCCGCAACAATTCGTTGTCCCACAGCATCAGCGGGAGGAGGGCCTGCCAGTGCTGGGCTTCCGCCCTTGGGCCGGTGATGTCGAACCAGGTCGGACGGCGAGTGACCGTGCGACTCGGGTCGGGAACGTGAAGGAACGGCGCGCCGGCAATCAGGTCGAGATCGAGGCTCCAGGGGTGCAGGCCGTTCAGTGCAGGCGCCGGAACCGTCTGACGGAGCTCGTCGGCAGTGAAGGTCTGCAGAGTGTGCCGCCCCAGCGCGATCCGTGTTCTCTGGGGGAAGGTGGCGTTTAGGAGCAGCCATCGTTCAGGGACCCGTGCTTGGCCGGTGCAGAAGGTGACGAAGCTGTCGGCGACATCGGATACGGGGACTGATACCCCTTGGGCAATCAGCTGAGCTGCTTCAGCCAGACCGGACTCCACTAGCAGTGTCCGATGATCCAACATCCAGTCTCCCTTGACCTTGGCGTAGAGGTCGGGATGCTCGTCGCGGGGCGCTACGGCAGCCACTGCCATCACCACGTCCTCCCAGTGGGGCTGGAGCATCAGCATCACTATGGAATGGGATTTCGGCGAGAGGCTGCCCGCGTACTCGAGCCACGACAACACGGCATCGCGCAGGGGGAGATGCTTGCTCATGGGTCTGAAACTAGCCGCCCGCGTCAACCGTAGGCAGTGGTTTTCCAACGCGAAACCTGTAGCGGCTGGCGTTCTCGATGTACACGCAAGAATGGCATGCCTGGAACGTGTCCCGTTGGCTCTGGACCAGCTCGTTCCCCAAGCCGGTCTCCCCGCGCCGCGCCGTCCTCTCCTCACACCACGACGAACCACATCAAAAGTTCAGCGCCGAGCCATGCTCCACTCGGTAGCTCCCCGCGCCCGTCCGATGTCAGTGAGGTGGGATACCGTCCTCGCCACGCTGAGGTGAGGGGAGAACCATGGCGAGGAACGCCCGGGCCAAGCAGTTGCGGGAGTACGGCCTGTCGGTGCTGGAGGGGGCCCGGTCGGAGCAAGTGCTGCGCATGGCACGGCAAGTCAACGCAGCGTCGTACACGAGCGCGCGGGAGTACGCCGGCCGCTCGCTCTTCGAGTTGCTGCAGAACGGCTACGACGCGCATCCGAGGGACCGCCGCGGCGGACGGGTCCACGTCCTACTGGATGAGACGGAGGGCGAGTGGGGGACCTTGTACGTCGCCAACGGCGGCATGCCTTTCACCTGGCGGGACGTCGAGCGGGTCTGCGAGCTCGCGCAGAGCTCGAAGGAGGTGGGCGAGGGCATCGGGAACAAGGGGGTCGGATTCCGCAGCATCCTGCTAATCAGCGACGCGCCCGAGATCTACAGCGCAGACCCGGACAGCCCGCTCGGCCCGGAATTGGACGGATACTGTTTCCGCTTCGCGCAGAAGGTCGACGTGGAGGAATTCCTCGCCGGTGAGGAGAATGCTCACGAGGCGGCCTCCAAGTATCCGCCACTCCAGGCGCCCCTGCCGCTTGACGATGTACCCGCGACCTGTCGGCATCTGGCCGCCCAGGGGTACGTAACCGTCGTCCGGCTGCCCTTGCTGAGCGAGGCCGCCCGGGCCGAGGTACGGCTGCGGATGCGCGAGCTCGCGGGGTCGAAAGTACCCGTCATGCTGTTCCTCGACCGGCTCGCTGGCCTGACGCTGGAACGACGGGCTGCTGGTGGCGAGGCGGGCGAGTTGGACGACCGCCGAGAGGCACACGAGCGGTATGAGCTGACCCGCTCCGAGGACGGCTTCGCGGTGGCGCAGAACGGCACCGGGCCCGAACTCCCCGTCTCCTGTGCGACTGTGGACCTGGGGTCGGCCGGCACCTTTCTCGTATTCCGGGGCACCGTGGAGAAGGAACGGCTGAACAGCGCGCTAGCCGAGGCCGTGGGTTGCGGGCTCCTCGACGACACGTGGCAGGAGTGGAAGCGGTCGGCCGTCGTAGAGGTCGCGCTCCCGCTGCCCGCTGCCCGCCGCCCGCGACGCGGGCAGATCTACACCTTCCTGCCGATGGCTGAGGACCAGGCCGCGCCGTTCCCGGGGCACGTGAACGCCCCGTTCTTCACCACGTTCGACCGCACCGGGTTTCCCGCCGACAACCCCCTCAATGTGTTGCTGCTTGACGCGGTCGCCGAGACTTGTCTGGCGGCCGCTGCGGTACTGCGTACCGTGCCCGAGCCGTCCATGCGGCAGCTGGCCGTGGACCTGGTGAGCTGGGAGAGTGAGAGGGGTTCGGCGAGGCGCCTCCGCGCGGCGGCTCTGCGCGTGTACGGGAGCGAGCTCACCGACGTGCCGCTCGTGCCCGTCCTCTCCGCGGACGGCGCCCCGCCGGAGGCGGGCTGGGCCCCACCCCAGGACGCGGTCTTGTGGCCGGACCTCAACCTGACCGTCCTCACGGCGCACCGCGCGCACGAGTCTGAGATCGTGGTGGCGGACCCCGAGATCGGCGGCGACCGGCTGAAGCGGCTGGCCACCCTGTGCAAGACCCTCGCGTGCCCGTGGGAGCCGAGCCCGGAGATCCTTGCCGAGTACGTGGAACGGATCGTCGGGGGCCTTCCCCTCCCCCTGTCCGGTGAGTCCCTCGAGCAGTGGAGCGCGCTGTACGAGGACTTGGCTGCCCTCTTTGAGGACGATGGGCACGTTCTGCACGGCAAGCAGTTGCTGCTCGCGGAGGACTGCACCCTGCGGCCCACCAACCGCCCCCTCGAAAGGGCGGGTGCGGGCATAAGTACACGTGTACAGGGCAAGCCGAGCGGTCAGGGTGCCCGCCGCGAGGCGTTCTTCCAGCCGGTGCGTACGGAGGCGAACGAGACCGGCGCCCCGTCCGTCCCCGCCCTGCTCAGCAAGCGGTTGTTATCCCTGCACCCGGGGCTGGTCTGGAAGGACCGCGGCGAGCGTACGCGCGGGCGGGCCGCCCGCGCCTTCCTCGAACAGGAGGGGCTCGTCCGGCCGTACGACACGAGGGGGCTGCTGGACCACGTACGGCAGGCTCTCAGCGCGAGCACCGATCGCAGACTGCGACTCCAAACCCTGCGGTTCGTCTTCCGGTTGTGGCAGCCCAGGCGCTCGTTGGGCGGGACGGAGATCTCCTCGCTCGGACTGTACGTACCGTCGACGGACGGCCGACTGATCAGAGCGAGCGACGCCGTCTTCGGCCGGGGCTGGGGCCGCGCGTCCGTCGGTGAGGACCTGGCGGCGGTGGTCGCCGCCGGGCAGGACGTGTCGAAGAGCCTCAAGGCAATCGCCGGACGCCTCCTGGCCGTGCCCGAGGAGTTCGCCAAGCGGGGCGAGACTACCCCTGCGGAGTGGTGGGCGTTCCTGTTGGAGGCGGGGGTGGCCGACGGTCTGCTCCCGGTCAGGTCTCGCGACGCCTTGAGCCGGGTAGATCAAGGCCGGGAGCTCACCGCTCGGCAACTGATCCGCATGGCGAAGGTGTCTGCCGAGGTGCAGGAGCAGTGGGAGCCGTACGTCCGCAACTGGTCCAGTGCCTACTACCCTCGGACGCCGTACCGGGGAACCCCGGCCTGGCGGCTCCCCGGCCAGGACGTCGTCGGACGCCTCGGCCAGGAGGCCCGGCTGGCGTACGCACGGCTCGTTTTGCACGGCCTGGCCAGCTGGGACGACGCTAGGTTCACCAGCGTCTGGACCAGTGCCGGCAGCCAGAGTTCCCCGGATACGGAACGGGTCCCGACCCCGCTCGGCGCCTTCGTCCGGGAGCAGCCGTGGCTCCCGGTCCGGGGCCGCGACCGGGCCGTCCGGTTCGTCCGGCCGGCCGACGCCTGGCGCTGCCCGCCCGGGCTGGAGGAAGAGCCATCGTACGCGCCGACTGTCGATCATCGGCTGCGCCACCTTCTTGAACGCGGGAAGGCGGGCGACCGCCTGAGGGAGATGCGGCTGCCGACCTGGGACGACCCGCGAGACAGCGCCCGCCTCATCGCCGCGTTGGGGCAGCTTGCCGCGGAGGGCGCGTTGGGGGCCGAGGACCGGCCCGCCGCGCAGCGCGCCAACGAACGTGCCTGGAGGGACCTCGTACGGCGGCCCCTTCCTGCACTACCCAAGGGTGCCAGTATGCTCGCCGAGTCCGAGGACCGACTGATCAGCGTACCGCTGTCCGCCCTGGACGGCGGGGAAAGCGATGGCACTGGTGATGCCGGGACTGTGCTCTACGTCAGCGGCGAACGCGACGGCCTGACAGCCCTTCTGGTGCGGGAGATGGGGCGGCCCCTGCTCACCCTTCCCGGTGTCTCGGCGAAGGCCGTCGAGCTGCTGGCGACCGAACACCCCTCCAGCGTCCGGCATACAGACGACCTGATGTTCACGGTAACCGTGGACGGAACACGGGTGGACCCTGCGGCCATGGGAGAGCCACTGGTCCAGCAGTTGCCCTGGCTCACGCTGGCCGTGGGCGTCCTCTCCGACCACTTGGCGCGCGGCCCCCGGGCGAGCGAGGCCGAGCTGAGCGAGTTGGTTTCCCTGGTCAGGAGCGTACGACTGCACCGTTACCACTCCTGGGACATCGAACTCGACGGCCGCCCCGTGACGTTGCCGGGCCGCCTCGGCGGAGTGCTGCCGCTGCCCGATCCGAAGCATCCGCTCGTCCTCGCCCCGGCGGGCGAAGCGGGCTGGCCCGAGATCACCCGCGTCGTGGTGGCACTCGCCGAGCTGTTGGGACGACGGGAGTTCGGCGACCGGCTGCGCCTCGCGGCCCACCAGCTCGCCTCCCTTCACGCCGATCTACGCGACCCGAGCCAGGAGGAGCTCGCCGATGCCCTGGAAGTCACGGTCCACCAGGTCGAGGAGACGCGTCGCCGAATCGACGGGGCCATCGGCGTGGTCCTCGAACGATGCCGGCCCTTTCTCGTCCACCTACTTGGTTCGGAGGCGGCGGAGTCGTTGTTCCTGCCGCCGCCAGGCGACACCCGGGAGTTCCAGGCTCGCCTTGAAGAATACGCCGACGAACTCCCGTGCCTCGTATCCGAGTTCATCGTCAGGGCACGCGCGACCCGCGGTACGGACGAACTGCGGCGCGACCTGGGCATCGGATTCGCCGAGCTGAACGACACCCTGCGCACGATGAGCCCGCCCCTGGGTCCGATCAGCCACGCCGCTGAGCACGAGGAGGCACTCCGTACCTACCTGGACCTGCGTAAGAAGGAGTTCGTCAACCGGCTGCGCTGGGCGGTGCTGGAGGACTTCGACTCGCACCGTCCGATCCCGGACTGGCCTTCAACCCGGACCCTGGACTGGATCACCGCACCGGAGGCATGGGCGCACACCGTGGATACGGCCGACGCAGGGATACTGGAGGCATACCTGGAGGAGCGGCTGTCACTGCGCCTGGGCCGCCCGGTACCGTTGCCCCGGTCGGGCGAACGTCTGCCCGCCCTCGACCAGGTGCGCAGCGCGAACCTCCGCACAATCACCGGCCTGGCTGCCGACCTCGCGATCCTGATCAGAGCAGCCGGTCACTCCTTGCCCGCCGCCTTCACCGCAGCCGAGCCCGCCGAGGAGGTCACCGCGCGGCTGGACTCTGTGGGAGCGCTGGACTTCCGCCCCCTCTCCCCCACCGACGTCGCTAGCTGGCTGGTGACCATCGGCCAGTGGCCCGACGGAATGGCCGTGGCGACAGATCCCGCACAGCACGGATTGTCCGGGGCCGCCCTGGACCGGGTGCGCAATGCGGCGAAACACGAACGCCGGGAACGTGAGCGCAAGCGGCGGTCGATCTCCGTCGGCGGCCGCGACTTCGACGTCCACTCCGGTGACTTCACCGCCCTCACCCGCGAACTCGCCCGAGTCCTACAGAGCGGTTCGGCGCCGGGGATCGCCGTCGTGGGACCGCTCCGCTTCACGGACCCTCGCCCTCGGCCCGGACACACCCCGGCCGGCAGTCGCACACGCGGGTGGCGGTACGGAGGGGGCACGGACAGCGGGCTGACCACGGTCCAGCGGGAGGCCATCGGGTACGTGGGCGAGTGGTACGCGTACCAATGGCTGTGCGTGCACTACCCGGACCACGTGGACGAGACCAGCTGGGTCTCGGGTAACCGCCGTAAAGCCTTCCCCGGTCCGTCTGGTGACGACAGTCTCGGTTTCGACTTCCGGGTAGGCTCCGGCAGCCGGCCCTACCTCTACGAGGTGAAGGCCACTGTCGGCGAAGGAGGCCGCTTCGAGTTGGGAGAGAGCGAGGTCCGCGCGGCCCGCCAGCACGCGGGCAACGACCGTTGGCGCCTTCTGGTGGTCACCCACGCCCTCACTCCTCACAAGGTGGCCGTCCAGATGCTCCCCAACCCCTACGGGAAGCGCGGTCGGGGACGCTACCGCGAGGAGGGCGGGGCACTGCGCTTCTCGTACGTGCTCTGATCCTGACTTTCAACCCCGGCCAAAATGAGCCGAGGCCACAGAGCCTGATCAAGTTCCGGAGTCGAGTGGCTGGACCGGGGCGAAACGAAGGAAGGGGGTCTCGTTGCTCTTGTCCGCGATCTGCCGGTGCCCAAGGACGGTGCCCGCGTGGCTCACGGCGGCCAGGAGCCACACGGACTTGCGGCCGGGAACGCGGGATCCGTGCAGGATCTTCCCGTCCACCGCCACGACCCTCGACCGTGTCCCGGCCCGGCGGGAGTCGTCCCTAGACCAGAGGAACGCGCAGACCGCGGCATCGAGGGCGTCGCCGTTCGAGACGGCTGAGCAGCCGCATCACCGTGGTCGGGTGGGGCACTGAGACCGTCTTGCTGAGCGGGTCAGTCCGGGGTGCGTCCGCGATCCGCTCGGCGGTCGCGGTCGGGGACCGAGCGCCAGACAGATATCGCACGAAACGGGAGCCGTCATAATCGCAGTTCAAAGCGGGTATGCGGCCGATCCAGACGGCTGTTGGAGCCTGGAGCGACTCCAGCACGGAGCGGCACCCCCCGCTGGAGCGCTCAGGGCACTCTGACACTCCTACGCGGCTTGCGGCCAAACCGATGCTCGGCTCCTTCGCACCCTGCCACCGAGAGGCACGGACCGCGTGCCTCCTGAGGGGCGACCAGCCATGGCCCCATGCCCTGGACAGTAGATGCCCGCAACCACCTCAGCGGGGATCGAGATCCGCGCCGTGAACAGTTGCAGTGAACTGTTCACTACGTTTTGCTTCCGGTATGGCACAGTCCCTCCGTCCCCAGGCCCTGCAACGCCAACGATTGTTCAGAGACATGAGCGTGGAACAGCTCGCCGAGGCTGTAGGGGTTACGCCACGTGCTGTACGCCACTGGGAAGCGGGAACACGGACTGTTGGTGACCGAGCTTTCGGCCGATTGCTAGAGGTTCTGCGGTGTGGTGCGCAGGATCTGACAGGGCGCGAACCGGGTACCGAGAGCCTGGCCGACTTGCGTCGTGATGCTGGCTTGAGCACGGAAGAGGCCGCCTCAGCTCTACGACGCAAGCGTGGTGCACACGGTCTGCATATCAGCGCCGAGAAGATCCGCGATCTTGAACGCGGCAGACGTGTGCGCGGCTGGATGTGGGGATCTCCCGAGACCCTGGGGAGAGTGGCGCACATGATCGCCCAGGTCTATAGAGTCCCCGACCGGGTGGTGATGGATGCCTGGCGCCGCAGCCGCCCGGAGGACCCTCTCCCAGTGCTTCCCGTCCGACGTCCCCGTCAGCCTTCCGAGGAGTCGATGGCTGTATGGAGGGCCCTCAACGAGCGGCAACGTACCTATCTGACGTGCATCTTCCGTCACGACCAGGAGGTAGAGGAAGAACAGCGGATGGCCCGCTTGGTGGGAGCGGAACAGCGACCGGCAGCCGAATGGCGGCGCATGACGTTGGCGGTCTCCGCCTCGTCTGATGTAGTCGGGTACACCCGCATTCAGGAGGGGCTGCGCGCAGCGGGGGTACATGACCCAGGAGCTGGATCGTCGGTGGCCGCTTTGGAGCGGCGTGGCCTGATCGTCGTGTACCGGGACCGGCTGTATGTCGACGGTCTGGGGGATATCCCCCGTACCCGGGTGGAGATGACCCGGCACGGGCGAGCGGTGGCCCGTGCGGCCCTCGGGGCTCCCCGGGAAGCAGGACCACCTGCGCCGCTGCTGTCGTTGTGGCTCTGGAAGATCATGGTCCGGGTCGCGCGCGCCGGAGCGCAGGGGGTGGACGGCAGCCTCGCCGGGCGTGGGCCGCATTACCTGGCGGTGGGGCAAAGCCCTGATGGACGGACCCCGAGCCGGGGCTTCATCGTGTTGCGGCACCCCGACGGAGTGACTCACGGACCGTACCGGTGGTTCCTTACCGACTCCGGGCGAAGCCACATCGCCGACCACCTCGACGCCTACCGCGGCCTGTATCCCGGCATCGACACCGAGGGCCTCGACGAGAGCTCTGGCTGAACTCCCCTCGGGATTCCCAGGGCCCATTGTCAGTGGCCTGCCGTATGGTCCGGCACGTGATGCAAGCTGACGACACAACGGACATTCAGCAGACTCACGCACTGCTGGAAATCGTCAAGGCGTTCGCCGTGTGCGAGCACGCGATGGTCGGCGAGGGACTGGACGGGCCGAGACGCCTGGACCGCCTCATGGAGGCCCACGGCATCCTGATGGCGGCATGCGGCCCGGGGCACCTGATCCTGTTCGACGAACTGATGGGCAGGCTCACTGGCGACCGGGCTGGCTCCCTGGAAGGGCTGCTGCCCGACTGGATCGACAGCGAGGCTCTCGCTGGCGTGCGGCTCATGGACAGCGAGGGCGTTGCCACGGAGGACGGGTTCGACTTCCGGCACGAAGCCCAGCGCGTCCTGCGGGCCGCGCAGAAGGTCGGGAAGTTCACCGGGCAGGTAACGAAACCGAAGCTGGATGACGAGTACAGCCAGGAAGCCGTCTTCAGCGCGATCAAGGGCTCCTTCTACCAGAGGCACCGCACCACTCTGGTTGAGAACCCGACGGTGCCGACGGGCAGTCTCACGGAGCTCAAGCTGCCCTCCCGGGCGAACGACTTCTACAAGCCGATCGCCCAGTACGCGCAGTTCAACGGCTGGTGGTGGCCCTGCCCGGCCTGCAAGTGGCCGATGAAGGTGACAGCTGCCCGCACCGGCGCGCGCACAAGGGGCAGGGTGCGGTGTCTGTACCCCTGGCACGAGGAGACGGGCGCGTCGTACGAGTTCGTCGTGACCGCCCGGAAGAAGTCGGCCCCCGAACTGAGTCCGACGTTCGAATGCCGGGTCCCGTCCGGCCGGTTCGCACGCCTATGGACCGGGGCCGTACCGCACGTGCCGCAGGCCAAGCCGGCCGCAGAGTACATGGCGCTGGTACGGCCGGTGTGGCGCTACACCGTCATCCCTGGCCTACCCGAACTGGCCCTGCACCGAGCCGCCGCGGCGGCCCTGCAGGGAACCGCCTGGACATCACATCTGTGGCCCAACGGGGACCAGTGTGACCTGTGGATCACCCGCGAAGGAAGCGAACAGCCGCACTTTCCTGCTGACTTCAAGGACTACACCTGGCCGAATCACCTGGTCAGCAAACTTCATATGGACGGCGGCGATAAGGGCGGCGCCGAGTACCTGGTAGTGCCCGACCATCGCCAGGACCAGGTGGCCCAGCTCCACGCGGTGTGCCGCACATACAGGATGAAGGCGGCGATGACCGCGACGGACTACCTCGAGATGGTCATCACGCAGATCAAGGAGGGCAGGGCGTGAGCGGGGAGATGACGGGTAAGGAAGCCGGCCTGGCTGGAGCACTCGCTCTGGCCGCGCACTACTTTCCCCGCAAGGACGACGAGGGGCGCATCCTGGCCGGCTTCGAAGAAGCCACGTTCTTCGCCCACCGCAAGCCGCAGGCATGGTCGGATTGGGCGAGCTTGCCAGTGGCCGAGCGGAACCTGATCCGTCAGGTGATGGCCTTGATGGCTCCCGAATGGACGGATGCGAAGAAACTCAGGGCCGCCGTCCTCGCGCTCCTAGGCACCCTGGCCCCCGATCCCGACCTCGCGGACAGGTCGGGAGGTTCGCTGCGGCTGCCGGCCGGAGACCCACAGCTGGCCGAGGCGGTGATTCCCAGGGTGGGAGGGGATTTCCTCGGATACGCACAACGCGTCACCGGGCCGTTCTTCACCTTCGGCAAGCGCCCCAAGGCACAGGCGTTCGCGGGCCCAGGAACCCTCAAGACGAGGACGGCCTACCTGGGCCAAGAGCACGGCACGACCAGTAGAGAGATCCATATCCAGGCGACTCCCGGCTTCCTTGAAGCGCCCGGCCACGAGGTGCTCCCGCAGGTGCACACCCGCCCGCAGCGCGACCGGGTCGCGCCGACAGTGAACCAACTCCTGGATGTCGCCAAGATCCTTAGCGGCCAGGACAAGAGCCTCGCCTACCTGCACAAGGTGCTCAAGCGCTTCTTCAAGGCAATGAAGACGACCGACGGCGAGCTGACCGAACTGGACCTGACGTCCGGAGACCTGCAGGTCCTCAACGCCCCCACGGGAAGCGGCAAAACGGTACTCGTACGGGTCATGGCGTCCTGGGCAGCGCTCAACGACCGGCGAATCGCCCTCGCCGTCACCGATGTCCGCGCCACCCTGGACATGGCCTGGGACATCAACAACGACCTGGCCTATCTGCACAAGAACAAGCACCTAGCCGAGCCCGCTCACTGCACTCCGCTGATGTCCCCGTCGAGCATGCACCGGCGGGCCATGGACTACGCCGCCCTGGGTACCTCCACCCAGATCGACGAATGGGACCGGCGCGCCAGGACCGACATCGCGCTACTGTCGGCCGGCTGCGCGCAGCGGGCGTTGATGGACCCGCCCACCCTGTATCCGTACGGGGAGGAGAACTGCACCTCGCTGACCTCTCCGGCCACCGGCTCCACCCGGCTCACCTGCTCCTTCGCCCCGGTGTGCGGCAAGTTCCAGCAGTTCTACCGGGCCACCGACGCGGCCGTGATCGTCACCAACCACGCCAACCTCCTGGAAGGCCGCACACGCATCGGTGTCGTCCTGGACGGGCAGGAGTTCCGCGGCAAGGCACGTGGCACCAGGGGCATGAGCGTGCTGGAGATGACGCTGCGCGCCTGCGATGCGCTGGTGATCGATGAGATCGATGCCTTCCAGACGGCGGCCATCAGCCGCTGTACCTCGGAGCTCACTCTGGCTTCCCGGAAACGGACGACCGCGTTGCGGGAGATCGACTCGGACGCCAGGAACCTGCCCGTCGTCCATGAGATGGCCCTTGCAGCGCCGGTCAGCCATGCGCGGCTCATGGCCGAGATGCTGCTGCTGTGGCTCTGCTCAGGCAGCGGGCTCAGGCTGAACCCGGGCAACGAGGCGGACAGCCCTGACGGGGCCAGCCGCGACAACACCGGCTGGCGCCTGGCCCGCTCGAGGGACCGTGAAATCCTTCAGCTCCTGTTCCCCCACCAAACCGCGGCCGACGACGTTCCGCCCGAGCTGTTCGCCTTCCTCGACGAGATCATGCCCGCCCGCTGGTACGCGGCCGGACCGGATGAGGAGGCCAAGCTTCCCGACGGAGCCGACTGGGACGCCATCCAAACAGCCCTGACGATCCTCACCGCGCAGCGCGGCCAGGACCACCTCACCGACACTCGCGACGCGATGCGCACGCTCCTGCGTGAGCTCGTGCCCGATGCGCATCAGCAGGCCGCCGTGGTGAACCTGTTGATCACCCGCACCGTGCTACGGGAACTCGACAGCGCGCTGGACGAGCTGCGCATGCAGGCCCAGACCCTGCGCTATCTCGACCTGGGATCGGTCCGCAAGATCCTTGAAAGCATGCGCAGCAGCACGGTCGCCACCCTCTACCCCCTGGCCATGCTGGGCCGCTCCATCCACGGCTACCAGGTCAAGGGCATGGACAAAAAGGAGCAGGAAGCGGAACTCCTGTCACGTTCCTTCGGCGGCGATCCGCACACCTTCGTCAGCGAACTCGGCGGCCTCACCGCCCTGCTGGCGGCCGGCGTGCAGCGTCCCGTCATGGGCCTGTCCGCCACCGCCTACCTACCACAGGCCGTACAGGAACACATCCATGCCCCGGTCCGCTGGTGGCTCCCCGACACCCGTCCGGAGTCCATCGTCACCCTCGCCACGCCTGTACGGGGCAGCAGCGGGGATGCCATGAGGATCGGGGGTCTCCCGCCAGAGCTGAAGCCCAACGCACTGCGCGATCTCGGCCGGGGCCTGTACGAGCAGCAGCTCGCCAAGCGCCTGGCCCGCCTGGAGAAGCACGAACCGGAACGGGCCCGCGTCATCCTCGCCGTCAACTCCTATGAGCAGGCCGCCTACCTCGCCTCCGGGGTGGCACAGGCCGACGGGCTGAACCACCGGATCTGCCTGCTGGTGAAGAAGCCGGAGAAACAGAACTACGAGGAGCACCTACCTGCCCACGTGGACCGGATGGTCCGCGAAGAGCTCAAGGAGTTCCCCGACCGCGGAGAGATCCTTATCGCCCCCCTCGCCGTCATCGGCCGGGGCCTGAACATCGTCGTCGGAACGCGCTCGGCAGTCCGCGACATCTATCTGTGCGTCCGGCCTGTCCTGAGCATCGAGGACACCGACTGGCTGCACGCAAGCGTCAACGCCGCCGGTTACAACACCCTTCCCGCCGGCGGCAGCGACGAGCCCTTGGCCGTCCTGCGCGCAGCAGGCGAAGCCTCCTGGAAGCAACTCACCAAGATCCTTCGCTCCCCGGCCCGGTTCTCCAACATGGACCACGACCTGCGCAAGGAACTCGTCGCAGGAATGCTCGTCCTGCTCATCCAGCTCGCCGGCCGTGCCCGGCGGGGCGAGACCGACATGACCCTCCACATCGTGGACCACTCCATCCACGACAAGAAGTTCAGCTCCGACCTGGCCACGATCATCGAACAGATTTACCGCGACTGGACTCCGAAACAGCGCGACATCATGAATGAGCTCTACGGTCAAGCGCTTCAGGCATTCCTGACCTATGCAGGGCTCGACCGCGAGACGCTCTGAACTGACCACGCCCGTCGCCGCCTTGCCGCGGCGGAGACGGACCGCATCCTCTCCCAAACGGAGAGACCGAGAGACGAGGTACCCCCGCTCATGGGGCGAAGCAACACGCAGCGGGATCTCACCGCGCACACCACATCGATCCGGTGCACCCCCGAGCTCCTGGACGGCATGACCGCCCTGGTCTGGGACTTCGGCGACTACCACTCGCCCATCCGCACGGCCTGGCGGGATTTGGGGAGCACGGCCTCAAAGAACGCGAAATGGATCAAGGATGTCCAGGAATCCGACCCCTTCCTGGTCCCCTATTCCATCGCTGTCACCGTGCTCCAGCAGATCACGGATGGCTACGTCTACCTGGACAAGTACCTGGCCTTCATGGTGACGCTCAACCCCGTGGAGCCCGACGCCCTCAGGACGGTCTTCACTTACCTGGAAGGCATCGTCCGCCGGATTCCTCTGGATGAGATCCCCTTCATGGATCCACCCACCTTGGCCCGACTGGTCGCGGACGTCGCTCCTGAGCGCCGAAGCCTGGCTAAGAACATCCTCCAGGAGGAAGACGGCAAGCCCGCCAGTCCGGACAGCTGGGCCTATGAGGCGGTGAAGTGGCACATCGCCAAGAAGCTGGCGGCAAAGCCCTTCCTCGACCGGGAGGTCGAGCCGGTCCGTGAGGCGTACGAGGCGACGAACGGCCAGGTGAAACACAGGACCGTCGGCTGGCAGCCCTCCGACAACGTCGCGGCCGTGCAGTACCGGCCCATCAGCAACGGTGACCTGATCGCCTGGGAACAGCCCATCGGCCCGGTCTTCGCCACCCTCGCCCACCCGGTCGACCTCGCCGAAGCGCTCAAGGCCCGTCCCGAGAACCCCACCCGCAGTCAAGTCCAGTACGCGCTGTCCCGCCTGTCGGTGAAGATGGCCACCTACACGGCCGAGCCGAACCCCGTCCTGAATCTTGACGCTCACATCCGGCGCATCAACAACACGGTGATCCACGCCAGCACCGTTCTCGTGGACCAGGGAACAGACCGGCCGATCATGTCTGTGTCCCTGGATGGGCGCGGTCTGCGGCAGACGAACAAGCATGCGCTGGAAATCCTGGCGAAGATGGACGCCGACCGGTCATCGCTCAACGCCATCGAGGAACGCGTCGCCGGTGAGCGCAGCCGCCTGAACGCCAGGGACGAAAATGGCAAGAGGATCGACATCCTGACTCCTCCTCCTGGCGCGATCAGGCCGACCATGCCGAAGACGGACTCCTTCGCTGTCGGTACCGGCGCCGGCATCCACCATCTCTCCCTGCTGCGGGAACACATCCAGCGAGTCTTCGGTGACGCCGTCTCCCTGCTCGATCTGAAGTCGAAGGGGAATGTCTTCGGTAAGCGTTCCCACGAGCCCGCCACTGCCGCCCAGGAGAAAGAGAAGAAACAGAAGAAGCAGGATGGCGAATACGTCGATCTCATCGGCAAGCCCTCCCCGGAGGGTATTCGCCGTTCCATCGAAGCGGCCGGATACAAGAAACTCCGCATCCTGTGCCTGTGGTACCGCGACGCGACCCTCACGCGGATGATCCACGGTCTCGCCCACCCCTACGGGATGGACCCGGAGGGCATCGATCCGGACCCTGACGGAAAGAAGTCCTTCCCGCTCGCAGACGGCATCGAAGCTGTCTTCTGCAACGCCGAAGCCCTGCTGGAGCACGGCCCCGGCACTCAGCGCGCCACTGACGCCCAAAGGATCGTCGGCACCTTCGCAGAACCCGGCGTCCTCCTCGCCGCCTGGTGTGAAACAGAGATCCCGGTGCGCGGCGAGGAACACGAGGGCATGAAGCCCGCCGAAGTGAAGACCGCCCTGGCGGAGAACGACGCCAAGCACCAAGTCGTCCGGGAGCTCGCCAAGGCTGCAGTGCCGTCCCAATTCCTCGTCGGCCGCGAGTACGACCCGTTCACCAAGACCTTCACCATCATCAAGAGGCCCGCGAAAACCTACGAGGATCACCGCGTCTACATGGGTCTGCTGGACCTCTACCGTTCGTGCGGGGTCGTGGACGACCGCTTCGAGCGTGCTCTCTACCCCGACGACGACCCCTACCCGCTGCCCCGCATGGCCTTCTGCGGCATCCACATCCGCAAACAGGCCACGGACCGCAAGTACAAGGGCCAGCCCAAAAGGATCATCACCGCCAGCGTGATCACCCCCTCCCCTGAACCCGGGGGCCCGTGGCGCATGATCGGCTGGAGCAACATCCACCCGCAGTGGGAGCACTACGCCCTCGCACAGAGCAACTTCCACGCCGCCAACTACCCTCTTCACACTGAAAACGGCGACGGCGAAATCCAGCGCTGGGCACAGGCCGGCGTAGACGTCCGCACCGCCCTCCAAGAGCTCCACGACGAGCTCGACGGGCTGCCCTACGCCTTGATGATCGACGGTCACGCCAGCCGCCGTGTATGGCCCGGCCTCCACAACAACAAGCAGGGCCTCGGAAAAGATCCCGGCGACCCGCGCCTTTGGCTCCCCGCAAGCGGACTGCCCCCGTCCTGGAATCCGGTCAGCATCATCCGCATGAACTGCGCGCAAGCGGAAATGCCCCGCCTGGTCGCCGTCACCGAGAAGCAGAAGAACGGCAAGACCGTCCCGCTCAAGACCTCCAGCGACCTCTACTACCCGGAAGCCCGGCCCGAAGGCCACCCCTGGTTCCTGTTCACCGAACCCCGCAACTACGGCAAGAAGCGCCACGGGCAGTGGAAGACCCGCTGGCGCGCCGACCCGGGGAAGGCATCGAAGAATGCCGACGAGCGCAAGGAGAACGAACTGAGCGCACCGTGGTACAGCATGACCACCAGGGAGATCACCCCCATGCACACGCGGGACGGCTACGACCGAGAGACTCTCGCGGTTGCCGCGGCACGGCTTTGTCACCAGGCGCTCTCCTGGTCAGACCGGACGCGATACCCAGCCCCGCTCCACGCCGCGCTTCAGATGGACCTTGGCCACCCCCAGTACCGACGCTCCGAGCCGAAGGACTTTGAGAGCATTGAAATCCTGAGGGAAGCCAGCGGCACCGACCTGTAGGTGCAGGGACGGCTCCGAGCCGTACTGTGTGGCGGGCTCGAGGATGAGGCCGCCACCATACGGCAGCAACGCTGGTCGCACTCACCTCGACGGCGCCCGCTGGACATTGGAGTCACGGCTGGGACATCTACTGCAGCGTCTCGAACGCCTTGTGGCGGAAGCCGACCGCCGTGAGCGGGAGAAGGAGCTGCGTGAGGCCGAGCAACGGCGCCGCTGGTACGCGGCCGTCGCGCGGGCTCGCGAGCAGCAGATCGAGCAGCAGGGCGACGATTCTTACCGGGCAGATTCGGGCCTGGCGGCAGGCCGAAGAGATTCGCGACTTCTGCCAGACAGCCCGCGCCCGAGCAGGCGAGGCGCCGGTCGCGACGGACGAGGCGGACTGGCTGGAATGGGCTGAGGCATACGCGGTGCAACTCGACCCCTTGAGGGAGCCCTTACGCCCTCCTGTGGATCCGCCTGCCGGGCGGGAGGCGCTGCGTGAGCTGGCGAAGATCGATGCGTACGCCTACGCGTGGCCGTTCGACGCAGACGGCCGCTGGACGCTTCCCGGCGACTGGTCAACCGACCCGCGAACGTGACCCGGCCGGCCCAAACGGGAAACACCTTTGCCCTGTCCGTGGAGGACAGGGCAAAGGAACGTTCATGCGACGATGGTGAGCGGGGTTTCCATGCGTTCCCAGGCTCCCAGCACAGCCTTATGGGCGTCCGGCTGGAGGTGGGCGTAGCGCTGTGTGGTCTGGAAGCTCTCGTGGCCGAGAAGGTGCTGAACTTCGTAGAGCGAGACTCCCCTCTGGACGAGCCACGAAGCGCAGGTATGGCGCATGGAGTGCGGCGGGTAGTGCGGGACGAGCTGCAACTCGCCGTCGTCGCCGAAATGGTAGGCAGCCTCGACAGCAGGCCACCAGATCTGCCGACGCCAGTTGCTGTCGGCGAGGAGGCGCCCGGAGCGGCCCTTGGTGATGGTCGTGAAGACCACTGCGTCGCGGTCGAGCCGGTGGATGTGGCGTTCGAGAGCTGCGAGGACGTGAGGCGGGAGCGGGACCTCCCGGCGGCTCTTGGAACTCTTGGGGTACTCCTTGATGCCGCTCTTGGTGTTGACCTCCACGACGAACAGGCGGGAGCGGCGTGTGTCGATGCGGTGGCGGTGCAGGCCGGAGAGCTCTCCCCAGCGCAGTCCGGTGTAGAAGCCGAGCAGGCACATCGTCCGCCAGGCGGGGGCGAGTCCGTCGAGGATGCTCTGCGCCTGGTCGGGCGTGAACCACTGCGGCGGTTTGATCGCGATGGGCGGCAGATCGATGCTGCGGCACGGGCTCACCGCGATCACATCGTCGTCGACAGCAGCGCGCATGATGGACGACGTCAGGTTGTAGGCCCGCTTGATCGCGGCAGGGCCTGCGCCCTTCTCGACCAGGGAGCGTATCCAGCTCTGGACGTCCATGCGGGTGATGGCCCGCATCTCCCAGTCAGCCCAGTACGGCATGACGTGGTTCTTGATGCTGGACGCGTCGCCCCGCAGCGTGTGGGGTTCGACGATTCGGGCGTTCCACCACCGGTCGTGCCACTCCCGGAACGCGATCTCACCGGCCCGCGGGTCGCGCATGCCTCCGCGGGCGAACTGGGTCTCCAGTTCGATGCCCCAGGCCCGCGCCTGGGCCTTGAGGGGGAAGGACTCGCTGAACCGGTCTCCGGCCCGGTTGCGTACGGTCGCCTGCCACTTGCCGGACTTCAATTTGCGCAGGTACGCGGTACTACTCCTTTATTCGGAAGCGGTGAGGTCTGGGCTGGGGGCGGGAATTCACCGACGGGGGCGCGGGGAACCAACCAATCTCCTGGCGATGAACTCCTCAAGCCCGGCAGCAGGGACACGGACGCGAGATCGTTCCGTCCCGGTGCGCAGGTCGACGACGGGGAGGTCGCCGGCGGCGATGAAGCGGTAAACGGTGCGGCGGTCGACGTCCAGGGCGGCGGCGACAGCGGGAATGGACAGCAAACGGGCAGGCATGCGCGGGTCCTCGGAAACAGAGGGGGAAAGGCCAAGCAGGTGAATTGATTCAGCCGGGCTGTCGGCAGTCCACGGCGCAGGTCATTCGGCCCTGTAGGGCAGTGGGAACCAGATCGCTGTGGGTCGAGCCATGTGACACGGTCGCGTGCGGCGTGGACCGCCGACGATCGAAATGTGCTCGGCGCGTGGTCTTCGAGCTCGGATCGTGAGTCGGAGCGCGAGAGGGGAAACTACCGCTCGGGAATGTCCGGCAGGCGCAGGATCTCTTCCAGGTGCTCCCAGCCGATCTCAATGAGCCTTTTCAGAGTGGCCACCAGACGGGTGACGGGCCGGCGCGAAAGGCAGGCTATGCCGTGCGCGATCTCGCAGGTCGATCGGCCGTCAACGACGGCCGGACCCTCATCCCTGCGGGGTCAGGTTGAAGAGGTTCAATGTCTTCCAGCCGGAAGCAGTGCGGGTACCGCAGTGCGATCCAGCTCGCACTCACGCCAGCCCACGCGGCGACACCCCACGCAGGAACGCCCGCCTCAAGCCACCGGTCCAGGCAGGAGTCACGCAGGCTGTAGACCTGCTCCCCCAAACCCTCCTGCACCTCGTTTGAGCTCAACACCGCTTGGCGAGCCTGCCTCCACGCCTTCTTGTATTCGGAGGACGCCAACGGCCCACCCCGCTCGGCCGGGAACAGCAGGTCTTCAGCTTCCAGACCCGCCTCGTCGATCCAGCGCCTCAGCACACCCACGATGTCCGGGGTGACAGGCACCGTCCGGCGCTCGCCGGCACGGACCAACACCTCCCCGAACTCCCCGTCCGGGAGCGTCACGTCCTGCACCCGTACCGAGGCTGCTTCACCCGGCGAAAGGGCGGTGCCCGCCATAGAGGCGAGGAAAGGGAAAACGGCTCCCGAAGATCCCTCCTGGAGCCACTCCAGAAGGGCGCGAACATGGTCCGCAGACAGCAAGGACGATTCACCTATTGCCAGCTTCGACAAGCTACATGACTCCTCACGCGAGACATCGGGATGCGTCGGCATCCCCTGGTCATTCAATGGTCTGCAGAAGCGCCGGTTTGGCCAACCGGCGATCGTCGGCTATGTTGCCCGCCTCGTTGGCTATTTCGGTCCCAGCATCGCGTGGCCCCTCCTGATGACTGAGGCGCCTAGAAATCCGATCTGAGGCGCCATCGCTCCGAATGACAAAGTGTCCGCAGCCGGAATGCGTGCGCTGCGGACGTTGTACGTTGACATAGTTCCGGAGCATCTATCCAGTCGTCACGGACGCTTTCTTGTCTGCCGTGAGCGATTGCGCAGAGACCGATAGTTCGGTGGCAGCGCTTCACGGCCCCCGGCGCGCGCCGCCTGCACGGGGCATTCGGCATGAACTCGTAGCGAGATTCAAGGCGCACCGCTAGCCGCTAGGACGCCAGTGCGTATGAGTGAACGAGCCTGCGCGAGTACTGGGCACCCACAAGCCGCACCGCGGCGAGGGCGAGCAGCCAGCCCCCGAGGGTCGTCGTCTTCGCCTGGACGAAGTACGACGGGCACGGCCCCCGCGCCGAGCGACTCGGGAAGATGCGCACCGCACTGGAGCTTGGCTCGGCGGAGGGCGATGAGGCGGCGTTTCCTCGCCCTCACGGGCGTGGAGGTCACCGCACTGGACTTCTCCGCCCGCTATTTGGAGTGGGTCTGCTCATAGTGGCAGGTGGAGCCCGTGCTCTTCGTCCAGGCCCAGGGCGTCCGTTTCCTCAGCCGCACCGAGCGGAGCTGGACGCGGTCTTCTCCATTGGGGGCGCGACCTGGTTTACCGAGACGGAGTAACTGCTGCCGCTCTTCACCAAGTGCCTGGCCCCGGAGTAGAAGCACAACCGCCGCGGGGCCGCCCAGTCGGACCAAAGCCTCGGCGCACGGGCGGGTCAGGCCGGGCGCTTCCATTCTTCGGCGAGGATCCCGTGAACGATGGAGTCCCGCCACTGCCCGGCGCGCTGGATGTGGCTCCGGATGACCCCCTCTTCGACCATCCCAGCGGCGGACATGGTGCGGGCGGAAGCGTCGTTGAGCGGTGAGCGGGCGCCCCAAACACGGTGCAAGTCCAGGTCGAGGAAGGCCGCAGCAAGGAGCAGGTGGACAGTCTCCAGGCCGTACCCGACGCCCCAGGCGTCCGGACGCAGTGCGAAACCCATCGTGGCCGCACGCTGCTGGTGGGGGTCGATCGCCAAGCGACCGACCCCCACCAGGTGCTGCGTGTCTCGCTCGACGACGACCAGGCCGTACTCCGTACGGGGTTTGGCCGTGGCGGAAGCGATCCAGCCAGCCACGATCTGGCCCACCTGGTCGCGGGTGCGCGGCTCGAACGACATGTGCGCCGTCGCCTCTGCGTCACCGTAGATTGCGTGCACCCCGTTCGCGTCTCCGATGTCGGTCTCGCGCAGGGCGAGGCGGGCGCTAGAGCGGGCGACGGGGTACATGCTGGCGACTGTACCGGCGTGACGGTTACCGAGGCAGAGCGGGGCGGTTGGGCTTGTAGAGCCCGATCTCCTCGTGCAGCTGCCGGCCGGTGGCCGCCTCCCGCAGGGGGCCGGTCGAGAGGGCACTGCGCACGCGATGGACGGAGGTGACGATGCCGGCGTTTCGATAGCTGGGGGGCAGGTCCAGCACGGGGCGAACGGCGTCCGCCGCGCCTTCGAGGTCGCCACCGTTGAGCCGGACAAGGGCCAGGTTGCACTGGGAGCCGGCGAGGTCGCCGAAGGCCCAGTTCGGGTCGTCCTTGTCGCTCAGGCCCTTCACGGCCTCCTCGGCGAGTCTGCCCAGACGGTCGTCGCCCTGACCCAGGAGGACGGCCGCCTCCACGTGGTAGTACCGCTGCTTGGGCAGGGAGTAGGTCAGCAGACCGCCCAGCTCGTCCAGCGCGTCGGGGCTGATCGCCTCGCGGAGGCGCTCGGCGCGGACGGTGGCCTCCTGGACCGCGTCAGCGTCGCCGAGCACCGCAGCGGCTCGGGCTTCGAGGCCGGGCAGCCACACCGACACGCTGCCGCCCGGATGCCCCGCGGCTGCACCCTGACGGGCGAAGTGGAGGGCATCCTCGGGCTGCCCCGCCCAGTAGGCGATCAAGCTCTTCAGCCCGTCGACCAGGGCTACCAGCGCCGGCTCCTCGGCCTCGCGGGCACAGAAGCCGGCGGTGCGGGCCTGCATCCGGGCGGTCGCCGGGTCCCCGATGTCGTGGCTGCCCTTGGCCATCATGAAGGAAAGGATGGCGGCCATCCGCAACAGCTCACGGGCCTGCCTGGGCCGGGCGCGCCCACCCTCGATGAGTCGGAAGGCGTCGTCCTGCGCCTGGGCCAGGTCCTCCCAGAGCTCAGGGAGGGGGACCCGCGGGTACTCCTGGGCGATGCGGGTCACCTCATCGCGGAGGAAGCCCAGTGCCTCCTCCCCCACCTGGTTGTTCTCGGCCCCCAGAGTGAACTGCATCGCGCGTCGCGCAGCCATCGCGCCCACCTTTCTCATCTCGCGCAGGTCCGTGCCGAGGTAGGCAGGGACGTCAGTGTGTGGCGTGCCGGGCGCCGCGCCGGGAGGAGCTTGTGCGGCCGGCCCCCAGAGCTGGTCGATGCTGTGACCGAACATGTGGGTCAGGACCCGCTGGAAGTCCTTCTGCGGCTTCCGGGCGGTGTAGTACCAAGCCTCGAAGGTGGCGGCTGCAGGCTCCAGTGTGGCCAGGTGCGGCAGCCCATCGAGCGTGGCGACCTCTTCGGCGGACTTCCTGAAGTGCCGCAGGAAGACGACATGGTCCTTCCAGGCGCGCCGATCAACCTCAGCACGGAACAAGGTGGGTTGCGTCTCCGGCATGTGCCCTCCTCGTGCGCCAGCACGTCAACTCGGCTGACGTTAGACCGACTTCTCCCTCAAGCTGCCCGGACCGAGGGTCTTTCAGCAAGTCGAAGAAGGTCCGAGGGAACGCCGAGGCTTTCTCGGCAACGTCCGAGCCAAGGCGATGGAACTTCGTGGGTGGTTTCAGGTCGCGTAGTTGGCCACGCTCGTTCCAGTGATCGCGCAGAGTGCCGAAGTGATCACGGACTCTGCGCATGACCTGGAGGCCAGCGATGAACTCGACGACGAGCACCACTGCCCCACTTGTCGGGCAGGACTCCGAGAGCCGGCGCACCCGGCCAATGGGGCTCGGATTCGACGCCGCTTTCACCCCCGAACGCTGCCATGTCGCCGGCGCCCGCAGAATGACCACGTCCCAGCTGCGCTTGTGGCACGTACCCGAATCGCTGACCACTGACGTCGTCGTCATCGTCTCCGAACTGGTCACCAACGCGATCCAGCACGGCTACGGCGACATCAAGTTGCGGGTGCAGTGCAGCATGGACCGCCTGCTTGTTGAGGTCAGCGACCAGAACTCCGCCCCTGCTCGGATGCGGCCCGTACACGACGAGGACACCCGCGGGCGTGGCCTGCACATGGTCGACCAGCTCGCCATGCACTGGGGCGTGAGCGACGGCGGACTCACCACATGGGCGGCGCTCGGAATTCCCCTTGAGACGCCGCGATGAACATCCAGGACGCGCAGCCAGACATAGTCCGTGCCACCACAGCTAGCCGTCACCTTGGACGTGTTGGCATCGGCTTAGGACTGAGGACGTCCGTTCGCGTCATCCCAATAGGTCGCGAGCATTTCTCCCGGCCAGGCTGGCTGACGGATCGGGCCTCGTGGGCCCATCTGCTCGAAGTACGGCGCGACGTCGAAGACGGGAGTCCCATCGACAGCGTCGAAGTCCGTGACGATCAGGTCCCGACCATCAACCCTGAGCAGCCGCGGGTAGCTGACAGCCAGTTGATTGGGGCGTCGGTGGTTGCGGTGGACGAAGGTCCCTGTGGCCGGCCAGCTCGGATTTCCCCGGGGGCTGCGCGCGTGCAGCTGGACGTCCTCGGGTCGCGCCTGGTGAAAATGCCAGGTCACCGTCAGGTGGGAGAACTCCTCGATGCCTTGCAGGGTTTCGAGCGGGAAGGCGCCGTCCATTCGGATGATCGATTCGACTCCGCCCTGGTAGTCGTCTTGCACGCGGGTGTGGCCACCCACGACCGTCGCAACTGCTCGGACCTCGTACGTCGTCACCGGTTCTTCCTCTCCTCGGGCGATGCTGGTCCGCGGGCTGCCGTCGGGCATCGAACGTCCGTCTCGCGATCAGCCTATGGCCCGGAGCATGCCGCGTGCCCGCCGGTCCAGCTCGGTCACGTGGCGGCCTCCGCGTTGCCGGACGGGCGAAAGATCGCTCTGGATGCGGACGATCACGTCGCGCGTTCGGCCGGACTGGACGCCGGTCATGGCGTCGAGTGCTTCGTTCCAGGTGGCGCACGCTTCGTCGAGGTTTCCCCGCTGGACTTGGACGGCTCCGAGGTAGCCGAGCGTCACGCTGTGCGTGCGGGCGAACTGCTGACGTCGGCGTGTGGCCACACTCCGCTTGAAGTGCATCTCCGCGTCGAGGGGCTGTCCTATGTCGCGCAGGGCGCAAGCGGTCTCGTGGGCGAGGGAGGCTTCTTGGAAGAAGCCGACGCGGGCGGGGGCTTCGGCGTTGTCAGCGCGGGCGAGATCGCGTTCCGCGCGACTGATCGCCGCCAGGGTGCCGACGCGGTCACCGTCGGCCGCGAGGGCACGGGCGTGGACGATCGCCAGCAGCGCCTTCTCGCGATGGCTGGCCTGGCCGTAGCGGTCGCGGGACATGGAGGCGTCGGCCAGATCGAGCGCCCTGCGTGGGTGCCGGAGATCCACGGCCTGGTGGGCGAGAGCCCGCAGAACATGGCCACCGAGAGCTCCGTCGCCGGCCTCCGCCGCGATCCGGGCGGCGACGGTGAGATAGCGCTGGGCAGTGCGGTGTTCACCGGCGTCGAAAGCCATCCAGCCGGCGAGGTACGCCATCTCCGCGACCGCGGAGTACGTGCCGCGGCGAAGCTGATCCGTACGGAATTGGCTTCCGAGCAGGGTCACCGCTTCGTCGAGCAGGTGGCTGGCGAGGGCCTTGCGGCCGGATGCGCCGCCGCGCTGCTGGTCGCGTGCGGAGTAGTAGACCGTGAGGTCGCGGACATCGTCGATGTCGGCCTGGGTCACCGCGCGCGAAGAGACCGGTCGGCGGTTCGCCGCTGCGGCGGGGGCGGCTGCCCACCACGACATGGTGGGCAGAGCGAGGCCAGCGGCGGAGTACGCGGCGGTGGCCAGCAACTTGCGTCGGTGCATATCGAGATCGTCGCTTCCCAACTCGGCCAGTGCGGTCAGAGGGTCGACGCTCCAGTCGGATCCGGTGTCGGTCGTGCCGGACGGCGCTTCTTCCAGCCCGAGGTCGGCCAGGGTGAGGCGGCGGCCGAGCCTGCGGGACAGCGTCTCGCGCAGGATATGCGGCGCTCTGCCACTCGGCTTTGTGCCCTGAACCCACATAGCGATGTGCGAGCGGGATACCGCCCCCAGCTCACGCACCCCGCACTCCCCGGCAACGCGGGCAACAGCGCTGGCGGCTTGCGGCTGGGACCAGCCTGCATCGCGCAGGAGCGCGGCAAGAGCGACATTGCGTTCACGGGCCATGGGCCGCCCCTCGGTTCCGAAATGATCTTTGACGCCTTTGACGGCCTCCCCATCCGCGAAGGCATACCCGTCGCGCGTGAATCGCGGTTCGCTCAACGTAGCGATCAGATCACGCACTTCGCACGCTGGCCGTCGGCTCGGACCGGGGTCGTAGCCCCATTTTGGCTTGATCCGAACAGGAGTTGTGTCATGCGCCCTTCGCCGGCCCTTCGCCGACACGGCCAGCTTGCAGACTGGCTCGGGCTACGAGCGCCCGTCACCGAGGCGCAAACGCCGGAGCGCGATCACCTGATGGCCGCGACAGAAACGGTCACGCTGGTGCTGGGCGAGGATTCGCCACTGCCCGAGAGCCCTACCGATGTGGAAGACCTCGTACGCCTGCTGCGCGGCCACGTTGCCCAGCTGGGCGCGCGCACCGTTCAGGGGACCTCCGCGCTGCTGCGGGCGCAGCAGCTTTGCTCCGAGAGCATCCCCGAGGGTTACATGCCGAGCAGGATGTACCTGGTCAGACTCGCCGAGGCCACGCGCGAGCTGACGGCCCACGTAGCGAGCGGCGCTCCTGACGCAGGCCGGGTGAAGGGTCGGTGGCGCTGGCGAAAGCCCCCGGTCAACGTGCTTCGTGGGGCCGTCTTCGCCCTCGCCCTGGCCTGCTTGGTCCTCGCTGCTTCGGTGCCGCGGACATGACGGGGTGCCGTCGTCATTGCTCTGGTCCTCGGGCCGATGGCCTGGCTGGTGCTGCGCGGCGATCGGGCCGCCAGGCGGGCTCGGGCCGTCGAGAACCTGCTTCCGCCCGGCGACGCTCCCCCTCACCACGGTGAGGACCGGCCAGCCTCCTGCCTACCGTCCCCGGCCGCTGCTGCGGCCCCGATATCACCCCGCACCCGCAGGGCTCACGGAGATCCACACGATGAAACAGCTTCCCCGGATCGAGCAGTACGGCCTGATCGGCGACACGCAGACCAGCGCCCACGTCCGTGACGACGGTTCGATCGACTGGCTGTGCCTGCCCCGCTTCGACTCGCCGGCCGTCTTCGCCGGCCTGCTCGGCACGCAGAAGCACGGCACCTGGCAGATCGCACCGGCCTCGTCCGTAAGCGGGGACGGTTCCGGGACGGTGGATGAGCGCCGGTACCGCGGTGACTCGCTCGTCCTCGAATCGCTGTGGCGTACCCCGACGGGGTCGGTCCGCGTCTTGGACTTCATGCCGCCGCGCGACGGTACCCCGCAGGTGATCCGCATCGTCGAGGGCGTGTCCGGCGTGGTGGAGATGGTCTCGGCCATGCGTCCCAAGCCGGGGTACGGCAGCGTCAGCCCGTGGATCCACGAGGTGGGCGGGCGCATGGTCGCCGAGGCCGGTGCGGACGCGCTGTGGCTCGACACCTGCGTCCCGCAGGTGGAGAAGGACGGCGTCGTCGTCAGCGCCTTCGCCGTCGCCGCCGGGCGCAGCGTGGCGTTCGTGCTCAGCTGGTGCCCGTCCCACGCCGCCGCCCCGGACGTCCCCGACCCGGAGGCCGCGCTCACGGAGACCCTCGCCTTCTGGCAGGACTGGACGACGGAATGCACCTACGAGGGGCCCTACCGCGAGGCCGTGGTCCGGTCCTTGATCGCGCTCAAGGCGATGACGTACGGGCCGAGCGGCGGGATCGTCGCGGCGCCGACCACCTCGCTGCCCGAGCTGATCGGCGGCGACCGGAACTGGGACTACCGCTTCACCTGGCTGCGCGATGCCTCCACGACGCTGGCCGCACTGCTGGGCACCGGATACCGGCAGGAGGCGCAGGCGTGGCGGCGCTGGCTGCTGCGTGCGGTGGCCGGTGACCCGGAGAACCTGCAGATCATGTACGGGATCACGGGGGAGCGTGACCTGCGCGAGCGGGAGCTGCCCTGGCTGCCCGGGTACGAGGGCTCGACTCCCGTACGTGTCGGCAACGGCGCGGCCGACCAGCTTCAGCTGGATGTGTACGGCGAGGTGATCGAGACCTTGTACCTCGCGCACCAGAGCGGTGTGGCCCACTGCGCCGACACCGCCGTGCTGCACCGGCGGCTCGTGGAGCACCTGTCCCGGCGCTGGCGGGAGCCCGACGAGGGGATCTGGGAGATCCGAGGAGCGCGCCGGCACTTCGTGCACTCCAAGGTGATGGCCTGGGTGGCCGTCGACCGCACCATCCGTCTGGCCGAAGCCGGCGCCCTCGACATGGACCCGGCTCCCTTGGTCGAACTGCGAGCGGCGATCCACCACGAGGTCTGCACCGAGGGCTTCGACCGGGTGCGCAACACCTTCACGCAGTCCTACGGCTCCCAGGAACTGGACGCCGCCACGCTGCTGATCCCCCGCGTCGACTTCCTGCCGCCCGATGACCCGCGCGTCGTCGGCACCGTGGACGCTGTACGCCGCGAACTCTCCACCCCTGACGGTCTCGTGCGCCGATACCCGACCCGCGGCAGCCGCACCGGGGTGGACGGGTTGAAGGGTGATGAGGGCGCCTTCTTGCTGTGCTCCTTCTGGCTCGTCGACGGCCTGGCCCTGACCGGCCGCATCGACGAGGCCCGTGCCCTGTTCGAGGGCCTCTTGGAATTGCGCAACGGCCTCGGGCTCCTGGCGGAGGAGTACGACCCCGTCCAGCGGCGCCAGCTCGGGAACTTCCCGCAGGCGTTCAGCCACATGGGACTGATCGAGAGCGCCCGGCTCCTTCAGGTCCTGACGGCGGGACCTGCCCACCGCCACGGCCCGGTCTCGGTGCCGGCGCCGCGCTCGGCCGCCTCCAGCACGCGCACGACCAGCCCCGACCTGACGCCGCAGCACGCCACCCACGCCTGACGAGGATCCTCATGCCTGACAGCGCCTTCCCGGCACGGCCGGCCGCTACCGACCACCGCAAACGGCGGCCTCCGGTCGACGCGATCACGCTGCACCGTGCCCGCCGCGCCGTGGCCGTGCCCCTGGTGCTCCTTGGCACGTTACTGGTAGCCGCCTTCGCCCTCCGGTCGGTCTCCGCGGTGGGCCCCGGCTGGCTCCTGACCGGTCTGGTCTGCGGGCTGGGTGGGGTCGCAGCCATCGCGGCTCGCCAGGCACGCACCTTCGCCCAAGCTGTGCAGACGGCAGCAGAGGAAGCCCAGGCAGCAGCGCAGACGGCCGTGGAGGGGGCTCGGGCAGCGGCGCTGGCGAGGGTGGCGGAGGCGGCGGCTGCCGTCGAGAAGTCGGTGCAGTGGTCGGCGGACGAGCTGTGCCGCGGCGGGCGCCCCACGCTGCAGGACCCCCAGACGCCGCCACCGGCCGGCGCGAATGACGGCATCAACAACGCGCTGGGTGTACTGCAGGTGCAGGCCATCGCCTCCCTGATACGCGTTCACGACGAGTCCCAGTCCGTCGTCCTGCTGGAAGTGCTACGCCGCCTGGCCATGCGCGAGCACGCCCTGGTCGGCAAGGCGCTCCAGGCGCTGAGTCGGCTGGAGATGCTGACCGACGACCCGGAGCTGCTGGCCAAGATCTTCGAGATCGATCACCTCGTGACGCGGATGCGGCGTCAGGTGGAGAGCACGGCGGTGCTGGGCGGGCAGTCCCTGCGCAGCACACGTCAGCCCGTGCCCGTCACCACCACGCTGCGCGGGGCGGTCTCCGAGGTCGTGCAGTATCCGCGCGTGGCCGTCGCCGCCGGGTCCGTTGGCGCCGAACTCGGCCTCCCCGGCCATGTGGGTCCGGACCTCACTCACCTGCTGGCAGAGCTGATCGAGAACGCCTGTGAGAGCTCCGACCCGGCGACGAAGGTGATGGTGCGTGCGCAGCGGGTCGCGAACGGACTGGCGGTCGAGGTCGAGGACCGGGCCATGCCCATGCACCCGCAGACGCGGGCACAGATGAACCACCTCCTGAAGGCGCCGAGCGAAGTCGACGTTAGCGGCCAGGTGCGGGCCGGGCAGCTCGGGCTGCTGGTCGCGGCGAAGATCGCCGAATCGCACGGCTTCTCCGTCGTGCTGCAGGAGAACACAACCGGAGGCACCACCGCCCTCGTCGTCATCCCCGGGCGACTCCTCGTCGCGATTCCCCCCGTCGAGGACGCCGGCATGCCCGCGGGGCAGCCTCGGTCCGCCCTTCCGCCGGTGCGGCAGACCACCGCAGCCCCATCTCCAGGCCAGGCCACCCGCCCCGGGCCCCCCGGCACGCCGAGCCCCGCGGCGGCAGGTCATCCGGGCAGCGCGCCCGCCCTACCAACCCGCACCCGTCAGGCCGGCGCGTTCCGACCACCCCGCGAGCAAGCGCCCGTGGCCGCGCCGACGCCGGGGCTGGCCGCCGCCTTCCGTTCCGGCATCCAGGCCGGCAACACCACCCCCTCTCGCCCTGCTCCGGACGATCACCCCAACCCCTGAAGAACCACTCACGGCCCCCCTTCCTGCAGGCCCACTCCCACGCGTCGGGCCCTTCCCCCCTTCTGGAGCGATTCCTATGAGCACCCACCACGAGACCGGCACCGTGACCGGCGTGTCCGCGCCCGAGAGCAGCCCGAGCGGCCAGCGGGACAACATGGCCTGGCTGCTGCGTCAGTTCGCCGGCGACACCCCGGGCGTCACGCACGCCGTCCTGCTGTCGCGGGACGGGCTGCGTCTGCTGGACAGCGACGTGGACAAGGACTGGGCGGACGAGCTGTCGGCCGCCATCTGCGGCGTCGCCTCTATCGCCTCGAACATCTCCGGCCCCAGCCACAAGAAGCGGCCGGCCCGGCAGGTCATCATCGAGCGTGACGACTGCCTCTACTTCGTCCAGAGCGCCGGGTGCAGCGCCGCCTTCGACAAGACCCCCGGCAACGAGCGCGGTGAGGTGGAGACGATCCTCGCCGTCGTCGCCACCACGGACGCCGACGTGGGCTCCGTGGGCTTCGAGATGGGCCGCCTCGTGTCGAAGTTCGCCCCCTACATGAAGATCCCCGTCCGGGTCGGCACGAGCGGCGACGTCCGGTGACCGGCCACGGCCGCGCGGCCGAGGAATCGACGTTCGTGCGGACCTACACCCTGACGCGCGGGCGCACCAAGCCGAGGCATCTGCTCGGTCTGGACACGGTGCTGGAAGCGGGGTCGGGCCGGCCCGGCCCGGCACAGGCCGAGGAGTGCGCGGAGATCCTCGCCCTGTGCCGGGCACACCGACGGTCGGTGACCGAGCTGGCGGGCCGCCTCGGCCGGCCGGTCACCGCCGTCAAGGTCCTCGTCTCCGACCTGCTGGACGCCGACGCCCTGGTCGTCCCCTCCACCGCCCCCTATGCCGCATCCGGCTCGGACTCGGATGCGGGCCCCTCCACCCAGCTGCTGGCGGCCGTTACCGCCGGCCTGAAGAGGAAGTTCCCCAATGCCACCCGCTACCCCCAGGCCGGATGACTCCCGCGTGCTCCTGCGTCCTTCACCGCGCCCGCCCGCCGGCACCGCGCCGATCGTGCTGAAAATCCTGATCGCCGGGGGCTTCGGCGCGGGCAAGACCACCGCCGTGGGCGCCGTCAGCGAGATCACGCCGCTGAGCACCGAGGAGTACCTGACCGAGGCCGGCGCGGACGTGGACAGCCTGGCCGGCCTGGAGGCCAAGCGGACCACCACGGTCGCCTTCGACTTCGGCCGCCTGAGCCTGCCCGACGCGCCCATGCCCCTGGAGCTGTTCCTGTTCGGCACGCCGGGCCAGGACCGGTTCGTCGACCTCTGGTACGAACTGGCCCGCGGCGCCGTCGGGGCGGTCGTCCTGATCGACACCCGCCGTCTGGAGAGCAGCTTCACCCCAGTCAGCTTCTTCGAGGACATCGGCCTGCCCTTCGTCGTCGCCGTCAACCACTTCGACGGCGCCCACCGCTACCACCCCGAGCAGGTCCGCACCGCCCTCGAACTCCCGCCCTCTGTACCGGTGGTCGTCTGCGACGCCCGCGACCGCAACCACGTCGCCGGCGTCCTGCTCACCCTCGTCGGCCACGCCGAAACCCGCACCTCCGCCGGGCGCGGTCACCCCGCACCCACCACCCTCCAGGAAGCCTGATGTCCCAGCACCCCTACCGCACGCCGCAGGCCGCACCGCCCGCGCAGTCTCTTCCGCGACGCGACACGCGGGAGGCCGCACGCGGCCCCTTCACCCCGCCGGACACCACCCTCCCCAGCCAGTCGGCCCAGCAGGCGTCGGAGCTGGCGCAGCGCTATGAACTGCTGCACCGCCTGGGCGTTCCCACGACGGCCGACGAGGACTTCGACGACCTGGCCCGGGACATGGCCACACAGGCCGGGTTCCTGTACGGGTTCGTCAACCTCTTCCTGGAGCAGCAGACCTTCGTCGGGCTGCACCAGCCTCCGGCGGACAGCGGTTTCGTGATCGTCGGACGCACCATGAGCCGCGACCACGGCTGGTGCCCGGAGGTCATGGCGCGCCGGAAGGCCCTGCCGCTGCACGACGTGCACGCGTCCCCGCGCTTCAGCGGCAACGCGGTGGTCGACGCCGTCGGGATCCGTTCCTACTTCGGCGCCCCGCTCATCCACGCCAGCGGCACCGTGCTGGGCACGGTGTGCGTCATCGACCCCGAGAAGCGGCCCCTGGCCGAAGCCCGCCGCCTGCGGGACATCGTCATCAACGCCAGTGCGCAGGTGATGGACCACATCTCCCGCGCCCCCGTCCGCTAGGCCGTTCCCCCCACCCGCTCCGCGTTGCGACCTTCACCCAGGGAGAGGGAGACCATGTCCGCCACACCTACCACACCGCCGCCTTCGCTGCGTCCCTACCTCACCGCCCGCCACGACCTGCTGTGGCAGGAGGCGGACGCCTTCGCGGCCGAACACATCGCGCCGCGCGCTGCACGGATGGAGGCCGCCCCGGGCAAAGTGGAGCGCACGGCCGCCGACCTGATGGCCGCCCGGCGGTGGTTCGCCGTCACCGTCCCGGCCGCCTTCGGCGGGCTGGATGCCGGCCACGTGGCCAGGACCATCCTGATCCACCGCATCGCGCGGGTCTCGGCGGCTGCCGCGGCCATCCTGCAGGCGACCCTGATCCCCGTCGGCGCCCTTCTCCACTTCGCCACCTACGAGCAGAAGGGCCGCTGGCTGCCCCGGGTCGCGGACGGTTCCCTGCTGCTGTCGATCGCTGTGACGGAACCGCTCGCCGGCGGACACATCGGCGGCATGGCGACCACCGCCGAACGCGCCGGCCACGAGTGGGTGATCACCGGCAGCAAGATCCACATCGGCAATAGCCACCTCGCCGGCGCCCACCTCGTCGTCGCCCGCACCGCAGGGCCCGGCGTGAGCACCTCCCAGGCGCTGACCACGTTCATGGTCGAAGCCGACCGCCCCGGCCTGTCCGTCCCCGGCCACCAGGCCGCTCTCGGCCTGCACGGCTTCTCCGCCGGCCGCCTCGACCTCGACCACGTTCGCGTTCCCGAGGACGCCATGGTCGGCGAAGTCGGTCAGGGCCTGGCCGTGGCCCAGAGCAGCAGCATCCTGTACGGCCGTTCCAATTTGGCCGCCGTCAGCCTCGGCATCCACGAGGCCGTCGTGGACACCACCACCACGCGGCTCAAGACCCGCCCCCGCTACCGGGGCACCCTGTCCGACCTGCCCGTTCTGCGGGACCGCATCGGCGCCATGGAGGCCCGCCTGCGTGCCGGCCGGATACTCGCCTACCAGGCGGTGCACCTTCTCGACCAGGGCCTGCCCTGCGACGCCGACCTGATCAACTCCAAGTACCTCGGCCACCAGTGGGCCGCGCAGTCCGCCCAGGACGCCATGGAACTGCACGGCGCGCACGCCCTCGACGGCGCGTACGTCCTCCAGCGCTTCTGGCGCGACATCCAGCACACCTACCCCCCGGCCGGCACCGGCGAAGTCCAGCGAATACGCCTGGCGGACGCCGCCTTCGACGAGGACCACATCCAGTGGTCCGAACGCCTGGCCGCCGACGCCGCTTGGGCCCGCCCCGATCCGACCGCCGCCTAGACCCCCGTGCGCGGCACCCCGTGAATCCGCACCGCCGCGCACGGGCCCGTGCCGCCGGCCCCCGTCCCCCGCGGGGACCGGCGGCACCTCCCCCGGTGACCGCCCAACCCAGCCGAGAAAGAGACATCGTGACCCCGTCCGAAGCGACTAGCGCACCCATCACCCCGCTGAAGCCGACCCTGCTGCGCGTCGCCCAGCACCTGGCAGGCGGCCTCGCGCCCAAGGAGATCGGCGCACAGACCGGGCTGTCGGCCGAAACCGTCCGCCAGTACATGCGCGACATCCGCGAGAGCCTTCACTGCCCGCCGCGCTGCAAGCCCCCGGTGATCGTGCACCGCCTGTTCGCCACCCAGCAGGTGGCCGTTCCCGCGCCCGACCGGCCGGCGCCGCAGTTCAGTCCCGAGGATCTGCTGCTTGTGCGAGCCGTCGCCGAGCACAGCGACCCCCGCGATGTCGCCCTCGCCGCCAACCTCGCCCCCGCCGACCTGCGCGCCGCGCTCGACCAGCTGCTCGCTGACACGGGCGCCAAGGACACCACCCAGCTGGTCATCCTGGCGCACGGATGGAACCTGCTGACGGCCGAGCCGACGCGCGTCGGAGCGAGCCAGTGAACCGCCCCCCGGCCACCACGACCCACCAGGACCGGCCAACCGCAGCACCCTTCACCACGCAGCCCTCGGCCGCCGTGTACGAGATGCGCACACTACGCACGGAGGCCGAGCGCGAGGAGGCCGCCGCCCTCGTCCAGGACCGCCAGCGCTGGCTCGCCATGCGCAAGCTGCCCGTGCCCGCTCAAGCCGACGTCCCGGCCCTCTTCCGCGACCCGCAGACGAAGCCGGCCGGGCTGTTCGAAGACGGGAAGCTGCTGGCCTGCCTGATCCCCGAGCGCGACCCCGGCCTCGGCTGGGGCGAGGGTCCTTGCCTCCTTCTCGGCTGCGTCCACACCCTGCCTGACCATCCCGACGACATCATGCGGTTGATCACCCTGTGGGCCTCAGACTTCGCCGCTCGACAGGACCTGCCCGCCGTACGCGCCGAAGCCCTGGCTCGGCACTCACTGGATGCCGACCCCATCGCCGCCCTTCTGCGTCGTCTCACCGACATGGGCTGGGGCATCCGGGGCTCCGGGACAGGACACGAGGGTGAACGAGTCGCCCGCCTCGAACTCGCCGCCGAGCACCGGCCCGGGCTGAGCACCCTCATCGCCTGCCGTGTCCACGCACCAGAGACGGCCCCGGACGATCGGGGCAGCGCATGACGACCTCCGCTCCCCAGCGCCCCGACCTCACCCGCGAACTGATCGCCCGCGCAGCCCAGTCGGCCGCGCACCGGGCGAAACGAGTACGCAACCAGCTCGACGCCGTCCAGGTCGGCCAGAGCCGTCATACCGACCACGCCAACGCCAAGATCCTTAGCCGCATCCTGGCCGAACACGACTGGCCCGGCCATCGTCTCGTCGGCCCCGACGGAGCCCGCGCCGCCTGGAGCATCGCCCTGCACAGCGACGACGATCCCGCCTTCCAGCGCGCCGCCACCACCCTGCTCGGTCGTGCGGTCCAAGCCGGCGACGCCCTGGTTACGCACTGGGCCCACCTGCACGACCGCGCGCTCGTCACCAGCGGACGCGACCAGGAGTACGGAACCCAGCTCCTTCTGAGCGCCGACGGGATCGAGCTGTGCCCGCTGACCGCGCCGGCGTCGGTCGACGCACGCAGGGCCACCGTGGGCCTGCCACCCATCGCTCTCGCTCTCACGGCGGTGCGCCGCCGCTACGCGGCAGACAGCTGCGCCGACGAAACCCCGACCGTCGTCCTCGCGGGGGCCGCGTGAACACACGGACCCCCGAGCTCTCCACCAGGCGGCCTGCTGGCCGCGACTTGGCCCTGCGAAAGGACTGTTGACCGATGAAGCTCACCGCCGCCGTCGCCGCTGCCGGTGCTGCCCTCTCCCTCACCACCGCCCTGGTCGGAGCCGCTCGGCTCAGGCAGGACGCGCGGCACCAGGCCGAGCGGAACGAGGCGCTCCTCGCGCACCACCAGCTCGACTGGCTGAGCCGGGTGTCCACCAACGCTGACCTCGCCGAACTGTGGAAGCCCGAGGACATGCAGGCCGAGGAGTACATGCAGCTCATGTCGGCCAACCGACTCATCTGCGCCCTGAGCCTGCGCCACTGCCTCGGCCGCATCCGTGACGGACAGCTGCCGTTCTACGCCGCCATGGTCATGGACTTCGAAGTCTGCCGGCGCTACTGGCAGCGCTTCGGAGACCTCCGCGCCCAGGAGGCCGAGGGCGATGAGCAGGCTCAGCACTTCACCCGGGCACTGGACGAGGCCGCCAAGAACCACCCGCAGGCGCAGCCCGCCCCGGCCTGACAGCACCACCACCGACTCCGGACGCGTGACCGCCGAGCGGCTCCGCCGGCCGCAACCGTCCGGCGACAGGCCCCGGGGCCCAACCGGGCCCCGGTATCCCGCACCACTCACCACTCCCAGGAGGCATGCATGACCGCCATCCAGACCGAGAGGCCGACCGCCCCCGCGCAGGCGGACCTCGTGAAGCCCGACGACGACCCGTTCGGGCTCGACATCACCTTCATCGAGGGCACGCCGGCGACCGAGACGGCGCTGATGTGTGGCACGGGCGACAACTGCGGCAGCTCCTGCCCCAGCGCCTGCACCACCTCGTAAGCCGGGACACCCCGGCAGCGCGGGCCGGACGGGGCTCTCCCCGTCCGGCCCGCCCCGCCCATCACACCCAGAAGGTGAGGAAAACACTGATGACACGGCACCGGCCCAGCCTGTACGAGGCCGCAGGACAAGCCATGCTGCGCGCTGCGGTCCACACAGCCCAGCCCGCCATGCCGCCCTGGCCGAAGTCCACGGCGCCCACTGGCGAGTGGCGCGCGTGGCTGCGCACGGTGTGGTCCGACACCGCCTTCCAGCGCGCCGTGTCGCAGGCGAGCCCTCACCTGGCGGACCAGATGCAGGCCATCATCGACGGCCGCACGCCGAAGGTACGCCGGATGCGCGGGGCGGCGCTGTCCACCGCCCGCTACGCGATCCGCTACGCCCGCCGCTCCACCCCCTACGGCCTCTTCGCCGGCGTCGCCCCGCTCGGCTTCGCCCAGACCACGTCCGTCCACATCGGTGACGAGCACCAGGCTGTGGCCCGCCCCGAGCCGACCGGACTCGAGGAAATGCTCACCACCTGGGAGAGCGACGCCGCGCGCATGGCCGACGCGGAGGTCTGCGTCAACAACCTGATCCGACAGCGCGACCAGCACATCCACGTGCCCTCCGAGGGCGACGCCGCATTCCGCCTCACTCTGAACCCCGCACTGCGTCTCGTCCTCGACCTGGCCCGATCACCGATGGGGTACCGCCAGTTGTCCGACAAACTGGCCGCGGAATTCCCCGACGTAAGCGCCACCGCACGCGACCGGCTGCTCGGTGAACTGCTCCGGGTACGGCTGCTGCACTCGTCGCTTCGCGCACCGGCCACCGTCGCCGACCCCACCAAGGTCCTGCCGCCTGCGGCGCGTGTTCGGGCGGCCGAGTTGCCGGCCGCGCGCGACCTGCGGCTCGATGCCGAGGTGCGGCTGCCCGAGCACGTGCTCACGGAAGTGGAGACCGCGGCAACCGTCCTCGCGCGCCTGGCCAGCCACCCGGCCGGAACCCCGACGTGGCAGCGATGGATCGAGCGATTCAGCGAGCGCTACGGCGAGCGCCACATGGTGCCGGTGGACGTGGCCACGGATCCGGACCGGGGTGTGGGCTTTCCGGACGGGTTCCTCACGGCGAGCGAGCCGCCCCGGCCGATGTCCCGGCGCGACCGGCGGCTGCTGGAGCTGGCCGGCACCGCCGCCGTCGAAGGCAGCCGCACCGTCGCACTGACCGGGACGGTGATCGAGGAACTGGAAGCAGCCGCCGGCGACACGCCCCACGGCTTGGCGCCCCACCTCGAACTTGCCGCCCAGCTCCACGCCTCCTCCGTACCGGCCCTGGACCGCGGGGACTTCCGGCTGCGGGTGCTGACCGTCTCCCGCTCGGCCGGATCGATGACCGGCCGGTTCTGGCACCTGTTCCCCGGCACCGAGAGGGCGTACGCGACCCTGCCCACGGTCGATCCGAAGGCGGAGCTCGCGCAGCTCTCCTTCCACGCCGGGCGGGTCCATGCCGACCTGCTCACCCGCGCGCCGCAGGCCCTGCCCCGCGTCGTGAGCGTCGGCGAATTCCGGCACCCCGCCCCGAACGTCCTTTTCCCCCGCGACCTGTCGATCACCGCCGCCGACGGCCGTCCCCAGCTGGTGGAGACCGCCACGGGCAAGCCGCTGGAGCTGCTGGCGCCCACCGCCGTCAACTTCCTGTGGAACAACTACACCCCGCCGATGGCGCGCTTCCTCGGCGAGATCAGCCGCGCGGCATCGCCGCAGGTGACCTGGTTCGACTGGGGCGCCGCCTGGGCCCTGCCCTTCACCCCGGCCCTCACCTACCGGCGGACCATCCTCACCACCGCCCGGTGGAAGATCCGCAGTCGCGCACTGCCTGCCCGCACCGCGTCACTGCACCAGTGGACAGAGCAACTCCACGCCTGGCGGGTCCGATTCCGGGTGCCGGAACAGGTGCTGCTGGCAGAGGACGACCAGCAGCTTCCGCTCGATCTCACCCGCGACGTCGACCTGGACCTGCTCCGGGCGCACCTGGATGCCAGCCCCATCGGTATCGCCACCCTGCACGACGCGCCGCCGCCCGGTGCCGACGGGTGGATCGGCGGCCGAGCCCACAGCATCGTGGTCCCCCTTGCCAGGCGCTCATGACCACGACGGCCGTCCCCCGCACGCAGGATCTGTCCGAGGGCGCCCTCGGCATGGCCCTGCTCCACATCGAGCGCCGAGACCTGTCCACGGCACGCCGCCATCTCACCCGGGCCACCGCCCAGGGCGTGAGCACCGGAAGCAACGCCAGCCTCTTCCACGGCGCCCCCGCCCTGGAGTTCGTCCTGGCCCGTGCCCACGGGGCCGGCGACGACGTCCGCGCGGCCGTCGACCGCGTCGTGGACGCCCGGCTCGCCGCTGCCCACCGCCGTCAGGCCACCGGCGCGCTGCCCCACCTCGCAGAGTGGGACCTGATCCGCGGTCTGACCGGGCTCGCGGCGCTGCTGCTGTCGCGCCGCCCCGTCGCGCCCCGGCTCCCCGATGTGCTCTGCTGTCTCGTCGGTCTCGCCCGCCCCGCACGCGGCGGTAGCCGGATGGTTCCTGGGTGGTGGTCGGCGCTCGGCCCGGACGGTGCGGAGATGGTCGGCGGGCACGGCAACAACGGCATGGCCCACGGCATCGCAGGGCCCCTGTCCGTGCTCTCCCTCGCCTTACGCGAAGGCGTCAGCGTCCCCGGCCAGGAGGAGGCCATCGGCACGTTCGCGACCTGGCTCGACCGGCACGGCACCCATTACTGGTCCACCGCAGCCCACCTGGGCGACGACCGGCCGCCGGAGGCGGAGCTGGCCCGCCAGTCCTGGTGCTACGGCCAGCCCGGCATCGCCCGCGCGCAGCAGCTCGCCGCGCTCGCCCTCGAAGACACCGGACGCCGCCGAGCTGCTGAGGACACGGTCGCGACCATCCTGACCGACCCGCAACAGCTGGCCCGGATCACCGACTCGACGCTCTGCCACGGCTGGGCCGGCCTGCTGACCCTGACCCGCGCGGTCGCCGCGGACAGCCCCGACCCCGCACGCTTCACCCCCATCGTCCGCGACTTGCGCCGGCGGCTGGCCACCGGCTGGGAGCACCTGCACAAACCCGGCTTCCTGGAAGGCCGGGCCGGTGCCCAACTCGCCCTGCATCACGCCGCCACCTCCGGCTGGGCCCGTTCCCTGCTGCTCACCTGACCCCGCCCCTTCAAGGAGTTCCCTGACCATGGCCTTCGACGACGAGCACCTGCCCCTTTCCCCGGACACCGGTTGGTGGCACGCCTCCGTGGCCTTCCCCCAGCGGCACAAGGACGCCGCGCGGGTCTTGGCCACCGCACTGTCCGGCCGCCGTTTCCACTTCCTGCGCAAGGACGCCGGTGTGCGCCTGCGCACCGAGCAGCCCGCCCCCGAGCTGCTGGACCAGCTCGTCTCCGACGGTGTGCTCATCGGCTGGACCGACGGGATCTACGAGCCGGAGACCCATGCGTTCGGGGGGCCCGCGGGCATGGCGGTCGCGCACGACGTGTTCTGCGCCGACAGCCCGGCAGCCCTCGCCGAGACCGGTGCTCCCGGCGCCCGCGAGCGCGCCGTGATGCTTCTGTCCGCCATGATCCGCGGGGCCGGGCTGGACCCGTTCGAAGCCGGAGACGTCTACGCCCGGTGGGCCGCCCTGCGCCACCCCATCGTCCCGCCCCAGGGGCCCGCCCTGGACAAGGCCGTCTCCGCGATGCGTCGGCTCATGAACGCGGACGCCGCTCTGCGCCCTGATCCGGAAGCGGGCTGGGTCGAGCGTGTCGCCGCGTTCGAAGACGCCGGCCGCCAGCTGCGCCGGCTCGCCGCCGACGGCCGGCTGATACGCGGGATCCGGGCGGTCATCGCCCACCACGCGATCTTCGCGTTCAACCGCGCGGGCGTGCCTGTCGAAGCGCAGGCCGCCACCGCGTGGCTCGGCCGTCACGTCGCCTTCTCCGCCGGAGAAGGAGCTGACGTGTCTACCCGCAAGTCCGCATCAGCGGACCCTAACCTCCCTCGAATGGAGACCACCGTGACACCCGTGACCGACCCCGCCCAGCTGCGCGAAGCCCTCGCCCAACGGCTCGTCGACAGCGGCCAGCTGCGCAGCCAGGCGGCCATCGACGCTTTCCGCACCACCGACCGGCACGCCTTCCTGCCCGGCGTCGACCTGGAGCGCGCGTACAAGGAGGACGCGGTGCCGATCAAGCACGACGAGCACGGAGAGATGATCTCCTGCATCTCCGCCCCGTCCGTCGTCGCCACCCAGCTCGAACAGCTCGGGGCCCTGCCCGGCCACAAGGTCCTGGAAGCCGGAGCGGCCACCGGCTACAACGCCGCCCTCCTCGGCAAGATCGTCTCCCCCGGCGGGCAGGTGTGGACCCTCGACGTCGACAAGGACCTCGTCGCCGGCGCGAGCAAGCACCTCGCCGAGGCCGGCATCGACAACGCCACTACGGTGATGGCGGACGGCGCGGCCGGGCTGCCCGAGCACGCCCCCTACGACCGCATCCAGTTCACGGTCGGCGCGGGCGACGTCCCGGCCAAGATCCTCGAACAGCTCGCCCCCGACGGACGCCTGGTCCTGCCGATGCGGATCCGCGGCAGCATCTCCCGCTCCTTCGCCTTCGAACGCGACGGGGACACGTGGAAGACCGTCTCCTGCGAGATGGCCACCTTCGTCCCGCTGCGCAAGGGCGTCTGCGACGACGTGTACACCCTCGTCCCGATGGCCGGCGAAGGCACCGTGCGCCTGGAGACCTTCAGCGAGCAGGACGTCGACCGCGACGCCCTGCGGACCGTCCTCGACGAGCAGCAGACCAAGCTGTACACCGGGGTGAAGTTCCGGCAGGGATCCGCGTGGGAGTGGCTGTACCTGTGGCTGGCCTGCGTGCTGCCCAACGGCCTCTCCCGCCTGCCCGGCCAGCGCCCCGGGTTCACCCCGCACTTCGGCTGGGGTTCCATGGCCGCCCTCGACGGCGCATCGCTCGCGTACCTGACCATCCGCGAGGGCGAGGACGAGAAGGGCCGGTACTGGGAGGTCGGCGTGATCGGCCACGGCGAAGCGGGCCGCGGCCTCGCCGAGCGCGTCGTGGACGAGATCCGCGCCTGGGACGCCAGCGGCGGCAACGACGCCCCCGCACCAGGGTTCCGGATGGCCACCGCCGAGTCCCGCGACCGGCTGACGGGCAACGACCCGCGCTTCGTCATCGACAAGCCCTACAGCCGACTGGTCGTCGACTGGGCGCGCAAGGGCTGAGCCGATGATCCCCGCGATAGCCAGCCGCATCCCCCTGGTCCGCCGCACCAAGGCGCCCGCGCTCCCCTTAAAGGAGCGCATCCACCACCTCACCGGGCTGACCGTCGCGCCCGCAGGTGCGAGCCACTACGACCTGGTGGCCCGCGCCTGCGGGGTGCTCAACTACGCCGCACTGATCGCCTCCGACGTCGGCCTGCCCCGCGTGGCCCAGGAGCTGTGCTGGCGCCAGCACCAGGTCTTCGCCGACGCCGGACGCCTCAGCGGCCGGATCGCCATCATGTCGCTGATGCCGCTGGTCAACCTCTCCCGGCTGGAGACCCGCGCCGGCCGCGGTGAACTCGCCTACAGCTTGTTGCACAACCTCAACGACGCGGCCCGACACCGGAACAAGACCGACATCGACGGCCACATCGTCGACCTCTCGGACCTCACCGCCACGGAAGAGGACCACCGGGCGGTGTGCCAGGAGCTGTACATCGGCGTCCTCGTCGACGGCGCCCGTGCCCTCGCCCAGATCGGGCGCTGGACCGAGGCCGCCGACGCCATGGCCCAGCACCGCGGCATCGGCAACCGGCTCCTCGACGGTCGCCAGATCAAGATCATGGCCCTCATGGAGCAGGACTGCGACGAGCAGGCCCGCGACCTGATCGACACCACCCAGCCCACCGAGCCGTGGGAGAACCACGTCGCCGACCTCCTGCGCGCCCACTGCCGCCTCGGCCCGGCACACCTTCTGCCCGCCGCCCTCGACCAAGCCCAGCGTTCAGCCGCCGCGCTCCTCGCCGACCCCGAACCCTCGTACGCCGCGTTCCAGACCCGGGCGGGCCTGGCCGCTCTCGATGTCGCCGGCGGCGAGCCGCGCGCCGAATCGCTTGCCTGCGCTCTTGTTGCCGCGGCACGCCTCGACGCCTACTCCGCCCGAGAGGTCCTGCGCCACCCCGTCGCCGCCATTGCCTTGGACGAGGAGGCGAAAGACGTACTGACCGCGGTGACCGCCGCAGCCGGACTGGGATCCGGCGCCCTGTCCGCCGACCACCACGAGGCTCTGACGTGCGCAGTCGATCACGCCGAGACCCAACTGGGACAGCTGCTGCAGGCGGAACCGGCACCCGGATAGGGGGCGTGGACCCGGCCGGCTCGCTGGCCGGCACCGGTGATGCGGCGGGCATCGGCGTTTCGGCCATCTCCTGCCCGCAGCCGCTCCAAGCCAGAGCAGGGATCTCGCGCCCACGGGGTTGCCGGATGCGGGAGATAGCGGGCTTGGCAGCACGACCGAATGACGTGTGTTCGATATCGCAGCCCTGTCGTTAGACCTCACGACTCTGCCGACGCGACCGTCCTAGGGGGAACGATGACCTCGGCCATCACGCAGGACCAGCCGCCGCAACCGGAGAAGGGAACCGTGCCGGACGACGAAACCCACGGGGCCAGTGTTCGAGAGGAGGAATACCTCTACCGCGACGCATCGCGGCTCCAGGCCGGCTCCCTGCTGACCTCCCGCACCATGGCTCGACGTCTCCCCTCGCTCGTGCGGCGCTCGGTCCAGATGGCCTGGCACGTGGATCGCGGGGCGACCATCGGACTGCTGGTGTGCCAGACCGCGACCGGCGTCCTCGCAGCCCTCGGCCTCCTGGCCGTCACGGGCACGATCACCGCGCTGATCTCGTCCGGCGACATCACGGAGCGATTGTGGGACGCCGCCCCGCAGCTGGCCGTGATCGCCGGAGCCGCCGGTCTGCGTGCGCTCCTGGGCATCACCGTGGTCTGGCTGACCGGCCGGCTGCGCCCGGTCCTCGGACGGGCCGCCGAGTTGACGATGATCGAGGCCGCGCTCGGCGCGGAACTGGCCGCGAACAACAAGCCCAGCTACAACGACGCCTACGACATCGCCGACCGCGGCGCCCAGGTCACCCCCGACCTCGTCGAAGAAGCACAGGACGTCCTTGCGGCGACCGCCACCCTCGCCGCCGGCGCCACCGTCCTGACCGTCCTGCACCCCCTGCTCCTGCCCCTTCTCTTCCTCGCGTGCCTGCCGCAGGCCGCCGCCTACGTCCGCTCCGCGCGAGTGATCTACCTCGCCGGACTCGAGACCTCCGGCCGACGCCGGATGCTGGGAAAACTGCGCTGGCACATGGCCTATCAGGAGTCCAGTGAGGAGATGCGCGCCTGTCTGGCCGGCCCCTTCCTGATCGCCCGCTACCGGCGCCTGGCCGCCTCGGTCAACACCGCCGAACGCAACGCCGCGAACACCGGCGCCTGGATGGGACTGGCCGGAGCCGTGGCCGGCGGCGTCGCCTCCACCGCGGTGTGGGCGGCGCTGCTGTGGCTCCTGGCCTCCGGGAAGATGAGCCTCGCCGCCGGCGGCGGTGCCGTCTTCGCCCTCCAGACCGCAACCGGCTCGGTACGCGGCATCATCAACGGCGGCGCCCGCCTGGTCCGCACCGGCTGGTACGTCCAGGACTGGCAGAACTTCCTCGACAACGCGCACGGCCAGGCCATGACCGACTCCCGTGGCACCGCACCCGTGACCGCGCCCCCGGAGCGCTTCGAAGTCCGCGACGTCACCTACCGCTACGACGGAGCCCCCAAGAACAGCCTGAGCAACGTCTCTCTGCACATCCGGCGCGGCGAGATCGTGGCTCTGGTCGGGGAGAACGGCTCCGGCAAGACCACCCTCTCACGCCTGCTGTGCGGGCTCCTGCTGCCCACCGAGGGCGACGTGGCCTGGGACCACGCCTCCACCGCGGACCTGGACCCGTGGAAGTCGTGGGAGCACGTCGCGCTGGTGCCGCAGAAGTTCACGTACCTGCCGCTGACCATGCGGGACAACATCACCTTCGGGCAGGGCGACACCAGCGACGCGGCCCTGCTCGCCGCCTGCAAGGCATCCGGCGCCGCAGAGATGCTGCCGGGCCTGCGCTCCGGGCTGAACACCCTGCTGACCAGCGAATGGTTCGGCGGCCAGCAGCTCTCCGGCGGACAGTGGCAGCGCCTGGTCCTCACCCGCGCGTTCCACCGCCAAGCAGCACTCTTGGTGATGGACGAACCCACGGCCGCCCTCGACGCCCGCGCCGAGCACCGCATCTTCGCCGGTCTGCGCGAACTCGCCAAGGACCGGGCCATCCTCCTGATCACGCACCGGCTCACCAACGTTGCCGTCGCCGATCGCATCGTGGTGCTGGACGAAGGCCGGATCGTCCAAGAGGGCACCTACGCCCAACTCACGCAGCAGCCGGGCCTGTTCCGGACTCTGTGGGAACTGCAGCGCCGGATGAGCGGCGACACCTCCTGACGCCTGCTGCGCCACCCCTCCCCACTGCCGGGCAGAAACCGGCCCGATCTCCTGCTCCCTGCCCCACCTCCTCAGCACTCCCGGAAGGAATGCGGTGACGACTCCACCCACCACCGACATCAGAGACGCGAGCGAGCTGCGCCACCAGCTCATCGAGCAGCTCCAAACCGCTCAGCACATCCGCTCCGCCGCCGTCGAGCGCGCCTTCCGCACCGTGCCCCGACACACCTTCGCCCCCGAAACCGCAGTGGAAGCGGCGTACGCCAACGACATCGTCGCCACCCGCCTCCGCGACGACGGCACCGTCACCAGCTCCATCTCCGCACCCTGGCTGCAAGCCGAAATGCTCGAATCCGCCCGCATCCAACCCGGCCACCGCGTCCTGGAGATCGGCTCCGGCGGATACAACGCCGCCCTGATCGCCGAACTCGTCGGTCCGACCGGCCACGTCACCACCCTCGACATCGACCCCGCCGTGACCGAAAGGGCGCTCTGCTTCCTCGCCGAAACCGGGTACGACACCGTCAACGTAGTCACCACGGACGCAGAGCATCTGCCCGCCGAGGTGGTACCCGAGGGCGGATTCGACGCCATCATCGTCACCGTCGACACCTGGGACCTGCCCTGGATCGACGCCCTGGCCGAAGGCGGCCGACTCGTCGCGCCGCTGCGCCTGCACGGCTACCACTGGGCCATCGGCTTCACCAAGGCGGCAGGGCTCCTGCACAGCGACGAGCCGCTCGTCGTCTGCGGCTTCGTCGCCATGCAGGGCGACGGCGCCTGGAACCGCAACCGCCGCACCATCCCCGGCACCGGAGTCCACCTCTCCTGGGAAGACGGCACCCCGCTGCCCGTGGACCAACTCACCCCCGCCCTCACCCGCGAGCCGACCGTCACCCGAACCGGCATCACCGTCGGAGGCCAAGAGCCCTTCGACCTCCTCCAGCTCTACCTCGCCGGCGCCCTGCCCGGCTTCTGCCGCCTGGAAGCCGACCCCGACAGCGACCACCAGATCCTCAACCCACCGCCCCCTCACTGGCCCGCCGCCGCGATCGTCCGCGGAACCTCCCTCGCCCGGCTGACACATGAACGCATCGGCGACGGGGACGACGGCAAGGGCCGGTACGAATTCGTCATCCAGGGCTACGGGGACCAAGGACGCCTTGCCGCGCAGGAAATCGCCGAGCAGGTCAAGACCTGGCATCGCATCCACCGCGGCGCCCGCTGTCCCCTCGTCACCGTCCGACCGGCGGTCGACGGCGCACTGGCGGACCTTGCCCACCGTCCGCACGTCTTCGCGAAGAAGCACACCAGCGTCACCGTGGACTGGCCGATCGCGCCCGTCACCGTCCGCGAACCAGAGACGGCCAACGCCTCCGCCCTGATCTGCAACGACCGCGGCGAGTACCTGCTCCACCTGCGCGACTACTTCCCCGGCGAGATCTGGGAGCCGGGCATGTGGTCCCTGCTCGGCGGCGGCCGAGAACCCCAGGACGCCACCCTGGAGCACACCGTGCGCCGCGAACTGGCCGAGGAAGCCGGCCTCGACCTCCCCGACCTGACCCCGTTCGGCACCGAATACGCCTCCGACGACGCTGGCAGGACGGTGCCCATCGCCATCTACGCCGGCCGCTGGAACGGCGACCCGCGCGATCTCCACCTGACCGAGGGGGTGATGCTCGCCTGGTTCGCCCCGGACGACCTCCACCGCCTGCGCATCGCGGACACCACCAGCGACCTCGTACACCGCCACGCCGCCAGCCTCTCGACGATGAGGAGCCAATCCCCTTCCGAGGAGGAACGCCGGCCCTCGTCGCACGGAACAGTTCTCAACGTCGTCGGCGTCCACCTCTACCTGGAGCGGCCCGACGGGACGGTGCTGCTCGGACTGCGCCACCCCAGCAGCGCCTTCGCGCCGTCCACGTGGCATGCCCTGGCCGGCCACTGCGAGCAGGAAAACGCCATCGACTGCCTGATCAGGGAGGCCCGGGAGGAAGCCGGCCTGCGCATCGAGCGCCCGGACGTCGAACTCGTGCACGTCGTCCACCACATCGACTATGCCGGGGACCGGCCCCGCATGGGTCTGTTCTTCCGCGCCCGCACCTGGCGCGGCGAGCCGGAGCTGTGCGAGCCGGACAAGTGCACCCGGTGGAAGTTCTGGGACCCCACCGCCCTCCCCGACGACCTCGTCCCCTACACCCGGACGGCGATCGAAGGCATCCAAAACGGCGAGCTGTACAGCGAGACGGGCTGGCCCGCATGACCAGCTCCCCGACCAACGCACCCAGTCGCGTGCCCGCGTCCTCAGCAGCCGGACGTCCGGATACCCGCCTCGTCGTGATCCGCGGGAACTCTGCCTCGGGCAAGTCGAGCGTGGCCCAGGGCCTGCGCGATCACTACGGCCGCGGCGTCGCGATCGTGGGGCAGGACGTGATCCGCCGAAACGTGCTGCGCGAGCACGACACCACGGGCGGCACCAACATCGCCCTGCTCGGCAGGATCGCCCGCCACGCCCTGGACGCCGGCTTCCACGTCGTGCTCGAAGGGATCCTGTACGCCGACCGCTACAGCCACATGGTCTCGTCCCTGGTACGGGACCACCGCGGCGTCTCGGCCTGCTACTACCTCGACGTGCCTCTGGAGGCGACGCTGGCCCGGCACGCCTCGAAGGCGGATGCCGCGTACCTGGAACAGGTCACCGATACCCACCTCACCTCGTGGTACCGGGAGCTGGATCTGCTGCCGGGCGGGCTGGAGTCCGTGATCCCGGCCGACAGCGCTCTGCCCGAGACCGTCGCCCGGATCGTGCGCGACACCGATCTGACCGCTGCCGCCCCTGGCAGGCCACCGCAGCGCAAGCCGTCACAGGGAGACTCGATGAACCTGGTGCTGATGTCCGATCCGCAGGTAGCGGAGATCCCGGTGCGCGAGTGCGGAGAGCCGCTTGTCGACGTCCGCGAACACGACTTGCGCGTCGATCCCCGCAAGCAGGATCCGCTGGGCGCGTACGCCCACGTCCGCCAAGGCATCCTCGCCCGGTTGAAGCACGCGCGCTCGCTCCTGCCCGCCGGCATCGACCTGCTGTTCATCGAGGGCTACCGGCCGCTCGCCCTCCAGCGGCGCTACTTCACCGAGTACCGCGACGAGCTGGCCGCCGCGCAACCCGACTGGACACCGGAACAGCTGCACCAGGCCGCCAGCCGGTACGTGTCGCCGCCCGAGATCGCGCCCCACTCCGCGGGCGCAGCCGTAGACGTGACCCTCGTCGACCAGGACGGGCACGAACTCGACCTCGGAACCCGCGTCAACGCCTCCCCCGAGGAGAGTGACGGGGCCTGCTTCACGCACGCCCCGAACCTCAGCGACCAGGCGCGCCACCACCGCACTCTGCTGCTCAGCGCCATGGAGAGTGCGGGCTTCACGAACTACGGGACCGAGTTCTGGCACTTTTCGGCGGCGGACCGGTACGACGCTCTGATGCGGCGGGAACCGTACGCGCGCTACGGGCCGATCGAACTGCCCTAGCGCGTTCGCGGACCCGTCCACTTCCTCGCCCCGTTCCGATCCAAGGCACAGGAGCGGGCCACTGCTCCGTGAACGGTCGCCCCCCCACCACGAACAGGCAGACGGAAAGCATCGAACGGAGGCATACATGCCCGACCACACCCAGCAGGCGATTCCCGCCGTCCCGAGCCCCTCCGCCGGAGAGGTGCCGCCCGAGCACCACATGCACCTGCTCGCGCGGTACTACCGGCAGGTGGAATCCGGTCGCAAGACGATCGAAGTGAGGGTGGCCACGCCGAACAGGCGCGACATCAGCATCGGTGACACCGTCGTCTTCCACGACCGGGACACCGGGCGCGAAGTCGACGTCGTCGTGCAGCGGATCACCGCGTACCGCTCCTTCGAGGACCTGCTGCGCTCGGAGGACAGCGCGCTCATCGACCCGGACGAGCAACCTGGCGAGCTGCTCGCAAGCCTCCGCGACATCTACCCGCCGGCCAAGGAGGCTCTCGGCGTACTCGCGTTCGCCTTCGACCACCGTCCCGCCCGGCCCGGCCGCCCCATGCCGATGACGGCCGAGGCGTACGCGCAGACCGTGCCCCACCACACGGTGTACGGCTGCCTGTACATCCGCGACGAGGCTGACCGACCGGTCCAGCTCCGCTCGGTTTACGGATCGAGACTGTGGCAGTTCCCGGGCGGCAACCTCGACACCCCGGGCGAAGACCCCCTGCAGACCGCCCGGCGTGAGGCGGTCGAGGAGACGTGCCTCGAACTCGGTCTGGGTACGCCGACGCTCCTCCTGACGCACTTCCTGCACGCCGGGCCCAGCCTGCCACTGAACAAGGTGGGGCTCATCTTCGACGGAGGGCGCCTGACCACCGACCAGCTCGGTCGGATCCGTCTCGACCCGGCCGAGCACGACATGTGGGCCGTCCACGATCTCGCCACCTGGCAGGACCTGATGGCACCGCGGGCCTTCACCCGCCTCGACGCGATCGAACGAGCCCGGCTCGGCGAGGGCCCCGCCTACCTGATCACGCACACCTGACCTCAACACCAAGCTGGAGTTTGCTCATGCCGCAACTGTCCATGCGCCGGTCCATACCTTCGGCCAACGCTGTCGGTGCTCACCGACTGCACGATCTGGGGCAGATCGCCCTGCGCCACGGAGTCCCCATCGAGGACGTGCTGCTGATCGCCGTCAACCTGCACGGAATCACCTCCGATCACGACCGCAATCGGGCCAGGGTCAACCTCCGACTCGCTCGCCGCCCCGAGACCACCTGGCAGGTCATCGTCCCGCTGAACCGGCCAGCCAGCCCGTTCCTGCTCCGGGGCGACGAGCTGTGGCTGAACGGCGAGGTGGTCGCGCACGTCGAGCGCATCGACGCCGACGAGGCGGTCGGAGGGTATTTCCGCGACGGCGGCCGGGCCGCGACCCTCAACCCGAACGCGCGCAGCCGGTGCGTTGGGTGCGGCTGGTGCCCCAACACGCTGGAAGCCGCCGCCGACCCGAAGATGCAGGAGGAGCAGGGGCTCGACGCCCTGCTGCGCGCCCTCGGCGAGCAGCATCCCCGCCGCAACCTGGCCGAACTTACCGAGGTCACCGTCTCCACCGGCTGTTTCGAGCGGGAGGGGGCCGCCGTCGACCACCTGACCGCCCTGCGGCCTGCCCTCGAACGGGCTGGCGTCACGGCCCGGATCGGCTTCCTCACCTCCGTGCTGCGCAGCGACGAGGTGTTCGCGACGATCGCCTCGCAGGTGTCGCCGTTCGTCCTCCGGCTGACCGTCGAGCACTTCACCCGGCGGGAGGCCCTGATGAAGGAGACCAAGGCCAGCCTCCTCCCGGGGCAGATGCCGGACCTGCTGGCGCGGGCACGGGCGGCGGGGCTGGACACCTCGTACACGTACATAGCCGGGATCGACCCGCTGGAGGACCTCGCGCACGGGGTGAACACGCTGGCGGGCGAGGTCAGCGAGTTCCCGAACTTCCAGGTCTTCCAGGCGCACACGCCGGTGATGCAGGTAATGCGGACGCCGGGCGCGGAGAGCCTGGATTACTACCTGCGGGCGCGTACGGCCATCGAGCGGGCGATGGCGCCGACCGGGCTGCGGCCGGTGGGCTGGGAGTGCTACCGGCCGCTGTGGTACTTCACCTATGCGGGAGAGGACCTCGTCGGTGGGCCCCGCTGACGCGGTCATCGAGCGGGTGCGGGTCGAGTGCCTCGACGAGAGCGTGGCCGGCCCGTGGGAGAAGGGCGACAGCCGGTTCGCGGTGGTGGTCGAGGCCAGCGGGGTGACCGGGGCGTTCGCTCCGGTCGACGAGCTGCCCGCCGCGCTCATCGCCACCCGGCTCGGGCACAGCGCGCTGCGCCACCCCGTGAGCGACCACCGGGGCCTGCTGGACAGGCTCCTGGCCGAACTCGGTCCGCACGAGGCGGGGCTGGGCCGGTGGGCGGTGGGGGCGCTGGACTGCGCGGTGTGGGACCTGCACGGCCGCCTCGCCGACCTCCCGGTCGCGGCCCTGCTCAGCGACCGGCCCGCGCGGCGCGTCCCCGTCTACGCCTCCTGGCTCTCCCTGGACTTGAACGTGGCGTCGGCCGCCGACTTGGTCAGGGCGACCGCCGACGAGGGGTTCGCCTTCACCAAGTGGGCCCTGCGCGACGCCGAAGCAGGCGAGATCGCGCTGCTGGCCGAACGGGCGGCAAAGTGGGCGGGGCAGAGCGTGGCGGTGGACGCCCTGGGCACCTGGGGCCACCTGCGGACCGTGGAGGTCGCACCGCTCCTCGGCCCGGAGACAGTGCGCTGGGTGGAAGACCCGCTCGCGCGGACCGACCAGACCGCCTACACGCAACTGTTAAGTCATACAAGGGAACTTCGGGTCGCATTCGGCGAGCGGCTGTCGCATGAGGAGGACGCGAGGGCGCTGCTGGAGAACTGCCGCCCGACCGCGTTCACGTTCGACGCGGTGTGGTGCGGCGGCATCACCGAGGCGCAAGGCTGGCTGGGCGCCGCCCAGGACGCGAGGGTGCCGGTCCACCTGCATGGCCGGGCATTCCTGCCCGCCGTGCACCTGGCCGCCGCCTTCCCCGACGCGACCGGGGCGGTGGAGCACCAGGTGGTGTGGGAGCCGAGGCGGCAGCGGGCGCTGCGCGGCACGCTCCGGCCCGACGGCGGGCACGTCGTTCTCCCCGACCGGCCCGGCCTCGGGATGGAGGTGCGCCGGTAATGCCCAGACACACAGGGGAGTTAGCCGTCCACGGCCACCTGCGGCAGCACGAGGGGGAGACGCTGCTCGTCGTGGACGAGCGGCTGAGCGGACACGACACCTTCCTGTCCACGACCCTGCGCCTCGAACAGCCGGTGCACCTGCCCGAAGTCGCGGTCCGGATCCTCACGTTCGATGACGTCACCGTCCTGTCGCCCCTTGCCCCGGTCCTGCCGCAGGAGCGAGCTGGCGAGGAGTGGAGCGGCACGCTGCTGATTCCGCACGGCGCCCGCCCGCCAGCGATCCCCGACGACCTCGCCCAGGCGGCTGCCGAAGCCAGCGTCGACACCGCTGGCTGGTCGCCGGCCGAGGCCCGGCACCTGCTGACCTTCCTCGGCGAGGCCGGGTCCGCAACCGTGCGCGCCGAGCGGATCGGCATGATCATCACGGCTCTGGGAGGCCGCTCGTGAGCGCGGCGCCGGTGCGGCTGGTGAGCCTCGATGTCGGGTACACCCTGGGTGAGCCGTCCGGGATGACGCTGACGCAGCGCCTGGTGGAGCTGTCCCCGCGCCCGGCCCGGGAGGCGAAGCGGGCCGCCCAGCGGATCCTGCACGCCCTGGACCCGAGTGCCGATACGACGGGGCCGCAGTCGGTGTGCGCCGCCCTGGGTATTGCGTCGTCCGCCTTCCCCCACGACCACCGTCCGCCCGCCTTCGCCCTGTGGCCCGGCGCGGTGGAGGCGGTGGCGCGGATCGCCCGGGTCGTGCCGGTGGTCACCCTGTCGAACGTGAGCCACTGGGATGAGCGGGAGACCGACGTCGCGGCTCTTCTCTCCCCCCATCTGCGGGCCCATCACCCTTCATGGCGTATCGGGTTCGCCAAACCGGACCCGCGCGCCGTGGAGACTGTTGCCCGGCTGCACGACCGGGATCCCGTGGAGGTGCTGCACGTCGGCGACAGTCTCGACTACGACGTGCGCGGTGCCCTCGCCGCCGGAGCCCAGGCCCTGTGGATCACCCCGCGCCCGCCGTCGGCCGAAGCCCTCCGGGTGCTGGCCGAGCACCCCGGCCGGGTCACGGTCGTGCCGGACCTCGCCTGCGCGGTCCGGCACATCCAGCAGACCCTTCCCTCGTCAACCCCGTCCACCAGGAGCGCCACACTGTGAGCCAGTTCGACACCACCGCACCGTTCTACGCCGCCTACCGGCCCGGCATCCCGAGGGAGGCCGTCGAGCTGCTCACGCAGCGGGTGGCCGGCAAGGAGCACCGGGCCCTGCTCGACCTCGGATCCGGTACCGGGCAGGTCCCCCTCGCCCTAGCCGAGACGATGACGGAGATCGACGTCGTCGAGCAGGACGCGGGGATGCTCGCCGAGGCCGACAAGGCGCTCGCCGGGCTGCCGGTCACCGTCCGGCTGCACAACTCCCCGGCCGAGAAGTTCACCCCGCCCGCCTCCTACCGCGCCGACCTCGTCACGGTCTGCCGCGCCTTCCACTGGATGGACCAGGACGTGGTGCTGTCGCGGCTGGAGGGCATGACCGCGCCGGACGCGACCGTCGCGGTCATGGGCGACGGCAGCCTGTGGACCGCACGCACCGCGTGGACCGACGCCCTGCGGGCTCTGATCCAGGAGTACCTGGGCGAGGAGCGGCGTGCCGGGGCGGGCAAGACGTACGCGGCGCACAACCGGCCGTACAGCGAGATCCTCGCCGAGTCCGCCTTCGTCCAGGTCAAGGAGCACACGATCGCCGTCGAACGGGAGTGGACCACCGACATGGTGATCGGCTACCTGTATTCGACCTCCTTCGCCGCCCGGCCGCTGTTCGGCGAGCGGGTCGAGGACTTCGAGCGCCGTGCCCGGGCTCTGCTCGACGAGCACGCCGCCGCCGGCGGTCTGACTGAGCACGCCTCCTTCCAGGTCGTCCTCGGCCGCCGCGGCTGACCCGCTCCCCCCTTCTTCGCCGGGGCGGTCCCTCTTCCCGCCCCGGCCCTCTGTCCCACCCTTCCGGAAGGAGATCCACCATGCCTCGACCCGAGATATGGAGCGCCGACGAACAGCACCGGTTCGTCGACGACGGCGTCCTCATACGCCGTGGCCTGGTCCACGGCGACGCTCTGTCCCGGGCCCGTGACCTCGTCGGCGGCTGGCTGACCGAGACGTACGACCCCGCGCGGATCACCGCCTACACCGAACGCAGCTTCGCCCCCGAGCTGGAAGAGCACCCCGCTCTCCTCGCCCTCTACCGCCGCAGTGGCCTGGAGGAGCTGGCCGAGGACCTGCTGCGGCCCTCGTGGATCGCCCCGGTCACCCGGGCGCAGATCCAGATCCGGCTTCCGCACGGCGCCGAGCAGCCGGTGAAGCGGATGCACGTCGACGGCGTCTCCTGCCCCCACCTTCAACCGTCCGACCTGCGCACGTTCAGCTTCATCATCGGCGTCGTCCTGGAAGGCAGCGCCACCGCGGACGCCGGCGCTCTGCACTACGTGCCCGGCGGGCACCACCGGATGGCCCGCTACTTCGCCACGGACTGGACCCTGGGGCAGCCGGCCCAGACCCCCGACGACATCGACGCCCAGGACGGCACCGCCTTCACCGCCGAACCCGGTGACGTGATCGTGATGCACCACCTCGTCCCGCACCGGGTCGGCATCAACACCAGCAGCACCCCGAGGGTGATGGCGTACTTCCGTATCCAGCACGCCCAGCACCCCGAACTCGCCCTGGCCGCCCTGTCGGACCTGTGGCTGGAGTACCCGGCGCTCGCCGACCTCGCCCGCCTCGGCACCGCGTGAGAGGGCGGAGCACCGTGGATGTCCTCACACCCGAGCAGCTCCCCGCCGCCGCACGGCTCCTGGCCGCCGGGCAGGTGGTCGCCGTGCCCACCCCGCGCTGGTACATGCTGTGTGCCCGCGCCGCCGACCCCGGCGCCACGGACGCGGTCTTCCGCGCCAAGCAACGCCCCACCGACAAGCCGCTGCTGCTCCTGCTCGACGCCCCGGCCACGGCCGGGGCCCTGTTCGACCTGAGCGTCGACGCCCGCCTCCTGGCCGGCGCCCTGTGGCCGGGGGACCTCGCGCTGCGCCTTCCGTGGAAGCCGGACGCGCAGGCCGTCGCGGCGGTCGGCTCCCCGGCGCTCGTCGGATGCCCCGACGGGATCCTGGGCCGCCTCGTCGCCCTGGCCGGCGAACCTCTCGCCGCCGCCGTGTGCAGCATCTCCACCCCCGCCGCCGGCGAGCGGGACCACCCTGCGCTCACCGCCGCCCAGGTCGCCGCCTTCGAACAGGCCACGCAGAGCGGGATCGCCGCGGTCGTCGACGGCGGGATCTGCCCGCACGGCCGGCACATGACCATCGTCGACTGCCCCGCGGGCGCCCCGGCCCGCCTGGAGCGGGAAGGCACCGTCCACGCCCGCGCCGTCGAAGCCGCCCTCACCGAGCCGGGAGGACCGCATGTGGGCTGACCTCGCCCGCCGCACGAACCGCCTGGTGCCCGACGCGTCGGTGTCCGCCGTCGCCGACGCGCTCGACTACCTCTGTCTCGCCCAGCTCTACCTGCGCGACAACCCGCTCCTGGCCCGGCCCCTGACCCCGGCCGACATCAAGCCCCGGCCGACCGGGCACTGGGGGGTGTGTCCGCCCGTCAACCGGATGCTCGCCGCTCTGGGCCCGCTCCAGGCGGCCGTCCCCGACGGCTACGAACTGCACGTCCTGCACGGTGCCGGGCACGCCGGGCCCTCCGCCCTCGCCCACGCCTATCTCACCGGCCGACTCGGCCACGCCCACCCGGGCTTATGCCAGGGCGAGGTCGGACTGCGCGAACTCGTCTCGGGTTTCCCCCGGGCCGACATCGGCGGGGAGATCACCCCGATGATCCCCGGCCACCTGCACACCGGAGGCCAGCTCGGGCCCGCCCTCGCGATCGGACAGGGCACCGTCCTCGACGCGCCCCACCGGCTGTCGGTGGTCCTGATCGGCGACGGGGAGTGCGAGACCGGAATGACCGCCGCCTCCTGGCTCGCCACCCGCGCGCTGCACGGTACGGGCGACCACGGCACCGTCCTGCCCATCGTCCTGCTCAACGGACTACGCATGGGCGGACCGAGCGTGCTGTCCACCCTGAGCCGCGCCGAACTCACCGCCTACTTCACCGGCCTCGGCCACCGACCCGTCTACACCGACGGCCTCGACACCGACCAGCTCCGCCAGGCGCTGGCCGAAGCCCTCGGAGCCGCCCAGCCCCTGGGCATCCCGGGCACCTCCAGCGTCCTGGTGCTCACCCTGGACAAGGGCCACGGCGCCCCCGCCCGCCTCGCCGGCACCCCGGCGGTCCACAAGACGCCGCTGCGCGACCCCGCGGGCGCCGAGTTCGACGCGCTCGCCGACTGGCTGGCCTCCTACCAGCCCGCCCAGCTCCTCACCCCCGGCGGCCGGCCCCGGCCGCACCTGCTGCCCGCGCTCCCGCAGGCCCTGCCCGAGCCCGGCGGCCTCCCGGCGCCGCGCGGCTGCGTCACCGCCTCCGCCCAGGTCGCCGCCCACGCCGCAGGGCGCCCGTTCGCACAGGTGGTCCCCGAAGTCCTGCGGACCCGTGCCGGACAGGGACCGTTCCGCGTGTTCAGCCCCGACGAGCTGGCCTCCAACCGCCTCGACCTCACCGACGAACACGGACTCCCGGCGCCGTGGGCAGTGGAAGTGCTCAGCGAGGAGGTGTGCCACGCCTGGGCCCAGGGCTACACGGAGACCGGCAGAACCGCCCTCGTCGCCACCTACGAGGCGTTCGCGCCCATCACGCTCAGTCTCATCCAGCAGCAGCTCAAGCACCGTTCCGTACGCCGGCACACCGGGCTCGCCCCGCTGCCCAGCCTGGTCTACCTCCTGACCAGCCTGGGCTGGCACAACACCCTCACCCACCAAAACCCCAGCCTCACCACGGCGCTTCTGGCCGGCGGCGACCCCACGCTCCACGTCCTCACCCCCGCCGACCCCGCGCGCACCGCCGCCGCCCTCACCTTCGCCCTGCGCAAGCTCGACCGGTGCACGATCGTCGTCGCCGGCAAGCACACCCACCTCCACCACCCCCTCGACACCGTCGACGAGGAGCTCCGGCACGGCATCGCGATCTGGCCCCACCTGACCCACCCCGGTCCCGGCAAGCCCGATCTGATCCTCGCCTCCGCCGGAGACTTGCCCGCCGAGGCCCTGACCGCCCTCGCCCGGCGGCTGCGCGCCGAACGCCCCGACCTGCGCCTGCGGTACATCCACGTCCACGACCTCACAGCCCTCGCCGAGGACGGCACCCGCCCCCTCGCCCTCGCCCCGGACGCGTTCGCCCGCCACTTCGGCACCCGGGCGCCGATCATCCTGGCCACCAGCGGACACCCCGCCGACATCCACGCCCTCCTCGGCCGCCGCCACCCCGGAACCCGGCTCACCGTCCTCGGCTACCGCGACCCCGGCCGCCCCGTCTCCCAGGAACACCTCCGCCGATTCAGCGGCCTCGACGCCGCTGGTCTGTGGCAGCTCGCCACCACCCTCACCGTCACCCCGAAGGAGATACCGGCATGAGCATCCCGTTCCCGCCCGTCGCCCCTGACGCCGGTACCGTCGACGCCTTCGAACGCGACGGGTACGCGGTCATCCACAACGCGATCACTCCGGACCTGCGCGACCGACTCCTGATCGCCGCCGAGAAGCTGCTGGCCAGCGACATCACCCAGGGCCGCGACCAAGGCGGCGACGGCAAGGACGGCTTCCGCGGATGCCTCAACCTCGACCGCACCTTCCTCCCGCTCCTCGCCAACCCGGCCGTCCTGCCCACCGTTGTCCAGCTACTCAGCCCGAACATCCACCTGCTATCCGCCCACCTCATCGCCCTGCCCAGCGGCCCGCCCCGCACCATCCGCATCCCCGAACGCCACGGCTGGCACCGCGACATGTACGGCGTCACCGCCGACCTCGGCTTCCCCCACACCCCCCGGATGGCCATCAAGGCCGCCCACTACCTCACCCCCATTACCCCCGACTGCGGGCTGACCATGTTCCTCCCCGGCAGCCACCGCCTCACCGAAGAACCCGTCGTCCCCGTCGACGCCATCGACCCGCCCGACGCCGTCACGCCCGACCTCACCGGCACCGACGCGGTCCTCTTCGAGAACAGGACCTGGCACACCGGAGGCATCAACCTCTCCGGCAGCCCCCGCATCGCCCTCATGCTCCAGTACGGATACCGATGGCTTCACCCCGTCGACGACCTCACCACCGACCTCCGGAAAGACCCCGCGCTCACCCCGATCGAACGGCAGCTCCTCGGCCTGCCTGACCGTCGTCCGGACGGATCCCTCGCCAAGGGCAGCGGAGCCGCACCCATCCGGACCTGGTGGGGCACCGGCCCGTGGACCTCTTCCGACGTGCCCGCTCGACGGCGATGAAACCCAGCACGACGGCCTCAGCGCATTTGAAACCGCCGGTCATATTAGCCCCACGGAGTTTATGGGGCGTCGCGGGTCAGAGCACGCCGAAGAATCAGGTCGAGATGATCACTCCTATGCGAGTGAAGCGAGACGGCATGGTCCGGCCACCAGGCGCGACGGGATCGTCCAGTACATTGTGTGAACATGGACAGAGCACAACAAGCCCACATAGGGGAAATAGCTGAAAAGCTGTGCCAGCAGGCGACGGCGGCTGGCTACGAGGCGACCCCCACTCCGTTGGCGGAATGGCATAGTGCGTCACTGCCCGCCCTGGACCCTATAGCCCACGTACGGGCCACGCTGCAGGCTATTGAGGAGCGACTGGGTCCTCCTGCGCAATACGGCGGAAGTGGAGTCGGCCCCAGCATCCGTTGGCAGTGGGCGACCAGCACTCTCCTTTTGGATCAAGGATCAGACGGATTGCAGCTTTCCGTTCACCGGAGCGACGAGCTTACCGATCGCGAGGCCGCCGCCTTCCGCCATGGGGTGGGAAGTGGCATCCACCAGGTGGCGACGTACGGTGAACTGCCTTACCTGTGGCTGGTAAACCGTCACGACTCGGGCACGCCCGCTACCGTCTCGCCGCCACCCCCTCCAGCCTCCGACTGGCCGCAACTGGAGCAGTCGGTGAGAACACTACTGATCGCCTTGTCGGACCAGCTGCCGGCACAGCTCGGTACGGCCGGAGTGGGTTTCAATCTCGTCAATCGGGCCGACGGAGACCGGGTCCTTGCTGTCCTGTGCAATCCGGATGACGAGCTGATGGCGCTCATCGACACAACCGACTCGCCTGACCAGTGGAGCCCGGGACACGCCGAGTACGAAGACGGCATGACCCGCCGCGGCTGGCACTCCAAGATCCCGGTGGCCCGGTGGTGGGAGGCGAGTTTCCCGCGCGGCACCATGGGCGCGACAGCGCTGGCCGCACTCATCGTCCGCGAACTGCGAAGCCGTGGTGCCCGGGGGCCCGCCGACCTCGGCCTCTCGAATCTCAGCGCCGAGGAGACCCTGGACACGGGCCGCCTTGGTCGAGACCTTGGCCAGCTGTTCCTTCCCGGTCTGGGCGTCAGCCACTAAGTAACGGCAGGCACCAGCCGGCCTCGGCGTCGACAGAGAGCCCAGTCCCCGTTGATCCAACACTCCGGCGAGAAGGACTAACTGACGCCGCGTCACCAGCCGTGCCAAAAACGCCCTTTCGAGCGCTCCCGGCAACATGATCGTGCGAATTTACATCAGACGCGGAAACCTCACCAGAGTGACGCTCTTCCATATGGCTTTGCGGTATAGGCATTTCGACGCCTGGCGATGGGAAGGCGCCACGCAGCTCCACCTTACTTCTACGCCACCAGACGGGATTGTCAACGGAGGACGAATTGACCCTCGAACTCCCTGCCCGAGCGACTCAGAACCGAAACGACCAACCAGACTTATCCGTCACTTGTGGCCAAAATTCGAGACTCTGTGATTTGAAGCACATGAAATTTGGTGAGTTCCGACACCTCTACTTCTCAGGAGGCATACCCCGCTCAGCGATCGGCACTCCAAATCTGCCACTCTCAGCCAGCGTTGACCGCCCGTGACGGCCTCTCACCACTTGCAGTCGATTCCCCCGCAGGGCATGTACGCCAAAATCCCCCCCGAGCGACAGACATAAGGTCATTCCACGGGACGGCTGGCCTTCCCGTGATTCACCTCTCGCTCGCAGCAACGTGTCCTTCGCACCGGACTGACGTGCGTGACAAAAGGGACACCTAGGAAGGGGCGACAATGAGTGCGTCGCGCGTATTGGTCTCGGGCAGCGAGATGCGCAGACTGCGGCGGCAGTGCGAAGCGAAGCTACGCAACCTGCCACTCCCCAGTGAGACCTTCAGCGTGCACGCCCTGGCGGCCAATATGGAGGCCGTCAGCGGCCGGACGATCCGCCTTGTGGAGATTGACGATACGAGATCCGATCGTCGCACTGCGTGCGGGCTGCGCGTCCGAGGACGGCGCACCACCTACATACTCTTCCGGCGGCGTCCCACCCCGCACCAAACAGAGCACACGATCTTGCACGAGCTCGCGCACGAGTGGTTCGACCACCGTTCCACCCTCTCACCCCGAGAGGTGCTGCCTTACATTCCTGAGTCCTTCTGGGAGAGCATCACTGCGGAACTGGGCCCCGATGTGGAGGTCCAAGCCCGGTCACAGTACGGCACGGTCGAGGAGAGGGAGGCTGAGCTCTCCGCGACTCTCATCAAGATCATGCTGCAGCGGCGGGCAGGGGCCGGAGAGGACCCGCTCAGCCTGCTGGAGTCGAGCCTCTCGCACCCTGTGGCACGAACTGCGAGGACACTCTGATGCTTGATATCTGCACCTATGTCGGGGCGGCGGCCATGACCGTAATGGCGCTGTGGCGGTTGCCGGCGCTTCGATACGACGAGCCCGAGAGACGGGCCCTCTGGGCCTGCAGCGTCGGGTTCGCCGCCGCACTATGGTGCCGCGTTCCTGCCGTGAAGCGCGCCTTGGACGCACCGATCACCGACCTGTACGTGCTGGTGAAGTACCTCACCTCGATCTTTGCCATCCTCGCGGTACTGCGCTACATCACGGCGATCTACGGCAAGCCGGCGACCGAGGCACCCACACCGCGCCACGTGAGCACGTCCCGGCGCATCAACCGCATCGCGCACGCCTGCGCGCTCAGCGCAGTCGGCGCGATGATCGTACTCTTCTTCACTGCGGTGGACCGGAGTCAACCCAGCGTAGAGTTCGCAACCGATCACGCAGGGCAATGGGGCGCGGCCACCTTCATCAGCATCCTGTACGTGTACCTGGCGTCTGCCTCGGCAACCTGCGCCTTCCAATGGGGCCGAGCCGCCCGGCGCGCGGAGACTGGTCTTCTGCGCTCAGGTCTCGCGCTCATGACCCTCGCCATGACGCTCTACACGCTGTACTCGCTGTTCCGGATCGTCACGGTCTGGAGCCCGACGAGCGCCAGCGCGTCCACTATGCGAGTCGTCGCAGATTCCAGCAATCTCACGGTCGCCCTCCTGTGGGCCGCAGGGGCAAGCATCCCGTCCGCAAAAGCTCTTTCAGCGCGCTGGACTAGCTGGCGAGCGCTGCACAAGTTGTACCCGCTCCGGCACGATTTGGTGGAGGTCTTCCCTGACGTCCCATTCCAGCCGTCAGGATCCCGTCTACGGGAGTGGACGCGCGCTTCGCCCTCGCTGGATGTCAGGCTCGATCGGTGGACGCAGGAGATAGCGGACGCAGTGGAACAGCTTCGGCACCACGCCACTCCGACCCTGCTCCATACAGCGGAGGACGTGACTTCCGAGCATCCGGACCCTCAGCCGGCGGCGGAGGCGTACTGGATCAAGGCGGCCTTGCACAACGCGCGTCTGGGCAGTCGCTCTCCGCTGCCGGTGCGAGGTCTTAGGGACAAGCCTCTCTCCGACAGCCACGCCGAGGCGCACTGGCTAGCCCGTGTACAGGCCGTCTACGCGACCATCTCGAACGAACAGGTCGAGTCCCTGCTCTTCCGGACCGAGGGATCTGGAGGCCACCACCTCAGCAGACAAACTGCGGGGCAACCGTAGGAAGCGGCAGCGGGGAAGGCCGCCTGATCAGCGCGGTTCGTCTTCGCCGGAGAGCAACTCGTTGAGAACAGCCAGGAACGCTGGAGATACGCCGCCCTCGCCGCCTCGCGCAGCGAGGGCGACGTCGTGCTGAGCCGCCAGGAAGCGGATGTCTTCCAGAACGCGTCGTTGCGCCGACTGTCCGTCGTGGAAGACCATGGGCGAGACATCGAAGTACAGGCCGAGCGCCTCGTAAACGACCGTCCGAGCACCGTCGTCGAAGATCTCTTCCGCGGAAACGCCGCCGAGAAGCGCATCCACGTGCTCGGCCTTGAGTACCTCAGTACCGATCCTTCTATTGACTGCGATGGCCAACTCTTCAGCCGTGGGACGGCTGCCAGGGAACGCCTGTTCCACGAGCTCGGAAAGCGTCTCGGCCAGCCGCTTGCCGGCAGGACGAGCGGCCTCAGGCGTAGGGACGTCCTCGCCGAACGATCGACGTTGGGCGGCCTGCAACTCCTCGACCGTGACCCCGTAGAGCCTGGCCGGCTCGAGCAGGGACGCTGCGTCGAGCTTGCGCACGCCTCGCTCTGCCGCCCCCAGACGGAATCGGCTGACAGTTTCGAGCAGGTCGGCCGCATGACTTTGGGAGTACCCGGCGTCGCATCGAAGGTCGACCAGATCGGGGGCGCCATCCCGCGGGAACAGAGTGTCGATATCCGCGCCCAGCGCCCGCGCGATGGCCGGTAGCTTCTCGGCGGGCGGAACCGACTTGCCGCTCTCCCATCGAGCTACGGGCTCGTGTGAGCCGACGCCCACTTCACGCCCCAGGACGCGTTGATGCATGTCGGCTTCCCGGCGCCTCGCTCTCAGGCGTCGGCCATCGAATCGGCGCGGGGGCATCGATTGCTCCAAAGCTGCAGGTAGGAGATGCAGGGATCGGCTTTACGAGCCCTTGCAACAACAATCTACATGACGTAGGTTTTCGACGCAGGGGCTTTCGCGCTGTAGAACCGGAATTCGATCATCCGATTGCGGTACGTCTGCATCCCTGACGCGTGCTTCGTGTTGCGACTCCCGACTCTAAGGCCCCTTCATGATCCATTACCACGCCCTCCCCGTCGTCGCAGCTCAAGCGACTTCTACAGGGTTTAAGAACCAACTCTGGACCTTGACGCGGAGCCGTGCGTATGTTCGTCGTCCCCACGGGGCAGACCGCCCGCATGGACGAGCCCAGGAGCAATGACGTGTACAACCTCCAGGTTTCGTAGGTCCCTGGACACAGCGACGGCGTCCGAGAGCAGCAACTCCCGGACGCCGGACGCCTAACGGCTGTACCCGCCCCAGCAAGGGCGGAGATCGCCACCATCACCACGCTGATCCCTTCCACGGGGCGTCTCAGCGCGGCAACACCAAAGGAGAATTCTACATGCGCTCCGCCCTGCGCAAAAGGCCCTTCCGCCCGGCCTGCGCGGCAGCCACCTCCGCCTCGGCGCCTCCGTTCCCCGAGCCGGACCGCATCCCCCTGGCCCGGGCGAGTCGCCGGTCCCGCCTGCTCCTCGGGAGCGGCCGATGAGCAGCGAAGCCCGCGAGTGGGTGTGGGAGCACAGCTCCAGCCGAGGGGCTGCGCGCCTGGTACTGCTGTCGATCGCCGACCGGGTGGCCGACGAGCAGTGCATCTCCTGGGCCTCGCTGTCCAGCCTGGCCAAGCGCACCCGCGCCTCGGTCTCCACGGTGCGCGAAGCCATCGAGCGCCTGATCCTCGCGGACGAGCTGGAACAGCTCGACGACCTCGTCGGTCCGCAGCGCAGCACCGTCTACCGCCTGCCCCTCGCCGCCGATGCCCTCGCACAGGCCCGGTGCGAGCAGCAGGGGGAGGACGGAGACGCAACGGTGCCGGACGGGCCCGTCGCCCCTGCGAAGCTCCGGCTCTCGGCTCTGCGGCGGTATGGAATCCGCCCTCGTGAGGTGCCGGAATCCCCCGCGAGGGGCCGGAAACCGGCAGTACCGGAAACCGGCAGGTCCAGGCGGAAACCGGCACAGCGGCGTACCGGCCACCGGCACAGCGATGTACCCGCTACCGGCACACAGAACCGTAGTAAACCTGATTTGAACCGGAGGTACAGCAGTAGTGGTGCTGCCGTCACCTCGGCTGCCGAGTGGCAGGTCGACCCCGCCACCCACACCTGGACCCGCCAGCAGGGACACCTCGACCGCCTCGGCAAGCAGGGCCTGCAGGCCGCCGACGCGAAGTGGCGTGCACACCGGTCGGCACACCCGCCGAGGCCGGCGGACGCCTGGGCTGTCGACTGGCGGTCCTGGATCGCCCGAGAGCACGCCCCCAGCCGCCCGAACCTCCACGCCGTGCCCGGCAAGAGCAGCGCCGCGCCTGGCGGGATGACGCGGGCCGAGGCCCACACCGCCGCCCTTCTCGCCGCTCTCAACGAGCCGACCGGACTGGAGGGCTGACCGTGGATCGCCGCGAAATCGCCGCCCTGCTGGCCTACATCGGCCGACTCGACCCCCGCACCATCCGCACCGACCAGGGCGAGGCTCGCGACCAGCTCGACCAGTGGAGCGAGCTGCTCGGCGACGTGGCGATGGCCACCCCGCACAGCTGGGACGCCTTCGCCGCCGCCCGCCAGCACTACCGCGCCTCGCCCTACCAGATCCAGCCCGCCGATGTAGTCCGCCCCTGGGAGAGCTACCGGCGCAACCGCCTGGCCCTCCACTCCGACCCCACACCGTCCGCGGACCCGGACGACCAGGCCGCCTGGACCGCCGAGCTGGTCGGCACCCGCCGCGCCGTCGCCACCGGCATAGCGCAGCCCTCGCAGGCCCGGGCCATCACCAGCAGCCAGGAGGAGATCAACCCGCGGCTGCAGGCTCGGCTCGACCAGATCGGCTCCTGCATACCACCCGCCGCCCGAGCCGCCCTCGCACCCTTCCGGCCCGCCCGGGCAGCACGCGAAGCCGCCGTCGCACAGGGAATGCCCGACGCCCTGAGCGTGCGCTGCGAGTGGTGCCTGGCCCCGGCCGGCGAACCATGCCGAAGCCGCCGGATCGGCCCCAACGACGGAGTACGCGCCATCACGCCGCGCAAGACCCCACACCCCGGCCGCCTCGACCTCGCCGCCGCCCAGCACACCGAGAAGGCCCAGCAACCCGCCCTGGCCTGACCGGCGCACCCCGCGCGTGCATCCCGTCCGGCGCACCGCCCTCCCCACACCACCATCCCGCCCCGGCTGCGGCGTCCGCTCTCGCGCCGCAGCCGGCCCCCGACGCCGCGTCCCCGCCTCGACGGCCCCCGCGCGGCCGACGCGGCAGCACATCGGAGATCCCCTTGCGCCACATCACCACCCACGACGCGCCGGCCACCGGCCTGCGTGGCATCGGAGACACCAGCTGGCACACCCGCGGCGCCTGCTACGGCATGGATGTCGAGGACGCCGAGGCGGTCTTCTTCCCCGGCCCCCGGGACCACGAAGAGATCGCGGAGGCGAAGGAACTGTGCGGCTGGTGTCCCGTACGACACGACTGCCTCGACTTCGCCCTGGAGAACGGCCTCAAGGAGGGAGTCTGGGGCGGCCTCACCGAAGCCGAGCGGCGTCCCCTGCACGACGGTCTGCCCCAGCGCCTGGACTACCGGCGTGTGACGGCCTTCTTCCGGGGACGCGACGTCCATCTCACCGAAGTCGAGCGGCAGGTCGTCATCGACCACGCCTACGTCCGCGGCTGGAGTCCCTACCGACTCGGGGCCGCCCTGCAGATCAGCCGCAAGCACGCCCGTGACCTGCTCCGGCAGTCCGCCAATAGGGTCCTCGATCGCGACCGCACCTACGGCGTGCCACGCCCCAAGAAGAAGCGGAAGAAGACCGCTCCGGCAGCAGGCGGCCCTGCCACCGTCAAGCCCTGCACCCAGCAGGCCATACCCCGCCCGGCAGCGTCGACGCCGACGCCCGCCCCTCTCGGAAAGGCCGCATGACCCACCCCGTCCTGGCCCTCGGTGTCGCTCCGGACCTCCCCCTCCTCCTCGCCACCGTCGTGCCCGCCGCCCTGGGTGTCGTACTGACCGCCTGGACGGCCCGGCGCCGGGCAACCCGCACGCAGAAGCGTCGCGGCGGGCCGGCGGTCAAGGTCGCAGCCCTGGCCGCCCTCGGCTGCACGGCCTACAGCGCCGACACGAGCTGGCGCTTCGCCACCGACTACCTCGACATGGCCGGCACCGCCGAGCGGATCATGATGTTCGCCGCAGCCGAACTGGCCCTCTTCGCGACCGCCCTGATGGCCCGACAGAACCTGGCCACCCAGGGCGCCCCCGGCCTGCCGGGCACGCTGGTCTGGGTGATCACCGGCGTGCAGGTGATCCCCGCCTTCGCTGAGAGCGGCCTCGTCGGCGGTACGGTCCGGGCCTTTGTCGGACCGGTCATGGCGGCGATGTTGTGGCATCTCGCCATGGGGATCGAGCTGCGCCTGCACACTCCTGGTGCCGCCTCCCACGGGCTGATCGCCGTCCTGGGCCGGGAGGCCCGCGAACGGCTCCTGTCCCGCCTCGGCATCGCCGCCCGAGACCGCGACGCCGCGCAGATCACCCGGGACCGAGCCACCGCCCGCGCGGTCACCCTCGCCGCCAAACTCGCCGAGCGCACACCCCAGCAGCGGCAGAACCGGCGCGGGCGGCGTCTCACCCGGCGCCTTTCGACAGCGGTCGGCAGGGCCTCGGTCGGCACCGACCCGCTGCAGCGCACACAACTGCTCGACCAGCTCGCCGCACGACGGCACGCACTCGCACTCGCCACGGTCCCGCTGCCCTCCCCCTGGTCCCCGGAGCCCGAGACCGCGCCGGTCGCCACCGTCCCTCCGCAGCCGACGACGAACGGGGACCGCGGACCGAGCGACGCGAAAGGACCGGTCCTTGACGTCGAGACCTTGACGGCGCGAGAACGCCAAGGGACCGAGGACGGGTACGCGGGGACCATCGTGGGGACCACGACTCCAGAAGCAGGTGCGGCCCCGGGGGCAGGACCCTCCCGATGGGAGGGGACACAGGAGGACGCCGCAGGCATGGGGACCGACCGTCCCATGCAAAAATTGCCTGCTCAAGTCCCCGATGCGTATCGGGGACCGACTGCCGCCGAGTCGGGGACCGAACCCACCGGGGACCGGGGACCGACCACCACCGACACGGGGACCGAACCCACCGGGGACCGGGGACCGACCACCACCGACACGGGGACCGAACCCACCGGGGACCGGGGACCGACGGTCCCTCTCCGTCGGAAGCCGAGCACGAAGCCCCGGACGAAGAACAAGGGGAAACGCGGCCGGTCCCGTACCCCGCAGACCCAGCGCCTGCCACGAGAGCTGGAGCCGCCGGAGCACCAGCTCGTTCGGGATGTCCGTCCCCACGTCCCCGGCCTGCTCGCACGGGACGGCAACGGAGCGATCACTCGGGTTCAGTTGCGGGAGATCATCCGCCGCGAGGGCCTGACGGGCTGCCGGAACGACCGAATCACCCTCGTCCTCCAGGAACTGCGGAGCGAGGACACCACGACGACTCGAGGCACCAGATGAGGACCTGCCGCCAGTTCAACACCGTCCGCGGGGAGTATGAGCGGGAGATCGGTTACATGCTCGCTCACTCCCAGCGATACGAGGGCAGGCCGGCGGCGAAGTCCAGTGCGAAGCAGGCGGCCTCGGCGAAACAGCGGATGGCCCGGGCGCTCAGCAGCCACGTCGCGCGCTGCCCCGAGTGCGGCTGAACTGGCAGATGACCAGCTCATCGCCCCTATCGGTATCGGTGGCCCGGCTCCGTGCCGGGCCACCTCCCCGCTCTGGGAGACACGCCGTGATCCCTCGTTCGTCCGAGCCCACCGCCGCCGAGGCCAGCGCCTGGGCGGATGTCCTGGTCCGCCGACGGCCCCTGCAGGCCGCAGGCCAGTGGCTCGTCCAGGACCGGCCCGAGGGACCTCTGCGCGTCCTCTCGGGGCCGGCCGACGTCGTCGCGCAGGCCGCGACCATCCAGCATCGCAACCGCTCCACGAGGTCCGAATCCCGATGACGAACACGCCCCAGAACGGCACCACCCCGGAACCTGCTCCTGACTCCAACTCGGTCCCGGGGCGAGCAAGATGGAGGTTCGGACACTCCCCCGAGGGGGGAGCGTCCGAACCAGACCCCGCCCCTTGGGTGGCGGGGCCCGACCGGCACCAGGGGGCGCCGGTCGGGAAGGCTGCGACCGAGGGCGGATCGCAGCCGGAAACCGCCCGAACAGTCCGGTCGAGGGGGCGAGCGCGTCCGCGCGACAAGAAGCAGCGTCGCGCACACAGCGTCCGCCTCAACCCGTCCGAACTCGCTCTCATCCAGGGCGGAGCAGACGCCGCCGGTATGAGCGTGGCGGGCTTCCTCGCCTACTCCGGGCTCGCCATGGCCCGTAACCGATCCCGTAGCGCCGTCGCCATCGCCACTGAACGAGACGTGCTCACGGAACTGTTCGCGATGCGGCGGCAGCTCGGCTGGGCCGGCAGCAACCTCAATCAAGCGGCCAAGATCCTCAACTCCGGCGGCGACGTTCCCCATCTGGCCCAGGTGATGGCCGATGTGCACCGGGCGGCCGACGCGGTGAGATTGGCCGCCGACAAGGTGGCCAAGCGACAGTCGGACGAGGCACCTTGATTCCACAGATCCACAAGCAGGGCAGCCACACCCTGGGACTGCTGTACTACCTCTACGGCAAGGGAACTCACGAGGAACACATCGACCCGCACCTCGTCGCCTCCTTCGACGGCATGTCACCCGACCCCGGCCGCGACGCGACGGCCACCAAGAAGGACCTCGCGCAGCTGCTCAACCAGCCTCTCCATCTCCTTGCCGCGGACCAGCGCCCCGACAAGCACGTGTGGCACTGCTCGGTCCGGGCCGCGCCCGACGACCCGATCCTCAGCGACGAGCAATGGGCGGACATCGCGCGCCGCATCGTCGCCGCCACCGGAATCGACCCGGACGACGGCGCGGGCTGCCGCTGGGCCGCCGTACGGCACGCCGACGACCACATCCACATCGTCGCCACCCTCGTACGCGAAGACGGCCGCCGCCCCGACCACCACCGATCGGGAAAGCGGGCCCAGACCGAAGCCCGGCTCATCGAGAAGGAACTCGGACTCCACCAGGTCGCTCCCGGCGACGGCACCGCCGCACAGCGTCCCACCAGCGCCGAACGGCACAAGGCCCAGCGTCAGGGCCGCGAGCGCACCGCCCGCGAGGAACTGCGCGAGACGGTACGGCGCGCGGTGACCGGGGCTAGCAGCGATGAGGAGTTCTTCGCACGGCTCGCCGCCGCCGGCCTCCTGATCCGCAAACGTGCCGCGCCCTCCGGAGACCTGCTCGGATACAAGGTCGCCCTGCACGACGACCTGAACAAGGACGGCGAGCCCGTGTTCTACCCCGGTGCGCGCCTGGCTCCCGACCTGTCCTTGCCTCGCATCCGCGAGCGGTGGTCTGGTGATGCGCAGGATGTCCCTGCGGCCCTGCGAGGGGAAGCGATTCGTAGGGAGCCGGGCAGTCCTGCCTCCGCGCGCCGCGGAACGGCATCGGCCGTGTGGCAGGCCGTGCTCGTCGTCGAACACGGCGAGGACGGGGTCGCCGCCGCCCACATCGCCGCGGTCGGCGAGGTCCTGGATGCCCTCGCGAAGACGTCTGCCGCTCACACCCGCCGCGAACTGCGCGACGCAGCAACGGCTTTCGAACGGGCCTCGCGCTCTCACGTTCGCGCTGTACGCGGGCACGATCGAGCCCTGCGACAGGCCGCCCGCGACCTCGTCCAGGGCGGTCCAGCCCTCGGCCGGGGCGAGGACGGCGCCACCACGGCGATGGCGATCGACATGTTGTTCTTCCTCGTCACTGCCGCCGCCCACTGGCATGCGAGGAAGGGCCATGCCCAGCAGGCCGAGGCCGCTAGCCGGGCCGCCGAGCACCTGCGCAACGCCTACCGGCCCGCCGCCGCTCAGCCGCTCAACGTGCTCTACCAGCGCGGCCGACGCCTGAGCCTGCCGGTGCTCCAACGACAGGTAGCGCTTCTGCGCGAAACGCTACCGAGCCTGGCCGAGCAGATCCTCGCCGAGCCCGGTTGGTATGCCCTGGCCGCGACCATCGCGGAAGCCGACGCCGCCGGCCACGACCCGGCAGCGCTCCTGTCCGACTCCGTGGAGAGCCGAGAACTCGGCACTGCGGACTCGGTCAGTGACGTCCTGGTGTGGCGACTGCGGCTCCGGGCAGATCTGCTGGTCGACGCTACCGGCATACCGAAGAACCGCACGGCAAAGAATCCGGCGACCGTGCGCCCGACGGCGCCCCGAACCACCAGCTCTGGCCGCCGTTTCGGCGACGTGGCACCCGGCAACACGCGATGAGCCCTCGCCGCCGATGCGAGTGCGCCTCACAGGAACTCGTGGACGCCGCGCACTCTCGTACGCAGCTTCGCCTGGGTGGCCCGGCTGTCGAGGCGGACGTCGAGCGCGCCGGAAAGCGAGGTGCCGGCGCGGAGGCCCTCCGGCAACCGGGAAGCATCGAGCCCGTCCCGCTGAGCGATCAGCACACCCAGACGGTGACGACTCACGGCATCCCCACCCGTAAGGTGGTGTATGCCGCACGCGTCGGTGAAGGCCAGCTCCAGCAGGGCAGCGGCGAGGTCCCCGACATGCACGGGACAGCGGACGTCGTCGGTGAACAAGGCACCGGTTCGGCAGCCGGTCGCGAGGTCGTGCACGAGGCGGACATGCTCGGACTGGATGCCGCCGATGATCAGAGAGGTACGGGCGATGACGGCATCCGGAGTCAGAAGCCGGATGCCAGTCTCCGCCGCGGCCTTCGCTGCCCCGTACGGGGTGACGGGATCGGGGAGACAGGACTCGTCGTAGTGGACTCGGGTGCCGGAGAACACGGCGTCGCTGCTCACGTGAACGAGGCGGCAGTCGTACTTCGCCGCCGTCATCGCCAGGCGGACGGAGCCTTCGGCCGTGACGGCCCAGTTGGCGCTGCCGCTGCTCGCGTTGATGACCACGCAGGGGGCGAGCGAGGCAACGACCTCTTCGACACGACCGCCGTCCCTCAGATCCACCTGGTGCCACGTCGCCTCCGGACCATCGCACGGCCTGGTCGCGAAGGTCGCGGCAACGCAATGGCCAGCGGCAGACGCCTGGAGGACCAATTCGGCGCCCAGGAGCCCACTGCCTCCGACAATGAGGACAGTCATGGCATGCCACGGTAGACGACCTCCACCTCGCTCGGAGTGCCTCGCCCACAGCGGCCCTGAGCCGAGGATGCGAGGAAACGCCTTATGACCTGCCGAAAGGCACTGTGAACTTTGTGAATTGAAACCGCCAGGGGCGTGAGGCACGATCATGAAGCGAGTTGGAAGAGGCAAGGGGAGGACGCCAGGGTGTTTCATCGAATACGCCGCAGGGCCAAGGGGCCGAGCGAGGAGCAGCGCCAGTTCGCCGAGGTGTTTGCGCGGATGCAGAACCAGGTCCCGCCGGGCCTCGGGGCGCCGCGCGCTACACCGGAGCCCACCGAGCCGGTCGCCGTCGTCGACGACTTCCTCCCGCCGGAGCTGCGCGTACCGAGCCACGACCAGGTCGACGGCAAAATGATGCCGTGGAAGCAGCCCCTCGTCCTCGACGGCGAGATGGTGGCCTGCGCCGAGTGCGGTGCATACCGGGACTGGCTCATCCTCTCCACCCGCGGCCAGATCTGGCTGCGCTGCCGGGTCGGCCACCAGCAGCAGGAGACCCGCCTCGACACCGCGTGGTACAACCGGCACTCTGGACCGGCGGACGCGACGCACGCCACGTTCGAGGACTGCCTGCGCCACCTTGGGCACTGACCACCACTCCTACGACCCCACCGGGCCTCCGGGCCCGCACTGACCACCCGTCGCCTAGCACCAAGGGGTCAGTTTCGTCATGCGCGTTCGCGTCGCCACCACCATCCTCGGCATCACCGCCGTCCTCCTCGCCGTACCGGCCTGCTCCACCGACACCGTCGGCAACCCGTCCGACTCCGCGCCGTCCGCCCGTCCCGGGGCGCAGGCCGACACAGCCCAGCAGGCTGCCCTGCTCTCGTCGGCCGCGTTGGAGACGCGCCTGCTCAACGAGAGCGACCTGGGCAGGGGCTACCTGCGCAAGCCTGAACGCCCCTCCCAGCACGACGACGTCACCGTCATGGGCTGTCCAGCCTTGAACGAGCTGGGCGGCGACGCCGCGACCGGCGGCACGCTCAGCTTCCCGCGCAAGGCGAAGGCGGACTTCACCTACGGCGGCAGCTCCTCAGAGGTCTCCGAGGAGCTGTACAGCGACAGCGCGGCCAAGCTGTCCCACGGCATCGGCCGGATCTTCGACGCCATGACCAGCTGCCCGACCTATCAGGTCCTCGCCGGCGGCACTCCCATCGACATGGCCTCGCAGGAGCTGCCCGCACCCCGCGGGCTGGGCGACGAGCAGTGGAGCCAGCTGCTGACGTTCTCCACCGGAGACCGCAGCACCGTGGTCAAGCAGACCGCGATCCGCGCTGGCAGCCTGCTGCTGATCGTCTCCGGCTCCCCGGCCCTCGTCGACCGCCACCTCGGCAAGGCCCTCACCAAGGCCACAGCAGCCAGCTGACCGGCCCCGGCACGCACTGCTGCCCCCGAACCGGATTGCGCCGGCGGGGGCAGCCGTGCGTGTAGCGGATGGCCTGGGGCCGTCCGGCACGTTTCTAACGGGCCGCAACCCATGCTGCGAGATGGGACGTGAACGACGCTGCGATTCCGTTCCCCGCCGTCGCGACGAAGGCCGCGGCGATGGCCACCACCGCCCAGGGCGAGATGCGTTGAACGATGACGTGCACTCCGCCGCATCGGAGTTCGAGGGTAGGCCGTTGCTTCTCTTCGGTTCGAGGCATGTAGCTATTCAGCAGCACGGAAACGTGGCACCGCTACGTCATACCTTCGCCACTTCACCCCACTTCAACGCCGCTCCGATTAACACAAGTTGGACTGGATCTCAACGCCAGAACATGGCCACCTTGCCGTATTCGAGGCGCTGCTATTACCACGCCAGCGATCCCCACCGCTACGCCGGGCAGACCCCACTTCACCCCACTTCCCCGGCCCAGGGCCCGCCATAGCCCCGGATGGAACGCCAGAAGCCCGGCCCCCTCTCTGGGGAGGACCGGGCTTCTCACGTCGGGTTGCAGGGGGCCGTCGAACGCTAGGCCGGCGCGCGGAGCAGTCGCTCCCTGGTGGCCTCGGGCAGCACGCGCCGCAGGACCGGTGCGGTCGAGCTGAGGGAGGCGGCGAACACGGCGACGAGGTCGTGCGGCACGCTGGCGGAGAAGGAGGCCGCCCACAGGCAGGGAACACCGAGCGCGGGCTCGGCCCATGCCTGCCATCCGGCCGGTCCCACCTCGTCGGCCTCGGCGGTCAGGACGCGTGGATCGGCGTCCTGGATGAGGGGCGGCACCTCGCCGAGGCTGATTTGCGAGGTGAACGTCGGGTCCGTCGCTCCCGCATGCAACTGATCGATATCGCGAAACCAGCCGTGTGCCGCGACGGCGTCGAGGACCATCTCCGGCCCGGTGTACGGCACGGCGGGCTGATCGCGGGCGTGGAGGGCGACGAGGTAGTCGGCCACCGCCTCGCCGGGGACGTCGGTTGTGAAATAGGACGACCACGCCGCGAGCGGGCTGCTGGTGTCCGTGCGGGCGGAGATCTGCCAGGCGATCGGCAGGCCCCCCAGGTGGAACGGCTCGTCCGCCAGGCTCCACTGCGCCCAGCGCAGGGTGTCGGGGCTGATGTGCAGGACGGTGCTGCGTAGGACCTGGCGGTCCTCCGGTTCCTCGTCCAGCTCGTGGCGTCCGCGGACGATCGTCAGGCTCGTCCAGCCCAGGCCGGCGAGCGTGTCGGAAACGCGGTCGTAGAGACGGCCGTCGTCACCGGCAAGATGCCGGGGACCGACCCAGAACGCGGGCTGTCCGCCACGCGAGGTGGGCGGGTCGAGGGAGAAGTCGGGGTACAGGGCGCCTCCAGGGCTCGGTGCGGGTCTAGTTGCCGCCGGCACGGCGGCGAGGGCGGCGAGGGGGTGCCTGAACGGCGCCCTGCCACGTCAGTTCGACGGCGACTTCGGGCGGCAGATGGCCCAGCTGCGCCTCCGTGTCACTTCCCTCGGCGAGGTAGACAACGGTCCGGCCGGTCTCGTCCACCGACTGCACGACCTGGGCCAAGCGGTGGGCCATCGGAAAGAACGGGTTCATGGCCTGGCGGACTGGAGCATGCCGGTCGCAGCCGGACAGCAGGTCCATGAGATCAGCAACGGTCATCTCCGAGGACGTCACGAACAGCCTCCTGTGGGTGGGGGAGCATCGAACGATGGAAGAGGGTGGGCGTTCGGCGGACGGCAGCCCGCCACGCGAGGGTTACGTGTGTGCGTCTGACTGCCGTTTGCGACGTGATGTCTCCAGCACGCGTGCCACGGCAGCGGCGACAATGTCGGCCGGCGTCTCGGTATCGAACGACAGGCGGTAGCCGCGTACCTTGGCCGTGCCGGTGACGGCGATTGTCCATCCCTCGCCATCGGTACCGGGGCGCCCGAGCGGGAACCAGCCGAGGTAGAACCGGCCGTCCTTCGAGCTGACATGCACGTCCGCGCGATCATCGACGATCAGGTGGAAGTCCTCTGCGGAGAACTGGTCCATGACCAGCGTGGGCTGTCCGGGACCGAGTCGCCATTCCCGCAGCCGCAGGGCTTCGACAGTCGTTGAAAAACCAGGGCTCACGGGAGCCACGGTCATGGGCATCACCTCTCTGACCTGGGGTTTCCTGCAAGGTCGTTTACCTTGACATGCCTTCGCCCATGTTGGCCAGTCTTTCCGAGGTCTTTCCTGTCTGCCCCCGGCGAACTGCTGCTGCGAAGCCATCTCGCATCGAACTCACGACCCCACCCGAAGGGAATCGATTGGCCAGCCGGGGCCCTCTGGGTGCATGCTGGCCCGTTTCCCATCGTGAGGAGAAGTACATGGAGATCCGGCCGCTTGAGGACTTGCGCACCGCGGACAATCTGTCGCTGGCGTTCAACCCCTATGGGCTCGGCGGCCGAATGAAACCGGAGGACGCTGCCGAGTTCCAGCAGCGTCAGATCGCCGACTGCGACCTGGCGGCGGGTGTCGCGGCCGGAACACGCGACTCCTTCGAGCGGCTGCGTACCGTCTTCGCCTATGGCGTGCTGTGCCACGACATCTACACCATGGTCGGGGACCAGGCACTTCTCATCTACGAGCAGGCGTTGCGCGACCGCTTCATGGAATGGTGCGCCGGCACCATCACCTTCCGCGTCCCTCGTGCCCTGGACGTCTCCCACACCGTCACGTCGTTCGAGGACGTCGAGAAGCGCGCCAAGGCGATGAAGCGCCGAGGAGCGAAGCTGGTCGTCGCCACCCACGCCATCGAGTTCAACGGAATGCTGTACGGGCTTCGCCTGTGGGCGCGTGCTGCGGGGCTTCTCCGCGGGCGGCGCAGCCGCGCAGTCGAGGACGCGCTGGCCAAACTGCGCAACTATGTTGCCCACCCTTCCGGCCACCACGGCGACACCCCCGTCGAGGCGGCCGGAACGGTGCGGGATCTGGCAGAGCTGATCAACCAGCTGTGGGGGCAGGCCACTCCCGGCGGACGCCTGTACCCGGCACCCCTGCGCCGGGAGATTGCCGTGCTGAGCTGGAACGGTTCTGGGCGGGCACGGATGGAGCCCGCCGACGCGCTCACCGCCACCAATCACGTGGACGAACACGAGGACGACGAGTACCAGTACGTCGTAGTGCGGGCCATCCCCTTCGTACAGGGCAGTCGCTGGGATGACGCTCACTGGGCGGAGTTCGACACCCTTTACGAGACCACGCGGTTCCCGACGGATTACCTGTGGGGGCCGGGCACCCGGGAGCAGGCTCGGACGTGGCTGGAGGAGGAGCGCCCCGAGGGGGACAGCGTCGACTTCATCGACCGAGTGTTCCTCGTCCAGGACCACGAACGCCTGCTGCCACCGATGCGGCCGGCGGTAGCGGCCGGGCTGCCCGACAACGAACGCGTCGGGGTCTGGCATGCCGTGCGGGCCGACTTTCCCGACGACGCCTTCGCGCACGTCCGAGGCTCCGGAGATCTCAGCGCCGGCCACACCCGCCGCCCGGGTGACTGTGCTGCCTGTTCTGCTGAAGTCCTTGGCTGCGGCTCCTACGACGAAGCCCTTCGCGCTGCGGCAGCCGCTCTCGGACCGATCCAGGCGGTACGGCCGCCCTCCGTTCGGCTCCCAGTGTCGGTTTTCTGGCCCGACCGGCCGTGAGCAGTGCAACGCGCGGAGGTGGGCAGTCCGCCCAACGTGGCGGGCCCGGCGCCTACCCGGGCCGCCACCCCAGCCGGCCCCCGGCTGGGTAGTCCGCCCCGAGCCCGCCCGCGGGGACAGGACAGTCGTTCATGACGCCCCGTGCCGCCACAACTGCGGGCAGCGGAACAGAGCTGGGCACGCAGGAAGCAGTGGACGCCCTGATGCGAGAGGGCGCTCGAGCCTGCACCGAATGTGACGCGGCGGCTGTACTGGTCCCGGCGCTCGAACTCGGCCAGGGACACGGATAGCAGAGCGACTACCGCTACCCTCTGCCTGCTATGGAGATCCCGGAGCCCAACGGGCCGCCGTACCTACATTGGGACCGAGGGGACCGGGAGCGGCCGGTCTGCGGAATCTGCCCGGCCACTCGATACCCGCGAGATCAGTTCGTCATCTACAACAGGCCGTCATGGGAGTGCCCCTTCAACCCGGCGAGCGGGAACCGCTACACCAACGACGGAGTTCCGGCCAGCGTGCACCCGGACAAGATCGGCCTCGAGCCCGACATGATCGCCCCGCCCCTGCAGGCGCTGCCGGACGAAGTGGGGGTGCCGGTCCACCTCCTGATTTCGCGGTGTTCCTGGGTTGCTCGTGGCAACTCCGGTCATGATGCGTCGGCCCACGTAGTGCGCAGAGGGGGCACCGGGTGGCAGGGAAGGCTCGATCCCTGCCACAGCTTAACGAGGCATCTGCGAGTGCGCGGACGGGAGAGCCCCCGGCTTCCACATTGTGGAAGCCGGGGGCTCTGTGTCGCGAAGGCATCGAGGGTGAGGAGTCAGCTCTCGTTGGAGTCGTCAGGGGACTCGTCCGCGCGACGGCGGCGGACCATGACGAGGACGCCTCCGCCGAGGATGATCAGCGCCCCCGCGCCGCCGATCAGCCACGGCGTGGCATCAGCGCCGGTGTGAGCGAGGGAGCCCGCTGGTGCCTTCGACGTGGAGTTGCCGACCGGGGTCGCGGTGGCAGGGGTGGAGGAATCGGGATCCGGTGTGTCGGTGGCCGGCGCTGAGGGTGTGGTCTCGCCGGAACCGGTGCTCGGCATACCCGGTGTGGACGGGTGCTGGGCGGGCTTGTGGGTAGGCTTGTCCGAGGGGTCGGGCTTCGGGTCGGTCGCGGTCTTGGCGTTGGTGACGGTCACGGTGACCGGGGCGCCAGGGCCCGCGGTGAACGTCTTGGTCGGCTTGTAGAGACCGTAGCCGGTGGGGGCTTTGATCTCCTTGACCCAGAACTGCGTCTTCCTGCTTGTTACCGGCAGGTCTCCGGAGGCCGTGCCCTTGGCTCCCGTGGTCAGGGTGAGCAGTGACGAGTCGCCAGTGCCGATGTTCACGGTCGCTCCCGGCAGGAGTTTGCCGCTCTTGTCATCCTTTGCCTGCAGGAGAACCTTGGCCGCCTTGAAGGGGCCGGTGATCATCAGCTGGGTGGTCGCGCCCGGTGTGACGATGACGTCTTGGTCGGCAACGATCTCGTGGAGCGGACTGCCGGAAGCAGTCTCCTTCAATCGGTAGACACCCGGCGCGACGTCGGTGAAGACCAGCTTCCCCTGCGCGTCGCTCTTCCCCCGTCCGGCTTCCTGACCGGCGGCGTCGAGCAGCAGAAACACAGCGCCCGGCAGCACGTCCCCGGCTGCGTCCTTGGTGGTGATCTCGACGCTGCCCGCGTCCGGGGCCGGCGTCTCGGCGGGGGCGGCGGAGGCCAAGGGGGTCGGTTCGGAGGGTTGGGCGCTCGCGGCGGGAGCCCAGGTGAGGGTGCCGGTCACCGCCACGGAGACGGCAGCGGTTCGGACAAAAGGTGCGTGCACGGGGAAGAGGACTCCTTGAACATGGAGGGAAGGTCAGCGAATGTGGGCACCGTTGCGGGTGAGCGGCGGGGCAGCGGCCTTGACCGCGGTACGCCCCGTCGTGCGTCTGGGTGCGGACGCGGTCCAGGCGCCGGGGAACCAGACGGCGGTGTATTTCTCGATGGCGTCACGCAGCCCGGTCGTGACGGCGCCGTCCCACGGCGGGTGGCCGGGGCGGTTGTAGGTGTCGAAAGTTCCGTATTGCTTGGTGTTCGGACGGGTGTTGGTGGCTTCGTCGCGGCGGTGGAACGTGCCGTGGTCCAGAAAGCTGAGCGTCACCGCGTCGATTTCGCCGCAGTCCGGGTGGACGACCGCCAAGCGCAGCCCGCCGTAGGTCTCCGCGTGGATGTTGCGGCTGAAGTCGATCCGCAGCCGCATCGGTGCGCCTGGGATGGGGACGGCGAAGTAGGTGTTGCCCACGACGGTGTGATCGTGAAAGGGAAGGCACAGCTCGGCGAAGAACTCGGGGGCCTGCAAGGACAAAGAGGGTCCTCCAGGTAGAGGGTTGCGCTGCCGTCAGCGACGAGGGCCGGGCAGGGCCGGTCGGCTGCTGGTGCTCCAGCGCGGGACGCTGGTCGCGGGAAGCGCGGCCGGGCGTCGGGATGAGACAGCCCGCTGCACGTCGAGCGGCGTGGGAGCAGCCGGTGGGCCGGGCGGCAGGATCGAAGTGAGCTGGACCATGCCCTCGTGGTAACTGAACGTCGCTTCGCGCCCACGGGGCAGTGGGGCCGGGTCGGAGACGCACTGGGTGACGGCAGTGAGCAGGGCGACCGGGGTGCCGGTGCTGGCGGTCGCGTACCAGGCGGGCTGGTCGGTGGAGGTGCCGGCCCATAGCTGCCAGCGTGCGTCTCGGGTGATCAGTTCGTCTTCCGGGTCCAGAGGCCCGGTGGTGAACTCCAGCCCGGCGAGCCCGTCGGGTGCCTGGACTGCGAGGACGCCCCACCGAGGACGCTCCAGCTGCCAGCCTCGTTTGATGAGGGGGACGAAGGCCAGGAACGGCTCGCGGTCATCGCTTCGGGGGTCCGGTGCCGCGAGGTAGGCATCTGGGCCCTGCTTGTAGGCCGTGGCGAGGGTGGTGGTGAATGCTTGGACGAACTCGGTGGGGGTGCTGTCGTTGAAGCAGACGCCCCAGGTCGGCGGGCCGAACGGGTCCTGGTAGGCGTTGATGCGCCAGAGGCCGTCGTCCTCACCTTCGGGGAGGTAGCCGAGGCGGATCTTGCGGTCGGGGGCGTTCGTGTACGCGTTGCCGAGGTCGTCGTGCTGCAGTTCCCAGCCGAGGTCGAGGAGGGGAGCGAGGGCTGGGTCGCCGACGCCGGTGGTGCCGGCGAGGTAGGGCGGGGAGACGTAGACGTCTCCGTCGATGTCGGAGCGCGGATCAGGCTGGTGGCTCAGCGGTCCGCCCTCGTGGTGATGGTGATCTCGTCGGCGGTGGTGTCGAGGCGGTCGGTGACCTCGACGGTGTTGCGGCCGGTGACGATGTAGAACCCCGCTCTCGCGGTGAAGAGGTCACCGTCGGGCGGCAGGAGGAGCTGCTCGCCGATCTCGCGGATCCACTGCACCTGGTGCAGCCACGGGGTGTGGGCGGCGAACGGGATGTTGATGTGCCGTGCGGTGAGGGTGCCGGAGGCGTCCGGGTAGAGCATGCGGATGCCCGCTGCCCCGCGTCGGGTCGGGGTGAGGTCCGGTGCCCGGCCGCAGGCGAGGTCGGCGGCGGCCTTGGGCAGATCGATGCCGGTGGCGAGGCGGACGAGGTGTCCGATCATGTCGCCGCCGATCCGGGCGTTGACCTCGATCAGCCGGGGCTTCCCGTCCACGAGGCGCAGCTCGACGTGCTGAACGCCGTCGGTGATTCCCAGGGCCCTGACTGCGGCAGCGGCGGCTGGGGCAACCTGGGTGAGGAGCGGGTCGGTGGCCTCGACGGTGTGCCCGGTCTCGTCGAAGTACGGTGCTGAGCATAGGTGTTTGCGGGTCACGGCGACCGCGGTGGTCTCGCCGCGGTGGGTGACGCACTCGACGGAGACCTCCGGTCCGTCGAGGTACTCCTCGACCAGGACGCCCGTGTCCTCGCGGCTGCGGCTCGCGCCCTCGGAGGCGAAGGCGAACGCGGTGGGGAGTTCTTCGGGGCGGTCGACGCGGATCACGCCGATGCTGCCAGCGAAGGCGGCGGGCTTGATGACGGCGGGGAACCCCAGCGTCATCGTCGCAAGGCCGGCCTCCAGCAGAGTTCGTGCCTTCATCGAGGCCGCCGACGGCACCTCGTGCTGGGCGAACAGGGAGCGGGCGGTTGCCTTGTTGCGGCAGGCCCGCATCACCTCGACGGAGTTCGAGGGCAGACCGAGCGCTCGGGCGAGGCGGGCGGTGGGTACGAGGTTCCACTCATCCCAGGTGACCACGCCAGCGAGGTCGTGGCGATCGGCCAGGGCCCGGCCGCCGGCGAGCAAGGCGGTGGGGTCGGTCAGGTCGACGACGGCGTGGTCGACGATGAACGGTGTCTCCCATGTCGGCTCGGTGCCGGTGAGCAGGGCGACATCGTACGCGGCTGCCACCTGCTCAAGGCAGTAGCCACGATAGGTCTCATCACCCGGGGAAACCAGAAGTACGAGAGGGCGAGCTGACAAGGGTTCTCCGTATCGGTGGACGGCAGGACGAGAAAGGACAGAGTTGGCCCTCACGCGGCACGGCGTCGGCGCAGCTCGAACGCAGCAGCCCAGTGCGGGTGTTCGTCGATCAGGAGGCGGGCGTAGAGGGCTGTGTAGTTGTTGTTCAGCCCGACGACGCCGTGCGGAAGCTGACGGCGCAGGTCCTCGAAGAGGTCTTTCAAGCTGACGCGGGTGGCGCCCGCGGCCAGGCGGCGGGCGGCCAGGCGTTCCAGGGCGCGATAGACGTGTGGGTTGTTGGCGTCGAAGGCGCGGAACTGCTCGGTGATGCTGCGACCGCTCGCGCGGTGTGATCCGAGGATGGCGGCGGGCATGGGGGTCTCCACAGGCTGGGGAGTGCGGCAGGTTCAGGTGCGCAGGGCGGGATCGGTGCGCAGCCGGGCGAAGGCGCAGAACAGGCCGAGAGCCTGCAGGGCGGCGCATGCAGTGATGACGTGGCCCAGCGCGTCCGGCGGGGTGAGCGCGGTGAGGATGCCCACGAGGGGGAAGGGCAGCAGGAGGATGAGGACGGTCGCCGACAGGGTGCTGCCGAACTTCTCCGGCGGGATCAGGCGGGAACGCAAGGTGCGCAGAACCACCGTCATGCCGCCTTCGGCTGCCATCAGGATCGCGACCAGGGCCAGGTACGAGCGATAGTTGGGGGCCTGGGCGGCGGCGAGGCAGGCGAGTGAGGCGAGGGCGGCGCAGGCGGCGCCGACCGGCCACAGTCCCAGGCGGTCTAGGGCGAACCGGCAGATCGTGACGCTGAGGAGCGTTGCTCCGGCTGCTGCGGACCAGACCAGGCCGACGGCTGTGGCGGACTGCCCGAAGTGCTTGACGACGATCACTGGGCTGGCCGCCTGGAGAAGCCCGGTGGCCAGGTTGGACAGGGTCAGCCCGGTCACGAGCCAGCCGAGGGCGGGAAGGGAACGGATGGTGCGCCACCCGGTGAGGAGTCCGGTGCCCGGCTGTCGGTTCGAAGGGCGGGTGGGGATGACGGGCGAGGGGGGTGTACGCAGGGCGAGCAGCGCGGCAAGGAGCGAGAACGTGGTGATCACGGCGAGCATGGGTGGTGGCCCTGCCAGCAGCAGCACTCCGGCGAGCGCCGGGCCGGCGACGGTCGCGGTCTGTTCGATGCCGAGCAGGATGGCCTGTACGCGATGGGCCTGCCCCTTTGCTTGGCGGCCGGCGGCGGCGCCTGCGGATTCGGCGGCGATGTAGCTGATCGCGGTGAGCATCCCGGTCGTCGGCGCGAGCACCATCACGGTCACGGTTGCGACGAGGCCGGATGGGTGGAGGTGCAGCAGGACCGCGCCAGCGGCGAGGGCCATGGCGCGTCCCAGGGCGGCGAGGTGGAAGACGGCGGCTGCCCCACGCCGGTCGACGAGTGCTCCCGCCCATCCGGACGCCGCTAGTCGCGGGATCCATTCCAGGGCGAAAGCGGTACCGGTCAGTGCGGCGGAGGTCGTGGTGGTCAGGACCAGCAGCGGGATGCCGTACGTGGACATCGCGGACGTCAGCGCGTCTGCCGCGCGGGGCAGGTAGATGCTGCGCATCAGCCCGGCGCTGTGGCGTGTGTGCCGGGGTGCAATCGCTGCGCTCACGCGACCGGCTCGGGCTCGGGTACCCGGGTGGCCTGGGGGTTGGCGGCCAGCCACTGGATCAGCAAAGCTCGGACACGGCCGAGGTCTGCCACAGCCGCGGCGCTCGACAGCCGCGTACCCGACGGCCACGAACTGCCCTCGGTGTCTTGGGCCACGAGTGAGGGGGCCAGCAGGTCGAGGACGTGTCGGATGCGGCTGCTGAACTCGCAGACCGGTGTCGGGTAGGCGTGGCGGCGGGCCCAGCGAGCTGCCGCGTCGTACAGATCAGCCAGCTCCGACCCGGGCTCGGTGAGTTCCAGTCCGGTACCGGGTGCGGTCCGGACGAGACCGCGGGCGCGGGCGGCTTCGGGGGCGCTGCGCTGTTGGTGCCTGGACAGATCGGGGAGGGCGTTGGCCAGCCGTCGCGGCGGTATCGCGCCGTTGTCGTCGATCTCCGTGACCAGGCGGATCAAGGAGCGTGAGGCCAGCAGCTCGACGACGGTGCGTACTTCGGCGGGTGTGAAGAGGCTGGTCATCGGCGCGGGCCTCCCGCCGGGACGGCCGCCTTCGCGCGAGCGGGCGTGGCATGGGAGAAGAGATCTCGGTTGTGCCACGCCGGAGAGGACTCAAGTGTGCGGGCTTGAGGGAGAGCCGCGGGTGCAGGCCGTGGCTGGCTACTGACCCACGGACTCGACACGGGTTGTGCCTGGGCGTGCCCCCAGACCGGGTGATGGGCTCCCTGACTGAGGGGCTGTCCGGCCGACCACGCGGACAGGGCACTGAGAACGGGGCCCAAGCCGTCGCCCGCCGCGGACAGCCGGTAGGGCTGGCCGTTGCCCTCAGTGTCGACCAAGCCGTCGGTGACGAGCTGCCGTAGCGGCGGGTACACGTTGGTCCAGTCACTGCTGGGCATCACGATTCGGGCCAGAGCCATCGCGCCGACCTCCTGGCGGGACTTGAGCACCCACAGAATGGAGGCGGCGTGCCGCCGGGTGAGCAGGGTGAGACTGTCCTCGATCTGCTCGATCGCGGGCACCGGGCGGTCCGCCGTCTCCAGGTGCTCTTCGGCCCAGGTGACGATCGTCGGCAGGACCGGCAGAAGGGCCTCGCCACGCTCGGTGCGACCGTAGGTGACATGCCGTGCGGTGAATTCGGTGCGCTCGACGAGACCGGCGTCGCACAGCGAGGTGAGCTTGGGGTGGAGCTGGCCGCTCTGCAGCCAGGACACCTTGGCCGCCACCTCGCTGTACCGCTGCGGCGGCCCCGAGAGCGCCAACAGAATCCTCACATTCCAACGTGGGGTGATCATGGCGAGGGCCTCAGTGACCCGGGTGATGTCGGCGTCGATGTCGGGAGGCAGAGCAGTGATGGCCACGGGAAGAACTCCTGGTGAATAAGGGGGAATAGCCGGATCAGCGGCTATGTGCCGTGCTCTGGCACGGAAGAGCCGGAGCCGGAAGGGGCGAAGCCGGGACGGCTGGCGAGGGAGTCGCCGGGGACGGCTCCGAGGCCGGGACGCGGGCGAGGCTCTCCAGAACGGCGTCGAGCGACTTGGCCTGGACATCGCGGACCGCGACGGCCTCGGCGAGCCGGCGTACACCGTCAAGGAGATGGGAGACCTCGGGCAGGCCGACCTGGCGCTCGGGGTGGATCAGCCGGGCAAGGTGGTCGCGGTGAAAGTCGATGCTGCGCTCGGCGAGGGCAAGGGTGCCGTGCATGCCGAGCAGAGCGGAGAGCATGCCGGGCGCCTGGCCACGTGCGTGGGCTTCAAGGTCGGCGAGCGGCGCGCCATACAGGTCTTCGATCCGTCCGGCTACCCCAGCGGACGTGAGGTGGGACAAGCTGCGGCTTTCACGGTCGGTGCGCCCGGGGCGCCCCGGCACGCTGGGGTGCCGGGGCGGCGGACGGGGGCAGGGTCGCGGTGGTCCTGAGTTCTGCCATGCAGACGGGCCGGGCCAGCCGGCCAGGAGGAGGCATACTGCGCAGCAGCTCTCCGAGGGCTACGCGATAGCTGTCGCGGGCTTCCAGCGCCGCCTCCAGCCACTGCGCATCGGCGCGGAGTTTGTCCGCCGACAGATCACCCATATCGCGGTCTGGATCAATGTCCGTGTGCACGCGGTCGCGGACACGGGCAACCTGCTCCTCGGTGAGCGCGAGGGACGAACGAAGTTCCAGGGCGCGGGCGAGCGCCGGAGAGGCATCCGGCCCGGTCGCCGCCTCGTACAGCTCGGGTACCGGGGGCCCAAAGACCTTCTCCAGCTCGGCGTCCATGGTGCTGGCCTTGTCCCGGCTCATCGGACGGCCCCACCCGCCCGCGATGCCGACGTCGGCGCTGGTGTCCCCGGAGGGCGTTGGGGAGCACTGGTCTGCACAGCAGGCCCGGTTCGCGGGCGCAAGCGGGCAAGGCTCTCGGCAGCAAGGTCCTTCTTACCCAGAGCGTCCGGGTCCAGAAGCCATCGCACAACGATGGCCCGCCCGTCGCGTGTGGCAACGGCCGCGTTCACACGGTGGGCGAGGCCCATGGTCGGGTCGTCGACCTCGTTGGGCTGTGTTTCCAACGCGGTCAGAAGATCGTCCTCCGCGCGGTTGAGCACAGCCTGGGCCGCGACCAGATGACCGTGCCACTTGACGATGTCGGTGGCGTCAGGATTGGCGGTCGGCGCGGCTGCGACTGCTGCCTGCAGATGGTCCATGTCCATGTCGAAGCGTGCTTCGATACGTTCGGTGAGCACGCCCACGACGTCCTCAGCGTCAACGGAAATTCCATCGGACAAGAGAAAGGCTCCCTTCGGGAAAGGCCGGTGCCTGGCAGAAATTCGAGGGGCTCCTGTCCCGGTGGCTCGGGCAAAGCAGGCGCGAGCTACGTCAGTTCAGGCACATGCGGACGTCGCGGTAGACGTACGTTCCGGACACCCAGCCCTTGACGCCGGTCGACCTGTCCGTGATGTAAAGCCAGTTGCCACTCTTCTTGTGCACGGTGAACTTGTGGCTGCGGTAGAGCACGCCGAGCGCGGTGGACGTCGTGGTGGCCTTGGACCGGATGGTCACGGCCGCCGTGTGGACCTCGTAGGGCAGCGGCGGCAGGGAGGAGCAGCTGCTCGCGGGGGCGGCGGCCACGGCGGCGGGTGCCGCGCTGGCGGTCGCGGCGGACAGCATGGGCACAGCGAGAGCGCCGAGCATCGCTGCGGATATGGCAATTCGGGTCGAGCGCATGCGGAAGAAACCTCCGTGAAGGCATGGGGGATTGCTAGGAATGGCGCCGCGGTGGTTGTTGCGACGGCTGTATAAGAGTCCGGAGAATCGCCGGTTTGGCTAACCGGCGATCGTCGGTTATGTTGCGCAGCTCGCGTCGGGCATGGCGCTCAGCGGGAACAGCCGGCCGGGCGCGGGGCAAGGGTCTTCGCCACCGCTGCCGGAGGGATGGCTGCGGCTGATGGGCGGACCGGTGGGAGAGGGCTGGCCTCGCCGGTGAGACGGTCCTCGCACCACTGCAGGGCGGCCTTGCTCGTGTCGAAACCTCCCTCGCGCAGGGTGTGGGTCCACGCGCTGGTGTCGACCTCCTCGACCACGACGCGGTACGGGCTGAGAGCTCGCTCGTCCAGGGCGCGCAGCGCCACGACGGTGACCATGTCGTCCGGGTCGTCGCAGGTGTAGGAGTAGCCCATGGCGTAGTGGTCGCCGTGGTCGACGAGGCGCCGCTCCAAGGCTCGCGTGGCCTCGTCCGCTGGCGGCGTGCCCCGCTCGGAGTCAAGGCCGATGGCGTCGTGCGGGCAGCCCCGGTGGATGAGCCAGGACTGCGCCATCGCGGGGAGCGGCAACTCCGCCCGCTCGAAGCTGAACGTCCGCTTGCCGTGCTCGCGCTGCAGATGGACAGCGAGTATCTGTGGCATGCCGGGGTGCCCCCAGGTGGCGGTGCGGTCGAAAAGCACGTAATAGCTCTGCGGACCGTCGTGGTGTTCGGCAAGGGGGACGAGCATGTCCTCGTGGACAGCGACCTTTCGGTAAAAGTCGAGGCACCTCTCCTCGTCGGCGTCGAGGTCGTCCAACTCGAAGTCAACCTGGGGGATGGGTTTTGGGACCGGCGTCGGTTCGGTAGGGGACAACAAGAGCCTTTCGGTCGAGTTCAGCGCCGCTTCGCCGGAGTGGACGGGAATGCGCCCGGGCGAGCTGGACTGTTCGGCGCATGCGTCGTGGGAGTCCGGCGGGCGTCGAGCAGCGCGGCTCGTCCGGTGTCGGTGAGGGAGACGGGCTGGCCGGCGTGCACCGGGTGGTTGGTGTCCCGGACGACCAGGCCGGCCCGTTCCAGCCTCTGCATCAGGGGATAGGGGATACGGGTGCCACAGGAGGCGGCCACGGATGCCCGGCCGGTCAGCAGGTGTTCGTGGAGCTTGGCGCCGCCGGCGATGGCAAGCAGTGCCGTCTGGTCGTCGGTCGAGAGCGGTCCTTTTTCGTGTGTCGATGGTGCGGCGGCCTCGATGGGCTCCAGGACTGCGAGCACCATTTCGGCGGCGGCGTCGCGCGCGTCGGCGGTTTCCTCCAACTGGTCCACGGTGCGATCGATGCGTACGAACAGAGCACCGTCGACAGGGAACTCACCGCTCGTGAGCCGGTTGAGCAGCTTGAGGTAGAAGGTGACGCCGATCTGAGCGCTGGCCAGCGTGCGGTGCCGGTCGACCAGTTGGGCGTGCAGTTCGTCGAGGATGCCGCGCTCGCGGTAGGCCCACAAGGTGTCGATGTCGTGGCCGGTGACCGCTTCGATGCGGTGGTCAAGCTGCGTGACTGCACGCCGCACTGGTGTCGGCGCGGGTTGAAGGGGCATAGGCGACACTCCGTGTTCAGCGGGTTGCATGGTGCGCGGGGTTCTGTGCAGGACGGGGCAGACCCGGCGGTGCGGTGACCGGCGGACCGGGCCGGGGGACGGGGCCGCGGGTGGTCAGCTGCGGCGGGCGGGAGCGTGCCGCGTGGGTGCGGGCACTCAGCGGCCGACGGGCCATCCCCAGGCGGCGGCCGACTTCGTCGTAGACGTCGTTCCCCGCACGCGGCCGGACCGCGACCACATGGATCTCCTTCGGGTGTGCAGACTCCGCGGGTGCCGGGCGGAGTCCGTAGACGACGCGCCATTCTTTACGCGCGTCCACGAACAGCTTCCGGAAACCCTCCAAGTCACCGTCCAGGCGTAGCCCGAAGCGCTGGGCGTTCACGACTTCCTGCAGGTAGGCAAGGGTGAGGTCGCGAATGTCGCTGGGGGCTTGGATGAGGTCTGTCAGGGCCCGCGGGTCGAAGCTCAGGCCGAAGGCCGGCTGCCCCTGTCCCGTGCTCATGGCGTCGGCTCGTCCGGCTCGGCAGGCCCGGCGGCCTCTGCCGGGCCCGCCGTCTCCGTGCGCACGGACGGCGGCGGGCTCGGCAGGAGGCGGTGTGCGGGACGGTCGGGAGAAGTCATGCACGCCGACAGCGGGCCGCCCGGGGCGCGAATCGCCGCGACAGCGTGGGTGAGGAAGTCCCGGTGCCACACGAACAGGCCGGAGAGACCGGCGTCGGGTTCCTTGTGCTGCTGGTAGGCGAGCCACAGGGCATGGAGCCAGGCCACGACATCGTCGTGTTCCTGCCACTGCAGGCACCAGGGTGCCGCGGTGGTGACCTCCGAGCCGTAGACCGGGAGGAAGAAGTCGTCGACCCAGTCCGACAGGGCGTCGAGTTCGTCTTCCCGTTCCTCCCCGTCGAGTTCCAGAATCGGGCGGGGCTCGGGCGGGGCTGCGGGAGGCAGCCCGCCCAGTCCTGGCATGCCGAACGCGGCGAACGGCGATCCGCCCGGCTCCGGGGCGGACGCAAGGTGGTCGAGCTGCTGCGCCTGCTGCGCCGACTGCTCCATAAGCCGTCGGACGCTCGCCTCAATTCCCTCCAGCTGCGGATCCGGAACGCGAACCGGCTCCAACTCCCCGTCGTCTGCGGGCTTCGTGGATTCGGGCATGAAAAGTTTCGGCCTCCTATGGGACGCGGAAAGAGAGAAGGACGGAGGAGGCGACGCACGGACCGGACGGTGAGATACAGGCTCTGCTGTGCCGGGATTCCGCTAAGGGCTCCAGTCGCCTCGGCCGGAAGCACGGTCGCGGCTCAGACGGTGAGAACCACGTCGTCCTGGGTGAGGGTTTCGCGGACTGTCTCGGTGAGCCGGTCGGCCGCGATCGACGCGTAGTGCTCGGTCTTCTCCACACCGATGAAGTCCCGGCCTTCCAGCAGGGCGGCGACGCCCGTGGAGCCGGAGCCGGCACAGAAGTCGAGCACCATGCCACCCGGCGGGGAGATCTTGACCAGCTCGCGCATCACCTCCACCGGCTTCTGCGTGATGTGCTGCCGCTTCGCCCCCGAGGGCTGCGACGCCGAGTACAGGCCCGGCAGGTAGACCGGGTTACGGGAACCGTCGATCGGCCCCTTGGACCCCCAGATGATGAACTCGCAGTTCTGGGTGAACCGGCCCTTCTGCGGCCTGGCCTGCGGCTTGTGCCAGGCCAGCACGCCCCGCCACAGCCATCCGGCCGCCTGGATCGCATCCGTTGTCGTGGGGAGCTGGCGCCAGTCGGTGAACAGCAGCGCGGTCCCGCCGGTCTTCGTCAGACGGTGCGCTTCGGTCATGATCTGCGTCAGCCAGAACCCATAGCTGCGCTGGTCCATGTTCTCGCCGGTGAAGTCGGCGAGGTCGTTCTTGGAATCGGCGGAGGTGTACTTCTGCTTGGCGGAGCGGGTGGTGCGCTCCTTCGCGGTCCGGCCCCCGCTGTTGTACGGCGGATCGGTGATGACGGAGTCGACGCAGCCGTCCGGAAGGCCGGTGAGGACGCTGAGGGCGTCGCCCTGGTGCAGGGAAAAGGGCAAAGAGGAACCCCTATTCGGGTGTGGAACGCGGAGAGAGATGGGACTCACGGCCTCACGCAGTTGTCCTCGCGGGCTGGAATCGGGCATGCAGAAGCCCAGAGCCACAGACCGAGGAAGGTGAGGGGGAGTCCAAAAACTGTAGAGGCGAATCCGCCGACGACCAAGAAGTGCTCCGGTGAGGTGCCGGATTCCGACACCTCACGCCGATCATTTTGGTCAACGGCCGATCCGCGCCTACTGTTTTTGAACCGCGCGGCAAACCACCGCTGGCTAACCCCTTCCGTGCCTCACGGAGGTATTTCCGTCCCTGAACACCTAGTTCACGGCCCGGCCACGCGTGGCGAGCGGCAACTCGCCCGTGCCGGCCCGTTCCGATCGCCCACCCCGGCCGCCGCGCACTTCCACGACGCCTCGCGCACGCGGAACGCCGGTCACCGCACCCCTCAAGGACAGGTTCATGACGTCTCGCTGCCCACCCATGCCCGAAAACGCTGACCCGCGAGCGATCGGCTCCGGTTGAAGGCGCTTGCCGCCGGCATCGGCGTAGTCTTCCTCTCCCCCATCCTGATCGCCGGCACCGGCATGATGCTGGCAACCTCCGCCGACGCCGTGCAGAGCACCGGCTCCCTCAGCAACTGCCTGACCGACATCGACACCGACAAGGTCGCCGAGCAGGTCGGCAAGATCCTCGACGGCGTATCCGGCGAGAACGTCCACGTCGAGGGCCTGGACCTGCCTTCCGAGCAGGTCCCCAACGCGCAGACGATCGTGGCCGCCGGCCTCTCGCTCGACGTCCCCACGAAGGGCCAGATCATCGCGCTCGCCACGGCGATGCAGGAGAGCCGGCTGCGCAACCTGGGCTACGGCGACCGCGACTCCCTCGGCCTGTTCCAGCAGCGCCCCTCCCAGGGCTGGGGCAGCGCCCAGCAGATCCGCGACCCGGTCTACGCCTCCGAGCAGTTCTACAAGCATCTGCTCAAGGTGGACGGCTGGCAGCAGATGACCGTCACCCAGGCCGCCCAAGCCGTGCAGAAGTCCGGCCTGCCTGACGCGTACGCGCAGTGGGAGAACCTGGCCACTGCATTGCAGGCCGCCATCGCCAAGACCTTCCCCGGCGGCGGGACCGGCTCGGACCAGGCCGTGCAACCGCCGACTCTTACCACCGGCTGCGCTCCGGGCCAGGACGGTTCCGGCTTCGGTCCCATCCCCGAGGGGAAGGTCCCGAAGGGCTACACGATCCCCAAGGACGCCGACCCGAAGGCGCGCACGGCCATCGAGTGGGCGATGCACCAGCTCGGCACGCTTTACCAGTGGGGCGGGTCCTGCACCAACGCCCACGGCCCCGACCCGATGGGCCGCTGCGACTGCTCCAGTCTGATGCAGCAGGCGTACGCCCACGTCGGTGTCACGCTTACCCGCACCACGTATACGCAGGTCAACGAGGGCAAGGCAGTATCGCCCGCCCAGCTCAAGCCCGGTGACCTGATCTTCAGCCGCGGCAGCGCCGCACGGCCTGAACATGTCGGCATGTACATGGGCGAGGGCCTCGTCATCGAGGCGCCGCGCACCACCAAGCCGGTCCGGATCACCCCGGTCAAGGGCTGGACGATTCTCGCCGCCCGCCGCGTCCTCTGACGTTCGCCCGGCACCGCGCCGGGCGCGCCGCCGCCACGGCCACTTCCGCACCCCGGGCGCACATCCGCCTCCGCTTCCCCTTTTCCGCCGGCCTTCGCCTGGCCCGCGTATGCAAGGAGCCCCACCACGCCTATGTCCGTCCCTCTCGCAGACCGCGTCATCCACCTCGCCTACGACCCAGGAATCTCACCCCAGGGCGGCGGGCTGCCCGGCCTCGCCGTGCTGAAGAACGTCGTCAACAGCATCAACATGTTCGGCATCATCGCCGTGGTCGGCGCCCTCGCCGTCTCGCTCGGCGTATGGGCCTGGGGCCACCACACCGGCGGCCATCAGGCCGAGGCCAACGGCAAGAAGGGCGCCCTCGTGGCATCCGGCGCCGCGCTCGGCCTCGGTGCCGCGAACGGGATCGTTGACTTCTTCTCCAGTCTGGGGTCGCAGGTTCACTGATGCGGACACGATTCCCTTCCCTCTCGGCGCTCTCGTACGGCGCACACTGGCCAACCGGCAAGCGCATTGCGGTCGTTGCCTCCGCCGTCGCCGTCCTTCTCTCCATCGCTGCGGTCGTGGCCCTGCTGACCGGCGGTGGAAACGGGCACCAGGCTCCTGGGGCCGCCGCGCCCACCCCGACCGGCAGCCCGTCCTCCACCGAGGACGCCCCGAAGCCTTCCTCCGGAACAGGGTCGGTGCCCAAGCCTCCCCAGATCGCCGAGCCGATCGCCTACGCCCAGTCGGCGGCCCAGATGCTGTGGTCCTACGACACCCGCACCACCAGCCGCGACCAGCAGCTCGCCGGTATGCACACCTGGATGACGAACGAGAGCGCGTACGCCGACTGGGCCTCGATCTCCGGCCAGGTGCCCGATCCGGTGCTGTGGTCGCGGATGGCCGACCAGGAGCAGCACGCCACCGCCGACGTCGCCGAGGGCCACTTCCCCTCGGCGTTCAAGCAGGCGCTGGCCGATGACCCGTCCGCGATCACGAAGGCGTACATCTACGTCGTCACAGTCAACGGGGCGCAGCAGATCGCCTGGAAGAAGGGCGGCGGCGGAGCCGAGGAACGGGCTGTGACCCTTGCCGTCCAGTGCCGCCCGAACCACGACTGCACCCTGGCCGCCATCGCCCCGAGCGTCACGCAGTGACCCGCGCCTGCAACAAGAACGGAGGGGTAGCTCCCCGTGGGCTTCTGTGATCTCCCCCTGGCAGACAAGATGTGCGCCGTCGGCGATGCGGTGGACTTCGCCTCGAACCCCGGTAAGGCCATCGGTGACTGGATGGCAAAGTCCGCCGGCGAACTCGCCGCCGCGGCGGCCGATCTGGCCGCCGCGGCAGTCAACACCACCACGAAGGTGGACCTGAACGCCGGCTGGTTCCGCGAGAACTACGAGGTGCTGTTGCCGCTGGGTCTGGTCCTGCTGGTCGCCACGTTCTGCGCGCAGCTGGTTCGGGCAGCCATCCGGCGTGACGGGCAGGCCCTGACACAAGCGTTCACCGGCACTATGAGCGGCGTCCTGTTCGCCTTCTGCGCCATCGCGTTCACGACGGTCGCGGTCGAAGTGGTCGACGCGATATCCGACGGCCTGTTCAAGGCCGCGCACCTGAACATCGAGACAGCCGTGCGCCGGATCGTGAAGGTCAACCAGCTCGCGGTCTTGACCGGACTGGGCTGGCTCGTCCCGGTCGTCGCCGGTCTCGGCGCCGCCATCGGAGCGTTCCTCTACTGGTGCGTGATGATGGTCCGCAAGGTCGGCATCCTCGTCATGGTCACATTGGCGATCTTCGCGTCCGCCGGTGGCGGCTGGGAAGTCGCACGGCGCTGGCGTAAGGGCTGGATCGAAGCCACCGCCACCCTCGTGGTCTCCAAGGTCCTGATGACCGTGATCTTCGTCCTCGGCATCGCCGCCATGGGCAAGACCGAGGCCAAGGGCGGCATCGCCGCGCTGGCCGACGTCATGGCCGGCATCGTCATCATGGTCCTGGTGCTGCTGTGCCCGTACGCGGTCTTCCGGTTCGTGCACTGGGCGGCCGATGGTACCGACGGCGAGTCCATCCACCGTGCCGGTGGCGCGGGAGCCCAGATCGCCAAGGCACATGCCGAGAAGGCCGCCCGCAAGGCCGCCTCGGCTGCGGCCACCGCCGGGACCGGCGGTGTCGCAGCAGGAGCGGGTGCCGCCCCGCAGGGGCCCGATGCCGACGGTGGAGGGGGATTCCCCGGCGATGTCGCCGCCAACCCGACCGGCGGAGGCACAGAGGGCAAGGAAGTTTCACCATCAGGTGGTTCGGGTGTCTCGCCCGGTGGCGATTCCGTCAAGTCTGGTCTGGGGAAGACCGTCCAACCCGCGCCGACCAGCGTGTCCGACGACGCCAGCGGCCAGTTGGGCGGGAGCCAAGGGCCCGGCGGATCGGGGACGAGCGCCTCATCCGGCCAGGGCGAGGGTTGGCAGTCCACCCCGCCGACCACGACCCCGCCGCCCCAGGGCGCACCGCCGTCCTCCGGCTCCCAGAGCGTCACGTCCAGCGGGTCGGCCACACCACCGGCGGCCGGTCTCTGATTCTCTGCCCGACTCCCGGGGGCGGGACCACGCGCCCCGTCCCCGGGTTCCACCCGCGCCTCCAGGAACCGCCCCTTGACTGATCTCTCCGCCGCTCCGATCAGCGTGAAATTCCCGCACCGGAGCCGCCGCGGCATCCTCCTCGGCCTCTCACTCCCCCAGCTCACCTTGGCCGCGTGCACGCTGGCGCTCCTGCTGATGACGGTGATCTCCACGGGCCTGCTGGGCGCCGTCACCCTGACCCCGCTGTGGGCCGCCTCCGGTGCCCTCATCGCCATCCGCCGGCACGGCCGCTCCCTCATCGACTGGGCGCCGATCGTCACCCGCTACGCACACCGCCGCCATACCGGCCAGACGCTCTGGCTCGCCCGGCCCGTCACCCGCCCACGGCAGGAAGGCGTCCTACACCTACCTGGCGCCGCAGCCTCCCTCAAGGTGGTTACTCCCGGCGACTCCGCCAATGGCGCTGCGGCCGTGTACGACCCGCACCAGCAGACCCTGACCGCCATCGCACGCGTCGCCTCCCGCGCCTTCGCGCTCCTCGACCCGGCCACCCAGAACCACAACGTCAACAGCTGGGGCCGAGCGCTGGCAGGCATCGCCCGCACCGGCCACATCGCCACCGTGCAAGTGCTGGAACGCACCGTCCCCGACAGCGGTGACACCCTGACCCGTCACTGGACCCAGAACGGGCGTCCCCAGACCCCGGTCGCCGGACAGATCTACTCCGAACTGGTCTCCTCAGCCAGCCCCGCCGCCGCACCGCACGAGACCTACCTCGCCATATCCCTTGACCTGAAGGCCGCCAAACGGCTGATCGCACAGGCCGGCGGCGGCCTGCCAGGCGCATTCACCGTCATGGAGCAGACGACCGCGTCCCTCGCCCAGGCAGCCCGGAACGCCGGTCTCATGGTGACCGGGTGGCTGAGCGCCCGGGAGATCGCCGCGGTTATCCGCACCGCCTACGACCCGGCCGCTCTCGCCGCCCTCCAGCAGTGGTCCGAGACCGGCCGCGCCGAAGCGGAACCCGCCGCCGCGGGACCTGTCGTCCAGGTCGAGGAGTACGACCGTCTGGCCACCGACAGCGCCCGGCATGCGACGTACTGGGTGGAGAACTGGCCGCGGACCGAAATGGGAGCGGGCTTCCTGCACGGGATCATGTTCACCGCCGGAGTACGGCGCAGCCTGTCCCTCATCTACGCACCCCAGGGGCTCGAGTCCGCACTGCGGGACGTCCAACGGAGGAAGGCTGCGATCATCGCCGATGCGAGCGAGCGCGCCCGACGCGGTCAAGTCGATTCCGAAAGCGATTCCGTCGAGTACGCCGACGTCAAGACGCGAGAGCGCCAGCTGATCGCCGGGCACGCGGACGTGGCCCTGACCGGGCTCGTCACCGTCACGGCCGAGAACAATGCTCTCCTCGACGCTGCCTGCGCACAGATCGAGACCGCCGCCGTCACCGCCGGCGTCGACTTGCGCCGTCTCAACTACCAGCAGCCCGAAGCCTTCACCGTCGCCGCCCTCCCCCTCGCCCGCACGACCTGATAACTGAGGAGTCCTCCATGGGCACATGGGGCACCGGCCCTTTCGACAACGACCTGGCAGCCGACTACGCCTTGCTGCTCGACCGGTCAGACATGCCCGAGGGTCTCCTGCGCCACGCCCTCTCCCAGCCTGACAGCAGCAGGATTGAGAACTGGGAAGTAACAGTCGCAGCGGCAGCGGTAACCGCCTCGTCCTGTCCCGGTGGTAAGCCTCTCCACCCCGAATACGGCCCGCACAAGCCTCTACCTCCGCTCCCCCATGATCTGCGGGAACTCGCGGCTGCGGCCCTCGTCACCCTCCTCACCCGGCCTCCACAGACCTATGGATGGGTAAGCGAACAGCTCGTCACACACTGGCGCTCAAGCCTCGCCCAACTGCACGGGGTGCTCGCAGCGGCGCTAGCCAAGCCGCCCCAGCCGGCCCCAGCCCCATCTCCGGCCTGCCTTCCCAACCAGCAGGCACCCGCTCCGCCGAATCCATCCGACTCGGGCCCCCGTCGCCGCTGACCTCACCGACCCAGCAAGGACCTTCTTGAAAAACAGTGCCGCGCACGAAACACAGCCCTATCTGCGCGCCGCCACCGCCGGCATCCGCCACCACGCCCGGAGCCTGCCCGCCCAGGAACGTGCTGCCAACCGCGTTCACCTGGACGTGCTGCACGCTCACCTGACCACGCTGCACCAGCTTCTGGACCAGCTCGCAGACACCACCCGGCCCCAGAACCCCGCTGCCGGGCGCCACCTGGCCACCGCGCGGACCCGGCTGTGGCAGGCCGCCACCGAAACCCACGCCGCCTTCCACCAGCTACCGACCACGACTGCCAACTCCACCGAGTGCCGCCCCGAACAGCTTCCCGAGGGACCAACAGTCCTCACGATCTGCCAGCGCCACCTCGCCGCCGGGCACATCACCCGGCGCAAGACCACCCCCAGTGACCTCCGCGCGCACACCACGGCATGCGTGCGATGAGCACTACCCGCAGAATCGAGCGCCCCCGATGAGCCACCGGCCCGACCGCCGCGCCCGCCGCGCCTCCGCCAGCCCCCTGTTCACCCCGCATGGGACCGACAGGGCCAGCCGCAAGGAAGCCCGTCGCCAGCTCACCGAAGCAACCGCCAAGGCCCGTGCCGAAGCCAGCGCCCACCAGACAGGCGCCACACCGGCCAAGCACGAGCCACCCGCACCGCTCTACCCGTCGAGCGGACGCCCTGGGCCCGCCTCCGCCCGCCAGCACCGGTTGAAACTGCCCACCCACCGCATGACCACCGCTGTAGCCGCAGGCGCGTACCCCTTCCTCGCCGAAGGCGGCCTCGGCGCCGAAGGCATCTACATCGGCCGTGACGTCCACGCCGAAGCCAGCTTCGTTTTCGATCCGTTCGCGCTGTACGGCAAAGTCGAGGGATTCACCAACCCCAACCTCCTGCTCGCCGGAGTGATCGGCCAGGGCAAGAGCGCCCTGGCCAAGTCCTTCGCGCTGCGTTCGGTGGCCTTCGGATACCGCGTCTACGTGCCGTGCGACCCGAAGGGCGAGTGGACGCCGGTGGCGGAGGCTCTCGGCGGCCGGTCCGTCGCCCTTGGCCCTGGGCTGCCGGGACGCCTGAATCCTCTGGACGCGGCGCCACGTCCACAGGGCGTCTCCGAGGCCGATTGGGTCGGCGAGATCCGCAAGCGACGCCTGCTCCTGCTCGGATCCCTGGCCCGGACCGTTCTGGGCCGGGACCTGATGCCCATGGAGCACACCGCGCTGGATGTCGCCCTCGACGCCGTCGTCACCCGCGCCGCCGACACGCAGCGCACCCCGCTCCTCGGTGACATCGCCGCCACCCTCAACACCCCTCACACTCTCGATGAGGCCGCCGGGATGATGTCGGGCCAACTCGGCGACGCCGCACGCGACCTGGCCCACGCCATGCGGCGCCTGATCCACGGTGACCTGGCCGGCATGTTCGACGCCCCCTCCACCGTGAGCTTCGACCCGAACGTGCCGATGCTCACCATCGACCTGTCCCGCCTCGGCGGCAGTGGAGACGACACCGCCCTCGTCCTCGCCATGACCTGTGCGAGCGCCTGGATGGAATCCGCCCTCTCCGACCCCAGCGGCGGCCGGCGCTGGATCGTCTACGACGAGGCATGGCGCCTGATGCGGCACGTGGGTCTGCTCCAGCGGATGCAGGCCCAGTGGAAGCTGTCCCGCGGCCTCGGCATCGCCAACCTCATGGTGATCCACCGGCTGTCCGACCTACTCACTGCCGGCGACGCCGGCTCACAAGGCCGGGCCTTGGCCGAGGGCCTCCTCGCCGACTGCAGCACCCGAATCATCTACCGCCAGGAAACCGACCAGCTCCGCGCCGCGGCCTCCCTGCTCGGGCTGACCTCCGTCGAAATGGACGCCATCGCCCACCTCAACCGCGGCCGTGGCCTGTGGAAGGTCGCAGGACGCAGCTTCATCGTCCAGCACCTCCTGCACAGCCACGAACTGGCCCTCTTCGACACCGACGCCCGCATGCATTGAAAATGCGCCGAGTTCACGAATCAAGGCGCGCGACACAAGGCTGACCGGCTGCTCAAGCCCACACTTCGTGGGCAGCTCCAGCCGCATCGGTATCTCGTGGCATGCAAGACGAGGCGGATAGCCCCCAAGCACGAACTCCCGTTTGCAGCCATCGCGGCGGCGACTACGGGCGCCGCCGCTCCCCTTCCTTGCGGGACGACCGGCTGGCCATCGCCTCGTCCGCCAATGAGCCCACGCTCTTGAGCGGCTTGCCCAGGCAGTGGCCGTCGCCACTGACCCGGGTGCCGATTCGCCCTCACCTCTGATCCACCACGGAGAACACCATCGAGCTACACCCGACCACCGCACTCTTCCCCCTGCTCGACGAGGAAGAGCTCCAGTCCCTGGCGGACGACATCCGCGAGCACGGCCTCGACAATCCTGTGGTCCTCGACACCACCGGCCGAATCCTGGACGGAAAGAACCGCCTGCGGGCCTGCGAGATCGCAGGCATTCAGCCGACCTACATCACATACGAAGGCGACGACACCGGCCGGTACGTACTCTCGGCCAACAGGCAGCGCCGGAACGTGACCAAGGGCCAGCTCGCGATGATCACAGCCAAGGCGCGTTCATTCAGTGAACACGAGCAGCGTTCACCCGGTGAACGGTCCGTCCGTTCACTGAGTGAACAAGCTGGCGTCTCGGTGGGACGCATCGGACAGGCCAACATGGTCCTGCGGCATGCACCGGACCTGGCCGAGGCCGTCATCAACGGCACGATGGGCCTGAACGAGGCGTACTCAGTCGCGCAGAGAAACAAGGCCCAGGCCGAATCGTCGGAAGCCCAGCTCGCGCGCCTGCGTTCCGAGGACCCCCAACTGGCCGACAGGGTCGCCGAGGGAGAACTCACCATCCAGGGCGCGTGGGCGGAACGCAAGGCTCGCCAGGAGGAAGACCTGCGGCAGCGCAGGGTCGCCACCAACCTGCTCTGCGAGATTCTCCCCGCCCTCGCCCAGATACGCGGCAGCCGCACCTTCGCACAGTACGACCCCGAACTCGCACCGCCCGGCCGAGCTGTCACCCGCGAAGTGATCGAGCACGCCACCACCGCCCTGGCCGAAGTAGCCGCCGCCTGGAAGGACCGCGACCTCCCGTGAAGTATTCCTCCGACCCCCAGCTGCGCCAGCTCGCCCTCGAAGCAGCCCAGCACGTCACCACCGACGCCGGCCGTATGCACAAGGACGACTTCCTCGACGACCTGTGTGCCCGAATCCACGAGCGCGCCGACCTGGAGGGCGCCGTCCTGAAGAAGGCCGCCCAGGGCCTGATGCGGGACCTCGGGGAACGCCGCAGCCCCCGCCGCAACAAGAGGACCGGCGGCCTGTACCACCCCGAGAGCATCATCAAGCTCGGCAACGGGATCTGGGTGTGGATGAAGCACACCACCCCAACGGACATGACGCAGTGGGGCCTGATCTCCTCCCGGAACACCGTCCGCACCATCACCGCCGCCGCGGACACCCAGCAGTACATCCACGAGCGCACCGACGCCTTCCGCTCCCACCCCGGAATCTCCAACCTCCACCCGCTGGAGGAAGCGGTCTTCCACTACCAGCAGGACACCCTCGACGACAGCTTCTCCGATACCGACGACCTTGACGACCTGTAGCCCGCACCGGCCTCGAAGGACCCGCATCACCCCGCGCGACCCAGACTTCGACCTGTACGACAACGTCGGCCGCGACGCCGACCAGATCCACGCCGCCCGGCACTGCGTCGCCACTCCCAGCGACCTGAAGCGGTGGGCACGCCGCGACGCGCAGCCCTTCCTTGCCGCGCACCCCCTACCCGATCAGCCCTGGCCCGGCCTCGACTCCACTCCGTACCTGGACGCCCTCGCCTCAGCCCAGACTCCGGCGGAAATCGACGCGGTCACTGACCACGTACTGGACGCCGCCGAACCCGCGCTGCAGGCTCTGAGCGACTACCTCGTCGCGGCGGCCCGCTGGAATCGGGAGAGCCGCGATGCGGCCAAGGAGTCAATCTCAAACCTTCTAATGACGGCGGCCAGCCGGGCCGTGTCGGTCCTGGCCCTCGCCGACGAGGCCGGCATGCAGAGGCTGCGGGCCACCTACGACCCGGCCCCCACCCCAACGACACCGACCGACCACCAGCGGGGAACTACCGCTACGGGCCTGCCGCCGGCCCCTCCGTCCCCCGGCACCGCGCCCCGCCGGTAACTACCTGCAACGGCGGTCTCCCGAGGCCCTGATCGCGTGACCCCCCGTCCACCCATTCCTTCATCGCCGCCCCACCACCGGTGCCGGATACAGCGGCATCCACGTCCAGTTCGACGGACGGCCCAGCCACCACCTCCACGCTTCCCGGAGCCTGACCTGCCCTCACACACCAAGCCCTTGATCACCGTCGTCATCGCCAGTCGCCTGCGCGAGGAACGGCTCGAGTTCCTCAGCGCCATGCACGCCAGCCTCACCCGGCAGTCCGTGCCGTGGGAGGCTGTGATCGCGCTCGACGGCGCCACCCCCGACCGCCTGCCCGCGCCGCTCGCGCACGACTCCCGCGTCCGCACGCTGCCGCTGCCGCGACCGGTCGGCGCCGCTTGCGCCCGCAACCTCGCCCTCACCCAAGTTCGCACCGAATTCGTGAACTGGGCGGACGACGACGATGAGTTCACCGACGACGCGATGTCCCTCCGGCTGAACACCCTGGAATCGACCGGCGTCGGCTGGTGCGCCGGGTGGAGCGAGGACCAGCACTCCGACGGCTCGACCACCCTGTGGCGCTGCCCCACTCCGCCCGGTCGGCACGAGGCCGGCGAGGTATGGACGTACTGGACATCACCGGCGGACACCATCCCCATTGGGCCGACCACGATCCTCGCCCGTACCGACCTCGTGCGCGCCGCACCCATGGGCGGCCTCGTCCAAGGGGAGGATTACTGCGCGGCCCTCGGCGTGACCGCACTCGCTGCCGGAATCCTGCTTCCGGTTCCCGTGTACCGGTACCGCAAGTGGGGCGGTCAGATGACCGCCCAGGTCGGACACGACCAGTTGGAGGCAGCGGCTCGCGAGCACGCGTGGGCATACGGACGCAGCCTGCGTGCCCTGGTGCGCGAGAGCGGGAACTTCGCCCAAGGCTGAGGCGCAGATCATCCACGCGGGCAGCCCCGGTCGACAACGTGCGCGACGCTCACCGAAACCCCTACTGCGTTGAACACCGGAGCGAGTGAGGCAACGAGCAGCACTGGTCGATTTTGGAGATCACATCAGCGCCGGGTGGAGATCTACTCCATGCGGCGCAGGCTCTAACCAACCGGTACGCCCGCCTACGGCCAGGCCGTCCACGTCCGCCGGGCCGCAGCCATCGCCGCCGCCCTTGACGAGATTTAAGGCGAGTACGAGACCTGGCAGGGCATAGCCGCCTCTGGCCGCTACAGCGACGCCACCTCGCTGGATGCCTCCGCCCTCGACACGGCCACTGGCCACCCCGCCCTAACCACGTCAGGAGAAGCACTCCCCCTTGCACCCCGGATCCCACTTCGCCTTCGGCACCCACCCCAAGCACGGCTTCGTCGCCTCCTCTACCGCCTCGATGCCCGCACACCTCGCCCACTGGTTCCTTGAGCGCGAGCAGTTCGAGCCCGTCCCCGACGAGCCGGGGCTCTACCGGCTGAGCGAGCCCGAGCGGGACGGAGCCCGCCGCACCCGCCAGGCCGTCCTCGACCTGCGCAGCCACGGCTACACCGTGCGGGCCAACATCCGCTTGGACCCCATGCAGTCCGCCACAGCTGCGCGCCCGGCACGGCCCAACGGCCTCCAAGGGCGCCGCAGCCGCCTCGCACAAGCTGCCGCCGGCCGGACCACCCAGCGCGCCACCGCGCCCACCACCTCGCCTCCCTCTGCCCGGCCGATCCCGCCGAAGCCCACCTACGCACCGACCGCTCACCTGACCGCTGAAACGGGGCGGTCCCGATGACAGAGCCAAGCCCCCTTCCGGACGGCTCCCCAACGGTGGCGAAGGACATCATCGAAAGCGCCCGCACCTTCCGGCTGCGGATGGCGGTCATCGACCACGAGTACGAGGTCGCGCTCGACACCACCCGCGACCGCTTCGGCCGCACCGTCCACGCAAGAGCAGCGGCAGCCGCACGAGCCCACCGCGACAAAGCGGCGGTCGAGGCGTACGCCACCCACCTCGCCCCGCACGCCGAGGACCTCCTGGACGCCGCCCGCCGCGCGCTCGACGAACTGCCGCCCGCACGACACCTGGCCGGGTGGCGGACCGTCCTGGACGGCCTGTCCGCCACCACCGCCGAGATCCGCCCCGCCCTCGACCGGCCGGTCACCGGCCCCTCGGCCGAGCGTTCTCGGCGCGCGGCGCTGTGGCCCCACCTGACCGCGTGGGCCGACCACGGCTCCATCGCCAGCAACCTCGCCGACCAACACGGCGCCCCTCGTCACCGACCCTCGCTGACGATGGAGGAACAGCAGGCGTGGACCGAGAAGGCCCAGGCCGCGCAGGAGCGCGGCGAACTGGACCTGATCGAGTCCTGGTACGCCGCCGACGGCCAGCCCATCACGCTCGCGTACCTCGTCGAGGACAACGACTCGACGGTGGTCGCGCTCCACGGCGACCCGGGCGCACCAGGCTGGAAGGTGATCGGGCACCACGCCCACGAGTGGGAGGCGGGCAAGGCCCTGCCCCCCGCGGTCCCGCCCGGCGTGCTGCGCCCGGACATCTCCCGGTTCAACCGCCCCGTGCCGGTCCCGGAGGTGTCCCTGCAGGAACTCATCCGCGACGTCCTCGAAGGCCACAGTGCCGGTGACGCATCCAACGCGCTTCTGAGCGCCGTCCAGCGCGGCTACGACGCCGGCCCCACGGTCCGCCTGCAGGAACTCCTGGAGACCAGCAGCCAGTTCGCCAGCGCGCTGCAGACCGTGCACGGACGCCAGATCGCCGCCCGCCTGTCCGCGCTCGGCCGGCAGGTCGAGTTCCTCGCCCGCGAAGTCGAAGACGCCGCCGAGGACCTTGGCGCGACCGTCGCCGTCCTGCCCCCACACCGCACCCCCGTCCTGCGCATGCGCCCGCGCCCGGCCGTGGACACCACCCCACCCGCACCACCACCGCGCGCCAGCACAAGCAGCCACCACCGCTGACCACCGAGAAAGCCCCGCGTTGTCTCTGACCGCTTCCCCCGCCCCGGCATCGCGCCCCACCTACGGCGCGGTGCTGGGCAGCCCGTACGTCACCCGTCTCCTCGCAGGCACCCTCACCGGTCGGCTCCCCAACGGCATGGCACCGGTCGCCATCGTCCTGTGGGCCACCGCAAGCGGCCACGTCATCGCCTTCGGCGGAATGCTCAGCGCCCTGTACGGGCTGTCCTCCGCGCTGGCCCAGCCGGTCAAGGGACGCCTCATGGACCGCCACGGCCAGACAGCGGTGCATCTGCCGGCCGCCCTGATCAACTCCGCGCTCCTGGTGGCCCTGCCACTGGCCGGCCCGTACGGCGGAGCGGGCCTGGCCACGGCCATCGTCATAGCCGGCGGCCTGAGCACACCGCCCCTGGAGGCCGGACTGCGGGCCCTGTGGCCCAGCGTCCTGCCCGACCCCCGACTCCGCCACGCGGCCCTCGCCCTCGACACCGGCACGCAGGGGCTGCTCTACATCATTGGCCCCCTGCTCGTGGCAGCACTCGCCGCCACGCACAGCCCCACCACCGCACTCGCGGTCACCGCTGTACTCGGCATGGCCGGTACCGCCGCGGTAGCGCTCGCCCCACCGTCACGACGCTGGCGTCCGGCCCCGCCCACTCAGGGACCAGCACGCAAGACACCGCGACTGGCCAGTCCCGCACTGGTACTGCTCTTCGCTTCTCTGATCGGCATCGGCTTCGCGATCGGCGCCATGAACATCTGGGCGGTCTCCATGGCCGAGCAACACCACCAGGAGATGCTCTCCGGGACCCTGCCCGCCACGTTCTCCACCGGCAGCTTCCTGGGCGGCCTCCTCTACGGCCGCCGGCACTGGAACAGCACCACCACCAGCCGGCTGATCACCGCCGCCGGTGCGTTCGTGGCCGGGTGGGTGCCACTCCTGTTCCTCCCCGGCCCGTACGCGGCCACCGCCGCGGTCGTGGTGCCCGGAGCCTTCCTGACCGTCGTCGTCGCCTGCGCCTACGTCACCACCGACACCCTCGCACCCGTGGCCCGCACCAGCGAGGCGTACGCCTGGCTGATCCTCTCGATCGGCGTCGGGCAGTCCGCCGGCACCGCCCTGTCCGGACGCCTCGCCGAGCAGCCCCTAGCGAGCGCCGTGCTCCCCGCCGCCGGCGCCGCCGTCGCGCTCGCCGTCCTACTCGCCGCACGCCGCCGACTCGTACCGCCACGGAAGCCGACAAGCAGCCCGCGACCCTCCCCGTTCCCGCCACCAGCGATAGGAGATCCGCCTTGCCCGACACACCAGCAGAGCCGTTCCTGACGATCCGGCACACCATCACCGGCGAGATCACCACCACCGGCTACAACGCCGCCGCCCGGCGGATCCTGCTCCAGGACGGCTTCGAAGAGACGCCCGACTGCGCCTGCCGAACGACGGAACCCGGTACGCAACGGACATACGGGCCCGCTCGGCAGCCAGCACACTGCCCGTCGCCGACCATCCCGTGCACCTGCACCAAGCCATCGGCCGACCGGTGAACGCTGCCGGCAATCCCTCAGCTGGCCCGGTCGCCGATGTCGCCACAGCCCGTGCTTCGCTCCGGAAGCGGCCAGCCTCTCCAGCGCATCGCCAACCCGCCCGCACCCGCACCCGTTCAAGGAGGCTCGTTTGACCACACCCGTTACGCCCACCAGTCCAGCGCGCACCAAGGGCGGCGAACTGCGGGCCAAGGTGGCCCGGCTACTGGCCGACCGACCGACGGACAGGCTCACCATCGGGGACATGGCCAGGCAGCTGGGCCACTCCCACGGCGCCGTCCGCAACGCCGCCCTCACCCTGGTACGACGTGGCGAAGCCGACCAAAGCGGCACCGGACAACCGGAGTTCCGCGCGAACGCGAAAACCGCCGCAGCCGCGCAGACCGCTGTGATCAGCCCACCGGGCACCCACGCTCCCCGCGCCCAAGCGGCCACGGCCCGCACGGCCACTCCCGCCGCAGCCATCCCCAGGCAGACCGGCCCGATCCGCCGCGCGGGCGGCCAGCTCTACCACCCCCGGGAACTGGCCGATCTGCCCGACGTCGAGGCGCTGAACCGCCTGCGCGATGCCGACGTACCGGTGCTGCTCTACGGCCCTCCCGGCACCGGCAAGACGAGTCTGGTCGAGGCGGCGTTCCCGGACCTGCTCACTGTCGCCGGTGACGGCGACACCCAGGTCGGCGACTTGATCGGCGATTGGACGCAGGCCGACGGCGGAGGCTACGTGTTCCAGTACGGTCCGCTGGTCACCGCGATGACCGAGGGCCGCGCCCTGTTGATCGACGATGCCACCTTGATCTCACCGAAGGTGTTGGCGGCGCTGTATCCCGCGATGGACGGGCGCCGGCAGATCCAGGTCAAGGCGCACAAGGGCGAGACCATCAAGGCCGAGCCTGGCTTCTACGTGGTGGCGGGCCACAACCCCGGCGTCCACGGGGCGGTGTTGACGGAGGCCCTCGCAAGCCGGTTCAGCGTGCAGATCCAGATCGGCACGGACTACGACCTCGCCCTGGCCTTGAGGATCGATGCCCGGGTGGTACGGGTCGCCCGACACCTCGCCCACCAGGTCGAACTCGGCGAGCTGGGCTGGGCCCCTCAACTGCGAGAGCTGCTCAGCTACCAGAAGACCGAGGCCGTCCTCGGCACCAAAGCCGCGCTCGCGAACCTCGTCGGCATCGCTCCTATGGAGGATCGCGACGCCGTCGCAGACGCCGTCACCAAGGCCGTCGGCATCAAGAAGATCGCCCCCCTCACCCTCGGCAAGCAGCTCCCCTCCTCAGCCGCCCGGCAGCCGCCGGGCAGCGTCGGCTCCGCACCCCGGGGCCGCTCGCGATGAGCGCCCACCACCACGTCCAGTCGCCCGCCATCACGCCGGACGACGACGCCGACCTCGCACGCTGGGACGACGACGGCGCCCCGCCCGCACAACCCCGCACCTCCCCAGACGCATGGCTGCGCGTGGGAGCCGAACTCGGCGACCGGCTGGTCGCCCTATCCGGCCGCCAGGACCTCCTCGTCACCTGCCGCCCCGGCACGCGCAGCGGCGCACCGGCCGCCTACTTCCCCACGCTGGGCGAGGTCGAGTTCGACGCCCGTTTGTTTGCGCCACTGAAGCCCCAGGAGATCCATCCGCGGATCGTGGGCGACGAGGAGCGCTATCCCGCCGCCTGGGGCGTGTTCGTCCACGAGGCCGCGCACGCGGCTCACTCCGTCTGGACGCAGCCTGCTGGAGCAGACCCCCGTGCCGTCGAGGCCGCGCTCCTGCTGGAGGAGAGCCGTGTCGAAGGCGCGCACCTGATCACGCGGCCCACGGACCGCCGGTACCTGCGCACCAGTGCCCGAACCCTGGTCATGCCCGACATCGCCCACCCCACCCTCCAGGGCATCGAGCAGGCCGCCGGCGCGGCGGCCCTGATCCTCGGCCGCCGTGACGTCGGCATCCTGGACGCCGGTGAGACCCAGGCCGTCGCCGTTCTGTGCGAAAAGGTGCTCGGTGCAAACCTGCTGGCCACTCTCACCCGCATCTGGACCGCAGCCCAGCAGTGCGCTGACCACGACGCCACGACGATGCTCGTGCACGGCCAGAAGTGGTGTGACGCCCTGGACACCGCGGCACCCGACCTGCCCGTGCCGGAGAACCTCACCGACTTGCTGTCCGGCGCCGTGGGAGTCGTCATGGACAGCACGGCCGCCACCGACGCCGCCGACCTCGCGGCACAGGCCGCAGCGACCAACGCCATGGCCGCGCAGTCCAAGGCGCAGGCGCAGGACCGCGCCCAGCGGGTCGGCCAGCGACGCAAAGCCGCCGCCACCGCCAAGTCGGTCTTCAACACCCGCGGCACCACCGTCACCCCCGACGGCACACCGGCGCCCCGCAGCAATCCGGTCACCGGCACCCGCAGGCCCACCGCCGCCGAGCAGAGTGCCGCCGCGCGTCTGAGCCGCGCCCTGCGCGCCGCCGCCTACCGCGAGCGAATTGAGGAACGGACCACCAGCCCCACACCGCCCGGCCGCCTCAACATGCGCGCCGCCCTCGCCCGCGACGCGCAGCGCGCCGCCGGGGCGAGGCCCACGGCAGAGCCGTTCACCCACACCCGCCGCCGGAACTCCCCCACCCCACCGCTGCGTGTGGGTATCGCCGTCGACGTCTCCGGCTCCATGCGTGCCGCCTGCGCGCCCGTCGCGTCCGCTGCCTGGATCGTGGCACGCGCAGCGGCCCTGACTGACCCCGACTCCCGTACGGCCACCATCGCCTACGACCAGCACCTGACCGCACTGACCCGGCCCACCCACCGCGCACCAAAACACGTGACGACGTTCGATGCCACTGGCGGCCACCACAACCTCGGCGACGCCATCGACGCACTCGACCACGGCCTCGAACTCAGCCGCCCCGGCGCTGGCCGCCTCCTCGTGATCGTCACCGACGCCCGATACGTCAGCGACGAAACCGCTCAAGCCGTCACCCGCGTCAAGCAGCTCACGACCGCTGGCTGCGCCGTACTCCAGCTCACCCTCACCGCAGAGTCCCGCCACTTGCCGGGGACCACCTTGCTGCACCTGCCCCGGCCCTCCAGCGCTCCCACCGCCATCGCCACGGCGGCCACCGACGCCATCCGCAGGACACGCTGAGACGACGTGGGCCCCACACCACACCCCAACAGAGAGGCTCTCGATTTGAAGCCGCAGAACAACCGCGCGACCTCGAACGCAACGCCCGTGAAACAGAATTACCCGGGAGTCCGCACGGAATGGACCGTCGAGCACCTGTGCGGTGATTCGATCGTCCATGATCTGTCCGACCGTCCCGCCGACCGCCGCGCCGGCTTCGCCCGATGGCTCGCGGGCAGGAATTGCACCGAATGTTGGAAGGCGTCGCGCGACAGCGACACCGAGTCCAAGGAGAAGTGGCTCGCCACCAAGCGCTCCGAGGAGCAGCATGCCGCCGCCGAGTGGGCCGAGAAGTTCGACATGCCGCCGCTGGAGGGTTCGGAGCGGGCTCTGGCTTGGGGCGAGCGGTCCCGCCACCAGCTGATGACGCTCGCACACACCGTGCTGGTCGTGGAGGGGAGTTGGGACGAGGCGGATTGGGCGGAGCTGGAGGAAAAGGCCCGCTCGATCACCCGGGCCGGGTGGTGGATCGACCAGCGCGACGCCGAGGGCACCGACGTGCCCGAACTCCTCGACGCAGCTGCCGAGACGGACCGCGGGACGGAGAACCCCTTCCGCTGATCGCAGGGAACATAGCCGGGAAACGCCGGTTAGCCAAACCGGCGTTCCTCCGGACCATTGTTCCTCCCACCCCGCCACCGATTGCGTGGAAGGAACCGCATGTTCCAGCCCCCGCCCACCTCGGCCTTCGCGCCGACACCCGACCCGCTCACCCCCGACCGAGATATCACACATCGGCATTTCCAGGCCGGCGACACCGTCGTCGTTCTCAAAGGGGTCGCCGCAGGTGAACTGTGGGGAGATTCGATGCGCGTCGTCGCTCCGTCCTGGCATACCCCTACCGACGAGGACGGATGGCGACTGCATGATGCGACCGGCGGCACCCAGTCCTACGTCACTGCCCACCCCCGCTACCTCGTGCACCTCTCACGCCGCTGCCCGGACTGCCTGATCTACCTCCGGGCCATGGAAGACGCGCTCCTCGCGCGGTTCGCCGGCCGCAACGATCTGATCAACTGCGGCTGGTACACCACCACCGCCCTCGGGCACCTCGTCCACATCGCCGACGTCCGGAGCGGCCGGTGATCCCCCGCCTGCACGGGCGCTCCCGCACTCCGCACGACCCGCTCGAAGAAGCGCTGGCGCGTCCCCTGTCACCAGACCAGAGTCTGCCGGAGTACACGATCGTCGCTCGCTGGCCCGGTATGAACCGCTTCATCGCGGATGACGAGCAGAGGACCTGGACGTCGCTGCAGTGGGCCGATCACGTCGAAGAGGCCCTGTTGGAGCATCCGTTCGCCGCCAGCCCCGGTGACGACCGGGCGGCGATTCTCCATCTCGATGTCCGTCTGCACCCGGATGACCGGGATCTGACCGGGCTGGAGTGGGCCGAAGTCGCGCACCGGCTCGCGCGGACCGCCGGCATCGAGATCCCCGGCAAGGAAAGCGGCTGCGCGTGGATCGCCGTCCAGGCCCGGCCCGGGCGCCTCGACCTGATCGCCAACCTGATCCACCTCGACGGCGCGTGGCACGCTCCGCCCACCGACGTCCTTCGGTGCCTCGCGGACGAAGCCCGCCGCATCGAACAGGACCTCCACCTGATCTCCCCAGTACGCACCGGGCCCACAACGCGGCCTGCCCTCCGGATGGCGCCGACGGCTTCGGCCCAGCTCGCGAGCGTCCTCACCCAGCTCGCCGACGAACAGGTCGGTCCGCTGGCCGCAGTCCGCGGACTCATCGAGCACACCGCGCACCGGTTCGCCCGCCAGTCCGAAGCCGTCGACACCGCTCACCGCCTGGAGCTGCTCGCCCGCCGCCTGCTCGCCCTCCAGCAGGACCTGCACACCACGGCCGCTCAGATGGCCCAGGCCCGGATCGCCGCCGTGCCACCCTCACCCCCGCGCAGCGCCCACCGATCACCGTAGGACAAACGTCTCATTGCCCCTCGTCGAGCGCCTTCGGGAGGCCGCTACTACAAACGCGACAGCTGAGGCACTGACCGAGCTGACCACCACCCCACGACGGCCTCCTCGCCGCGTTGGATGAAATTCTCACCGTCACCGCCAACTTCCGGCCAGGCAGCCGACCCCCACATCGCGCGGGCGGGTGCGCGACCTCGCCGACGGGCACCTGTGCGTCTTCCGCACCGACCTCTCCGACACCCGCAACGTTCTCGCCGACCGGCATGAACCACACCCCGGGCCGCAACACCTGCAGCGGAGAGGTCCCCGCCACCGAAACCGAGCGCTCCGCTGTGTGCGCCAGCCCGCCCCCGGCGCGCGCTACCTGCCCCACCGCCCCCGGTGGCCGCCGGACTGCGCCGCTGACTCCCACCTCGCCCAAGGACACCATGCACGACCACGACACCTCCGAGCGCCTCGCCTCCTATGCCGACGTCCTCGTCGGCGAACTCCCCGACACCTGGATCAGCTCCCCCGTCCCGGCCGACGCGATGAGAAGCCTCGCCGACCGGATCTGGGACCTGGACCTTGTCGCCGACTTTCTCGCCGAACACCCCCATCAGCAGGCCGCCGTCCTAAGCCGCCCGGACGGCGCCCAGCTCGTCGTCCTTGACCGGCATGACAAGCGTGACGGATTCCTCATCGCCGCAGTCGCCCCCAGCGCCCTGCCCGACGAGGCGTACCGCGCCGTGCCCGAACCCAACGGCATCGCCTTGACGGACGACCCGTTCCTGAGCGCCGAGCAGGTTGCCGGCGACCTGCTCCCCCGCTACGACGCCGCGCTCGCCCAGGTGCGGCACAACGCCCTGGGTGGCATCCAGCACTCCCAGGCTGACCGGGTCGTCCTGACCTGGCAGCCGGACGGAAGCGTCGCCACCGCGCCTGTCGACGGCCGCGCCGCAGCGGTCCTCACCGCCAACGGCTTCGTTCAGGACCCGCAAAGCGGCATCCACCGCCTCAACAGCGACGATACCCAGGCGCAGGCTCGTGCCCTGCGTGAGATCGGCCCGCAGCTGGAGGCGATCGGTATCGGGACCGCCCTTCAGCATCTCGCAGGCCGGGCCGCACCCACGTCCGCTCCGGCCGCCGTGCCGCCGGTGCCGGCAGGTACCCGCGTGCCGGCGGCCCGAGGGCGATGAAGCAGACGGCGGCCTCCACACCGCCGAGTCCCACCCGACCCCCGGCCTCCCGCCGTCGTTGAGCCCGGTACCAGCCAGCGCCAGCTCCACCTCGCACCGGCCCGTCGCGCACCCCGTAAAACCTGGTGGCGCCGGCACGCTCCGGGGCCACGTCGCCCCGCTCGATTCCCGGAGAAACCTGTAGCCCGCACGCCCCCGCCCATCAGCCACCGGCTCAAGCCCCGCCTCGCAACCGCTCTGTTCCGCCGCTACCTGCGCGCCTGCATTCTGGCTAGCTCCGACCGCGCCTCTCCCCTGGCCGGCGCTCGCCCTGAGGCCGTCCTTTCCGAGAGGCAGCGCGTCGGACAGCGCCACTACCACTGACCGTCCACCGACCCGGAGGAGCATGTCCCACCCCGCCCCCTGCCCGGTCGAACTGGCCGACGACATCACCCGCCGGCTCGGCCAGCTCGCCGACCACCTTTCCCAGCTTCCCCCGCCCCAGGCCGCGCAGGTCATCGCCCGCATACTCGACCCGGACGCCGGAGTGCTCGGCGGCATCACCCACCTCGTCACCACCGGCAGTGTGTTCGCCAAGAACCAGGCCGAACTCGGCCTCCTACCCCCGGAGGTGTGGCTCGCTCTGGGCCGCGCCTCGAACGAACTGCACGACATCAGCCTCGACCTGGACGAACACCAAGCCACCTTGCGGCAGGTCGGCACCCAGCCCTCCACTACTGCGGCAAAGCCTCCACCCCCCGCACCGCTCGTGGTCCGGCGGCGCCGGTGAAGAAGAGGAAGCAGTGGTCCGGCTGGGGTCCGGGAGAGCAGGCCGAGCAGCATTACCTGGTCCAGCCCCGGGCCCTGGCCGGCGGCGGGGACATCCGGCACGTCTCAGAGTTCCTGCGCGCCTCAGGATGGCGGGACAAGTCCAAGACAGGCGGTCCTCTGCACATGGAGAGCCCGGACCGCACCCTTCGTGTCGCCTACGACCCCTACGTCCTGCCCGGCGGGTGGACCATCCACGGCAGGGCGGACGGGGCGAACGGGGAGTGGGCGGCTCACCTGGGCCGGCAGACGCCGGTGGAGATCGTCGCCGGTCTGACCGACGCGCTCACCCATCCCCGCTCCGCCCACGCCCCCAACGTCTGGGCGCCTTTGAAGGAGCACGAGTGGGACATGGGTTTCCAAGGCGAGCTCTACATGGCCACCAGCCCCGACGGCACCGCATGGATGCAGTACCACCACAGCCCCGACGGCTCGGCAATGTGGTGGACCGGAGCCAAGGACCAGCAAGGCAACGGCTGGACTGCCACCTTCACGCCGAACACACCGATGCACCTGGTGCAAGCCTTCTCGGCCGAACTCGCCGGGCCCGATCCCGTGATGCGCCCGCGCGGACGCGTCCCCATGAGCGCGCAGATCCGTACCTGGTCGGTCTCCGTCAAGCCCTCCCAGCTCAGCGCGTGGCAGCAGGCCCGCGTCACGGCAGCCCGCGCCGCCACCTGGGCCCGCAACAGCGTGCAAAGCACCCGGCCCCGCACCGACACCCGCCCGTACGCACCGGCCGGCGGCTCCCGGACCCGCCGCTGACCCGCCTCCCCGTTCGAAGGAGCCCGATGCCCGCACCCACCCCGGACACCATCCGCACCCTGACCGAAACGCTCGCCGACCTTACCGACTTCCTGCGCGATGATCCCGACCCCGAGGAAGCCCTCGCGCTCGTCGAGCCGCTTCTCGACGAGTACACCGGCGTCCCCGTCCAGCTCGCCGACGTCCTGCGCGCCCTGGCCCGCGCGGTACAGAGCCATCTCGACGACTCGCGCACCGCCGAGACCGCCCTCCTCGTGGCAGAGCTGCGGACCGCCGCCTTGCAGCAGTCCGACCAGCACACCCTCCACTACATCGTCGATGATCTGCGCTCCCTGAACGAGGCGTACGACAGCGAGCAGGGGTGCAGCTGGTGCCGGTGAGCGAGCGGCAGCTCGCCGCCTTCGCGCACAGGCACGCCACCCAGCTTCCGTTCGACACCAGTCCGCGTCACCTGGCCGGCTCTGGGGATGCCCGCCACGTCACCCATGGCCTCGCCGCCGCCGGATGGACCTGCACATCCGACCCGCTCAGCCCCGAGATCGTGCTGCGCAGCCCGGATCAGCGCTACAGCATGCAGTTCGACCCGCAGTCCGCCACCTCCGCGTGGTGGCGGCTGCAGGCCGAACCCATCCGCACCGAGCGGGGCTGGTACGCGGAGTTCGGCGAACTCGTCCCTGCCGAAATCCTGGGCCGTCTCACCGACGCCCTCATCGCCCCGACGCCCACGGAGCACGTCGATCCGTTCCAGGTTCTGGAGTCGGCGGGGTGGATTCTCGAATCTGCGACCACAGTCCATTCCCCCGACGGGATGTGCCACGTACATCGGCCGACGGACGAAGGCGTATGGCGGTCGTCCTGGCGGGTGGAGACCTGCCAGCCGGGATTCGAGACGCCGATGGGCCCCCGGATCTGGCACGCCTTCATAGACGAGTCCATGCCCGAACACCTCGTCGGTGCCTTCGCCGCGGCACTCGCCGACCCCGCCCCGCTCCAGCGCGCCATGTACGACCGGACCGCCCACTACAGCGCCGAACAGAGCCTGAGCCGGCTCACTCCCGAGGACGTCGTGGCAGCCCACAGCACCCGGCTCGACGCCATCCGAGTACAGGCCCGCACCGCCCGCCGCCAGCAACGGGCCCAGCCCGCAGTAACTCCGGCCACGGCCCGTGCCGTTCGCCCGGCCGTTCGCCGCTGATCCCGACAGGACCCTCACCATCTCCGCCGACCACACCGCACACCGCAAGCTCCTCCGTCACCTCGACCGCTACCTGAGCGACAGCAAGAAGATCCTCGACGCGTGGGACGTCTACTCCGACGAACACACCGACCTCGACGGCTGGCCCCACGACGACCACGCCTACGGAATGCGCGCCAGCCGGCGCGACGCCGACACCGCCGAAGCGTTCGAGGACATCCGCACTGGCGCCCGCCACCTGCTGGCCACGGCCGAAGTGCAGCTCGGATACCTCCCCCCCACCGCGGTGCAAAACCGCTGGGTCTACCAACTGGGCGTGCTCCAGACCGCACTCGACCGGCTCGACGAGCTGCACGAGCGGTGGCTGGAAACCCGCGACAGCCTCCCCGCCAACGCCCAGCCCGGAACCCCGGTCTTCGATGACGCACTCGCCGAGCACCACGCCGAATCGTGGAGTTACCTCGACGACTGGGCCAATCACGGCCAGACCCTGCGCGAGATCAACTCCGCCGCCCGGCACACTTCTTCGCCCCTGGCTCCGCCTCCGACCACGGTTCCCGCACCTGGCCGGCGAACCCCCGTGCGGCGGTGAACGTGTCCCCGATCCTCGAGACCGTCGAAGTCGATTTCATCACCCCCCGCCATCTCGCCGGGGGTGGCGACCCAGCCTGGGTCACCGTGCCCCTCCACAGGGCATGCGGCTGGAGCCACGGCGACGATCCCCTGGTGCCGCAGGTCCTGCTTTCCAGCCCTGACCACAAGGCTCTCCTGCATCTGTGGCCCGACCCCGCAGGCCAGTGGTGGACCTTGAGCCACGCGGGGGAAACGGAACAATCCGCCTGGTACGCGAGCTTCGGCGCCCGCACACCGGTCGAACTCATTGCCGCCGCCACCGACGCCCTCACCGACCCGGCCCCGCCGACTGACGCTCCCTTCGATCCGTACGAGCCCCTTCGACAGACCGGCTGGTCGCCCACCTCCGCAGGCAACGGCCTCGCGTCACCCGACAGCACCGCGTGCCTCCAGCGGCTAGGCAGCGCGGAAGAACCGGGCGCCTGGTTCGTCACCGCCGCCCTCGGCCCGGACCGGCCGGTATGGCAGGCCCGCTTCGGTGAGCACATCCCCGCCCGACTGGTCACCGCGTTCACCGCTGCGCTTGCCGATCCGAAGCCCGTGCTTCGCGTCGACAGCGGGGGCAGCCTCCCAACCCGTAACCCGAACATCGTCACCCGCCAGACCACGGACGTACGCGCCGAACTCCTCGCCGGGGCGCTGGAAGAACGCGTCCACTCCCTCGCCGCCCGGCAGGCCGCCCCGCCGATGAGTCCGGCCCCCTCGCGACAACCGCCGGCCAAGAAGCGCCGCAGCCGCTGAACCCCCGTCCCCGCCCGGAAGCACGTGCCCCTTGCCCCCTTCCTCCTCCAACAGCAACACCGACGGATACGACCTCGTCCTGCGCCTCCTGCTCGGCGTCCTCGCCATAGTCGTTCCCCTGGCCCACCTCGCCTGGCTCTGCGGCAACATCACCGCCTACCTCACCAGCACCGCCTGGGCCCCCTACCAGCCGACCGCCTCCCTGCTTCACCCCGAGCAGGTCTGGCCCCACGCGGGGAAATCGGCCCTGCTTATCGGGACCCGCATCGTCCCCGTACTCCTGTTCCTGGCCCTTGGAACAGCAGCGGTCCTCCTATGGGTCCGGTACAAGAACCGAGGCGGCGGCCGGAGGAAGGTCACCGCCATGGCCAAGGCCCGGGACATCGAGCCGCTGATGGCCAAGGCGATCACCGACAAGGCCCGCTCACTGCGTCCGAGCCTGAAGGACGCCAAGCACATCGCCGCCAAGGACACCGGCATCCTCCTCGGTAACCTTCAAGGCAGCCGTCACGAGGTGCGGATGGGTTTCGAGGACGTCGCCGTGGCGATCATGGCCCCCCGGTCCGGCAAGACCACCTCACTCGCCATCCCCTCCATGCTCAGCGCCCCCGGCCCGGTCCTCCTCACCTCGAACAAGGCCGCCGGAGACGCTTTCACCACCGCTTACGAGGCCCGGGCGGCGGCGGGGACGGTGTGGACCATGGACCCGCAGCAGATCGCCCACGCTGCCCGCGAGATGTGGTGGAACCCCCTCGCCAGCGCCACCACCCTGGACGGGGCGAACCGGCTCGCCGGACACTTCCTCGCAGCCTCGGTGGACGCCTCCCAACAGGGCGACTTCTGGTCCAGGGCCGGCAGCAACATCCTGTCCCAGCTGCTCCTGGCCGCGGCCCTCGACGAGCGGCCGATCACCGACATCATGCAGTGGCTCGCCTTCCCCGCCGACCGCGCTCCGCTCGACATCCTCCGCGACCACGACTTCGCCGCCGTCGCCGCTCAGCTCAAGGGCACTGTCGAAGGGCCGCCGGAGACACGTGACGGCATCTACGAGACCGCCCGCCAGTACGCCGCCGCCCTGCTCAACTCCGAGATCGCCGCGTGGGTGACGCCGCAGAAGGACGTCGCCGAGTTCCGGCCCGCCGACTTCGTCACCTCCACCGACACGCTGTTCCTGCTAAGCAAGGACGGCGGCGGCGGGGCCTCGGCACTGATCGCGGCATGTGCGGACTCGGTGATGCGCGCCGCCACCGCCCAGGCCGAACGCGCCGGCGGACGCCTCGACCCGCCGATGCTCGCGATCCTCGACGAGGCCGCCAACGTCTGCAAAATCTCGGACCTTCCGGACCTGTACTCCCACCTCGGCAGCCGCGGCATCATCCCCATCACGATCCTCCAGAGCTACCGCCAGGGCCAGAAAGTCTGGGGCGACGCGGGCATGGACGCCATGTGGAGCGCCTCCACCGTCAAGGTCATCGGCTCCGGGATCGATGACCCCGACTTCGCGGACAAGCTCAGCCGTTTGATCGGCGACCACGACGTCGAGACGACCTCGACCTCGCACTCGGAGTCGGGCAAGTCGACCTCGGTGTCGATGCGGCAGGAGCGGATCCTGCCCGCCGACGCGATCCGCGCCCTGCCCAAGGGCACCGCGCTCTGCTTCGCCACCGGCATGCGGGCCGCGATGCTCGACCTGCGCCCCTGGTACCGGGAGCCCGGTGCGGAAGAACTGTCCGCAGCGTCCGCCCGTGCGTCGAAGGCGATCACCGACCGCGCCGTCGCGAAACACGCGCCGACACAGTCCGGCTTCGGGCAAGCCGCCTGAGCCGTATGTACTTGCGCCCGGCGCCGATCCGCTCCCGTGAGGTGGACGACTGCGCGCGCCTGGCAACTAAACGCCGGCCGCCTGCCTCGGGCCAGATGACACCCCCTCCCGGGCACGTCGCCCGCTTCCTGTGAGCCCCTGAGCAAACGTCTCGCCCTAACCGTCTGCGGGACGGGCTGGACGAGCGCGGATTCACACTCCTGGAGATGACCTGCACATTTACGAACCCACCGACCTCGATGACATGTCCCCGCGCCACGCAGTTGATGCCGTAGCTGCGGACATGCGCGACCACCACATCACCGTGGACGGCACCGGCCTGTTCAACGCCACGCGGCACATTGGCCTGCTGTGCCACCTCACCTCGCGCATGACCGCCGACGCCGAGTACGAGCTCGCCCCGAACATCGCCGGCCTCCCGCCCGCCGAGATCCTCGGTACGACCGCTGGCCACCTAGGACAGGCCATCGCCCACTACACGCAGGCCCTCACCCCACTCATCGCCCTCACCACCACGGTGCAGCCCAAGCTCGACTCGCTCGACTACCACAGCCGCCTGCTGGCCCACCTCGACGACGCCGGCCGGGCCCTGACCGAAGCCCGCACCGCGCTGGAGGCACCGCAGCCTCCCGCTGCTCCCAGCGCACCCGCTCCGGCACTCGCCGCACCGCTCGCACGCGCTGCCCGGCGCCGCGCATGACAACACCGCCCGTCGAGGGCCTTCTGTTTGAGGTCCCCGCTCCGCCGACGTCGGTCGAACGGTTGCTGCTGCTCGCGGACCAGTACACCCGCCACAACGACATGCTCGACCTTCTTCTCCATGCCAGCGGGCATTACGAGCCTGACGCCCACATCGCCTCAGCACGGCGACTCGCATCAGCAACCCGCACCGCCCTTCAGGCGCTCACCAACGAGCGGCTCTATGAGAGTCCCGAGGTGGCCGACGCGACGCTCCGCCTCCAGCAGCTCGCCTTCCTGAGCACCGCCTGCACAGAGCAACGTCTGTCGGTGGCGCGGGCGTTGACCGCGCTGGCCCCAGAGGCTGCCGTGGAAAGCGCCGTGCGCGTAGCCGGAGAGATCCGGCGCCGACGCTGGAGCACCACCGACGTTCCAGACCTGCAACTGACCGCCACACAGGACCTCGCCCTGCAGGAGATCGCACGCGGACACGTCGTGGCCACTACATCCCAGGGTCGGCACTACGTCTATTCCCGGGACGCCCGCGTGCTGATCGGCACGCTGCGGTCGCTGGAGGCCAACGACCTCGTCGAACGCGTCCCGCAGTCCGCATCCCCTGCCTGTGTCGGGGGGCCGCTGCAGGACCGAGTCCGTCTCACCTCGGCTGGAACCACCGCCCTGGCCTCCACCCTCGGCCTGCCTCCGGCCGCCAAGAGCCCGTCGGTAACGGTTTCGCCGCCCGCCCCTGCCAGCGCGCGGACGGCCGCCCGAAGCCGCTGACCGACCCTCCAGCGCCGCCCCTTTTCAAGGTCGCGCGGATCCGCAACTCACCGGAGCCCATCATCCCCCTGCGCCACATCGACCTGCCGCTCCAGATCGACCTTCTCCGCGAGCTCGGAGCCGACTTCACCGCCCTGCACACCAAAGTCACCGCGCTCGCCCCCGAGCCGGGCAGTGACCTGCTGCGGCAGGTCGGCCCGCAGATCCTCGCCATCCACGACCTCGTGAGCCGGTCCCTGGTCCGGCTGTCCGTCTTGGACGGCAGTCAGTACACCGCCGTGCCCGGGAGCCGGGTCTCATTGGAGACGCTCAGCGGCATCACCGCGTCCGCTTCGATCGCCGCCTCCCAGCTGGCACGAGCCATCGGCGACAACCCGCTCGACGGCGCACTCTTCGCCGACGGCCCGCCTGCCGGCGAGGAGTTCGTGCGCCAGACGCGGCACACCGAGGCCGCACCGGTCCTGGCCAAAAGCCTCGCCACCGCCGCCCAGCACCTCGAACTGAGCGCCTCTTGCTGCCAGTACACCGCATCCGCCATCATCCGCGACCTGACAGAGCACCCCGAACACCGGCCCGACCTGCCGGAGCTGTCGCCCGCCCAGTACGCGGTGCTCGAACGAATCGCCCGAGGCGGCACCCGGCGATACGCACCGCTCAAGAGCCCCGTCCGCATCACCGACAGCGACGGCCGGATCATCCACCCCAAGCCCTTCGGCATGCTGGAGAAGGAGCGCCTGATCCGTGTAGCGCGGACTTCCAGGTACGTGAGTCAGGACGTCGTGGTCACGGCCGCCGGGCAGCTCGCGCTGGATTTCCAGAAGCCGCACCGCTCCCAGGCACCGTCACCGGCCAAACCGCCGCCGACACCCCGCAACACGGGCGGCAGGAAGCCGTGAACACGTTCGCCCCGAACGATCTGGTCCTCGTCTCGCCGCGGTACCTGGCCGGCGGCGGCATGAACAAGATCAACGACGTCATCGGTCCCCTGGTCCACCTGTTCACGTGGCCCTACGAGCACAATCCGCAGACCGGCCGCATCGACATCGACAGCCCCTGCGGCAGCGTGTTCCTCGACTTCGACCCCAACCGTCAGGACGGCGTGTGGTGGACCATCGCCCACCACGAGCCCTACTGGAGAATCGAGTTCAGCCGGCAGACGCCGAGCGAGGCCGTCGCCTCCGTAACCCAGGCCCTGCCCCAGCTGCTCGGTGACCGCCGGCATGCCGAGCGCATACCCCTGGCGACCGAGCCCGTGGCCCACCTCGCAAAGACCAGCGGCTGGGAGGCGTCCTCCATTTCGTCGGGGGTGGCGTGGGCCTCTCCCGACGGCCACTGCACCGTCGAGCACAGCACGGACCCCATGCACCCGTGGCGGATCCAACACTCCGTGTACGACGGCTTCGACACGCACTGGAGCGCCACCTTCACCCCGGAGGTGCCCGAGCCCCTGGTCGCCCAGTTCTTCACCCACCTCGCGACGACCACCCCGGTGGAACGTCTCTTCCGCGATGTCCCGTACTTCGTGCAGAAGCTGGACGAAGTGCTCATCACCCCGGCCCGTGGAGCCGCTGTGAACCCGCATGTCCACCACGCCGGAGCCCAGCTCGGCCGTGCCGTACGCCACCGCTGACCTCGCCGCCGACCGGATCCCGCGACGCCGCCTCCGCAGCCCTGCTCAGCGCCCCTGGCGGACCCCCGCACACAGGTCCTTCGTTTCCCACTGCAGAAAGCTCGCTCATCATTTCGCTCCCCTCCCCCACCAGCACGCGCCGCGTGTACCTGCCCGACGGCGCTGAACTGACCGCCTACCTCGACGGGCCGGCCGACGCGCCCGTCACCCTCGTTCTGGTCCACGGGCTGTCCGTCACCGCGGACCTGTGGCGCCTGCACACCCCGCCTCTCGCCGCACAGGGCATCCGGGTCGTGCGCTACGACCAGCGCGCACACGGACAGTCCACCCGGGGAACAGCCCCGATCAGGCTCGAAAAACTCGCCGATGACCTTTCCTTCCTCATCGACAACTGCGCCCCGCACGGTCCGCTGGTCCTCGCCGGCCACTCCATGGGCGGAATGATCCTGCAGACCCTGACGACGATGCGTCCGGACCTGCTCCCCCGGATACAGGGCCTCCTGCTGATCTCCACGCCCGACGGACCGGTCACCACCCGCCCCGTGCCCGGGCTGCGGACCCGGCTCCTCAGCTGGGGTCGCGACCTCCTCGCACATACCTGCACCCACGCCCCCGCGGTGGTGGACGCGGTACGGCGACGTCTGCCTCGCTCCAGCCCCTGGGCCCTGTCCACCGCCGCGTCCGAGAGCGGTGGCACCAGCGTGCCAGTCGCCTGTCGGCGCGGCCTGCACCACACCGCCACCCGTGACATCGCCGCGTTCTGGCAAGCGCTCGCCATCCGCGGATCCCGTCCGGTCGACGGGCTGCGCACCCTGGGTGAGCGCCTGACCCTCCTTGCAGGTTCCGCTGACGTCCACGTGCCCGCCGACCACACCCGGGCCCTCGCCCGCCGCCTGCCCCAGGCACGGTTCGTGGTGACCGACCAGGCCACCCACACGCTTCCCATCCGCTACCCCCACGCCGTCGTGGAAAGCCTGACCCACCTCCTGTTCACCGCCCGAAACCACTGACCCCCGTGGAAAGGAACATCCTGCTCGCCGCTCAGAAACTCGGCACTCTCCTCGCCCAACCCGCATGCCGACTCGGTGCTTTCGTCCCCGCCGGCCTGCATCCGCAGACCACTGAGCAGCTCCACCTCGACTGCCTCGCGCAGGCCGGAGCCGACCTGTTCGAGATCGGCCTTCCTCACCACGCGCCCTTTCTCGACGGCCCCGTCATCCAGTCCGCCTACCGCCGCGCCCTTCGACACGGCCACGGTGTGGATCACACCGTCCGCGCCGTTGAGCACGCCGCACGCCTCCGGCCGACCATCGTCATGACCTATTGGGAACCCGTCAGTCGCTACGGCCCCGAGTACCTTGCCGGCCTGTTCGCCGACGCCGGCGCCGCCGGGGTGATGATCGTCGATCTGCCCGCTCACCTGTCCGCACGCTGGCATGAGACCGCGAGCAATGCGGGCCTGCTCACTCCCAGCCTCGTCTCGCGTCAAACCCGCGAGTCCGGTCTGACGAAGGCGGTCTCCGGGGCGTCGGGGTGGCTCTACGCGCCCGCCAGTACGGCTCTCACCGGCTACCGGGGCGCCCTGGACATCCCTGCCCTCGCCGACTTCACCCAGCGTCTTCGGACGGCAAGTTCGCTCCCCGTCGTTTCGGGAGTAGGGATCTCCAGCCCTGCCCTCGCCGCACAGGTCGCCCCGCTGGTCGACGCGGTCGTCATCGGCACCCCTGTGGTCCGTGCCCTGCTGGCGGGCCCCGGCCAGGCCCCCGCTGTGGCCGCCTCGTTCGCCCAGGCACTGCGCCTACCCCACCCCGCGGAGCACCGTGTCTGATTCCCCTGCACCGGCCGAAGCCCTCTCACGCCTGATCATCGACACGCTTGCCCTGCACCGTTCCCTGCGCTGCGGCGGCACGGGCCGCGCCCGCACCCTGGTCATCTGGATCACCGATGCGCAGACCCTCGCCCGCAGTGCGGTGGAAATACTTCTCGAGCTCACGCAGGCGAGGCCGCACACCACGGACGAGGACCTGCTGCTCCTCGAACGTCTCGCGCAGATCGCCAAGGCCGCCCAGGACACCGGCGCCGAGCTGACCGCAGCGCTGGCTCGCGCCGTGGAGAACCAGCGCCGCTGTGCTGCCGCCTCCTCGGGGCCGGTCGTTGTCCTCGGGCCCTCACCCCAGCAGCTCATCGCCTCGGCCGCCGACATCCTCGGCCGCATCCCCGCCCTCTGCCACGCGATACACCGCGAGCAGCTGGTGCCGCCGACTCACCATGCGCACCAGCCGCGTTGAGGGCACGCCCGCCGTTTCCCACCGCCAGGACTGACCATTTCAGGTCAGCCCTGACTTCCCGACCTTCCTCTCGGTGCGGGTCTGTACCGAGTTCAGCGTGCTGCACACGCACCTACGACGCCTCCACCAGCAAACGCAAGGAGCGCGGTCCGACGCCAATCAGCGCAGGCGCATCAATGGGCACTTCGACCGTTCCACCGGCGCCTTGAGCATCCCCGAAGGCCCCGGGGCAGGGCAGTACAAGACTCCCAGCGGCGCTGCTCGCGCCGTCATCACGGCGCTACGCCCGCAGGTCTCGCCTATCCGTACCGGATGGACTTTCTGGCGCCTTGCCGAGACCGGCGCCCACCTCGAAGTCCTCCGCGGCTCCGCCACTCACACACGCACCACAACCAGCCCGCCCGCACCGCCGCCCGCCAGCACAGCCACGCCGCGCACCCGCTGACCCCCCGCCGATCCACCCCGGGGACGCAGGTCCGCCGCCACCGGCGGCCCGTCCGGACTGGCCTCGGATGCCGCAGTCGCCGGCCCTCGCGCGAGCTGCCCCGGCACCCCGGCTGTCCCTTCGCCCCGCGGATCACTACGCCCTCACCCCTGGAATTCTATGAGCACCCCCACCCTGAGAGTCCTTTCGCTCGGCGCCGGAGTCCAGTCCAGCACCTTGCTCGCCCTGTCCGCCGAAGGCGTCCTCCCCAAGGTCGACTACGCGATTTTCGCCGACACGGGATGGGAGCCGAAGGCCGTTTACGCCCATCTGAACCGCCTGGAAGAAGAGGTGGCAAATCCCGCCGGCATTCCAGTCCTCCGCGTCGCATCCGGAAATATTCGAAGCGATGCGTTGAATCCGGATCACCGGTTCGCTTCGATGCCTCTCCATATCCTCAACACCGACGGCCGGCCCGGGATGACCCGCAGGCAGTGCACCGGCGAATATAAGATAAAACCAATAAAGCAGAAGGTGCGTGAACTTCTCGGTTACCCCTACCCGTCACGCATCCCCAGGGGGGTGTTCGTCGAGCAGTGGGTCGGCATTTCGACCGATGAGTTCCATCGGGCCAAGGACGCCGATGTCCAGTACATGCGCAACCGGCACCCCCTTCTGGACCTCGACTGGAGCAGAGCGGACTGCGTTCGCTACCTGACCTCACTCGGGCTGGCCGCAACACCGAAATCGAGTTGCCTCGGCTGCCCGTTCCACGGAAATGCACAGTGGAGGCATATCAGGGATACGTCACCGTCCGAGTGGGCGGATGTGGTCGAGTTCGATGCGGCCATCCGTCAGGGAAACGCCCGTGCCAACGCGTCCGGAAACCGACTGCTCGGCGAAGCATTCCTGCACCGCTCCCACGTCCCCTTGAGCGAGGCCCCGATCGATCACGTCACCGCCGCCGAAAAGGCCGCCCTTCAGATCGGGGCGGACGAGGCGGAGGAACTGGAAAACGGCGTCGAGGACGGCTGCTCGCCCTGGGCGTGCCGCGGAGACGCGGACGCGATGGGGCAGACCGATTTCGGGCTGGCCACGTGATACTCGACCTGTTCGCGGGTCCGGGCGGCTGGAGTCGGGCGCTGAGCGTGCTCGGAGTTCGTGACATCGGCCTGGAGTGGGATGCATGGGCCTGCAAGACACGTTCGGCTGCTGGGCAGTTGACTGTCCGGACCGACGTGGCGATGTATCCGACCTGGCCCTTCATCGGCCGGACCCGCGGGCTGATCGCATCCCCTCCGTGCCAGGCGTGGAGCATGGCCGGCAAACGCCTGGGCCTCCTCGACCAGCCTCTCGTGCACGAGGCTGTGCAGAATCTCGCCGCCGGACGCGACACCAGCAAGCGCCTCCTCGCCGCCTGCCGCGACGAACGCTCCCTACTCGCGGCGGAACCGATGCGCTACCTCCACGCCCTGAACTCGGTCGGCGAGCCCGAGTGGGTGGTCATGGAGGAAGTACCCGATGTCCTTCCGCTGTGGAAGCAGTACGCGGCTGTGCTACGGCGCTGGGGCTTCTCGGTATGGACGGGCATCCTCAACGCCGCCGACTACGGAGTACCCCAGACACGAAGGCGCGCCATCCTGCTCGCCTCACGGGTCCGTACAGCTCAGCCCCCCGCACCGACACACGCCCAGGTCGGCGAGCCCGACTCGCTGTTCGGGCCGGGCCGCACCCGCTGGGTCAGCATGGCCGAGGCGCTCGGCTGGGGTGCCACCGACCGGCCCGTGCCAACCGTCTGCGCCGGCGGGGGACCCGGCGGTGGCCCAGAGCCGTTCCCCTCCGGCTCCCGCAAGACACTGTCCGACGCCCGTGAGCGCGGCACGTGGATGCCCCGGCCGGGCGGGGTGGTCCTGCAGTCCCGCCACGAAGGCGCGGGATGGGCGGCCCGGCACGGCACCCGCGACAACCTAGCCGCCGACGCTCCGGCGCCCACGTTCACCGCCGAGGCACACCACTGGTCCTGGTCCCTGCGCAGCAACAACCAGGCCAACGCCACCGTCCGGCCGTTGTCCGAGCCAGCGGGAACGCTGTTCTTCGGACACCGGGCCAACGAATGCACCTGGATCGCCGAACCTACCCTCTCCGGGGAGAAAGCGGGCTCGGTGCCTGTCCCGGAACCGATCCGGATCACCGCCCGCGAGGCCGGCATCCTGCAGACCTTCCCCGCCGACTACCCCTGGGCCGGAAACAAGGGCCAGCAGTTCTCCCAGATCGGCAACGCGGTACCCCCCTTGCTCGCGGCCCATCTGCTGGCCCCGCACCTGGATGTCCCCCTCAACCCCGACGACTTCACTCTGGCCGCCTGATGCCGAACACCCCTGGCCCCGACGAGGACGATCTCACCGCGGTCCCACGGCCGCACCCGGTGTTCCACGTCGAGCAGGCCCTGCTCGGAGCCCTCCTGCTCGAACCGCAACGGGTGCATGACGTGACCGGTATCGGCCCCGACGCGTTCTCCACCGCCGCGCACCGCGCGCTGTTCGCCGCGATCCGCTCCCTGCCGGCCCCCGACCCGGTCGAGCACGCGAAGGACGCGAAGTGGCTCGACACCGTGCTCACCACCGCCCGCAAGGAAGCCCGCGGGCTGTCCGCGCCGTATCTGCACAGCCTGGTCCAGGTCTGCCCCTTGGCCCGGCACGCACCCGCCTACGCCCGGATGGTCGAAGCCGAACACTGCCGGCGCCGTCTGGCCGCCGCCGCCCAGCGCCTCACGCACACCGCCACCGACACCTCACTCCCCCAGCGCGTGGCCGCCACCCTCACGGAGGCCGACGCCATTGCCACCGTGGTGGACGACATCGCCGCCCGGTTCCCTCCACACCCCGGATCCCTGCCCCGCGCTCCCGCTCCCGCGCCAGCCAGGCCCCAGCACGAAGAAGCGGCCGACGAGGAGCGACTGCTCCTCGCGGCCACCACCGCCCACCCCAGCAGCGTCGAGCAAATGCGGTGGCTCACGCCCGGCGACTTCACGCACCCGCTGCACGCCGGGCTGTGGCAGTGCCTGACGGCCCTGGACCGGCGCGGCACCCCCATCGACCCCGTGACCGTCCTGTGGGAGGCACAGCACAGCGGGCTCCTGCGTCCCGGGGCCGATCCGCGCGAGCTGCTGGGGCTCCTGTCTGGGTCGTTCGGTTCCCCCGAACACTGGGGTGAGCGCGTCGTCCAGCGCTCCGTCCTCGCCGTCGCGGACCACGCGGGCCAGACCATCGAGGCGTTCACCGACGAGGCGGCCAGCACGCCCTACCAGCTCGTCGTCGGCAGCCGCCGTGCGCTCGCCGACCTCTCAGCCGTGCGTACGCGATGGCGGCACGCCACCTCTCCGGCCGACCGGACCGCACGCGCACGGGCCACGAGAGCCGCAAGCGTGCCCCGAGCCGGTCCGCCGCAGACCACGGCGCCCTCCGCCACGCGCAGTCCCCGCTGACCCCCACCCGCCGGTTGCCGGGCCCTTCGCGCCCCGGCAACCGGCAGGAATGAGCCCCCACATGACGACCCCCTCCATCGACGCCCACGTCCGCCTTGACGTCCACCCCCATCACTCCAGCGCCGTTACCGCCGTCCTGACCGGTTCCCAGGCCCATATCGCCCACGCGGCCCTGGAGGCCGGCAACTGGAGCGTCGTGGGCAACAACACCCTCGTTCTGGTCCGCATCGATCACGAGGAGCCCTACTGGGCCGAGTGGGCAGCCGAACAACTGGCCGCGGACGGCATCGCCGTCGAGATCACCCCGAAGCTCCGGGAAGCCATGGACGAGGAATGGACCTGGGCCACCTACCCGATGCCCTGGTGCACCCGCAGCGAGATCCGCCAGGTCTCCGACGAGGCCCAGAAGATCCACGACGACATCCGCCACGGCCATCTCCTCATCCACGCCCACGCCCACGATGGCCACACCACCGTCGCGGTCGGCACCTACCTCCACCGGAGCGGCAAGTCCGTCTACCTCCACGGCGAGGACCATCTGCGGCAGGTCGCCGACATTTTCGACTCACCCGCTGCAGCCCTGGTCGCCTTCGAAAAGGCCCACGGCGCCGCCATGCGACCCGGCCCAGCTCCCCTGACCGACACCGAGCAGGACACCGCTCAAGCCCGAACCTCGCTCAGCCCACCCACCGCCAGAGCCGAGTCTCCGCGCCCAGAACCAGAAACCGTCCCCGCATACGCGGCCGACGCCGGCAACCACGACGCCCTCCTGGAAACCTTTCTCGAAGATCACCGCGACTGGCAGAAGTGGCGCACCTGGTCCGACGAGACGACCCACGCCATCCACGAGGACCAAACCCTGCGCATCGAGCACGTCCACGAAACCGACGCCCACGAAACAACGTGGACCGTGGCCGCGTACGAGAGCCCCGTCTCCGACCGCATGTGGGTCCTCACCGCCACCGGCGCCACCCCGGCCCCCGTGCTGCGCGGGCTGCTGCGTCACCTCGCCGATGCCGACAGCTCGAACACCGCTCTCGGCTCCCCCGTGGGTGAGAAGACCGTGACCGCCTCCACTCGCCCCCTCTCCGAAGCCGGGTGGAGCCACACCATGAACGGACGAGGGATCCACTGGACGTCCCCCGCAGGAGACGCCGGAGTCCAGTTCGACGCCTTCGCGGCCCAGCGCCCGACCCAGAACCAGGCCACCTGGACCATCTGGGGAGGCCCGGACCCCGACCGCCCCGCCTGGACGCTCACCGCGTCCCCGTACACACCCAGCTCGCTGCTGGCCGACCTCTCCGAAAACCTCGCCTGCGGAACCGGCAGCCGCCAGAAGCCGGCCACGAGCCGCCACCGTCAAACACGCCCCGTCACCTCTTCACCGGCCGTACCTGTCACCACCGGCGCCTGCCACCTACCCAGTCGTACGCGCTGATCCTCAGAGACCAAACGACTCAACGTAGCGCGGAAAAATGCTGCCGATGCACCACAGGCCATCGTCCGGATCCCGAGCCGACCGTCCGCCAAGCGAACGCTTGCACTCACTCGTATGAGGCACTCGACCAACGTGCACGTTCATTGGGTCCGACCCGCCGCTGCTCCAGAAGGTGCTCCAAATTCGAACGCATGCTCTAATTGGAGTATGGCTCCGACACCCCCCTTCCCCTACGATCTGCTGCAAGCCGAGCGTGAGAGGCACGCCGCTTACCTGGCGCTCAGCACCTTCAGCCCTGTCGAGAACACCGCCCTGCGTCGACGGCTGCTGCAGTTGTCCGCGCGGGTCTGGTGGCATCCGTTCTGGGGTACGAGGAATGGCCGGGCCTCGGCAGCCCGGATGGAACTCCAAAGGTCCGCCCGCGCCGCGGAGCAGGGCAGACCGGCATGACCGGTGACGCTCCCCTCAGTGCACGGCAGGAATCCATCCTCCAGGCGATCAAAGCCGCGATAACCGAGAGCGGTGAGGCGCCTAGCCTCCGCCAAATCGCCGAGCGGGTCGGCCTCACCAGCGCCAGCTCAGTCCACTATCAACTGGGCCAGCTGGAAGAGCGGGGTCTAGTCCGTCGCACATCTCGCCGCTGGCGTTCGTGTCAGCTCGTTACCTGAAGCGCCAACCTTCGTAACCGTGATCGGAATACTGACCGCCCTCGTCGAGTCAGGTAGCCCATATCGGGGCTCCGCGGCCGAGAAGGCAAGGGTCACCGGGGCCAAGGTGTCCGGCGAATGGTGCTGGTCACAGCGTTAGGCCGCGTGTAGTTTTTCGATGAAGTCATCCACGCCGTCCACCTGCCGGTAGGGCTTGAAGGCCCGCGCGAGTTCGCGAACCTGGGCCACACATCGTTCGGCGCCGATACGACGGGCCAGCTCGAGGGCTTCCTCCGTAACGGCGAGGGCGTGTTCGACGTCGTGGGACTGCAGGAGTCCTCTGGCCTGATAGGTCAGGAAGATGCCGCGTGTCTTGTCCCGGGCCTTCGGTAGCAAGCTAAGGCCCTCGCGCATCTTCGCCGAGGCGTCATCGACCTTACCGAGGTCGAGCAGGCATTGACCGGAGTCGACCGCGAGGTCGGCGGGGCTCATCCACGAGCACCAGTTCGGTGCGGCATCGACGGGCTGCAACGACAGTGCCGTCTCGGCTGCGGAGAGATCGCGGTAGCAGAGGGAGCGTTCGCCGAGTGCGGCGTAGGCCCTGGCCCGGCGGAGGAACAGCAGCGACCGGGCGGTCGGGTGTTCGGTGCCGGTGATCGCGTGGCCGAGCTGGTCCACGGAGACGTTCGGTTGTCCGAGCCAGTTGGACTGATAGGCGAAATCAGATAAGACGCCGGCTCCGAAGTCGCGGTCGCCTGCGGCATGGGAGGAATGCAAGGCTGCCGTCCACAGCTTTCCCGCCGCATAGTGCCTCCCTTGGTCGAACCGGTACCAGCCGCACGTGGTGGACAAGGATGCGGCAAGGCTGTGCAGCCGTTTCGTAGATGTCCCGGTGTGGCGTCCGCCTTCGATCAGGTCGGTCACGGTTTCCAGGTGGGCATCCATCATTTTGATGGTGTGCTGTCGCTGTTCGGTGGGGAGGCCGGTCAGTTTCCGGCTGGTTTCCTCCAGCCAGTCAATGAGTTCGTGGTCGGCTGTCGTTCTTCCGCTGAGTGCGGAGGCCAGGTGGTCCGGTTCGATCGAGACCCATTGGGCCCCGAGGCCGGCCAGTGCGGCTGCGCTGTAGGTCATGAAGGTGCGGCGATCCATAGCGGCTTTCTGTGCGTCGCGAAGGACTTGAACGGTGTACCCCGACCCCAGCGGTAGCGGGATCTCCGAGCCGGGCAGCCAGTCCGGCCAGCCGTACCGGTCCACGTGGGCCACAGGCACGTCGAACACTCCCACATCGGCCATAAGGAGTTGGGTCTCGCGGTTCGGCCGCTGAAGCCAACGCTCGTACCGGCTGATGGTCGTCTTGTCGGCGCCAGAGCGCAGCCCGCGCTTCCGGGCCGCCCGGTCCAGGAGATGGGCCAGCTCGTTCTGGGACAGATCGTTGACTTCTCTGGCGTAGGCAAGCGGGTGCCGGATCGGGTTGTCCACGCTTCGATTCCATCATCAACCGTGACGGCGACTCTACCGTCAGCGACAGCGAATCTACCCCGCATCTACAGGCAACTCCTGTCGTGTTGACGGAGGTTGGGCTGTACTCGACGCACATCGAGCAGGTTCCGCTCGAAGCCGGAAGAAGTCCTCCAGGAAACGACAGCCGCAGACATCAGCCAGTGGCTCGCGCGCTCCCGGGTGACAGCTCGACCGGGAGGTTCTCCGCCGGCGCTCCCATGTCGGAGCGCGAGATCGTGAAGGGACACCCATGCCCAGACCCTCCGCTCCCCCGCCGGGGGACGCCGCTCGCCGCAACCGCCCTGTCCGCTGGCTCGCTGGTGGAGCCGGCCGGTCATCTCGCCGGCCGCGCATCCTGATCGACGGACTGGACCTGTCGGGTAAGACGACCCTGACCGACGCCCTGCTCACCATGTGTGCCGCGCAAGGGACGGCGGCGGTACGCCACCGAGGGATGCTCGCTGAGCACCACCCGCTGGAGAAGCTTTTGAAGCGGCTGCCGCTGGCCCACCAATACGAGTCGAGCGGTATCACCACCGCCTATCTCGTCGGGGGGTTCGCCCTGGACGCCCTGCTGGTCCACCTCGACCCGCCGCAGTGCGGCGACGCCATCCTGGTCCAGGAAGGCTACGTGGATCGCACCATGGCCGTCGGACTGGCCGGCGGCCCCTTTCTGTCGGCCGCCCTGGCACTGTGGGCCGCGCGCTACTTCGCCGCCTTCGATGTCGCCGTGTACGTGCACGCATCCCCCGAGGCGCGCCGCGCCCGGATGCTGCGTCGCCAGCGCGTGGACGTCGGTGACCGCAACAGCGTCGAGGAAGGCTTCGCGGGCCGTTTTAACTCGGCGCTTGTGCACTACCTCGGCCGCCGTCACCACACGGTGCTGGTCTTCGACACGGAGCAGTACACCCCCCAGGAGATGGCCCGGCAGATCCTCTCGGTCGCGGGATTGCTGTCGGAGGAGACACAACGGCCCAGCGGCGACGGCTTCGAACTCGCCGGACCCGCGACACCGGCGTCCTGAATTCCGTCCGGCAAACGAGCACGTGAGCGAGGAGGACTGCCATGCCCGGATACCCCGCCCGAGCAACACCGGACCTGAAGGCGTGCATCGATCTGATCGTCCGTCCCGGCCGGCACTCTCTGGCCTATGACATCACCGAGGCCCGGCTGGAGCGCGTGGCCGGCGCGGCGTCCGGGCGGCTCTGCAAGGACACGATCACCAGCCCGGACGCGCTCCGCCAGGCTCTGCGCGGGGCACAACAGTCGCTTCCGTACCCGTTGTTGGTGAGCGTGAACCAGGAGGGGGGCCGGCTCAACGCACTCGACTGGCCGCAGGTGGCCCAGCTTCCCGCCAACCTCGCTCTCGGTGCGGGCCGGGACCCGGAGGCCGCCGAGCTGGCCGGGTCGGTAATCGCGGGCCAGCTGCGGGCTGCGGGACTGACGTGGAATCTGGCGCCGGTGTGTGATCTGGCGACGTGGCCATCCGTGTCCGCAGTCGGAACGCGATCCTACGGCTCGGACCCGGAAGCCGTGGCCGCTATGGCGGCGGCCTACGTCCGGGGCCTGCAGGGCGGCAAGGTCGCAGCGACGGCCAAGCATTTTCCGGGACTGGGCGGGATCACGGCGGACCCCCACCACGACGCCCCCGTCACCGAACGGCTCCCCCACGGAGCGCTGCTGCCCTTCCGGGCTGCGGTGAAAGCCGGGGTGGCGTGCGTGATGGCAGGCAGCCATACAGTGCGGGCCCTTGATGACCGGCCCGCGCTCGCGTCGCCGCGCGTCCTTGGGCTGCTGCGGGACCATCTCGGCTTCACCGGTGTGATCGTCAGCGAGAACCTGTCGATCCCCGCGGTGCACCAGCCGTTCGGCGGACTCAGCGAAGCAGCGGTAGCAGCCGTTGCCGCCGGCGTGGACATCGTGATGCTGGACTCCGAGATCTCCCGCGGCCACCAGGACTTCGCCCAACGAGCAGCCGGCGTGCGGCGCCGCGCGCTCGTCACCCGGGCCCTGTTGAACGCGGTGCGTGAACACCGGGTGAGTCAGGACCGGATCGAAGAGGCCGCGGCCCGTGTGCGGGCGCTGCACCACGCCTACGGTCTCGGCGCCGACGCCGTCCTTCCGTCGTGGGAGGAGGCGAACGTGGCGGCCGAGCACGCGGCCCGGCGTATCGCGGGCCGATCGGTGGCCGTGGTGCACGGTCGCCATGACCTCCCGCTCTCCCCCACCGAACCGGTGCTTGCGGTACGCGTACCGAACACCGGGGAGCGCCGGGCCGACAGTGCCCGCCATGCCCCGGATCATCTGCTCGGCTCCCTTACCAGGCACCGGCCCGTGACCTCTCTCAGCCCAGGTGCGGCCATGCCGCCGGGCACTGGCACGGTCGTGGTGTACGGGTACGACACCGGCAGCGCCGCGGCGGCCGAGACGGCCCGGTGGGTCGATGCTGGGCGCGTGGTCGTCCAGGTCGCCCTCGGTGATCCGGACGACTTGGCCGGTTCGCCGGCCGATGTCCTGGTAGCGGCGTTCAGCCCGCACCGCTCCAGCGCCGAGTCGGTGGTGGACCTCCTGCTGGGCGGCAGGGCTCCCTGCCCTGCCGACGTCCCTGTAGGGGGCACGACATGGCGGTAACTGTGCGCCCCGAAGAACTGACCGACTACCTGATCCGCCTGTACCTGACGGCCGGAATGACCCGGGGCGGAGCGCGAACGGTGGCCGCCGCGCAGGTAGAGGCCGACCTACGGGGCGTTGTCGGCCACGGCAGCAGGCTCGCTCCTGGGTATGTGGCAAAGCTGCGCTCCGGACGCCTGACAGCCCGGCCGAAGATGACCCGCCGACCGGCCGGGGCCGGCTGCCTGGTCATGGACGCGGACCGGGCACCGGGACCGCTGGCCGTGGACCACGCGGTCTCCTTCGCGGCCACCGGGGCGCGCCGCCAGGGCGTCGCGCTCGTCATCGTGCGCAACGCCGGCCACGCCGGGGCACTCGGTGTGGGAGCCGCCCAGCTGGCCCGGCGTGGGCTGGTCGGGGTGCTGGCCGCCCAGACGTCCGGGCCGAGCGTGGCCGTACTGGGTGGCCCGGGGACAGCGCTGCTGGGTAACTCGGCGCTGGCTGTGGCCGTTCCCGGTACCGACCCGCAGCGGCCGGCGCTGCTGGATATGGCCGCCGGGTCCATGTCCTGGGGCCGTCTGCACGAGCATGCCCGTGCCGGTCGTCAGCTGCCTGACGGCTGCGCGCTCGACCAAGCGGGGCAGCCTACCCGTGACCCGGCGCAGGCCGCCGTCCTGCTGCCGTCCGGCGAACGGGCCCAGGCGCTGGTCATCGTGCTGGAGCTGCTGGTCGGCGCGCTGACCGGAAGCCCCGCACTGCCCTGCGGGGACGAAGGCCGGGGTCTGCTGTGCCTGTCCGTCGACCCTGCCCGTCTCGGTACCAGCGGTCAGCTCGCCGGTGCCGTCGCCGAGGTCGCCCTTGCCCTCAGCGAGCACGGCGCCCGGCTGCCCGGCGAACGCGCCTGGTCCCATCACGACCACGCCGCTACCCAGGGCATCAGCCTGGCCGAACCGGATCTGGCCGCGCTGATCGCCGTCGGCGCCCCGCACGTGCACCCACCGCCCGCCTGGACCACCCGCCAGAACGACCGCACCGACAACTCCACGGAGGTACTGCTGTGACCACGCACGCCACACCGCCCACCACCGCGGCCCTGGCCCGGCTCATCGACGCCGGGCACCGGGTCCTTCACGACCGAGGACTCCGCCCGGACGCCGCCCAGGCCCTGCAGGACACCCTGGACATCGCGGATCCGTACTCGGTGGTCACCACCGCTCGCCGCCTGTGCGACGGAGTGCTGGAACTCGCTCTCACCGACGTCGTCGACCAGCGGCTGCTCCACGAAGTGACCGGCCGCCGCATCCCTTTGCAGGAGCTGCCCTCCCGGACCTTGCGCCCGCTCACGGCCCGCCACCGACTCCGTCCGGAACAGGTAGACGCGCTGCACTTCGTGCTCCGCTGCACCTTCGCCTACCCCGGCATCGTCGGCACCCCCGACGCGCCCCTCGCGCTGAAGACCACGCTGCCCGACGGCTTCAAGCCGGTGGCTACCGCCCAGGAGATCGCCGCCACCCAGGCGATGGCCGGCCCCGACGGCCTGAACACCAGTTACATGGTGTCGCAGATGAAGGGCGGGGTCTCGGTCGACTTCGGGATCGGATGCCCGCTGATGTGCGCCTACTGCTACCGGCGCGAGGGCGACACCGTCGACGGCTACCTCGGCTCGTGGGAACCCACCGGGTTTCTGACCGCGGACCAGGCGGTCGAGCGGCTGCTCGCCCACCCCTGGTTCACCCCGCACGTCACCCCGATCGGTCTGCACATGTCCACCAGCGAGGCGTTCCTGCCCAAGCTGTGGCCCAGAACGTGGGCCACCCTGCAGCTTCTGGATCGCCTGGGCCTGACCAACCGCGTCTCCTGCATCACCAAGTACACGCTGTCCGACGAACAGATCGGATGCCTGGAGTCCCTCGTCAACGTCGACCTCGACGTCAACGTCTGCTACGCCGCGATGCCCGAGGCGATCGAGCCGCCCAACCGCAAACGGCGCCTGGACTTCCTGCGCCGCATCCTGACGTCCGACCGGATCAACACCCTCGCCTACTACCGGCCGATCGCCGAAGGCATCAATACCACCGACGCCCACCTGCGCCACGTCTGGGAGACCTTCAAAGAGGCCGGCGCCCGCACCGTCGTCCTCGGGGGTCTCAAGTTCGGTGACGACCACGTCCACTCCTTCATGTCCTACGGCCTGCCGCTGCCCAGCGGGTCCTTCACCCCGGGAAAGAAACTGCTGACCGGCGCCACCGAGAAACGCATCATGACCGCGTTCAACGAGGTGTACGCCGACGTCCCCGCGAACGAACAACCGGCCGTCCTCAAGCGCTCCTCCTGCGGCCGGTCGGTCGAACGCGGCAGCCACATCCCCGACTACAACGGCCACTACGACCTGCCCCAGACGAACTGCCGCCTGCGCTGCCCCACCGCCCAGCACGACGTGTGCGCGGCCAGCCAGAGCCCGGACGAGGAAACAGTTCAACAGCTCCTGGCCCGCATCGACCGGGAAGGGACCCCGGTCGACATAACCCCCTCCACCGTCGTCGTCCACGCCGACCTCAGCCCGTTCGAGCGCACGTTCCTGCGCCAGAACCTCCTCCACCCCGTGCACACGGCCCGCCAGGCCGCCGAACTCGTCGCCGGAAGGCTCTCCGCATGACCACCCTGCCCGCACCGCGCACCTACCTGCCGCTTGCCCAGTCCCCGCTGCTCACCGGCCGGACGCACCGCTCAGACGCCGGACTCGCCATCCGGCTGGCCCATCAGGCATTACCCGACCCGGACACCATCCGCTCCCTCCTCAACGTCCGTGCCCCCGAGGCGGCCGGCCTCATCACCGCCGCCCTGGAAGCCCGGACCGACCTGCCCCCTGCAGCACTCGCCCTGCTGGTCGCCCACCGCCCAGCGTCCAAGCCGGCCACGTCCCGGCTCAAAGACCTGCTCTTCCCCGCCACGGCCACCGGGTGCCACACCTTCGCCCGCACGATGGCCCAGCTCGCCCACCGCCCCGAAACGATCGACCACCTGTTCCTGGCCAGCCCCCGCTTCGCCGAAGCCGCTGCCACCGTGAACCCCCAGGCGCTGAACGACCTCCTCGCGCCCCTGCTCGCCGCCCCCGTCCTGACCGGGCCCGCCGACGCGGCGCTTGGGGCCCTCATCCAGGCCCGCAGCGCGGCACAGATCCCGGCGAGCGACCTGGACCAAGCCGCCGCCCGTGCAAGAGAACGCACCCAGCGCAACCGGATCGGCACCGAACTCGCCGCCCGACGCGAGCAAACAATCGCCGCCATCGCCCAGCACACCGGCGGCCTCACCCTGGCCGCCACCCTCTGGTTCGGCGCGCTCGCCGAGGCCGCCGACACCCCGCAGAACGCCGGACGCGCCCTGGCGATAGCCCTCCTTGCCCCGCGCACGCTCGCCGCCGACGCGGTGCCCGAGTGCCCCTGGCCCGCCGTCCAGGCCCGCTGGCAGCAGCTTCGAGCCACCGCTCGCGCCGCGAGCCGTCACCCCCAGGTCTGGTCACCGGCCTGGCAGAAGGCCGCCACCACCACAGACGGGTCCACCTGGGACCCCAGCCAACGGGCGCTGATCGCCGGCTACGACCTCCTCGCTGAGCACGTCCGCACCCACTACACCGGAAGCACCGCTCCCACCCCCGAGCAGTGCTGGGCCTCCGACCCGGCAGGACGTGCCCTGCTGCACACCATCGCGGACCACCTCACCGGCCACCTCGGTCACAGCCCGCTTCCGCACTTCGATGACGCCCTGCTCATCACCTTCGTCCAGGCCCACGCCAAGAACAGCCGGCACAAGATCCCCGGAGCCCTGCACATCCACGGCCTGATCGCCGCGCTCAAAGCAGCCCGCTCGAAAGCGGCGCTCCTCACCCTCACCCAGACACCCGACGTCGGCATCGTCATCCCCATGCGCTCCGAAACCGGCCGGCTCGCCCCCGCCTCACCCGACAACCCCGACGGACTCGACGCCCTGGCCGCAAAGACCGCACAGCTCGCCTGGCTCCTCGACACCCGTCCCGACGCCCGCGCGCACCTGCTGCTCATCGACGAGGCCCCTGACAGCGCCTCCGCACAGGCCGCCGCGGAACTGACCGGCTCCCACCCCCGGATCAGCATCACCATCGCGCACCGAGCAGCAGCGACCAGCAGCAAGGGCGGAGCGGTGCTGTGGGGCCTCAACCAGCTGCACGCCGCCGGCCACACGACCCTCGCCTACACCGACCTCGACCTCACCTACCCCCTCGACCAACTGGGCCTACACCTCGAAGCACTGACCCACTCCCGAGCCGGGGCGGTAATCGGATCGCGCCGTAGGCCCGACTCGCACGGCTACTACCCGCCTGCCGGCCCCACGCCGGCCACCCTGCTCTACATGCAGGCGGCCAACGAACTCCTCGGCCTGCACGTCACCGACCCCCAGGCAGGATTCAAGGCGTTCACCCGCACCGCCCTCGCCGCCGCCCTGCCCCAGGTCACCGATCACCGGCTGTCCTTCGACACCGACCTGCTCGGCGCCCTCCAGCGCACCGGCCACCACATCATCGAGGTCGGTATCGCCGCCCTGCACCGCTACGTGGACGGCCAGGTCGGCACGCCCCGCGACTACGACACCATGCTCGCCGCGGTCCACCAGCAGGCAGTACGCCACGGTTTCGACCCCAGCAAACGGGCCACCCCGATCTGGGACCGGATCCGCGAGGCCGGCTCGCTGACCGCCGCCGCGGCCCCCAAGCCCCTCTCCGTTTCGATCACACCCCCCACCCGCTGATCCAGAAGACGCGCCCCGCCCAAGCCGCCTCGCTCAACAGCGATGGCGGCTCGGCCAGTTGAGCGCCACCGCCGCGGACTGCGGGTACACGAAAACCGTGCGCGGTATGCGTAGACTGTCGCGCCTATCCCGCCCCGCCGGGCCCTGCCGGAGGACCACAGGCAGAGCCCGCACCCACCCGAAGGGCCCGCGTGAGTCGCGCCGTCATCGCCGTAGCCGGCATGGGAACCCGCTTCTTCCCCATCGCCAAATCGGTCAACAAGTGCATGCTGCCGGTACTCGACCAACCCGTCCTCGCCTACGCGGTCGCCGACTGCCTGGCAGCGGGCGTGCGCGAGATCGCGATCGTCACCTCACAGGGCGAGGGCGGACGGCAGGTCCGCCACTACTTCACCGAAGACCACGGCATGCGGGACTACTTCGCCGCCCGCGGCTGGCACAAGAAGTACGAACCGATCGCACACCTTCACGACCAGGCGGACTTCCACTTCATCGAGCAGCCCCGCGACGGCGACCGGTACGGAACGGCCCTGCCCGCGATCCTGGCCGCCGACTTCATCGGCGACCAGGACTTCTTCCTCATCGCCGGCGACGACCTGCTCCTGCGGACCGACGGCGGATCCGACCTCGCCGACCTGGCCGCCGCCCGCAACGCCGCCGGCACCGCGGGTGCTGTCGCCGCCGCCACCGTCCCCGGCAGCGACGCTCACCGGTACGGAATCCTGAAGCCCCGAAACACGAAGGACAGCCAGCAGGTAATGGACGACCTGCTGGAAAAGCCGACCACCTACAGCGCACCGACGGCCTACATCAACATCAGCCGCACCCTGCTTCCCGCCGAAGCCACCGCCTACTTCGAGAAGCTCACCCCGGCCGCGAACGGCGAGTACCAGGCCACCGACGCCATCACCGCCTTCGCCCGCGACCACAACGTGCTCATCCACCCCGTCACCGGCCAGTACTTCGACTGCGGCAACCCGACGGGCTGGCTGGCCGCCAACAACGCTGTCGCCCTCCAGCCGCGGACGGACTCATGACCACGACGGGCGCCGTTCCGGCCATCGCGATCCGCACCTGCGCAGCCATCATCGAAAACGACGAAATCTGCCTGATCCGCCGGAACCGCCCCGATGGAGACCAGTACTCACTGCCGGGCGGCCTCCTCCACCCGGACGAGGAAGTACCAGTCGCCCTCGCCCGCGAACTCAAGGAAGAGCTCGATCTCGATGTCACCGCTCTCCCCGACCGTCCCCGGTTGCGCTGGGCACAAGACCAGATCACGACACGCCCCGGCAGAACCGGCACGTTCCGCCGGCTCCACCTCATCCATCTTCTGGCCATCCCCCGCCACGTCCGGGCCGCCCTCCCCACAACCGAGCAAGACGCCGAAGACGTCACCAGCGTGGTCTGGGTTCCCCTCACGCAGGCCGCCCGCCGCCACCTCTACCCCGCCGTTGGCAACGCGCTCAGCGAGCTGACCGAACCCACCGACCCGCCCAGCGATGTACTGCTCCCCCCGATCACCGACCAGACGTACACCTGGCGCTGATCAAACGGATGGAAGCCGCCAGTTCACCCTCGAAGACGCCGACAAGACAACCGTGCTGGAGCTCCGAGCCACCGTAGAAGGGCCTCCCTCCCGCCTCGCACCAGAACTATGGCAATCCATTCTTTCGGCGCATGCCCCGGGAGGGATTCACGGGTGGATTGTCGCCCAGCGTCCTCGCTGGACTGTGCGGGCCTGGGACGCCACAGCGGCCGAGGCAGCCCAGCTTGAGTCGATAGCCGCCGCCCACCGGCCGCGCAACATAACGCGGGATCGCCGGTTAGCCAAACCGGCGATCCCGCGCATCATTGATAGTCCACCGCCACGTCCCACCCGCACGTCGAAAGGCATCGTCCCCACGACCACAAAACAGCCACGCCCGAGAGGCCGGCAGGCGATCACGCCGCTGCGAAGCTCGCCCGGAACAGATCCCCTGCCCGCTCCACATCCCGTGGGGTATGCAGCTGCACCTCCAGGTCGCCCGTCCCGTGGTGACCGAGCCCAGACACGTCCCGGGTGAACCCCGGCACGAGGTCGACATCCTTCGGATCGACCTTCAGGTAGACCAGCACCTTGCTCCGCTGCGGCGGGCACAGTCAGGCAAAGTTCCGCAGCCGCTGATACGCCCGGTACGTCTTGCGCTCGACACGCTTCACGCCGTCCCCGAGCCCGAGCAGCGCCTCGTCCACCGCACCCGCCAGCTCCACCATCGACGCGCCCTGGACATCAGCCGCCGCCCGAGCAACCGCCTGCCGGCGCGCCCGACCGGCCACCCGCATGCCGCCGCTCACCGACGCCACGGTCTCAAGGCCGAGCAGGTCGCTGCCGAAGAGTCGGTAGCGGACCAGGTCGATCGACCGACGGTGCTCGCGCACGGCATGCACGTCGTAGCGCGTGAAGTCGCCGGCGATACAGATCAGGCGTGGGCCGCTCCACAGGACCTGGGACGCGGCCGTCACCCCGAGCCGGTCGCGGACCAGGTGCTCGAACTCCGCCCGGTGGTCCATCAGCCACGAGAGGTAGAACAATCCTTGATGGATTACGCTGGCATCGGTGCCGCGTTTGTACTCGACGATGACCGGAGATCCGTTCTCATCCAGTCCGAGCGAGTCGATCCGGCCCCCGTGCAACGGTCCGGTGCTGTACTCGCTCGCCAGGAACCGGACGCCCAGCAGCGTCTCCATGTGCATCTCGACGAGACCCTGCACGTCGGCCTCAACCTCAGCAAGACGCGGCACGACTTCAGTCATGCCGCTACTCATCATGTCCGTGCGAAACAACTTCAGACTCGACCCCTCCTCGGCTCGGAGATCATCAACGCCGGAGAGGTACCAGATTGTTTCCGCGCGAGGCCATGAGGGCGTGAAGGTAATGTGAGACCCTTTTTACGACCTAGCCGGAGAGCACTCGCCTCCCCCAACCGCCGGGACGCAGCGATTCCCCCATGCGTCCCCCGGCCCTCGGGGGACAGCGCCCGGAAGCTGCGTTTACGCAGGTCAGCCCCCGTAGCTCAGTGGATAGAGCACGTGCCTTCTAAGCGCCTGCTCCATCTGGACCGGGACAAGGACGGCGTCGCCTGCGACTGACCGGAGGACGGAGCCGCGGCGGGTCAGATGATCCAGAAGCGGGCCATACTGCATGGATGGGACCTGCCGAAGCAGGGCCCACGTGTACCAAACCGGTCAGTGCTGGCGCACGACCTCAGAGAGCGAGATCAGCTCCACGCGCTGCTCGTCCTCCAAGCCCTCGCCGGTCATGTTGTTCATCGCCTCGCGGACCGCCTTCGCGATCTCCCACTTGCGGTGGTTGCTGTCCGTCAGGAACGGCATCAGCTCGCCGATCGGCGTGGTGGTCACCCCCGGCAGCAGCAACAGCTCCACCGCCCGCAGCAGCTTCTTCCGGTCTTCGCTCGCCATCCCGCTCCGGCCCCTCTTCTCGTTGGTCGCGTCGCCCGACCGTACTCCGAGAACCTGGCTACGGGACCGGCTTGTGACACCTGGCCGAAGTCCTGCCACCAGACGGAGAGCCCGACCTCGCCGAAGGCTGCGGGACCAGTACCCTGCACGCGGGCTGGTGCCCGTTCCTGGGAGGGGTATCCGTGGAGACATCACCGCACGTGCTGACGAGGCCGGAGACGCGCGAGGAGAAGCCGGTGTGGGTGATGGTTCGGGTCGGAAAGCACCGGACCTCCTACCACCCGATCTCCAGTGCTCGGCGCTGCACAGCTGGAAGGATACCGGCCCGGACCTGGAGTTGATGGCCGAGCTGGCCGCGCAGGCCCGCGATTTGAGCCTGTGTTGGCCGCGCATCCCGTCGCCATCGTCAGCCTGTGAAGCGGCCAAGACGGGCCAGGAACCCATCGATGTCGGTGAGTTCCGGTGCGTCAGGACCACGAAGGCGTCGAGTGGCTTCCCGCAGCTCCTCCGCTGCGGCCACGGTCTCGGGGAAACGTTCCTTGGCGGCATGCAGACGGGTAAGGGAGGCAAGGGCGTCCAGGTATCGGTCGATGGCTTCACCGTCGGTCGTGTCGGGCTGCCTGGCCGAGTATGCGCGGAACGCCTGGATGGCAGCAGTGGATTCGCCAAGGGCCATGCGACACTGCCCGGCAAAGTAGTGGCACAGCCTGGCCTGCTCGTCCTCAGCCCCGTATAGAGCGTCGTAGGCGGCTCCCGCTTCCTCAAAAAGGTCTGCCGCTTCTCGGTGGGCTCCCGCCAAGAACTTCACTTGGGCCAGGGAAAAGACGAGGTCATCGTGTAGGACTCCGTTCGCGGCACGGTTTATGGCACCCGCGAGGAGATCGGCAGCCTGAGCGAACTTTCCGTCCTGGGCCAAGCGTGCCGCAACGTCCGACACTTCGTCCGCTTCCTGATCGGTCAGCGGTGTGGGCCCCTTCTCACCAGCGGCATGATGGGTGACCGTGACGACCTCGGTCGGCGTGTACGAGCGGACGGCGACGCGTTTGGTCGGGCCGCCGAAGGGGCGGCGGAAAGGTTGGCGCGGGTCGTACTCCTGCTGGGCAGTGGTGGAGTCGTCCTGTCCGTATACCCAGGGCAGTAGAGCATCGTAGACCTGCGAGGCCCCGAGCCGCCGTTCCGGCTCCTTGTCCAGCATCCCCAGGAGGAGATGCTCCAGCTCCTCGGGGATGTCCGAGCGCACGGTGCGGATCGGCGGAGGTGGAGTGCGGACATGGTGAAAAGTGCAGGAGCCCCTGCTGTCGGTAGTGAACGGCGGTCTTCCGGTGAGTAGTTCGTACAGCACGCATGCAAGGGCGTAGATGTCGGAGGCAGGGCCGACCGCGTTGGCCAAGCTCTGCTCAGGCGACATGTAGGGCGGCGTGCCAACGGTCATGCCTTCTTGGGTGAGGCGCGGGTTAGTGCCCGAGCCGAGGAGGGCGGCGACGCCGAAGTCGAGAACCTTGACCACGCCCTCCGGGGTGAGCATGAGGTTGGCAGGCTTGATGTCGCGATGGACAACGTCGTGCCGGTGGACCTCATCCAGCGTGGATGCGATCTGTGCGCCCGCCCCGGCCACCCAGGAAACGGCGAGTGGTTGAGCCGTGTAGTCCGCCTCGTCGATTAACCTCTGCATCTCCCGCCCACGCAGAAGCTGCATCACGATATACAGCCGTCCCGAGATGTCGTCGACGCCGGTGTCGTAGACGGCGGGGATGCCGAGGTGCTCGATGGCGGCGGTGGTGCGCACCTCGCGCAGGAAGCGTTCGCGCCGGTTTTGCAGCGCCTCGGCGGCGCCGAAGCCCGGCATGCCGGATACGCCGCGGACGTCGGTGAGCATCATCTTGACCGCGACGCGCCTGTCCCCCAACCGTTCGTCGTATGCGTGCCACACCTCGCCCATACCGCCGGCACCGATCGGCCTGTCCAGCCGGTAGCGTCCAGCGAGGAGACGGGACGGCACGGCGGCATCCTCGGTCGACTCGTCTTGCAGCACCTCGGTGGTCCCTTCCGCGCGGGCGCTGGGCACGCACCGGCTGTTTGACGTGACAGGCCGTTACCTGCGCAGGTTACGCATCGGCGGACGGTGCGGCCGGGGCTTCACCCGATTTGATCGCCGCGGCCCGCTCGGCGGTCGCTCGGCGTTCCGCCTCGCGGCGGGCGGGCCGGCGGATCAGTCCGTACGCCTGTTGGGTGGCGACCTGCTTGAACAGTTTGTTCACCAGCGGATCGTCGTAGTAGCGCACCAAGAGGGCATCATTGGACTGGGCTTGGTCGATGACGATGCGGTCCATGTCCCGGTCGACCTCCCGGCGAAAGGTCTCCTCATCGTTGTGGAGGCCGATCCGCTTCAAATCGGGATCTTCAGAGACGGCGACAACGAGCTGGCCGAGCAGGATCTGGTCTGTGGTGGACAGGCCGATGCCGTACTCCTCGTTGACCGACTCGATGACCTCAGCTAGCGACTTCTCCTGCGCATCAGGGGATGCGCCAGCGGGCTGCGGCACGATGCCCGGCAGGAGCTGCGCGCCCTCCGCTTTGAGCCGTAGTTCGGGGGTGCCGGTCTTCCGTACGTTCATGTGGCTAGGAGTGATCTCCCCTATGTCCACGCTGGCGGAACCCGCCGGTAGACGCAGGCGTCGTACCAGGAACCGTCCGTACTGGAAGAGCCGCTCCAGTTCCTCGTTCTCGAACCCGATGACGTGGGAGAGCCATCCGTACGCCTTGACGTACGCGTCCAACGCGCTCCGGAACTCCTGGGCGGCGTCCGGCTCTTCGTCCGCCAAACGATTGAATCGGTCCACGGCTCCGGTGGTGTAGTGGTGCAGCTTCGCGTGAGCCTTGGACACCGCCGCATCGGTGGCGGAGCCGTCCTGGAACGCGGCGAAGTACGCGGTCACGAAGGCGTCCATCTCCGCCTCGATAAGCAGGCGATAGGCCATCACCTCATCGTGCCTGGTGAACAGCAGGTTGGGCTCGGGCTCTTCGGCGAGGGACGCCTCGTAGTACGCCTGGAATGCCTCCACTATGACCTCGGGCCTGTTGGCGAAGTCCAGGACGAAGAGGTCCTCGGCGGACTTGAGTCGATGCGTGCGGTTGAGCCGCGACAGCGTCTGCACGGCCGCCAGGCCAGCCAGTGGCTTGTCGACGTACATGGTGGTCAGCAGCGGCTGGTCGAATCCGGTCTGATACTTGTCGGCGACGACGAGAATGCGGTATTCAGGGCGGGGAACGGACGGCGGCTTCGGATCGTCGAGACGGGTGTAGGCGAATCGAACTGGAAGCTCGCTCTCGGCGAAGCCGTTGAGCTTGGCCTCGGTGTACTCGATGTCGTCGAGGGTGAGAGTGCCGGAGAACGCGACCAGAGTCGCGCAGTCCGTAAAGCCGCACCGCTCCACGTAGGCGCGGATTGCTTGATAGAGGCGCACGGCGTGCTCACGGCTGGGCGTGACCACCATCGCCCTCGCCCGCCCGCCGAGGCGGTCGGCAGAGTGTGCCCGGAAGTGGTCCACCATGATCTTCGCCCGGGAGTCGAGAGACGCCTCGGACAGCAGGGCCGCCCGTACCAGCTTCGACTTGGCCTTGCGCGGATCGACCTGCTTCTCCGCCTCGTCCACGGCTGCCTTCTGAAGCTTGAAGTACGTGCCGTAGGTAACGTAGGTGCCCAGCACGTCCAGGATGAAGCCTTCCTCGATGGCTTGCCGCATCGAGTAGATGTGGAACGGCTCCATCTGCCCGCCATCAGAAGTCCTAGTACCGAAGAGTTTGAGCGTCTTATCCTTCGGGGTCGCGGTGAACGCGAAGAAGGACAGGTTGGGCTGCTTGCCGCGGGCGAGGGCGGCAGCGGTCAGTGGATCGCCGTCCTCGTCGATTGCATCCGAACCGATCTTGCCCAGAGCCTTCTTGAGCGCGTCGGCGCCCTTGCCCCCCTGTGAGGAGTGCGCTTCATCGATGATGATCGCGTAGCGGCGCTCGCGGCCAAGGCCGGAGGTCTTGCCCAGGATGAAGGGAAACTTCTGCAGCGTGGTGATGACGATCCGGGCGGTCGCCCCGGTCAGCGCCTCGGCCAGCTGCTGGGAGCTGTCGTCGACACGCAGCACGACACCCGGTGTGTGGTCGAACTGGTAGATGGTGTCCTGGAGTTGCTTGTCCAGCACGCGGCGGTCGGTGATGACGACGACCTTGTCGAAGACGGCTTTGTTCGCCGCGAGGTTCTTGGCCTTGGCTGCGGCCGGGTCGAGGAGTACCGGGTCTTCGGGCGTGTGCAGTGATGCGAGACGGTGAGCGAGCCAGGCGATGGTGTTGGACTTGCCGGACCCCGCCGAGTGCTGGATCAGGTAGTTCTCGCCCGCCCCGTGCTGGGCGGCGTGCGCCGTCATCTTCCGTACGGCATGCCACTGGTGGAAGCGCGGGAAGATCAGCGGCTGGGTGTGCGCGGCGCCCGGGCGATAGCGGGGGGCCTTGCCCGCCTTGGCGGCTTCGTCCTCGACGTGCAGATAGCGGTGCAGGAGGTCGAGCCAGTTGTCACGCTGCCACACCTGTTCCCACAGGTACGAAGTGCGATACGTGGTGCCGTCGGGAGTGGGCGGGTTGCCGGCACCGCCGATGTTCCCCGGGCCTCCATCGCCCATGTTGAACGGCAGGAAGCGGGTCTGGGGACCAGCCAGACGCGTCGTCAGGAACACCAAATCCGGGTCGACCACGAAATGCACGAGGCTACGACGCGCGAAGAACAACTCCTTCGGATCTCGAACCGTTCGGTATTGCCGCTTGGCGTGCTCGACGGTCTGGCCGGTGAGCGGGTTCTTCAACTCGGCGGATGCGATGGGTAGGCCATTGAGGAAAAGCGCTAGGTCGAGCGACCTCGTCGGCTTGACCGAGGAGTAGTGGAACTGCCGGACAACAGTGAGGCGGTTGGCGTCGTACTCGTCGAGCGCACCGACGGCGAGGGTGTGCGCGGGGCGAAAGTAGGCGAGCCGCAGCCTCACGTTCCGGTCCACAACTCCGTGCCGTAGTACGTCGAGGGTCCCGCGGGCGTCTATCTGCTGGGCCACGTGAGCTGCGAAGCGATGGACGGCGTCTGGCTCCTCCTCTCCGTAGGCATCCATCAGCCGCTCCCAGGCGTCGAGCTGGGACGCGCGAAGGTACTTGGAGAGTTCGGAGGTGTCGATGCCAAGCTTGTGGTCGTAAGAATTGCCGAGCCCTTGCTCCCAGCCGTTCCGGAGCAGGGCAGACTCGATGACGGCCTCGAAGGCTCCTTCAGTGTGCGCCTCTCGTGCTTGCACAGGGACGGGGGTCATCGATTCTCCTTGGGGATAGGGGAAGCGGCATACAACATCGAGCGGCAATTAAGTGGTGGCAACCTGCAGTCGACCGGTGACTGCAGCGGTGGAGAGTGCCCGCTGGCGCTCGATGAGGAGCGCGAGCTGGCACTCGATCTCGTCGCGCAGCCGTGTTTGGCGGTCGAGCGACGCGTTAAGGGAACGGACCAATGCTTTTTGTGTCGGCACGGGCGGGAGCGGCACTGGGAAGTTCTGGATCTTGCTGCTGTTGGTGGACGCGAGGTTTGTAGTCCTAGTTCCCGTGCTCTCGAAATAGCAGCGCCCATGGAGGGACTGAGTGACGTAAGCCAAGTACTCGCCATCGAGATGCCGTTCATCGGGCCGGATGGCGAAGATGTGATTCTGGTGCAAGCAACCTTCCAGCTCACCTCGCCATACGGTCCCGCGGCCCAACTTGTCCAAGTCCCCGCCCTCGGTCATCAAAACATCACCAGCCCTGAGCGTGCTACGCCGGGCCACACTCCGCGGCACCGTGATCTCCGTGACGGATTCGAGCGCAAGACGACCAGCTTGAACATTGGCTACTCGCAGATACGGACGCGTGACGACATCCCCGGTGATATCGCGTTTCGCGTCGACCGTCAACCCATTCTGCAGGCGAGCCAAATACGCGAGGCGTACCAGTTTAAAACTGTCAGGCAGTTCGGGGAGCCACCTCCACGACCCTTCGGCACGCGACTTCCCCAAACCGCCGGGCGACACAGTCTCAGAGATCTCAGCGAAGGTGAAATCATCCAATGTGGCCAACTGACTCAGCAACGTCTGGATCTTCGCCTCCAGGGCCTTCATCTCCCTGTCGATATCAGTCGGTGAATTCGGGGACTCGTAGACGTAGAAGTGTCGCGTGAACGGGATTTCGTACCCGATCCGAAAACGGATGATTTCTTGCGTCTCCGCATTCTTGGACTCCGCGATCCACGCCTCCTCGGCATTGGGTTTCACCTCACGCGCGAAGTATTCGTCGATGTCACCACGAAGGGGCACATACTCGAAGTTTCGCAAACCTGGGTCGTGTTCGGGCTGGTCCTTCTTTGCAAATTGGATCTCACCCTCGGGATCCGGCACTCCGACTGCGTCACGCATGGCCCTGTCGAAGGGCTTGCCCTTCGGCCACGGCACACCCTTCTCAGCCATTGCTGCTAGAAGGTCACCCCACGCCTGGGCCTTGGTAGCCCAACTCGACCCGACCAGGGGTTTCAATGCATCAACTAGCTTCTCTGGATCGCGGAACTCCCTGGCAACTACCCTGGATGCACGCAACCCGTCAAGGGTGTCCTCAGTGACCTCGAAGCGCAGCTTGAGTGGCCGGTCAACGGCGATCCGCTTGTATCCGAATTCGTCGGCAGCAAGGACTTTCACCTTATCCGGTACGGAGTGTTCAGAGTTCTCACCTGAGCGCGCCAGTCGATACGCCTGCCCATACCAATGACAGATCTCCTTGCGCTGCTCCTCAGCGATCCGCTTACGCTTCTTGCTCAGCGACTTTGTCATTTTGCGCCACTGATCCCGCGCGTCGACAAGAATGATCCGATTCTTAAGGTTCTTCGGCTTTCGGTTGGTGACGATCCAGAAATAGGCAGAAAGATCTGTGTTATAAAAGAGTTGGTCCGGGAGAGCAACGATCGCTTCCAGATAGTCGTTCTCGATAATCCATCGGCGGATTTCCGACTCGCCCGATCCCGCAACGCCAGTAAGCGGCGAACCGTTGAATACAACGGCGATTCGACTGCCCCCGTTTTCCCCGCCTTCGGCATCTTTCTTCAATGGCCTCATCTTCTGGATCATGTGCTGAAGGAAGAGGAAGGAGCCATCGTTAATGGGGGGCAGGCCAGCACCAAAGCGGCCATCGTAGCCGCGATCTTCGTATTCCTCCTTAATCTCCTTCTCGACCTTCTTCCATTCCACGCCGAAGGGCGGGTTGGCGAGCATGTATTCAAACTGCTCGTCTTCATGACCGTCTTGGGTGAAGGAATTCCCGAAGCAGATATTGGAGGCCGTTTGATCCTTGAGGAGCATGTCTGAGCGGCAGATCGCGTACGACTCAGCGTTGACCTCCTGCCCGAACAGGTTCACGCGTGCCCGAGGATTGAGCGTCTTGATGTGTTCCTCAGCTGCCGACAGCATGCCACCGGTTCCGCAGGCCGGGTCAAGGATATCGACCACAGGAGCCTCACCGGTGAGGCGTTCAGCGTCTGGAGCAAGTAGCAGCTCGACCATCAACTCGATCACTTCGCGTGGAGTGAAGTGCTCGCCGGCGGTCTCGTTCGAGGCGTCTGCGAATTTGCGGATGAGTTCCTCGAAGACGAAGCCCATGTTGTGGTTATCCACGACTGCGGGGCTGAGATCGATCTCGGCGAACTTCTGCACGACGAGGTAGAGCAGACCGGTCCTGGCCAGCCGCTCGATCTGAAGGTGGAAGGCGTAGTGGTCGAGGATCTCGGTGGCCTCCGCCGAGAAGCCGTCGATGAAGTCCTTGAGGTTCTTCTCGACCTTGTCGGTGTCCTGGTCGGCACCGATGGTGGCGAATGACTGCTGGGAAAGGTTCCAGAAGTTCCGGCCGGCAGCAGCCCGCAGCACGCCGTCCTTGTTCATACCCGCGTAGGACTCGGCACGCGCCCACACGTCCTTGCGAGTGTCCTCCATCACGCAGTCCATGCGGCGCAGCACGGTCATCGGCAGGATGACTTTGCCATACTCAGAGCGCTTGTAGTCGCCGCGCAGCAGATCGGCCACCGACCAGATGAAGTCGGCCAGCTCCTGGTTCTTGTCGCTCACTCGTCACCTTTTCGTGTTGCTTCCTGCCGAGAAGTCTCTGTGCCGCCCGTTACAGCGAGCCGGACGGCGAACCTCACCAGGGTACGGAAGCGAACGTCCTCCTCGGGACGCCGACAGGTATTCTCCTCATCGCTGCTGGCGTCGTCTGGGCCGCTGCGCTCACGCCGTTCGCGACACACCCGAGGCCACGTGCCATGACAGGAGGTTGTGGGCTTGATCCGCTTTGACGGACACCATTGGTGTGGTGGTCAGGCTGCGAGTGCGGTCTCGTATTCGGCGGGACTAAAGCTCCCCCATTGACCTGGACACATGGACACTGGGACGGATGGGTCCCGGGGGGAGTGGTTCAGGTTGAGCAAGAGCAACCGCAGCAGGCGGTACACGGAGGAGTTCAAGCGCGATGCCGTCGAGCTGGCGCTGGCCTCCGACAAGACGGTCACCGAGGTCGCCCGTGACCTCGGCGTGAGTGCCGAGGGCCTCCGGGGCTGGGTGAAGCAGGCGAAGGCCGACCGAGGCCAGGGCCGGCCTGGCGAGCTGACCTCGGCCGAGCATGAGGAGCTCAAGCGGCTGCGCAGGCAGAACGCCGAGCAGGCCAAGACCATCGAGGTGCTGCGAGAAGCGGCGGTCTTCTTCGCGAAGGAGAGCGATCGATGACCGATGTCCACCGGTTCATCGAGGCGGAGAAGGCCACCTTCGGCGTCGCTTTCCTGTGCCGACTGCTGAAGGTCGCCCGGGCCTCCTTCTATGCGTGGGCTGAGGGCGAGGTTGCCCGCCGCCCCCGCCAGGAGGCCGACGACGCGCTGGCCCACGAGATCACCGTGCTGCACGTCGCCTCGAAGCACACCTACGGGTCCCCGCGCATCCACGCGGAGCTGGCCCGCCGCGGACGCCAGGTCAACCGCAAGCGGGTGGAGCGCGTCATGCGGGAGCGGGGCATCACCGGCGTCACGCGCCGCAGGCGCCGGTCGCTCACCAGGCCCGCGAAACGGGCGGTGCCGGCCCCGGACCTGATCGGCCGCGACTTCACCGCTCCGGCGCCCGGAGTAAAGCTGGTCGGCGACATCACCGTCATCCCCACCGAACAGGGCTGGCTCTACCTGGCGACCTGGCTGGACCTGGCCACCCGCGAGGTCGTCGGCTACGCGATGTCCGACCACCACCGGGCCTCACTGGTCGTCGACGCACTCACCATGGCCGCAAGCCGAGGCAACCTCCAGCCCGGCTGCATCGCGCACTCGGACCGCGGCAGCGAATACACCTCGGACGAACTCCGCCGCCGCATACAGGGCTTGAACCTGCGCCAAAGCATGGGCCGGACCGGATCCTGCTACGACAACGCCGCAGCTGAGAGCTTCTTCGCCGTCCTAAAGGAAGAGATCGGCGTCCGTGTCTGGCCGGACCGGGCCACCGCCCGAGCAGCGATCTTCACCTACATCGAGACCTTCTACAACCGCCGACGGCTACGCAAGCACCCTTTGTGGGGCTACCTCACCCCGCTCGAGATCCGACAACGACACCAGCAAGGTCATTTCCTGGCAGCGTAAGGAACGAGTGTCCAAGGTCATGGGGGAGGGGAACAGCGGGCACAATCCAGGAAGTTCGAGACACGCTGATGCACGTCTCGGGGTCCGGGCTCAGATGGGACGCCCGTTTCACCGCAGAGTCGCCAAGGATGATCTCGCAGATGCTACCGAATAGGCGGCGGTCCAAGCGTCGGCAAGGATTGCCTCGACCAGAGGGCGCCCGCACAGCCAAGTTCGCCCGAGTCAGGGTTGTTTCAAGCTAGGGAATTGGCGAATCAACTCTTGCGCTTCTGCTACGGCTGCCCCATCCGTTTCCAGAGCCCGGTATAGAAGTGGTGCGATCTCGCGCCTCCGGTTACGCTTCCGAAGCGCTCGCGCCCAATTCGCAACTGCGCCGGAGGGGAGCAGGCGAATTACATCGTCTACAAGCCCGGGAGCGTGGGTGTCGCATGCTTGCACCCAGGCGGAGAGACCTTCAAACGGGTCTGTGTAATTAGAGGACAATCCTGCAACAAATCCAGAGCAGTTGGCAGCGGCGAGTTCGACTGCAACCTGAGTGTCATAGCTCGCCAGGCTGTTCAGGAGTTCCGCGGCGAATTCCCAGTGCTGGCTGGGCAGACCGAGGTCGAGTGGCAGACTGCGGCGAAGCAACCGGATCGTCATCTCGGGGGCCATGTGGGCTAGGAAAGGATCGATCGTGGCGTACTGAGCCTCGTATCGTTCGAGGAGTTCCCGGGCCTCGGCCGGCCTGAATTCGTGGAGAACTTCGACCGCATACAGATGGTTTTGGGGAGGAGACGGCAGGCTCCGCTCGAACTCAGCTGCGAGCGCTTCAAGATTCATCCGGCCTACGACGGCCTTGCCGATCGTGGGATCGGCTTCCCAAACGAAGGAGACGAAATAGTGGAAGTTGTGCCAGGTCAGGTCTGCGCGAGGCCGTGAGAGGGATTGCGCAAGTTGGTCAAGGTCAAGGCTCCGGGCAAACTTCTTGGCCAGTCGGCGAGCCGCGCGGTCGGGAGATCGCCTGCCCCGGAGGAATCGTGGAGCAAACCCCAGGAGAAATGCCCATGTATCAAATATCTTCTGCGACTCAACGGGAGGATTCTTTGAGACCTGCGCCGCAAGGTAGGGAATCAACCTTTCAAATATCGAAAGACCTAGATCCCGAGCCGTGTAGGCCAGAGTCTTGAGCAGCTCGCTAATTCCTTCAATACTCGCAGGAGGGCGGTCGACAAGCACCTGAAAGGAATTCGGGTCATAGGCGTCGCCGACTCTCTCCATAAGGCTCAGCCCACCCCCCTGCGTGATCCTTTCTACGGCGTGGGTGGTGGAGTAGATATGCGGCCACCCACCCTCGGAAATAAGCCGCGCCAGTGCATGCGGGTCCACATCGACGAGAAGATTCTCAGTGAATTCCCTATCATGATAAGATAGAGAATTGATCAAGTCTCCGATTGCCCACCCGTTCTCCGGTGAGACCTCGACTAGCCATTCACGGATGTTACCGCAACGATTGCGAACTAGATCCAGGCAGACGCTCTCGTCCAGAAGCAGGAGGCGTTCGAGGAGATGGGCAGCCATGCCGACATCAGCTCCGGCAGGCGTGGAGAGCGCACGTTCGGCCAGCGCGCGAATACGTGAGCGAGTAAGAACCCCGTGCCGTGCGAGCATCCAACGCGCTTCCGAACTGTGATTTCTTCCAATGAGCCACGCGGCGCCCCGCATCGATGTTCCGGGTGCGTCCAGCGCGAGGCAGAGAAGGGCCGCTGCAGCCTCACGATCTGCTTCAATCTGACTCTCAGGCAGTGCGGCTCGGACACGGCACGACCGGCGAGCAGCAGGCACGGGCGTCGGTGGCCCGGGAGCCACTGCTGAGGCGATAGGCGGAATCACGATGCGTTTCTGGGGCGGGAGGGGAATCTGAGGTAGATGCAGCATCCACGTGATCAGCGCCCAAGCGGCCCTGAGGTGTGCGCAGCGCAGAATCCCGTCACTCACAATCGTCAGGCGCTTGTCCTGCAGGATGCGCAGACCCTGAACGATCCAGGCGCGGTCGCGGCCAAGCGCGTATGCATAGGATTCAAGGTCGCGAGCCGTCACACCGGAATCCACACTGGCAACCTGCGCGATGGCGAGCGCTAGCAGAAGCAGATCCGCACGGTCATGGCCGCGCAAGTCGAGCACGTCGCGTTCGGTGCGCCGCCAACCGCCGGTAAGCGTATAGAAGAAACGCCAGGCAGACTCTGCTTGACCGGCTTCGGTAAGGCGGTCAAGCAGCCGCTCGTCACCGATCTGCTCCCCAACGGAGTCGTCTAGCCTGCGTACCGCAGGGAGGATCTCGTCCGCACGCTTGCGCATTTCGTGGGCAAGCGTGCCTACCGCCGCAGCACCGCTGATGCGGTAAGTGCTGACGCCGCCTGCCACATGATCCACTCCGACGATCAGTATCAGCTGATCTGTGGTGGCGGTCTCAGCCAACTCACGTACGAGATCTGCAGACAGATCCTGCGCATCGTCGATCAGGAGGACTTTGCGATGTGCATACAGGGCGAGATCGGCCGCCCACTGCCGCGGATCGCGCTTGCGAGCATCGTCGCGCAGCCTCAGTACCTCGTAGCCGTCGCCCTTGAGGAGATCACTCGTGGCTTGGTACGCGGTAATCGACTTGCCACAGCCACTGTCCCCGTTGAGCACGACGGCGTGATCGCGGCGTAGGGCGTCGGCGAGGAGATCGACTTCGAGGAGTCGTGGACAGGCGTCCACGTCGCGAGGCCCGAGGCGTGCTCCGGCCAAAGCACGCCCGATATCTCCTTTGCCAGTGAACGTGACCGTGTGCCATGCCGACATGGCTTCTCGTTCGCGGACGTTGCGGGCAAGGACGGTCAGAGCCGTGTCGGCTGTGGAGGGGATATCGTCGATGCCAGTCGCTTCAGGCCCAATGCGGCAGATGAGCCACCCGTGGCCCAAAGGGGCGATAAGTTGCTCGACCATGTGTCGGTCTCGTTCTGAGTATCCGACCAGGAGCAGGGTGCGCGGGTGGTGGGCTACGAGGTGCTGTATGCGGGCATCGAGCTCAGGGCTGAGGGTTCCGGGCAGATGAGGAAGCACCCATGGCTGTTCAGGACGAGCAGCGTCGCCGTGGGGTTTGAACAGAATTCCGGAAGGGATCTCGGTTCCGTACTGACGGCGATAAGCAGATTCGAGAGAGGTGTCCCAGTTGAGCGAGACGACACACTCAATAACGCCGGCGTGGATCAGCGCCGCGAGTTCCTCGTGGGCAGTGGATGGCTGTGTGCTGCGACGGACATCGAGGTTGGCCATCTCTTGTTGGAAGCGCCGTCTGGCCAGTATGTGGTTGTCCACAGTGCGCCACGCGAGATTGCTACGAGCAAAGTCGTCGCCGATGAGGAGCTTCGCAGGTTGATCGGGCTGGCCAAGTTCAGCAGCGAGCAGCGTTCGGGCTTCGGGATCGGCGTCGATGGCGTCCCATAGCAGTGCGGTCAGTCCTGCACTGGTAGGGTACGGGGCCGTAAGGGACAACCCTGTTCCGATGACAACCATGGCGCCGAGCTCCAGCTTGTCGCGCAACTGTGCAATGCGGTTGGCAACGTCACTGCTCGTCGGTTCGGAGGGCTGTATACAGGAGTCTGCCATCGCGACCAACTCCTCCGCGTGGGACTCGGAATGCTCCGCTGTGAACCCGCGTGCTTCAAGTTGGCGGCCCGAGTGGGGAATCGCTGGCTGTCCTTCCGCAGGCATCAGTTCGGGAGCCGGGGCCCCATTCTTCTGCAGCAGGTCGACGAAGGCGGAACCTGTGGCGAACCTACGGGCCGGCAGCGCGCGCAGGCGGCGATTCTCGTGCTCCTCGTCGTCGTGAAGCACGATGCCGATGAGGCAACCTTGGCAGAAGACTGCCGCCCCTGAGATCCCACTCCACGCCCTCCGCTGGTCGGTTCGTAGGCGCGGCGCAGCGTGCTGGTCGAGCGTGTAAAGGTCGTGCGGGCCTTCGCCTCCGGCCAGCGGCGAGAGGACACCGCGTAGGTGTTCCACGAGACGTTGGCCGTCCTCGGCTCTGGTCTGGAGCGGGTAACCCAGGCCAGAGTATGGAAGGGCTTCAGTGCCGACCGGACGGCCCCAGCGCACCGTTCCTGGGACGTCCACTGGCGCGTCCAGGTGCAGCAGGGCCGCGTCCGCGCCGTCAGGATCTATCCAGCAGACGGTGGCCGCACGCCGTTCCACGCCGCCGGACGGCGGATGGCCCACCCCGGCGGTGATCCTCGGCCAGACCTTACCGATTTCATCGACGATGACATGGCGGGCGGTCAGCACCAATTGAGGAGCGATGAGGTAGCCCGACCCAGATTTGCGGCGGCCTGTGCCATCGCAGCGGACATCTGCCAGTCTGTGCTTGTCCATGCAGTCGTCTCAGCCTATGCCCTGATCAGCCACCCTCTGCGTTACCGTCAGTCCTCGCCCCAGGAGCCGGTCTCGTCGGCACTGACCTCAGCCCGCCCGCCGCCAGTGGCCCGATCTTTGACCTTCAGCGCGAGGGTTAGCTTGTGTGTCCTCATCGACCCGGTCGAGCCGCCGACACCTGCGGTGGCCACGCCGAAGGTCAGCTTCCCCTCCCCACGGCCCTCGTTGCGTAGCTCCAAGAGCAGCTCAAGTTGGGCCTGCTCAATCTCAAATGCGAACTGCTGCCCCACGCTTGCCCCCTGGGCTGCGTACAGCTCCTGACGCAGCTCCTCGATTGCTGCAGCCAGCCCAATCTCTGCCATCCTGTACCCCCGCGTCCTCACCTGTCGAAGCGGCCTTAGAGCTTCGGATCTGATCATCAACGGCCGATTGCCGCCGCCGCTTCCGCAGCAGTCTGCCCAACCACGTCATATCGCGCCAACTGTGCAGGGTCACCGACAGCAGAAAGAGCAACCGAGTAGTCGTCCCAGCCGTGTTCTTGGCCGACGGCTCGCGTCACCGTCCGGCGCGCCGTTCCGGCCCGTAGGGACTCAATCCCCTGAGGTACGGCTCGAGCTCCTCCGGCGTGGGTTCACGTGTGTGCGGCATCTCCGGAAGCCCGCTGCCCAAGGGGTCGACCAACGTCACGTACCCCCTTGGCCACTTCAACCAATCTCGGGCCGAGTCCAGAGCCTGCTCGTCCACGGCGCCGTCCAACTCGCCGATGCGACGTTCCAATGCCTTGCAGTACGCACTGAGGGCAGCCGCTTCATGCCACCTCCCGGCCTCTTCGCGTAGCACCTGGGCAAGTTGTTCGCGAACAGCTTGTTCCTTCGCCACGCCCATGGCCGCTTGCCAACGAGCTTCGCGTTTCGCCCTGGCCTGCTGTTCATCCTGCCGGCGCCGAGCATCCTCTACAGCTCGTGCCTCGATCTCTCTAAGGATCACGCCCAAGGCTTCTCCAAGCGTCCGGCTCTTCCGATCCCGCCAGCGACCGGGCCGACCGGCCAGACCATGGGCAAGCTCCACGACGAGACGAGCGGAGCGCTCCGGATCCGTGGACTCCGGGAACTCCTACCTGGCTGTGACGGTGTACGCGAAGCCGTCGACAACGACGTCCACGCCGCCCTCGCGCGGGAAGAAGGACGACCGTGCCTTCTGCACCTCATACCCTCGCCGCACCACCTCAGCCGCCAGACCCTGCAACAGGAGCAGCGACCTACGGCGCAGCGCAGACGGCATCACCAACCGACTCTCGTCGTCTTTGAGCGCAGCCACCACCGGATGCAGGTGTCCCAGCCGTGCAGGGACAGGAACCGGCCCTCCGACCGCCGTCGGCCGCTGACTCCGCGCGTTGGGATGCGGGCCCTCCGCAAGGAACAACTCCAGCCCCGGCCCGCCATAAGGGACCTTCGCGATGCGTTTGCCCGTCGGCTCCAGGCCGTGGCGCTTCGCATAATTGACGACGCGCCGCCACTCCGCGACCTCGTCGTCATCGGGATCAGCGATCCGGACGTGCCCCTCGGCGACGAGCCGCTCAATCATTTCCTGCGCCTTCGCCTGCCGGGCGCGCGCGATGGGCCGCTCGCTATAGGGCGGCCGAGGCTTGGCAGACTCCGTCGGCTCACCGCCGTCGGCGACCGCAGAGTCGTCGTCAATCATCAGGAGCCAACGATCCCGCATCACGTCGGCCGAACGCCAGCCACTTGACGTCAAGGTCCGAGCGCCCTCGTCGACAACAGGGTCCACGGGGAGCCGATGCTGCCGTTCGATCCAGGCTGACCACCAGCGCACAGGCTCCATCCCATGCCGCGCTGCCCTGCCCTGCCTCGAGTAGAGCCGAAAGGGCCTCCGCCAGCCATGGGAGTCCTCTGGGACTTCCGACCCTGGCAACCGACACGAGCGTGAAACAACCGAAAGTTCATTCGCACTGCTCAAAGGCCACCACGCCTCCATCATGGCAGTTCACCGCGCTCGCTGGTCACTTCCGGGACAACCGGCCATCAGGGGGCCAGCAGATCCACGCAGGGCGTCACCCGCCCTCGACACCTCATCGGTATACGCCACCCTGGCAGGGCCTGACCTGCCCAGTAGGGCACCTGACAGACCATCAGAACGAGCGTCAAATGAGCGTCACGAGCGTCATTTCAGCGTCAAGATATCGCCCGTAGCGCCCACACCGCACATAATGCGCACACGCAAAACAGCAGGTCAGGAGCCCTTCGCGGCCGGTTCAAGGATAGCGACACACTCCACATGATGCGTCATCGGGAACAGGTCGAACGCCCGCAGCGTCCGCACCCGGTACCCGCCCTCCGCGAAGTACGCGATGTCCCGCGCCAGCGCCGCGGGGTCGCAGGCCACGTACGCGATTCGGCGGGCGCCGAGGGCGACCAGCTGCTTGACGGTGGCCTTGCCGGCGCCCGCGCGGGGCGGGTCCAGGACGATCAGGTCGCACTCGGTGATGCCCGTGCGGGGCAGGACCTGGTCGACCTTGCCGTGCTCGATGCGGACCCGGTCGAGGTCCTTGAGGTTGTGGCGGGCGTCCTCGACGGCGCGCTTGCCGGACTCGATGCCGAGCACCGCGCCCTTCTCGCCGATCCGCTGGCCGATGGCTCCGGCGAAGAGGCCCACGCCGCAGTAGAGGTCGAGGGCGGTGTCGTTCTTGCGGGGCAGCAGGCCCTGCATGACGGCGCGGACCAGAGTGTTCGCGGCCTGCGGGTGGACCTGCCAGAAGCCGCCGGAGCCGACGCGGTACGTACGGTCGTCGGCGCGCTCGCGCACGAAGGCGCGGCCGTGGACGCGGTGGACGCCGCCGTCCTTCTCGTCGACGCGCATCACGGAGACGGGCTTGTCCAACTCGACCAGCGGGAGCCGGCCGCCCTCGCGCGGCGTCAGGATGACCTGGCGGTCGTGGGAGCCGGTTGCGGAGATCGCCTCGACGGTGGCCATCTGCGGCCAGTCCTGCTTCTCGACGCCGAGCTCGGAGACACCGGGGGCGGCGATCAGGCAGCGGTCGACGGGCTGGACCTCGTGCGAGCGGTGCTTGCGCAGCCCCGCCGTGCCGTCCGCGTCGATCGCGTACTGGACCCGGGTGCGCCAGGCTGGCACCTGGCCGGCCGGGAGCTTGTCGCCCTCGGCCGGCATGACCGTGCCGTCCCAGCCGGCCTCCTCGGGCGTGAGGCCCGCCAGGCGCTGGAGCTGCTCGGCGATCACCTCGCCCTTGAGGCGGCGCTGCGCTCCCGGCTTGGCGTGCTGCCAGTCGCAGCCACCGCACTTGCCGGGGCCGGCGTACGGGCAGGGGGCCTCGACGCGGTCCTTGGATGCCTCGATGACCGTGACCGCGTCGGCGCGCAGGAAGCGGGACTCGGTCCCGCCCTCGGTGACACGAGCGACGACCTTCTCACCGGGCAGGGTGTGGCGCACGAAGAGCACCTGCCCCTCGGCGGTACGGGCGATGCAGTGGCCGCCGTGGGCGACGGGGCCGACCTCGACCTCGTACTCCTGACCGATCAGGTCCTCCCCGGCCTGCGACGACGTGGATTCGTTCTGCATGAGGGGGTGGCTCCAGAGATCAGGGAGGTGAAAGAGGAAAGTGGGAACGGCCGGACAACAGCCCACAAGTCTACGTGGACGGAAGCCGGCTGCTCGCCAAGGGCCGCAGCGGTGACTGCCCGCCGCCAGGAGGTGACCCGGTCAGCTCTTGGTGCTGCTGGACTCCTTGTGGTGCCGCCGCTCGACGGGCCCGCGACGGACCGCGCCCGGCGCGTTCCAGTCGGCGCGCTTCCTGGCGCGCACCTTCGCCGCCTCCGAGGACTCCAGCTGGTACGGCACCGAGGTAACCATGACGCCCGGGGTGAACAGGAGCCGTCCCTTGAGCCGCAGTGCGCTCTGGTTGTGGAGCAGGTGCTCGTACCAGTGGCCGACGACGTACTCGGGGATGTAGACGCTGATCACATCGCGCGGGCGGTCCTTGCGCAGGCTCTTGACGTACTCGATGACCGGCCGGGTGACCTCGCGGTAGGGCGAGTCGAGGATCTTCAGCGGGATGTCGATGCCACGCCGCTCCCAGTCCTGCTTCAGCGCCTTGGTCTCGTCCTGGTCCACGCTGATGGACAGCGCCTCCAGGTGGTCCGAGCGGACGAGCTTGGCGTACGCGAGGGCCCGCAGGGTGGGCCTGTGCAGCTTGGAGACCAGGACGATGGAGTGGACCCGCGAGGGCCGCACGGTGTCGTCGGACGGCGCGTCCTCGGCGGAGATCTCCTCGGCGACCCGGTCGTAGTGCCTGCGGATCGCGGTCATGGTGCCGAAGAAGATCACCATGCCCAGCAGGGCGACCCACGCGCCGTGGGTGAACTTGGTGGCCAGGACCACGACCAGGACCAGGCCGGTGAAGAACGCGCCGAAGGTGTTGATCGCCCGCGAGCGGATCATGTGCCGCCGCGCCGCGGGGTCCCTCTCCGTGCGCAGGTGACGGTTCCAGTGCCGCACCATGCCGGTCTGGCTCAGCGTGAAGGAGACGAAGACGCCGACGATGTAGAGCTGGATGAGCCGGGTCGAGTCCGCGCCGTAGATCCAGACGAGCAGGATCGCGGCCCCCGCCAGCAGCACGATGCCGTTGGAGAAGGCCAGCCGGTCGCCGCGGGTGTGGAGCTGGCGGGGCAGGTAACGGTCCTGCGCGAGGATCGATCCGAGCAGCGGGAAGCCGTTGTACGCGGTGTTGGCCGCGAGGAAGAGGACGAGGGCGGTGGCCGCGGCGAGGAAGACGAAGAGGAAGGTGCCTTCGCCGAAGACCGCCGCCGCGACCTGGGAGATCACCGGGTCCTGGACGAAGCTCGCGCCGACGGCCACACCGTTGTGGATCAGGTCCTTGGCCGGGTTCTCCGCCATCTTCACGTCGGTGGCCATGGCGAGGCCGATGATGCCGCAGAACATGGTGACGGCCAGCAGGCCCATGGCGGCCAGCGTGGTGGCCGCGTTCTTGCTCTTGGGCTTACGGAAGGCCGGGACACCGTTGCTGATGGCCTCGACCCCGGTGAGCGCCGCGCACCCGGAGGAGAACGCGCGCAGCAGCAGGAAGACGAGGGCGAAACCGGCGAGGCCCTGGTGCTCGGGCTTGATCACGTAGTCCGAGGTGGGCGCGTGCATGGTGTCACCGAGCACGATCCCCCGGAAGGCACCCCAGAGGATCATCACGAACACGCCGGCCACGAAGAGGTACGTCGGAATCGCGAAGAGCTTGCCTGACTCCTTCACCCCTCGCAGGTTCATCAGTGTGAGCAGCACGATGGCGCCTATGGCGCAGAACGTCTTGTGCTCGACGACGAACGGGATGGCGGAGCCGAGGTTCTCGACGCCGGAGGAGATCGACACGGCGACGGTGAGGACGTAGTCGACGAGGAGCGCACTGGCGACGGTGAGGCCGGCCTTCGGGCCCAGGTTGGTGTTGGCCACCTCGTAGTCGCCGCCGCCGCTCGGGTACGCGCGCACGTTCTGGCGGTACGAGGCGACGACGGTGAACATCAGGACGACGACCGCGACCGCGATCCACGGACTGAAGTGGTACGCCGACACGCCCGCGATGGACAGCACGAGGAGTACTTCTCCGGGTGCGTACGCAACGGAGGACAGGGGGTCGGATGCGAAGACGGGGAGCGCGATGCGCTTCGGGAGGAGGGTCTCCCCCAGCTTGTCGCTGCGCAGCGCCCGGCCGATCAGGATCCGTTTGGGCACGTCGGTCAGTTTGGACACGCAGAGGATCGTAAGCGCTGGCGAGACACGCCGCCGATCCACCACCCCCTCCGCGCCTGGAAAACCTTCATAATTACCCGCCCTCACCGGAAAAGTCCATGGGATTCTTAACGAAATCCTTGCGTTACGGACGGGTTGCTTCCGTCTGCCAGGCCGCCTGCCGGGCCGTCTTCCGGACTCCTGCCGGACTCCCGCTTTGCCCTTCGGCCCGTCGGATACGCACACTCGGATGAGGCGGTCCGGACGCCGCCGCTTAAGCTCGTCCCCGGGCGACGCCGAGGGTGGTTGCCCGGTTCTTTGCCCCGCAAGCTGAGAGAGAAGTGTGAGCAGGGTGTTTTCGCAGGTCATCCGGACGACGACCAGGACGGCGAGGTAGGCGCGAGGTGCACATCGTCATCATGGGCTGCGGGCGTGTCGGAGCCGCTCTCGCACAGACCCTGGAGCAGCAGGGGCACACGGTCGCCGTGATCGACCAGGACCCCACCGCGTTCCGCCGCCTGGGAGCCGGATTCGGCGGCCGTCGAGTGAGCGGGGTCGGCTTCGACCAGGACACCCTGCGCGAGGCGGGCATCGAGGAGGCCGGAGCGTTCGCGGCCGTCAGCAGCGGCGACAACTCCAACATCATCGCCGCCCGGGTGGCCCGCGAGATGTTCGGCATCGAGAACGTCGCGGCCCGCATCTACGACCCCCGGCGTGCCGAGGTCTACCAGCGCCTCGGCATCCCCACGGTCGCGACGGTCCGCTGGACCGCGGACCAGATGCTGCGCAGACTGCTCCCGTCGGGCGCCGAGCCGCTGTGGCGCGACCCCAGCGGTGGTGTGCAGCTCGCCGAGGTGCACACCACTCCCTCGTGGATCGGGCACAAGATCAGCACGCTGCAGGAGGAGACCGGCGTCCGCGTCGCCTTCCTCACCCGGTTGGGTGAGGCCATACTGCCCACGTCGCAGACGGTTCTGCAGGAGGGCGACCTGGTCCACGTGATGATGCGTACGGACGAGATCGCGAAGGTCGAGGAGGCCTTCGCCGAGGGTCCCGAGGAGGGCGGTCACTGATGCGCGTGGCGATTGCCGGGGCCGGCGCGGTGGGCCGTTCCATCGCGGCCGAGCTCCTGGAGAACGGGCACGAGGTGCTGCTGATCGACAAGGCGCCGACGGCCATCTCGGTGGAGCGGGTGCCGATGGCCGAGTGGCTGCTCGCGGACGCCTGCGAGATCACCTCCCTCGACGAGGCGGCGCTCCAGCGGTGCAACGTCGTGATCGCCTCGACCGGGGACGACAAGGTCAACCTCGTCGTCTCGCTCCTCGCGAAGACCGAGTACGGGGTCCCGAGGGTCGTGGCGCGGGTGAACAACCCGAAGAACGAGTGGCTCTTCAACGAGTCCTGGGGGGTCGATGTCGCGGTGTCCACGCCGCGTCTGATGTCCGCCCTGGTCGAGGAGGCCGTGAGTGTGGGCGATCTCGTCCGGCTGCTGCGGTTCAGCCACGGCGACGCCAACCTGGTCGAGCTGACGCTGCCCCCGGAGTCGGCGATGGCCGGTATCCGGGTGAGCGATGTCGCCTGGCCCGAGGACACCTCGCTCGTCACGATCATCCGCGGTACGCGGGTGCTCACGCCGAGCCCCGAGGAGACCCTGGAGGCCGGCGACGAGCTGCTGTTCGTGGCGGCGCAGGCCCGCGAGGAGCAGCTGGAGGACCTGCTGTCGGTCCGCCGGGAGCCGGTCGAGGACTGACGCGCCCCGCCCGGAGACAGCGAGTGGCCCCGGACCGTTCACACGGATGCTGTTGGTTAATCCGGGGTCTTGATCAGTTCGCCCCGTCGAGCGTCAGCTCGGCGGGGCGAAGTGCTGTGAAGTGGCTGGTGCGGGTG
>NZ_JBICWC010000006.1:340623-533564 GCF_043199535.1 Streptomyces sp. NPDC048590 | reverse complement strand
GCGTTTCCGACTCTATCAGACTCTTTCGTGTCCGATTCCCGGCCGAAGCGGGTTTCGCTTTCCAGTTCTTCGCTTTCGCGTTTCCCTTTCCGGCGAGTCCGACTCTATCAGATCCTTTCGGGCCTGATTCCCAGTCAGCGGGAGTTGTCTTCCCGGCCGTTGGGCCGTTCCGACGAGTGAGACTTTAGCGGAATCCCCGGCCCCGACGCTAATCGGGGTTTCCCTTCGAACGCTGATTCCTCATTTCGCACGTGCGCACGCAAAAACAGGCGACATGCGTCGCTCGCTTCGAGTGTTCACTGCGGAATGGCTGTCCGGGGACCGACCGGAGTCGGCGCTCACGTCGGACAACTCGGAGCACACTACGGATCCGGGCGGGGCGTGTCAACCTCCCTCCAGGGGAGGGGCGGCACCGGTAGCGGGAGACCGCCCCTCCACCGCCGTGAGCAAGCACGGCGGTGGCGCCACATCACCGGGCGCGGTGCGGCCCCGTGGCGGGTGGCGGCAGGTCAGCCGTTGCCGGAGGCCAGCTCGCGGCTGCGGTCCCGGGCGGCTTCCAGGGCAGCGATGAGGGCGGCTCGTACGCCGTGGTTCTCCAGCTCCCGGATGGCGCTGATGGTCGTGCCGGCCGGGCTGGTGACGGCCTCGCGCAGCTTCACCGGGTGTTCGCCGCTGTCCCTGAGCATCACGGCGGCACCGATGGCGGCCTGGACGATCAGGTCATGGGCCTGGGCCCTGGGGATGCCGAGGAGGATACCGGCGTCGGTCATCGCCTCGACGAGGAAGTAGAAGTACGCGGGACCGGAACCCGACAGCGCGGTGGCCGCGTCCTGCTGGGACTCGGGAACCCGGAGGGTCTTGCCCACGCCCCCGAAGATGGTTTCCGCGTGACCGACGTGCTCGGCGGTCGCGTGGCTGCCCGCGGAGATGACCGACATGCCCTCGTCCACCAGGACAGGGGTGTTCGGCATGACGCGCACGACGGGGGTTCCGTCGGCGAGGCTGTCCTCGATGAAAGCGGTCGTGATGCCCGCGGCCGCGCTGATGACCAGCCGGTCGGGGGTGACATGGGGGGCGAGCTCCGCGAGCAGCGTTCCCATGTCCTGCGGCTTGACCGCGAGGATCAGGATGTCGGCGCTCTTGGCCGCCTCCGCGTTGGTGACCGCCTCGACGCCGTAGCGGTTGCGGAGCTTCTCGGCGCGGTCGGGGCGGCGGGTCGTCACCAGCAGGTCGGCGGGCCGCCAGCCGGCCCGGATCATGCCGCTGAGAAGGGCCTCGCCGATCTTTCCCGTACCGAGGACTGCGACTGTCTGGGGCATGCGGTTCATCCTCCGGGGCGGTGCGGGGTACTGGTCGTGGCCGCCATCCTCGCACCGTGCCCTCAGATGGTGCGGCGGCGGAGGGTGACCGCGCCCAGGCAGAGGACGAGCAGGGCACTGCCGGCGACGATCAGGACGTCGCGGTAGAAGTCGGCGGTGATGTCGGTGTGGGTGAGGACCTGATTCATCCCGTCGACCGCGTACGACATCGGCAGGACGTCGGAGACCGCTTCGAGGACGGGGTGCATCCGGTCGCGCGGTACGAAGAGTCCGCACAGCAGCAGCTGCGGGAAGATCACCGCCGGCATGAACTGGACGGCCTGGAACTCGGAGGCCGCGAAGGCCGACACGAAAAGTCCGAGGGCCGTTCCGAGGAGGGCGTCGAGCAGGGCGACCAGAAGCAGCAGCCAGGGGGATCCGACGACGTCGAGGCCGAGCGCCCATACGGACATCGCGGTGGCCAGCAGGGACTGGGCGACCGCGACGGCGCCGAAGGCCAGGGCGTACCCGGCGATCAGGTCGCCCTTGCCCAGCGGCATGGCGAGGAGGCGTTCGAGGGTCCCGGAGGTGCGCTCGCGGAGGGTGGCGATCGAGGTCACCAGGAACATCGTGATCAGCGGGAAGATCCCGAGCAGCGAGGCCCCGATGGAGTCGAAGGTCCTCGGGTCTCCGTCGAAGACGTAGCGCAGCAGGGTGATCATCAGGACCGGCACGACCAGCAGCAGCGCGATGGTGCGGGGGTCGTGGCGGAGCTGGCGCAGGACGCGTCCGGCGGTGGCGAGGGTGCGCGCCGGGGAGAGTGCGGGGGCGTCGGTGCTCATCGGGCGTTCTCCTGGCGGGCGGTCGCGGCTTCGTCGGCGGTCGCTTCGTCGACGAGGTGGAGGAACGCCTCCTCGACGGTGGCGGACGCGGTACGGGCGCGGAGGGCGTCGGGGGTGTCGTCCGCGAGGATCCGGCCCTCGCGCATGAGGAGCAGCCGGTGGCAGCGCTCGGCCTCGTCCATGACGTGTGAGGAGACGAGGATGGTGGTCCCCCGGTCGGCTGCCAGGGTGTGGAAGAGGTTCCACAGGTCCCGGCGCAGCACCGGGTCCAGGCCGACGGTCGGCTCGTCGAGGACCAGGAGTTCCGGGGTGCCGAGCAGGGCGACGGCGAGGGAGACCCTGCTGAGCTGGCCGCCGGAGAGCCGGCCGGCGAGGGCGTCCGCGTGGCGGATCAGGTCGACGTCGGCGATGGCGCGGGTGACGGCCTCCTCACGGGAGGCCCGGTGTGCGCGGCCCGGCCGGAGTACGGCCGCGAAGTAGTCGAGGTTCTGACGGACGCTGAGGTCCGCGTAGACGGACGGGGCCTGCGTGACGTAGCCGACCCGGGGCCGCAGGGACGGGTGTCCGGCGGGGCGGCCGAGGACGTCGAGCGTGCCGGAGACCTTGGCCTGGGTGCCGACGACCGCCCGCATGAGCGTGGACTTCCCGCAGCCGGACGGGCCGAGGAGCCCGGTGATCCCGCCCGGCTCGACGGTGAAGTCGAGTCCGCGCAGGACCGTCCGGTCCCCTCGTACGACGGTGAGGGCGCGGGCGTCGACCGCGCGGGCGGCCGTGGCGGGCGGGGAATTCATCATGTGATGAATATGGTCCCGGCGCGCGGACCCCGTCAAGGGATGTGCCTTGCCCGGCCGGTCAGCGCGGGAGCACCGCGAGCTCGACCACGTAGCTCTCCTCGACCGTGCCGCCGGGGAAGACCTCGGTCAGGTGTGCGCGCTCCTCCGCGAGGAAACGGCGGTTGGACTCTCCGCCGTCGTCGTCGCGGACGAGGAACGCGGAGTGGGTGGCGAGGTTGGCGAGGTGGGTGTCGACGGGAACGGTCCGCGACCAGCGGAGCAGCTGTCGCGTGAAGCCGGCGTCGGGCAGGCCTTCGAGGTTGCGTGTGCCGGCGCCCGCCGGTGTGCCGTGCACGCTCTCCGTTTCACCGAGGTGGCCGCTCAGCCGGGCTCCCTGGTCGGCGATCCAGGGGACGGTGTGGTCGGAGACGTTCCACCAGAGGGCCAGGGCGCCGCCGGGGCGCAGGACCCGGAGCGCCTCGGGGAGGGACCGCTCGGGGTCGGTCCAGTGCCAGGACTGGGCGTAGGTGATCAGGTCGGCCGACCCGGTGGCCAGGGGAAGGCTGTTGCCGTCGCCCCGGATCACCGGGACGGACGGCAGCGAGCGGCACAGTTCCGCCGCCATACCGGGGCCGGGCTCGACGGCGGTGACCTGGGCGCCGCGGGCGAGCAGGAGCCGGGTGGCGATCCCGGTTCCGGCGCCGATGTCGGCGGCGCGTGAGCGGTGCAGCGGGCGGCCGGTCAGCTCCTCGACGGTGTCGAGGAGTGCGGGCGGGTAGCCGGGGCGGTACGCGGCGTACCGGGCGGCGGCGGTGTCGAAGGACAGGGCGCGGGATGCGGGTGCGGACATACGTTCATCGTGCACGCACAGTGGCGCCCGGAGGCCCTGATCGCGCGGACCGTCGCGCGGGCTTCACCTGCGTCGGGAGTTCTTTCCCTTGGAGTTCCTGCGGGCCGCCGGGTTCCCGGTCCGCGAGGAGCGGCGCTTCTCGTACCGGCTGAGCGCCGTCTCGTACTCCGTGCGCCGGAGCTGCTCGCCCGGCGCCTCCTTGAACGAGCGGATGAAGTAGGCGAGGAGCGAGCCGATGAACCCGATCGCCTTCAGGCCGCGCAGGCGGTCCTCGGCGGCCGGGTCCGCGGGGCGGCGGGTGAATCCCTCCCAGGTCTTGCGGAAGGCGATGGCGCTGCAGACCGCGAACATCAGCACCACCAGCATGCCGACCAGGCCGCCGACCTCGGCGATCTCCAGGCCCTGGTAGGCGAAGCGCAGGACGAAGCAGGAGGCCACGGCCGCGACGAGCGAGCCGACGGTGGCTCCCGCGCGCCGCAGCCCGTACCCGCCGTCGTGGTCGACCCAGGTCGTGCCGAAGAGACGGAGGGGTTCGGGCTGCGGGCCGGGTGTGGTGCCTTCGCCGGGCGCCGGCGTTGCTGGGGTCTCGCTGTTCTCGCTCACGGGATCGATTGTCCCAGGGCGGGTGGCGGTGGTGCCGGCGTGCCGTCGCGCTCGGGGCGTCTCGGGGGCTGTACGGCGGATCAGGGTCTCGCAGGCCGCGACGTGGGGGCACTCCCGGACGAAGTCCGGGCGAGTGCCGTGCCCGGCACCGCGGCCCCGGCCATGATCCGCCGGACAGGGCCCTCGGCCGTCAGTCGCAGCGCGGAGCGATGTAGCCGTCGCTGCCCGTCTTGACGTAGGCGTCCGAGACGAACTGGCCGTTGGCGATGTTGTCCCAGAGGTTCGACGTGCCGTAAGGGCCGGTCACCCGCTCACCCGGCTTCTGGCAGTACACCGGGACGCTCATCCCGTAGGGCAAGGTCCGGACGATTCCGTACTGCGTGCCGGGTCCGCGCCGGACGTTGACCCGGTAGCCGGGAGCGATCGGGTAGACGACCACGTCCGCGGCGAGCGCCGTCACCTCCCCCGCCGCGGCCGTCGCGTCGTCCGTGGTCACCGCGGTGACGGCATTCTCCTCAACACCCATGTGGGCCTCCCCCGTTGAAAGCGATGCGTGTGACGCGCAGGCTAACAAGCCCCACCGTCGTCGCACACACCATCGACTAGGCTCCGTGCGTCGCGCTTGCGCACGGACACACGGGGGTGGGCGATGCCGCCGCTGCAGGGGACCGGATCACATCCGGAAGCGGAGCATCCTGAGTACGCCGGGCAGTACCGGCTCGAGGCATGCCTCGGTGCGGGCGGCATGGGTGTCGTACACCTGGCGCGCTCGGCCTCCGGGCTGCAGCTCGCGGTCAAGGTGGTGCACCGGCAGCATGCGACGGACCCCGAGTTCAGGGCTCGTTTCCGGCAGGAGGTGGCTGCGGCCCGCCGGGTCAGCGGGGCGTTCACCGCGCCGGTCGTCGACGCCGACCCGGACGCCGCGCTGCCCTGGATGGCGACGCTCTACGTACCGGGTCCGACGCTCGCCGCACAGGTGAAGCGGAACGGTCCGATGAGTCCGGCCGGGATGCGCAGGCTCACCGCCGGACTCGCCGAGGCGCTGCGCGACATCCACCGCGCCGGTGTCGTCCACCGGGATCTCAAGCCGGGGAACGTCCTGCTGCCCGACTCCGGTCCCAGGGTCATCGACTTCGGCATCTCCCGGCCGTACGACAGCGATCTGCGCACGGAGACGGGCAAGCTGATCGGCTCGCCGCCCTACATGGCGCCCGAGCAGTTCCAGCGTCCCCGTGAGGTCGGCCCGGCGGCGGACGTGTTCGCCCTCGGGGCGGTGCTGGTCCACGCGGCGACGGGCCGTGGGCCCTTCGACTCGGACAGCCCGTACCTCGTGGCCTACCAGGTGGTGCACGACGAGGCCGATCTGACCGGGGTCCCCGAGGACCTCGCCCCTCTGGTGGGGCGCTGTCTGGCCAAGGATCCGGCGGAGCGCCCCACCCCGGACGAGATCATGGCCGCGCTGCGCCCTCCGTCGTACGAGGCGGCCGCCTTCGTCCCGGCGCAGCGCAGACCCCTCGCCGCGGCGGGGTCGGAGGCGGGCGAGAGGACCACCCATGTGCGGGCGGCGGACGGGCTCCCGGACGAGGCCGCCGCCACGGCGGGGCCCCGTCCGGTCCGGCGGCGCCTCGTGGCCGTCGCCGCGGCGGTGGCCCTGCTGGCGGCCGGTGGCGGGCTGTGGGCGTGGGCGGACGCTCCGCCGGTGGCGGACACCGGCCCCGCGGGAGGCGCCTCGGCGGCGTTCGTGCCGTGGCGGACGCCTTTGCGCTCCCAGGGGTCCGCTCCGGCCTGCTCGGCGCGGGGCGGCGCGGATCCCGCGCTGTTCTGCGTCTGGTCGGGTTCCGGCGCGGCCCGCCTGGACCCCGCGGACGGCCGGACCGTCTGGTCCCGCCCGGGAACGGCCGCGCCCGAGGCCGGGGACCCCGCTCCCGCCGGCACGGTCTCCGGGCGCGCCGCCTACACCGTCGCGGACGGCGACGCGCTCAGGGCGTACGCCCCGGGTGACGGGACGGAACTCTGGCGCACCGGTCTCTCCGCGTACGCCGACACCCCGCTGGCGGCCGGCGACGCGCTGCTGACGGTCCGCCGGGACGGGAGCGTCGAGGCGCTCGACGCCGGGACCGGGACGTCGGTGTGGCGGCACACCGTACCGGGCCACGAGCGGCCGGGCCTGGCGCTGTACGAGGCCGGCACCGGGCTCGCCTACGCCTTCGAGAGCTCGGCCGGGGGATCCGGCACGCTGGTGACCGCGCTCGACGCTAGGACCGGCAGGACGGTCTGGCAGCGCGGGCTGGACGGGCTGCTCACTCCGGCCGGTACGACGGACGGAGCGCTGCTGCTGACCGCCATGAACGAGAAGGCCCAGACGACGGCGCTCGTCCGCTACGACCCCGGGTCACGCGGCACGACCCGGGTGACGCTGCCCTTCCGGATGAACGGCCCGGAGACCGTGGTGGAAGGTGACACCGCCCTGCTGCTGGAGCGCGGCGGGACGCTCCTCGCCGTCGACGTCCGCCCGGGCGGCGGGCGGGCCGAGCGGTGGCGGCTGGAGACGGCCGTGGGAACGACCTCCGCCCCGGTCCTCGGGACGGGCGGCCGGCTCTACTTCTCGGCGGCCGACGGACGGCTCCTCGCCGTCGACACGGACCGCGGGACGCTGCTGGGCCAGACCCGGCCGCGGCTGAGGGACGGAAAGCTCGGCCACGCCTCGTCCCTGCCGGCCCCCGTCGTACTGGGCCGGAGCGTCGTCGGTACCGCCCCGGACGGATCCGTCTTCGCCGAGGACGCGGACGACCCCGCCGCCTGGTGAGACCAGGGGCGGGGCCGGACGGAGCAGCGGGCGGTCAGCCGAGCTTGGAGACGTCGCGGACGGCACCCTTGTCCGCGCTGGTCGCCATCGCCGCGTACGCGCGCAGCGCCTGGGAGACCTTGCGGTCGCGGTTCTTCGGCGCGTACACCCCGTTCAGGGCCTCACGGCGGGCGGCGAGGTCCTCATCGGCGACGAGCAGCTCGATCGACCGGTTCGGGATGTCGATCCGGATCCGGTCGCCGTCCTCGACCAGCGCGATCGTGCCGCCGGCCGCCGCCTCGGGCGAGGCGTGGCCGATGGAGAGGCCGGAGGTGCCGCCGGAGAACCGGCCGTCGGTGACGAGCGCGCAGGTCTTGCCGAGGCCGCGTCCCTTGAGGAAGGACGTCGGGTAGAGCATCTCCTGCATACCGGGGCCGCCGCGCGGGCCCTCGTAGCGGATGACGACGACGTCGCCGTGCGTGATCTCCTTGCGGAGGATCTTGTCGACGGCGTCCTCCTGCGACTCGCAGACGACGGCCGGTCCCTCGAAGGTCCAGATCGACTCGTCGACGCCCGCCGTCTTCACGACGCAGCCGTCCACGGCGAGGTTCCCCTTGAGGACCGCCAGGCCGCCGTCCTTGGAATAGGCGTGTTCCATGTCCCGGATGCAGCCTCCGGCCGCGTCCGTGTCGAGACTGTCCCAGCGCTCGGACTGCGAGAAGGCGGTCGCACTGCGGACGCAGCCCGGGGCGGCGTACCAGAGCTCCACGGCCTCGGGGGACGGGGAACCGCCGCGGACGTCCCAGTTCTTCAGCCACTCGTCGAGGCTGCCGGAGTGGACCGCGTGCACGCCCTCGTTGAGCAGCCCGCCGCGGTGCAGCTCGCCGAGGAGGGCGGGGATGCCACCGGCCCTGTGCACGTCCTCCATGTAGTACGTCCCGCCGGGCGCCACGTTGGGGGCGACCTTCGCGAGGCAGGGGACCCGCCGGGAGATCTCGTCCATCTCCGGGAGCCCGAAGGCGAGCTCGGCTTCCTGGGCCGCGGCCAGCAGGTGGAGGATCGTGTTGGTGGAGCCGCCCATCGCGATGTCGAGAGCCATGGCGTTCTCGAACGCCTCGCGGGTGGCGATGCTGCGGGGCAGGACGGAGTGGTCGTCCTCCTCGTAGTGACGCTTGGTGATCTCGACGATCGTGCGGCCGGCGTTCTCGTACAGCGCCTTGCGGGCGGTGTGTGTGGCGAGGACGGAACCGTTGCCCGGAAGGGCCAGGCCGATCGCCTCGGCGAGGCAGTTCATCGAGTTGGCGGTGAACATGCCCGAACAGCTGCCGCAGGTCGGGCAGGCGTTCTCCTCGATACGGAGGATGTCCGCGTCGGAGATCTTGTCGTTGACCGCGTCCGAGATCGCGTCGACGAGGTCGAGGGTGCGGACCGTACCGTCGACGAGGGTGGTCTTGCCGGCCTCCATCGGCCCGCCGGAGACGAACACCACGGGGATGTTGAGGCGCATCGCGGCCATCAGCATGCCGGGGGTGATCTTGTCGCAGTTGGAGATGCAGATCAGGGCGTCGGCGCAGTGCGCCTCGACCATGTACTCGACGCTGTCGGCGATGAGGTCGCGGGAGGGCAGGCTGTAGAGCATGCCGCCGTGGCCCATGGCGATGCCGTCGTCCACCGCGATGGTGTTGAACTCGCGGGGCACCGCGCCCGCCGCCTTGATGGCCTCGGAGACGATCCGGCCGACGGGGGCGAGGTGGGTGTGGCCCGGCACGAACTCCGTGAAGGAGTTGGCCACCGCGATGATCGGCTTGCCGATGTCCTCGCTCGCTACCCCGGACGCACGCATAAGGGCGCGCGCGCCCGCCATGTTGCGGCCGTGTGTGACAGTGCGGGACCTCAGCTGGGGCATCGTCTCTCGCTCCTTCGACAGAAAAGACTGTCTACGAGCGTACGCCCCCCGTGCCAAGATCTGGACAGCCCGTCCGATATGCGGGACGGGCTGCCCAGTGGGCGGGCAGCCGGCGACGTCAGCTCCCGCCCGGGATCACACGGGATCACACGGGATCACACGGCCGGAAGGGCCTGGAGGCGGTCACCGTGCAGGGCGGCCAGCCGTTCACCGGCGGCCGCGACGTACCACTGGTCCTCTTTGCGCTGCCCGTCGTTGAAGGTCCAGCGGAGCTTCCCGGTGCCCGCGTCGTATGCCTGGACACCGCCGTTCTTGTCGAACTGCGTCGCTCCGTACAGCGTGTCACCGGCCTTGACGAACTGGACCGGGACGGAGACGTCGAGCAGGCCGGTGTTGCGCCACCGCTGCTTGCCCGTGGCGGCGTCGACCGCCCACAGGGCATGGGCGCTGTCCGAGACGTAGAGGATTCCGTCGATGACGCTCGGCCCGAGGAACATCGAGAACTCGTCGGTCTTCAGCGACCAGCGTTCGCCGCCGTCCTCCAGGGAGTACGCGCGCAGGTTCCTGCTGTCGGAGACGTACACGAGCCCCTCGTGCACGGCGATCCTGTCGAAGTTGGACCGGCTGATCTTCTTCGTCCACATCTGGCGTCCGGTCGCGGTGTCACGGACGGTCAGGTTCTTCCTGTGGTCCGTGTAGACGAGCCGGTCACCGAGGACCGCCGAGGTGATCCCGTACTCCTCGGTCCCGGTGTCACGGCGCTCGCTCCAGACGGCCTTGCCGGTGCGTATGTCGATGGCGGCGATGACGTTGGTGGGGGAGGTGAAGTCCTTCTCCATGATGCCCGCGATCACATAGACGCGGTCCTCGTCCGCGCCGACCGGCCTGGGCTGGTCGTAGCGTCCGCCGAGGCGGCTTCGCCACGTCTCCTTCCCGGTGGCCGGGTCGAGGCCGACGACATCGCCGTCGTACTCCCCGCTCGCCAGGTAGAGGGTGCCGCCGCCCATGATCAGCCGCGCGCCGGGGGTCGCGACGCCCTTGCGCGACCACAGCTGCTTGCCGGTGGCGATGTCGCGGCCCACCAGCGGATCGCCGGTGACCAGGACCACGTCCCCCACGACGGCGAGCACCTCCTGGTTGCCGAGGGTGCCCACCGAAGCCTCCTGCTGCCACAGGACGCGCGGCGCGCCTCCCGCGGCGGGGGTCGCGGTGGAGCTCCCGCCGCTCTTCCCGGGCTTCTGGCCCTCGTTGCCGCCGGAAGCGTCCACCTCCTCCGGACCGCAGGCCGTCAGCGCCCCGGCCAGGGCGATGCCCAGGCCCGCGCCGGCCAGCCGCAGCAGCTGTCTGCGGGAAGGGGCGGCGAGGCTCGTCTCCGTCGTCCGCCCGCTTCGTGTCGTCATGTCCGGCTCCCCCGTCGTTGTCGTTCGCGATCCGTCCCGGCTGTTCACCGGCTTCGCACAGACAAGCAGCGGAATTCGCCGCTGAACAGGGCCTGACACCGTTCCGCGACAGCGTTGTGAAGCAACCGCGACGCCCATCGCGGGAGCGGAACTCGCAGAAGCAAACCCGGCGCTCAGCGGTCGGCGAGGTACCGCTGCAGCGTCGGCGCCACCATGGCCACGATCTTCTCCGGATCGGCCGACGCGAGCGGTTCCGCCCGGACCACGTACCGCAGGACCGCGATTCCGATCATGTGGGAGGCCGCGAGCTCGGCGCGGAAGGTCGGGTCCGGTACGTCGAGCTCCGCCGCGACGCGCTCCAGCAGCCTGCTCAGCACGAACCCGCGCAGCACCTTCGCAGCCGCCTCATGCGTGAGGGCTGACCGGAGTACGGCCAGCAGCGGGGCCCGGGAGGCCGGGTTCTCCCACACTCCGATGAAGAAGCGGGCCAGCCGCTCCCCCATGTCCTCCTCGGGGCCGTCGAGGATCGCGGGGAGGACGAGGGCGGGCTCGAAGGAGACCTCGATGGCCGCGCCGAAGACCTCGTCCTTCGTGCCGAAGTAGTGGTGGACCAGCGCGGCGTCCACGTCGGCCGCCCTGGCGATGGACCGGACCGACGTCTTGTCGTAGCCGCGCCGGGCGAACTCCGTACGGGCGGCCTCCAGGATGCGGGTCCGGGCGTCGGGCCCCGCGCCGCTCCCGGTGCGCGGCGGCCGCCCCCGGCGGCGGGGGGCCGCACCGTCGGCGGCCGGCGTCACGGGCGCGGCGTCCCCGCCGAGGACGCCAGATGGAGGCGGGTGAAGGCGAGTGCCTCCGCGAGGTCGGCCTCACGCTCGGCCGAGGACATGGCGCGACGGGTGTTGACCTCGATGACGACATGGCCGTCGAACCCGGTGCGGGCCAGCCGCTCCAGGAGCTCCGCGCAGGGCTGGTCGCCCCGGCCCGGCACCAGGTGTTCGTCCTTGCCCGAGCCCTTGCCGTCGGCGAGGTGGACGTGGGCGAGCCGGTCGCCCATGCGGTCCACCATGGCCAGGCTGTCGGTGCGCGCGGTCGCGGTGTGCGAGAGGTCCACGGTGAAGTGCCGGTAGTCGTCGTTGCTGACGTCCCAGGCCGGTGCGTACGCGAGCATCTCGCGGTCCCGGTAGCGCCACGGGTACATGTTCTCCACCGCGAAGCGCACGTCCGTCTCGTCCGCCATGCGCCAGATCCCGCTGACGAAGTCCCGGGCGTAGTTGCGCTGCCAACGGAACGGCGGGTGGACGACCACGGTCGACGCTCCGAGCTCCTCGGCCGCGGCCCTGGCCCGCTGGAGCTTGACCCAGGGGTCGGTGGACCAGACCCGCTGGGTGATCAGCAGGCAGGGCGCGTGCACGGCGAGGATCGGCACCTGGTGGTGGTCCGACAACCGCTTCAGCGCCTCGATGTCCTGGCTGACGGGGTCCGTCCAGACCATGACCTCGACGCCGTCGTAGCCCAGGCGCGCGGCGATCTCGAAGGCCGTCGCCGTCGACTCCGGATAGACCGAGGCCGTCGACAGGGCGACCTTCGCATCCGGGATGCGCACCACTGGTTCTGCCACGTGGACAGGGTACGGGCCGCGCCGCGTACAGCCGAGGGAGCCTGGCTGAAAGTGAGAAGACCCATGGGGCGCGGGCGGCTGGGTCAGGTGGTCAGCGCCGCCTGCCGCACGGGCAGGTGGTCGAGGCGGCGCAGGATGACCCCTTCGCGCAGCGCCCAGGGGCAGATCTCCAGTTCCTCGACGCCCAGGAGATCCATCGCGCCCTCGGCGACGAGGGCCCCGGCGAGGAGCTGGGCGGCTCGCCCCTCGGTGACCCCGGGCAGGTTCCCGCGCTGCTCGACGGTCATCACCGACAGCTTCGGCACCCACTCCTCCAGGGCCTTGCGGGTGAGGACGCGCTGCACGTAGAGCCCCTCGGCGGACCGGGCGGCGCCGGAGATCCTGGCGAGCTGCCGGAAGGTCTTGGAGGTCCCGACGACGTGGTCGGGCGGCCCGAGACGGGTGAACTCCCCCACCGTACGGGCGATTCCCGCGCGGACGTGGCGGCGCAGCGCCCGTACGTCCGCCGGGTCCGGCGGGTCCCCGGGCAGCCAGCCGGCGGTGAGACGTCCCGCGCCGAACGGCAGCGACACCGCGGCGTCCGGCTCCTCGTCCATGCCGTACCCGATCTCCAGCGAGCCGCCGCCGATGTCCAGGACGAGCAGCTTCCCCGCCGACCATCCGAACCAGCGGCGGGCGGCGAGGAAGGTGAGCCGGGCCTCGTCCTCGCCGCTGAGGACGGCGAGCTCGACCCCGGTCTCGTCCCGTACGCGTGCCAGCACCTGGTCCGCGTTGCCGGCCTCACGCACCGCCGAGGTGGCGAACGCCAGCACGTCCTCGCATCCCTTGTCCTCGGCCGCCTGGAGGGCTCCGGCGATCGTGGTCACGAGCCGTTCCACCCCCACGGGGCCGATCGCCCCCTCCGGGTCGAGGAGTTCGGCGAGCCGCAACTCCGCCTTGTGCGAGTGCGCCGGCTGCGGGCGGGCACCGGGATGCGCGTCGACCACCAGCAGGTGCACCGTGTTCGACCCCACGTCGAGGACTCCGAGTCTCATACGGGAACGCTACTGCGCCGTACTCTGGGCTCGTGCCAAAGACGAAAAAGGCGAAGCCGGACAAAGCCGCGAAGCAGCAGAAGACGAAGCAGGAGATGCCGCAGCCGGAAGCAACGGGGCCCGACGGACCCGACGAGAAGGGGCTCGATTTCGCACGGGCCTGGGTCGAGTTCCCCGACCCCGCCGACGACGAGCAGGTCTTCCGCTGCGACCTGACCTGGCTGACCTCCAGGTGGAACTGCATCTTCGGCAGCGGCTGCCAGGGCATCCAGGCCGGCCGCGCCGACGACGGCTGCTGCACCCTGGGGGCGCACTTCTCGGACGACGACGACGAGAAGCGGGTGGCGGGGCACGTCGCGCGGCTGACGCCGGAGCTCTGGCAGTTCCACGACGTCGGCGCGGAGACGGGCTGGGTCGGTGTCGACGAGGACGGCGAGCGTCAGACGCGGCGCTGGGAGGGCTCCTGCATCTTCCAGAACCGTCCCGGATTCGCGGGCGGCGCGGGCTGCGCCCTGCACATCCTGGCCCTGAGGGAGGGCAAGGAGCCGCTGGAGACCAAGCCCGACGTGTGCTGGCAGCTGCCGGTCCGCCGGACGTACGACTGGATCGAGCGGCCCGACGACACGCGTGTGCTGCAGATCTCGATCGGGGAGTACGACCGCAGGGGGTGGGGGCCGGGTGGTCACGACCTCCACTGGTGGTGCACCTCGGCGACGTCCGCGCACGGTGCCGGTGAGCCGGTCTACGTGTCCTACCGTCCCGAGCTCGTCGAGCTGATGGGCAAGGAGGCCTACGACCGGCTGGTCGAGCTGTGCGAGCAGCGGCTGGCGTCGCTGCTCCCGATGGCACCGCACCCGGCCGATCGGGCCTGAGGGACCTCTCCGGCGGTCCGGGTGCGGGGGATACGTTCCGCCGCACCCGGGCCGCCGTCCCGTGTCACTCCGCCGGTGCGGGCGGCTCGCCCGGGCCGTCCGTGGAACCTGAGGACGGTGAGGGTCCGGTGGCACCGCCGGTGGGCGAGGCCGTGGGCCCGGGCGACCCCGGGTCGGTGGGTGTGTCCGTCGGTGTGGGGGTCGGGTCCGGTGAACCCGTGGGCGCGGTGGGGTCCGGGGTCGGATCCGGCGACGCGGGCGGGGTGGACTGCGGAGGGCTCGGGGTCCCGGACGACGGGTCCGGGGCGGGCGCAGGGGTTCCGGGGCGCGGTGCGGCGGGCCCGCGACCGGTGATCGCCACCGCCGAACCGGACGGCGAGAGCACCACCCGCGCGCTCCAGGGCCCCCGCGGCTGGGCCGTGCGGTCGACGAGGACGAGCAGGGTGGTGCTCCGGCCGGGGGCGAGCGTGCCCGAGGCACGGCTGAGCCTCAGCCACGAGGCGTCCGCCCGGGCCGACCACGTGACGGCCGCGTCGCCGGTCACGGTCAGGGTGATCGCCGTACGGCCGCCCGAGGCGCGGACGGAGACCGCCAGCGAATCCGCCGCCCCGCGAGGGGCGACGCTGACCACCTCCGCCGACACCTCGGAGCGGGCCTCGTCCGTGAAGTCGTCGCCCTCCTCCGGCCGGGCGTTGCCCGCGTTCTCGTAGTGGTCGTACGGGTCGCCCCCGGTGCCGGGCTCGCCGTCCGTTTCGGTCGCGGTGACCGAGGTGTCGCGCCCCTCCCCCGTCTGGGGCGCGCCCCGGTAGGCGGCCCAGAGGGCGATGACCGGGGCCGCGACGACCGTGGCGACGACCGTCGTGGTCACGACCCGGGCGCGCAGCCGGTCCCGGCGGGCGGCATGGTCCTTGGGGTCCAGCGGGAACCCGCTGCGGCCGAAGCGGGGGGCGCCGGAGCGTGAACGCCGTGCGCGGGTGAGGGCGACCCGCACGGAGGGGCGGGGCGCCTCGACGACCGGCAGGGCGGCGGCGGGCGTGACGGTGGCGCCCGGCCAGGGACCGGATGCCCCGGCCCGCTCGGCCGCGCGGCGGCAGCGGGGGCAATCGTCGACGTGGCGGACCAGTTCCCTGCGCAGTGCCGCGGAGAGCAGCATCTGGCGGGTACCGGTGAGCCGGGCGACGGACGGGCAGTCGCCCTTCTCCACGACGGCGAGGGCGGCCCTGGTCCGCTCCAGCTCGCAGGCCGCGCCCGCCAGGAGCTCTCGGCCGCTGCACGGGTCGAGCCCGAGGACCGCGGCGACGGCGCGCGGGGTGAGACCGTGGCGCACGGCGAGCTCCAGCGCCTCACGCTGCTCGGGGGTGGTCCCCGCTGCTTCGGGCCAGGCGAGCCGCGCGAGCTCACGGCGTCGGGCCTCGGCCGCGGGGGACTCCACGGTGCGGCCGGTGCCCACCGCTTCCTCCGGGGTGCCGTGGGCCGGCCGCGCGTCGGCCCGGTGGGGCGGCGTCCCGTACGGAACGGCTCCGCGCGGGGCGGGCGGCCGGCGGTGCGCCTGACGGCCCCGGCGCTGCTCGGCGAGGGCGCGCAGGCACGTCCATCGGGCCAGCGCGTAGAGCCAGGATTTACGTTCCTCCTCGGCCGGGGGGCACCGGCCGTCCTGCCGTTCGGCGATCGCCAGGACCGAGCCGAGCGCCTCGGTGGCCGCCTCGTGATCGCAGAGCACGGAGAGGCAGTAGGTGAACAGGCCGTCGAGGTACGGCTCGTAACGGGCGGGAGAGCTCCGCGCCGATGGGTGGGCCGCGCGACGACGCGCCCGGTGTGCGCCGGTGGTGTGCGTGGAGGACTCCAGCCTGCTGCTCGTCACCTTTCGACCGTAGGCAGAGACCGGGGGGACCCTGATGGCACTTTGCGGCATTTAATCCTTACGGGTGACGGTCTCCCTCGAAAGGGGACAGAAATCCCGGATCCGCTCGGAAATACCGCATCGGGCACACGTTCCCACCGCGGCGCCCGGAAGCGGCGCTGTCCGACCCCACCGATACGGTGACGCCATGGCTGCCCGTACGAAATCCGCGAAGGACCGGCCGTCCTACCGCTGCACGGAGTGCGGCTGGACGACCGCCAAATGGCTCGGCCGCTGCCCCGAGTGCCAGGCATGGGGGACCGTCGAGGAGTTCGGCGGCGCCCCCGCTGTCCGCACGACGGCGGCAGGCCGGGTCTCCAGCGCCGCCCTGCCGATCGGCCAGGTCGACAGCCGGCAGGCCGCGGCCCGCTCGACCGGGGTCGGGGAGCTCGACCGGGTGCTCGGCGGAGGGCTGGTCCCCGGCGCGGTCGTGCTGCTCGCGGGCGAGCCGGGCGTCGGCAAGTCGACGCTGCTGCTGGACGTGGCCGCCAAGGCGGCGAGCGACGACCATCGCACGCTCTACGTCACGGCCGAGGAGTCCGCGAGCCAGGTACGGATGCGCGCCGACCGCATCCGGGCGATCAACGACCACCTCTACCTCGCCGCCGAGACCGATCTCTCCGCGGTCCTCGGGCACCTGGACGCGGTGAAGCCGTCCCTCCTCGTCCTCGACTCCGTGCAGACCGTCGCCTCGCCCGAGATCGACGGCGCTCCCGGAGGCATGGCCCAGGTCCGCGAGGTGGCGGGAGCCCTCATCCGGGCGTCGAAGGAGCGCGGCATGTCGACGCTCCTGGTGGGCCATGTGACCAAGGAGGGCGCGATCGCGGGTCCGCGGCTCCTGGAACACCTGGTCGACGTGGTCCTCTCCTTCGAGGGCGACCGGCACGCACGCCTCCGGCTCGTACGCGGTGTCAAGAACCGCTACGGCGCCACGGACGAGGTCGGCTGCTTCGAGCTGCACGACGAGGGCATCACGGGCCTGGCCGACCCCTCGGGGCTCTTCCTCACCCGCCGTGACGAGCCCGTCCCGGGCACCTGCCTGACGGTCACGCTGGAGGGCAAGCGTCCGCTCGTCGCCGAGGTGCAGGCACTGACGGTCGACTCGCAGATCCCCTCGCCACGGCGCACGACCTCGGGCCTGGAGACCTCCCGGGTCTCGATGATGCTGGCCGTCCTGGAGCAGCGGGGCCGGATCAGCGCGCTCGGCAAGCGGGACATCTACAGCGCGACGGTGGGCGGCGTGAAGCTCACCGAACCGGCCGCGGACCTCGCGATCGCGCTCGCCCTGGCCAGCGCCGCCAGTGACACGCCGCTCCCGAAGAACCTGGTCGCGATCGGCGAGGTGGGCCTCGCGGGCGAGGTCAGAAGGGTGACGGGGGTCCAGCGGAGGCTGGCGGAGGCGTCCCGTCTCGGGTTCAAGCACGCCCTGGTCCCGAGGGATCCGGGCCAGGTACCGGCCGGCATGAAGGTCACGGAAGTGGCCGACATGGGCGACGCCCTCAGGGCACTCCCCCGCCGCTCTCGGCCGGACGGACCACAGGAGGACGGCGCACGCCGGTAGACTTTGCCCTGGTCTCGCCCGCCCGTACGACGGTATGAGGGACGCAAGGGCGCCGAAAACCTGTGACCGGAGGAGTGCAGTGGCAGCCAACGACCGGGCAGCAACGCCCGGAAAGTCCGGCCAAGGCACGGGGAACGAGGCGTTGATGCGCGCCTCGTTGAGCGCGGTCGCGCCGGGCACCGGCCTCCGCGACGGCCTGGAGCGCATCCTCCGCGGAAACACCGGCGGTCTGATCGTCCTCGGCATGGACAAGACCGTCGAGTCCATGTGCACCGGCGGATTCGTGCTCGACGTCGAGTTCACCGCGACGCGCCTGCGCGAACTGTGCAAGCTGGACGGCGCGATGATCCTCGACAAGGACATGACCAAGATCCTCAGGGCCGGCGTCCAGCTGGTCCCGGACGCCTCCATCCCCACCGAGGAGACGGGCACCCGCCACCGCACGGCGGACCGCGTCTCCAAGGCCTGCGGCTTCCCGGTGGTGTCGGTCTCCCAGTCGATGCGCCTGATCGCGCTGTACGTGGACGGGGAGCGGCGGGTCCTGGAGGAGTCCTCCGCGATCCTGTCCCGCGCCAACCAGGCGCTCGCCACCCTGGAGCGGTACAAGCTCAGGCTGGACGAGGTCGCCGGGACGCTCTCCGCCCTGGAGATCGAGGACCTGGTCACCGTCCGGGACGTCACCGCGGTCTCGCAGCGACTGGAGATGGTGCGCCGCATCGCCACCGAGATCGCCGAGTACGTCGTGGAGCTGGGCACCGACGGCCGCCTTCTCGCCCTTCAGCTGGACGAGTTGATCGCCGGCGTCGAGCCGGAGCGCGAGCTGGTCGTACGCGACTACGTCCCGGAGCCGACGGCCAAGCGGGCCCGTACGGTCGGGGAGGCACTGGCCGAGCTCGACACGCTCACCCACACCGAACTCCTCGAACTGCCGGTCGTGGCACGGGCACTGGGCTACAGCGGCTCTCCCGAGACGCTGGACTCGGCCGTCTCCCCCCGCGGCTACCGGCTGCTGGCGAAGGTCCCCCGGCTGCCCGGCGCGATCATCGAGCGCCTGGTGGAGCACTTCGGCGGTCTGCAGAAGCTGCTCGCCGCGAGCGTGGACGACCTCCAGGCCGTGGACGGGGTCGGCGAGGCGCGGGCCCGGAGCGTACGGGAGGGGCTCTCCCGGCTGGCGGAGTCCTCCATCCTGGAGCGCTACGTCTGAGGGATGTCCCCGGCCTCACGGACACGGGCCCCGCCGGTTGTGACCGGCGGGGCCCGTGCGTCGTTCCGCTCAGTTCGTGGAGTCCAGCTTCGTGCGCTGCTCGGGGGTCAGTTCCAGGTCCACCGCCGCCAGGCTCTCGTCGAGCTGCGCCACCGACGACGCGCCGACCAGGGGAAGGACCGGGATGTCCCCGCCCAGGAGCCACGCCAGGACGACCTGGTTGACCGTCGCCCCGGCCTCCTCGGCCACCTCGGCCACGGCCGCGAGCCGGGCGGGGGTTCCGGCGTGCTCGAACCCGGGACCCAGGGGCTTGTCGTCGCGGACGTACGCGCCGGAGAGCAGGGGCGTGTAGGCGACCTGGGTGATCGAGGGGTTGGCCCGGACGTAGCTGAGCAGGTCACCGCTGACGAGGCCCTGGTTGCCGTCGGGTGAGCGCAGGCTCGGGACGTCCATGCGCTGGCGCAGGTAGCTGTGGTGGTGCTGGAGCACCTCGTAGCCGGGAAGTCCGGCGGCCGCGGCCAGCGTACGGGCCCGTTCCACCCGCCAGGCCCAGTGGTTGCTGGCACCGAGCAGTCCGGCGATGCCGTCCTCGACGACCCCGCCGAATGCCTCGACGGTCTCCTCCAGCGGGGTGTTCTCGTCCATGACGTGTGCGTAGAGCAGGTGGATCCGCTCGATACCGAGCCGGTCACGGCTGCGCTCGGCGGACTCCCTGATCACCTTGGCCGAAAGTCCCTCGATGTCGAGGCTGAACCCGCTGGAGGGGGCGTTCGGCCGGGCGCCCAGCTTGGTGGCGAAGGTGATCTCGTCGGTGATCCCACGGCTGCGGATCCAGCGGCCGAGCAGTTCCTCGCTCTCACCGCCCTGCGTCCCGTTGACCCAGAACGAGTAGTTGTTGGACGTGTCGATGAAGGTGCCGCCCGCCTCGACGAAACGGTCGAGAAGGGCGAAGGACGTCGCCTCGTCGGTCACCGTTCCGAAAAGCATCGTGCCGAGGCTCACCACGCTGACCTCGCGGCGCGTGTCCGGGCTGCCGCCGATTACACGGTATTTCATATGCGCGTCCTATCCGGAGGAGAATGCCTGCTCGAAAGGGAATTGCTTCGGTGATGAGGTTTCCCGGACGGAAGCGGACCGGGACCGGACCTCGCGTCCGGATCGGGGCCGGGGCGGGAACACCGTCCGCGGTCAGCACGGTGCCGGACCCCGCACACGCCTGCTCGCCGCCCGAGTCGGGGCACATGCCTGTGCTGCCCGGGCCGGGTGGTCTGGATTCGAGGCGCAGCACAACATACAGCCGTGAGGCGAAGGCGCTGATCGCTTTCCGGCCATTCGGAAAGCGATCAGCACCGTCTCGGACCTCTAAAAGAAAGGAACGGCAGCTGATCCCTGTCCCGCCGGATTCACCTCAGCCGTGAGGTCGCCCCGCTCGGCCGCCCCGGGGAACAGGCCCGCGAGGGACGGCCGGGGGCCTCTCCACGCGGGCTGTCGGGGGCAGGTCCGGTCAGTCCTTGGCCAGGACGAAGGACGCCTGCTTGACCGTCCCGCCGGGGACCTCGGCCTCCAGGAGATACGTCCCCGGGGCGGCCACCTTGACGGGCGGGGTCGCGCACCGGGGCGCGCTGCCCTTGCGGTCCCACTCCACGGTGTGGACGACCGTCGCGCCGGCCGGCACCCTCAGGAAGACGGCGGCGCCGTTCTTCGGGCAGTCCTCGGACGACCACACCTTCTCGTCGTCGTCACCGGCCTCGGTGATCGTCAGCACCGCGCGCTTCGGGCCGAAGTCGGCCTTGCAGTCCGCCGCCGAGGTGTTGGTGGCGCTCAGCCGGAACTCGGGCTTGTCGTCGGGGCCGTAGCTGAGATCCGTCTTCAGGGCGAAACGCAGTGCGGAGGCAGGGCAGTTGGGCAGCGAAGAGCCGGCCGGTACCTGCTGCCCCGCGGACCCTCCGGCGCCCGGTCCCGTGCTCGCACCGCCCGAGTCGGTGCCCTCGGCGCCCGTGGTGCCCGAACCGCTGGATCCACCCGCGCCCTCGGTCCCGGAGTCCCCGCCGCCGTCGGATCCCGCGCCGCCTCCGGAGCCACCGTCGCCCGACTCGTCGCGTCCGCCCGGGGGTTGGCCCACGACCGGCCCCGAACTCGACGGCCCCGGGGTGATCGACGGGGCGGGGGCGGAGCCGCCCGGCTTCCCGTCGTCCTTGCCACCGCCACCGCCACCGGAGGTGACGGCCCATGCGACCAGCGCGGCGAGCAGCACAACCACCAGCACCGCCACGGCTCTCCGACGCCAGTAGATGCTGGAGGGAAGCGGCCCGACCGGATTGCGCATAGATCCCACGAACCGAACTGTACGAGAGATCCAGGCCAACTCCGGCCCTCAACCGCCGCTCTGATCGACAAGTTTTCCGGATCATCATCACGGAGCGGAAGTTCCCGGGCGCTTCCAGCCACTTTGCCCGGCTCGCGCGCACCCGGCGCGGGCCCGAGGGGTCAGAACGGGTGGCGTTATCACCCCCTGGGCCCTCAGCCTGGCCGACACCCCTACAGCCGCGCCCGAAGCCCTCGCTTCCGTGCCAGGATCGTAGGTGCGATGACTGCCACGACTTCGACACAGACGCCCCCCTCCGCCCTCCATACCCCCGTCATCGGGTGGTTCGAGCAGCACGCCCGCGATCTGCCCTGGCGCCGCCCCGAAGCGGGTGCCTGGGGTGTGATGGTGAGCGAGTTCATGCTGCAGCAGACACCGGTCAACCGGGTCCTTCCCGTCTACGAGCAGTGGATGGCCCGCTGGCCCCGCCCCGCGGACCTGGCCGCCGACGCACCGGGCGAAGCCGTCCGCGCCTGGGGCCGGCTCGGCTACCCGCGCCGCGCGCTGAGGCTGCACGGGGCGGCGCAGGCGATAACGGAACGCCACGGCGGCGACGTGCCGAGCGAGCACGGCCAGTTGCTCGCACTGCCCGGGATCGGGGAGTACACGGCCGCGGCCGTGGCCTCGTTCGCCTACGGGCAGCGCCACGCCGTACTCGACACGAACGTCCGCAGGGTGTTCGCCCGGGCTGTCACCGGCATCCAGTACCCGCCGAACGCGACCACCGCCGCCGAGCGGAAGCTGGCCCGTGCCCTGCTGCCCGAGGAGGACGAGCGTGCCGCCGGCTGGGCGGCGGCCACGATGGAACTCGGCGCCCTGGTGTGCACCGCGAAGAACGAGGACTGCTCGCGCTGCCCCGTCGCGGACCGGTGCGCCTGGCGGCTCGCGGGGAAGCCCGCCCACGAGGGCCCGCCCCGCCGCGGCCAGACCTACGCCGGTACCGACCGGCAGGTACGGGGCCGGCTGCTCGCCGTGCTGCGGGACGCGGTCACCTCGGTCCCGCAGTCCGCGCTGGACGCCGTGTGGGAGGAGCCGGTGCAGCGGGCACGCGCCCTGGACGGGCTCGTCGCCGACGGCCTGGTCGAACCCCTGGCGAACGGCCGCTACCGGCTGCCCCTGACCTGACCGCCCGCACACCACGGCTGTCCATCGGCTGTTACACAACCGATGGACAGCCGTGCGTCCGCGTACGGCTGCTCCGCACACCCTCGTGACAACGCCTCCGTAACGTCTGCGGACGTCGGGCGGCGTAACGGTCCTCCCGGCGGTACACGGGGATCCACGGGGACGGAGGCGGTTGTGATGACGCAGGGCGAGGTGCTCGGCTTCGAGGAGTACGTGCGCACCCGGCAGGACGCGCTGCTGCGCAGTGCCCGCCGGCTCGTGCCGGACCCCGTGGACGCCCAGGACCTGCTGCAGACCGCCCTGGTCCGCACCCTCGGCCGCTGGGACGGCATCGCCGACAAGTCCCTCGCCGACGCCTACCTCCGCCGCGTCATGATCAACACGCGCACCGAGTGGTGGCGCGCCCGCAAGCTCGACGAGGTCCCCACCGAGCAGCTCCCTGACGCGAGTGTCGACGACGGCTCCGAGCAGCGTGCCGACCGTGCCCTGCTCATGGACATCCTCGGGGTGCTGGCTCCCAAGCAGCGCAGTGTCGTCGTACTGCGACACTGGGAGCAGATGAGCACGGAGGAGACGGCGGCGGCGCTGGGCATGTCCGCGGGTACGGTGAAGAGCACGCTTCACCGCGCCCTGGCACGCCTGCGCCAGGAGCTCGAGGACCGTGCGGCCCTGAGCCGGGAGGCCGAGGGAGTTGCAGCGGCGCGGATTCCGGCACAGCCGGACAGGCGCCACGACGAGCGGGGGCGGGAGCGGTGCGCGGCCTGAAGGGCGGCGGCAGAAGCACGACGGGCGGCCGCGGGAGACTCGCGACCGGTCTGGTGGCGGGGGGCGCGGCGGCGGCCGGGCTCGCCGCCCTCGGTCTGTTCTGCGCCGGATGTTCCACCGGAGGCACCGGCACGCGTGACGAGGGTCCGGCGGGCACCCAGGACGCCGTCCGGGCCACCCTGCCGTCGAGCCCCGCGGCGGCGGGGACGGCCCGGCCCGCTCCGAGGGCGGACGCCGTGACGCTCATCAAGAACGATCCCAAGGTGAGCAAGCGCCTCAAGGACGACCTGAAGCCCTGCAGCGGTCACGAGTACCCCGTCGACACCTCGTACGGGGACGTGACCGGCGGCACCCGGGCGGACGTCGTGGTCAACGTGATGAACTGCGGCGATTCGGTGGGCATCGGCACCTACGTCTACCGGCAGCGCCCGGACGGTTCGTACGTGAACGTCTTCGCCACCGAGGTCCCCGCCGTCTACGGCACGATCGACCGGGGCGACCTGGTGGTGACGACGCAGGTGTACGGGTCGAAGGACTCGGTGGCCTACCCCTCCGGGGAGGACGTCGTCACCTACCACTGGTCATCGGGCCGGTTCACCGAGACCGACCGGGTGCACAACGACTTCAACCGGGCCGTCGGCGGCGGGGAGGGCGCACTCCCCGCACCGCAGACGGCACAGAACTGAGAGCCGTACGCATGGCCGATACCCATGTCCTCTTCGTCGAGGACGACGACGTCATCCGTGAGGCGACCCAGCTCGCGCTGGAGCGGGTCGGCTTCACCGTCACCGCGGTGGCCGACGGTCTGCTGGGCCTGGAGGCCTTCCGGGCCGACCGCCCGGACATCGCGCTGCTGGACGTGATGGTGCCGGGCCTGGACGGGGTCAGCCTGTGCCGGCGCATCCGCGACGAGTCGACCGTTCCGGTGATCATGCTGTCGGCCCGTGCCGACGCGATCGACGTGGTGCTCGGCCTGGAGGCCGGAGCCGACGACTACGTCACCAAGCCGTTCGACGGGGCCGTGCTCGTCGCCCGCATCCGCGCCGTGCTGCGGCGGTTCGGGCACGCGGCCGGCAGCGGCGGGACCGGTTCCGGTGCGGGAGGAGCGCCGCGGGAGACGGGCGGTGTGCTGGTCTTCGGCGATGTGGCGATCGACACCGAGGGCATGGAGGTACGCCGCGGAGGCACGCACGTGGGTCTGACGCCGACGGAGATGCGGCTGCTGCTCGAGTTCTCCTCGGCGCCCGGCACCGTGCTCTCCCGCGACCGGCTGCTGGAACGCGTCTGGGACTACGGCTGGGGCGGTGACACCAGGGTCGTCGACGTCCATGTGCAGCGGCTCCGCACCAAGATCGGTCAGGACCGGATCGAGACGGTCCGCGGCTTCGGCTACAAGCTCCGCGCATGAGGCGCCCGGCACTGAGGACAGGGGTCCGCTGGAAGATCAGCATCGCCATCGCGGCCGTCGGAGCCCTCGTCGCGCTGGCCCTGAGCCTCGTCGTCCACAACGCCGCCAGGGTGTCGATGCTGGAGAACGCGCGCGAGGTGCAGCTGGAACGGCTGCTGTTCGCCCAGCGGCTGTACGAGGCGACGAACACCCAGAAGCCCTCGCCGAAGTTCGGGTCCAAGATCAACGACCCGTCGATACCGGAGAGTCTGAAGGAACGGGTGCGGGAGCACCGGCGGGCCACCCACGTCGACGAGTACGAGGACGGGGTGCCGGACGTCTGGGCCGCCGTCCCGCTGGCCAACGGCGACATCCTTTCGCTCCACACCCGGTTCGCCGACCGCAGTTCCATGATCATGGACGACCTCGACCGAGCCCTGGTCATCGGGTCGGTGTCGGTGGTCTTCGGTGGCTGCGCACTCGGCGTGCTGATCGGCGGCCAGCTGTCCCGGAGGCTCCGTAAGGCGGCGGCAGCGGCCGGGAAGGTCGCCGAGGGCAACACCGATGTACGTGTCCGGGAGGCCGTCGGGGGCGTCGTACGGGACGAGACGGACGAGCTCGCCCGCGCTGTGGACGCGCTCACGGACGCGCTGAACGAACGGATCGAGGCCGAACGCCGCGTCACCGCGGACATCGCCCATGAACTGCGCACACCAGTGACCGGTCTGCTCACCGCTGCCGAACTCCTGCCCCCGGGCCGGCCCACCGAACTCGTGCGGGACCGGGCGCAGGCGATGCGGACACTCGTCGAGGACGTGCTGGAGGTCGCCAGGCTGGACAGCGCCTCCGAGCGTGCCGAGCTGCAGGACCTGCCCCTGGGGGAGTTCGTCTCCCGGCGCGTCCGGCTGCTCGACCCGGAGATCGAGGTGCGGGTGGTGCACGAGTCCTGGGTGGCCACCGATCCGCGCCGGCTGGAGCGCATCCTCGGCAATCTGCTGGGGAACGCCGCCAAGCACGGGGCGGGTCCGGTCGAGGTCACGGTCGAGGGCCGGGTGGTCCGGGTCCGCGATCACGGGCCCGGGTTCCCGGAGGCGCTGCTCCAGGAGGGGCCGAGCCGGTTCCGCACCGGGAGCAGCGACCGGGCGGGCCACGGCCACGGACTCGGGCTGACGATCGCGGCGGGACAGGCACGGGTCCTGGGCGCCCGGCTGACCTTCCGCAACGCGGGGACGACGGAGGACTCGAGGGGCGCGGGCGGGGCCGTCGCGGTGCTGTGGCTGCCCGAACACGCGCCGACGAACACCGGCAGCTTCCCCGTGCTGCGGCCGGAGGATCTGCGCTGAGGGCGCGGGCTGCCGGGACCGGCGGAGACCGGGACCGGCGGGCCGAGAGGCCGGAAGACGGGGACGTCGGCGGGCCGAGAAGTGCCGGAAGACTGAGGTGCCGACGGGCGGAGAGGCCATGAAACGGCGGTTGGCCCCCGGGGACGCTCGGTCCCCGGGGGCCATCCCCGCGTCCTGGACGCTCAGGCGGTCTGGGACTCCCTCGCCGCCACCCGCGGGGCCGCGGGTCCGTCACCGTCCGAATCACCGGAGGTCGCCTCGGGCTTGGCGGTCCCCCTCAGCGGAACCTCCTTGACGAAGAACGCGGCCACCAGGGCGACCACCGCGACCGAGCCGCCGACGAGGAAGGCGATGTGCGTCCCGGAGGCGACGGCGTACTCGTAGGCGTCGCGCACCGCGTCGGGCAGCTTGGCCAGGCTCGCGTCGTCCAGCTGTGCCGACCGTTCGGTCGCCGCGCCGCCGCCGCGGGCCCCCATCTCGTCCTGCACCCGTCCGGTGAAGAGGGCGCCCATGATCGCGACGCCGAAGGAGCTGCCGAGGGTGCGGAACAGGGTGGTCGCGGACGAGGCGACGCCCATGTCCTTGAGCTCCACGCTGTTCTGCGCCACCAGCATCGTGATCTGCATCAGGAAGCCCATGCCGGCGCCGAGCACCGCCATGTAGACGCCCGAGGTGAGACGCGTGGTGCCGGTGTCCATGGTCGACAGCAGGAACAGGCCCGCGACCATCAGGACGCTGCCGACGATCGGGAAGATCTTGTACTTCCCGGTGCTGGTGGTGATCCGGCCCGCGCCCAGGGACACGACCATCATCGAGAGGAGCATCGGCAGGAGCAGCAGCCCGGAGTTGGTGGCCGTCGCCCCCTGGACGGACTGCTGGAAGAGGGGGAGGAAGAGCACCGCGCCGAACATCACGAAGCCGGCCATGAAGCCGATCAGCGACATCAGGCTGAAGTTGCGGCTGCGGAAGATGTGCAGCGGCATGATCGGCTCCGCCGCCTTGGTCTCGACGAAGAGGAAGCCGACGAGCGAGGCCACGCCGAGGGCGATGAGCTCCATGATCACGGCGGAGCCCCAGGCGTACTCGGTGCCGCCCCAGGTGGTGACCAGCACGATCGCGGTGATGCCCACGGTGAGCAGCGCGGCGCCGAGGTAGTCGATCCTCGCGGTCGACCGTTCCTTGCGGGGCAGGTGGAGGACGGCGGTGACCATGGCCAGCGCCACGGCGCCGAGCGGCAGGTTGATGTAGAAGGTCCAGCGCCAGCCGAGGTGGTCGGTGATCACACCACCGACCAGCGGTCCGCCGATCATGGCGATGGCCATGACGCCGGCCATCATGCCCTGGTACTTGCCGCGCTCACGCGGCGGCACCAGGTCTCCGAGGATCGCCATGACACCGACCATCAGGCCACCGGCACCGAGGCCCTGGACCGCACGGAAGCCGATCAGCTGCCCCATGTCCTGGGCCATGCCGCTCAGCACCGAGCCGACCAGGAAGATCACGATGGAGGTGAGGAAGACGCCCTTGCGTCCGTACAGGTCGCCGAGCTTGCCCCAGATCGGGGTGGAGGCGGCGGTGGCCAGGGTGTAGGCCGTGACCACCCAGGACAGATGTTCCATACCCCCCAGGTCACCGACGATCGTCGGCATCGCGGTGCCGACGATCAGGTTGTCGAGCATGGCCAGCAGCATCGTGATCATCAGGGCGAGTACCACCACCCTGACACTGCGCGCCTGTGGAGCGGCCGGTGCGGCCGCCGCCTTCTTCAGATCCGTCATGACGTGCTCCCCTGGTCCCCTGAATCACCGGTCCGCCGGCCTCCCGGCACTTACTTGCCGCCCGGCTAGCTGACTACACTGAGGAAAAGTAGACCCGTAACTAGCCGGGCGTCAAGTAAGTACTTGGGAGAGTCAGATGGGCAGCACGCCGCAGCCGCGCCGGGGCAACACCCGACAGCGCATTCAGGACGTCGCCCTGGAGCTCTTCGCCGAGCAGGGGTACGAGAAGACCTCGCTCCGCGAGATCGCAGAGAAACTGCAGGTCACCAAGGCCGCGCTGTACTACCACTTCAAGACCAAGGAAGACATCCTCGTCAGCATCTTCGAGGACCTGAACCGGCCCGTCGAGGAGCTCCTGGAGTGGGGCAGGGAGCAGCCGCGCACCCTGGAGACGAAGAAGGAGATCCTCGTCCGCTACAGCGAGGCGCTCAGGAAGGCCGAGCCGCTCTTCGTCTTCATGCAGGAGAACCAGGCCGCGGTTCGGGACCTCAGCATCGGCCACACCATCAAGCAGCGGACCATGGGTCTGATCGACCTGCTCAAGGATCCCGACGCCCCTCTGGCCGACCAGGTGCGCTGCCTCAGCGCGCTCATCACGCTGCACGCCGGGGTGATGGCCCTCAGAGACGCCGAAGGCGACCCCGAGGAGAAGCGCAAGGCTGCTCTCGAGGTCGCCATCGAGCTGGTGACCAGGGCCGAGGGCCCGGGGTCCGCGGCCGGCTAGCGGCTACGGGGTCCTCGTCAGATGTGGACGTGCTGCGAGCCCAGGTACGTGACCGGGTTGATCGCGGAACCGTAGTTCGGGGTGGTCCGGATCTCGAAGTGCAGGTGCGGACCGCTGGAGTTACCGGTGTTGCCGGACCTGGCGATCTCGTCGCCGGTCTTCACACGGTCGCCGACCTTGACCTCGATCTTCGACAGGTGCGCGTACTGCGAGTACTTGCCGTTGGCGTGCTTGATCACGATGGCGTTGCCGTACGCGGGGCCGTCGCCGCCGCCGTTCGGGCCGGCCTTGACGACACGGCCGGTGTGCGCGGCCTCGACCTTGGTGCCGATCGGCACCGCGAAGTCCTGGCCGGAGTGCTTGTGGGCCCAGCGGTCGCCGCCGGTGCCGTAGGTGGCGCTCAGCACGTAGTGGTTGACCGGGGCCTCCCACGCGGAGGCCTTCTTCTTCGCGGCCTTCTTCTTGTCGGCCTTGTCGGACTTCGCCTTGGCGGCGGCCTTGCTCTGGGCGCTCGCCTGCTTGGCGACGGAGTCGGCGGTGGCCGCGCCGGCGAGGGCCGCGGTGTCCGCGGTGCCCGTCGTGCCGGACGCGAACGCCGCGCCCGCACCGAACACCATCGACGCACCCAGGCCGGCGGCCACGACGGCGCCACTGACGCGGGACATGGACGGGCGGCGGGAGTGCTGGAACGTAACGCGCTTCGACATGCGGGGGGAACCTCCGGGGTGTCTGGGTCCGGTGCTCGACCGGGCTTGCTCATCCTTGGTAACCCGCACCCCGGGCAACACTCAAACCCCCCATCTACGAACAAAAGCCGTAGCGAACAGGCCGGGAATTACTCGCTCCGAACGGGTCCGTCCGCCCCGGAACGCCGTCCGGACAAAGCCTTGCGAAGCGGGTTTAGATCCATGACCAACCCCATCACTCCAGCTCAGAGGGGATTAAAATGGTCAAACCATCCCAAGCGGAAAAAGTCGCATGAGAAGTGGGCCGAAGGTCCCGTGCGCGGCGGTCGGGCCTGCTCCTAGGGGGCGTAGTAGGCCCGAAACGGCCTGTGCGCCTTGTCACCGGCGGTGGGTCGGAAGCCTGCCCGTTTCGGGACCTTCGGCCCCCGGCCTGAACGAGCCCCGAAGCGGCTCGGCGCCGGGCCCCCGCACCAGCCGGACCACCCGGGGGAGCCAGAGCCGGGCCGGAGGAGCGTGATCCGGTGCTCGACGGCGGTGGGACCTGGGCCGAGCCAGCTGGCTTACCGCGGGTGCTCCCACCGCTCGGACCTGCCGCCGGCACCACCGGGGCAGCGGGGTCACCGGGGCCGACGGGAGCCACCGGGTTCTCTCGGGCCGGCGGGGTCTCTGGACAACTGGGGCCGCTGGGTCGGTTCCCTCGGCGTGCGACCGGGCCGCTGCCCCCTCCCCGGCTGGAGCGCCGCCGCGGCCCGGGGACGCATCCGCCGCCGGAGCGCGGGGTGACGGTACGGGCGGGCCTTAGGGTTCCAGGCATGACGGACGAGCACGAGCAGGCGGCACAGGAAGCCATCGCGTCGGAGATGCGGCTCCTCGACCCGGCGGTACGCGCCTCGGAGGAGGCGGTCCGCGCGCTCCTGGACCCGGAATTCACCGAGATCGGGGCATCCGGACGGCTCTGGGACACCACATCGATCCTCACGGTGACGGGTTCCGGATCAGTGGCCCCGGACTCACCGGTGCGGGTCAGCGAGATGACGGCGGCCGTACTCGCCCCCGGTCTCGTCCATCTGACCTACTTCTCGGACAACGGAGGACGCCGCGCACGGCGGAGCTCCCTGTGGCGCCTGACCGCCCCCGGCTGGCGCCTGTACTTCCACCAGGGCACCTTGACCAGCTGAGCCCGAGCGGCCACGGGCCCCGAGCCCGTCGGCGCGGAGGAACGGGGCCGCACCCCGCCATCGCGGCCGTCCTCAGCGACTCCGCAACCCCCTCCGGCCCGTCCGGCGAGCGCACCGGACACGGGAAAGGGGCTGCCCCGGACCGGTGACCGGTCCGGGGCAGCCCCTCGGTGCTCAGGCGCTACGAGGCGCCCTACGCGTCCTTCGTCAGGTTCGGGCCGCCGCCCGCAGCCTGCTCGATCGGCGGGACGTCGGGCAGCGCCGACTTCTCCTCGCCACGGAACGAGAACTTCTTCTCGTCCCCTTCACCCTCGGTGTCCACGACCACGATGTGACCCGGACGGAGCTCGCCGAAGAGGATCTTCTCGGAGAGGACGTCCTCGATCTCGCGCTGGATCGTCCGGCGCAGCGGCCGGGCGCCCATCACGGGGTCGTAGCCCTTCTTCGCCAGGAGCGACTTGGCCTCGCCACTGAGCTCGATGCCCATGTCGCGGTCCTTGAGGCGCTCGTCCACCTTGGCGATCATCAGATCCACGATCTTGATGATGTCTTCCTCGGTGAGCTGGTGGAAGACGACCGTGTCGTCGACACGGTTGAGGAACTCGGGCCGGAAGTGCTGCTTGAGCTCTTCGTTGACCTTGACCTTCATCCGCTCGTAGTTCGTCTTGACGTCGCCCTGGGCCGCGAAGCCCAGGTTGAAGCCCTTCGAGATGTCCCTGGTCCCGAGGTTGGTCGTCATGATGATGACCGTGTTCTTGAAGTCCACGACCCGGCCCTGGGAGTCGGTCAGGCGACCGTCCTCCAGGATCTGGAGAAGGGAGTTGAAGATGTCGGGGTGGGCCTTCTCGACCTCGTCGAAGAGGACGACGGAGAACGGCTTGCGGCGCACCTTCTCGGTGAGCTGGCCACCCTCTTCGTAACCCACGTAACCGGGGGGCGAACCGAAGAGGCGGGAAACCGTGTGCTTCTCGCTGAACTCCGACATGTCGAGGGAGATCAGCGCGTCCTCGTCGCCGAAGAGGAATTCGGCGAGCGTCTTGGAGAGCTCGGTCTTACCGACACCGGACGGGCCGGCGAAGATGAACGAGCCACCGGGGCGCTTCGGGTCCTTCAGGCCGGCTCGCGTACGGCGGATCGCCTGCGAGAGCGCCTTGATGGCGTCCTTCTGCCCGATGACGCGCTTGTGGAGCTCGTCCTCCATGCGCAGCAGACGGGAGGACTCCTCCTCCGTCAGCTTGAAGACCGGGATGCCGGTCGCCGTGGCCAGGACCTCGGCGATGAGCTCGCCGTCGACCTCGGCGACGACGTCCATGTCGCCGGCCTTCCACTCCTTCTCCCGCTTGGCCTTCGCCGCCAGCAGCTGCTTCTCCTTGTCACGGAGCGAAGCCGCCTTCTCGAAGTCCTGGGAGTCGATGGCCGACTCCTTGTCGCGGCGGACACCCGCGATCTTCTCGTCGAACTCGCGGAGGTCCGGCGGCGCGGTCATCCGGCGGATGCGCATCCTGGAACCGGCCTCGTCGATCAGGTCGATCGCCTTGTCCGGCAGGAACCGGTCCGAGATGTACCGGTCGGCCAGGGTCGCGGCCTGGACCAGCGCCTCGTCCGTGATGGAGACCCTGTGGTGGGCCTCGTAACGGTCGCGCAGACCCTTGAGGATCTCGATGGTGTGCGGCAGCGACGGCTCCGCGACCTGGATGGGCTGGAAGCGGCGCTCGAGCGCGGCGTCCTTCTCCAGGTGCTTGCGGTACTCGTCGAGCGTCGTGGCACCGATGGTCTGGAGCTCGCCTCGCGCCAGCATGGGCTTGAGGATGCTCGCGGCGTCGATCGCGCCCTCGGCGGCACCCGCACCCACCAGGGTGTGGAGCTCGTCGATGAACAGGATGATGTCGCCGCGGGTGCGGATCTCCTTGAGGACCTTCTTCAGGCGCTCCTCGAAGTCACCGCGGTAGCGGGAGCCGGCGACCAGCGCACCGAGGTCCAGGGTGTAGAGGTGCTTGTCCTTGAGGGTCTCGGGCACCTCGCCCTTGACGATGGCCTGCGCCAGGCCCTCGACGACCGCCGTCTTGCCGACGCCGGGCTCGCCGATGAGGACCGGGTTGTTCTTCGTACGGCGGGACAGCACCTGCATGACCCGCTCGATCTCCTTCTCGCGCCCGATGACCGGGTCGAGCTTGGATTCGCGGGCGGCCTGCGTGAGATTCCGACCGAACTGGTCGAGCACCAGGGACGTGGAGGGCGTGCCCTCCGCGGGGCCGCCGGCGGTGGCGGCCTCCTTGCCTCCCGAGTACCCGGAGAGCAGCTGGATGACCTGCTGCCGCACCCGGTTGAGGTCGGCGCCCAGCTTCACGAGGACCTGGGCGGCGACGCCCTCGCCCTCGCGGATCAGGCCGAGCAGGATGTGCTCCGTGCCGATGTAGTTGTGGCCGAGCTGAAGGGCCTCGCGGAGAGACAGCTCCAGGACCTTCTTGGCCCGGGGAGTGAAGGGGATGTGCCCGGACGGGGCCTGCTGGCCCTGACCGATGATCTCCTCCACCTGCTGGCGGACCGCCTCGAGCGAAATCCCGAGGCTCTCCAGGGCCTTAGCGGCGACACCCTCACCCTCGTGGATCAGGCCCAGGAGGATGTGCTCGGTGCCGATGTAGTTGTGGTTGAGCATCCGGGCTTCTTCCTGAGCCAGGACGACAACCCGCCGCGCGCGGTCGGTGAACCTCTCGAACATCGTTAATCGCTCCTCAGAGCGGTCAGGCAGTAAGGGGTCGGTCCCCTCCCTGTCCTTCCGCAGCTTAGTCCCGCAAGCGGGGACCGCTCATTTCAACTGCCGACACCCGGCCCTGCTTCCCGGGGGGGCGCCCGCCCCGAACGCCGACAACTGCTCCAACCCGATGGTGCGAGACGATGTTCCCGCAGGCCAGGCAGATAGCCCTTTCGCCAGTACGCCGATGGCGAACGTGAGACGTTTTTGCCCGCGTGTCGCCCCTTCCCACTAGGGATGTCTTACCCGCACCCACCGACAGTCCATGCGGCGCGACCCCGTTTCCTCCGCTACGGGCGAACAACTTCGCGCCGTCGGCCGCTTCCGTGCGCCCCCGTGGCGGACACCTGGAGCGATCGATCGCGGACGGGGCGTAACCATGGATCCGGTTCGGCGGTTCATCGGGTATGGCTTCCCTCGTCCCGCCGCCCCGCTCGTCGCCGGGCTCCGGCGCCCGCGCCCAGTGGTACGCCGACGAACTGGACTGGCCCACGGCGGGAACACCGCCGGAGCGGCTGCTCACGGGGCCCTGCTTCGACGTCCTGGAGCTGCCGGCCGCGGCAGGTCACGCGGCGCTGCTCAGGGTCGGTCCCACCGGTCCGGTGGCACTGGCGGGACAGCGGATGCAGCTGCTCGTGGCTCCGGGCAGCGCCGACGAGGTGCCGGGGCTCCTGGACTGGCTGGAGTGGGGCGGGATCACCCTCGACCTCTCCGCCGTCGGCCACGGCGGGCACATCACGGCCCCCGTGCCTCCGGGGGGAGCGGCAGGCCCGCCGGGGGCCGCCGTCTGGCTGCGACCCCCGGGATCGCGCCAGGAGGTGGACGCCTCGCTCCCGGCCCTCGGCGGCCTCGGGAGCAGGGGTGGGGATGCTCCCGATCTCGTACGACTCGTGGACGCGGCGGCGACGGAATGCCACCGGGCCCGGCTCGCGCTTGCCCGCAACGATCTGTGGACCCATCGGCCGACAGGTCAGCCGTTGGCCTTCTCGTAAGCCTCGCGGATCTCGGCCGGAACACGGCCGCGGTCATTCACATTGTGGCCGTTCTCGCGGGCCCACCGACGGATCTCGGCGGTGTCCTTGTTGCCACCGCTCACGGCGCGCCCCTTGCCACGGCCGGCCGCGGCGCGGCCTCCGGTGCGACGCCCGCTCTTGGTGTACGGGTCGAGAAGGCCACGGAGCTTGTCCGCATTGGCCGTCGTGAGGTCGATCTCGTACGTCTTGCCATCCAGAGCGAACGTCACGGTCTCGTCCGCCTCGCCACCGTCGAGGTCATCAACAAGAAGGACCTGAACCTTCTGTGCCACCGGATTTCCTTTCATCGAAAATGTAGTACGCGGAAAGGAAACCGCTTTTCCCCGGAAAACACAAACCCCTGGGAGAGGTTCAGGAGTGCAGGAACACGGGAAACGTGCGCGATTCGGACATAGGGTTCCGAGGTGTTCCGGCGTTCACAGGTGCAGAAGCATCCGGCTGTTGCCCAAGGTGTTCGGCTTCACTCGTTCGAGACCCAGGAACTCGGCGACACCCTCGTCATAGGAACGCAGCAGCTCGCTGTAGACATCTCCGTCGACCGGTGTCTCTCCGATCTCGGTGAAGCCGTGCGCGGCGAAGAAGTCGACTTCGAACGTCAGGCAGAAAACCCGGCGGACGCCGAGCCACCGCGCGGTCTGCAGGAGCTTGTCCAGGACCTGGTGTCCCACACCCGCCCCCTTGATGGCGTGGTCGACGGCCAGTGTGCGGACCTCAGCGAGGTCTTCCCACATCACATGCAGTGCGCCGCACCCCACGACCCTGGCGTCCTCGTCACGTTCGGCGACCCAGAACTCCTGGATGTCCTCGTAAAGAGTCACCGTCGCTTTGTCGAGCAGGATGCCCTGGGTGACGTAGCCGTCGAGGAGTCCCCGGACGGAGGCGACGTCACTGGTCCTGGCACGGCGGACCGTGATGGCCGGCCTATTCACCGAAGGGCCGGTACGAAGATCCGAGGGAGATCCGGTTTCCGGCAGGATGCGCGCTCCGGTTTGCGACTCGGGACGGCGATCGGTTTGTGGCTGCTCTGAGGACATCCCCCGACGCTATCGCCCGTCGTCCGCCGGCGCTTCATCGGCCGCCGCACCCTCATCGGGACGGCTCTCGGAGGGTTCGGGGATCGTGGGCGCCACGACCTTCATCGCATCCCGCAGCGCTTCCCGCTGCTCCTCGGACATCATGCCGAAGAAGGCGACCAGTGCGGCCGCCGGGTTGTCGCTCTGCGCCCAGGCTTCGTTCATCAGTGCGGCCGCGTATGCGGCTCGGGTGGAGACGGCCGTATATCGATATGCCCGGCCATCGACTTCCCGGCGGACCCAGCCCTTCTGATGAAGATTGTCCATTACCGTCATGACGGTCGTGTACGCGATGGACCGTTCCTGTTGAAGGTCCTCGAGAACTTCCCGCACGGTGACCGGGCGGTTCCATTGCCAGACCCGTGTCATCACGGTGTCTTCCAGCTCTCCCAATTGGCGGGGCACACCATCACCCTAGTGCTAGATGTCTGGAATGGGATAATTCCGGGACGACAAAAGGGCGCACGGCTCCGCGAGCCGTGCGCCCTTCGTGCTGGGTCCGGGTCAGACGCCCTCGGGCCGCGGAGCCTGACGGGCGGCCTCGGCGCGGGCGAGCGCCGCGTCCACCGCGGCGTCCTCCTTGGCCTTGTTCGGGCCGCCCTGGCTCTTGATGATCGTCCTGACGAGGCCGATGAAGAAGACGGCCATCACCACGGGGGGAACGAGCGCGGATACGTAGTCCATGCCGTCCAGAGTAGCGAGCCCGGCATTCCGGGCATCGGGCGGGTGGAGCGCTCCTCGCTCAGGACACGGCGCGCTCCTCCTGGGGCGCGGGGACGGGCCTGCGGCGGGGCGGGAAGACCTCCGACGGCTTGGGCATCGGACGCTCCCCCGGAGCCGCCGGGCGGGACGGCGCCGGCGCCGGCGGCGTCCGCGGCCGTTCGGGCTCCTTGGCCGCCGTCAGGCCACCGGGGAGCGCGAGCAGCCTGCCGCGCGGCGCGGGGGTCGTGACGGGCGCCGCCCGCCCGGCGAGGCGCGCCCGCACCGAACGCTCCGCGAGCACCTGGCAGCGCTCCAGGAGGGCCGCGGCGACCGGGCCGCCCCGTAGCGCGCGAAGCGCCGCGAGATCGTCGGGGCGGGGGTCGTAACCGGCCGCGAGGGCGTCCTGGAGCAGTTCGAGGTAGCCGCTGAGGGAGCCCGGCAGGGCGTCGCGGTAGCGGGCGAGATCGGCGAGGAGGAAGGCGCGCAGGCGGCCGGCCTCCCTGGCCACCTCGTCCACGGCCTCGGCGAGCCGGAGGCAGTCCTGGACATCCTCGTCCGGCAGGGGCGTGGGGTGGAGGGCGTTGGCGAGAGCACGTCGGAGCACCCGGAGCTCGTCCGCGCTGAACGCCATGCCGCCGCGTGATCCGTAGGGCGTGGGCATGGAGCGACAATACGTGCTAAATGGACAAAATCCGCTTAACTAACCGCCGGGCGGCGCGGCGTCCGGCACCGTGCCGCCCGGTCGTTCCCGCAGGTGGCGCGGGCGCGCGCTACATCCGGGCGATGTTGCGCTCGTAGACGAGGCGCAGCCCGATGAGTGTCAGCCAGGGCTCGTGCTCGTCGATGACGGTGGAGTCCTTCAACACCATCGGAGCAAGGCCCCCGGTCGCGATGACGGTGACCTCGTCGGGGTCGGCCGCCAGCTCCTTCTTCATGCGCTCGACCACGCCGTCGATCTGGCCGGCGAAGCCGTAGACGATGCCGGACTGCATGGCCTCGACCGTGTTCTTGCCGATCACGCTGCGGGGCCGAGCCAGCTCGATCTTCCGCAACTGGGCGCCCTTGGCGCCGAGGGCCTCCACCGAGATCTCGATGCCGGGCGCGATCACGCCGCCCGCGTACTCGCCCCGCGCCGACACCGCGTCGAAGGTGGTGGCGGTGCCGAGGTCGACGACGATCGCCGGGCCGCCGTAGAGCTCCACGGCGGCGACCGCGTTGACGATGCGGTCGGCACCGACCTCCTTCGGGTTGTCCATGAGGACCGGCACACCGGTCTTGACGCCCGGTTCCACCAGGACCGCGGGCACGTCGCCGTAGTAGCGGCGGGTCACCTCACGGAGCTCGTGCAGCACGGCGGGGACGGTCGAGCAGATCGCGATGCCCTCGATGCCGTCGCCGAGCTCGACCCCCAGCAGCGGGTGCATGCCCATCAGCCCCTGGAGCAGCACGGCGAGCTCGTCGGCCGTCCGGCGGGAGTCGGTGGAGATCCGCCAGTGCTCGACGATCTCATCCCCGTCGAACAGCCCGAGGACGGTGTGGGAGTTGCCCACGTCGATGGTGAGCAACATCAGGCGTCGGCCCCGTCCGTGGCCGCCACGTCACGGAAGTCCAGACCGATGTCGAGGATCGGCGAGGAGTGCGTGAGGGCACCGACGGCCAGGTAGTCGACGCCCGCCTCCGCGTAGGCGCGCGCGGAGTCGAGGGTGAGCCGGCCGGACGACTCGAGCATCGCGCGGCCACCGACGAGAGCGACGGCCTCGGCGGTCTCGGCCGGGGTGAAGTTGTCCAGCAGGATCAGGTCCGCTCCGGCCTCGATCACCTCGGTGACCTGTTCCAGGGTGTCCACCTCGACCTCGATGGCGAGCTCCGGGAACGCCTTCCTGACCCGCTGGAACGCCTCGGCCACCCCACCCGCCGCGATCACGTGGTTGTCCTTGACCAGCGCGGCGTCCACCAGCGACATGCGGTGGTTCACGCCGCCTCCGCAGCGGACCGCGTACTTCTCCAGCGCGCGCAGCCCGGGAGTGGTCTTGCGGGTGTCGCGGACCGCGGCCTTCGTGCCCTCCAGCACGTCCGCCCAGGCACGGGTCGCCGTGGCGATCCCGGAGAGCCTGCAGAGCAGGTTGAGCGCGCTGCGCTCGCCGGTGAGCAGGTCGCGGGTGCGGGTGGTGACCGTGAGCAGCTTCTGGCCGGCGGCGACGCGGTCGCCGTCCTCGACGTGGCGCTCGACCTCGAACTCGTCGGTGCAGACGATCGAGAGCACAGCCTCCGCGATCCGCAGCCCCGCGACCACACCCGCCTCGCGGGCGGTGAAGTCACCGGTGGCGACGGCGTCCTCCGGGACGGTCGCCACGGTGGTGACGTCCTCGCCCCCGTCGAGGTCCTCCTCGATCGCGACGTGGGCGATGTCCTCGACCTGGACCGGGTCGAGCCCGGCCTCGGCGAGGAGCTGGGCGAGGCCGGGGTCGAGGCCGCACTCCAGACCGTCGGGGTCGTATCCGTCACCGCAGCCGCAGCCGTCGCCGCAGCCCCCGGGCTCGGCGGGTGCGCCGATGTGGATCAGCGGGACGTCCACGGGTGTGGGGCGCGGATTCTCTTCGGGCGTGCTCACGGTCACTGCTCCTCGGGGGCGTCGGCGGAATCGGTACGAAGGCGGGTGGGCGGTTCGGGGGCCGCAGCTGCGGCGTCCCCGGTCCGTACGGGCGGGAAGCCGGCTCCGTCCGTGGTGCGGACGACCGGCTGCCGTCCGGGCCCCAGGTGTACGACGAGGTGGCGGCGCCAGGCGGTGTCGTCGCGGTCGGGCCGGTCCTCGCGCCAGTGGCAGCCGCGGGTCTCCTCGCGCTCCCGGGCCGCGGCGACCAGCACCCGGGCGACGAGCAGAAGGTTGGTCGCCTCCCACGCCTCCACCCCGGGCACCGCGTCCTTGGGGTCGTCGTCCTCGGCGGCGGCGAGCTGGAGCGCATCCAGCTCGGTGGCGGCGGTGGCGAGACTGGCGGCGGAGCGGATGACCCCGGCCCCCCTGCTCATGATCCGCTGGATCGACGTCCGCGACTCCGCCGCGAGCAGCGGCACGGTGTCCGCACCGGCGGTGGGCGCCGGATCGGCGTGCGGGGCGTCCTGGCGGGGCCCTTCGACGATGTCGGCGGCGATGCGCTCGGCGAACACCAGGCCCTCGAGGAGGGAGTTGGACGCCAGTCGGTTCGCGCCGTGCACCCCGGTGCAGGCGACCTCACCGCAGGCGTACAGCCCCGGCACCGTGGTGCGGCCACGGAGGTCCGTCCGTACGCCGCCCGAGGCGTAGTGGGCGGCCGGTGCCACCGGGATCGGCTCCGTGACCGGGTCGATGCCGTGGGCGCGGCAGGCGGCGAGGATCGTCGGGAAACGCCGCTCCCACATCGTGGCGCCGAAGTGGCGGCCGTCGAGATACATGTTCTCGGTGCCCTTGAGCTGCATCCGGCGGGTGATGGCCTTGGCGACGATGTCACGGGGCGCCAGCTCGGCCAGTTCGTGCTGCCCGAGCATGAAGCGCGTACCGGTCGCGTCGACGAGATGGGCACCCTCGCCGCGTACCGCCTCGGACACCAGCGGCTGCTGGCCCTCCGCGCCGGCGCCGAGGAACAGGACGGTCGGATGGAACTGGACGAACTCGAGGTCCGACACCTCCGCGCCGGCCCTCAGGGCGACGGCCACCCCGTCGCCCGTGGAGACGGACGGGTTGGTGGTGGCGGAGAAGACCTGTCCCATGCCGCCGGTGGCGAGGACCACGGCCGGGGCGCGGACCGCGCCGACGCCGTCGTGCTGCCCCTCACCCATGACGTGGAGGGTGACGCCCGCCGTCCGGCCGTCCTCGTCCGTGATCAGGTCCAGGACCAGGGCGTTCTCGATGGTGCGCAGCGCGGCGGAGCGAACCGCCTCGACGAGGGCCCGGGAGATCTCGGCGCCCGTCGCGTCCCCGCCCGCGTGAGCGATGCGGCGGCGGTGGTGGCCGCCCTCCCGGGTCAGGGCGATCGCACCGGTGTCCGTGGTGTCGAAGTGCGCGCCGGTGTCGATCAGGCGGCGTACGGCGTCGGGCCCCTCCGTGACCAGGGTGCGCACCGCCGCCTCGTCGCACAGACCGGCCCCGGCGACCAGGGTGTCGTCGAGGTGCTGTCCCGGGGTGTCGCCCTCACCGAGGGCGGCGGCGATACCGCCCTGCGCCCAGCGGGTCGATCCGTCGTCGAGGCGGGCCTTGGTGACGACCACGGTCGCCAGGCCGGCCGCGGCGCAGCGCAGGGCGGTGGTGAGACCGGCCACGCCGGAGCCGACCACGACGACGTCCGCGTCGATGGCCCAGCCGGGGGCGGGGGCGGTCAGCCGTATTCCGGTCATGTCAACGCTCCGAGCGTCAGCGGGATGTTGTCGATCAGACGGGTGTCCCCCACCCGCGCCGCGACGGCGAGGACCACGTCCCCGCTGACACGGTCGTCGGGGACCGCGGAGAAGTCCGCCGGGTCCACGAGCGCCACGTAGTCCAGGGTGAGCGGCACCTCTTCGCCGGCCGCCTCGTCGAGCACGGTCCTGGCCGCGGCCAGGACCGCGGAGGGGGCGACGGTCGGCCTGGCCAGGGCGACGGCCTGGGAGTCGGCCGCGGCCCGCGCCTCTCCGAGCCGGGTGAGCGCGGCCGCCCGGCCGTCGCGCTCCGGGAGCGTACGGGCGCGGGCGTGCAGCGTCTGCTGGGCGACGAGGCGGTCACGGGCGGCGAAGAGCGCCCTGGGCAGGGCGAGCGCCGTACGCCGCTCCTCGGCGGAGAGGAAACGGTTGCGGCTTGAGAGCGCGAGGCCGTCCGGGTCCCGGACGGTCGGTACGGCGACGACGTCGACGCCGAAGTTGAGGTCGCGGACCATGCGGCGGATCAGTGCGAGCTGCTGGGCGTCCTTCTGCCCGAAGAACGCCGCGTCCGGCCGGGTCAGGTGCAGGAGCTTGGCGACGACGGTGAGCATCCCGTCGAAGTGGCCCGGGCGCGAGGCGCCTTCCAGCCGCTCGCCCATGGGCCCGGCCGTGATCCGGACCTGGGGCTCGCCGCCGGGGTAGACCTCTTCGACGGAAGGCGCGAAGACCGCGTCCGCCCCGGCCGCGGAGGCCACCGCGAGGTCGGCGTCCAGGGTCCGGGGGTACCGGTCGAGATCGGCGGCCTCGCCGAACTGCAGCGGGTTGACGAAGACGGTGACCACGACCTGCCCCTCGGGGCCCGCGGCGGCCCGTGCCGCCCGGATCAGTGTGGCGTGGCCCTCGTGGAGGGCGCCCATCGTCATCACGACGGCGCGGGCCGCCCCATCGGCCCGGCCGAGGGCCTCGAGTTCCGCGGTCGAGCGCAGCAGAGTGGCTGGTGCGGTGTTCATCGCTTCTCCCCCGGCCCCGAACCGTCCGGGCCGTGTGTTCCGTTCGCGGCGTTGCTGTCCGAGAGGACGCCGAGGAGGTCCTCCGCGAACTCGGGCTTGAGCAGGCCGTGGTCGAGTGCCCGGTCGGCCGTGGCGCGGGCCATCGCGAGATAGCCGGCGACCGTCTGCGGAGCGTGCGCGCGCAGCTCCCGGATGTGCGCGGAGACCGTACCCGCGTCGCCCCGGGCGACGGGGCCGGTGAGTGCGGCGTCACCGGAGCGCAGGGCGTTGTCGAGCGCGGCCCCGAGCAGCGGTCCCAGCATCCGGTCGGGCGCGCCGACGCCCGCGGTGCGGAGCAGCTCCATGGACTGCGCGACGAGCGTGACCAGGTGGTTCGCCCCGAGCGCCAGAGCGGCGTGGTAGAGCGGACGGGACTCCTCGGCGATCCACTCGGGCTCACCGCCCATCTCGATGACGAGCGCCTCGGCGGCGAGCCTCAGCTCCTCGGGGGCGGTGACCCCGAAGGAACAGCCCGCCAGCCGCTGGACGTCCACGGAGGTGCCGGTGAAGGTCATCGCCGGGTGCAGCGCGAGCGGGAGGGCTCCGGCCCGCAGCGCGGGGTCGAGCACCTTGGTCCCGTACCGCCCCGAGGTGTGCACGAGCAGTTGGCCCGGTCGCACGGCACCGGTCTCGGCGAGCCCCTCGACCAGGCCGGGGAGCGCGTCGTCGGGGACGGTGAGGAGCACGAGTTCGGCGCGCGCGAGGACCTCGGCGGGCGGCACCAGGGGGACGTCGGGGAGCAGCGCGGCGGCCCGGCGCACGGATGCGTCCGAGACACCCGACACCGCGACCGGCCGGTGCCCGGCCAACTGCAGCGAGGCGGCGAGTGCCGGGCCGACGCGTCCCGCGCCGACCACGCCGACGGTGAGGCGGGCGGGACGGTCCCTCGCGTCGAGGGCTTCCTTCGAAACTGATGCGTTCACGCGGCGATGGCCTTCCGTTCCAGTCCGCGGGGGGTACCGGACGATTTCTCTGCATGCTACGCCAGCGTTTCGTCGCACCCCCAGATCATCCACAGCCTGTGGATAACTTCCGCCGAAGAACGCCCCCCGGGGTGGGCGGCGACGGCGGCGCGGGCGATGATCGTCCCATGGCAGTCACGGATGAGCAGAAGCGACGTCACCGCAGGCTGACGGCCTGGCAACGGTCGGAGAGGGTGCTGGCCAGGGCCTCCGCCGACCACACCCTGGCCACGCGGCTGGCTTCGCTGGCGGCCGACGCGGGCACCGTCCACGATCTGGGTGAATGGACGGATGTGTACGGCGACGGGGTCGTCGCCGAGGTCGAGCGGCGTACCGCCGGGCTCCTCGGCATGGAGGCGGCCGCCTTCTTCCCGACCGGCACGATGGCCCAGCAGATCGCGCTGCGCTGCTGGGCCGGCCGCACCAAGGACCCGGCCGTGGCCCTGCACCCGCTCTCGCACCCGGAGGTCCACGAGCGGTCCTCCCTCACCGAGGTGAGCGGGCTGCGGACCGTGCACCCCACGACCGCGCCCAGGCAGGCCACGGCGGACGAGATCCGGGACTTCCCGGAGCCCTTCGGCACCCTGATGGTGGAGCTGCCGCTGCGCGACGCCGGCTTCGTCCTGCCGTCCTGGGAGGAACTGGAGGCGTCCACGACGGCCGCGCGGGACCGGGACGCGGTGGTGCACTTCGACGGGGCGCGGCTCTGGGAGTGCGCCCCCCACTTCGGCCGTGGCCTCCCGGAGATCGCGGCCCTCGCCGACAGCGTCTACGTGTCGTTCTACAAGTCGCTCGACGGGCTCTCCGGCGCGGTACTGGCCGGGCCCGAGTCCCTCGTCGAGGAGGCGCGGACCTGGCGTCACCGCTACGGCGGGCAGGTCTTCCAGCAGTACCCGGCGGCCCTCTCCGCCCTCCTGGGCCTGGAGCGCGAACTGCCGAGGCTGCCGTCGTACGTGGCCCACGCCAAGGTGGTCGCGTCCGCTCTCGCGGAGGGCTTCGCCGACTCCGCGGTCCCGTGGTCGCGCGTGCACCCCGAACCTCCGCACACCCACCAGTTCCAGGTCTGGCTGCCCTACGACGCCGACGTGCTGGACGAGGCCTCGGTCAGCCAGGCCGAGGAGACGGGTGTGACTCTCTTCCGCCGCTGGTCCCCGGCCCCGTCGGGACCACCCGGCCTCTCGTTCACCGAGGTCACGGTGGCGGCACCGGGCCTGGAGTGGACGGCCGCCGACGTGAAGGAGGCTGTGGCCCAGTTCGTGGCGCGGCTGGCGTAGTGCGCGAGACCCCGGGCCTCAGGGGAGCGGCGGCCGGTGCGCGGCGGTCCAGGCGCGTACCCGCCGCCTGATCAGACTCAGGATCTCCCGGTCATGGGTCCCGGGGTGCGGTGGCGGCCCCTCGCCGTGCTGCGCGGCGCGCACGCTGTCGAGCATGTGCTGCTGAACGCTGTCCATGGGTCCAGCCTGACCCCGGCCCGCCGGGTACGCCCGCGCTCGGAGCCGCCCTCGCGGTGGTTCGGCCTGATCCGGACCGGAGGGGCCACGGTCAGGCCGCCCCGCCGCCCGCCCTGACGAGCCCCGTCTCGTACGCGAGCACGACCACCTGGACCCGGTCGCGCAGCGCGAGCTTGGTGAGGATGCGGCCGACGTGCGTCTTCACGGTCGCCTCGGACAGCACCAGACGTCCCGCGATCTCGCCGTTCGAGAGGCCCTGGGCGACCAGCAGCATCACTTCGCGCTCCCGCTCGGTCAGCTTCTGGACGTGCCCCAGCCGGGGCTCCTCCTTACCGCTCGGGAGCAACGGCGAGAAGCGGTCCAGCAGCCGGCGGGTCGTGGACGGTGCCACCACCGCGTCGCCGCTGTGCACGGACCGGATGGCGGAGAGCAGCTCGCCGGGCGGCACGTCCTTCAGCATGAATCCGCTGGCCCCGGCCTTCAGGCCGGAGAACGCGTACTCGTCGAGGTCGAAGGTGGTCAGGATCAGCACCTTGGGCGGGTCGGTCCGCGCCCGGATGCGCCGGGTCGCCTCGACACCGTCCAGGCGCGGCATGCGCACGTCCATCAGGACGACGTCGACGGAGGTGGACGCCAGGGTCTCGATCGCCTCCGCGCCGTCACCCGCCTCCGCGACGACCTCCATGTCCGGCTGGGCGGCGAGCACCATCCGGAAGCCGGTGCGCAGCAGCACCTGGTCGTCGACGAGCATCACGCGGATGGCCATGGGGTTCCCCGTCCTTCTGCCTGGTTCGGCCTGCTGTCGGTTCTGAGGGCCGTCACGGACCGGCCGGCTTGAGCGGGAGCAGGGCGCTGATCCGGAAGCCGCCGCCCTGGCGCGGTCCGGCGTCCAGGGTCCCGCCGACCATGCCGACCCGCTCACGCATGCCGATCATCCCCTGGCCCGCGCCGTCCGCCCCGCCGTCCTCGTAGAGCTCGTGCGGTGCGCCACGCCCGTCGTCCTCGACGAGCAGCCCGAGCCCGTCGTCGAAGTAGACGAGCCGTACGCTCGCCCCGGCGTCCGGGCCTCCGTGCTTACGGGTGTTGGTGAGCGCCTCCTGGACGATCCGGTACGCCGTGAGCTCGACGCCGCTGGGCAGCGGACGCGGGGTCCCCTCGATCTTGAAGTCGACCGCCAGACCGGTCTCCCGGACCTTGCCGACGAGCTCCTGGATCTGCTCGACATCGGGCTGCGGAACGTACTCCCCGCTCTCCTGCGAGTCTCCGGTCCGCAGCACCCCGAGCAACCGCCGCATCTCCGCGAGTGCCTGACGTCCGGTGCCCGAGATGGTCTCCAGCGCCTGCCGGGCCTGGTCGGGAGACGAGTCCATGACATACGCGGCGCCGTCCGCCTGGACGACCATCACCGAGACGTTGTGCGCCACCACGTCGTGCAGCTCACGCGCGATACGCGCGCGCTCCGCGGCGACCGCCACCTTGGACTGCGCCTCACGCTCCCGCTCCAGCCGGGCGGCCCGCTCCTCCAGCTGGCTGAAGTAGGCCCGCCGGGTGCGTATCGAGTCCCCCAGCACCCAGGCGAGGACGAACGGCACGGTCATGATGACGACGTATCCGGCCGTCTGCACCCAGCCGCCCGTGGGCGCCTCCTCGGGCCAGCGCAGCCGTGACAGCCCGGCAGCGGTCAGGCTGCATCCGAGGGCGAGCCGCGAGGCCCTGCGCTCCCCGACCGTGGCCACGGTGTACGTGATCACCAGCATGGCGAAGTCCGCCACACCCGGCCGCACCCCGAAGGCCAGCTGGGCCAGGCCCATCAGGATCGCGAGCAGCAGCATCCGCTCCGGCGCCCGGCGGCGCAGCGCGACCACGATGCTCAGGCCGACGGCGATCGGTACGGCGGCGACCCGCTCCGCGCCGCTGCTCTCCTGGTCCGCCACGATGGACACGCCGGAGAGCCCGAGGAGGAGGACAGCCCAGAGGATGTCGACGCCCGTCGGGTGTCTGCGGATGAACTCGTAGAAGCGCTGCACGTCACCCAGCGTAGGGACAGCTGATCGGTACCGGGGTCAGCCGGAGGGCCGATCCGGGTTCCGGGACCCTACTCCCCAAGGTGGAGACTTGCCTACGTGACGTATGACTGGTGCCGCTGGCGGGAGGCCTCCGAGACCGCCCTGTACGGGGAAGCGGGGTTCTACCGGCGCCCGGAGGGCCCGGCCGGCCATTTCCGCACGTCGGTCCATGCCTCCCCGCTGTTCGCCGGCGCCGTGGCACGGCTGCTCGTCCGGACGGCACGGGAGCTGGACACGGACTCGGTCGCGCTGGTGGACATGGGAGCGGGACGCGGCGAGCTGCTGACCGGGGTGCTGGCCGCTCTGCGGGACGGCGGCCCGGCCCCCGGTCTGACCGTGCGGGCCTGCGCCGTGGAGATCGCCGACCGGCCGCCGGGACTCGACCCGGCCGTCGAGTGGTACTCCGAGCCGCCCCGTGGGGTACGCGGTCTGCTGTTCGCCAACGAGTGGCTTGACAACGTCCCCACCGAGATCGCGGAGGTGGACCCGGACGGGGTGCCCCGATACGTCCTCGTACGGGCGGCCGACGGCGCCGAGCGGTTGGGCGACCCGGTGACCGGCGAGGACGCCCGCTGGCTGAGCCGCTGGTGGCCGCTGACCCGGCCGGGAGAGCGGGCGGAGATCGGCCGGCCCCGCGACGAGGCCTGGGCCTCGGCCGTCTCGTCGCTGGCCGCCGGTACGGCGGTGGCCGTGGACTACGCCCATGTGCGGGCGGCGAGGCCGCCGTTCGGGACCCTCACCGGGTTCCGCGGAGGGCGCGAGGTGCCGCCCGTGCCCGACGGCGGCTGCGATCTGACCTCGCACGTCGCCCTGGACTCCTGTGCGGCGGCGGCCGGGGGCGAGGCCGAGCTCACCGACCAGCGAACGGCGCTGAGGGAGCTGGGCGTCAGCGGCGAACGCCCTCCGCTGGTACAGGCGTCGACCGATCCGGCCGGGTATGTGCGGGCGCTCGCGTCCGCCGGTGAGGCCACGGAGCTGACGGCGCGGGGCGGGCTGGGCGACTTCGGCTGGCTGCGCCAGCGGGTGCCCGAGCGCGAGGAGGGATACTGTCCCGCATGACGGAGACGACGATCGGCATCGGCGGCGCGGCGGAGAGCACCGACATGGTGCTGAACATCGGTCCGCAGCATCCCTCCACCCACGGGGTCCTCCGACTGCGGCTCGTGCTGGACGGCGAGCGGATCCAGCATGCCGAACCCGTCATCGGCTACATGCACCGGGGCGCGGAGAAGCTCTTCGAGGCGCGGGACTACCGGCAGATCATCATGCTGGCCAACCGCCACGACTGGCTGTCGGCGTTCTCCAACGAGCTCGGGGTCGTGATGGCCGTCGAGCGGATGCTCGGTATGGAGGTCCCCGAACGCGCCGTCTGGACGAGGACGCTGCTCGCGGAACTCAACCGGGTCCTGAACCATCTGATGTTCCTCGGTTCCTACCCGCTCGAACTCGGGGGGATCACCCCGATGTTCCACGCGTTCCGCGAGCGTGAGGAGCTCCAGGCCGCGATGGAGGAGGTCTCCGGCGGCAGGATGCACTACATGTTCAACCGCGTCGGCGGCCTCAAGGAGGACCTCCCCGCCGGCTGGCTCGGCCGGGCCAGGGACGCCGTGGCGTCCGTACGTTCGCGGATGGACGTGTACGACCGGCTGGTACTCGGCAACGAGATCTTCCGGGGCCGGACCCGTGGGGTGGGCGTGCTCTCCGCGGAGGCGGTGCACGCGTACGGAGTGTCCGGACCCATCGCCCGCGCCTCCGGGGTCGACTTCGACCTGCGGCGCGACGAGCCGTACCTCGCCTACGGGGAACTGCGGGACACCCTGAAGGTCGTCACCCGGACCGAGGGCGACTGCCTGGCCCGCTTCGAGTGCCTGCTGGAGCAGACGCACAACGCCCTCGATCTGGCCGACGCGTGCCTGGACCGGATGGCGGAGCTGGCCCCCGGTCCCATCAACCAGCGGCTGCCCAAGGTGCTGAAGGCACCGGAGGGCCACACCTACGCCTGGACCGAGAACCCGCTGGGCGTCAACGGCTACTACCTGGTGTCCACCGGCGAGAAGACCCCGTACCGGCTGAAGCTGCGTTCCGCGTCGTTCAACAACATCCAGGCCCTGACGGAGTTGCTGCCCGGCACGCTCGTCGCCGACATGGTGGCGATCCTGGGCTCACTGTTCTTCGTCGTCGGCGACATCGACAAGTAGCCCGGCCCGCCCGCCGGGCAGGCCTGCGCGGTCAGGACGAGATCGCGCTCCGCAGCTCGACGACGTCCAGCTGCTCGGTCTCGTCGTGCGCCGTCAGGTCGATGACCTTGCCGACCGCCTTGTTGTCGGCCGTGCCCGTACGGTGCGCCGCCAGCGCCTCCTCGCCCACCACGTCCGCGAGGTCCTCGTTCTGCACGGACTCGATCGCGGCGTTCGCCTTCTGGGTGCCGAAGAAGTCGAAGCTCCCCTGGGGCACCAGGTGGCGGCGGGCCGCCGCGTACGGGACGACCGCCGACGCGGTCTGAGCGGCACGAGGAGGCCGCGCGGGGGCGGACGGCTGCGGGGCGGGGAGGGCTGCCTGGGGGCGGCGGTGCTGGTGGTCACCCGCTCCGCCGACCGCCGCGTGCTTCCCCCTGGGGCCGTCGGCCTCCGTGTCCCGCTCCGCCGACCGCTCGGCGATGTCACGGCTCCTGGCCAGCTCGGCGGTGCGGCGCGCCTCCTGGAGGGCGGCGTTGCGCGACAGCTCCTGGAGCGCCTGGGCGGCGCGCGCGTACGCGCCGGGAGTCGGTGTGGACGTCGCGGGCAGCAGCTCCCGCGGCGCGGACGCCTCGATGGCGAGCTGCCTGCGGCCCTCCAGGGCGCTGGCGCGTTCCGTCTCGGCGGTGGCGTACCGGCGCAGCAGCGCCGCGTGTTCGCCCCGCAGCCCCGCCAGTTCGACCCGCTTGCGGCGCAGCTTGGTCTCCAGCCGGGTGCGCAGTTCCCTGGATTCCTCGAGGTCGCCCTCGAGCTCGGCTATGCGCTCCTCGGCCTTCCACTCGTCGCTGGCCCGGGCTCGGGTGAGCTCCGCGACGCGCAGCCCCGCGGCCCGGTCCCAGGCGCGCATCAGACAGGCACCGGTGACGGCGGCCGCCGCCGTCGCGGCCACCAGGGCGCGCAGCGCCATGGGTTCCGCCAGGAGCCAGGCCCCGGCGGCACAGACCACCGGCACCCCGGCCACCACGGCGGGGGGCAGGATTCTGTGAAGGGGCGGCGAATGGCGGTGGCGTCCTCGTGGCATGGCTCGAAATTTACCGTGCGTACGAGTCACTTGGGAGGCCGCCCGGCAATCTGTTCCCCGCCGGTTACCTGTCGGGCCTCCGACGGCCTCTCAAGTGACGCTTCCGTACGCCTTTTACTTCTTGATCAGTCCCTTGGACCGGAGATAGTCGGCGGCTGCGTCCGCGGGCTTGGCACGCTCCGCGTCGACCTTGCGGTTCAGTTCCGCGAGGTCCTCGGTGGTGAGTACTCCGGTGAGCTTCCCGAGGGCCTCGGCGATCTCCGGAGCGCCCGCGTCCTTCGCATTGAGAACCGGAAGGACGTTGTCCGCGTTCTGCAGCTTCTTGTCGTCCTCCAGGAACACCAGGCCGTAGGAGTCGAGCACCGCGTCCGTGGTGGTCGTGAGGACCAGTTGGTCCTTCCCGTCCTTGACGGCCTGCTTGGACTGGGGTGTGCCGACCCCCTTGGGATCGATCCCCGTGACGTCGATGCCGTACGTCTTCTTCAGCCCGGGCGCGCAGAAGGGACGCACCTCGCACTCGTCGCCCGCCGCGATCTTCACCTTGATCTTCGAGTCGCCGAGATCGGAAAGGGTGCGGAGGTCGTTCTTCTCGGCGAATTCCTTCGACACCGCGAAGGCGTTCTGATCGACCGCCTCGCCCGCCGGGAGGACCTTCAGCCCGAGCGGGGCGGCGAGCTTCTCGAGAGCCGCCACGGTGGCCGTCACATCGCCCGAGGCGACCGGGTTCTTCTCGGCCTCCGGTGCGCCGTTGACCTTGGCGTTGAGGAATTCCGCGAGCGTGGCCGCGTATTCCGGAACGACGTCGATCTCCCCCTTCTCCAGGGAGGGTTCGTAGAGTTCGCGGTTCTTCACCGTGGTGATCGAGGTGTCGTAACCGGCGTCGCCCAGGATCTGGGCGTACAGCTCGGCGAGCACCTTGGACTCGGTGAAACCGGCGGCGCCCACGACGAGCGAGCCCTTGCCCGAGCCCGCGCCGGAGCCCTTGTCCGAACCTCCCTCCTTCTCCAGGCTGTCGCCGCCGCAGGCGGCCAGCGACCCTGCCAGCGCGACCACGCCGATGACCGCACCCGCTATGCGCGAGGTCCTGCTCATGTTGTCTCTCCGTCCGCGAATGATGATGTGCACAGTCCGAGAAGGGCCGCTCAGGTGGTCCGGCGGCGGCGCAGGGGCGACAGAAGGCGGTCCAGGACCACGAGCACGCCTTCCACCACCAGGGCCAGCAGGGCGACGAGGACGGCGCCCGCGAAGACCTGCGCGGTGTCGTAGGTGTTGAATCCCGCGGTGATGATCCGGCCCAGTCCGCCGAGGCCGACCATCGCCGCGATCGAGGCCGTGGCGATCACCTGGACCGCCGCCGACCTCAGCCCCGTCATGATCATCGGGTAGGCGAGGGGGAGCTCGACCCGGAGGAAGAGCTGCCCGCCGGACATTCCCATGCCCCGTGCCGCCTCCAGCACCGACCGGTCCACCTCCGTCATCCCGACGTAGGCGTTGGTCAGCAGAGGGGGCACGGCGAAGAGCACCAGCGCGATGACCGTGGGCAGATAGCCGGAGTTCCGCAGCGGGGTCAGCATGAAGAGGGCGAGCACCGCGAACACCGGTACCGCCCGGCCCACGTTGGAGATGTTGACGGCGAGTCCGCCCCCCTTGCCCACGTGCCCGAGATACAGGGCCACGGGCAGCGCGAGGACGCAGGCCGCCGCGAGGGCGATCCCGCTGACGTACAGATGCTCGGCGAGGCGGTGCGCCGCGCCACCGTCACCCGACCAGTTGGCGCCGGTCGTCAGCCAGACCCACGCCTCTTCGACGACTCCCATGGATCAGCCGGCCTCCGTCTTCGCGATGCCCGCCCCGGCGGAGGCCGCGGCGGGCCTCCGTATCCGGGTCCAGGGCGTGAGCAGGCGCTGCGCACCGAGCAGCAGCAGGTCCGCGGCCACCGCCAGCAGCACGCAGAGGACGGACGCGGTGAGCACCTGCGCCTTGAAGAGGCTGGGCAGCGCGTCCTCGATGAGGTTGCCGAGGCCCCCCTTGCCGACGAGGGAGCCGACGGTCGTCAGGGCCACCGTCGACACCGTGGCGATGCGGAGCCCGGCCATCAGAGCCGGGAGGGCGAGGGGCAGTTCGACCTCCCAGAGCAGCCGGACGGGCCCGTATCCCATGCCTCGCGCGGCCTCCCTGGCCTCATGCGGAACCGCTTGGAGCCCGGCCAGGATGTTCCGCACGAGGATGGTCAGCGAGTAGAGCACCAGCCCGGTGACCACGAGCGCGGCCGACAGCCCGAAGAGCGGCAGCAGCAGGGAGAACATGGCGAGCGACGGCACGGTGTAGAGCACGGTGGTCAGCCCCAGCACCGGGCCGGCGAAATGCTTCCCGCGGCGTGCGAGCAGGGCGAGCGGAAAGGCGACGGCGAGCCCGATCAGCACGGAGACCGCGGTGATCCAGATGTGCTGGAGCGTCGCCTCGGTCAACTCATGGCTGCGCGAACGCAGATACTCCCCGCAGATCCAGTCGTTCGTCACCAGGCAGTTCTGATCGGCCATCCGCCCCCGCCTCCCGCTGCCCTCGTGATGCCGTCCCGCGTCCGGTCCTTGGTGACCCTATCCCCGACCACCGACAATCGCCGAGGCTGTCTTGTTCCGGCAACATTGCTTTCACAAGGCCCGCGCCACAATGGGGAATCATGATCCGATTCGAGCACGTCACCAAGCGGTACGCGGACGGCACCACCGCCGTCGACGATCTTTCCTTCGAGGTCGCCGAGGGTGAACTGGTCACGCTCGTCGGGCCTTCCGGATGCGGCAAGACCACCACCATGAAAATGGTGAACCGACTGACCGAACCGACCGAGGGGCGGATATTCCTCGACGGGGAGGACATATCCGCCATCGACCCGGTCCGGCTGCGCCGGCGCATCGGCTATGTCATCCAGCAGGTCGGCCTCTTCCCGCACAAGACGGTCCTGGAGAACACCGCCACCGTTCCCCATCTCCTGGGCTGGGGAAGGGAAAAGGGCCGCAGGCGCGCGGCGGAACTGCTCGATCTCGTGGGCCTCGACCCCTCCGTCCACGGCGACCGCTATCCGGAGCAGCTCTCCGGCGGGCAGCGCCAACGCGTCGGTGTGGCAAGGGCGCTGGCGGCCGACCCGCCGGTACTGCTGATGGACGAGCCTTTCGGCGCGGTCGACCCGGTCGTCCGGGAAAGGCTTCAGAACGAATTCCTGAAACTGCAGGAACAGGTCCGCAAGACCGTTCTCTTCGTCACCCATGACATCGAGGAGGCGGTCCGGCTCGGTGACCGGATCGCCGTCTACGGGCAGGGCCGCATCGAGCAGTTCGACACCCCGGCGACGGTGCTCGGGGCCCCTTCCACGCCCTACGTCGCCGACTTCGTCGGCGCGGACCGCGGCCTGAAGCGCCTCTCCGTCACCCCCGTCGAGGAGAGCGACCTGGACCAGCCGCCCGTCGTGCACCTCGACGACCCCCTGGTGGAGGCGACCGCACGGCTGAAGGCCGCCGGAGCGCGCTGGGCGGTCGTGCTGGACGCCCAGGACACCCTGCACGGCTGGATCCCGGCCGGCGGCGGGCAGAGCGGGGCGGGAACCGTCCGGGAGCACGCACGCCGCATGGAGGCGTGGCTTCCGCTCGGCGCGCCCCTGAAGCAGGCCTTCGCCACGATGCTCCAGCACGACGCGGGCTGGATCGCCGTCACCGACGAGGAGGGCTCCGGCCGCTTCCTCGGGGTGCTGACCCCGGCCCGGCTCCACGAGGCGCTGCGCCGCTCGATCGACGCGGACGCCCAGGACGTGCCGCGCGCCCGGGTCGCCGTGGAGTCCGTGGCGGGGATCGACTCCCCCTGAGCGCCGCTCCGGGGAAGCGAGCCGTCCATGGCCCCGGTCTCGGGAGGTGACCGGGGCGCCCGGCGGGCCGTCGCCCGGCGGCAGCCGACCGCTCCGGGTACGCGCCGCACGACGCCTGGATCCTCGGCGCGCCGAGGGTGCGCCGACGTCCCACCGTGGTTGCCCGGCCCGGTCCACCGGATGCCCGGCCCCCACTGGGCGGCCCATGGCCGGAGGGGGAGGCCCGCGTGGGGCGGACGCGGCGATCCGGAGCTCCCGCAAGGGCCCCGCGCGGCCCGGAGTCCGGACGCGGCCGGCCCCCGCGCGCCCGCCGGGCACCAGGGGACGGCGCTTAGGCTGGTCCCATGAGTACGTTGCGAGGACGGGGAACGGTGCGGGGTCTGCCGGAGTGGGACCGCTGTGCGGTCATGGGCGTCGTCAATGTGACGCCCGACTCCTTCTCCGACGGCGGCCACTGGTTCGACACCACGGCGGCGATCAAGCACGGCCTCGAACTGGCGGCCGAGGGAGCGGACCTGATCGACGTCGGCGGTGAGTCCACCCGCCCCGGCGCGAGCAGGGTGGACGAGTCCGAGGAGCTCCGCAGGGTCATTCCCGTGGTGCGGGGCCTGGCCTCGGAGGGCGTCACCATCTCCGTGGACACCATGCGGGCCCGCGTGGCCGAGCAGTCCGTCGCCGCCGGGGCGACCCTGGTCAACGACGTGAGCGGCGGGCTCGCCGACCCGGACATGATCCCGGTCGTCGCCGCTGCGGGGGTGCCCTTCGTCGTCATGCACTGGCGCGGCTTCAGCGAGTCCATGAACAGCCGGGCGGTCTACCAGGACGTCGTCGGCGAGGTCGTCGCGGAGCTCCGGCATCGGATGGAGGCCGTGATCGAGGGCGGCGTGGATCCGTCGAGCCTGGTGATCGACCCGGGGCTCGGCTTCGCCAAGGACGCGGCCCAGGACCTCGCCCTCGTCGCGCACCTCGACCGTCTGCGGGACCTCGGCAGGCCTCTGCTCGTCGCCGCCTCCCGTAAGCGGTTCCTCGGTCACGTCCTGGCCGCCGACGGCGCCACCCCGCCGCCCGCCCGTGAACGCGACGCCGCGACGGCCGCGATCTCCGCCCTCTCGGCCGCCGCCGGCGCCTGGGCGGTCCGGGTGCACGCGGTACGTCCGACCGCTGACGCCGTCCGGGTCGCCCGCGCCGTCGAGGGAGCCGCGTGAGCGCCCCGCGCGACGAGCACGAGGAGGCCGCCGCCGACATCGCCGCGGTCGAGCAGGCGAACACCGCCTTCTACGAGGCCATGGAACGCGGGGACCTCGACGAGCTCTCCGGCCTGTGGCTTCCGGGCGAGGACCTCACCGTCTCCTGCGTCCACCCGGGCTGGCCGGTAATCACCGGTCGTGGCGAGGTGCTGCGCAGCTACGCCCTGATCATGGCGAACACCGAGTACATCCAGTTCTTCCTGACCGATGTCGGGGTCTCGATGACCGGTGACACGGCCCTGGTCACCTGCACCGAGAACATCCTCAGCGGCGGTCCGGCCGGGGAGGACGACTCGCTGGGACCACTGGTCGGCCAGCTCGTCGTCGCCACCAACGTGTTCCGGCGCACATCCGAGGGATGGAAGCTCTGGTCGCACCACGGCTCCCCCGTACTCGCCGAGACCGGCGAGGAGGAGGACGAGGAGCCGACCGCCTGAGCAGGCCCGGCCGGACAGCCGGGATTGAGCCCCCCGATCACCGGGTATACGCGGCTACCAGCCCTCTGTCGGGCGGGTCCGCGCACCCGCGAGCGGGACCTGTCGGTGCTCGCGGGTAGATTCGAAAGAAGGCACCCGTCCGCCCGCACGCGGCCGGGTGCCTCAAGAGACGACGAACAGCAGGAGTGATTCGCGTGGATCGTGTCGCGCTGCGCGGCCTCAAGGCCCGTGGGCACCACGGCGTCTTCCCCAAGGAACGGGAGGACGGCCAGACCTTCATCGTGGATCTGGTGCTCGGACTCGACACCCGCCCGGCGGCGGCCGCCGACGACCTGTCGAAGACCGTCCACTACGGCGTCGTCGCGGAGGAGGTCGTGGATGTGGTCGAGGGCGAGCCGGTCGATCTGATCGAGACCCTCGCGGAACGCATCGCGCAGCAGTGCCTCAAGCACGAGGGGGTCCAGGAGGTCGAGGTCGTCGTCCACAAGCCGGACGCCCCGATCACCGTCCCCTTCGACGACGTCACCATCACCATCACCCGGAGCCGAGCATGACTGCATTTTCCACCGAAGGGCAGAGCGACCCGACCGTACAGCCGGTTCCCGCAGCAGTCGTCGAGCAGGTGGACGCGGCGGACGTCACCCTTTCCAACCCCAAACTCGCCGTGATCTCCCTCGGCTCGAACCTCGGAAACCGGCTGGAGACGCTCCAGGGCGCCATCGACGCCCTGGAGGACACGCCCGGCCTCCGGGTGAAGGCCGTCTCCCCGGTCTACGAGACGGAGCCCTGGGGCGTCGACCCCGGCAGCCAGCCGTCGTACTTCAACGCGGTGATCGTCGTGAAGACGACACTGCCGCCGTCCTCCCTGATGGAGCGCGGACAGGCCGTCGAAGAGGCCTTCGACCGTGTCCGTGAGGAGCGCTGGGGTCCGCGCACGATCGACGTCGACATCGTGTCGTACGCCGATGTGGTCTCCGACGACCCGCTGCTGACCCTCCCGCACCCGCGCGCCCGTGAGCGGGCCTTCGTGCTCGCCCCCTGGCACGACGTGGACCCGGATGCCCAGCTGCCGGGCGCCGGACCGGTCGCCGACCTGCTGGCGGGCGTGGGCAGCGAGGGAGTGCTCCCCCGGCCCGACCTGGAACTCCGCCTCCCCGAGTAGTCGTTAGGCTCAGGTACGGCCCGTCACGGGCGGACGACACGGGTAACGGCGAAGGGCGGCACTCTCGGTGAAGCAACTACGGCTCAGGCTTCTCGCCGGACTCTTCGCCGGAGCCGGTGTGCTGTCCTGGGGTGCGGCACGCCTCTGGGACTCCCTGGGGACACTGCCGAGCGTGCCGCTCGCCGCACCCGTCGTACTCGCCGTGATCGCCGTGGTCCTGCTCGCCGCTGCCCTGTCCATCCGGGCGAGGCTGCGGGCCCAGCGGGAGCGGCGCCCGGGGGCGAAGGGCGTGGAGCCCATGATGGCGGCGCGCGCCGTGGTGTTCGGCCAGGCGAGCGCGCTCGTCGCCGCGCTGGTCACCGGGATGTACGGCGGCACGGCCGTCTTCCTGCTCGGATCCCTCGACGTACCGCCCCGCCGGGACCAGGCCATCTACGCGGGCTTCGCCGTCCTGGCCGGTATCGCCGTCGTCGCCGCCGCGTTCTTCCTGGAGCGCGTCTGCAAGCTCCCCGAGGACGGCGACGACGACAGGAACACGGCACAGGCCGCCTGAGAGCGGCCCCGGAGCGGTTCGTCAGCCGGTCACCGGGTTCTCGATGAGGGTGATCCGGTTTCCGTCGGGGTCGTGGACGGCGGCGAACCGCACTCCACGCGAACCCGGCAGGGTCTCCCCCGCGGTGATCCCCCGGCCGGCGAGCTCCGAGACCGTCCGGTCGAGATCGTCGACGGCCAGATTCACCAGGGTGCCGCCGGCCTGCTCGGGCGACTGGAAGACCTGCAGCCAGGCGTACGGCGAGATGTGCCAGTCGGCCAGGCCGTCCATGGGCCTGGCGTCGGCAGGGCGGCCGAACAGCCGCTCGTACCACTCGACGGCCGGCTCGATGGCCATCACGGGCGCCACGGCGAGCACGTGGGTGAAAGACATGGGAGCTCCTTCCCTGATGCCCCGGCCGCGCCGGCCGGGGCCCTTCGGTCGTCTCCCCCGAAGGAGCGACCCGGCACCCTCGCGCCGAGCCTCTCCTGATCAGGTCCGTCCCGCGCTGTCCGTCCCGGTCAGCGCGCCATGATGAGGCTCATCGCCTCGGCGCGTGTCGCCGGGTCGCGCAGCTGACCGCGGACCGCGGAGGTGAGTGTCTTCGCCCCCGGCTTGCGGATACCGCGCATCGACATGCACATGTGCTCGCACTCGACGACGACGATCACTCCGCGCGGCTCCAGGATCGCCATCAGCGACTCGGCGATCTGCGTGGTGAGCCGTTCCTGCACCTGGGGCCGCCGCGCGTAGACGTCGACCAGCCTGGCGAGCTTCGACAGGCCCGTGATCTTGCCCGAGGTCGCCGGGATGTACCCGACGTGCGCCACGCCACGGAACGGCACGAGGTGGTGCTCACAGGTACTGAAGACCTCGATGTCCTTGACCAGCACCATCTCGTCGTGGCCCAGGTCGAAGGTGGTCGTCAGGACGTCCTCGGGCTCCTGGTGGAGGCCCGCGAATATCTCCTTGTACGCACGCGCCACCCGGCCGGGGGTCTCCCGGAGCCCTTCACGGTCGGGGTCCTCCCCGACCGCGATGAGCAGTTCACGTACGGCGGACTCGGCCCGCTTCTGGTCGAATACGCCGATCGAGCCCTGCCCGTCGAGCGTCACCGGGTCGGTCATCTGTGCCTCGTTCCTGTGTGCGATCACATGCGCGGCCCGCCCGGACCTCACTGAAATGCGGGGGACGCAGCACGGTCCCGACGAAAAAGCCGCGCCCCCACAGGCTAGAACCTGGGGGGCGCGGCATCCATTCCGGGCCTGGTGGAGCCCCCGTGAGAGGGGCCACACCGGTCGGCTCAGCTCTCCGGGCGATCCTCGGGGAGCGCCTCCGTGGAGGAGCCGGTGTTCTTCGTGATGTCCGTCGGCGCGATCTCCGGGGTGCCCGAACCGTTGGCGGCGCCGTTGGTGAGGGCGAGCTCCTTGGGAGAGAGCACGGGCGGACGGGTCGACGGGGTGCGCCGGGCGGAACCGGTCCACGCCGGACGGGCCGGGCGCTTCACGATCGGGGCGAAGATCTCGGCAATCTGCTCCTTGCCGAGCGTCTCCTTCTCGAGGAGCTCCAGGACCAGGGCGTCGAGGATGTCGCGATTCTCGACGAGGATCTCCCACGCGTCGTTGTGCGCGGTCTCGATGAGCTTCTTGACCTCTTCGTCGACGAGCGCCGCGACCTCTTCCGAGTAGTCGCGCTGATGGCCCATCTCCCGGCCCACGAACGGCTCGGTGTTGTCGCCGCCGAACTTGATCGCTCCGAGACGCTCGGTCATGCCGTACTGCGTGACCATCGCGCGGGCCGTGGCGGTGGCCTTCTCGATGTCGTTCGCCGCGCCTGTCGTCGGGTCGTGGAAGACCAGCTCCTCCGCCGCGCGCCCACCCAGCATGTACGCCAGCTGGTCGAGCATCTCGTTGCGGGTGGTGGAGTACTTGTCCTCCTCCGGGAGCACCATCGTGTAACCGAGGGCGCGACCGCGGGAGAGGATCGTGATCTTGTGGACCGGGTCCGACTGGGGAGAGGCCGCCGCGACCAGGGCGTGTCCGCCCTCGTGGTACGCGGTGATCTTCTTCTCCTTCTCGGACATGATCCGGGTCCGCTTCTGCGGGCCCGCCACGACACGGTCGATGGCCTCGTCGAGCGAGTGGTTGTCGATCAGCTTCTTGTCGCTGCGCGCCGTCAGGAGCGCGGCTTCGTTCAGCACGTTCGACAGGTCGGCACCGGTGAAGCCGGGCGTACGGCGCGCCACCGCGGTGAGGTCGACGTCCTCCGCGACGGGCTTGCCCTTCTGGTGGACCTTGAGGATCTCGAGACGGCCCTGCATGTCCGGCCGGTCGACGGCGATCTGCCGGTCGAAGCGTCCGGGACGCAGCAGTGCCGGGTCCAGGATGTCCGGCCGGTTGGTGGCGGCGATCAGGATGACGCCGCCCTTCACGTCGAAGCCGTCCATCTCGACGAGCAGCTGATTGAGCGTCTGCTCGCGCTCGTCGTGTCCGCCGCCCATGCCGGCGCCGCGGTGGCGTCCGACCGCGTCGATCTCGTCGACGAAGACGATGGCCGGGGCGTTCGCCTTGGCCTGCTCGAAGAGGTCCCGGACACGGGACGCACCGACACCGACGAACATCTCGACGAAGTCGGAACCGGAGATCGAGTAGAACGGGACGCCGGCCTCACCCGCGACCGCGCGGGCGAGCAGGGTCTTGCCCGTACCGGGCGGCCCGTACAGCAGGACACCCTTGGGAATCTTGGCGCCGACGGCCTGGAACTTCGCCGGCTCCTGGAGGAACTCCTTGATCTCGTGGAGCTCCTCGACGGCCTCGTCCGACCCCGCCACGTCGGCGAACGTCGTCTTCGGCGTGTCCTTGGTGATCAGCTTGGCCTTGGACTTGCCGAACTGCATGACCTTGGAGCCGCCGCCCTGCATCTGGTTCATCAGAAACAGGAAGACGACCACGATCAGGACGAAGGGCAGCAGCGAGAGAAGGATCGAGACGAACGGGGACTGCTTCGACGGCGAGACGGTGTAGCCCTTCTCGATGTCACCGCTCTCGAACTTCTGCTGCAGGGTGTCGGCGAGCTCGACGCCCTGATTGCCGATGTAGCTCGCCTGGAACTTGCTGCCGGACTCGCCCTGGAGCTTCTGGCCGTCCTTCAGCTCGATCTTAAGGATCTGTTCGTCACCGGTGGTCAGCTTGGCCTGCTCCACCTGGTTCTTACTGATCGCCTGGATCACCTTGCCGGTGTCCACCGTCTTGTAGCCGCCGGACGAGCCGACGACCTGCATCAGCACGACCACGGCGAGGACGGCCAGCACGATCCACATGACCGGCCCACGGAAGTATCGCTTCACGTCCATCCATACGGAGCGAAAGTCGCCCCGTCCCTCCTGCCCGTAGGTAAATGCTGCTGTGAGAAAAGACTGTTCTTCGGACGGTACCCCAGCATTGTCACCCGTGACCGCAGGGGAGGTACGGCAAACCTGTCTTCGAAGGCTCCAACGGCCCGGTCACCACGAGGGTTCCCGGGACTCCGGCCGGGTTCGGCCGGCCCGTCGGGCGAGCTTCCTCAGCCGCCGTAGACGTGGGGCGCGAGCGTCCCGACGAAGGGGAGGTTGCGGTACTTCTCCGCGTAGTCGAGTCCGTACCCGACGACGAACTCGTTGGGGATGTCGAAGCCGACCCACTTCACGTCGATCGCGACCTTCGCCGCGTCCGGCTTGCGGAGCAGGGTGCAGACCTCCAGGCTCGCGGGTTCCCGCGAGCCGAGGTTGGTCAGCAGCCAGGACAGCGTCAGACCCGAGTCGATGATGTCCTCGACGATCAGGACGTGCCGGCCCTTGATGTCGGTGTCGAGGTCCTTGAGGATCCGGACGACGCCCGAGGACTGGGTGCCCGCGCCGTAGGACGAGACGGCCATCCAGTCCATGGTGACGGGAGTGGACAGCGCGCGCGCCAGGTCCGCCATGACCATCACGGCACCCTTGAGCACACCGATGATGAGGAGATCCTTGCCCGCGTACTCCGCGTCGATCTTCGCCGCGAGCTCGACCAGCTTCGCGTCGATCTCTTCCTTGGTGAGGAGCACCGACTGGAGGTCGGTGCCCATGTCCTTCTCGTTCACCCGCGTCTCTTTCCCTGCCCCGCCGGACCGGGACTGCTCCCCAGGCCGGAACGGCGTCTCGCCTGCACTTCAGCCGCTGCGCTTCAGCTCTGCCGGATGACCAGTCTGCCACCCTGACGCCGCACCTCGACGCGGCCGGGCAGGTTGATGGCGCCCTGGCCCCGCCAGCCGGTGATGAGCCGGTCGACTTCCTCGATGTGGCGGGCGAAGAGCGAACCGGCCGGGGATCCGGCGTCGATCACCGCGCGGCGCAGCACCCGGCGGCGTACCGCGGGCGGCAGGACGGAGAGCTTGCCGCACTCCAGGCGCCCGGCGTCGTCACATACCGAGCGGGCGGCGTCGGCGGCCCAGGTGTCCAGGGCGTCCGCGTCGTCGCGGGAGAGCTGGGCCGTACGGGCGAGTGCCTCCACCACGCCCTTGCCCAGCGCTTTCTCCAGCGCGGGCAGGCCCTCGTGCCGCAGCCGGGAGCGGGTGTAGGCCGGGTCGATGTTGTGGGGGTCGTCCCAGACGGGGATCGACTGGACCATGCAGGCCTTGCGGGCGGTCTGCCGGTCGAGTTGGAGGAAGGGGCGGCGGTAGCGGCCCGCCGGGCCCGATGCCGCGGCCATCCCGGAGAGCGAACGGATGCCGGAACCCCGGGCGAGGCCCAGCAGGACCGTCTCGGCCTGGTCGTCACGGGTGTGTCCGAGGAGAACCGCGGCCGCGCCGAGGCGTTCGGCGGCGGCGTCCAGAGCGGCGTAGCGCGCGTCCCGTGCGGCGGCCTCGGGCCCGCCGTCGCGTCCGACGTGCACGGCGACGGCCTCGACCGGATCGAGCTCCATCTCGGTGAGGCGGGCGACGACCTCGTCGGCGCGGAGCCCGGAACCGGGCTGGAGATTGTGGTCGACCGTGATGCCGCCGGCGCGGACGGGCAGTTTGCGCGACTCGAAGGCGAGGGCGGAGGCGAGGGCCATGGAGTCGGCACCTCCGGAGCACGCGACGAGCACCAGCGGGGTGCCGGGCCGCTCGGGGAGCGTGGAACACCGCCCGCCGGCCCCTGCTTCGGCGAACTCGGCGTGTCCGGCCTGTTCGATATGACGGTTGTGTTCGGCGACGACGTCGTGGAGTACGCGGCGGACCGCCAGGCGTATCGCCGCGACCGCAGGATGGGGACCCATGTCCGGTGCCCTTCGGGTGAAGTTTCGGGGGCTGCCTCGGAGCGCGCGGAACGGGAGTCCCGTCACTCAGAGTGCGTCGATGGTGACAGAGCCAAGCTGTTCATCGAGCATTGCACGCCCTCCCATGCCTCCATGGTCCCCCGGATGGGTGATTGGAGAGGCAATCTCCTTGCCACCGGACCGAATGTGATCAGGAATCGGCCTTTCGGTGGACCCTCGCCACCCACTCCGCCGGCGCGGCGATCTCGGCCTTGGTGGGAAGGGTGTTGGGCGACGTCCACACCCGGTTGAACCCGTCCATCCCGACCTCCTCGACGACGGCTCGGACGAACTTCTCGCCGTCGCGGTACTGGCGCAGCTTCGCGTCGAGCCCCAGGAGTTTGCGCAGCGCCAGGTCCAGGCGGCCCGCGCCGCGCGCCCTGCGCTGCTGGAACTTCTCGCGGATCTCGCCGACGGAGGCGACCACCTCGGGGCCCACTCCGTCCATGACGAAGTCCGCGTGCCCCTCGAGCAGCGACATCACGGCGGTGAGCCGTCCCAGGATCTCCCGCTGGGAGGGCGTCTGGACGATCTCGACGAGGCTGCGCCCGGCGTCGTCGCCCTCCTCCCCGCGCTCCGCCTCGGGGCGGCTGCCGCCGGAGAAGGCCTGCACGGCCTCCCTGAGGCGTTCCAGGACGGTCATCGGGTCGACGTCGGTCTCGTCGAGGAACGCCTGGATCTCGCCCTGCAGGTGGTCGCGGAGCCAGGGGACACCGGTGAACTGGGTGCGGTGCGTCTCCTCGTGGAGCGCCACCCAGAGCCTGAAGTCGTGCGGGTCGACCTCGAGTTCACGCTCGACGTGGACGATGTTGGGGGCGACCAGCAGGAGCCTTCCGCCGCCCTCGGACGAGGCGGGGAGCTCGCGGGTGGCCGGGGCGAAGGTCTCGTACTGCCCGAGCACCCGGGAGGCCAGGAAGGAGAGCAGCATGCCGAGTTCGACGCCGGTGACCTTGCCGCCGACGGCTCCGAGCACCGCGTTGCCGGGGCCGCCGCCGCGGCGGTCCTGCATCTTGCCGAGGAGGGGACGCAGCAGTTCGCGGAAGCCCGCGACGTTGGCCCTGATCCAGCCCGCCCGGTCGACGACCAGGACCGGGGTGTCCTCGGGTTCGTGGCCCTCCGGAATCATCCGGGTGAACGAACGAACGTGCTCTTCTGAGGCCTTGGCATGCCTGCGGAGCTCCGCGACGACGGCACGCGCCTCCTCGCGGCTGATCTCGGGACCCGGCCGAACGAATCGGGTCGCGGTCGCGACCGCGAGATTCCAGTCGACCATCTCGGCACCACCGATGCTCGTCATGCGTCAACCGTACGTGAGGTGGTCGCTCCGTGGTGGGGTGTCAGTCGCTCACCGGCCGCCTTTGGTGAGGGTGGTCGCCAGGGTGTCGAGTGAGGCTTCCGCATCGCCCGGGGACGTGGTGCCCGAGGCCAGGAAGGCGAAGGAGAGCAGTCGGCCCTGGGCGTCCACCGCCGTCCCGGCGAGGCTGTTCACCCCGGTGAGGGTGCCCGTCTTGGCCCTGACCAGGCCGGTCGCGGGCGAGGTGGCGGTGTAGCGGTCGCCGAGCGTGCCACTGAACCCTGCGACGGGCAGGCCCGTGAGGACGGGCCTGAGCTCGGGATGGTCCGGTCCCGCGGCGAGCGCGAGCAACTGGGCCAGGAGGCCCGCCGTCACCTTGTCGGCGCGGTCGAGCCCGCTTCCGTCGGCGAAACGGGTCCCGGCAAGGGGAAGACCGAGGGCCTTCATCCGCGCGGTGACGGCCCGGCGCGCCCCGGCGAAGGACGCGGGCTCCCCCGCCTTCAGCGCGGTCTGCCGGGCGAGGGCCTCGGCGATGTCGTTGTCGCTGTTGGTCAGCGCCCGTTCGACCAGGGCGGACAGCGGCTGCGACAGGTGGGTGGCCACGGTCCGGGAACCCTGTACGGCGCGTCCCGACACGGGGGCGGACCGGACCGTGACCCCGGCGTCCGTGAGCAGGTCCGAGAAGGCGCGTGCGGCGTCACCCGCCGGATCGGCCGAGCGGGGGGCGGGGCCCTTGCGGCTCTCGTCGAGACGGCCCTCGTCGGCCATGAGCGCGCTGACGGGCGCGATGTTCTCGTTGGGGCCGATGGGGTGGAGGGCCGGGCCGGAGTACCGGGAGGTGTCGTAGGCCAGCCGGACGGTCGCGGTCCCGCCGTCCTGAAGGGCCCGGGCGGCACCCCTGGCGAGGGCGCGCAGGTCCGCCTCGCCCAGGGTGGGGTCGCCGCCGCCCACGAGGGTGAGCGTCCGGGAGTCCGGGGAGAGCACCGCCTTCGTCGCGATCCGGTGGTCCGGTCCGAGCGCCGAGAGAGCGGCGGCGGTGGTGGCGATCTTCACCGTGGAGGCCGGTGTCATGGGTGTGCCTGCGCCCCGCGCGTACACCTGTTTGCCGGTCGCGGTGTCGACGACCACGCCGGTGCGTACGGAACCGAGGGCGGGCACGTCCAGGAGGGGGGTGAGGGCGGCTTTCAGATCCCCCGCGCCCGCCGCGGTGGTGAGGCCCTCCGCCGTGCCGAGGGCGCCGAGGACGGCCGGTGCGCTGGGTGCGGGGGCAGGCCCGTCGGGCGCGCCCTCTTCGTGATGTGCGCCACCTGAGTGCTGCTGGACGGCCACCAGGTCCCGCTCGGCCTTACGCTGACCGGAGTCCCAGGGACCGGCGGCGAGGACGGCACCGGCGGCGACCACCAGGCCCAGCACCGCGGAGCCCGCGACGAGCCGCAGGTCGTCCGCCCCGCTCCCGCGCTTCAGGTACTTCGGGGTTTTCCACCCGCCCCACCTGTTCAACGGTTCGTCCGTCGGTCGTTCCACCGGCTCGGCCACCGTTGACCAGCCCCTTTCGCGAGCACTCGTCTGCGTGAGGGACACTTAACCACCAGTCGTATGTGTTGATCATGGAGGAGCCACCCGTGGAGTTCGACGTCACCATCGAGATCCCGAAGGGTTCGCGGAACAAGTACGAGGTGGACCACGAGACCGGTCGGATCCGCCTGGACCGTCGACTCTTCACCTCGACCAGCTACCCGGCCGACTACGGGTTCGTGGAGAACACCCTCGGCGAGGACGGCGACCCGCTGGACGCCCTCGTCATCCTGGACGAGCCGACCTTCCCGGGCTGCCTCATCAAGTGCCGCGCCATCGGCATGTTCCGGATGACCGACGAGGCCGGCGGCGACGACAAGCTGCTGTGCGTCCCCGCGTCCGACCCCCGCGTGGAGCACCTGCGCGACATCCACCACGTGTCGGAGTTCGACCGCCTGGAGATCCAGCACTTCTTCGAGGTCTACAAGGACCTCGAGCCGGGCAAGTCCGTCGAGGGCGCCGACTGGGTCGGCCGCGCCGAGGCCGAGGCCGAGATCGAGGCCTCCTACAAGCGCCTCGAGGCGCAGGGCGGCAAGCACTGACACCGTGTCTGCGCGGATTCCGCTTGAGGGCGGGAGACGCGTGATGCCGGTACCGAGGGCCTGGCGGCCCTGCTGACCGTACGAACGACGGGCGGCGCACCTTCACGGGTGCGCCGCCCGTTGCGTGTGACGGCCCATGAGCGTGCTCATACTGGGCAGAAGCGCAGCCGGAACGGACGGTCTAGCAGGAACGAGGTCGAGTGGTGGCGGAACAGGGCGGTCCCGAGGACCAGAAGCCCCAGTCCGACGAGGCGCGCAGCGCCTTCGTCCCACCGGCCGGTGTGGACCAGCCGGCAGCCCCCTCCGACGACGACCATCCGACATCGGAATTCGCCCTTCCGGCGGGCGTGCAGACGGACCCGGCGGGCTCCTCGGGCCCCGGCCAGGGTTCCGCTTCCGGCCCGGGGAGCGGTTCGGGCTCCGACACGCTGTCGTCCGCGTTCGTCCCCCCGAGCGGGTACAACGCGCAGCAGCAGCCGCCCACCTTCACCCCCGCGCACGGCATCCCGATGATCCGGCTCACCAAGGAGGCTCCTTGGCAGGACCGGATGCGGACGATGCTGCGGATGCCTGTGTTCGAGCGTCCGGCCCCCGAGACCATCCAGAAGACGGACGACTCAGGGCCCGCCGTACCGCGCGTCCTCGACCTGACGCTGCGTATCGGGGAGCTGCTGCTCGCGGGCGGTGAGGGGGCCGAGGACGTCGAGGCGGCCATGTTCGCGGTGGCGCACTCCTACGGGCTCGACCGCTGCGAGCCGACGGTCACCTTCACCCTGCTGTCCATCTCGCACCAGCCCTCCCTGGTCGACGACCCCGTGACGGCGAGCCGGACCGTGCGCCGGAGAGGCACCGACTACACCCGCTTGGCCGCGGTGTTCCGGCTCATCGACGACATCACCACGGCGGAGCACGTCGAAGTCTCGCTGGAGGAGGCCTACCGGCGGCTCGCCGAGATCCGGCGTAACCGCCACCCGTACCCCGGATGGGTGCTGACGGCGGCCGCCGGGCTGCTCGCCGGCTCGGCCTCGATGCTGGTCGGCGGTGGGGTGCTGGTCTTCCTGGTGGCGGCGGCGGGTGCGATGCTCGGTGACCGGCTGGCCTGGCTCTGCGCGGGTCGCGGGCTGCCGGAGTTCTACCAGTTCACCGTCGCGGCCATGCCTCCGGCGGCGATGGGCATCGCTCTCACCCTGACCCACTCGACCGACGTACGGCCCTCCGCAGTGATCACCGGTGGGCTGTTCGCCCTGCTGCCGGGGCGGGCGCTGGTCGCCGGGGTTCAGGACGGTCTGACCGGCTACTACCTGACCGCAGGGGCCCGGCTCCTTGAGGTCATGTACCTGGTCATCGGCATCGTGGCGGGCGTGCTGCTGATGCTCTACCTCGGGGTCCAGCTCGGTGCGGCGCTCAACCCGGAGGAACGGTTGGTGCCCAACGACAGGCCAGGGCTCCAGATCCTGGCCGCGATGGCGCTGACACTGGCCTTCGCGGTCCTCCTCCAGCAGGAGCGGTCCACGGTGCTGGCGGTGACCCTCAACGGAGGTGTGGCCTGGGTGATCTTCGGAGCGATGTCCCGCACCGGCGGGATCTCCCCGGTGGCCGCCACGGCGGTCGCGGCCGGGCTGGTCGGCCTCTTCGGCCAGTTGCTCTCCCGCTACCGCTTCAACTCGTCGTTGCCGTACATCACCGCGGCCATCGGCCCGCTGCTGCCCGGTTCGGCGACGTACTTCGGTCTGCTGGGCGTCGCGCAGAACCAGGTGGACACCGGGCTCGCCTCGCTCTCCACGGCAGTGGCGACGGCGCTGGCGATCGCCATCGGGGTCAATCTCGGGAGCGAGATCTCCCGGCTGTTCATGCGGGTGCCGGGTGCGGTCGAGGGCGGGGCGCGCCGGGCCGCAAAGCGGACCAGGGGCTTCTGACCGACGCAAGGTGCCCCGGACCCCACGTGGGGTCCGGGGCACCTTGCGTCGGTGTGCGAGGTCTCAGCGGCCGTTTCGCCGGCCGTACCGGCCGGGGTCGTCGTCCTGGCCAGGGGCACCCTCGTCGTACGGGCCGGGCTGCCGGGCCTCGCCGTAGCCGCCGTAAGGGCCGGCCTGCGCAGCGCCGTACTCACCCGGCCGGCCGTACGCGGCCTGCTGATCGCCCTGACCGTACTGGTCGTACTGCCCTGCCTGACCGCCGTACTGGCCCTGCCGGCCGTACTGGCTGCCGTACTGGCCCTGCTGGCCGCCATACTGCCCCTGCTGGTGGTCCTGCTGGCCGCCGTACTGCCCCTGCCGGCCGTACTGGTCCGCCTGGCCGTACTGCCCCTGCTGGGGGTACTGCCCGTACTGGCCCTGCTGCCCCTGCTGGGGGTACTGGCCCTGCTGGCCGTACTGATCCGCCTGGCCGTACTGACCCGCCTGGCCGTACTGACCCTGCTGGGGGTACTGCCCGCCGTACTGGCCCTGCTCGCCTCCGGCGTACCGGCCGCCCTGGGCGTCGCCGTACCCGGCCTGCTGCCCCTCGCCGTACGCGGTGTCCCGGGCGTCGTACGTGCCGCCTCGGCCGTACGGGTCAGCGGCGTACGGGGCGGAGCCGAAGGGGGCCGCCTGCTCGTTCGTGAAGCGGTGGGCGGTGGAGTCCTGGCCGTCGTCGCCCGCGGTGCCGCGGGGGCCGGAGCCCGGGGTCCCGTCGGAGGAGCCGTGGCCACCCTGCCCCCCGGCGCCCTCCTTCTTCGACTTGGAGCGCGCCCGCAGGAACTCGATCGCGATCGGGACCACGGAGACGAGCACGATCAGGATGAGGATCATCTCGATGTTCTCGTGCACGAAGTCGATCCGGCCCAGGGCCGCCCCGAGCAGCGTCACCCCGACGCCCCAGAGGACGCCGCCGATGATGTTGAAGGTGATGAAGGAGCGGTAGTCCATCCGGCTCACACCGGCGATGATCGGCGTGAACGTGCGGACGATGGGGACGAAGCGCGCGAGCACCAGCGACTTGGGCCCGTACTTCTCGAAGAACTCGTGGGCCTTCTCGACGTTCTCCTGCTTGAAGAGCCGGGAGTCCGGGCGCTTGAAGAGGGCCGGCCCCACCTTGCGGCCGAAGAGGTAACCGACCTGGTCGCCGATGATCGCCGCCAGGGCGACCAGCACGCACACCAGCCACAGGGGGTACTTCAGATCGCCCGTGGTCACCAGGAGACCCGTGGTGAACAGCAGGGAGTCGCCGGGGAGGAAGAAGCCGATGAGCAGCCCCGACTCGGCGAACACGATGAGCAGGAGGCCGGGAAGCCCGAAGGTGTTGAGCAGGTAATCCGGGTCCAGCCAGCTCGGGCCGAGCGCAAGCGTATTCAAGGGTCCGGGCTCCAGGGTCGGTCGATGTGCGGCGGCTGCGTGGCCGTCCCAAGCTATCAACGCGGAGGGGGACGCCTGGGTTCCACTGGCGTAAGCGGGGATGCACGCGGGCGGGACCGGCGCGAAGCTTCTCCGCAGGAGGTGCCACATCATGAGCATCGAGGACTTCGGCGGCGGACAGACCCCCCAGGCGGACGTGCTCGTCGTCACCACGAACGACGTGCCCGGTCACCACGTGACGCAGGTCATCGGCGAGGTGTTCGGACTCACCGTCCGCTCCCGCCACCTCGGCAGCCAGATCGGGGCCGGTCTGAAGTCGATGATCGGCGGCGAGCTGAAGGGCCTGACGAAGACCCTCGTCGAGACCCGCAACCAGGCGATGGAGCGGCTCGTCGAGCAGGCGAGGGCCCGCGGGGCCAACGCCGTGCTGATGATGCGCTTCGACGTGAGCGAGGCGGCCGACGTGGGCACCGAGGTCTGCGCCTATGGCACGGCCGCCGTGATCAGCAGGTCCTGAACCGCTCTTCCAGGCCCTCCCCGCCCCCCACACGTCCACCGCTCCGGAGCCCCCATGCCCACGTCCGTCAATGTCGCCGTCGTCTACTACTCCTCCACCGGCACCATCTCCGCCATCGCCAAGGCCATCGCGAAGGACGCCGAGAACGCCGGCGCCCAGGTCCGCCTCCGGAAGGCCGCCGAGCTCGCGCCCCAGGCGGCGATCGAAGCCAACCCGGTCTGGGCCGAGCACGCGAAGGCGACCGCGGACATCGCCGAGGTCACGCCGGACGACATGGAGTGGGCGGACGCGGTGATCCTCGGAACACCCACCCGGTACGGCAACGTCGCCGCCCAGCTCAAGCAGTTCCTCGACACGCTCGGCGGCCTCTGGCAGGCCGGCAAGCTCGCCGACAAGGTCTACAGCGGCTTCACGGCGAGCAGCACCGCCCACGGGGGCCAGGAGTCCACCCTGCTGGCGCTGTACAACACCATCCACCACTTCGGCGGCATCCTCGTGGCCCCCGGCTACACCGATCCCTCCAAGTTCGTCGACGGCAATCCGTACGGCACCTCCCACGTCTCCGGGCAGGGCGACATCCCGGTCGCCGAGCAGACCCTGACCGCCGCGCGCGTGCAGGCGGAGCGTGTCGTGAAGTTCACCCGGGCCATCAAGACCGGACTCGCGTCCGAGAGCTGAGGGGACACCCTTCGATGCCGCTCCACCAGGGTTCGCACGGCAAGCCCGCTCCCTCCGAGGAGCACCGCAGACTCGCCCTCAACCCGTTCTTCGGCGAGGCCGACCCGACCGCGCCGATGGTCGCGGCGCCGCCGACGCACGTCCTCCCCGACGGCCCGCTGCCACCGGCCACGGCCTACCGACTGGTGCACGACGAGCTGATGCTCGACGGCAACTCCCGGCTCAACCTCGCCACCTTCGTCACCACCTGGATGGAGCCCCAGGCCGGCGTGCTGATGGCCGAGTGCCGGGACAAGAACATGATCGACAAGGACGAGTACCCGAGGACGGCCGAGCTGGAGAGGCGCTGTACGGCGATGCTCGCCGACCTCTGGAACGCTCCCGACCCCTCCACCGCCGTGGGCTGCTCCACCACCGGCTCCAGCGAGGCCTGCATGCTCGCCGGGATGGCCCTGAAGCGGCGGTGGGCCGCGAGGAACCCCGACCGCTATCCGGCGTCCGCCCGGCCCAATCTGGTGATGGGTGTCAACGTCCAGGTCTGCTGGGAGAAGTTCTGCACCTTCTGGGAGGTCGAGCCCCGCCAGGTGCCGATGGAGGGTGAACGCTTCCATCTGGACCCGCAGGCGGCCGCCGAGCTCTGCGACGAGAACACCATCGGCGTGGTCGGGATCCTCGGCTCCACCTTCGACGGCTCCTACGAGCCGATCGCTGAGCTCTGCGCCGCGCTGGACGATCTCCAGGAGCGCACCGGGCTCGACATCCCCGTCCATGTGGACGGGGCGTCCGGGGCGATGGTGGCGCCGTTCCTCGACCCGGACCTGGTGTGGGACTTCCGGCTCCCCCGCGTCTCCTCCATCAACACCTCAGGCCACAAGTACGGCCTGGTCTATCCGGGCGTGGGCTGGGCGCTGTGGCGCTCGCCGGCCGAGCTGCCGGAGGAGCTGGTGTTCCGGGTCAACTACCTGGGCGGTGACATGCCGACCTTCGCCCTGAACTTCTCCCGGCCCGGCGCGCAGGTGGTCGCGCAGTACTACACGTTCCTCCGGCTGGGCCGGGAGGGCTACCGGGCCGTCCAGCAGGCGTCCCGGGACATCGCGGGGCGTCTCGCCGGGGAGTTCGAGGCGCTGGAGGACTTCAGGCTGCTGACGCGGGGCGACGAACTCCCGGTGTTCGCGGTGACGACGGAACCCGGCGTGAAGGCCTACGACGTCTTCGACGTGTCGAGGCGGCTCCGCGAGCGTGGCTGGCTGGTCCCGGCGTACACCTTCCCCGCCAACCGCCAGGACCTCTCGGTGCTGCGCGTCGTCTGCCGGAACGGATTCTCCTCGGACCTCGCGGAGCTGCTGATGGACGACCTCCGCGACCTGTTGCCCGAACTCCGTTCCCAGACGCACCCGTTGAGCCGGGACAAGGGACCCGGAACCGCGTTTCACCACTGAGGGAAGGGACCCGGCGACGGTCAACGGGTCGCCGGGGCCGGGAACCCCCGGCGACGGTCAGCGGGTGGAGCCGGGGCCGGGGACCCCGGTGGCGTACGGGTCCTCCCGGCCCTCGGGGAGCACCCCCGCGAAGGGCTCCCCCTCGTCCGCGAAGGTGTAGGCACCCGCCTCGATGCGGCCGATCAGGCCCCGGGTCCACTCCGCCCCCGCATCCGCCGAGTGGATCCACATGTTCATGATCTCGCCGATGTGGCCGAGTGCCTCGGGACCGTCGGCAGGGATCCAGTGCTCCATGACCGAGGCGCGCCACCCCTCGATGGCGGCGATACGCCGTTCGAGGAGGGCCACCGCCTCGGCGCGCTCCAGCTCGACGATGAAGCCGATGCCGGCCGAGAGCACCTCGACACCCCGGTCGTACGAGGTGAGCGATGAGCGCAGCAGGGCGAAGAACTCCTCGGTGCCGCGCCCGGTGATCTCGTACTCGGTCCGGGGAGGGCCGCCGGCCGTGGAGGGGGCCACCTCGTGGGCGAGGAGCAGTCCCTGCTTCGCCATCTGCTTGAGCGCGTGGTAGATCGACCCCGGCTTGGCGGTGGACCACTCGTGGGCGCCCCAGTACTCCAGGTCGTTGCGCACCTGGTAGCCGTGCGCCCGGCCGTGCCGTCGCACAGCCCCCAGGACCAGGAGACGGATCACCGACATGGCACCCCTTCGCGTTCAGCTCCGGTCAGCGTAGCCCGCCTCCTCCGCGACCAGATCGAGCGCGGTCCGGCCGTCCAGAGTCTCGCGGAGGATGTCTGCGTGACCCGCGTGGCGGGCGATCTCCTCGACGAGATGAACGAGCAGCCAGCGCATCGAACAGTGCTCGTCCTCGGGGTACCAGGGGGCCGGGGGGAGCGGGAAGGTGTCGTCCATGGATTCGACGTCGTTACGGATGAACGCCTCGGTCTCCGCGGCCACCCCCGACCAGAACTCCAGCATCTCCGGGACCGTCTCGTCGTCCACGAGGCGGAAGCTGTCCCCCCAGGTCGCCTCGGAACGCTGCCTCTCGTTCGGGCGCTGCTGGGCGAGGCGGAGCCAGTTCAGCTCCATCTCGGCGACGTGCTTGAGCAGCCCGGAGAGGGAGAGCTCGCTCGCGCCCGGACGACTCGCCGCCTGCTCCTCCGTGAGGCCGAGCACCGAGCGCCGCACCGCGCCCCTCTGGGCCTCGACGAAGGCCAGGAGCGCGCCCCGCTCGTCTCCGGGCTTCTCTGCGGGAACGTGGGTGACCATGACGACTCCTCCTGCGACGTGAGGGCTGCTGCCCGCTTGCGCCCTCAACGTACGGAGCCATCAGGACGGATACTGTCCGCTACCCGCCGGGTCAGAAGGGAAAGACAGTTCGCCCGTGCTGTACGGAGATCCACTTGCGGGTGGTGAAGGCGTCCATGGCGGCCGGGCCGAAGCCGATCCCCCCGCCGTGCGTCTCCGCCGGATCGTCCTGCTCGACAAGCCCGTTGACGTGGAACAGGCCCCTGGGTATCCGGCGGGCGAACCGCACGCCACGCTCCGCGTCCGCCGTGTGGACCGCGCCGCTCAGGGCGTGGGGGCTGTCGTTGACGATGCGTACCGCCTCGTCCTCGCCGTCGAAGGACTCCGGCGCGTAGGGCCGACCGGCGTCCTCCCGGTCCTGCGGGTCCCCGGCGGGCAGGGCGGACACCGCTTCCGTGAACCGCCGGGTGAACTCAGCCTCCACCGACCGGTCCACCAGGATGCGCCCGGCGGCCTCGCCGTGCCGCGCGTAAAAGCGTGCGCGGCCGTGTACGGCCGCGTGTACCGCCTGGCCGAGATCCGCGTCCGCCAGGACGACCAGGGCGCTCCCGCTGGTCAGTTCGAGGACGGTCCGCTTGAACAGCCCGGCCGCGACGGCGGCCACATGACGGCCGACCCGGTCGGAGCCGGTGAACGAGATGACCTTGGGCACGGGGTGCTCGATGAAGCTGTCGCCGATCTCGGCGCTGTCGGTGATCAGCACGTTGAGCAGCCCGGCGGGCAGCCCCGCCTCCTCGAAGATCCGGGCGACCAGAGTCCCGCCGGCGATCGGGGCACTCTGATGGGGCTTCACCACGACGGCGTTACCGAGCGCGAGTGCGGGTGCCACGGCCCTGGCCGTGACCGCCAGGGGGAAGTCACAGGCGCCGATCACGCCCACGACCCCGACGGGCAGGCGGTAGACGCGGTTCTCCCTGCCGTCGCCGAGCGAGGGCAGGAACTCCGCCACGGCCTCCCGGGTCTGCCCCGCGGCCGCGCGGAGGAGCCGGCCCGTGGCACGCACCTCGTGGTCGGCGAGGGCCCGGGAGACACCGACTTCCCCGACGATCAATTCGGCTGTCTCTTCGTGGCGTTCGTCCAGCAGCCGCGCGGCCTTCTCCAGAACGGCGCGGCGTTCACCGGGACGGGTGCCGGCCCATTCGGGCTGCGCGCGTTCCGCCGCCCGGTAGGCCGAATCGACTTCCCCCGCCGTGGCCACGGTGATGGAACAGAGCTTTTCGCCGTTTCGGGGATTGAAATCAATGATGTCCCACTCACCGTCGCCGGTCAGCCACTCGCCGTCGATGTACTGGCGGGACAGTTCACTGAGGAAGGACATGCAATCCCTTACTTCAGGCGCAGACTCCTGTCGATGTCCCATCGTACTGTCGAATCACACCAGTTGAAGGAGTCCGTGAAGAAGATCCCGGCTCTCCTCCGGACCCGGGCTGTCCTCCTGGAGCCGGATCATGGCCTTTTCGTACTGGGCGACTTCTTCCGCCTTGTCCAGATAGAGAGCGCTCGTCAGCTGTTCCAGATAGACGATGTCCGACAGATCGGATTCCGGGAATCGCAGCATGGTGAACGCACCGCTCTCCCCGGCATGTCCCCCGAAACTGAAGGGCATCACCTGGAGCGTGATGTTCGGCTGCTCCGACATCTCGATGAGATGCCGCAGCTGCGCGCGCATCACCTCGGGGCCGCCGTAGGGGCGGCGCAGCGCCGCCTCGTCGAGCACCGCGTGAAAGCGAGGCGCACGCTCGGAGACCAGCGCCTTCTGCCTCGCCAGCCTCAGGGCGACCCTTCGGTCGATCTCGGCCGCGGGCGCACCGGGCATACCTCGGGCCACCACCGCGTGGGCGTACGCCTCGGTCTGCAACAGCCCGTGCACGAACTGGACTTCGTAGATCCGGATGAGCGAGGCCGCCCCCTCCAGACCGATATACGTCTGGAACCACCCGGGCAGCACGTCGCCGTAACTGTGCCACCAGCCCGCCACGTTGGCCTCGCGGGCCAGACCGAGGAGCGAGTCCCGCTCCGCGTCGTCCGTGACTCCGTAGAGCGTGAGCAGGTCCTCGACGTCCCTGGCCTTGAAGCTCACCCGTCCCAACTCCATGCGGCTGATCTTCGATTCGGAGGCGCGGATGGAGTAGCCGGCCGCCTCACGGGTGATACCGCGCGACTCGCGCAGACGTCTGAGCTGTGAGCCCAGCAGGATGCGCCGCACCACAGAACCACTCGACTCGCCTGCCGACACCGGCTTACCGACCCTCCCCATCGCTTCCCGTACACCGGGGTTCCCCCGAACCCCGGAGCCGGATTCTGCCACCAAAACGCTTCAGCCCGTACTCATTCGATTACAGAGATGGCAAGACTTTCCGAAAGCTCCAAAACTGTGAAGCGGAAGAAATGAGCCCTTACCGGCACGGTACCGGCCAGAACCGTCACGTGCACGTGCATCTGCCCTTGCATCTGCCGTGCGCATTCGGAACCATGGCTCCTGCGCACCTGCGTGCTCGTTCGTGTTGTGCCGCTGTACCCGCAGTGCCCGCCAGAAGCAGTGCCGCTACAGCCGCGAATCCCGGGAGTGCCTCGCATGGGGACGAATGGATCGACGATGCTCGAGCCGTTACGGCAGGGCCTTCCCCCCATCGACCCCTCGGCGGTCGCGGGTTCGGCCTCCTGCACGCTTCCGGCCCGGTACGAAGCCGTGGGCGGGGCCCGGCGGTTCACCCGTACGACACTCTGCTCCTGGGACCTGGGAGACCGTTTCGACGATGTCGCCCTGGTCGTGTCCGAGCTGGTCACCAACGCGCTTCGGCACGCCCTGCCCTCGGAGGCCGCCCGGGAGCGGCAGGACAACGCCGTACGTCTGCACCTCATGCGCTGGAGTTCGCGCCTGGTCTGCGCGGTGCGCGATCCGAGCGAACGGGGACCCGTGGCCGGCGAGGCACCGGATTCGGCGGAGTCGGGCCGGGGTCTCTTCCTGGTGGAGTCCTTCAGCGACTCCTGGGGCTGGCACCCTTCACCCGTACCCGCGGGCGACAGCTCGGCCGACGGCGGGATCGGCAAGGTGGTCTGGGCGCTCTTCCGGCTGACCGACCACCCGGCCCCGATACCCGAGTGCGTCTCGCTGGACGCCTTCCCCGACGCCCTCTGACCGACGCCCCGCGGCGCGCCCGCGCCGCGGGACCGGTCGACCGCGACCGGGCGGTCCCGGAAGGCGCGCGTATCACTCCGCAGCCCCTTCACGCCCGAAGCGCGCGCACTCAGGCGCCGGTGGCCAGGTGGTCGAACTCCCCGTCCTTGACGCCCAGAAGCAGGGCCTCTATCTCCGCCGGTGTATAGACGAGCGCCGGACCGTCGGGGTGGCGCGAGTTCCGCATCGCCACATTCCCTCCGGGCAGTTTCGCGAACTCCACGCATGATCCTTGGGAGTTACTGTGCCTGCTCTTCTGCCAGACGACTCCGCGAAGCTCTGTGGCCGCCATGCCGTTGTACACGTGGTGCACAGGACGCTCCCGAGTTGCAAGGTGCAAGTGTCAACTAGCTCGGATCATAGCTGTGTTCATATGCCGATGCATGAGCAGATGCACGTGCACGGGCGGTACGCGGGCGATTACAGCTTTCTCCCCGGTCCGCCCGCCCTTCCGTCACCTCTATGGGTAACAGACGAACAGATCGCCAATTCGGCTCCCGGACAACCAGGTTGTTCGGCACGCTCAGGTAGCCCCGCGCCGACTTCCGGTGGCGAATCCCGACGAGATATGACGCGCCCCTGGCCTGACGTCAGCACGCCCGGTGGAACTCTTTCCCTCGCCCTGATCCGAGGTCAGGCCCGTCCGCTGCTGATCTCCAGGGCTCTGGAGAAGTCCTCCAGGGCGCGCAGGAGCAGGATGGCCCCGTTGCGCACGAACGAGTCGGGGGGCGGCCCGGTCTCGTCGGCCTGGCGCGCCAGAGCCGCCCGCACCGGCTCCCAGACCGGGACGCGGCGCTCCCGCACCGCCTTCGCGCCCTCCTCGGTTGCCCTGCGCAGCGCCTCGGCCAGTTCGGCGGCCTCGGGCACGGGAGTGGCGGACACGGCGGGCAGATGGGCTTCCATCAGCATCGTGACCCGGCCGAACTGTGCGAGCGCGTCCTGGGCGTCGGCCGCGGAGGTCCGTGAGATCCCCCGGTGGCGGACCGGCTCGTGCTGGGCCCGGTCGAGCGACTCCTGCCAGGCGACGCGGGCCTCCCTGGTGGTGAGCAGGGCGTCGCGCACCTCGTCCAGGGTCCTGGACGTGGGATCGGCGTACCGGTCGAGTACGGCGGCGGCGTACCGCCCGTCCGTGATCACCCACCCGGCGAGCCGGTCACGGAGCCTCGGGGTCTCCCAGGCCGGGTAGACGGCGTACGCGAGCATGGCCAGCAACCCTCCGAGAAGGGTCAGGACGACCCGCTCGGTCACGTTCTGCGCCCAGTCGTCGCCGGCCATCCCGAGCAGGAACACGACGTAGGCCGAGGCGCACACCTGGCTGACCGCGTACCCCGTGCGCATCAGCAGGTACATCAGCCCCGCGCTGACCACGGCGAGCAGGGCCGAGACCCCCACGGCCGGGGCAGCCTGGACGACCGCCCCGGCGACGGCCACGCCGACCACGGTGCCCATGAAACGGGCCATGGAGCGCGAGTACGTCTGGGTGAACTCGGGGCGCATCACCATCACGGCGGTCATGGGCGCCCAGTAGCCATGGCCGAGGGGCAACGCGGTCCCGATGAGGTAGCCGGACGCGGCGACCGCGGTCACCCGTTCCGCGTGCCGGAGGATCATCGACCCCCGGCGCAGCTCCCGGCGCATGGAGCGGTAGATGACGGGGACCAGCTTCAGCAGGGTGGGCCGGCGCCGGTGCGGGACGAGCGGTTCGCCCGGCGTCCGGTCGTCCGTGCCGGTGCCCTCGGCGATCTCGACGACGTCGGCCAGGAGGGAGACGAGCCGGTCGGCCGCGCGGCGCGGCGGGCCGGTGAGGATGACGTCGGTGTCGGGCGACTTCAGCACGGACAGAGCCGTCTCCTCCAGCTGGACCGGGTCGCCCTGGCGTACCGCCCGGGCGGCGGAGTCCAGCAGGGAGCCGGCGGCCCCGAGGATCTCCCAGACCCAGTAGCGTTCCGGACCCTCCGCCGGCACGCCCAGGGCGGGATCCGCCAGCGAGGCCAGGACCGGCCGCAACCGCTCGGCCACTCCGCGCGCGCCGTGCAGATCGGCGGGGCGGTTGCGTGCCTGCCGGGGCGTCACGGCGGCTGCGCTGCGCGCGGTCATCAGCGGGACCGGGTCGAAGGGCGCGACCGGGTCCTCGCGCAGTCTGCGGGCGTAGTCCGCCTCGGCGGCGAGCGCGTCGGCCAGCGCGTCCCGCTGGGCGCCCCACCTGCGTACCGGGAACAGCACGATCAGCGCCGCCTGGACCAGCCCGCCGAACGCGATCGTCAACGCGTGCAGCGCCGCGTCGGCCACGGAGGTGGGCAGGGTGACCGTGACCAGCATGATCGCGACGTTGGAGCCCGCGATGATGCCGCCCGTCGGGCCCGCCGCCCAGGCCATCCCGGCGGCGAACGTCCACAGCATCAGCAGGGCGAGGAAGAGCACCGTGTGGGTCACGGTGAGATAGCCGACGAAGGTGGACACGGCGAGACTGGCCCCGGAGACCAGGGCGAGTACCGGCCGGGGGCGCCAGCTGCGCTGGAAGGTGGCGATCGCGGCCTGGAAGGCGCCGAAGGCGGAACCCACCGCGGTCACCGGGCCGAACAGCAGGAAACTGATCCCGATCACGATGGCGAGGCCCGCGGCTCCGCGCAGCGCGATGAGCGGTTCGAGACGGCGCCGCTCGATCGACAGTCCCGAGCGGGCCGTCTCCCTCAGCGCCCTGAGCCAGCTCATGAGCCGAGCCTATCGGGATTACCCGACAACTCGGGCTTATGCCCCCCGGCGATGTCTAACGTCGGATTTCCGGCCCCGATCCGCCCATCCGTGCCTGGTCGGCCGCAGCCGTCCCGTGGTTCCATCCCTCGGCGTCCGTCGCCCCGCGCAGCCGTGTCGTGGTGGTCCGCGGGAACATGCGCTCCGCGGTGTCGGTGACGGCGACGTCCCTGGCGGCCAGGACCGGCAGCAGCCCACCGGCGCTCGCTCCTTCACCGGAACCCGCCTCGGATCCCGCGGCCTCGGTGACCCGGGCGGTGTCTGCCGCGAGCCGACTGCCGAGGCGCTGCGCGTACGCCATCAGGAAGGACTGGCGGAAGGTCTTCGTCCTGCGGCGCCCACCCGCGCGCTGACCGGCCTCCGCCTTCGTCATCGCGGCGGTTCCCTGGACCAGCAGAGAGGTGAAGAGCAGCTCCACGGCCTCCAGGTCGGGCTCGAACCCCACGACCGTGGTGAAGCCGAGATCGCTGTTCCACACGGCGCGGCAGCGGTTCGCCGAGGCCACGGAGTCGAGCAGGACCGCCTTCGCGCTCTCGTAGGGTGCGTCCACCCCGATCCTCACAGCACCCGGCGCGCCGGGGTCGTGCGTACGGGCGGCGAGGAGCGCCTCGTCGATGCTGTGCCGGGCCATCAGCTCCTGGGCCTTGGTGGTGAGCGCCTCGGCCTCCTCCGGGAATCCGGTCGCCTCCGCCTTGGCGAGCAGTGCCCGGATCCTGGTGAGCATGCGCGGTTCGCCGTGCGCGGGCGGCCTGTGCGGATCACGGGCGGCCGCCCCCGGGGGCGGCCCGACCGGCTCGATGACGGGGAGGCGCAGCAGGAGGCGGTACAGCTCCAGCAGCGCCGAGCAGTAGGTGAAGCGGTCCGGGCGGTTGCGCGGCGCGGGGGCGGGCAGGGCGGCGAGCTGTTCCGGCCAGCGCGGCGGGAGCTGCCCGTATCCGGCGGTCTCCGCCGTGATCAGGGCGGAGACGAGCGCCGCCCCGCCCTCGTCCAGCTCGCGCCGGACGGTCCGTACGACGTCGGCGGGCTGCCAGCCGCGCGCCCAGGCGCGCCGGAGGAACTCCTCGCCCCGGCGGTGCAGCTCCGCGTCGGACGACGGGTCCGCGGCGAGGAGGGAGGCGCCCGCGTCCAGGCCCGCGTCGCCGTCCGAATACAGGGCCGCGGCGCACGCCCGGTCGGTAACCGATTCCATCCGGCCAGGTTAGGGGCTGTATCGAGTTCCGCGTCGTCCGCCCGGAGGGCGGGCGTCGGGGCGGTCGGTGCGTGCGATCGGGGTACGGCGAGTGAGGTCATGTGGCGGCGCCACCTGTCCTGGGGTGCCGTGCGGCGAGTGGGACCCCGCTCGAAGAGCTTGGGGGGAGTGCCGGGCGACGGGACTCGGACAGGGAGCTCGACACAGGCCCCTGAGGCCCTGTCCGTCGGCGCTCGCCGGCGCCGGTGGGCGGCCGCACGGCGAGCCCGGGGCCGCTGTCAGTGGCCGGTGCGAGACTCGGCCCATGACCGAACGCTGGGCCCTGGCCACCGCTGAGGGCGGTGGTGCGCTCCTGGCGCCGCTGACACGCGAGGGCCTGCCCGCCGGTCCGGTCCTGGCGGAGCCGGATCTCGTCGAGTCCGTCCGCTCCCGCCCCCACGTGGACCGCTGGGTCTGGCGCTCGACCGCCGGGGTCTATCCCCGGCTGCTCGCGGCGGGCGTACGGGTCGAGCGCTGCTACGACATCGAGTGCGCCGAGCTCCTGCTCCTCGGCCACGAGGGCCGCCTCGGGGAACCCCGCTCCGCCGCGGCCGCCTGGGCGCGGCTGCGCAACGCACCGGTGCCGCCCGATCCGCCGCCCCGCTCGGCCGAGCCGGGCTCCCAGTCCTCCCTCTTCGAACCGGGCTCCGGGACCGATCTGCCCTTCGACGCGCTCCTGGAGGTCTACGCGGAGCAGCTGCGCCGCCACGACTCGGCCGCGCACCCCGAGCGGATGCGGCTGCTCACGGCCTCGGAGTCCGCGGGCATGCTGGTCGCCGCCGAGATGAACCGGTCGGGTCTCCCCTGGCGGGCCGATGTGCACCGGGAGGTGCTGACCGGTCTGCTCGGCGACCGCTACGCGGGCGGTGGCGAGCCCCGCCGGCTGGCCGAAGCGGCGGAGGAGGTCTCTGCCGCTTTCGGCAGGCGGGTGCGCCCCGACCTGCCGGCCGACGTCGTGAAGGCCTTCGCCCAGGCCGGGATCAAGGTGAGGTCCACCCGGCGCTGGGAGCTGGAGGGAGTCGACCACCCGGCGGTGGAACCCCTCATCCGCTACAAGAAGCTGTACCGCCTGTGGACGGCGCACGGCTGGGGGTGGCTCCAGGACTGGGTGCGCGAGGGCCGCTTCCGGCCGGAGTACCAGCCGGGAGGCACGGTCACCGGGCGCTGGACGACGAACGGCGGCGGGGCCCTGCAGATCCCGAAGGTGATACGCCAGGCGGTCGTCGCCGACGAGGGCTGGCGGCTGGTGGTGGCGGACGCCGACCAGATGGAACCGCGCGTCCTCGCCGCGATCTCCCGTGACCCGGGGCTGATGGAGGTCGCCGGACAGGACGGTGACCTCTACAAGGCCCTGTCCGACCGGGCGTTCCACGGTGACCGCGACCACGCCAAGCTGGCCCTGCTGGGCGCCGTCTACGGCCAGACCTCGGGTGACGGGCTGAAGAACCTCGCGGCCCTGCGCCGGCGTTTCCCCAAGGCCGTGGCCTACGTGGACGACGCGGCGAAGGCCGGGGAGGAAGGGCGGCTCGTCCGCACCTGGCTGGGCCGCACGAGTCCGCCCGCCGTCGGGGCGGAGGAGGCCGGGGAGGCGGGCATCCCCCAGGACGGCGAGGAGGAGTCCTCGGGTGACGACGCGGCCGGCCACGGCTACACCCCGGGGTACGCCTCGTCGAACTCCAGGGCCAGGGGACGCTTCACCCGTAATTTCGTGGTGCAGGGCAGCGCCGCGGAGTGGGCGTTGCTGCTCCTGGCGGCGCTGCGCAGGACGCTGGCCGCCGGCGGCATGGACGCCGAGCTGGTCTTCTTCCAGCACGACGAGGTGATCGTGCACTGCCCGGCCGACGAGGCGGCGACGGTGGTGGAGGCGATCCGCGAAGCAGGGGCGCTGGCCGGGAGAATCGCCTTCGGGGAGACACCGGTGCGCTTCCCGTTCAGCGTCGCGGTCGTCGAGCGCTACTCGGACGCCAAATAACCGCTGACCGCGCCCTCGGGCACCGCCTGTGTCCGGGGATGCCCCCGGACTCGTCGCCGTACCCGGATGGGGCCGTCCGGGTACGGCGACCGGCCGGGCGGCGTCAGATCGCCCGCCAGAGCGCGGGGACGTTCGGCGGCTGCCAGCCCGCCTGGGCCGTGTGGCCCTGGAGGCAGCGGTAGGTGACGCCGCCGTAGGTGACCGTCGCGCCCGCGGCGTAGCTGGTGCCCGCCGCCCAGGTGCCGCCCGGCTCGGTGGGCGGGTTGGTCGGCGGGTCGGTGGGCGTGCCGCTGGTGACGAGGGTCAGCCCGTAGGCGGACAGCGCCGGATTGACCGGCTGGTAGTACGTCGTACCGCCCTGGGAGCAGTTGCCCGAGCCGCCGGAGGTGACGCCCTGGGCCTGGCTCCCGGAGATGAACGAGCCGCCGGAGTCGCCGGGTTCGGCGCAGACACTGGTCCGGGTCACCCCGGTGATGGTGCCCTCCGGGTAGGTGACGCTGCTGTTGTGCTGCTGGATGGTGCCGCAGTGCCAGCCCGTCGTGGAACCGGAGCGGCAGACGGAGGAGCCGGCCACGGCCTGGGTGGACCCGGTGACGGTCACGTCGCCGTTGCCGTACCCGTTGACCAGGGGGCGAGGCGTCCAGTTGCTGTTGGTGGCGACCCAGGCGTAGTCGCGGCCGGGGAAGGTGGAGCCCTGGAAGGTTCCCTGCGCCTGCTGGTTGACCCCGCTGGTGGTGACACCGGCCGTCCCGCAGTGTCCGGCGGTGACGAAGCCGTTCTGGGTGCCCCGCTTGACGGGGAAGCCGATGGAACAGCGGCCCGAACCGTTCATGTAGTACGCGTCACCGCCCCGCAGATCCGCGAGGGCGCGGGGCTGTTCGTCCGACCGCTCGATCCGCACCAGGTCGCGGGGGACGCCCGCCGCGGCAAGGAGACGGTCCGCCGCACGCGGGACCGCGGCGTTCACCACCAGGCGGTTACCGCTGATGTCCACGTACCAGGAAGGTACGTCCGTCGGGGCCTTCTCACGGGCCACCGCGTCCAGGGCCGCCTGAGCGGCCTCCAGGCGGCCCAGGCTGTGGGCGACCACTTCGGCACGGGCACCCGCGGCGGTGATCCGCCCGACGTCGGAGCGATCGGTGGTCGAGACGGTGAGGACGGCGGTGCCACCGCTCAGCCGGGCTCCGGCGAAGTCCGCGCCGAGGGACCTCTCCAGCGCCGCCGCCACGGTCGCCGCGCGGTGCTCGTCGGCTATCCGGGCCTTCGCCTGCGTGGCGTCCAGCCCGAGGTCACGCCGCATGGCGTCGAGCAGTCCTGGTGAGAGGTGGTCGGCGGTGGGCGCGGCGCCCTGGGCGGGGTCGGCCGAGGCGACACCGGTCAGGCCGGCGAGGGCGAGCGCGCCTACGGCCACGGCGGCGGCTCCGGTGGCGAAGGCGCGTCTGCGGAGCACGGTTGTCTCCACGTCACTCTCCTTGGGTTCGGGGGCGTCGGGCTCCGGGGGAGCGGAGCCCGCGGGGTGGGGAACTGCCGAAAAAGTAGTCGGGCGGACCCCGGGGCAGGAGATCCCTTCCGCCCCCTGTCACGGCGTTATGGGGTGCCTCGGCGCGGCCTTCGCCCCCGGCCGCCCGGGACGGCTCTCACTGCCCTGACCTCCGGTCTCAGCACCCTGACCTCCGGGCCGGCCGAGGCCGCCGTACGCGAGCGCCGGACCACGCCCCGCCCGCGACTCCCCCGGGCCGGACCGCGCGGGTTAGGTTCCCCCCATGCATACAGGCCCGCTCCTGGGCTCGGGACGCACCGCCGACGTGTACGAACTCGACGGCACCTGGGTCCTGCGCCGATACCGCAACGGCATCGACACCACCGGCGAACTCGCCGTGATGGCATACCTCTCCGCCACCGGCTTCCCGGTGCCCCGCATCGGCCCACCGGCCGACGACGCGCGGCCCACGGACCTCGTGCTGCAGCAGCTGACCGGCCCCACGCTGGCCGGGGCACTCCTGGCGGGCACCCTCACCCCGGACGAGGGCGCGGAGCTGATGGCACGGCTCCTGCGTGAACTGCACTCCATACCAGCCCGGCTGTCCCAGGACCCCGAGCACCGGATCCTGCACATGGACCTGCACCCGGAGAACGTGGTCCTCACCCCCGAGGGCGCCGTGGTCATCGACTGGCTGACGGCGTCCGAGGGACCTCCCGCCCTCGACCGGGCCATGACGGCACTGATCCTGGCCCAGGTGTCCCTCACACGCGCGTCCGACGGTGAACGGGTGCGCGCTCTGCTGACGGCGCTGCTGTCCCGGTTCGACGACGAAGGCGGCATACCCGCCGAGGCGCTCGACCGCGCGACCGCCCTGCGCGCCGCGGACCCCGGCCTGACCCCGCAGGAGGCGGCCGCGGTCTGGCGGGCGGCGGCGCTCGTCGTGCGACGCGGCGAAGGCCCCGGGGCCCGGGGACGGTGACCTGACCGGGAGGCGGTGGCACCGACGGCCCGTGCGGGTACGTCACTTCCTCAGGTGGGCCAGTACGGCCGGCACCCTGCGGTTGGTCGCGTCGGTCACCTGAAGGTTCGGTTCGCTCCTCCGGACGAGGCCGGCAGTGCCGGTGGGCATGCGCGGGTGAACCCGGGCGAGCCGTTCGCCCCGTGGTACGTCCGGATCACCGGCCCACCCCCACCTCCAGCCTGCGCGTGGTCTCCGTCAGCGAGACGGTGAACGGGTGGGCCGGCTCGGTGAGCACCCGCCGGGCCGGGCCCTGCTCGACGACCTCACCGGCGTCGAGTACGGCGATGTGGTCGGCCAGTGCCGCGGTGTCCAGGTCGTGGGTGATCAGGACCAGGGACAGGTCGCCGCGGTCCCGGAGCAGCCCGGTGAGGGTGGCGAGGATGTCCCGCCGGGTGACGGTGTCGAGCCCCGAGGTGATCTCGTCGCACAGCAGGACCCGGGGCCGGGCGAGCAGGGCGCGGGCGAGGGCGACGCGCTGGAGTTCACCGCCGGAGAGCCGGCCGGGGTGCCGGCGCGCGAGGTCCTCGGGGATGCCGAGCCGTTCCAGGGTGGCCAGGGCCTCCGCTCCGGCCGCGTGGGCGTCGGCGCCGCGCAGTCTCACCGCCGTACGCGCCACCTGGTGCAGCACCGGCCGGTGTTCGTCGAAGGCGGCCCGGGCGTCCTGGAACACGTACTGCACGGCCGCGAGTTGGGCGCGGTCACGGGAGCGGAGGCTGCGGGGCAGGGGGGTGCCGTCGAGCAGGATCTCCCCGTCGTGGTCACGGTGGAGTCCGGCCAGGCAGCGGGCCAGGGTGGTCTTGCCGCTGCCGGACCGGCCGACGACGGCCAGGCACTCACCGGCCCGCACCTGGAGTTCGGGGGTACGCAGCACCACGGTCCTGCCGCCGGACCCGTCCTGGTGGCGGGCGGTGAGGTCCCGTACCACCAGCACCGGTTCCGGTGATCCTCCGACGGCCCCGGGAGCGGCCGTGGCGTCGGCGGGGCCCGATGCCGTCCGGGCGTCGAGCAGGGCACGGGTCCAGGGGTGCCGCGGGGCCTCCCAGAGCCGTTCGACGGGGCCCGACTCCACGACCCGGCCCGCCTTCAGGACCAGCACCTCGTCGGCCACCGCGCGTACGACGTCCAGGTCGTGGCTGAGCAGGACGACGGCGATGCCGCGGGCCGCCACGGCCGCGAGCTGGTCGGCGACGAGGCTCTTGGTCAGCGCGTCCTGGCCGGTGGTGGGTTCGTCCGCGACGATCACCCGCGCGCCCAGCAGCAGTGCCTGGGCCAGCACGACCCGCTGCTGCTGGCCGCCGGAGAGCTGATGCGGGTACCGCCGCAGCAGCGCCTCGGCGTCCGGGACCTGGGCGTCGGCGAGGGCGCGCAGCACCCGTTCGCGTACGGCGGCCCTCCGCCGGGCGCGGGGCAGGTCGCGAACCTGGGCGCGGGCGATGTCGTCGAGCAGCGCGGTGATGCGGCGGGCCGGGTTGAGCACCGCCGCCGGGTGCTGGGGGACGTAGCCCGCCGGTCCCTCCGCCGTCAGGTGCACCTCCCCGGTGACCTGGGCTCCGGACGGGTACGTACCGAGCAGGGCGAGACCCGTGGTGGTCTTGCCGCTGCCGGAGGCACCGACCAGGGCGGTGACCTTCCCGGGCATGACCCGGAGGTTCACCCCGTCGACGATCACCTTGCCGCCGGTCTCGACGCGCAGGCCGCGGAGCTCCGCGACCGGCTCGGTGCCCGGGCCGCCTCGGCCGTCGGCCCTGTCCTTGCTCACAGGTGTGCTTCCTTCCCGGTCCGGATTCCGGTGCCGCGCGGGCCCGGGAGCGTACGGCGGGACGGCCGGGCGGCGCGCCCGCCGCCCCTGGCCAGCGCGGCGTCGAAGAGGAGGTTGGTGCCCATCGTCAGGCCGACGATCAGCAGGGCGGGGACGACCACGGCCCACGGCTGGACGAACAGGCCGGTGCGGTTGCGGTCGACCATGACCGCCCAGTCCGCGGCGTCCGGGGCGACCCCGACACCGAGGAAAGCGGCGGTGGCGACCAGGTACAGCACCCCGGTCAGCCGGGTGCCCGCGTCGGCGGCCAGGGTGCGGACCATGGAGCGGCCGACGTAGCCGACCGCCATGCGCCACCAGCTCTCGCCCTGCATCCGCAGCGCCTCGACCGCCGGACGGGCGGCAACCTCGGCGGCTGCGGCGCGCACCAGGCGTGCCGCGTCGGGCACGTTGACCAGGGCCACCAGCAGCGCCAGTCCGACGGCTCCCGGTGAGAACACCGTGGCGGCCAGCAGGATCATCAGCAGCGACGGCACGGCGAGCAGGACGTCCAGGGGCCGCATCAGCACCTCTTCCAGCCACCGGTGGTGGGTGAGCGCGCTGACCAGGCCGACGGGTACGGCGACCAGGTAGGACAGGGCGGTCGCGGCGAGCGCGGTCAGCACGACCGGGCGGCCGCCGTGCAGCACCTGCTGCCACACGTCGCGGCCGACGAAGTCGGTGCCGAGCCAGTGCTCACCGCCGAGGGTCGATGACGCCCCCCGTGGCCCCGGTTCGCCGGCGAACAGCGGCCCCACCAGGGCCAGTACGAGAGGTACGGCGACGAGGGCGAGGCCCAGGGCGAAGCGGGCGGGGTGCCGCACGCTCACGCTGCCACCCCCGACCGGGGCGCGAGACGGTGGGCGACCAGGTCGGCGCCCAGGTTGAGTGCGACGGTGAGGACGCCGAAGACGACGGCGAGGCCCTGGACCACGGGGACGTCGCGTTCGGCGACGGCTCCGAGCAGGACGGTACCGAGTCCGGGGATCACGAAAAGTGCCTCCGCGACGATGACGCCGGACAGCAGCCAGTCGATGGTGCGGGCGAGCTGCTGAGCGGCGGGGGCCAGGGCGTTCGGCAGGGCGTGCGCGTAGCGGACCCGGACGCCGGACACGCCGTAGCGGGCGGCCTGGGCGACGTACGGCGAGGCGAGCGCGTCGATCATGCCGGCCCGCACCAGGCGGGACAGGGAGCAGACGGGGCGGGCGAGCAGCACCAGGACGGGGAGCACCAGGGCGGCCGGGTGGCCCAGCAGATCGGCGCCGTAGCCGACAGCGGTCGGGGGCAGCCAGCCGAGCCGGAGAGCGAACACGGTCACCAGGAGCACCCCGAGGGCGAACTCCGGTACGGCGTAGACCGCGAGGATCGCGGAGCTGATCAGCCGGTCGACGAGGCCGCCCTCGTGGCGGGCGGCCAGCACCCCCAGCCCGAACCCGACAGGGATCAGGAGCAGCACGGTCAGCCCGGCGAGCAGCAGCGTCGGGCCGAACCCGCCGGTGATGTACTGGCTGACCGGGCGTCCGGACGCCAGCGAGGTGCCGAGGTCGCCGTGGAGCAGCCCGGCAGCCCAGTCGACCAGCCGTTCGTACGCCGGCCGGTCGAGTTCCATGGACTCGCGGATCGCCGCGATGCGCGCCGGGTCCGGCTGGTCCCCGGCGAGGGCCACCGCGGCGTCGCCCGGCAGCGCCTCGGTGAGCGCGAAGACCAGCAGCACCACGGCCACGGTCTGCAGGGCACCGAGCAGCAGCCGCCGGGCGACGAAGGAGCGCAGTCCGCTCACGCCAGCCAGACCTTGTCGAAGCGGGCCCAGTCGAGCGAGTTGGCGGGGGCGTCGGATTCGACTCCCTTCACGTTCTTGGCCGTTCCGATGATCCAGTCGCCGAAGCCCCAGACCAGGAATCCGCCCTCGGTGTACAGGCGGCGCTGCATACGCGCGAAGAGGGCGGCCCGCTCGGTCTTGTCACGGGTGGACTGGGCCTGCTCGTAGAGGGCGTCGAAGTCCTTGTGCTGCCACTTGGTGATGTTGGTGCTGGAGTCGGTGAGCAGGCGCTGGGAGATGTGGGACTCGATGGGCATGGCGCCGGAGCGGTTGCAGGACAGGGTGCCGCTGTCGAGGATGTCGGACCAGTAGGAGTCCTTGCTGCCCATCTTCACGTCGATGGTGACTCCCGCCTTCTTCGCCTGGTCGCGGAAGATGCCGGCGGATTCGGTGAACCCGGCGGCGACCGACGAGGTGTCCAGGGTGACCTTCAGCTTCTCGGCGCCGGCCTGCTTGAGCAGGAAGCGGGCCTTGTCGAGGTCCTGCCCGCGCTGCGGCAGATCGGAGGCGTAGTACTCGTACCCCTTGCCGAACAGGTCGTTGCCGATGACGCCCGCGCCGGACAGGGCGCCGTCGACGAGTTCCTGCCGGTCGGCGATGAGGAAGAAGGCCTCGCGGACGCGCTTGTCGTCGAAGGGCGCCCGGTCGGTCTTCATGGCGAATGCCTGCATGAGGCTGCCGCGCAGCCGGACGATCTCGATCTGGCCCTTGCCCTCGTGGGCGCGGGCGGTGGTGGGGTTCAGCTCGTGGGCGTACTCGATCTGTGCGCCGAGGAGGGAGTTGACGCGTGCGGACTCCTCGTTGGCGACGACGAACTCGATCTCGTCCAGATGCGGGGCACCCTCCCAGTAGTCGTCGTAGCGGTGGAAGACCGCGGAACGGCCGGGTGCGAAGGAGCCGAACCGGAAGGGGCCGGATCCGACCGGCTCGCTGTCGAACTCCTCGGCCCCGTCGGGGACGATGAACGCCCCGAACGCGGCCAGCACGTTGGGGAATTCGGCGGTGGGCCGCTTCAGCACGAACTCGATCGACCGCTCACCCGTGGCCCGGCTCTTTTCGAGGTCGATGGGGGCGAGGGACGCCTTCGCCCGGTAGGCCTTGGCCGGGTCGGTGATGCGGCGGAAGCTGTGGAGGACGTCCTTGGCGGTGACCGGCTTGCCGTCGTGGAAGGTCGCCTTGCGCAGGGTGATCTGCCAGCGGTCCAGTGCGGCGTTCGGCTCCCACTTCTCGGCCAGGCGGGGTACGGCGGCGAGGTCGGCGTCGTAGTCGGCCAGCTTGTCGAAGAGCGCCTTGGCGCGGGCGACATCGGCGAACAGGTTGGCCAGATGCGGGTCGAGCGTCTCGCTCGCGCCGCCTCCGGCGAACGCGGCGCGCAGCCGGCCGCCCTTTCTGGGGGTCCCGCCTCCCTTGCCGCTCCCGCCGGAGCCGGAACCGGAGTCGGAACCGCCGCACGCGGTGAGGGCGAGCGCGCCCAGCGAGGCGGCGCCGGTGGCGGCCAGGAAACCGCGGCGGCGCAGACCGGGGAAGCGGTCCTCCGCCGGGGCGGGGCGGCTGTGTTCGTCGTGCATCTCGAGGTGTCCTCGCTGGTCGTCGGGTGGAGGTGTCAGAAGGTTTCGGGTCAGGTCGGCCGGGCGACCAGGTGCAGGCGGTCGCTGTCCGTGGTGGTGCCCGGGGGCAGGCCCTCGGTCCAGGGCGGCTCGCTGCGGGGACCCGGGCCGTCGTGGAGTTCCAGGACCTCGAAGCCGTGTGCGGTGAGGAAGTGCCGCAGCTCCTGCGGGAGGAGCAGCCGCCACGCCGAGCGCTGCTCGAACGGCTCCGATCCGTCGTCGGCCGTCCACACCCGCGAGCGGCGCAGCAGCTGGGCCGTACGGTCCACGGTGAGCGTGGTGCTGGAGCGGTAGTGGACGCCGTCCCGGCTGAACTCGTTGACCGCGGGCGGGCCGAGCAGGTCCGTACGCCCCAGGAAGTAGGCGCCGTTGCGCATCTCCGCGACCAGCAGCCCGCCGGGGGCGAGCGCCCGGCGGCAGGAGTCGAGGAAGCCGTCGAGCTGCTCGTTGGTGTGGCAGTACAGCAGGGCGCTGTCCAGGCAGGTGACGGCGTCGAACGCGCCGTGCCCCAGGTCGAATCCGTGCAGGTCGGCGCGGACGTATCCGGGCCCGGGGTGCTCGGTACGGGCGTACTCCAGCATCGCCGGGGAGATGTCGGCCCCGGTCACCCGGCGGCCGGCCTGGTGCAGGTGGGCCGCGTCCCGGCCGGTGCCGCAGCCCAGGTCCAGGACCCGGGCGCCCGCACCATGCCGCCGCAGGCAGTCCTCGGCCCAGCGGCCCGCGAGCCGGTCGGGGTCCGGGAAGCGCGCCTCGTACAGCCCGGGGTTGTCGGTGAGCAGATTGCGCAGGTCCTGCCCGGTCGTCGTCGTACCGCTCATGGTGTCCTCCTCAGGCCGTCGCCGCTACGGCGGGCTCGGGCGTCCTGGGCAGTGAGCCGATCCGGTGCAGCCAGGCCACGCCGAACGCGGAGGCCAGCCCCAGCAGCGCGCAGAACGCCCAGGGCAGCCAGGCGGCGTCGCCCCCGCCGGCGTCCATGGCCCAGCCGACGACGGTGTTGCCGACGGCGGCGGTGACTCCGGAGGCCAGGTAGAAGATCCCGTAGTAGGTGCCGGTCAGTTCGGGCCGGCCGAAGCCGGGGATCAGCTCCATCACGAAGGGCTGCGCGATCATCACCCCGAGGTGGAGCAGCAGCGCACCGACCAGCACGGGCAGCAGCCCCAGCATGATGTCCGCCGTGCCGTCCGGCTCGCCGGAGCCGCCCGCGACCAGCATCGGCGGCAGGAACCCCAGCGCCGCCACGCCGAGGCCGGTGGAGATCCAGCGCGCCCTGGCCCCGCGGTCCTTGAGCGTCCGGGTGATCCGCAGCTGGAGGGCGAGGTTGGCGAGGGTGCCGGTCAGGAGGACGATGCCCGCGGCGCCCTCCCATCCGGTGGCCTGCCGGGCCCCGGCGGGCAGCAGCAGATACAGCTGGTTCTCCAGGGTGAACAGGCCGACCATGGCGAGCGCGAACGCCAGGAACGCGCGGTTGCCGACGACCTCGCGCCAGTCCGCGAGCACCGAGCTCTTGGCGGGCCGCACCTGCCGGGCGGGCAGCACCAGCGCCTGGGCGACGGTCAGCGCGGCGAAGATCCCGGCGGCGGTCAGCGCCGAGGTACGGAAGTCCACCAGCAGCAGGGCGCTGCCGAGTACCGGGCCGATCAGCGCTCCGGTGGTGGCGAACACGTTGAACAGGGCGAACGCCTCCGCCTTGCGGTCGTCCGCCTCCTGGGCCAGATAGGCGCGTACCGCCGGGTTGAACAGGGCGCCGGCGAGGCCGCTGAGCACGGAGGCGGCCAGCAGTACGGCGAGGTCGTCGCCCAGCGCGAACAGCCCGAACCCGAGGGTGCGCAGCCCGCAGCCGGCGATGATCACGCCCCGGGCGCCCAGGCGGTCCGCCGCGGAGCCCCCGATGATGAACAGGCCCTGCTGGCTGAGGTTGCGTACGCCGAGCACGACGCCGACGACGGCGGCCGACATGCCCAGGTTCTCGGTGAGGTGGGTCGCCAGATAGGGGATGAGCAGGTAGAAGCCGGTGTTCACGCCGAGCTGGTTGACCAGCAGCAGCTGTACGGCGAAGGGGAACCGCCGCATCTCACGCCACGTCCGCACGGGGCACCTCCCCGGTCCCGCCCGAACCGGCCGGGTCCACCGGACCTGCCACATCCGCCGAGCCGGCCGGGTTCTCCGACCGCGTGCGCGGTGCGACCCCCAGACCGGGATGCCCGCTCACGGTGACGGAGCCCCGCTCGCCGCCGATGCCCGTCCACGGGTCGTGCGCGAGCAGCAGATGGCCGTCGAGGTCGGCCCAGCGCGCCCGGTCGGCGAGGTGGACCGCGGGCGCGAGGCCGAGGGTGCTCGCGGTCAGGCAGCCCAGCATCAGGTCGGTGCCGCTGCCGGCGATCGCCTCGGCGATGCGCAGGGCGGCGTACACACCGCCGCACTTGGCGAGTTTGACGTTGACGCCCTGGACCCGCCCGGCCAGCCGGCGGGCGTCCTGGAGGCTCACCGCGTCCTCGTCGGCGATGAGGGGCAGCGGCGAGCGCTCCGCGAGGGCCCCGAACGCCTCGGGGTCACCGGGCGCGAGGGGCTGTTCCACGGCCTCCACGCCGAGATCGGCGTAGCGCGGCAGCAGCGCGTCGGCCTGGCGGGTGGTCCAGGCTCCGTTGGGGTCGAGGAGCAGTCGGGCGCCCGGCGCGACATCCCGGATGACGCGCACGCGCTCCAGGTCCTCCTCCGGATCGGGCGCGCCCGCCTTGACCTTGATGACCGAGAAACCGTTCGCGGCGAGACGTCGGGCCTCGGCCGCCGCGTGCGTCGCGGAGGTGATGCCGATGGTGCGGGCGGTGGCCACTTCGGGTGCCTGATCGGCGCCGAGCAGCCGGTGCACGGGGATGCCCGCCCGCTTGCCGACGAGGTCGAGCAGCGCCGACTCGACGGCGGCGGTCACCGCCGGCGGTGTCCCGTCAGCTCCCGGCTCCTCCTCCCGGAGGGCCTCCAGGGCGCTCTCCGGGTCGGGGAAGCGGGCGAGTCCCGTCCCCGCCGCGTGCAGCAGCCGGTCCAGGGTGGCGGCGTCGAGGCCGTAGTAGACGCTGGTGACGGCCTCGCCGTGACCGGCGGCGCCGTCGTGTTCGACGGTGAGCCACACGGCTTCCCGCGCGGACATGGTGGAGCGCGAGATACGCAGTGGCTCGGCGAGGTCCAGTCGTACGGTGCGCAGGGTGGCCTTCACGTCTTCCTCTCCTGTGAGGTGGCCGGACGACGGACGGCAAGCGGGTCGGCCACACGGACGCACCGCGCCCAGCCGGTGGCCTCGGCCGCCTGCGGGTACGGGATCTCCATGGGCCGGTGGGCGGCGGACGACGGCTCGAGTCCGTGGGCGGCCGCGAAGTCCTCGTCGTAGACGGTGCCGAGGTAGCGGTGCGGCCCGTCGGGGAAGACGGTGGCCACCTGCGCGCCCGGGTGGACCCGGGCGGCCCAGGCGGCGACGCGGGCGACCGCCCCGGTGCTCCAGCCGCCGCTGACGAAGCTCTCCCGGGCGAGACGGCGGCAGCTGTCCACGGCCTCTGCCGGGCCGACCCAGTGCACCTCGTCGAACGCGCCGTAGGCGACGTTGCGCGGATGGATGCTGCTGCCCAGGCCGCGCATCAGCCGGGGCCTGGCGGGCTGGCCGAAGATGGTCGAGCCGGTGGCGTCTACGCCGATCATGCGCAGCGCGGGCCAGCGGCGGCGCAGCGGACCGATGATCCCGCCGCTGTGGCCACCGGTGCCGACGCTGCACACCAGGACGTCCAGGTGGTCCAGCCGGGCGATGACCTCAGCTGCGAGCGAGGCGTAACCGGTGCTGTTGTCGGGGTTGTTGTACTGATCGGGCCAGTAGGCACCGGGCAGTTCCGCGAGCAGGTCGCGCAGCCTGGCCAGGCGCGCCGCCTGCCAGCCGCCCTGCGGTGCCGGCCGGTCCACCAGTTCCAGGCGCACCCCGTGCGAACGGAGCAACTGGCGCATGGACGGTTCGAGTTCGCTGTCACCCACCAGCACCACGGGATGGCCGAGGGCCTGTCCGGCGAAGGCGAGCCCGATGCCCAGGGTGCCCGAGGTGGACTCCACCACCGGTGCCCCGGGCCGCAGCTCACCGCGTTCCCGCGCGCCGAGCAGCATCGACACCGCGGCACGGGCCTTCATCCCGCCGGCGGCGAGCCCTTCGAGCTTGGCCCAGAAGCCGGGGTGAGGCCCTGGCAGCCCGGCGGTGATACGCACCAGGGGCGTCCGGCCGAGGAGGGTGAGCAGTTCCGGGCGGGCGACCGTCCGGACGGCCGCGGCCTTCGTGGTCGTCGTCGCTGTCGTCATCGGGGGCCTCCGCCCGTACAGCTGCCGCGGTAGCGGTGAATGGTCCCGGGGCCGCCGTCGAGCCAGAAGAAGGGGTACGGTTCCGCGCACACCGCGCTGACCCCCTGGCCCAGCAGACGGGGCAGCACGGCGCTGCCGGTCTGGGCGAACATCACCAGCTGCTTTCCGTGCTCCAGCGCGTGGAGCCGCAGCGGCTCGAAGGTGCCGTTGCCCAGCGTCATGCCGGACACCAGCAGGGCGTCGCACCGCCCGGCCTCGGTGAGCGCGTCGGTGGCGACGGGCTCCCCGGTCTCGGTCTCGCCGCCCTTGAGGTCGCAGGCGATGGCCGTGAGTCCGCGCGCCCGCAGTGCCTCCAGCAGCGAGTTCACCACCCCGACCAGCAGGACCGTGGAGCCGGCCGGCAGATCGAGCAGCTCCACGACGGCCTTCGCCCGGGCGCGCGACTTCACCAGCGACGAACCGCCGGGAAGCGGGACCGGCTCGGCCCCGTTGCCGGGGGTGTGCGGGAAGGCGTACGCAAGATAGGCGTCGAGCGCCGCCACCCGTACCGCTTCCAGCGGGTGCCGCAGCAGCCGGGCCACGTCGGCGTCGACGCACTCCTCCACCGTGCTGTCCGGCAGGGCGCCGGGCTCGACCGCACAGGAGCCGACGGCCTCCGCCAGGCGCAGGCTGAGCACCTCGTTGCGGTAGCCGGTGCCACGTCCGTCGTGCCGGACCGCCTGCCGGGTGGTGAAGGCGACGGCGATGCGCAGTGCGGCCGGATCGGGGCCGAGTTCACCCGCGAGCGCCCGGTCCAGGAGTTCCCCGTACGACGTGGCGGTCACGTTCGCCGGTATGGCCGAAGTCATCGGATCACCAGCCCGGAGCGCACCCGGTCGAGCAGCGACTCGACCCGGTCGCGGGCCCCGGCTCCCGCCGGGTCTCCCGCCATGACGTGGCCGAGGTACTCGTTGTTGCTGCCGGCCGCCTTCACCTGCCGTCCGGGCTCGGAGAGCTGGACCTCCAGCACCCCCGGCTCGTCCCGCATCCCTCCGCCGTCGAGCGCCTCCAGGGTGCCCGTCCGGTCGGGGACCAGGAAACCGATGGCCGCGCTGCGCAGCCCGGTGTCGCCGCGCCGCAGGTCGGGCGCGTGGCCGAGAGCGACCTCCACGAAGGCCGCGGCCAGGTCGATGCCGGTGACATGCCGGACGAGTTCGGTGATGCGGTTGCCCGCGGGCCTCGGGTTGACCTCGACCACCCGCGGGCCGGCGGAGGTCAGTTTGATCTCGGTGTGCGCCACCACCCCGTCGACCAGCCCGAGGGCCTTGAGCGCGGCCGAGGCCGTCTGCTCGGCGGCCTCGGTCTCCCCTCCCGTGAGCGCGGCGGGGAACATGTGCCCGGTCTCGATGAACGCGGGCGCGCCGCCCACGCTCTTGTCGGTCACCCCGACCACGTGGACCGTGCCCGCGTGCGACACCGTCTCGACGCTGACCTCAAGGCCGTCGAGCATCTCCTCCAGGAGCACCGACGGAGACCTGCGCTGCCCGCGCGCGTTGACCGGGAACCCCTCCAGCGCCTCCACGGCGGCCGCGAGTTGGGCCTCGTCGTCGACGCGCCGCACGAACATGCCCGCGCACAGGTCGACCGGCTTCACCACCAGGGGATAGCCGACCTCCTCGCGGGCGGCACGGGCGATGTCGTGCCACTCCTGGTGCACCGCGAACCGCGGCCCGGGGACACCCGCCTCCGCGAGGACCCGGCGGGTGGTGTCCTTGCGGCAGGCGTTCTCCACCGATTCCGCCCTCGGACCGGGCAGTTGGAGCCTTTCGGCGATCCGCGCGACCGTCGGGAGGTAGTAGTCGCAGGACGTGACCACCCCGTCGAAGCGGAGCGCGGCGTGCAGCCGCTCCACCTCGGGCAGCAGCGCGTCGACGTCGTTGGTCTCCGCGGTGATCACGTTCCGCGCCCCCAGCAGCGGGTGGGCGGTGCCCTCGGGAGCGGAGCGCAGGTAGTGGTGCAGGTCACGGGTGAGGAAGGTGAACTCGTGTCCGCCCTCCCGGATCGATCTCGGCAGCAGCCTGCTCATCGATCCGACCCAGCTCTCGACCACCAACAGATGTGCCACAACTCCCCTTTTCCTCGTGCGGGGTTCAGAGACAGGACAGCCCCGGCCGAGCCCTGACGGGAGGGCGGGCCGGTTTTGCCGTGGCCACGTTATCGGTAATCATTTTCATTGTCATGTGCTTGTTTCGAAGCCGCCCTTCTCTCACCACCGGAAGCGACAACGTGAACTCATCCGCGCGCCGAGGGGCGCTGCTCTGCGCCCTGACGGCGATCGCCACCTCCGTCACCCCGGCGGCCGCGACCGCCCAGGTCACCGCCACGCGGCCTTCCGCGCCGCGCTTCGCCGCCTGCCCCGACTCCATGCCCGAACCGCCGGCCCCCGACCACGTGGAGTGCGCGCGGCTGAGCGTCCCGCTGAACTGGGAGCGGCCGTCGGGTCCTCGTATCGAGATAGCCGTCTCCCGAATACGCGCCTCGGGCACCCCCTCGGAGCGGCGCGGCGTCCTGCTGGTCAACCCGGGCGGCCCCGGCGGCTCCGGACTGCCCTACGCGGTCACCAAGCGCGCCAAACTCCCTGCATCCGTCCGCCGTTCGTACGACGTCATCGGCTTCGACCCGCGCGGAGTCGGGGAGTCGACACCCGTCGGATGCGGTGCGATGGGCGGCCTCTTCGACAGTCCGGGCGCCGACCCCGTACCCGCCGGACCCGCACAGGAGCGGGCCCTGCTGGGCTCGCTGCGGAGCATGGCCGACGACTGTGCGGCGGAGACGGGCGACGAACTGCCGTACATGTCCACCGAGCAGACCGCCCGCGACATGGACGCGATACGCGCCGCCCTCGGCGAGCAGCGCACCAACCTCCTGGGCGTCTCCTACGGCACCTACCTCGGCGCCGCCTACGCGGCGCTCTTCCCGCACCGCACCGGTCGCATGGTCCTGGACAGCGTCGTCGGCCCCTGGGACTGGTACGACTTCGACGTGACACAGAGCCGGGCACTCCTGCGCCAGCGGGACACCTTCTTCGCCTGGACCGCCGGCCACCCGGACCACTTCGGCCTCGGCGGTGACGCCCGGGCCGTCCGCGGCGCCTACACCCGCGTACGCGAAGGGCTCGCGGCCCACCCCGTGGACGGCTTCGGGCCCTCGGAGTTCGACCGCGCGGTGTACCGTGCCCTCGGCCGCACGGAACGCTGGGCCGGCCTCGCCGAAGGCCTCGGCGACTACCTCCGCGACGGTGGGGTCGAGGGCCTCCGCCCGGAGGACGACTTCAGCTCCCCCGACTCACGCAACTACGAGGCGGCCAACCGCATCGTGAAGTGCGCCGACGGACCGGGCCCGGCACCCGGCCGCATCCTCGCGGACATCCGCGCCACACGCCGGATCGACCCCCAACCGGTACTCACCGGCATGGAGGCCTCCACCTGCGCCTACTGGCACCACCGGCCCGACCGCCGCACACCGCTGGGCAGCCCGGACGCGCCGCCCGTACTGCTGGTCGCCTCCGCGCACGACCCCGTGACACCCGTCGAGGGCGCGCGTGAACTCGACCGGAAACTGCCCGGATCCCGCCTGGTCACCCTGGAGAACGACTACTCCCACGGCGTCTTCGCCAGCCGGGGCAACCCCTGCGTGGACGACACCGTCGCCGCGTACCTCCTCGACGGCGAGGTCCCGGCGGCCGACGTGCGCTGCACGGGTCCGGGACTGCCCGCGGTGCCCTGACCCGGGCACCCCGCTACCCGAAGCATTGTTGAAAAAGATTTTCATTTAGCTACAGTGGCGGGATCCGGCGCCGCACCACGGGTCCCGCCACCTCACCGGTGCCGCCGCACCACACGCCCGGCCCCATGCGAACAGCGAGGATCCCCAGTGCCCCACAGCGCTCCCCAGGGCTACACCGTGCGCCCCGCGACCCCCGACGACGTCGGTGGCGCGCGCCGCGTCATGCTCGACACCTTCTACCGCGACTTCGGCTACGGATACACGCCGCAGTGGCACGGCGACGTGGTGGATATCGAGGGCACCTTCCTCGACAACCCGAGGCACCTGCTGCTGGTCGCCGTGCAACAGGGCGAGGTCGTCGCCACCACCGGGGTGAAGTCCGGCGGCCCCTCCCATCCGCCGCACCCGCGCCTGCTCGCCGAGCGCTACGCGGGCGACACCACCGCCCAACTGGTCCGCGTCTACGTCCAGCCAGGGCACCGGCGCCGCGGCCTCGCCCGCACCCTGGTCGAAACCGCCCGCGACTTCGTCGCGGACACCCCCGGCTACGAGTCCCTCTACCTGCACACCAATGTCGACATCGAGGGCACCGGACCCTTCTGGCGCGGCCTGGCCAAGGAGATCTTCGACGCCCGCACCACCGGCGAACACGGCCCAGGGGTCTCCACGGTGCACTTCGAGATGCCGCTCTGAGGACGCGGACGACCCGGTGAACGGCGGGGCGGCGGCGCCCACCTCGGCTCCCCCGGCCGACGACGCACCTGTCCGTCGCGAAGGGTGCGGGCACGCAGGCACGGCTTTCGTGGCCCCCGCCTCGCACCGGCGCGGGCGCGAGGCGGGGGCAAAGGCGCACACGGGGGGCTCAGGCCGTGGCGGTCGGCGGTGAACAGGCCCTCCACCCGGCATGCTTGTGCCGCGTCCGGCGACGTCCGCCCCATCGGCGTATCCCGCCTGACGCGGCACCAGTCCGCCGTTGACGCGTCCAAGCCTCCCAGGAGCAGACATGTCCGATGCCTTCCGCTGCGACCCTGCCAAGACCGCACTCGTCCTGATCGAGTACCAGAACGACTTCACCAGCGAAGGAGGGGTGCTCAACGGCGCGGTGGCCGCGGTCATGGAGAAGACCGGGATGCTCGCGAACACCGTGGAACTGGTCCGGGAGGCACGCGCCGCCGGGGTCACCGTCATGCACGCCCCCATCACCTTCGCCCCCGGGTACGGCGAGCTCTCCCGGACCCCCTACGGCATCCTCAAGGGGGTCGTGGACGGATCGGCCTTCGTCAAGGGCACCTGGGGCGCCGCCATCGTGGACGACCTCGCACCGGCCGAGGGCGACATCGTCATCGAGGGCAAGCGGGGCCTCGACACCTTCGCCAGCACCAACCTCGACTTCATCCTGCGCAGCAAGGGGATCGACACGATCATCCTCGGCGGCTTCCTCACCAACTGCTGTGTGGAATCGACCATGCGCACCGGGTACGAGAACGGCTACCGGGTCGTCACCCTGCCGGACTGCGTGGCCGCCACGTCCCAGGAGGAGCACGACAACGCGCTGGCGTACGACTACCCGATGTTCTCCATCCCCCTGACCTCGACCGAGGTCATCGCAGCCCTGGGACGGTAACCACCCGTCCCGCGCCATCGCGGCTCGCGGCCTCGCGGCCCGGCGGCGGGGCCAGGCGCGCCGGGCAATCCCGGTCGGCCCGACCCCGCCGGCAGGGCCGTCACTCGCGCATGCCCGCCAGTTCGACCGGCCGGACGCGCAGCGCGAACGACGCGGGCAGCACGGAGGCCACGGTCGCGAGCAGGGCGCTCGCGCCGATCACCGCGGCGACCGTGCCCCAGGGCACGACGACGTCGGACCACACGTCGAGCAGGCCGAGGGCGCTCCACACACCGAGCAGGTTCACCCCGGCGATCACCGCCCCGAGCACCGCGCCGACGGCGACCACCACCAGGGCCTCGACCCCGACGAGCCGCAGCACCTGCCCCTTCGTGGCGCCCGTCAGACGCAGCGAGGCGAGGTCGCGGACCCGGTCCGAGGTCGCCATCATCAGGGTGTTGGCGAGCGCGATGCCCGTGTAGACCAGGGCGATGCCGAGGATCATCCACAGCCCGAGCCGGGTGTTCTCGCTGGAGCGCGGGTAGTGGGCCTCGACCCACCGGTCGCCCGTCAGGAGCTGGACGCCGGTCTCTTTCGCGGCGGCGCCGAGCGCGGCCGCCGCACTGTCCGAGCCGTCCCGGGGCAGCGCGAGGTCGACGCGGTCGACGGGGGCGCCGGCGGCGTTGCGCTCGGTGAGGTAGACGCCGTTGCTGCCGGTGCCGGTGGAGAGCACCGCCGCGATGCGCAGGTCCGCCTTGCGGCCGTCGCCGAGCCAGACGGAGACGGTGTCCCCCACCTTCATGGTCAGCCACTCCTCGTTGACGACGATGCTGTCGTCGTCGAGGTCGGCGAGACGGCCCGCGACGACCGGCAGGTGGGAGACGGCCGCGTGCGCCTTCGGATCGACCGCCTTTGCCTCGGACTTGACGAGGGCGACCCCCTCCTCCAGGACGGTCACCCCGGTGGACCGGGTGGCGCTGACGGTCACGCCGGGGACGGCCTCGGCGCGCCGGACGAACTCGTCGGGCAGCGCGCGGCCCTCCCCGCCCGCCGTGGCGATCAGGTCCGCGGTGATCTGCTCCCGCGCCTCGCCGGCCTTGGCCTCGCTGATCGTGGCCGTGGTGCCCATCAGCGAAGCGGCGAGGGCCACCGTGATGATGACCGGGGCGGCCACGGCGGCGGTCCTGCGGACCCCGGCGGACGCGTTCTCCCGGGCCAGCATGCCGGTCGCGCCGGGAAGTCGGGCCGGCAGCCAGGTCAGCAGCCGGGTCAGCGGCTTGACCAGGACCGGCGCGAACAGGGCGAACCCGACGATCAGCAGCATCGGCTGAGTGATGTACGTCTTGCGCTTCAGGACGTCGCCCGGGCTGTCCAGCAGGGCCATGGAGAGCAGCCCGAGGCCGGTCGCGAGGACCGCGCCGCCGATCAGCCAGCGGCTCACCGGCATCGCCCGGGCGTCGACCGCCGACTCGCGCAGCGCCTCCGTCGGACCGACCCGGCCGGCCCGCCACGACGAGACGACCACCCCGCTCAGGGCGACGAACAGGCCCGTCCAGAAGGCGGTGTGCAGCGGCCACGTCTGCTCGCCGATCCGGAACCAGGCGGGGGCGATGCCGGCGTCGGCCATCCAGGTGGCGAGCCGGGGCGCCCCCGCCGCGCCGAGCCAGCAGCCGGCCGCCGAGGCGAGCACACCGATGACGAACGCCTCGATGAACACCATCCGCCGCACCTGGGAGGGGGTGGCACCGGCGGTGCGCAGCAGGCCGAACTCCCGGCGTCGCTGGGCGACCGCGAAGGAGAAGGTCGAGGCGACGACGAACACCGAGACGAAGCCGGTGACGCCCGCGGCCGTGCCGAGGAGCGCGTTCACCGAGACCAGGGCCTCCTCGTCACGGTCGGGGTCGGGGTCGGCGCGCCGGCGTTCGTCGCCGGTCAGCACGTCGAACCCGGCGCCCACGGCCGCCTCGACCAGGTCGGCCGGGGCGTCCACGGCGACGGCGTCCACGTCGGGGGAGATCCGCGCGGCCTCGGCGTCGGTGAAGAACAGCGCGTTCTCGAATCCGGCCGACGCCACCGTCCCGACGACGGTGATCTGCTCGGACCCGCGGACGGTGGCGGCCTGCACCCGGGTGCCGGGCCGCAGCGCGTCCCCGGTGGCGACGGCCTCGCCGGGCGCTGAGGGGGCGCGTCCGGTGGTGAGTGTGTAGGGGGTGAGCGCGGCGACCGACCACGGGTGGCCGACCGTGTCCTCGCCGAGTCCAGGGCCCGACACGGGGAAGCTGCGGTCCTCGACGACCTCGCCGAGCGCCGCGAGCTTCTCGGTGACGGCGGCCGGGACCGCCGCGGGGTCGGTGATCGTCTGCGTGCGTTCCCCGATGGGTGTGTCAGCCCGGACGAGGTCGGAGGTCTTCACGACGACCGGTGCCTTCACGAGCCGCTCGGGCCCTCGGTCCGGAGCGCTGAAGGTCGCCGCGAGGGCGAGCCCCGTGGTGGCGATGAGGCCGACGCCGAGGGCGAGGGCGATGAACGAGCCGATGAACGTGACCCAGCGGGTCCGCATTCCCTGGAGAGCGAGCTTCAGCACGGGAGGGCCACCAGTCCGGTCATGTGCGCGGCGACCTGCTCGGCCGTCGGGGCGAACAGCTCGTCGTGGACCCGGCCGTCGGTGAGGAACAGAACCCGGTCCGCGAAGGAGGCGGCCACCGGGTCGTGCGTCACCATGATGACGGTCTGTCCCTGGTCGACCATCTGCCGCAGCAGCGTGAGCACTTCACGGCTGGTGGTGGTGTCCAGGGCGCCGGTCGGTTCGTCACCGAAGAGCACCTCCGGCCGGGTGACCAAGGCGCGGGCGAGCGCCACCCGCTGCTGCTGGCCGCCGGACATCTCACTGGGCCGGTGCCCGGCCCGCTCCCGCAGGCCCACCTTCTCCAGCACGTCCAGGACGTCGCTCCGGCTGGGGCGGCGGCCGGCGAGCCGCAGCGGCAGCGCCACGTTCTGCTCGGCGGTCAGCGCGGGCAGCAGGTTGAACGCCTGGAAGACGAAGCCGATGCGGTCCCGCCGCAGAAGCGTGAGCTTCTTCTCGCTCAGCCTGCTCAGGTCGGTCTCCCCGAGAAGCACCTGGCCGCTGGAGGGCCGGTCCAGGCCCGCGGTGCACTGAAGGAAGGTCGACTTGCCGGAGCCCGAGGGCCCCATGACGGCGGTGAACGTACCCCGGGGGATGTCCAGGGAGACGTTGTCCAGCGCGGTCACGGCACCGGCGCCCTTGCCGTAGGAGCGAGTGACCGAACGAAGTCGGACGGCTGCTTGATTCATGGTGTCCACTCAATCGGGCCCGGAACTGGCGCACATCGCAGCCGGGCGGAGTCTTCGGGGTGGAGATAGCTCCACCCTTCTGCGCACGGTGGCCGCTCCGGGCAGGAAAAGGCAGTACCCGCGGGCGACAGGAACTTGCGTGGGCAGGCTCCTGCCGCCGGCCCGGTCGGATCGCCGCGGCACCGGCCCGCACCATGGAGGGACGGACACGGCCACCGCGGGTGGCGGGAGGGCGGCTCGGAATGACGGTCATCAGCAGAGCAACCGAGGGAAAGTGGTTCCGGAGGTACCCGGTGCGAAGCGGGGCGCCCCGGCTGCGCCTGGTCTGCCTGCCGCACGCCGGGGGCACCGCGACGCTGTTCCACGGCTGGGCGGGTCTCCTGCCGGGCGGGGTGGAGGTGCTGGCCACCCAGTACCCCGGCCGCCAGGAACGGTTCGGCGAGCCATGCGCCTCGTCCATGACGGAGCTGGCAGACGCGGTCACCGGTGCGCTGGAGCCCGAACTCGACGTCCCCGTGGCCCTCTTCGGCCACAGTCTCGGGTCGGCCGTCGCCTACGAGGTGGCCCGCCGCCTCGAGGACCGCCACGGCGTCGTCGCCGAACGGGTCGTCGTCTCGGGCCGGGGAGCCCCGCACACCGAGCGGGCCGGCGGCACCCTGCACCTGCTCGACGACGAGCGCCTGGTGGCCGCGGCCCGCCGGCTCGGCGACGTGGGCTCCGTCGTCTACGACGACCCGGACCTGCGTCCGCTGCTGCTGCCGTCGCTGCGCGGCGACTTCCGGATCATCGAGTCCTACCGGCCTCTCGACGTGACCCCGCTGAGCGCTCCGGTGACGGCCGTCGGCGGCACGGACGACCCGGGCTGCACCCTCCCCGAACTGCTGTCCTGGTCGGCGCTGACTACAGCGTCGTACGAGCACCGGCTGTTCCCCGGGGACCACTTCTACCTGGTCCCACAGGAAGAGGCGCTGGTGCGCTTCCTCGCCGAGCGGCTGTGACCCGGGCGTCGCCGACTGCCACGGCGGGCCCGCCCGAGGGGCCCTGGGCTGGCCCCTCTCCGGCCCGGGCGGCCCGGTCGGCCCGGGCGGCCCGGGCGTGCTCACTGCGGGCGGTGAACAGCAACGGCAGCGACGTGGTCAGCAGCAGCACGACCGACGCGCAGGCCAGCACACCCGAACCGCCCCACTTCTCCTAGGAGCTCCCGGCGAGCAGCCCGAGTCCCACACAGCAGGGCGCCCACAACAGTGCGGCCGGCACCGACCAGCCCAGGAACGGCCGCCACGGCACCTGCACGGAGCCGCACAGCGCCGGAACCAGGGTGCGCAGGCCCCCGTTGAACCGGCCGAGCAGCACGGCCCGGCCGTGCCGGGCGCCCACCGTGGCTAGCGCCAGCCGGTAGGACCGCGAGCCGGTGAGCCTCCCGGGGAGGGCACCCTCCAGCCGGTCGCCCCAGCGCCGGCCCACCCCGAACCCGAGCACATTGCCCGCCAGCGCCCCGGCCACCGCCGGCGCGAACACCCCCGCCACCGCCAGCACCCCATGGTGCACGAGTACCCCGCTCGCCACCAGGGCGGTCTGCGAAGGGAACAACATGCCCACCACCGGCACCGCGGGCTCCACCGCGGGCAGCAGGAACACGATCACCAGCGTCAGCCAGACGGGCACGACCGCGAGCATGGCCTCCGGCGAGAACATCCGGGTCCCCTCCCCCTCGTACAGGAGCGGGCGGCTGCCCACTGCCCCCATCCGACCCCACGGCACCCCCCGCGCACATTGCACCTGGTGGCCGTCCTTACGGGGAGCCCGCTACCGGTTCGATGGTGGAGCTGGCTGGGTGGTCCGCGCGATACGGGCCTCATATCGTGCCCCCATGCACTCACCCAGCCTCTGGCAGGCCCTGCACCAGCGCCGGTACCTCCGGAGCGGCTGGCCGTGGCGCTGCGCCCTGTACTTCCTGACCAGCGTGCCCCTGGGCGCCGCTCTGCTGGCCTGTCTGCTCGTCCTCGCGCTGGCCGGCAGCCTGCTGACCGTGGTCCTCGTCGGGGTGCCTCTCCTGCTGACACTGGTCCTCGTCGGGCTGCCGGTCGCGCATGTGGAGCGGCGCCGGCTGCGCCTGATCGATCCGGCCGTGCCGCTGGCCGACGCCCACCGGAACCCGCCGCGGACCGGGCCCGCCGCTTGGCTGCGCACCCGCCTGCAGGAGCGTTCCACCTGGCGGGAGTTGGGTTACGCCCTCCTGTTCGGCTGCCTCCTGTGGCCCCTGGAGGCGGCGGTCATCGGCACGGTCCTCGGTGTGAGCGGGGGACTGATCTCCACCCCCCTGGTCATGGCCACGGCCGGCGGAGGCGAGGAGGCACGGGTCATCAAGCTGTGGCTGGTGCACTCCTATCCGGCGGCGTTCGCCGTCGCCCTGGCCGGGCTGCTCCTGCTCCCGCTGCTGGCCTACCCGCTCGGCCTGCTCGCCGTGGGACGCGCCCAGCTCACCCGCCTCCTGCTGGACGTGTCCCTCTCCCAGGACGATCTGCGCGTCAAGGAGTTGAGCCGGTCCCGGATGCGCCTGGTGACCGCCTTCGAGGCCGAACGCCGCCGCATCGAACGGGATCTCCACGACGGCGCCCAGCAGCGGCTGGTCTCCCTGACGATGCGGTTGGGCCTGGCCCGCCTCGACGCCCGCGAGGAACCCCTCGCCGGGCTCCTGGCCCAAGCCCACGGCGATGCCCAGGCCGCCCTGGTCGAGCTGCGGGAGCTGATCCAGGGCATCCATCCCCGGGTCCTCACCGACCGGGGTCTGGCCGCGGCCATCGAGGACGTAGCCGACCGGTCCCCGGTACCCGTCGACCTCGACCTCGACCTGCCCCACCGGTTCCTCGAAGCGGTCGAGTCCGCCGTCTACTTCGCGGTGTGCGAGGCGCTGGCGAACGTCGCCAAGCACAGCCGGGCCACCCGGGCCGCCGTCGAGGCCCGCGTCGACGGAGGCCAACTCGTCATCCGCGTAAGGGATGACGGCGTGGGGGGCGCGGACGAGGCCGACGGTACGGGGCTGGAGGGGGTCGCGGATCGCATCTCGGTCCTGGGCGGGCATTTGCTAGTGTCCTCACCGTCCGGCGGGCCCACGGTCTTCCGCCTCCTCGTGCCCTGCACCCCGGCTCCGGACCGCCGACTCGACGCCCCGCCGGCCCGATAGCCCGATAGAGGAACCAGATGTTGCGCATCGTGTTGGCCGAGGACAGCGTGCTGCTGCGGGAGGGCCTCGTCGGGATCATGGAGCGCTTCGGCCACCAGGTCCTCGCCGGTGTCGGCACGGCCGACGAACTCATGGCAGCCGTCGCGGAGCACGACCCCGACATCGTCGTCACCGATGTACGGATGCCTCCCGGCTTCTCCGACGAAGGGCTGAGGGCCGCGCTGCGGCTGCGCGAGAAGAACCCCCGGCTGCCCATCCTCGTCCTCAGCCAGTACGTCCAGCGCGCCTACGCCGAGGAGCTGCTCGATTCCTCCGACGGCACCCACGTCGGCTACCTCCTCAAGGAACGCGTCGGCGATGTCGAGGAGTTCGTGCAAGCACTCGAGCGGGTGGCCGCCGGCGCCACCGTCGTCGACCCCGAAGTGGTCCGCCAACTCCTGCGCCACCGCCGCGACCCGCTGGCCAAACTGACCCCCCGCGAGCAGGAGGTCCTCGCACTGATGGCCGAGGGCCAGTCCAACGCGTCCGTCGCCGCGTCCCTGCACGTCAGCGAAGGCACCGTCAGCAAGCACTTCGGCTCCATCCTCACCAAACTCGACCTGAGCCTGTCCGAGGCCACCAACCGCCGGGTACTGGCCGTCCTGGCCTACCTGCGGGGCTGACTTTCCGGGGCAGCGTCACGGAACGCCCGGGTCCGGGTCCGCTCAGCCGACGAGCCAGCCACGCTCGGCCGCCAGCGCACCCAACTGGAACCGGCTGCGCGCGCCCAGACGGCTCATCAGCGCGGCTGTCACCGCCGACTGGTGCGCACCGACACCCCGAGCTTGCGGGCGATCACCTCGTCGGTGAGACCGGCCGCGAGCAGTCCGAGCACCGCGCTCTCCTGGTCGGCGAGCGCCCCGTCCCGCTCCCGGTCCCGCTCCTCTCCGAACCGCGCTCCCCGTTGCCATACCTGCTCGAACAAGGACTGCAGCGCGGCCACCGGCCCCGGGCTCGACAGCAGGAAGGCTCCCGCGTCCGGTGCGGCCGGGTCGATCGGCACGAGCGCCGTGCGCCGATCCCAGATGATCATCCGGAGCGGCAGATGCGGAACCGTCCTGACCTCAGCTCCCCGCTCGACCAGCCACTGCGCGTACTCACTGGTGGGCCGGTCGTTGCGGATGCTGTCCTGGTAGACGTAGCTGACCCGGGCCGAACGTTCCAGGAGCAGCAGGTCCAGCGGCTGGGACGAGGCGAGGACGTCGGTGGGCTGCGCGCCACCGGGCACGAACACCTGGATCTGCGCCGTAGCCGGGCGTCACGGTCACCAGGGGTTGCGGGACAGCCCGTGGGCGGCGTGGGCGGCGGGCGGCGCGTGAGCCGGGACGTCCGGCAGGCAGATCAAGAACCGGCAGGGGAGTCCGGGCGGCCTCCGCCGGATACACAGGGCAATGCGCAGGTCGCACCTGTCCGATCCACCCAGGACTCGTGGTGCGTCGACAACCGTGCACCGATAGCAGAAACCCCAGGCCAGATACCCAACCTGGGGTTCAACTGAGCCGCCTTCGGGATTCGAACCCGAAACCTACGCATTACGAGTTGTCCGATCTTGTTCCGTGGGCGTCCACTGCTGTCCGTCCCGCTACCCGTATTGGCTGGTCGGGCGCTTACTTCCACCATCACGGATGGTGGCGGACGCTCACGGATCGCGCGGGCATCGAGACCACAACTGAGACCAGAGAGCCAGCTGCATAGGACCTGCCTACAAGGCGGAGGCGACGTGCAACGCAACCTCGACTTCCCCGAGAACCGCTGGATCGAGTTCAGGGGCTACACCCTGAAGTTGGGCTCGTACATTCAGATCGGCGGAGTCGCCTCCGAGAAGTCGTGACCGACGGCTACCGTCCGGCGCCGGGCGGCGATCCGCCCCGCGCCGCGGAGCCTCCGCGCCCGGCGAACAAGCCAACTCCGTTGCCATGATCGACCGGTAGCATGCGCACATGCTTTCGAACCTGGGGCCCGTCGAGGTACTCGTCCTGCTGCTGGTGTCGTTCGTCCTGCTCTGCGTGCCGACGCTCGTCGCGCGCCGCAGGGGCGTGGAGAAGCTGGGGTGGGTCGTCCTGACCAGCGCGCTCGGGGCGTTCACCGGGGTGTTCTGGATCGTGTCCATGGTCCTGGCCTTCACCCTGTCCACCCGCGAGACCGGAGACGATTCCGGAGCCGCACCCGCCGCCCCGGCGCTCTAGGGGGATTGCCCCGCGATTCACAGCGAAGCGGTGGTCAAACCCGACGGCGTCGCCGCATCCAACAAAAGCAAAAGCCCCAGGTCACGGCGAGTGAGTCCTGGGGCTTCCACAGAGCCGCCTTCGGGATTCGAACCCGAGACCTACGCATTACGAGTGCGTTGCTCTGGCCATCTGAGCTAAGGCGGCACGCCCTGCCACACCATGGTGCGATCAGCAGCGACGCCAAGTCTACACAGTTTCCGGGAGTGCTCCGTACCACCCTCCGGCTCCGCCGTCCCCGCAGGTCAGCTGCACTTCTTGCCGTTCTTCGGCGGGGTGCCGTCCAGGAGGTAGGTGTTGATCGCGGTGTCGATGCAGTCACTGCCCCGGCCGTACGCCGTGTGCCCGTCGCCCTCGTACGTCAGCAGGGAGCCGGAGGAGAGCTGCTCCGCGAGGGACTCGGCCCACTTGTAGGGAGTGGCCGGGTCGCGGGTGGTGCCGACCACGACGATCGGGGCGGCGCCCTCGGCGTCCGTGCGGTGCGGGCTGCCCGTGGGCTCGACGGGCCAGGAGGTGCAGTTCAGGGCCGCCCAGGCGAATCCCTCGCCGAAGACGGGGGACGCCTTCTCGAACTCCGGGAGCGCCTTCTCCACCGCCTCGGGTCCGGTGAAGGCGGGCGCCAGGTCCAGACAGTTCACGGCGGCGTTCGCGAACATCAGATTGGCGTACTTACCGCTGGGGTCACGCTCGTAGTAGCTGTCGGCCAGCGCGAGAAGACCGGATCCGTCGCCGCGCTGCGCACCGGCGATCGCCTCGCGGAGCTGCGACCAGGCGCCCTCGTCGTACATCGCGGCGATGACACCCGTGGTCCCCAGGGACTCGGTGAGCTTCCGGCTCTCACCGGTCGGGACGGGCTCGGAGTCCAGGTCGCGGAAGAGCTTCTTCAGCTCGGCCGCCGCGTCCGCCGTGGATGTCGCGCCCAGAGGGCAGTCGGACTGCTTCACGCAGTCGGCGGCGAACGACTGGAAGGCAGCCTCGAAGCCCGCCGTCTGGTCCCGGTTGATGTCGATCGCGGGGAGCGCGGGATCCATCGCCCCGTCGAGGACCAGGCGCCCCACCCGGGAGGGGAACAGGTCGGCGTACGTCGCGCCGAGGAACGTCCCGTACGAGGCTCCGACGTAGTGGAGCTTCTCGTCGCCGAGCAGCGAGCGCAGCATGTCCATGTCCCGGGCCGTCTCGACCGTGGAGACGTGCGGGAGGACCTCGCCGGAGCGCTTCTCGCAGCCGTTCGCGAACGTCTCGAAGGCCTTGGTCAGCTTCGTGACCTCGGCGTCGTCGTCGGGGGTCTGGTCGACCTGCGTGTAGGCGTCCATCTGTTTCCCGGTGAGGCACTCGACCGGTTCGCTGCGCGCCACCCCCCTCGGATCGATGGCCACCATGTCGTACCGCGCGCGGACCGGTGCGGGGTAGCCGATGGCCGCGTAACCCTGGAGGTAGCCGATGGCCGAGCCGCCCGGGCCGCCGGGATTCACCAGCAGCGAGCCGATGCGCTTGCCCGGTCCGGTGGCCTTCTTCCTGGAGACGGCCAGGCCGATGTCGCCGCCGCCTGGCTTCTCGTAGTCCAGCGGGGCCTTCATCGTGGCGCACTGGAAGCCCTCCACGCCGCAGTCCCGCCAGCGCAGCTTCTGGCTGTAGTACGGCTGGAGCTCCTCCGTCGCGGCTGATCCCGTCGCCGACGCGCTGGGCGCCGAACCTCCGCTGCTGCAGCCGGAGACGAGAAGGCCGGCAGTGCCGAGCGCGGTGGCGAAGGTGCGGAGCAGGCGCCTGGAGTCCATCCCCGGAGCGTAGCCGCCACCTGACGACTCGCCCGATTCCCTGCTCATACGGGTGAATTCGCGCGCGCCGGATGCCTTACGGACCACCGGACCGGGACGGACCTGGCCCCAGGGCCGGTGCGCCCGGTGGTCAGCCCGCCCGGAGAGCCACCGTCATCGCCTCCACCGCGAGCAGCGGTGCGACGTTCCGGTCGAGGGCGCGGCGGCAGGCGATCACGGCCTCGATACGGCGCAGGGTGCGCTCGGCCGTGGAATCCTCGGCGACCCGGTCGAGGGCGTCGCGTACGTCGGTGTTGGCCAGGGCGATCCCCGAACCGAGCTGGAGGGCCAGCACATCGCGGTAGAAACCGGTGAGATCGCTGAGCGCGAGGTCGAGGCTGTCGCGCTGCGTACGCGTCCTGCGCCGCTTCTGCCTGTCCTCCAGCTCCTTCATCGCGCCCGCCGTCCCACGCGGCATCCGGCCGCCGGCGGCGGCGCCGAGCGCGGCCTTCAGATCGTCCGTCTCCTTGACGTCGACCTCCTCCGCGAGCTGCTTCGCGTCGTCCGTCGCATTGTCGATCAGCTCCTGGGCGGCCTTGAGGCAGCCACCCACGTCGTGTACCCGCAGCGGGACCTTCAGCACCGCGGCCCGGCGGGCACGGGCCCGCTCGTCCGTGGCGAGGCGTCTCGCTCTGCCGATGTGTCCCTGGGTGGCCCGGGCGGCGGACACCGCCCGCTCGGGGTCGATCCCGTCCCGCCGGACCAGCACATCGGCCACCGCTTCCACCGGTGGTGTGCGCAGCGTGAGGTGGCGGCACCGGGAGCGGATCGTGGGCAGCACGTCCTCGACGGAGGGCGCGCAGAGCAGCCAGACCGTACGAGGCGCGGGTTCCTCCACGGCCTTCAGCAGGACGTTCCCCGCGCCCTCGGTGAGCCTGTCCGCGTCCTCCATGACGATGACCTGCCAGCGGCCCACGGCGGGGGACAGCTGAGCGCGGCGGACCAGCTCGCGGGTCTCCTTCACGCCGATGGACAGCAGGTCCGTGCGGATCACCTCGACATCGGCATGGGTACCGATCAGCGCCGTGTGGCAGCCGTCGCAGAACCCGCAGCCCGGGGCGCCGCCGAGAGCGCGGTCGGGGCTGGTGCACTGGAGAGCGGCTGCGAAGGCCCGGGCCGCCGTAGAGCGACCGGAACCGGGAGGTCCGGTGAACAGCCAGGCGTGGGTCATCTTCGATCCCGGCGGGACCGCCTTCCCCTCGGAGTCTGCGGTCACCAGCGCGTCGGCGTCCCGGGCGGCGGCGCCGAGCTGCTCCTGCACCCGGTCCTGTCCGACCAGGTCGTCCCATACGGTCATGGTCACCGCCCTTCCGATGGCGTGCTGTGGCGTATCAGAGCACCTGCGCCGACACGTGGTCGCTCGTGTGCCGACACCTGGGATGGCGCGTGTGCCGACACGGAAACGCCGGGCTGTCGGCACCTCCCCATTGTGCGGGAAGCGTCTGACAGTCCCGGCGTCACCGGTCCTCGGACTCGCGCGTACGTGCGACCGCGGCTCACTCGTCCCCGGGCAGGCGCCCGACGTCGTCCTGCCGGACCCCGGGCCCCGGAGCCGTCAGCGGCGCGGCCTGCGCCCGCCCCGGCCCGAGTCGCCCTGGTCGTCGTCGTGCCCGCCGAGCAGTTCGTCGGCGAGGGACGGCAGGTCGTCGAGCGGGGTCTCCTCCGCCCAGTCGGGGCGCGGCCGCTTCTGACGGCCCCGCGCCTCCTGGTCAGCCTGCCGGGCCCGGGGGTCGTCGCTGATCTGCGGCAGCTCACGCGTGCGCTCGTTCTCACCCTCGGCGGGGGAGGCGGGGCGCTCGTCACGGAACACGCCCGGCGGCACACGGTCCGCGGGGGCCTCGTCCCGTACCGGGCGCAGCACCGCCGTCTCGTCCGCGTCGCGCACCGGCCGCAGCACCGCGGTCTCGTCGGCGTCGCGCTCCGGCCGGTCCGGCCTGGCGACCGGCACCGGCTGGGTGATCTCGTTCGGGTTCACGACCGGCGTCGGGACCGTCAGCTCGTTGTCGGGCACGGCGGAACCGCGACCGGAGTCCCCCGGGTCCGGCCGTCCGGAGTCCTGCGAGCGCCGCGCGGCAGCCTCCTCCTCGGCCCTCGCGGCTGCCTCGGCCTCGGCCCGGCGGCGCGACTCCTCGGAGCGGATCAGCGCTTCCTCGGCCTTGCGCTGCTTCTCCAGGCGCAGTTCCTCGGCCTCCTTGCGGAGCCTCGCCTCCTCCTGGGCCTGTTGCCTCAGCCGTTCCTGCTCGGCCTCGCGCGCCCGGTCCTCGGCCTCGATGCGGGCACGCTCCTCCTCCGCCCGGCGGCGGGCGTCCTCAGCACGCCGGCGGGCCTCCTCCGCCTGCCGTTCGGCCTCGCGCTGCCGCGCCTCTTCCTCCTCGCGGCGCTTGCGCTCCTCCTCCTCGGCGCGGAGCTTGGCCAGCTGGGCCTGCCGCTCACGCTCGAGCCGCTCCTCCTCGGCCTTGCGCGCGGCCTCTTCCTCCGCCTTGCGCCTGGCCTCCTCCTCGGCGGCCTTGCGCGCCTCCTCCTTGGCCTTGATCTCGGCCTCGGAGAGCGGCAGGAGGTGGTCGAGCCGGTGCCGTACGACCGTGGTGATCGCTTCGGGTTCCTGTCCGGCGTCCACCACCAGGTAGCGGGCCGGGTCGGCGGCCGCGAGGGTCAGGAAGCCCGAGCGCACCCGTCGGTGGAACTCGGCCGGCTCGGACTCCAGGCGGTCGGGGGCCTCGGTGAACCGTTCCCGCGCGGTCTCCGGGTCGACGTCCAGAAGCACCGTCAGATGCGGTACGAGGCCGCTCGTCGCCCAGCGGGAGATCCGTGCGATCTCCGTCGGAGCCAGGTCACGACCGGCGCCCTGGTAGGCGACGGAGGAGTCGATGTACCGGTCCGAGATGACGATCGCACCGCGCTCCAGAGCGGGACGGACCACGGAATCCACGTGCTCGGCCCGGTCTGCGGCGTAGAGCAGGGCCTCGGCCCGGTTCGACAGCCCGGCCGACGAGACGTCGAGCAGGATCGAACGCAGACGCTTGCCGACCGGGGTGGCGCCCGGTTCGCGGGTCACGACCACCTCGTGGCCCTTGGCGCGGATCCACTCGGCGAGCGCCTCGACCTGGGTGGACTTCCCGGCTCCGTCGCCACCCTCCAGGGCGAGGAAGAAACCGTTCCCCGCGGGAGCGACGGCGGGATCGCCGCCGCGCAGCGCCTCGCGCAGGTCCCGCCGGAGCGGCACACCGGCCCGGTCGTCGGTCTTGGCGAGCACGATGACCGCGACGGGCAGCAGCAGGGCGCCGATCAGCATCAGCGCGAAGGCCGCGCCGCCGTGTGCGAAGACGAAGTCGCCGGAGCCGAGCCGGTGGCGCCCGATGGCACCGGCGAGCAGCGGACCGCCGACCGCGCCGAGCGCGATCAGCAGCCGGACGACCGCCTGGAGGTGCTCGGTGACCCTGGCCTGACGGGGGGCCTCGGCCTCCTGGTCGATGACCGCGTGCCCGATGTGGGCGGCGACCCCCGCCGCGTATCCGGCGAGCAGGGCGATCAGCAGCCCGGTCGCGGTGTCGGGCACCAGGCCGAGCGCGAGGAGCGCCACTCCCGTGACGGCCGTGGCCAGGGCCAGCAGCCGGCGCCGCGACAGCGCGGGGAGCACCTTCGGCGCGGTACGGATGCCGAGCGCGGTCCCTCCGGTCAGGACCAGGATCAGCAGGGCGAAGGTGGCGGGACCACCACCGAGGTCGGCCGCGTGCAGCACCGAGACGGCGCCCGCGGCGGAGATCGCACCCGCCACGAGGGCGCACACGGCGACGACCAGCGGGATGCTGCCGGTGCGGCCCTTGTCGGATCCGGTCCCCGCGGCGGGCCGTCGCAGGCCCTCCAGCGGCGAGCGCGGACGGGGTGTGCGTGTGGCCGGGAGTTCGAGGAAGTACAGGGTCGAGACGGAGGCGGAGAAGAGCCCCGCCGCGATGTACGACCCGAGAGCCGCCTGGTGGAAGGAGAACCATTCGAAGCCTGTGCCGAGCAGTTCACCGACGAGAGCGGCGACCACGAGCACGGCGGCGGCCGCCGGGACGGCCAGGAAGTTCGTCCGCAGGGAGAGCCTGCGCAGGGCGTCGAGGTGGTCCGGCAGCGGGCGTACCGCCGCGCCCTCGGGGGGCGGGGCGGGCAGGAGCGCGGGAGCCGCGCTCTCCTTGGCCACCGACCACAGCCGCTCGGCGACGCCGGCGACGAAGACGGTGATGAGGATCATCATGAGCGCCTTGTCGGGCATCCAGTCGATCCACAGCGGGGCGACGACCAGCAGCGCGAGCCGCAGCCCGTCCGCCCCGATCATCAGCCAGCGCCTGTCGACGGGACCGCCCGGCGCCGTGAGGGACGTCAGGGGCCCCAGGAGTACGGCTCCGAAGAGCACGGTGGAAAGGATCCGGGCGCCGAAGACAGCGGCGACGGCGAAGGCCGCCCCGCGGTATCCGGACCCGAATGAGCCCTCGAGGACCGCCGCCTGCAGCGACAACAGCACAAGCACGAGAAGGGCGAGTGAATCGCCGATACTGCCGACGAGCTGGGCGCTCCACAACCGCCGGAGCGGGGGAACACGCAGAAGGGCTCGTACGGCGCGCTCGCGTGAGTCTGCGGCAAGTGTGTCGGAGGTGGGGCTCACGACCGGTGGCTGCTCGGCTCGCGTCATCCGCCCAGCCTATCGGGAGCGATGAGGTACCCGGGGGCCGCGTCCGAACATATGCCCACGGGAAACGCGGTCCGCAGGTCGCGGGAACGCCGGAAGGGCCGGGAGACTCCCGGCCCTTCCGGCGTTCGGTCACCGCCGACGCCCTCTGTCACCCGAGGACATGCCGTTTCCGGCGCGTGCCCCGCGGAGTACCGCGCGTGGTCAGCTCTCCTCGGACGGCGCGGAGGCGGACCGCTTCGCCGTCGCCGTGGCCTTCTTCGCGGGTGCCTTCTTGGCGGCCGTCGTCTTCTTCGCGGCCGTCGTCTTCGCGGCCGCGGTCTTGGTGGCCGTCGTCTTCTTCGCGGTCGTCTTCTTGGCCGTCGTGGCCTTCTTGGCGGGCGCCTTCTTGGCCGGGGCCTTCTTCGCCGTCTTCTTCTTCGCCGGCCCCTTGGCCCGCTTCTCGGCGAGCAGTTCGTAGCCGCGCTCCGGCGTGATCTCCTCGACGCTGTCGCCTGTCCGCAGTGTCGCGTTGGTCTCGCCGTCGGTGACGTACGCGCCGAAGCGGCCGTCCTTCACCACCACCGGGGCACCGCTCACCGGGTCGGTGCCCAGCTCCTTCAGCGGCGGCTTGGCGGCGGCCCGTCCGCGCTGCTTCGGCTGCGCGTAGATGGCCAGCGCCTCTTCGAGCGTGATGTCGAAGAGCTGCTCCTCCGAGGTCAGCGACCGGGAGTCGGTGCCCTTCTTGAGGTACGGGCCGTAGCGGCCGTTCTGCGCGGTGATCTCGACACCCTCGGCATCCTCACCGACGACGCGGGGCAGCGACATCAGCTTGAGCGCGTCCGCCAGGGTCACCGTGTCGAGGGACATCGACTTGAAGAGCGAGGCGGTCCGCGGCTTCACCGCGTTCTTCCCCGTCTTGGGCGTGCCCTCGGGCAGCACCTCGGTGACGTAGGGACCGTACCGTCCGTCCTTCGCGATGATCTGGTTCCCGCTCACCGGATCCGCGCCGAGCTCGAAGTCACCGCTCGGCTTCGCCAGCAGCTCCTCCGCGAGCTCGACCGACAGCTCGTCGGGCGCCAGGTCCTCCGGCACATCCGCGCGCTGGTGGCCCTCGGAATCCTTCTCGCCACGCTCGATGTACGGGCCGTAACGGCCGACGCGCAGCTTGATGTCGTTGCCGACGGGGAACGAGGAGATCTCCCGGGCGTCGATGGCGCCCAGGTCGGTCACGAGTTCCTTCAGGCCGCCGAGGTGGTCGCCGTCGCCGTTGCCCGCGTCGGAGGCCTCACCCGCGCCGAGCGTGTCGTCGCCGGCACCGAAGTAGAAGCGGCGAAGCCACGGCACGGACTGGGCCTCGCCCCGCGCGATGCGGTCGAGGTCGTCCTCCATACGGGCCGTGAAGTCGTAGTCGACGAGCCGGCCGAAGTGCTTCTCCAGCAGGTTGACCACGGCGAACGAGAGGAACGACGGCACGAGGGCCGTGCCCTTCTTGAACACGTAGCCGCGGTCCAGGATCGTGCCGATGATCGACGCGTACGTCGACGGGCGGCCGATCTCGCGCTCCTCGAGCTCCTTGACCAGCGAGGCCTCGGTGTAGCGGGCCGGCGGCTTGGTGGCGTGGCCGTCGACCGTGACCTCGTCGGCGGTCAGCGCGTCGCCCTCGGCGACCTGCGGCAGCCTGCGCTCACGGTCGTCGAGCTCGGCGTTCGGGTCGTCGGCGCCTTCGACGTACGCCTTCATGAAGCCGTGGAAGGTGATCGTCTTGCCGGAGGCGGAGAACTCGGCGTCCCTGCCGTCGCTCGCCCGGCCGCCGATCTTCACCGTGACGGAGTTACCCGTGGCGTCCTTCATCTGGGAGGCGACGGTCCGCTTCCAGATCAGCTCGTACAGCCGGAACTGGTCCCCGGTGAGGCCCGTCTCGGCGGGGGTGCGGAAGCGGTCGCCGGAGGGGCGGATCGCCTCGTGCGCCTCCTGGGCGTTCTTGACCTTGCCGGCGTAGGTGCGCGGCTTGTCCGGCAGGTAGTTCGCGCCGTACAGCTGTGTGACCTGCGCCCGGGCCGCGGAGACCGCGGTGTCCGAGAGGGTCGTGGAGTCCGTACGCATGTAGGTGATGAAGCCGTTCTCGTACAGCTTCTGCGCCACCTGCATCGTGGCCTTGGCCCCGAAGCCCAGCTTGCGGCTCGCCTCCTGCTGGAGGGTGGTCGTGCGGAAGGGCGCGTACGGCGAGCGGCGGTAGGGCTTCGACTCGACGGAACGGACCGCGAAGGCGGAGTCCGCGAGCGCCGCGGCCAGGGCGCGGGCGTTGGTCTCGTCCAGGTGCAGCGTCTGCGCCGAGCCCTGCTTCAGCTGCCCGTCGGCCCCGAAGTCGCGGCCCTGGGCGATACGGCGCCCGTCGACCGAGCTGAGGCGGGCGGTGAGCGTCGAGGGGTCGGACGCGTCGCCGGTGCGGCCGGTGGCGAAGGTACCCGTCAGGTCCCAGTACTCGGCGGAGCGGAAGGCGATGCGCTCGCGCTCCCGCTCGACCACGAGACGGGTGGCGACGGACTGGACACGTCCCGCGGAGAGCCGCGGCATGACCTTCTTCCACAGGACCGGCGAGACCTCGTAGCCGTAGAGACGGTCGAGGATGCGGCGGGTCTCCTGGGCGTCGACCATGCGCTGGTTGAGCTCACGCGGATTGGCCACGGCGGAACGGATCGCGTCCTTGGTGATCTCGTGGAAGACCATCCGGTGGACGGGGACCTTGGGCCTGAGGACTTCCTGCAGGTGCCACGCGATGGCTTCGCCCTCGCGGTCCTCATCGGTGGCGAGGAAGAGTTCGTCGGACTCGGCAAGAAGCTGCTTCAGCTTCCTGACCTGGGCTTTCTTGTCAGCGTTGACGACGTAGATCGGCTGGAAGTCGTTCTCGACGTCCACGCCGAGGCGGCGCACCTCACCGGTGTACTCGTCCGGCACCTCGGCGGCGCCGTTCGGCAGGTCGCGGATGTGCCCGACGCTCGCCTCGACGACGTATCCGGGGCCGAGATAGCCCTTGATCGTCTTCGCCTTGGCAGGCGACTCGACAATGACGAGTCGGCGGCCTGCGGTCTCGCTGGTCGGGGACAACTTCGCTCTTCTCTCCGGTCGGCACTCGTGGGCATCCGGGCGGCGCTCTGGCGCTGCCCGCGGTGCTGTCGCTGCGGAGTGTGACGGTACAACCCGCCCCCGTGTCAAACGGCAAAAGCCCGCAACGGCCACTCGAACGGTAACCCGACTTCCGCCATTCCTGCCGCCCGGACCGCCCGGTCCGCCCCGTGCGATCCTGCGGTCGACGGGTCCCGAGGGGTTCCCGGCGAAGCCGCCGGGGCTCCGCGAGGAGGGTGTCGCGGCCGCCGGAGAAGTGGATCAGATGCGGGTGAAGCACCACACGCCGAGGACGAGGAAGAGTACGCCGAAGAGCGTGGCCAGAGCGGTGGAGGCGACGGGGCTCACGCCGAGTGCCACCGGCGCGCGGCGAGCGGTTCGCGCCCCTGTCCAGACGAGGAGGGCGGCGCCGAACAGCACGAAGGTCGCACCGGCGAATCCCGCGGTGACACTCTCCATGTCCGCACCCCTCAGCTCTCCCCGCGGCCGACGCCGTGAACGTCCGCGCCGGCCCGCGCAGGTCTGGCGGGGCGTGCCGTGTGAACGGCTCGGCAGAGGGGAGGCTGCCCCGCCTGTGCGTCTCCCGCGCGAACCTGGGATGAACGTGGCGCGGCGGCTCGCGGAACGGCCGTGAACGGAACCTGCGATCCGTTACGGAGCCTGGATTCAGCGGATGCGAACCTGCTGGTCATGGCGGCTGCGGGCGCCGGAGGCCGGAGCGAGGGCACCGGGAACGGAGCCCCGGACCGCCACCTGGCCCGGTGCCCGCCCTGGCGGTCCTGGGAGAGCTCCCGCGCCGCCGACACCGGGCTTCGGCACGGTCACGCGTGCGGCGCCGAAGCCCACCCGCGCGCCGGCCGGCCCTGGTCAGCCCAGCGGCTCCAGGAAGCCCTCCTCCACCAGCAACCGGATCGCCTGCGGCGTACGGTCACGCAGAAGCACCGGGTCCTCCGACATCAGCTGGGCGATGGCGTCCAGAATCCGGCCGGCGGGGAGCGAGCCGTCGCACACGCCGGCGAAACCGGCCCCGACCGCGTCGACCTTCGTGGCCCGCCGCATGCCGCGGTGCTGACGCAGCACCACATGCTCGGGATCCTCGGCGCCCGGCAGGCCGACCTGCTCCTGGACGACCTCCTCGGCCAGGGTGAAACGGGCGGCGAGCAGGGCCGCGTCGTCGTGCTCCCGCAAATAGTCCTGACGGGCGAAATGGGCCTCGACAGCGGGCCCCAGAGGCTGTTCCACCGCGTGCGGCCACTCCTCGGTGACGACCGACGGGTTCCCCGCGGCAGCCGCGGCGGATCTGCGGAGCGTGATCCAGCCGAAGCCGACGGCCTTGGTGCTGCGGGACTCGAACTCGTCGAGCCAGGCTTCGTAGCGCTCGGCGTACGACGCCGGGTCGGCACGATGGTCGCCGCTGTCGCGCAGCCAGAGCTCGGTGTACTGGGTGACGTCCTGCACCTCACGCTGCACGATCCAGGCGTCACAGCCGGCGGGCACCCAGGAGCGCACCCTGTCCTGCCAGTCCTCGCCCTCCACGTGCTGCCAGTTGGCGAGGAACTGCGCGTACCCGCCCTCGTTGAGCCGGTCGCCGGCCTGTTGCACGAGGGTGCGGCAGAGGTCGTCGCCCCCCATGCCTCCGTCGCGGTAGGTCAGCCGGGCGCCGGGCGAGATGACGAAGGGCGGATTGGACACGATCAGGTCGTACGTCTCCGTGCCGACCGGCTCGAAGAGGGAGCCCTCACGCAGATCGGCGGCGGCCGCTCCTGACAGGGCGAGGGTGAGGCGGGTGAAATCCAGTGCGCGCGGGTTGACGTCGGTCGCGGTGACCCGGGTGGCGTGCTGGGCCGCGTGCAGGGCCTGGATACCGGAGCCCGTACCGAGGTCGAGCGCGGAGGCCACGGGCCCGCGCACGGTGATCCCGGCGAGCGTCGTGGACGCCCCTCCGACGCCGAGTACGACGCCCTCCTCGTGCGAGCCGATGCCACCGGCTCCGCCCACCGCGCATCCCAGATCGGAGACGATGAACCAGTCCTGACCCTCGGGGCCGCCGTAGGGGCGCACATCGACGGTGGCGCTGACCTGGCCGCCCTCACGGACCACCCAGCCGTCCCGGAGGCACTCCTCCAGCGGCAGGGCAGCGGCCGCCGCGTCCTCGGAGACGGGGCGCTGCAGGAGGAACAGCCGCACCAGCGTGTCGAGCCGCGAATCCCCCCGGGTGGCACGGAGCGCGGGGACGGTCTCGCTGCGGGCGAGCGCGGTGTAGGCGGGCGCGCCGAGGCGCTCGAGAAGGCCGTCTGCGGTGAAGTCCGCGGCGATCAGGGATGCGCGGAGCCGGGGAGCCCCGTCGGATGCGGGGAGGCTGCTCTTACTCACCCGACCATTGTGGCGTCTCCCTCCGACAACGGCATCGGCCCGGCGCCGTCGAGAGGGCGCCGGGCCGATGCCGGATCAGGACCGCCGGGTCACGCACGGGGCGTCATGTCACGCCTTCTCGCTCGCCGATGCCTCGGGCGACGCGGACTTCGAAGCCTCGGCGGACGGACCGGACGCGGGCGGGGCCGATGCCGTCGGACGCTGGCACCCCTTCTGCTTGGCCATGGCGGAGCCGACATCACCCGACTGCAGCTTCTGCAGCGCCTGGTCACCATTGGTGCTGATCTTGTTCAGCTCGTCGGCGATGCCCTTGAGACCGTCGGCGAACTTCGACTGGTCGCCCGTGTCGAGGTCGTCGACCTTCGTCTTCAGGTTCGCGTAGGCGACCGAGGAGGCGTTGAGCTCCTTCACGGCCTCCTTCTGCGTGGTCTCCCCGTCGTCCACAGGCGGAGCGCCCGCCTCCTGAACGGCGGTGCCCAGCGCCTTGTACGCCTGTGAGATCTGCTGGAAGGCGGCCGAGTCGGTCTTCTGGACATCGGCGGGCTTGCTGTTGTCGGCGGTCTGCTGCTGGATCGCGGCATTGGCGTTCGCGATCTTCTGCAACTGGGGCTGAACCTGGTCGCAGACCTTCTTCGCCCAGTCGTTCACCTTGTCGTCGCTGTCGTCGCTGCAGCCCGACAGCGTCAGTACGAGTACCGCACCGCCGGACAGTGCGGCTGCAAGCTTCTTGTTCACCGGATTGGGTCCCTTCCAAGGCTCTCGGCCCCGGAACTTACACGCCAAGTGGGCGACATCGAGGCGTCGGGCGTCCGGTATATATTCTTTTGCAGCCATTTGCACCAAGCAATGAGAGGGAGATACAACTCACCTCCCCCCTCAGGCGCACATGCGGGGCAATCGGTTCGACGAAGCCCGCGCCACTCGACGGGCGGCGGACGCCGCATCAGAACGCGACGGCCGCACCCATGTTGATCGGCTCTCAGGCGGCGTGCTCCTGCCCGTCGGTCACGCTCCTCATGAAACCGGCGTGGGACCGCCGGACTTGGCGGGGTCGCCCCCACTGCCGACGCCGCCTCCGCCCTCACCTCCTCCGGTGCCGTCTCGACCGCCGTCGTCCCCCACGGCGATCCCGCGCCGCCTGGACACGTGAACCGCTCCGACGATGACCGCGATCGCGACGACGGCCACCAGGGCCCGCACTCCCGCGCTCGCGTCGTCGCCGTAGCTGAACTGCACGACCGCCGGCGCGATGAGCAGCGCCACGAGGTTCATGACCTTGAGCAGGGGATTGATGGCCGGGCCGGCGGTGTCCTTGAACGGGTCGCCGATCGTGTCGCCGATGACGGTAGCGGCGTGGGCCTCGCTGCCCTTGCCGCCGTGGTGTCCGTCCTCGACGAGCTTCTTGGCGTTGTCCCATGCACCGCCGGAGTTGGCCAGGAACACGGCCATCAGTGTCCCGGTGGCGATCGCACCCGCGAGATACGAACCGAGCGCCCCCACTCCGAGGGTGAAGCCCACCCCGATCGGCGCCAGGACCGCCAGCAGCCCGGGCGTCGCCAGTTCGCGCAGGGCGTCCTTGGTGCAGATGTCGACGACACGGCCGTACTCCGGCTTCTCCGTGCTGTCCATGATCCCTGGGTGCTCCCTGAACTGCCGACGCACCTCGTGGACGACCGCTCCGGCCGAGCGGGACACCGCGTTGATGGCCAGACCGGAGAAGAGGAAGACGACCGCCGCCCCGAGGATCAGGCCGACCAGGTTGTTCGGCTGCGAGATGTCCAGGCTCAGCCCGAGCTCCCCCGCCCTGGCCCCCACGTCGTCGACGGCCGTGGCGATCGCGTCCCGGTACGAACCGAAGAGCGCCGCGGCCGCCAGGACGGCCGTGGCGATCGCGATCCCCTTGGTGATGGCCTTGGTGGTGTTTCCCACGGCGTCGAGGTCGGTGAGCACCTGGGCTCCCGCGCCCGTGACATCCCCCGACATCTCGGCGATGCCCTGGGCGTTGTCGGACACCGGGCCGAACGTGTCCATCGCGACGATGACCCCGACCGTCGTCAGCAGCCCGGTACCCGCCAGCGCCACCGCGAAGAGCGCCAGCATGATCGACGTGCCTCCGAGCAGGAACGCCCCGTAGACACCGAGGCCGATCAGGAGCGCGGTGTAGACCGCCGACTCGAGGCCGATGGAGATGCCCGCGAGCACGACGGTGGCGGGGCCCGTCAGGGAGGACTTGCCGATGTCCTGGACGGGACGCCGGGCGGTCTCCGTGAAATAACCGGTGAGCTGCTGGATCAGCGCGGCGAGCACGATGCCGATGGCGACGGCGACCAGCGCGAAGGTGCGAGGGTCACCGCCGTGCGAGGTGATGGCCTCGTCGGAGACACCGTCGAGTTCGGCGTAGGTGGACGGCAGGTAGACGTAGACGGCCACGGCGACGAGAACCAGTGAGATCACCGCGGAGACGAAGAACCCGCGGTTGATGGCGCTCATTCCGCTGCGGTCGGCGCGCCGGGGAGCTACGGCGAAGATCCCGATCATCGCCGTGATCACCCCGATCGCCGGGACGATCAGCGGGAAGGCCAGCCCCGCGTCCCCGAACGCGGCCTTGCCCAGGATGAGCGCGGCCACCAGGGTCACGGCATACGACTCGAAGAGGTCGGCCGCCATACCCGCGCAGTCGCCCACGTTGTCGCCGACGTTGTCGGCGATGGTGGCGGCATTGCGCGGATCGTCCTCCGGAATGCCCTGCTCCACCTTGCCGACGAGGTCGGCGCCCACATCGGCCGCTTTCGTGAAGATGCCGCCCCCGACCCTCATGAACATGGCGATCAGCGCGGCACCCAGTCCGAACCCCTCCAGCACCTTGGGCGCGTCGGCGGCGTAGACGAGCACCACACAGGAGGCCCCGAGAAGACCGAGGCCCACCGTGATCATGCCGACCACTCCGCCGGTGCGGAACGCGATCTTCATGGCCCGGTGGGAAACGACGGTGAGTTCCTTCTCCGGCTCCCCCTCGACGGGAGTCGCCTCCCGCGCGGCTGCCGCGACCCGCACATTGCTGCGGACAGCGAGCCGCATACCGATGTATCCGGTCGCTGCGGAGAAAACCGCACCCACCAGGAAGAACAGTGAGCGCCCCGCGCGCTGCGACCAATTGTCGGCCGGGAGCAGAAGAAGCAGGAAGAACACCACGACGGCGAAAACACCGACCGTGCGCAGCTGCCGGGCCAAGTAGGCATTCGCGCCCTCCTGGACCGCGGCAGCGATCTCTTTCATCCGCGCGGTGCCCTCACCGGCGGCCAGCACCTGTCGTACGAGCAACTGGGCAAGGACCAGTGCCGCCAGTGCGACGATCACGATGACGACGACGATCAGCCGGTTTCCATGGGTGAGTTCCGCTGCTGCCAGCGAGGTGGGGCGGCCTGAAGTTACGGAATCGTGCGTCAGTTCCGCCAGTGGGGTGTTGAAGAACTCCGCCATACGTCCTCCTTGACGCTGAGCGCTCAAGACGTGGACGGATTGTAGGGAGCAAATGCCGATCGAAACAGTGGGTGGTCATTGAATTCGACCCCTACCCACCCGACCGCAAATGATCTCGACGGCGATTCAACCCGAATGCAGTAATGGCCCTGGGGCGTGGCGCCCGGGAATACGCCGGATCTCCGATCAAGCGTCACCGGCCAGGAGTCGCTGATCAAGCGGAACAGAAAAGCCCCTGCTCATCGGGCGTGAAAGTGTGCGGCGTATGTCGCGCGCACCGAGAGCCGGCAGCCGATGCGGTGGCGTCTCGGAACGCCCGGACGTCGGGCCCGGGCATCGGGCCGTGCGGTGTCGCGGCGCGGTCGCGGGCGACCGCCGGCGGCGGGTCGGGCTCCGGGGCGGGTCGGGGCTCCACGTGGGCTCGGGTTCCGCTGGCCGGGCGTGCGTGGTGCTGGTCCGGTTCCCGGGCCCGATTTCCCGGCGGCCCAGTTCCCCTGGCGGCGATCCGCCGAACGGTGGGCGCGCGGCCCAGGGGACGACCCGCCGAACGATGGCCCGCCGAACGATGGGCGAGCGCCCCGGACCGACGGTGGCTCAGTCCGTCGGACGACGGTTGAGCGGACCACTGGGTGGCGGGGGTCCCGGCCGGCCGGGACTGCACCGGCAGAGGGCAGAGCGCAGACGGCTCATCGTGGCCGCCTCAGGACACGCGACACAGGCGCCGCCGACCAGCGCGCTCGACGGGGAAGCCACGCAGGGCGGCCGTCGTTTCTGGCGGCCGCGTAGAGGATCGGAACATCGTGCGGGAGGAGGGCGCGAGATCGGGCCTGTCGCACGGGCCTGCCGTTCGGGCCTGTCGTAGAGAGCGGGTGCACCTTGCCGAGTAACGGGAGGCGGCTTCCGCGTGGGGGTGGCTCAGGCAAGTCCCACGGCGTGATCGATCGCATGCACCAGTTGGGGTGGGCAGCTCGGAAAGGCCTCGGACAGGTGTCGTGGGCGAGACCGGCTCAGGGAAGCACCACAGCAGCTGTCGTGGGCAACGAGCTCAGGGAAGCACCACAGCAGGTGTTGTGGGCCAGGTCATGCGGATCACTCCGCCGTTCTCACCTGTGCGCACCTCCACGTCGTCGACCAGGCCGCTGATGACCGCCAAGCCCATCTCGTCCTCCATGTCGGCGTCGGCCTCCGGGTCGTCGGGGCCTCCTCCGGGACTCGCGGTGGAGGAGCCACTACCCGAGGAAGGAAGCCCGTCCGCCACCTCGATGGAGAACGCCTTCTCGTCCTCGACCAGAACCACGGCGACGGGGGTGGCGATGTCATGGCTCCGGTGCAGGCCGACGGCGCGACTGCACGCCTCGCCCACCGCGAGTCTGACCTCGTCGAGCACCGCCTCGTCCACGCCCGCCCGGCGCGCCACGGCAGCCGCCACAAGGCGAGCTGTCCTGACGTGTTCAGGCTGAGCGCTGAAGCGGAGTTCAACGGTTGGCATGCCATCCCCCTCGAACGTATGGGCGTGCATCTCAGGGGCCCGGGCGTGATGCCCGGTACCCCTGTGCTCATTCTCCTCCGAAAACCGACGAAGCCGGCAGCCGACCACATGGCCGACCACCCGCTTGCGGCGGCCATCTGCAGCCGCCCTGCCGGTCTGTCACCGCAAGCCCGTCGACGATGGAGTCGCCGCCGGGCACCGACTGGTTCAGTCGGTGGCGGCGACAGCCTCGTCGACCGTGGTGTGGATGGGAAACACCTTGGTCAGACCAGTGATCCGGAAGATCTTGAGAATGCGCTCCTGGTTGCACACCAGGCGCAACGAGCCCTCATGGGCCCGGACACGCTTCAAGCCGCCCACGAGCACGCCGAGGCCGGTGGAGTCGAGGAAGTCGACGCCTTCCATGTCGACAACCAAGTGGTAGCTGCCGTCATTCACCAACTCGACCAACTGCTCGCGCAGCTTGGGCGCGGTATACACATCAATCTCGCCACCGACCTCGACGACCGTACGGTCGCCACCAGGGCCGGACACATTGCGAGTCGACAGGGACAGGTCCACGGATCCTCCAGCACCTTGCTATCGAGCGGTCGCCCCTCGGTCTCCCCGACGGAGGCCAGGGGACGGATCGCCAGCCGCGATGGCATTCAATCACTTACCAGCAGCCATGCACGACGCCTTGGGACCATTGTCCGTCACGCCAGTGACACACTCGGTGCCGATGGCCAAGAATCACCGCCCCAGTCGACCACCCGAGAACCCGGGCTCGCGCCCCTCTCCCGCGGTGGTTCTCGACCGGCTCGCCGCAGCGGCGGGCCGGGCAGCGCGCATCACTCATACGGAGCACTTGCCCCCACGTGCGGGAACCCATGCCTGTTGGCCGGATCGCATCCGGCCGGAGGTGATCGCGGCGATCGCCCGGGCGGGAATCGACCATCCGTGGACACACCAGGCCACCGCCGCGGAACACGCGCTGGACGGCGAGTCCGTCGTGATCGCCACCGGAACGGCCTCGGGCAAGTCGCTCGCGTACCTCGCTCCGGTACTGAGTACCCTCCTCGACGGCTCCCATGCCCCCAACGGCCGAGGTACGACCGCCTTGTACCTCTCCCCCACCAAGGCCTTGGCCGCCGACCAGCGCCGCTCGGTGAAGGCCCTGGCGGCCCCGCTGGGCTCCGCCGTACGCCCGGCCGTCTACGACGGGGACACGCCGGTGGAAGAACGCGAGTGGGTGCGTCAGTACGCCAACTACGTCCTGACCAACCCCGACATGCTGCACCGGGGCATCCTCCCGTCCCACCCCCGCTGGGCCTCCTTCCTTCGTTCTCTCCGCTTCGTCGTCATCGACGAGTGCCACACGTACAGGGGCGTCTTCGGCTCCCACGTCGCCCAGGTACTGCGGCGACTGCGCCGCCTCTGCGCCCGCTACGGCTCCGAACCCGTCTTCCTGCTCGCCTCCGCCACCGCCGCGCAGCCCTCGGTGGCCGCGGGCAGACTGACGGGCCTGCCCGTCAAGGAAGTGGCCGACGACGCCTCCCCCAAGGGGGAGATGGTCTTCGCCCTCTGGGAACCGCCGCTGACCGAGCTGCACGGGGAGCGAGGAGCCCCCGTCCGGCGTACGGCGACGGCCGAGACCGCCGATCTGCTGACGGATCTGACCGTCCAAGGCGTGCGCTCGGTCGCCTTCGTCCGTTCCAGGCGCGGCGCCGAACTCATCTCCGTCATCGCCAAGGAACGGCTGGCCGAGGTGGACCGCTCGCTGCCCGGGCGCGTCGCGGCCTATCGCGGGGGCTATCTGCCCGAGGAACGCAGAGCCCTGGAAAGGGCACTCCACTCCGGCGAACTGCTCGGCCTGGCGGCGACGACCGCTCTGGAGCTCGGGATCGACGTCTCGGGCCTCGACGCGGTCGTGATCGCCGGCTACCCGGGCACACGCGCATCCTTGTGGCAGCAGGCGGGCCGCGCCGGACGCTCCGGTCAGGGCGCCCTCGCCGTGCTCGTGGCCAGGGACGATCCACTGGACACCTTCCTCGTCCACCATCCGGATGCACTGTTCCGGCAGCCGGTGGAGTCCACCGTTCTGGACCCCGACAACCCCTATGTGCTCGCTCCGCACCTGTGCGCCGCCGCAGCGGAACTTCCGCTCACAGAACCGGACCTCGCGCTCTTCGGTCCCGCCGCGCCGGACCTCCTGCCTCAGCTGGAGACCGCGAAGCTGCTGCGCAGACGCCCGACGGGCTGGCACTGGACACGTCGGGAACGAGCAGCCGACCTCACCGACATCCGTGGAGGAGGAGGGCGCCCGGTCCAGATCGTCGAGGAGGGCACCGGCACGCTGCTGGGAACCGTCGACGAATCCGCTGCCCACACCACGGTCCATGAGGGAGCCGTCCACCTCCACCAGGGGCGCACCTATCTCGTCCGTACGCTGAGCCTGGAGGATTCGGTGGCGCTGGTGGAGGAGGCAGTACCTCCGTACTCGACCAACGCCCGGGACACCACGGCGATCACGGTGCTCGAGACCGACACCGAGATCCCGTGGGGCGAGGGTCGCCTCTGCTTCGGCTCCGTCGAGGTGACCAACCAGGTCGTCTCCTTCCTGAGGCGAAGACTGATCACCGGAGAGGTCCTGGGCGAGACCAAGCTCGACCTGCCGCCCCGCACCCTGCGCACACGTGCGGTGTGGTGGACGGTCACCGAGGACCAGCTCGACGCCGCCCGGATCAGCCCCGAGATCCTCGGGGGCGCCCTGCACGCCGCCGAGCACGCCTCCATCGGCATGCTGCCGCTGTTCGCCACCTGCGACCGCTGGGACATCGGGGGTGTCTCCGTACCGCTGCACCCCGACACACTCCTTCCCACCGTTTTCGTCTACGACGGACACCCTGGCGGGGCCGGCTTCGCCGAGCGCGCCTTTCACACCGCACGCGCATGGCTCGCGGCGACACGTGAGGCCATCGCGTCCTGCGAGTGCGAGGCGGGCTGCCCGTCCTGCATCCAGTCCCCGAAGTGCGGCAACGGGAACGACCCTCTGCACAAACGAGGCGCCGTGCGCCTCCTGACCGAGCTCCTCAGAACCGCACCGGACGTCCCGGCGGAAGGGTCCATTCCCGAACGTCCCGACGACTCACGGCGGGAGAACGACGGACCATGACGCGATGCGGGCTCATGGCACCGCTCCCTCCCGACTGATCGCTCCGGCCCCGGACCATCAGGCCTGACTCGTGGGATCGACCACCCTCAGCACGCGTCGGGCTCTTACGCTCGACCCCGCCCGGAGCGTGAGGCCCGGCTCGTGGGCTCGATCCGCCCGGAGCATGCGGCCGGGCTCGCACTCGATCCCGCCGACAGCGTGAACGCCTGCTCATACCGGGGCGCCTGCCTCGTACCAGGGCCTGTCGCATACCGGGCCCGCTCATGTCAGCGCTTCGCCCCGGGCCGGGGCAACATCACCTGGCCGGCCGGCCCGGTGGCCCCCGGAGGACCGGCTCTCGACCGAACCTCCGGTGCGTACGGGCCGAACCGGGCACGGGCTGTCACATCCGCGATCTCCCCTTGGACCACGCATCGGACCACCTCCGCGCCTTGAGCGAGGGCGACCTCGCTCGCCGACCGGCAGGCTGTCGCGGCTCCGCTCAACGCCCGGTCGGCAGCCGCGAGCGCTGCCAAATCCGCTGCGCCACCGGCACGGTGACGGGCGGACACCGCTTGGCCGAGTGCGAGCACAACCGCGAACACGGCGCAGAGTGCCGCAGTGGTCACGGCAGCCCAGACCGTCGCCACTCCCCTGTCCCCACCAGGCCTCCGGCCCACCCTCACAGCTCCGTCCCCAACGCGTCCTCGGCAGAGGCGACAGCTTCCGCACCGAGGGTCACCTCCAGACCGCGAGGGCCGGGTGTCGGTGCCTCCACACGGACCCGCCAGAGATTCCCGGTCCGCTCGATCACCACCCGCGCCCCGGCGGGGGCAGCCCCTTGAGCGGCGGCGCGTACCGCGTGCTCCGGCTCCGACCTGGCTGCGGCCCGTGCCCCGGCCCGCGCCGCGTCCACACAACGGATCTGGTCCGCCGCGGCGACCAGCGCCCATGCGAGAGCGAGAACGAATGCCAGGAGTACCGGGAGAACCATGGCCGCCTCAGCCGTAACGGCTCCTCCGTCTCCACGCCGACCCCACCGCTCATGCTCAGAACTTCGCATCGAGGGCTTCCTTGATCAGCGACTGAAGCGCCGACATCACCGCACCGCTGGTCACCACCTTGTAGAGCACTGCGGCGAAGGCACACGCGGCGATGGTCCCCACGGCGTACTCGGATGTCGTCATTCCCCGGTCCGGGCCTCCGCCCGGGGCGCTCCTGCCGAACCTGGACCTCCACACGTCCCGCAGCGCGCCTGCGGCTCGCCGCATGACCTTCCTGTTCATCTCAACCCCCATGTCCACACCTCACGTTGTTCTGTTCGGACCACGTCCGTCGTGCACTTCGATCGGTCTTCGGCATCCTGGGACCCCGGGAACACGGCCGGGCACCGAGAGCCCAGCCGGTGCGGGCTCGCCCTCCGCGGTCCGGGCTCGTGCTCCGCGATCCGTCGGCGCCCACGTGTGACCGGTCCGGTCGCCCTCTCCCGTCGAACGGTCCGGCCGGGAATTCGCAAGGCGAACGCTCCACCGGAAGACGGAGCGACCAAGCCACCGGCCGGCGCACGAGGTTCGGCCAAACCGGGCACCGAGCCGGTACCCCCGAACCCGCACGGCTCCGGTACCACCCGAGCCCGCACGGTCCGGCGGGTGCCGGACCTCCCGTTCAGCCGCGCTGCAGAAGACCGGTCGCAAGACCGATCACCACGGGCGCCACGCCGACAGCGAGAAACGCGGGGAGGAAGCAGAGCCCCACGGGTGCGGTGATCAGTACGGCCGCACGCCGGGCCCGTGCCACTGCGGCGCTCGCGCACTCCGCGCGCATCCCGTCCGCGATCGCCGAGACGGGCTCCGCCGCGGGGGCCCCTGTCGATTCCGCTCGTTCCAGGCAGCGCGCCAGCGAGGAAGCTCCTGGTATGTCCCCGAACCGGGCCCAGGCTTCAGCCGGTTCACCTCCGAGGAGAATCTCAGCCGCCGAGCGTGCCAGTTGCTCACCCACCGGCCCCGGCATGGACTCGCCCACCGCCTCCGCCGCCTCCCTCGGGCTTGCCCCCGCCGACAGGCAGGAAGCCAGCAGATCTGCGGCGAGCGGAAGCTGCCGGGCGACCAGTGCGGCATCAACCCGCTGGTCAGACACCGCCCGCCCCCTTCTGGAGCGCTGCAACTGGAGCACGCCGAACCCAGCCGCGAGACCGACTGCACAACCGGCCGGTCCGCCGACTAGGACCCACCCACCCGCCCAGATCACCAGGACGGTGGACCACCCACGAAGGCGGAGCCACACCACGGGACCTGGCTTCCGACGTTTCAGCCGGGGCGAATCCTTCTCCCACGGCGAGGCGAGCAGTGCCGCGCGTCTCCGTACGGCGCGGACTCGGCGCCGGTCGGCCAGCACCGTCACAAGGCAGACCGATGAGCCCAGAACCGCTCCCATCCCACCGGCCACACCGAGAAGTTCACCTAGGTCAGGAAGGCCGTTCACGCTGACCCCGCCCGCACGATCCGCGAGGCCCAGAGCAGCCCTGCGGCCTCCAGGATGCCTCCGTTCACCAGGCACACCAGTCCGCTCGTGCTGTGCAGCAGAACGGCCAAGGGGTCCGTACCGAGCGCCGCCCCCAAGGCCAGCCCCATCACCGGGAGCAACGCGAGGATCACGACCGTCGACCACGCTCCCGCCAATTGGGCCCTCAACTCCTCCCGGCGGCGGCGTTCCCCCCTCAGAGCGCCCTCCAAGCGCACCAGACCCGCGGACAGCCCGGCCCCACCGTCGACCGCCACCCGCCAGCAGGCCGCCATCCCTGCGAGTCCCTCGAGGCCAGGTCCGGCCGAGGCCAGCCTGAGCGCACCGGGCACATCTCCGCCGAAGCGTGCTGCGGCAAGCACCTCGGGTTCCGCCGACCCCAGAGCGCCGGCATTCCGTGCGGCCACGAGCAGCGCCTGACCAGGTTCCCGCCCTGCCCGCAGTTCCCCCGCGACCGCCCCACAGAGCGACGTCACCGCATCGGTCGCCTTCTCCCGCTTCCTGCTGTCCGCTCTCCGCCGCAGCCAGCGCCGCGTGAACGGGATGGCCAGGGCGCCCGCGAGCAGGGGGAGCACCGAGTCCCCGAGCGCAGCGAGAGCGACCGCAGCGGGGGCACACAGCCATTCCCTGCGCCCGACGAGGACAGCGCGGAGCCGTGTCCCCATCGTGGAGCCCCACCACTCCTCCCGTCCCGACCCCATGAGGCGCCGGGCGCGCCTTCCTCCCGGGTCCCGCGCGACGGCCACACCTCCCGCAAGTCCTGCGCAGCAGGCCCATACCCAGACAGGTGCCTGCGTCAGGGCATCCGCAGTCGACGCCGTCACAGCTGCTCCTCGATCAGCGCTCCGAGCGTGTCCCAGCCGCTGTCTGCCACGAACCCGCCGGCGCCCCAGCGCAGGGCAGGCACAGTGATCACCAGCCCGGCAGGATCACGCGCCAGAACATGCACCTCGGCGAGCCGCCGCTGCCCGCTCCGGTCGCGCACGAGATGAAGGACCACGGACAGAGCTGCAGCCAGCTGGCTGTGCAGAGCCGCCCGGTCGAGACCTGCGGCCGTCCCCAGAGCTTCCAGGCGCGCGGGGACATGCTCGGCGGCGTTGGCGTGAACCGTGCCGCACCCCCCTTCGTGCCCGGTGTTGAGCGCGGCCAGCAACTCCGTCACCTCGGCGCCTCTGACCTCGCCGACGACCAGCCGGTCGGGGCGCATACGGAGGGCTTGGCGCACAAGATCCCGCAGGGTCACTCGCCCGGCGCCTTCCTGATTGGCAGGACGGGTCTCCAGACGAACGACATGAGGATGATCAGGGCGCAGCTCGGACGAGTCCTCGGCCAGCACGATGCGCTCGCCCTCGCCCACGGCGCCGAGCATGCTCGAAAGCAGAGTGGTCTTTCCCGCACCCGTCCCTCCGCTGATCAGGTACGAGACCCTGGCCTCGACCATTGCTCCCAGCAACCGGTCCCCGCCGGGAGGGACCGTGCCCGCCACCACGAGCTCCGCCAGAGTGAACGCCCTCGGCCGCACCACCCGCAGGGAAAGGCATGTCGATCCCACGGACACCGGCGGAAGGACCGCGTGCATGCGGGTGCCGTCCGGCAGCCTCGCGTCCACCCAGGGCCGGGCGTCGTCGAGGCGCCGCCCCGCCACGGCTGCAAGCCGTTGAGCAAGCCTCCTGACGGCAGCGGCATCCTGAAAAGCAACCCGGGTCAACTCCAGTCCCCCTCCTCTGTCGACCCAGACCCTGTCCGGAGCGGACACCAGCACGTCGGTGACCGCTGGATCGGCCAGCAGACGCTCAAGCACTCCGGTGCCGACGAGCTCCCCTCGCAATTCCTCGGCCGTACGGAGCACTTCGGCATCGCCGAGCAGGCGGCCCTGGGCCCTGAGCGCGGCCGCAACCCCGGCGGGTGTGGGCTCCGCGCCGCTGCTGGCGAGTCGCTGTCGCACGGCATCGAGCAATTCGGCCGTCATGACGCACCGCCATCGCGGGAGCTGACCGGGACACCGCCGCGATGGTCAGGAGAGTCGGCCAGATCCCAGAACGCCGTGCAGAACCGCGCCAGCGCGCCACGTGGATTTCCGCCCGGGGGTACGCCGTTGTCCTGCGCAGAGGACAGTCCTGATTCCACGGGGAGTTCGCCCGCCAGCGGCAGACCGAGCGCCTTCGCCACCCAGTGCTCGTCCAGGCCCGCCGCGTAGGGCCCCTTGGCCACGACCCGGAGGTCGTTCAGGACCATCGCCGCGGCCGAGGCCACACGCCGCGCGGCCGCCACCGCCCTCAGCTCACCGGGCACGACCAGCAGCCCGACGTCGAGTTGTGCCAGTACCTCGGCCACTCCTTCGTCCACCCGCCGGGGCAGATCCACGACCACGACTCCACCGAGCCGCCTTCCGGCGGAGAGCACCGAGCGCATGGCCTGCGGTGGCACGATCACTTCGTCGTCCCTGTCCCAGCTGAGCACACGCAGCCCGTGAAGCGCAGGCAGGGACTCCTCCAGCGCCCCACCGCCCAGCCTGCCTTTCGAGCGAGCGAAATCCGGCCATCGCAGCCCCTCCGACGCCTCTCCGCCCAGCAGGACGTCGATGCCTCCGCCCAGAGGATCGCCGTCGACCAGCAAAGTCCGTCGACCGGTACGCGCCGCCGTCACTGCGAGGGCGCACGCCAACGTGGAAGCACCAGAACCTCCACGGCCCCCGAGCACCCCCACGGTGAGCGCGGGCCGGCCCGCACCTTCCACGGCGTTGGCGATCTGATCGACGAGCCAGGACTCGGAGTCGGGCAGCCGCAGCACGTACTCGGCTCCGATCTCCACCGCACGGCGCCACACATCGGGGTCGTCCTGGTCCCTCCCGACCAACATGACTCCCGGCCGGCGCGACATGCCGCCACATCTCCGGGCCACGTCATCGCCCACGAGAACCATCGGCGCCCGGTCCCAGCCACTCCTCTCGGCGGGTGTCCCGTGGTGCACTTCCGGCACCGCACCCGCCGCCGCGCACAGCCTGAGCAGGTCGTCCAGGACGTCCGCGTCCTCGGTAAGGATCAGCGGCCCACTCCGTCGGCCTTCGCCACCCGGCGAACTCTCGTCAGCGAACGATCCAGCCATGATCCCCGCCCCTTCCCGTTGCACCGTCAACCGGTTTCGCGGCGATCTCGAGCACTTCCGAGACGTGCGATTCCGGAACCCACGGACTTCGCGGGTGGAATCAACATGCATCGACTCGGAAAAACATGTGGATCAAGGTCAGGAACTGTGGACAACGGCAGCGTTGTGAATATCCCCGTAGCTCGTACAGGGGACTTTCGCAGCGCAGCCCTTCCGCTACAGAAAGTAACGAGCGATGATCGGGGTGCACCGATCCGACGGAGCCGCCGACATCGGCGAGAGGGAAGCAAAACCCATGAACCCCACCACAAAACGCGTCCGGACATGCGACGACCCCCGCCGGGGGGGAGAGCGGGGGTCGTCCCCACGGCCGACTCGGGGGGGGGAGGAGCCGGACCGGGTTAGCACGGTCGCGAACGATCCGTGACTTCCATGGTGTACCCGAGCACCTTCTCAGGCAAACCCACCCGCCGGACTTTACGCCGAATGGCGGGCCCCTATGCTCACCTTTGTGGAAAACTGCTTCTCGCCGCGTACAGCAGCCTTCTTTGACCTGGACAAGACGGTCATTGCGAAGTCATCAACACTGACCTTCAGCAAGTCCTTCTACCGGGGCGGGCTGATCAACCGCCGCGCCGTACTGCGCACCGCGTACACACAGTTCGTGTTCCTCGCCGGGGGCGCCGACCACGACCAGATGGAGCGGATGCGTGACTACCTCTCGGCGCTCTGCAAGGGCTGGAACGTCCAGCAGGTCAAGGATCTCGTCGCGGAGACCCTGCACGACCTGATCGACCCGATCATCTACGACGAGGCGGCCACCCTCATCGAGGAGCATCACGCCACCGGGCGAGATGTCGTCATCGTCTCGACCTCCGGCGCCGAAGTCGTCGAACCGATCGGCGAGCTCCTGGGCGCCGACCGGGTGGTGGCCACCCGCATGGTCGTCGGCGACGACGGATGCTTCACCGGCGAGATCGAGTACTACGCCTACGGGCCGACCAAGGCCGAGGCGGTCAAGGCGCTTGCCGAGTCGGAGGGCTACGACCTCTCGCGCTGCTACGCGTACAGCGACTCCGCGACAGACGTTCCGATGCTCGAATCGGTGGGATACCCGCACGCGGTCAATCCGGACCGGGCTCTGCGGCGCGAGGCGACCCTCCGCGAGTGGCCGATCCTGGTCTTCAACCGGCCGGTCCGGCTCAAGCAACGCCTCCCGGCATTCACCATGCCTCCCCGACCGGCCCTGGTGGCGGCTGCCGCGCTGGGGGCAGCCACCCTGACAGCCGGGCTGGTCTGGTATGCCAGCCGCCGCCGCAGCTCCGGGTCAGCCGCCTGACAGTGGCGATCGCCGGTCGACATCCGGCGGGGGCTCGCCTGCCGCTTCTACGGAATGATCTCGGCGCCGCCGTCCACTGCCGCAGAGCTGGACGGCGTACACAGAGAGGTAGTGCCCGACTTGCGCCATTTGAACGTGAAAGTAAAGAAGTAGAGCAAGGCCTTCCGCTCGCCCCTGCCGCGGAGTACAAAGGATTCAACGGCCCGCGAGACCAGGGACATCCGAGAGGATCACCTTTCTACGCACCACGGCCCCACGGACCGAGCACGAAAGCGGAGCACCCACGCGACGTCGACCCGTCGATTACGGGCCAGCCGCACCAGGTGACGGGCAAAGATCCCGACCTGATGGGCATACATCGAGGACGCTTGGTAACTCGGCGGACGTGCCAGCGGCGGCACCGCAACCGGTGCCGCCGCAACTCTGCCTGCGAAGCCACAGCCAGCCGTGCCCGCCCCCGTAGGGCGCCGCTCCCGAGGCGCCGACACAGGCCCAGCATTGGGCGGCCCGCCCCGGCCGGAGGACGCCAGGGCTACGCCGCGCCGCGCTGCAGCGCCTCACAGACCGCCGTGGACTCCCTGACACCCAGGCCCACCGAACGGCCGCAGTGAGCGATCCAGGCAGCCATCCCTTCCGGCCTCCCGGAGAGATATCCCTCGAACGCCGAGACATAAGCGGCACGGCCCTGCTCGGCATGGCCGACCTCGGCAGGGCAGATCGACTTGGGGTCGAGCCCGCTTCCCACCAGCACAATCCGTTCGGCCGTCCTGGCCACCAGGCCGTTGTGCGAACGGAAGGGGCGTAGCGCGAGAATCTCGCCGTGCACCACCGAGGACATCACCAGCGCAGGAGCGGAGCTGCCGGCGATGATCAGCCCGGACAGCCCCTCGAGTCGGCCGGACACCTCCTCGGCATCCGGAAGCGGCGCCTCGATAAGAGGCTCACTCACGGACTCGCCCGCCAGCCGGGGGCGGCCCACCGTGTCGTCCGGCGTCACCCCTCCAGCCGCCACGAGGTGCAGGCGAGCCAGCACTCGAAGCGGCGACTGACGCCAGATGGAGAGAAGTTGGCCGGCTTCGGCAGTGAGCCTCAAGGCCGCCCCAACACTGCGGGCCTCCTCCTCGCCACTGAAGTCCGTACGCCGACGCACCTCCTCGAGGTTCCAGTCGGCGCCCGACAGCGCCGCGGAGCCGCGCGCCCCACGCAGGGCCGCCTCAGCGGTGACCTCGTTGCTGCGCCGGCGCATGACTCTGTGCCCGTAGACCCTGTCCACCGCCTTGCGTACGGAGTCCACCGCGTCGGTCACGCCCGGCAAGCCACCCAGGGCGGCAAGCGGGTCCGAGGAAGTCGTACTCATAAGTAAGGAGGCTACGCGCACCCCCGCCGGATGCCGCCCGGGAGTGGCCTTCTTCACGAAAGGCGACCACAAAGAGCAATCGAGCGGCTACCCTAGGTGAACATGAAGATCGCTTTCGTAGGGAAGGGCGGCAGCGGCAAGACCACACTGTCCTCGCTCTTCATCCGTCACCTCGCCGCCAATGAAGCACATGTCGTCGCGGTGGACGCCGACATCAATCAGCACCTCGGGGCCGCCCTCGGCCTTGACGAGCAGGAGGCGGCCGCACTCCCAGCCATGGGAGCACACCTGCCCCTCATCAAGGACTACCTCCGCGGAAGCAACCCCCGGATCACATCCGCCGCCACGATGATCAAGACCACTCCTCCAGGGGACGGGTCACGGATCCTTCGCGTCCGTGAGGACAACCCGGTCTACGACGCCTGCGCCCGTACGGTCGCGCTCGACGACGGTGAGATCCGCCTGATGGCCACCGGCCCGTTCACCGAGTCCGATCTCGGGGTCGCCTGCTACCACTCCAAGGTCGGGGCCGTGGAACTCTGCCTGAATCACCTGGTCGACGGAGCGGACGAGTATGTGGTCGTAGACATGACCGCGGGGTCGGACTCCTTCGCCTCAGGGATGTTCACCCGCTTCGACATGACGTTCCTGGTCGCCGAACCCACCCGCAAGGGCGTCTCCGTCTATCGCCAGTACAAGGAGTACGCCCGCGACTACGGGATCGCCCTGAGGGTGGTGGGCAACAAGGTGCAGAGCCAGGACGATCTCGACTTCCTGCGCGACGAAACAGGCGACGACCTGCTGGTCGCCGTCGGCCAGTCCGACTGGGTCCGGTCGATGGAGAAGGGACGTCCGGCTCCGTTCGACCTGCTGGAGGCGGACAACCGGATGGCCCTGCAGTCCCTGCAGGACGCGGCGGAGGACTCGTACGAGCTGCGCGACTGGGGGCGCTACACACGGCAGATGGTGCACTTCCATCTGAAGAACGCGGAGAGCTGGGGCAACGACAAGACGGGCGTCGACCTCGCCGCTCAGGTCGACCCCGCCTTCGTCCTGCACGAGCAACTCACGGAGACCGCCGCCCAGCCCGCCTGAGCGGACACGGCGGCATCGGGCCCCTCTTCGTCACCCCGCACCCTCGGAGGGACTGCGGCCTGCCGCCCCGCCCCGCGCTCCTCCGGTGGGCGCGGGGCCGGCTGCGGCCGGAGCCCCGGCCGCAGCCGGCCCCGCCAGGAAGGAAGCCCAGCCCTGCGAGGGCTTCTGCCCCACCTTCAGACTCCCGAGCCTTTCGAGGACCGCCGGGTCCTGGGCGTCGAGCCAATCGGCCAGCTGCCGGAAGGACACGCAGCGAACGTCCCGTTGGGTGCAGACCGTACCGATCGTCTCCTCGACCGCACGCATGTAGGTGCCGCCGTTCCATGACTCGAAGTGATTGCCGATGATGAGCGGCGCCCGATTGCCGTTGTAGGCGCGGTCGAAGGCCTGGAGCAGTCCGTCCCTCATCTGACTTCCCCAGTACTCGTGCTTGTCCGGGTCCCCCTGGGTCGTCGTTCCGGACTGGTTGAACATGAAGTTGTAGTCCATCGAAAGCGTCTCGAAGTCCCGGCCGGGCATGGGAACGAGCTGGAGGGGGATGTCCCAGAGCCCGTCCTTCCTGGCGGGCCAGACCTGATTCCCGATGCCACTCGAGTCGTAACGGAAGCCCATGGTCCGGGCGGCCGCGACCATGTTCTTCCGGCCTTCAAGGCACGGGGTACGGGCACCGATCAACTCCTTGTCGTAGTCGAACGGCAGCGGCGCCTCGGTCTTCAAGGCCGGAGCATTCGTCTTCCAGCCCTTCACGAACGCCTTCGCCTGGCCGATCTCGCTCTTCCACTCCTCGATCGACCAGGTGCCGACGCCCCCGTCCGGCCCGCAGAAGTGGCCGTTGAAGTGAGTGCCGATCTCATTGCCGTCGAGCCATGCGGCACGCAGTTCCGTCAGCGTGTCGCGAATGCCCTCGGTGTCGTTGAAGCCGATGTCCGAGCGGCCCGCCTCGTGCTGGGGCGGGTCGTACAGCGCCTTCCTCTCCTCCGGCAGCAGGTACACCCCGCTCAGGAAGTACGTCATGGTGGCGTCGTACTTCTTCGCCACCGCGCGGAAGTGCGAGAACAGCTTCTGGCTGTCCTCGCCTGCACCGTCCCAGGAGAACACCACGAACTGCGGCGGCTTCTGGCCGGGCTTGAGGCGCTTCGGCACGGAGAGTTTCGGCTGGGCGCCGGTGAAGGCCGTGGACCCGTCGCCGATGAGGTCGACCGCCCCCTTCGGCGCCGCCGCAGGGGAATTCCCCTGCGACGACTCCCTACCGGGCCCGGGGCCCGCGACACCCGGCCCTGCGCCCGAGCATCCGGCGAGACCGACGGTCAGGGCCGCCACAGCGACCCCCAAGGTGATTCGCTTCGAGGCGGCCATCATCCGTCCACCCTCTTCCTTGCGGGATTTGTGCACTGAAGTGCCGACACGGCGCGGCCCACCTCACACGGAGCTCCCGGAAATCATTACGACAAAACAGATGAAAAGCTGCTTATTCACTTGAATGAGTGACACATACAGCCATTTGCTCGAAAACATGGACAGTACTCTTTACTCTCCATTACGATCCGTTTACGGAGAGTTGAGAAATCCCGCCATTGTGCCCACCGCCGCACGCCGTGACCCACGGCCGCCGTCACTCGAACACCGCGACCGCGCTGCCCCGGAGGAGACGGGAACATGTCTGCCTGCGCCCCTACTCGCAACGACCACTCATCCCACAGTCCGCACTCGTCCTCGGCCTCGGGACTCAAGCGTCCCCACAGCCCGCCACCCGGCCGAAGCCGCTTCCGTGTCTCAGGAGCGGACCTGTCAGCCTCGATCACCGTCTTCCTCATCGCCGTTCCCATGTCGCTCGGTCTCGCCGTCGCCATGGACGCACCACTCGCCGCGGGCCTGGTCTCGGCGGCGATCGGCGGCATCGTCGCCGGATCTCTGGGGGGCACACCCCTCCAAGTCAGCGGCCCTTCCGCCGGACTGACCGTCGTCACGGCCGAGTTGATCCAGATCTACGGGTGGCGCACCACCTGCGCGATCACCATCGCCGCAGGTCTGCTGCAGATCCTTCTGGGCTCGCTGAGAGCAGCCCGTAGCGCCCTCGCCGTCAGCCCCGCCATCGTGCACGGCACCCTCGCGGGAATCGGGGTCGCCATCGCTCTCGCCCAGCTGCACATCGTGCTCGGCGGAGCACCGCAGAGCTCGGCACTGGACAACGCCCTCGCGCTGCCCGCGTCCGTCGCGCGGTTCGAGCCGGCCGCCCCGCTCATCGGGGCACTCACGATCGCTCTCCTCGTCGCGTGGCCACGCCTGCCCGGACGGATCGGAGCGTCTCTGGGCAAAATTCCCGCCGCCCTCGCCGCCGTGGCGATCGCGACGGCCGTGGCGGCGGTGGCCACTCCCGGAATCGCCAGGGTGGAGCTTCCCTCGTGGCAGTCCCACGCACTGCCCGAGTTGCCCGAGGGACCAGTGGCGGGCCTGGCCGCCGCGGTGCTCACCGTGATGCTCGTCGCCAGCCTCGAGTCCCTTCTCGCCGCGGTCGCCGTGGACAAGCTGGCCTCCGACCGGGCCAGCGCCGCCCCGAAGGACGGATCGGTACCCACTCCCCTGAGACGGGCCGATCTCGACCGTGAACTGCGAGCCCAGGGCGTGGCCAACGCACTCTCGGGAATGGCCGGAGGACTGCCGGTGTCGGGCGGGGCCGTCCGCAGCTCCGCGAACGTACGGGCCGGTGCACAGACACGGGCCTCCACGGTGCTGCACGGCATCTGGGTGCTGCTCGCCGCCATGCTGCTGGTCACAGCGCTGGAGTGGATTCCGCTGGCCGCGCTGGCAGCGCTCGTGATGATGGTCGGCATCCAGATGGTCAACTTCGCCCACATCCGCAAGGTCCACAAGCATCGCGAATTCCTGGTGTACGGCGCGACCATCAGCGGTGTGGTGCTCGTCGGGGTGCTCGAGGGGGTGGCCATCGGCATCGTCGTCGCGGTGGCCGTCGCCCTGCACCGACTGGCACGGACGCGGATCACCGTGACCGAGAAGGACGGCAGCTATCTGGTCGCCGCTCGTGGCCAGTTGACCTTCCTGGCGGTGCCTCGGTTGAGCCGCGTCCTCGGACGGATCCCGCACGGATCCGCCGTGGTGGTCGAGTTGGACGGCTTCTTCATGGACCACGCGGCATACGAGGCCATCCAGGACTGGTACGCGGCGCAGGCCGCGACAGGCGGCCGGATCGAGTTCACCGGGCGCTCCGGCGGCCGTATCGCCGAACCTGCGTCGGCAGCACACTCCTGTTGCCGCCCGTGGACGCCGTGGCGGAACCATCACTGCCACGACAACGGCGTGCAGGAGGTCGTCCCAACCGTGGCGGGGGCTGTCTCGCACCCCGTGACGATGAAGGCTCCCGCCACCGGACCTGAGGATTCCCCTCGCGCCCGGCGGGGCGCCCATCGTCTCCTCAGCGGTCTCAGTTCATTCCAGCGGACCACCGCCCCGCTGGTACGCGAGGAGCTGGCACGGCTCGCCGCCGAGGGCCAACGTCCCTCTCAGCTGTTCCTCACGTGCGCCGACTCCCGCCTCGTGACCAGCATGATCACCGCCAGCGGCCCCGGCGACCTCTTCACCGTGCGCAACGTCGGAAACCTGGTACCGCCGCCGGACGCCGAGGGCGAGTCGGGCAACGACGACTCGGTCGCCGCCGCCATCGAATACGCGGTGGACGTGCTCGGGGTCGAGTCCATCACCGTCTGCGGCCACTCCGGATGCGGCGCGATGCAGGCCCTGCTGGGGGCGGGTCAGGAAACACCCACGACGCCCCTGTGGCGTTGGCTTCGCCACGGTCTGCCGAGCCTGGACCGGATGCGCTCCCGTCACCATTCCTGGGCCCGCATCGCCGGGCGCATGCCCACCGACGCGGTCGAACAGCTCTGCCTGACCAACGTGGTCCAGCAGTTGGAACACCTGCGTGCGCACGAGTGCGTGGCACGCAGACTGGCGGCCGGCACCCTGCAGCTGCACGGCATGTACTTCCACGTCGGAGAGGCACAGGCCTATCTGCTGACCGAAGGTGCCAGTTCCGGGACGGGGCCGGACGAAGTGTTCGCCCGCGTCGCGCCCGGAGCCGAATGGGAGGAGGCGGAGCTGGACACCGACTCCCTCGACCGGCTCACACCCGGCGCCGCAGTCGGGGCCTGAACCACTCCCCTCCCCGGTCCGTGAGACCTTGTGGTCCCGCTTCCGTCGGGCTCGCCCCCGCGCAGGAAGCGGGACCTGTGGCTCCGTTCACGAGACACAGGTCTAAACCAATTTCCGGCAGGCACTTGTCACCTGGCCCGCAGCCTGATGAGCTGTCCTCCGGGACACAACGGACACCCTGGGAATGGGAGATGTCGTGAGCAACGAAAGCCTGGCCAATCTGCTCAAGGAGGAGCGGCGGTTCGCACCGCCTGCCGATCTGGCCGCGAACGCCAACGTGACAGCACAGGCGTACGAGCAGGCCGAGGCGGACAGGCTGGGCTTCTGGGCCGAGCAGGCCCGTCGCCTGACCTGGGCCGAGGAGCCGACCGAAACGCTCGACTGGAGCAACCCGCCCTTCGCGAAGTGGTTCGCGGACGGCAAGCTCAACGTCGCGTACAACTGCGTGGACCGCCACGTCGAGGCGGGTAACGGCGACCGGGTCGCGATCCACTTCGAAGGCGAACCCGGCGACAGTCGCGCGATCACCTATGCGGAGCTCAAGGACGAGGTCTCCCGTGCGGCCAACGCGCTCACCGAGCTCGGGGTCGGCAAGGGGGACCGGGTCGCCGTCTACCTGCCGATGATTCCGGAAGCCGCCGTCGCGATGCTGGCCTGTGCCCGCATCGGCGCCGCGCACTCGGTGGTCTTCGGGGGCTTCTCCGCGGACGCGATCGCCGCCCGGATCCAGGACGCCGACGCCAAGGTCGTGATCACGGCGGACGGTGGCTACCGGCGGGGCAAGCCTTCAGCGCTCAAGCCGGCCGTGGACGACGCCGTCTCACGCATCGACACCGTCGAGCACGTACTCGTGGTCAGGCGCACCGGTCAGGACACCGCGTGGAACGAGGGCACGGACGTCTGGTGGCACGAGATCACCGCCAGGCAGTCGGCCGACCACACGCCGGAGGCCTTCGAGGCGGAGCAGCCGCTCTTCATCCTCTACACCTCGGGCACCACCGGTAAGCCGAAGGGCATCCTGCACACGTCCGGGGGCTACCTGACCCAGGCGTCGTACACCCACCACGCCGTCTTCGACCTCAAGCCCGAGACCGATGTGTACTGGTGCACCGCGGACATCGGCTGGGTGACCGGGCACTCGTACATCGTCTACGGTCCGCTGGCCAACGGTGCGACCCAGGTCATGTACGAGGGCACCCCCGACACACCTCACCAGGGCCGCTTCTGGGAGATCGTCCAGAAGTACGGCGTCACGATCCTCTACACCGCGCCCACCGCGATCCGTACGTTCATGAAGTGGGGCGAGGACATCCCCGCGAAGTTCGACCTGTCCTCGCTGCGTGTTCTCGGTTCGGTCGGTGAGCCGATCAACCCCGAGGCCTGGATCTGGTACCGCAAGCACATCGGCGCGGACTCCTGCCCGATCGTGGACACCTGGTGGCAGACCGAGACGGGGGCGATGATGATCTCGCCCCTTCCGGGGGTCACGGCGACCAAGCCCGGATCCGCGCAGCGCGCCCTGCCCGGCATCTCCGCCACCGTCGTGGACGACGAGGCCAACGAGGTACCGAACGGCGGAGGGGGCTACCTCGTCCTCACCGAGCCGTGGCCGTCGATGCTGCGCACCATCTGGGGCGACGACCAGCGTTTCATCGACACCTACTGGTCACGGTTCGAAGGCAAGTACTTCGCCGGCGACGGCGCCAAGAAGGACGAGGACGGCGACATCTGGCTGCTGGGCCGGGTGGACGACGTCATGCTCGTGTCCGGCCACAACATCTCGACCACGGAGGTCGAGTCCGCCCTGGTGTCGCACCCGTCGGTCGCCGAGGCCGCCGTGGTCGGTGCCAACGACGAGACGACCGGTCAGGCCATCGTCGCGTTCGTGATCCTCCGTGGCACGGCAACCGCGTCCGACGACCTGGTCGCCGAGCTCCGCAATCATGTCGGCGCCACACTGGGCCCGATCGCGAAGCCCAAGAGGGTCCTGCCGGTGGCAGAGCTGCCGAAGACCCGGTCCGGCAAGATCATGCGGCGCCTGCTGCGCGATGTCGCCGAGAACCGCGAGCTGGGTGATGTCACCACGCTGACGGACTCCTCGGTCATGTCCCTCATCCAGACCCAGCTGCCCTCCGCCTCCTCGGAGGACTGAGGACGGCAGAGAAGGGCGCCGAGGGCGAGGGCGTCTGAGGGCGACACCTTGCCGGTGACCCCCTTGAGACAGCCGACAGGGGCATCCGGAAGAGATCCGGGTGCCCCTGTCGGCTGTCCGGGCGCGGAGGGCCCGCCAGATGATCACCTGACCGGGACCGGATCCCGCCTCCGGAGCTCGCCCTCACCGGGCGGCGGCTCTCGTCTCCGGATACGTTTTCGATGCCCCAGGTAGAGTGAACTTTCAGCCAACGGGCACGTCTGTACGAGTGCCTCGGCATGGCGCTCGGACCGCTTCGTCGGTCCGGGCGAAGAACCACAACCGCAGAGAAAACTCCACAGGGGCGCCGGGAAGTCTGGTCGGCATGTGAGTCCGTCATGCCACCACCGCATCAACCCGACCCCGGAGGTTCGCCCAGTGGCCCCGCCCACACCCTCGTCCGAGCGCCGCAGCACCCTGTTCGACAGGCTGCCACTGCCCGAGCGCAACTACGTCGCGGAGGCGCTGCGCACCGAGACGGTCGGCGGCGTCATCCTGCTCGTCGCTGCGGTCGCGGCGCTGATCTGGGCCAACACGGCCGGCGCCAGTTATCACTCCGTCAGCCACTTCCACTTCGGCCCCGCGGCCCTCGGGCTGGACCTCTCGGTCGCCCACTGGGCCGCCGACGGCCTGCTCGCCGTCTTCTTCTTCGTCGCAGGCGTGGAACTCAAGCGCGAACTGGTCGCCGGTGAGCTCCGGGATCCCCGCGCGGCTGCCCTGCCCGTCGCCGCGGCGCTCTGCGGCATGGCCGTACCCGCGGTCGTCTACACCCTGACCACGGTGATCGGCGGGGGTTCCCTGTCAGGCTGGGCGGTCCCCACCGCCACCGACATCGCCTTCGCTCTCGCGGTCCTCGCGGTCATCGGCACGTCCCTGCCGGCGGCGCTCCGCGCCTTTCTTCTGACCCTCGCCGTCGTCGACGACCTCTTCGCCATCCTCATCATCGCGATCTTCTTCACCGAGGGCATCAGCTTCCTGGCGCTCGGCGGCGCAGTGGTCGGGCTCGTGCTCTTCTACGTGTTGCTGCGCGCAGGAGTGCGGGGCTGGTACATCTACGTTCCGCTCGCCCTGGTGATCTGGGGCCTGATGTACAACAGCGGTGTCCACGCGACGATCGCCGGTGTGGCCATGGGACTCATGCTGCGCTGCACCCGGCACGAGGGCGAGGAACACTCGCCAGGTGAGCACATCGAACACCTGGTACGTCCCCTGTCGGCCGGCGTGGCAGTTCCGCTCTTCGCCCTCTTCTCCGCCGGAGTCACCCTGAAGGGCGATGCCCTGGCAGGCGTCTTCACCCGGCCCGAGACACTCGGCGTGGTACTGGGTCTGGTCGTCGGCAAGACGATCGGTATCTTCGGCGGCACCTGGGTCGTCACCCGCTTCACCAAGGCCCAGCTGAACAAGGACCTGGCCTGGGCGGACGTCTTCGCCGTGGCCACGCTGGCGGGAATCGGCTTCACCGTCTCCCTGCTCATCGGGGAGCTCGCGTTCGACGGCGACGACACCATGATCAACGAGATCAAGGCCGCGGTTCTCATAGGTTCACTGATTGCCGCCCTGTTCGCCGGTGTACTGCTCAGGCTGCGGGTACGCAGATACAGGACGCTGTACGACGCCGAGGAACTCGACGAGGACGAATCGGGGATACCCGACATCTACGAGCAGGACGACCCCGAGTACCACCGGCGCATGGCAGTGATCCATGAGAGGAAGGCCGCCGAGCACCGGCGCCTTGCCGAAGAGGCGGGGGCAGCGAGCAACAAGCCGGACAGTCCGGCATGATCTGACATCGGATGTACGGAAGACGAGAGGGAGTCAGGGATGAGCGACCCCGGCAACTACCCGGGCAGCACCGACCGTAGCCTCGGGCAGCTGTTCGCCTCGGCAACGGCCGAGATGTCCGCGCTGGTTCACGACGAGATCGCCTTGGCGAAGGCGGAGGTGCGTCAGGACGTCAAGCGCGGCGTGATCGGCAGCTTGGCGTTCGTCGTCACAGCCGGGCTGCTGATCTTCGCGATCCCGATGCTGAGTTTCGCCGCGGCCTACGGGATCCACAACCTCGGCCTCGGACTCGCCTGGTCGTTCCTGATCGTCGGGGGCGCGTACATCCTGCTGGGCCTCCTGCTCGCCCTGTTCGGGTACGCCAAGTTCAAGAAGGTCAAGCCGCCGGAGAAGTCCATCGCGTCGGCCAAGCAGACCGCGGCCGTGCTCCAGGGCGTGAAGCCGCACCCACGCCCCGTCGCCACCGCTCGTGCCATCGAACAGGCGCAGGGCAGCACCCTCGCGGACAAGGCCATCGAGAACCGTCCGGTCACGGACAAGGCGCTCCCTGTGACACGCTCGTCCGCATGACCGATCCCGACTTCAGCGCGTACGGCCCGGTGGGGCCGCTGGCACCGTCTGCGGCGTCGGGCGGCCCCGTCCGCCTCGACGGCCCCTGGACCCACCGCGACGTCGCGGCCAACGGTGCGCGCTTCCACATCGCCGAGCTCGGTGACGGGCCCCTGGTGCTGCTGCTGCACGGGTTCCCGCAGTTCTGGTGGACCTGGCGTCACCAGATGACGGCCCTGGCCGACGCCGGGTACCGCGCGGTGGCGATGGACCTGCGTGGAGTCGGCGGCAGCGACCGTACGCCCCGGGGCTACGATCCCGCGAACCTGGCGCTGGACGTCACCGGGGTGATCCGCTCGCTCGGCGAGCCGGACGCGGCCCTCGTGGGGCATGACATGGGTGGCTATCTCGCCTGGACGGCCGCGGTGATGCGGCCGAAGCTGGTGCGGCGCCTCGTGGTCTCCTCGATGCCGCATCCGCGCCGCTGGCGGTCCTCGATGGTCGCGGACTTCGCGCAGTCCAGGGCCGGTTCGCACATCTGGGGCTTCCAGCGGCCCTGGGTACCGGAGCGTCAGCTGGTCGCGGAGGACGCGGCGATGGTGGCTCGGCTGATCCGCGACTGGTCCGGCCCGCGTACGCCGGAGTTCCCCGACGACAGCACTCTGGACGTCTACCGGCGCGCGATGTGCATCCCGTCGACGGCGCACTGCTCGATCGAGCCGTACCGGTGGATGGTGCGTTCTCTTGCCCGCCCGGACGGCGTGCAGTTCAACCGGCGGATGAAGCGCCCCGTGCGCGTACCGACTCTGCACCTCCACGGCTCCCTCGACCCGGCGATCCGCACGCGCAGCGCGGCTGGTTCCGGCAGGTACGTCGAGGCGCCTTACCGATGGCGACTTTTCGACGGTCTGGGGCACTTCCCCCACGAGGAGGATCCGGCCGGGTTCTCGACCGAACTCATCAACTGGCTCAAGGATCCCGAGCCCGACAGGTAGCCGCTGCGCACACCTGTCCGACGAACAGCCAATTGCCTGCCGCATAAGCCAATTGGCCGACTCGCGCGCGATTACCGACCTTGGGTCACGGGCAGACGTCGGGGTATGGGCTGGACGCGCGACTTCAATGACGTAGCACGCAACCGCCGCTCGACCGCTCTTGCTGGTCCGAGCACTCCTGAGGGGGACGGCTCACTGAGCCGGGTGCATGAGGTGAACGATTTCCACGAGCTCAGGCTCGGCATTCCGCGCATTCTCCACCGCCGGGCCCGCTGGGTGTCGGCGCGGCTGCGCCATCCTCGTGGATGACGTAGGAGAGACACAACGACACAGCGTCGGGTTCAGGCCCCGGGCCGGCGGGTCCGGGGCCTGTCCGTGGCATCCGTACGACGTGAGCGGGGCCTCCGTCAGGCGGTCCGCGATGTGCCGGTCGGCCCACGCCTGACCGCCGTTCCGGAAGCGGGCGGTCAGGGCGGCTCCGTCAGAGCGCGCAGCCCTGGCTGTCGACCTCCTGGGCCGCGGACCTGCCGAGCTCGATGTCCTGACGGATCTCGTCTGCGGTCAGCGCGTAACCCGTGTCCGGGTCGTCGAGGGACTTGGCGAACACCACGCCGTACACCTTGCCGTCAGGGGTGAGCAGCGGGCCGCCGGAGTTGCCCTGCCGCACGGTCGCGAAGAGTGAGTACACGTCTCGGCGTACGGTGCCCCGGTGGTAGATGTCCGGGCCGTTCGCGTCGATCCGGCCCCGGATCCGCGCGGAGCGTACGTCGTACGCGCCGTTCTCCGGGAAGCCGGCGACGATGGCGCTGTCGCCGCTCCCCGCGTCGTCATCGGTGCCGGTGAAGCGCAGGGGCTGGGCGTCCAGGTCCGGGACGTCCAACACGGCGATGTCCCGCTGCCAGTCGTAGACCACGACCTTGGCGTCGTACAGCCTGCCCTCTCCCCCGATCTGGACGGTCGGCTCGTCGACACCTCCCACCACGTGGGCGTTGGTCATCACCCGACGGTCGGAGAAGACGAAGCCCGTGCCTTCGAGGACCTTGCCGCAGCCCGGTGCCATTCCGACGACCTTGACGATCGACTTCTTGGCGCGTTCCGCGACAGGGCTGCCGACCAGGGCCGGGTCGGGAGGATCGACCTCGGTGATGGGCTCGTTGGCGAAGGGGCTGAAGACCTGCGGGAAGCCGTTCTGCGCCAGGACGGAGGAGAAGTCCGTGAACCAGGTCGAGGCCTGATCGGGCATCACCCTGGACACCCCGAGCAGGACGGAGGAGCTTCGGACCTCCTTGCCCAGCGTGGGCAGCGAGGTCCCCGCCAGCGCGGAGCCGATGAGCCAGGACACCAGGAGCATGGCCACCACGTTGACCAGGGAGCCGCCCGTGGCGTCCAGGGCTCGCGCCGGTGACCAGGTGATGTGACGCCGGAGCCGGTTGCCGAGGTGGGTGGTGAACGCCTGTCCCACGGAGGCGCACACGATCACGATCACGACCGCGACGATGGCCGCGGTGGAGGAGACCTCCGCGCCGTCGGTCACCTGGTCCCAGACGACCGGCAGCAGGTAGACGGCCACGAGGCCGCCGCCCAGGAAGCCGATCACGGACAGGATGCCGACGACGAAGCCCTGGCGGTAGCCGATGACCGCGAACCACACGGCGCCGACGAGCAGCAGGATGTCCAGCACATTCACCGTCTATAGCCTCGCAGATTCGTCACCTGGCCCGTCCGGTACGACGGGGTCCGGGCCAGGCCCGGAACAGCGCAGCAGAGGAGTCAGCCTGTCATGCGCGCCAGTCGAGCGGCACCTGTCTGGTCCTGTCCCAGGGGCGTTCCCATCCGGCGTAGTGCACAATCCTGTCGATCACACCGGCGGTGAATCCCCAGACCAGCGCGGATTCGACCAGAAAAGCGGGGCCTCGGTGGCCGCTCGGATGAACAGCGGTGGCCCGATTCTCCGGGTCCGTGAGATCCGCCACGGGAGCCGTGAAGACCCTGGCCGTCTCGGCCGGATCGACGGCGCCCACCGGACTGGGTGTGTGCCACCAGCCGAGGACAGGGGTGACGACGAAGCCGCTGACGGGGATGTAGAGCCGCGGGAGCACCCCGAAGAGCTGGACTCCGCTCGGGTCGAGCCCGGTCTCCTCCTCGGCTTCGCGCAGCGCGGCTCTCAGCGGTCCGGTTGTCGTGTGGTCGCCGTCCTCCGGGTCGAGAGAGCCCCCCGGGAACGACGGCTGACCCGCGTGGGCGCGCAGTGTGCCCGACCGCTCCATCAGCAGGAGTTCCGGGCCGCGCTCCCCCTCGCCGAACAGGATGAGTACGGCCGACTGGCGTCCGGCGCCACTCTCCGGGGGCAGGAAGCGGCTGAGCTGCCGGGCCTTGACAGTCCGCGCCGCCCGGGCGACGGGCTCGAGCCAGGCGGGCAGGCCGTCGGCGGAGACGGCGAGCGCGCTGTCGCGGCGGGCCGCCGTCCCGGTGGTGGCCGCTTCGGCTGCGGCCCGTCTGCTCCGTGCGTGCGTCATGAGCACCCCCGTCGTTGCAACGCCTGTGGCCGGCCGTTTCGTTCCGCCCGGGGCGGCCTCGATTCGTCGCACATGCCCGGCCGCGGGTGGTCCACGGGCCTGGCGGGAGTGCGGGTCACCCTGCTCCCAACGGCGGGGCGGGGCTGCCCGGGTAGTCCGGGGGCGGACTGAGCCGCTGGCCCGGCCGGCCGCCCATCTCGTACTTCAGCAGCTTCTTCGCCTTCACCGGGTCCGTCTCGCCCTCCCCGTAGGCGGGGCAGAGTGCGGCGATCGGGCAGGCGCCGCAGGCGGGCTTGCGGGAATGGCAGATGCGGCGGCCGTGGAAGACGACACGGTGCGAGAGCATCGTCCACTCGCTCTTGGGGAAGATCGCGGCGATCTCCGCCTCGACCTTCTCCGGATCCTCCTGCTCGGTCCACTTCCAGCGGCGCACCAGCCGGCCGAAATGGGTGTCCACGGTGATGCCCGGGACGCCGAACGCGTTCCCGAGGACGACGTTGGCCGTCTTGCGCCCGACACCGGGCAGCTTCACCAGATCCGCCAGCCGCCCCGGCACCTCCCCGCCGAAGTCGTCCCTGAGCGCCGCCGACAGGCCCATGAGGGAGCGCGCCTTGGCGCGGAAGAAACCGGTCGGCCGGATGATCTCCTCCAGCTTCTCGGGTACCGCGGCGGCCATGTCCTCCGGCGTCGGATACGCGGCGAAGAGCGCGGGGGTGGTCTGGTTGACCCTCAGGTCGGTGGTCTGGGCGGAGAGAACCGTGGCCACCAGCAGCTCGAAGGAGTTGCGGAAGTCCAGCTCCGGATGGGCGTACGGATAGATCTCCGCCAGCTCGCGGTTGATCCGGCGGGCGCGGCGGACCATCGCCAGGTGCGACTCCGGCTTCGTGGCCGTCGCTCCGGTGGCTGTACCGGAGCGCTTCTTCGCCGGCCCTGCGGAGTCCTTCGCCCGGTCGCCGGACGGCTTGGCCGACGCCTTGCCGGCGGAGCGTTTCACGGCTTTCGCACCACTGCGTACACCCTGTTCGCCCACAGCGGAATTCTTGTCCTCCGACACCCCATCAGCCCCCTCGGCCTGCGCTGTCACCGGCGATCCGGACACTCGCCCAGCCTAGAGCCAGGGACCGACATCCACCCCTGCCGCCACCTGCCCACGCCCAATCGGCCCCCTGCCGTAGGGTCCGGCACGCCCGTGCGTCAAACTGGTTTGTGATCGATCGCACTGTTTTACCGTCCGGCATCATGGAAACCACGCTTCCCTGAACAGGCCGACAAGGAGAGAACTCGTGGACGACGTTCTGCGGCGCGCCCCGCTTTTCGCGGCGCTCGATGACGAGCAGGCCGCGGAGCTCCGCGCCTCGATGAGTGAGGTGACCCTCGCGCGCGGCGACGCGCTGTTCCACGAGGGCGACCCGGGCGACCGCCTGTACGTGGTCACCGAGGGCAAGGTGAAGCTCCACCGCACCTCTCCCGACGGACGGGAGAACATGCTGGCCGTCCTCGGCCCCGGCGAGCTGATCGGTGAGCTGTCGCTCTTCGACCCGGGCCCGCGTACGGCGACCGCGTCCGCCCTGACCGAGGTCAAGCTCCTCGGTCTCGGCCACGGAGACCTGCAGCCCTGGCTGAACGCGCGCCCCGAGGTGGCCACCGCGCTGCTGCGCGCCGTCGCCCGCCGACTGCGCAAGACCAACGACCAGATGTCCGACCTGGTCTTCTCCGACGTGCCCGGCCGTGTCGCCCGCGCACTCCTCGACCTGTCGCGCCGCTTCGGTGTGCAGTCGGAGGAGGGCATCCACGTCGTGCACGACCTGACGCAGGAGGAGCTGGCCCAGCTGGTCGGCGCCTCCCGCGAGACGGTCAACAAGGCCCTCGCGGACTTCGCCGGCCGAGGCTGGCTGCGGCTCGAGGCACGCGCCGTGATCCTGCTGGACGTCGAGCGGCTGGCCAAGCGCTCCCGCTGAGGCCCTCCCGGCCGTACGGCGACGCCTTCGCGGGCGGCCGCCGTGGCCGGATGTGCACACCGCTAACGCCTGAGGCCCCACCGGTCGGTGGGGCCTCAGGCGTTAGCGGATACGGCCGCCCCTGCGATCCGGCCCGGTCAGATGAGACCGTGCTCGCGCAGGTACTCCATCTGGGCCCGCACCGACAGCTCGGCCGCCGGCCACAGGGAGCGGTCCACAGCGGCGTAGACCACTGCCACCACCTCGGAGGGCGTCAGGTGGCCCGCCTCAACGGCCGTCTCGACCTGGGCCAGGCGATTGGCCCGGTGGGCCAGATAGAACTCCACCGCGCCCTGTGCGTCCTCGAGCACCGGTCCGTGCCCCGGGAGGACCGTGTGCACGCCGTCGTCGACCGTCAGCGAGCGCAGCCGCCGCAGGGAGTCCAGGTAGTCGCCGAGCCTGCCGTCCGGGTGCGCGACGACGGTCGTGCCACGCCCGAGGATCGTGTCCCCCGTCAGCACCGCCCGGTCGGCCGGCAGGTGGAAGGAGAGCGAGTCGGCCGTGTGTCCCGGGGTGGGGACGACCCGGAGCTCCAGTCCGCCCGTGGTGACCACGTCGCCGGCCGTGAGCCCTTCGTCGCCCAGCCGCACCGCCACGTCCAGGGCACGCACCTTGGTACGCGTGAGCTCGGCGAACCTGGCGGCGCCTTCCGCGTGGTCCGGGTGGCCGTGGGTGAGCAGGGTGAGGCCGACGCGCCTGCCCGACCTCTCGACCGTGTCGAGGACCGCCCGCAGGTGTATCTCGTCGAGAGGGCCCGGGTCGATCACGACCGCCAGGTCGGAATCGGGCTCCGCCACGATCCAGGTGTTCGTGCCGTCCAAGGTCATCGCCGAGGCATTGGGCGCCAGGACGTTGACGGTCCGCGTGGTGGCGGGACCGGAGAGCACACCGCCACGCGGCTGTCCGGGCAGTGCCGCCGCGTCGCTCATCAGAAGCCTCCGTCCGTGGCGTCGTCCCGCCCGGGGGCGCCGACCGCGGTCGTGGAGGCGGATCCACTCCCGGTCCCCGTCCCGACGTGCTTCGTGAACTCCTCGTGCCCGGGCCAGCTGAGCACCAGCTCGTCACCCTCCATCCGGGCTTCTGCAAGCACCGGGGTGAGGTCCTGGGAATCAGCCGCCTTCATCGCCTCGCCGACCGTCCTGCAAGGCGTCAGAGCCCGCAGGGTCGCCACGGTGGGCGGCATCATCAGCAGTTCGCCCCTGTCGTAGCCGTCGGTGGCCTCGGAGGGCCGGATCCACACCGTCCGGTCCGCCTCGCCGGAGGTCTTCAGGGTGTGCTGCCCTTCGGGGAGCGCGGCCACGAAGAACCAGGTGTCGTAGCGCCGCGGTTCGAACGCAGGGGTGATCCAGCGTGCCCACGCGGCCAGCAGATCGGAGCGAAGCACCAGGCCGCGGCGGTCGAGGAAACCGGCGAAGGACAGCTCATGGGCGACCAGGGCCTCCCGGTCGGCCTCCCAGTCGGCGCCCGTCGTGTCGCTCACGACGCTCTCGGCGGTGGGTCCGGCCAGCAGGACGCCCGCCTCCTCGTACGTCTCACGGACGGCGGCGCAGACCACCGCCTGCGCCTCCGCGGTGGTCGCGACTCCCAGGCGCTCGGCCCAGGTCTCCAGGGAGGGACCCGCCCACCGCACGAGCTGGTCGTCGTCACGCGGATCGACCCCACCACCCGGATAGGCGTACGCGCCCCCGGCAAAAGCCATGGAGGTCCTTCTGCGGAGCATGTGGACCTCGGGAGATGCCGCGCCCGGCCCCGGTACGTCCCGGAGCAGCATCACGGTGGCCGCCCGCCTGGGGGTCACGGCTGTGAGCTCGCCGCTGGCGAGGGCCCGGATCCGGTCGGGCCATTCCGGTGGGTACCACTGACCGTTGGACATGGCCGGAGGCTATCCGGAACCGCGCCGATGTTCGAGGGGCTGCTGGTTCCGGCGTCCGGCCAGGTCACGTGGACGGCCCCTCCGGTCCCGCTCCGGCAGGCGTCGCACGCCGGGTCCCCGACGAACTGATCCCGCCCGGTCGGAACCGGACGGGATCAGGACGGGAGACGTAATGACTCGGGCGTAGGCGCTCAGGCGTCGACGAGCTCGACCTGTACCTCGACCTCCACAGGCGCGTCCAGCGGCAGCACCGCGACGCCCACGGCGCTTCGGGCGTGCACGCCCTTGTCGCCCAGGACCGCGCCCAGCAGCTCGCTCGCACCGTTGATCACGCCGGGCTGACCGGTGAAGTCGGCGGCCGAGGCGACGAAGCCCACGACCTTCACGACCCGCGCGATCCGGTCCAGGTCACCGGCGACCGACTTCACGGCCGCCAGGGCGTTCAGCGCACAGGTCCTGGCCAGTTCCTTGGCCTCGTCCGCCGTCACCTCCGCACCGACCTTGCCGGTCACCGCGAGCTTGCCGTCCACCATCGGGAGCTGGCCGGAGGTGTAGACGTACACCCCGGACCGCACAGCGGGCTGGTAGGAGGCCAGCGGCGGCACGACGTCCGGGAGGGTGAGTCCGAGTTCGGCGAGCTTCGCCTCGACCTCGCCCGCCACTACGGCTTCTCCCTCTTCAGGTAGGCCACGAGCTGCTCGGGGTTGTTCGGGCCGGGAACGACCTGGACAAGCTCCCAGCCGTCCTCGCCCCAGGTGTCCAGAATCTGCTTGGTCGCGTGCACGAGAAGGGGCACGGTCGCGTATTCCCACTTGGTCATGGGCCCGACTGTAATGCCTGGCACACGCGACCTCGTGCGTAGCCTGCCTGCCGACTGGTTAGGCTCGATGACGTGAGCAGGTTCCAGGTCGTCAGCGGCAAGGGCGGGACCGGTAAGACCACGGTCGCCGCCGCACTCGCGCTCGCCCTCGCGACCGAGGGCAGGCGCACTCTTCTCGTAGAGGTCGAGGGCCGGCAGGGCATCGCCCAGCTCTTCGACACCGAACCGCTCCCGTACGAGGAGCGCAGGATCGCCGTGGCTCCGGGCGGCGGTGAGGTGCACGCCCTGGCCATAGACGCGGAGCGGGCACTCCTGGACTACCTCCAGATGTTCTACAAGCTGGGCAGCGCCGGCAGGGCGCTGAAGAAGCTCGGGGCCATCGACTTCGCCACGACCATCGCCCCGGGTGTCAGGGACGTCCTGCTGACCGGCAAGGCCTGCGAGGCGGTGCGCCGCAAGGACAAGCAGGGCAGGTTCGTCTACGACCACGTGATCATGGACGCTCCGCCCACCGGCCGCGTCACGCGCTTCCTCAATGTGAACGACGAGGTGGCCGGACTGGCAAGGATCGGCCCCATACACAACCAGGCGCAGGCCGTGATGCGGGTCCTGAAGTCCCCCGAGACCGCGGTCCATCTGGTGACCCTGCTCGAGGAGATGCCGGTCCAGGAGACCGCGGACGGCATCGCCGAACTGCGCGCCGCCGAACTCCCCGTGGGACGGATCGTGGTGAACATGGTGCGCCCTCATCTGCTCGACGAGGACGCGCTGCGTGCGGCGTCGGGAGGCCGCCGCAAGGAGATCGCGAAGACCCTGACCGGCGCGGGCGTGAAGGCCTCCGCCGGGCTGGTCGGACCGCTGGTCGAGCAGGCCGCGGAACACGCCCAGCGCGTCGGCCTCGAGCGGGAGCAGCGCGCGGTGCTGACCGGGCTCGGGCTGCCTATGGCCGAGCTCCCGCTGGTGGGCGAGGGAGTGGGTCTGCCGGCGCTGCGCGAGCTGGCCGAGGAGTTCCGCAAGCAGGGTGTCGGCGACGAGGGCGCGGACGCGGCGGGCCAGGGGCCCGGGGGCGGGAAGCGCGGTTCCGGAAGAGGGGTGGAGGCATGACACCGGGCACCGGTATCGCGCAGGATCCGGAGACCGCCGGCGCGCCGGGGCTGGAGACCGACCTGCTCCTGGACGACCCGGGGATCCGGATCGTCGTCTGCTGCGGCTCCGGCGGCGTCGGCAAGACGACGACCGCGGCGGCGCTGGGCGTACGGGCGGCCGAACGTGGCCGCAAGGTCGTCGTACTCACCATCGATCCCGCCCGCAGGCTCGCGCAGTCCATGGGCATCGACCGGCTGGACAACGTCCCGCGCCGGGTGGACGGCATCGAGGGCGAGGGCGAGCTGCACGCCATGATGCTCGACATGAAGCGCACGTTCGACGAGACGGTCGAGGCGCACACCGATGCCGAGCGGGCCCGCGCCATCCTCGAGAACCCCTTCTACCAGTCCCTGTCGGCCGGCTTCGCGGGCACGCAGGAGTACATGGCGATGGAGAAGCTGGGTCAGCTGAGGGCGCGCGACGAATGGGACCTGATCATCGTCGACACCCCTCCGTCGCGTTCCGCGCTGGACTTCCTCGACGCACCGAAGCGTCTCGGCTCCTTCCTGGACGGGAAGTTCATCCGCCTCCTGATCGCCCCGGCGAAGATCGGCGGGCGGGCCGGGATGAAGTTCCTCAACGTCGGGATGTCGATGATGACGGGCACGCTGGGCAAGCTGCTCGGCGGGCAGTTCCTGGGCGACGTACAGACCTTCGTCACGGCGATGGACTCCATGTTCGGCGGATTCCGTACCCGCGCCGACGCGACGTACAAGCTGCTCCAGGCTCCCGGTACGGCCTTCCTCGTCGTGGCGACACCCGAACGTGACGCACTGCGCGAAGCCGCGTACTTCGTGGAGCGGCTGGCCGCCGAGGACATGCCGCTCGCCGGGCTGGTGCTCAACCGGGTTCACGGCAGCGACGCTTCCCGGCTCTCCGCGGAGCGAGCGCTGGAGGCCGCAGAAAATCTTGAAGGCCCCGGCATTGTGGATCAGACGGCCGGGAAGGCTGGCTTTGGTGACCCGGCGGACCCGGTGGCCGCCACCTCTCCCGAAGCGCCGGAGTCCCCCCTCTCCCGCGAGCACGACGCGTCATACCCGCACGAGCCGCCACAGCAGGAGCCGCCACAGCGCGACCGCAAGCCGCACGACGCCGAGCAGCGCGGCCGGAAGTCCTCCCGTCCGCCCTCGGACGGCGCTGCCGAACCGCCCGCAGCAGCAGGGCACGACACCCATGACACGGAGGCAGAATCCACCGAGCTGTCCGTCGAGCAGTTGACCGCCGGCCTGCTGCGTCTGCACGCCGAACGGATGCAGGTCGTCGCGCGCGAGCAGGACACACGTGACCGCTTCACCACGCTCCACCCCGAGGTCCCCGTGACCGAGGTGGCCGCACTGCCGGGTGACGTGCACGACCTCTCGGGCCTCAGGGCCATCGGGGAACGGCTCGCCACCGGGACAGCGTCCGGCCCGGCCGGGGCTGCCTGAAGCGACGCACGAGCGGGACTCCGCCGGTTCTCCCGGCGGACCTCACTCGGCGGACCTCACCCGACGGCGGCGAACGTCTCGCGCAGGTCGTCCTCGTGCAGTTCGTCCTCGAGGCCCACCGCTGCGGGCAGCATGCCCGTTGAGCGCTCGTATTCGCTGCGCGCGGTCTCCAGCAGCCGACGCCAGGACGTCACGGTGGGCCGCCGCCTCAGCAGTGCGCGGCGTTCCCTCTCCGTCATTCCGCCCCACACGCCGAACTCGACGCGGTTGTCCAGCGCGTCGGCCAGGCACTCGGTCCGCACCGGACATCCGGTGCACACCGCCTTGGCCCTGTTCTGCGCTGCCCCTTGTACGAACAATTCATCCGGATCGGTAGTGCGGCAGGCTGCCTGCGCACTCCAGTCGGTTACCCAGCCCATGCCGGCGCCGTCCTCTCCCGAATCGAGGCTCCCCCACGGCGGCAGAGGCATATTCACCCCTGCCAGTTGAGGACGTTACGGAAGGTGGCGACAGCACAACACCCCCTTCGGGCCCAATCTTGAATGGCCCGAACGGACTATGCGTACGCGCCAGATCACCCAGGGGAGTGATGCGAGGACATGCGTAACCATCCCGAATAAATTGGGGCGGAATACCCAATTCGGAACGGACATTCAGCGGCAGATGAGGCGAATTCGGGGGCGCCTCGGTGGTTGGCTGAATTCCGCAGTGGGCGGTGCAGAGGGGTTGATGCACCAACAGACTGCTGTGACAGTTGAGAGCAGCTTAGGCCAAGGCCTGTACGCGTGTCCGGCGAATCAGAACGTAGGCTGCCCTCATGCCAAAGAAGCGCTCAGGCGGGGGTCTGACGACGACCCAGCAGGCCGCCAAGTTCCTCGGTGTCGCCGCGCTCTCCGGAGCGGTGCTCGCAGGCATCGCACTGCCTGCCGCCGGCGCACTCGGGCTCGCCGCGAAGGGGACGGTCGAGGGATTCGACGAAATCCCTTCCAACCTCAAGACGCCGCCGCTGAGCCAGCGGACCAGGATCCTCGACAGCGAGGGCGGGCTCATCGCGACCACGTACTCGCGCGACCGGACCGTGGTCCCGCTCAAGGACATCTCCCCGTACATGCAGGACGCGATCATCGCGATCGAGGACTCCCGCTTCTACGAGCACGGGGCCGTCGACCTCAAGGGCATCCTGCGTGCGCTGAACAGCAACGTCCAGGCCGGCGGCGGTACCCAGGGCGCCTCGACGCTCACCCAGCAGTACGTGAAGAACGTCTTCGTCGAGGAAGCGGGCGACGACCCGGACAAGGTGGCCGAGGCGACTCAGCAGACCCTGGGCCGCAAGGTCAAGGAGCTGAAGTACGCCATCCAGGTCGAGGAGGAGCTCGGCAAGAAGAAGATCCTGGAGAACTACCTCAACATCACGTTCTTCGGGCAGCAGGCCTACGGCATCGAGACCGCCTCCCAGCGGTACTTCTCCAAGCACGCCAAGGACCTGAAGCTGGAGGAGGCGGCGATGCTGGCCGGCCTGGTCCAGTCGCCGACCCGGTACGACCCGATCAACGACGCGGAGGAAGCGACCAAGCGCCGCAACACCGTGCTGGAGCGGATGGCCTCCGTCGGGTCGATCTCGCGGCGCGAGGCGGACAAGGCCATCGCGAGCCCGATCGCGCTGAAGGTCAGCAAGCCGAACAGCGGCTGCATCACCGCCGTCAGCGGAGCCGGTTTCTTCTGCGACTACGTGCGCAAGACGATCCTGAGCGACCCGGTCTTCGGGAAGACCGACGAGGAGCGCGCCAAGCTCTGGGCCCTCGGCGGGCTGACGATCCGGACGACCCTCTCGCCACAGGCGCAGCAGGCGGCCGATGACGCGGCGACCTCCAGGGTCGACAAGACGGACAAGATCGCCGCGTCGGTGGTGCAGGTCGAGCCCGGTACCGGCAAGATCCTTTCGATGGCACAGTCCAGGCCCTACGGCCTGGACCTGAAGAAGCACGAGACGGTCCTGAACCTGGCCGTCAGCAACAAGATGGGCGGGAGCACGTACGGCTTCCAGGTCGGCTCCACGTTCAAGCCCATCACCGCCGCGGCCGCTCTGGAGAAGGGCATCAGCCCGGCGCTGACCTTCGACACTCCGTGGAAGGTGTCCATGCCGCTGGACAGCTACCGGACGTGCGACGGCGGTCCCGCAGGCGGTGGCGAATGGTCCGTGCAGAACGAACTGGAGTCGGAGAAGGGCTCGTTCGACATGACGAGCGCCCTCGGCAAGTCCATCAACACCTACTTCGCGAAGCTGGAGCAGAGGGCCGGGCTCTGCGAGACGCTCACGATGGCCGGCAAGGTCGGATACGAGCGCGGCAACGGCAAGCCGCTCACCGAGAACCCCTCGATCACGCTGGGCACGACGGAGAGCACTCCGCTCGCCATGGCCGGTTCGTACGCCACGTTCGCCAACCGCGGCATGTACTGCACGCCCGTCGCCATCGAGTCGATCAAGGACGCCAACGGCAAGAAGCTGCCGATCCCCAAGTCCTCCTGCTCACGTGCGATGAGCGAGAAGACGGCCGACACCCTCAACCAGATGCTGAAGGGCGTGGTCGAGGACGGTACCGGCACGCTGGCAGGCCTCACCGACCGGGACAACGCGGGTAAGACCGGTACGACCGAGCAGCGCGTGGACGCCTGGTTCGTCGGCTACACACCGAACCTCTCCACCGCGGTGTGGGTCGGCTCCGACGGCGGCCAGAAGGTGCCGATGTACGACATCACCATCGGTGGTCAGTACTACGACAAGGTCTGCGGTGGCTGCCTGCCCGGTCCCATCTGGAAGACCGCGATGACCGGGGCGCTCAGCGCCTCCGAGACCCCCTCCTTCAACCCGGTCGTGGTGCCGCGCGCCAAGGAGAAGGTGAAGGAACCGGCGAAGGACAAGGGCCGCGACCGGGACAAGGGCGACGGCAACGACAAGCCGGGGGCAGATCCCATCGGCGGCATCACCCTGCCGCCCGGCATCATCGGCGGGAACGACGGCGGCGGGCGGGGCGGCAACGGCCCCTGACCGCCGCAGGTCGTACGACTGACGACGGAGGGCGCCACCCCTGCCAGGGGTGGCGCCCTCCGTCGTCGGTGAACGGGCCCGGCACCCGGTCGGCCTGCCGCGCGGACGCTGTCCTGATGGCGAGCCGTTCCCCGATGGCCCTGAGGCCCGAGAGGTCGTGCATGCCACCCGGCAGCGCGGCCACCGGCCGCGAGCGGCCCCGCGAGGTTCACGGCAGGGGTTTCCGGCGGGGAGAGAGCGTCACCGTCCTGCCGGGCCGCCGGCGCCGTTCCCGCCTCAGCCCGCGAGCAGCTTCTTCACCGAGGCGGCGACGCGGCCGCCCTCGGCGAGACCCGCGACCTTCGGATTGACGATCTTCATGACGGCGCCCATCGCTCGGGGCCCCTCGGCGCCACCCGCCTTCGCCTCCTCCACGGCCTGCGCCACGATCGCGTTCAGTTCCTCGTCCGTGAGCTGCTTCGGCAGGTAGGCGTCGAGCAGCTCGCCCTCGGCCCTCTCCCGCTCGGCCTGCTCCGACCGGCCGCCCTGCGCGAAGGCCTCGGCAGCCTCACGGCGCTTCTTGGCCTCCTTGGCGATCACCTTCTGCACCTCGTCGTCGGAGAGCTCGCGCGACGCCTTGCCGCTGACCTCTTCCTTGGTGATCGCGGTGAGGGTGAGCCGGAGGGTGGACGAGGTGAGCTCGTCACGCGCCTTCATGGCCGTGGTGAGGTCTTCCTGGAGCTTGGACTTGAGCGTGGTCATGCGGCGATTGTGACAGGTACGGGGCACCTACCGCCCTCCCGTTTTCGTCCCGCCGCGCTGCTTCTGCGACGATGGCACCATGCGCGCACGCTACGGAGTACCCCTGAAAGTCACGGCAGTCGGCGCAGCGGTGGGTGCCGCCGGCCTCGCGTACGCGGCCGGATTCGAGGCACGTTCGTTCCGCCTCCGCCGGATCGCCATTCCCGTACTCCCGCCCGGCGCACGCCCGTTGCGCGTACTCCAGGTGTCCGACATCCACATGGTCAGCGGCCAGCGCAAGAAGCGCGCCTGGCTGCAGTCACTGGCCGGCCTTCGCCCGGACTTCGTGGTGAACACGGGCGACAACCTCTCCGACCCGGAGGGTGTGCCCGAGCTGCTCGACGCGCTCGGCCCGCTGATGGAGTTCCCCGGGGTCTACGTCTTCGGCTCCAACGACTACTACGGGCCCAAGCTGCGCAACCCGGTGCGCTATCTCATGGAGAAGGCGCAGGGCAAGCACGGCCTGAACGGCAACGCTCCAGCCGTCGGCGTCGTCCACAACCCGTGGGAGCCCATGCGGGACGCCTTCGACGAGGCCGGCTGGCTGAACCTCTCGAACACCCGGGGACGGATCAAGGCCGACGGCCTCGAGATCGCCTTCACCGGCCTGGACGACCCGCACATCAGGCGGGACCGCTACGCCGAGGTCGCCGGCGGACCCGAGACCGGGGCGGACCTCTCGATCGGCGTCGTCCACGCCCCCTATCTGCGCTCGCTGGACGCCTTCACCGCGGACGGCTACCCCCTGATCCTCGCGGGCCACACGCACGGCGGACAGCTCTGCATCCCCTTCTACGGCGCTCTGGTCACCAACTGCGACCTGGACACGGACCGGGTGAAGGGCCTCTCGGGCCACACGGTCGGTGAGCGGCGCTCCTACCTCCACGTCTCCGCCGGCTGCGGAACGAACCGGTACACCCCGGTCCGCTTCGCCTGCCCGCCGGAGGCGACCCTGCTGACCCTGACGCCCCGGGACTGAGGGCCGGGGCCCTGCCCCCCCAATACCGGATTTCGCCTCCGGGCGCGGGTGGGCTAAGGTTGTCGATGTCGCCGGGACAACCGGTGGACATCGGGGTGTAGCGCAGCTTGGCAGCGCGCTTCGTTCGGGACGAAGAGGTCGTGGGTTCAAATCCCGCCACCCCGACAGCTGAAACACCAGGTGAGGCACCTACCACTTTTGGTAGGTGCCTCACCTGTTTCTGTCTGCGTGACCACCGCTTCTCGCGTGTCTACGGCCGCAGCGGATCGCCGCCGAAGATCCCGCCCATGGTCACGGCACCGGTCTGGATCACGGGCCGGATCTACTTCCGGTAGATCTCCTCGTTCACTGCCGTCCAACGACCGAGAAAGCGGGAGATCATCTCCAGCGGGACGGCCCTGTCGGAGAGCAGGTACACGAGGCTGTGCCGCAGCTCCCGGAGCGTCCACTCGTCGGCGTCGATCCCGTCGATACCCAACGCCACACCGCGATGCGCGGAGGCCCTGGCGGGTCGGTGTCCGGTACGCCCTTCAGGAAGACGTGGTCCCAGGTGAGCGCCCGCAGCTCCTCGGTACGGGCGCCGGTCAGCAGGGCGACGACGATGTACGTGCACATCAAACCCACGCACGGCGCGGGAGCGCGGTCGGCGCTGGCAGGTTACCTCCTGGCCATCGACGAAGCCCGACCGTCGGTTGGGTCCCGGCCGAGTCTCCGGACCGCCCCCGGACAGGCCGGGGATGCAACCATTCCCTTCAGAGTTGGAACCCCCGGAAGCCGACCGCGCGCTTGAAACCATAGAGGTCGACACTGACAACGGCTCGCGTGTGATGGGCCGCGTGACAACGCAGACGAACAGCGGCGGACGACATCGAACGCCTGCGGATCATCAGCGCAGGTGAGAGGCGCAGCAGGACGAGGGAGCCGCCCCGCACGTGCTTCGGGACGAAGGGGTCGTGGGTTCAAATACCGCCACCCCGACAGCTGAAACACCAGGTCAGAGTCCAGATCTCCGTCAGAGGATCTGGCCCCTTCCGCTTGGTGTGAGGCGTACAGAGAGGCCATCTCCTGCCTCCGCTGCGCCGGAGAGCGGCCGACGGCGACAGATGCGCAAGCACGGCGGGCGGGGCCCGTGGCGGGTACATCACACCGGCAAAGCCGGCGGCCTCGGTCGCGCTGGAGGGCTCGATCACGTTCCCGCGGCGTGCCCGAACGGCCGCAGGGCGAGCTGGACCTGCGCCGAACCAGCTGACCCTCAGCCTCTCCAGGAAGACACGGCAGCCGGCTGAACGAAGAAACTCCCCCATGAAGGAGTGGAGTTGACCTGCGGTGCACCGCCCGACGCACACCGGGCCGTGAGTTAGCGACCGCCGTCGGCGACAGGGAAAGGAGAAGGGCTTGGTCGGCCCCCTCCAGGAGGGGACCGACCAAGCCCTTGTGGTGCACCGGGGCGGCGATGTGGCGCTTCCGCCGTATCGCCGCCGAAGCCGGATCAGGCAGCCGCCGTGGCGCCCTGGGCGACCTGGGCGAGGACCTCGGTCAGCGAGGTGACGACCTCGGCGTCGTCCGCCGGGTGGGTCTCGGCGAAGCGGACCACGGAACCGGGGATCGAGAGCTTCACGTCCTCCAGGACCGCTCCACCCGCGAGGCCGGCCGCCTTGCGGGCCTCGTCCTGGGCCCACACGCCACCGAACTGGCCGAAGGCGGTACCGACGACCGCGACCGGCTTGCCGCTCAGGGCGCCGGCGCCGTACGGGCGGGACAGCCAGTCGATGGCGTTCTTCAGCACGGCCGGCATGGTGCCGTTGTACTCGGGCGAGAACAGCAGGAAGGCGTCGGCCCGGCCGGCCGCCTCACGCAGCTGGGCGGCGGCAGCGGGGACGCTCCCCTCGACGTCGATGTCCTCGTTGTAGAAGGGGACCTCGACGAGGCCCTCGTACAGCTCGACGTCGACACCCTCGGGCGCGTGCTTGACGGCGGCCTCGGCCAGCTGGCGGTTGTGGGAGCCGGCGCGGAGGCTGCCGACGAGGGCGAGGATGCGTACAGACATGGGGGAAGCTCCAGGGAGACGGAGACTGCAGAGGTAAGCGGACCGTGGTCCGTTTAAAGTTGTACCACCTAAACGGACCGTGGTCCACTTACTGCCGTTCGCCACTACCCTGAAACCATGACCGCTCCCCTCCTCCCGTCGGCCGGGCCCTCAGATCCCGGTGAGGCACGGCCGGGCCTCACTCTGGCCACGGCCGACGAACCGGAGACGTTGCGGGCGGACGCCGCCCGCAACCGGGCACTGCTGCTGGACGCCGCGCTGGGCCTCCTGGCCCGCTGCGGCGCGGCGGATCTCACCATGGAGTCGGTGGCCGCTGCCGCCGGAGTGGGCAAGGGCACGGTCTTCCGGCGGTTCAAGGACCGCACCGGCCTGCTCATCGCGCTGCTCGACCACCGCGAGGCCATGCTTCAGGCAGCGTTCCTTTCAGGGCCGCCCCCCTTGGGGCCGGACGCCCCGGCCGCCCAGCGGCTGCATGCGTTCGGCCCGGCCCTGATCCACCACGAACGCGACCACCACGAGCTCATCCTGGCCTCTCGCACCGACCCCCTGCGCGGCTACCACACCCCCGCTCAGCGACTACGGCACAGTCATGTCGCCCTGCTCCTGCGCCAGGCCGGCGCCGAGGGTGAACCGGATCTGCTCGCCCACACCCTGCTCGGCTCGATCGACGCCCCCCTCGTCCACCACCTGACCTGCGAACGAGGCATGGCCGGCGAACGTCTGGAGCAGGGCTGGCACGATCTCCTCACTCGTTACGGGGTGGCCCGCTGAGCCCGCCGTCGACGCACCTGCACCGAGGCGTGCGTCCCACTGGTGCGCCACGCGCGTCCTGAGGCGTCCAGCCGTTCCAGCGCCGACGGGGAGAGGCCCACGGCCACATCGGATTTCAGGGTGCGCAACGAGGCGACGGCACCGGGGAAGTGATCGGTGAGCGCCGCGAACGGCGTGGTCGGCGGCCACAGCCGGTCGCCCACCAGACGGCGATGATTGAGATCGCCCTTCAGGATCGTCACCGCGGCCGCGTCGAACTCGGCCCGAAGGTCCTCCGGCATCTGCTCGTACGGGAGCGGGGCGCAGAAGAAGGGGTGCGTGCGCACATCGAGCCGGCCATCGCCCATCGCCGCCCAGATGCGGGCTCCGATCTCCCCGGCCTGTCCCGGGGCCTCGCACAGTCGTCGGACGCAGTCGACGACGTCGGCGGTCGTCGCGTCGGAGACGTAATAAGGAGCGGGTTTGACGTGGAGCACCACCCGGGCTGCGCGTCCCCGCGCCAGCAGATGGTCTATCAGGACCAGGTCGGGGATCAGTTCACGTCCGGCGTTGTCCGCGATCACGGCGACCGTGCCGGGGGAACCGGGCGGCAGCAGCGCCCACAGTGCGGCGCTGTCGTCGGCCACCAGGGCGGGCACCGCTTCACCGGGAGTGGACGCGTCTCCACCGCTGAACCCGAGATCGGCGCGGTTGCCCCAGAGTGAAGCCTGAAGGAGGGCCTCGCCGCGCGCCTCCGCCGGGACGTCCGCGAGACCGTCCAGCGAGCGCAGTTCCTCCTCGACCGTTTCACCGCGCAGTTCGGCGCGCTTGAAAGGCGCGAAGGGATCGATCCCTTGCCAGGGCCCGTCGGTGAAATAGCCGACCGCGCCCAGCAGCCTTCGGTAGAAGTAGCTCTCCGCCCACAGGAAGGGGGCGTCGAACCATGACCGCCCGAAGTGCGCCGCCCCGTGCTTCGACCAGAACTCGCGGTCCGGACATTCCCGGCCGAGCGGCTCCACGACACCGTGGAGGATCTCGTCGAGCAGCTCGTCCAGAGCGCGGTGCTGCCGGGGGCCGTAGGGGAAGGCACCACGAACTCTCCCGATCAGCTCGGGATGGCGCTTGGCCATCACCCCGTGGGCGAAGCTGCCGTGCTCCCGGCAGGTGATCACCGGAGAGAGGTGGGGAGCGGCCCCCAAGGCCTCGGAATTCGCTCGCGTGTCGCCCATGGGCGACAGTCTGCCTTCCCGCGGCTTCCCCTCGCCTCCGCGCCGCCGAGGTGTGTCCTCGCATGGCCGCACCATGGACCCAACGGCCCTGGTCGAACCGGCACATGAACGGCCGGCGGCCTGGCTACCATGTGCAACGGCTAGACGACTTACCTCAGGAAAAGGAACCCGAAACCATGCCGGCCGAGACGTTCGAGTTTCAGGTAGAAGCGCGCCAGCTCCTGCAGATGATGATCCATTCGATTTACTCGAACAAGGATGTATTCCTGCGTGAGCTCATTTCCAACTCTTCGGACGCGCTGGACAAGCTGCGACTGGAAACGCTTCGCGACGACACGATCAAGGCGGATACGTCCGACCTCCATATCGCCCTCGAAGCTGACCAGGAGAAGCGCACCCTCACCGTGCGCGACAACGGCATCGGAATGTCGCACGACGAGGTCGTGCAGCTGATCGGAACGATCGCGAATTCTGGTACCGCCAAGTTCCTCCAGGAGCTCAAGGAGGCGAAGGACGCCACCGAATCCGAAGAACTCATCGGACAGTTCGGTGTCGGGTTCTACTCGAGCTTCATGGTCGCCGACGAGGTGACCCTTCTGACCCGGCGCGCGGGCGAGGGCACCGGCACCCGCTGGCAGTCCACCGGCGAGGGCACCTACACGGTCGAGTCCGTCGACGACGCCCCGCAGGGCACATCCGTCACACTCCGGCTCAAGCCCGAGGACGCCGAGGACAAGCTCTTCGACTACACGTCGCCCTGGAAGATCAGGGAGATCGTCAAGCGTTACTCGGACTTCATCACCTGGCCCATCCGCATGGCGGCGGTCTCGGGCGAGGAAGGCACGGAGCCCGAGGTGGAGACGGTCAACTCGATGAAGGCCCTGTGGGCCCGCTCGAAGGACTCCGTGACCGACGAGGAGTACAGCGAGCTCTACAAGCACATCAGCCACGACTGGACCGACCCGCTGGAAACCATCCGCATGCAGGCGGAAGGCACATTCGAATACCAGGCCCTGCTCTTCCTTCCTGCCCACGCTCCGCAGGACCTGTTCATGCAGGACCACAAGCGTGGAGTCCAGCTCTACGTGAAGCGCGTGTTCATCATGGACGACTGCGAAGCCCTCATGCCGACGTATCTCCGCTTCGTCAAGGGTGTGGTCGACGCACAGGATCTGTCGCTCAACGTCTCGCGGGAAATCCTTCAGCAGGACCGCCAGATCGAGATGATGCGCCGGCGACTGGTCAAGAAGGTCCTTTCGACGGTGAAGGACATGAGGACCGGATCTCCGGACAAGTACACGACGTTCTGGAAGGAATTCGGCCGAGTCCTCAAGGAAGGGCTGTTCCAGGACTTCGAGAACCGTGACGCGATCCTGGAGATCTGCTCGTTCGCCTCGACGCAGGACGAGGCGGAACCGACCACCCTGCGCTCGTACGTGGAGCGGATGAAGGAGGGGCAGGAGCAGATCTATTACATGACGGGCGAATCCCGCTCGGCCATGGAGAGCTCTCCGCACATGGAGGCCTTCCGCGCCAAGGGCTTCGAGGTGATCCTGCTGACCGACCCCGTCGACGAGGTCTGGGTCCAGTCCGTCCCCGAGTTCGACGGCAAGCCGCTCCGGTCCATCTCCAAGGGCGAGGTCGACCTCGACACCGAGGAGGAGAAGAAGGAGGTCGAGGCCGAGCGGGAGAAGCAGCAGCAGGACTACGCGGACCTGCTGTCCTGGATGACGGAGCAGCTCGGTGACACCGTGAAGGAGGTCCGCCTGTCCACACGTCTGACGGTCTCACCCGCCTGCATCGTCTCCGACACGCACGACGTCACTCCGGCCCTGGAGAACATGTACCGGGCCATGGGCCAGGAGGTGCCGCAGATCAAGCGCATCCTGGAACTCAACCCGTCGCACGCCCTGGTCAGCGGACTCAACAAGGCGTACGCCCAGCGGAACGGCGACGAGGGTGCCTCCACCGAACTCGCCGAGACGGCGGAGCTGGTCCATGGCCTCGCCCTTCTCTCCGACGGTGGCGAACTGAGCGACCCGTCGCGCTTCAGCAGGCTGATGGCCGACCGCCTGGAGCGCACTCTGTAGGCAACGCGCTCCGTAACCCACGCTCCGCCGCGGCCGCCGGGGTCATCCCGGCGGCCGCAGGCGTTCGCGGCGCCGGACCACCCGTGAAGACGAAGTGACGGCGGGAATCGGCGTCAGGCCGACCGCCGGACCCTCCCCGCCGGCATGACGCGAAGGAGCCAGGAGGAGCGCCGGAAGATCCACAACTTCACCCGTTCGAGGGCGAGTTGATGGTTTATCTACGCGCGGAGCATCACCTACCGAACGACCCTTCGGGCATATCAGACGACTTTCCCCGGGCCTGATACCGCCGGGCTCCGAGAGCTGCTAGAAACGTGCCCGCCCCACGAAATCCCCACCCACCCCCCACGTTTCGAAGGGCTGGCAGCCGTGTCAGTACGAACCTTCCGGGCATCCGTCTTCACTCTCGCGATCGCTGCCGTGGCAGCGCTCGGCCTCGCTCAGCCGGCGTCCGCCGCGGGCGAGAACTACGTCGCACTCGGCGACTCCTACTCCTCCGGTGTCGGAGCAGGGAGCTACACGTCGGAGAGCGGCGACTGCATGCGCAGCACCAACGCCTACCCCTACCTCTGGAGCAACGCGAACGCCCCGTCCTCCTTCACCTTCGTCGCCTGCTCAGGTGCGACGACGGCATCGGTGTCCAGCGGCCAGCTGAGCGCGCTCACATCGTCGACCACGCTCGTGAGCCTCACGGCCGGCGGCAACGACGTCGGCTTCGCCGACGTCATGCAGACCTGTGTCCTCCAGAGCGAGGCGACCTGTGTGAGCCGGGTGAACACCGCCGTCTCCCAGATGCAGAGCACGCTCCCTGGACGCCTCGACTCCCTCTACGCGGGCATCAGTTCGCGTGCGCCGCAGGCACATGTGGTGGTCCTGGGATATCCCCGCTTCTACAAGCTGTCGGGCTCCTGCATCGCGGGGCTCACCGAGACGGAGCGCGGCGCGATCAACGATGCGTCGGACGTGCTGAACGGGGTGCTCGCCAAGCGGGCGGCGAACGCGGGCTTCAGCTACTCCAGCGTGGTGGACGAGTTCACCGGTCACGAGCTCTGCTCGGGCGACCCGTGGCTTCACAGCGTGTCCATCCCGGTGAGCAACTCCTACCACCCCAGGGCCATCGGGCAGTCGAACGGCTACCTTCCCGCCTTCAGGTCCGTCGCCTGACGCGCGTAGACGGACACGGCTCCAGGTCCTGGGGCCTGGAGCACCGCGGACAAGCGAGGGCCGGCCGGCGGGCCCCGTACGCCGCTCCGGGCGTGCGGGGCCCGTCGGGGCCGGGGCCGACCCTGGCTCCGGCCCCACCTCTCCGGTGTCCACGTCAGTACCGCTCGACCAGCTGCTCCCTGCCGGCGGGAGGCTCGTAGGGCTCCGGCCAGAAGTCCGTCACCGTGTCGATCCTGCCGTCCGCGTCGAAGGTGAAGAAGTGCACGGCGTGCAGCTCTTCGCTCCCGACGGTGACCAGCGTCCGGGCAGCGGCCTGCCGACCTTCCGCGTCGGCCACTATCCGTTCGATCCGTACGCGCCAGTCCCCCGGGTACTCCCGGTTGAACCGGACGAAGCGCTCTCTGCCGAGGATCCGCTCGCGGCTCTGCGGCAGGTCGTACACCATGTCGACGGCGAGGGTCGCGCTGAACACCGTCCAGTCCCGGGCGTCCGCCGCGGACCAGTACGCCTCCACGGCGGCCCGCACCTCGGCCGCTCCTCGCCCTGTGCCGGCCTCTGCGGCCTTCTCGTCCATGGACCCGAGTGTGGCGCCCGCCACTGACAGTCGACGGGGGCGTCAAGGGGCCGGGATGGTCCGGTGTCCGGGAAGCACCGTCGGGCCGCCCCGTCGTGAGCGCGTCAGGAGTTGTCCACAGGCAGCGACGGCTCATGGGGAACGTCAGGTTTGATGGGGGCATGAGCGACACACAGAACAACGCGTCCGTACCGGATCGGAAGCAGGAGCCGCCGCTGTGGGAACAGCGTTTCCGTGCTGCCCGGGTCTCCCTGCCCGAGTGGGCGGAGGACGCTCCCGACCGCGCGCTGTTCGTATCGAACGCCACCGGCACCTACGAGCTCTACGCCTGGGACCGGGCGACGGGAAAGCAGCGGCAGGTGACGGACCGGCCCAACGGGACGACCGACGGTGTGCTGACCCCGGACGGACAGGCCGTCTGGTGGTTCGCGGACACCGATGGCGACGAGTTCGGTGTGTGGATGCGTCAGCCCTTCGACGGTGGCCCCGACGAGCCCGCGACACCCGGGCTGGAGCCCTCGTACCCCGCCGGTCTGGCGATCGGCCGTGAGGGCACGGCGGTTGTCGGCCGGTCGACGGACGACGACGGCACCAGCGTCCACGTGGTGCGTCCCGGGGCGGAGCCGGTCGAGATCTACCGGCACCGGGAGTCCGCCGGGGTGGGCGACCTCTCGCACGACGGGACCCTCATCGTCCTGGAACACACGGAGCACGGTGACGCGATGCACTCCGCCCTGCGGGTGGTGCGGCCCGACGGCTCGACGGTCGCCGAGCTCGACGACACGGAGGGCGGCACGAAGGAGCTGGGTCTCTCGGTGCTGGGGTTCGCACCGGTGGCCGGCGACACCCGGCTCCTGGTGGCACATCAGCGGCGTGGGCGCTGGGAACCGATGATCTGGGACCCTGTGGCGGGGACGCAGACGGATCTGCCGGTCGACCTGCCCGGCGACACCGGCGCCGAGTGGTACCCGGACGGCTCCGCTCTGCTGATCGAGCACAGCTTCGAGGCGCGCAGCGAGCTGTGGCGGTACGAACCGGGCGCGGCCGGCCCGGTGAGGGTGGAGACTCCGCAGGGCTCGGTCTCGGGCGCCACGGCCCGCCCGGACGGCACCGTGGAGTATCTGTGGTCGTCGGCGGCTCAGCCGCCCGCGGTGCGGTCCACCTCGGGTGCCGTCGTCCTCGACCCGCCCGGTGCGAAGGCCCCGGCGTCGGTGCCCGTGCGGGACGCCTGGGTGGAGGGCCCCGGAGGCCGTGTCCACGCCCTGGTACAGACTCCGGACGCCGGAGAGGGTCCGTTCCCCACGGTCTTCGAGATACACGGTGGTCCCACCTGGCACGACAGCGACGCCTTCGCGTCGGGCCCCGCAGCTTGGGTCGACCACGGCTTCGCCGTCGTGCGCGTCAACTACCGAGGGTCGACGGGCTACGGCCGGGCCTGGACTGACGCGCTCAAGCACCGGGTAGGCCTGATCGAGCTGGAGGACATCGCCGCGGTACGGGAGTGGGCCGTGGCATCGGGCCTGGCCGACCCTGAGCGGCTGGTGCTCGCCGGCGGCTCCTGGGGCGGCTATCTGACACTCCTCGGACTGGGCACGCAGCCGGATGCCTGGGCCCTCGGGCTCGCGGCGGTCCCCGTCGCCGACTACGTGACGGCCTACCACGACGAGATGGAAGCGCTGAAGGCGTTGGACCGGACGCTGTTCGGAGGAACCCCGGAGGAGGTGCCCGAGCGATTCGAGGCCTCGTCCCCGCTGACGTACGTGGACGCGGTGCGTGCGCCGGTCTACATCTCGGCGGGCGTCAACGACCCGCGCTGCCCGATCCGCCAGGTGGAGAACTACGTCGACCGCCTCGCGGCCCGCGACGCCGTCCATGAGGTGTACCGGTACGACGCCGGGCACGGATCCCTCGTGGTGGAGGAACGGATCAAGCAGGTGCGGCTGGAGCTCGACTTCGCGCTGCGCCACCTCGGCCCCGGGCAGGCACGGCCCGGAGGCGCCCGAGCGGGCCGGGACGAGAAGGAACCGACGGCGTAAGGACCGGATAAATGGTGCACCCCGCTCCGTGGCCCCGGAGCGGGGAACCGTACCGTGGAGGGGTGTACCGGTTCCTGCTGACCCCGCGGTGGTGGGGGATCAACCTCTTCGTCGTACTGGCGATCCCGTTCTGCGTCTTCATGGGCACCTGGCAGCTCGGGCGTTTCGAGGACCGTGTGCAGACGCACGAGAAGGCCGACGAGCGCCCCGATCCGGGCACCCGCCCCCCGAGGCCGCTCGACGAGCTGCTGCCCGTGAGCACGGAGACCTCCGGGCGCCCCGCTGTGGCGAGGGGGACGTACGCGGACCAGTTCCTCGTGCCCGGGCGCGAACTGAACGACCGCGAGGGCTACTACGTGCTGGATCTGCTGCGCACCGACAGCGGCAAGGCACTCCCCGTCGTACGGGGCTGGCTGCCCGGCGCCCCTGACACCACCCGGGTGCCCGCCGCGCCCGCAGGTGAGGTCACCGTGAAGGGCGACCTGCAGGCCTCCGAGAACAGCGGGTCCACCGGGGTCGACCTCAGCGGCGGGCTCCCCGACGGTCAGCTCGGCATGATCAGCGCCGCGTCGCTGGTGAACCTCGTCCCGTACGACGTGTACGACGCCTGGATCACCCTGCCCGAGCCCGGTGACGGCGCGGAGGCCGGCATGCTTCCCGTACCCCCCGAGGCAGCCCAGGGAAGCGGGCTCGACCTGAAGGCCTTCCAGAACCTCGGCTACACCGGCGAATGGTTCGTCTTCGGCGGCTTCGTGCTCTTCATGTGGTTCCGGCTGGTGCGGCGCGAGGCGGAGGCAGCCCGCGACCTGCGGCTGGGCCTCGCGGCCGACGCGGACTGACCACCCCGCGTCCGGGGTGGTCCCCCGCCCGTCACGGACGGGCGGGCTCCATCACCGGACGTCCCGGGCCGGCCACGGCTCGGTCTGGGCCCGCCTCCGCGCCGGTGTCCGCTGCCGTGCCGGGGCCGGCGTTAGTTCAGGACGCTTCCAGCACGCCGGTGCGGTAGATCGTCCCCGCGCACGCGTTGTCGATGGTGGTCTCGGCGGTCGGCGCCCCCGCCTCGGGGGTATGGGTCACGGCGATGCTTCCGTCCGCCGGCCCCTCGTCAGCGGCCCCGAACTGCGCGGTGGTGTCCGCCGCGCCCTCAGCCGCCCCCACACCGTCGCCGCCGCCTCCACCGCCGTCCGTGGGCGTCGTCGGGCTCGGCTCACCGGCGGGCGTCGGGCAGGTGTCCGAAGGAACCCAGGCGAAGCGCACCTCGTACGTCATCGCCGGCTTCAGGAACACGGTGCCGGGCTCCAGTGAGGGATCGGGCAACCCTGCCGCCGGATCTCCCGCGGTGTGCTGCACGACGGCGATCTTCAACGGATCGGCCGCGCCGGAGGCCTGGAATCCGACCGTGCCGTTGCTGGTCACGGAGCAGGCGTTGCCGGACACGTTGGCGATCCTGAAGGTTCCGTAGACCGTGCCGTCCGCGCCCGGCGCACCGGCAGCCGCGGAGGCGACACCGAGCTGGCCGGGGTCGCAGGTGGCGGTGGCCGCGGCCGCGGAGCCGGGCAGGTCGCCCGGGCCGGTGGCCGCGGTGCTCTCGGCGTCCGGGTCGGAACCCTTCGAAGGCGACGACTCGTCGGCGTTCTCCCCCTTGCCCGTCTCGCTCCGGCTGTCTCCGGGCCCCGCTGCCTCTCCACCGTCCGCCGCAGCGCCCGCGTCCTCACCGCTGCCGCCCTGTGCCTGCTCGCCATGGCCGGCGATGGCGGGGTTGGCGGTGACGGAGCCGTCCGAATGGGCGACGTGGACGAAGGCGGGTACCGCTGTACCGATCAGGAGCGCCGCGGCCGCCGCGCCCACGACGCCTTGGCGCCGCCTGGCACGTCGGGCGGGTACAGCTCGGTGCAGATGGTCGAGGGTGCCGACAGAGGGCTGGAGCCCTTGGACCGCCCCCTGCAGCATCCGCCGCAGCGCGACCTCGTCCAGGTCGGCGCCGGGGTCCGGAACCTCGGCGCCGGATCCTGTGCCGGGACCGCCGGCGCTCTCGGCACCACCGGTCGGAACACCTCCGCCTCGGCCCCCGAAGAGCTGGGTCAGGGTACCGAAGGGCCCGTCAGCCCCGTCAGCCTCAGCAGGCACTGGAGTCCGGTCGGCCGCATCGGCCTGCCCGGTCACCTCGGCAGCGACACCGCCCGGATCCGCTGCGGCAGCAGCCGCTGCCGCGGAATCAGATCCCGACTCGCCCAGGGCCGCCGTCTCGGATCCGGCCGTACCGGATTCAGGCGCCTCAGGTTCCGACGTGCCCGGCTCGGACGCCTCAGGTTCCGACGTGCCGGGCTCGGACGGGGCAGGCCCGGAAGCCGCCTCCGCGGCCGGGCCTCCGGCATCGCGCTCGGGTTCACCGTCATGCCCGGGCTGAGCGTTCGGGGAGTTCTCCGGCCCGTGGTTCACAATTCCGTTTCCAGTCCGGTCATCATCGTGCGTGTGTTCGGAGCTGCTCATGCCTGCGCCTCCATGACCACGCGCAGTGCCGCGATGCCCCGGGAGCCGTACGCCTTCACCGAGCCGAGCGATATCCCCAGCGTCTCCGCGACCTGCGACTCCGTCATGTCCGAGAAGTAGCGCAGCACCAGCACCTCTCGCTGGCGCCGTTGCAGCCCTTTCATCGCCCTGATCAGGGCGTCACGCTCCAACTGGTCGTAGGCCCCCTCTTCCGCGCTCGCCATGTCGGGCATCGGTTTCGAGAGGAGCTTCAGGCCGAGGATGCGTCGACGAAGGGCGGATCGGGACAGGTTGACCACGGTCTGCCGGAGGTACGCGAGCGTCTTCTCCGGATCGCGCACCCTGTTCCGTGCCGAGTGCACCCGGATGAACGCCTCCTGCACCACGTCCTCGCACGACGCGGTGTCGTCGAGGAGCAGCGCGGCGAGCCCGAGCAGCGAACGGTAGTGGGCCCGATAGGTCTCGGTGAGATGGTCGACCGTCGTTCCTGCGGCCACCGCCTCCTCAGCGCCCTCTCGCTGCGACGGCAGCCTGGCGGGGCGCGCAGCGGGCATGGGAGCGATCACCGGCATGCCGCCGGCTGCGCGGGGCCTCCGGAGCGGACGCACCGAAGCGCCTCGCAACGGGCCCACCACTGTGATGTCGAGAACCTCTGCCACGCCAGTTGGACACGCTTCCCCCCGCCAGGGTTGTACGCGTCAGGCATCCCGTTCGAAGCCGTGCGACATGCCCTCATTCGTACCCGCTCTTCCCCAAATGCCCTGAACTCGCATCCAGCCATGCAAGAAGTGACGGCAAAGACGCGCCGCAACCGCCCAGCGGTTGCAAAGAGCCAGGAGATCATCGTCGGACATGACAACGCCGCAGCTCAAGAGGTTCAGACCAGCGAATCGCTCACAGGGCGCACACAGATCCTACAAAACAGGTTCGATCAGCTGCGAGGAAATTCTCCGGCCACCGACTCCGCGATCTGGGCCACGTTGAGAGCCGCACCCTTTCGGAGATTGTCGCCGCAGATGAACATGTTCACGGCGTTCGGGTCGTCCATCGACTGCCGGACCCGGCCCACCCAGGTCGGATCGGTCCCGACCACATCGGACGGCGTGGGGAAATCCCCGGCAGCCGGATTGTCGAAGAGCACCACGCCGGGCGCCGTCGCCAGAACCTCGTGTGCCCGGTCCACGGGCACCTCGTTCTCGAACCGCGCGTGCACGGACATCGAGTGGGTCGCGACGACCGGCACGTAGACACAGGTCGCCGTCACCTTCAGGTCGGGCAGCCCCAGGACCTTCCGGCATTCCGCGCGGATCGCCAGTTCCTCGGACGACCAGCCGTCTCCGGCATCGGTGCCGGCCCAGGGCACGACGTTCAGCGCCACCGGGGCCGCGAACGGGCCCCCGTCCCCCTCGCCCAGAGCACGCCGCACATCTCCTGGCCGCGTGCCCAGATCAGTACCCGCCACCAGGGCGAGCTGCTCCCGGAGCGCGGCGACACCGTCCCGGCCCGCCTCGCTCACGGCCTGGTAGGAGGAGACGATCAGCTCCCGCAGCCCGAATTCGGCGTGCAGCGCTCCGACGGCGACGATCAACGACAGGGTGGTGCAGTGCGGGGACGCGACGATGCCGCGGGGCCTGAGCCGCGCGGCATGGGGGTTGATCTCCGGCACCACCAAGGGAACGTCCTCGTCCAGCCGGAAGGCCGCCGAGCCGTCCACGACCACGGCGCCCCGGGCGGCGGCGACCGGTCCCCACTGCGCGGACACCTCGTCCGGCGCCAGGAACAGGGCCACGTCCACCCCGTCGAAGACGTCATCGGAGAGCGGAAGGACCTCGGTCTCCTCTCCGCGCACGGCCAGCTTCACGCCGGCCGCCCGCGGAGAGTCGATCAGTCTCACCTCGCCCCAGACGTCCGCGTGCTGCGAAAGGATCTGGAGCATGACGCCGCCGATCGCACCGGTCGCGCCGACGACCGAGAGCGAGGGGCGGCGTCCGGTCATCGGCCGGTGCCTCCGTAGACCACGGCCTCGTCGGAGTCGCTGTCGAGACCGAAGGCGGTGTGCACCGCGCGCACGGCCTCGTTGACGTCGTCGGCACGGGTGACCACCGAGATGCGGATCTCGGACGTCGAGATCAGCTCGATGTTCACTCCGACGTTGGACAGAGCCTCGAAGAAGCCCGCCGTGACGCCGGGGTTGGTCTTCATGCCCGCGCCGACGAGGGAGATCTTCGCGATCTGGTCGTCGTAGCGGAGCGACTCGAACCCTATTCCGGCACGGCTGCGCTCCAGGGCGTCGATGGCCTTGCGGCCTTCAGCCTTGGGCAGGGTGAACGTGATGTCCGTCAGCCCGGTCGAGGCCGCGGAGACGTTCTGGACCACCATGTCCATGTTGATCTCTGCGTCCGCGATGGCACGGAAGATCGCTGCGGCCTCGCCCGGCTTGTCGGGGACGCCGACGACCGTGACCTTGGCCTCGGAGACGTCGTGGGCGACTCCGGAGATGATGGCGTGCTCCACCTGCTGGTCCCCTTGCGGCTCGTTGCTGACCCAGGTGCCGCGCAGTCCGGAGAAGGACGAACGGACGTGGATCGGGATGTTGTAACGGCGTGCGTACTCGACGCAGCGGTGCAGCAGCACCTTGGAACCGGACGCCGCCAGCTCCAGCATGTCCTCGAAGGAGATCCAGTCGATCTTCCGGGCCTTCTTCACGACCCTGGGGTCGGCGGTGAAGACGCCGTCGACGTCGGTGTAGATCTCACAGACCTCCGCGTCCAGCGCGGCGGCCAGCGCGACGGCGGTCGTGTCGGAACCACCGCGACCGAGGGTCGTGATGTTCTTGCCCTCCTGGCTGACCCCCTGGAACCCGGCGACGATGGCGATGTTGCCCTCGTCGATCGAGGTCCGGATGCGCCCGGGCGTGACATCGATGATGCGCGCTTTGTTGTGGACCGAGTCGGTGATGACACCGGCCTGGCTGCCCGTGAACGACTGTGCCTCGTGGCCCAGATTTTTGATCGCCATGGCCAGCAGGGCCATGGAGATCCGCTCTCCGGCGGTCAGCAGCATGTCGAACTCACGCCCGGCAGGCATCGGAGATACCTGCTCGGCGAGATCGATCAACTCGTCCGTCGTGTCGCCCATCGCGGACACCACGACAACCACCTGGTTGCCGTTCCTCTTGGCGTCGACGACTCGCTTGGCGACACGCTTGATGCCTTCGGCATCGGCTACGGAGGAGCCTCCGTACTTCTGCACGACAAGGCCCACGTGCGCTCCTCGCTCAATAATGGTGCGGTCGGCTCAGTTTAACGAGCAGCCCGGAATCGACCCGTCGGTACCGAATGGTGAGATGTCCCGCCCACCACCTGGTACGGCGTGTCGCCCCGAACTGCTCGTGCCGGACTGCTTCCCACTCCCCCGCACCACAAGCCTGTTTGTGTCCCAGGCCACAGAGCACACCCTGGCCGCCGCCGCGGCCACACCACCCACGGACGCAGCCGCACCCACCTGGGCGACGAGTGCGATGTGCGTCCCTTCTGCGCGCCCGGCCGCAGACCCGGCAGGAGGGTTCTACAGGACCGGTCGCAGACCCAGCGGGAGGCCGATCTCCTCGGCCATCACACGTCCCGCCTCTTCCGCCAGGTCCCCGTCGCCGGGGTCCTGGTCCGTGTCCAGGCCGTCGAGCTCCTGCAGCGGCTGGTTCAGGCGGATGTGGGCGATCAGCGACTGGAGGGCGCGCAGGGCGGCCGAGGCGGTGGATCCCCAGTTGGAGAAGTACGAGAACTGCCACCACCACATGGCTTCCGCCGTGCGGTCCGCCTCGTAGTGGGCGAGGCCGTGGCTGAGATCGGTGACCAGGTCGGCCAGGTCGTCCGAGATCCGGTGGGGCACAGGGGCCTTCCGCGGCTCGTACGGGTCGAAGACCTCGGAGTAGACGTCGATGGGCTCCAGGAGCTCCGCGAAGCGCTCGCGCAGGCCGTCGGCGTCCGGCTCGGCGCCCAGGTCCGGCTCGTAGCGCTCGTCCGGGAGGATGTCCTCGTAGGCTCCGAGCCGGCCGCCCGCCAGCAGCAACTGGGAGACCTGGAGCAACAGGACCGGGACGGCCTCCTCGGGCTCCTCTGCCTTGGAGACCTCGGTGACCGCGACGATGAACGTCTTGATCTGGTCCGCGATCTGCACCGCGAAATCGTCCGGGTCCTGCGTGACGGAGTTCAGCGTGGCGTCAGACATCGAGGGTGACCTCCCGTGGGCACGGTCGCGAACGGTGGGTAGAACATATCGCCGCGGGACGTAAGGAGGCCGTCAGACGCCGGATCAGACATCGAGCAGCCGCCTCCCCTCGAAGGCGCGGCCGAGAGTCACCTCGTCCGCGTACTCCAGGTCGCCGCCCACGGGCAGTCCACTGGCCAGCCGTGTGACCCGCAGGCCCATCGGCTTGACCATCCGGGCGAGGTACGTAGCCGTGGCCTCGCCCTCCAGGTTGGGGTCCGTGGCGAGGATCAGCTCCGTGATGGAGCCGTCCGCGAGACGGGCCAGCAGTTCCCTGATCCGCAGATCGTCCGGACCGACACCCTCGATCGGGCTGATCGCCCCGCCGAGCACGTGGTAGCGGCCGCGGAACTCGCGCGTCCGCTCGATCGCGACGACGTCCTTGGGCTCCTCCACCACGCAGATGACCGAGCGGTCACGGCGCGCGTCCCGGCAGATGCCGCACTGCTCCTCCTGCGCGACGTTGCCGCAGACCTCGCAGAAGCGGACCTTGTCCTTGACCTCGAGAAGGGCGTGGGCGAGGCGGCGCACGTCGGTGGGCTCGGCCTGCAGGACATGGAAGGCGATCCGCTGCGCGCTCTTGGGACCGACGCCCGGCAGCCTGCCCAGCTCGTCGATCAGCTCCTGAACCACGCCTTCGTACAACGGAACGCCTCTCGTTTTTCCTGTTCGTACCGTATCCGGTACGCCCGGGTAGCTACAGGGGTCAGAACGGGAGACCCGGCATGCCACCAAGGCCCTGCGCCAGCGGGCCCAGCTTCTGCTGCTGGAGCTGCTGGGCGTTCTCGTTCGCCGCCTGGACCGCGGCGACCACGAGGTCGGCGAGCGTCTCGGTGTCCTCCGGGTCCACCGCGCCCGGATCGATCACCAGGCCGCGGAGCTCGCCGGAGCCGGTCACCGTGGCCTTCACCAGGCCGCCGCCCGCCTGCCCCTCGACCTCGGTCCTCGCCAGCTCCTCCTGGGCGACGGCGAGATCCTGCTGCATCTTCTGGGCCTGCTGGAGGAGCTGCTGCATGTTGGGCTGGCCACCACCGGGAATCACGGTCACTCCAGGCATCTTCGACGACGGATTGTTTCGGTATCCCGAGCCTACGTGCTCGGCGGAAACCGTGCCCCACCCGCCGGGGACCAACTCTTTCGAGTGAGTTCTCAAAACCTTCTGCCGTGCTCCTATACCTGACCAGAGGCCGTGTCCACCCGGGAATCACGCGATTTCGCCTCCGCGGCCCACCATTCGGCGGTAGGAAGAGCATGCGTATCCGTACCCGTACGCATATCGCAGGTAACGCAGAGTTACACGGGAGGGGCTCCGGTCATATGCCGGTGATCGCCCCCTCCGTGACCGAGAGCCGTGCCGATCCGCTTCGATACGCGCCGAACGCTGAGTGCAGAGGAGTGCCCCGGTGAGTCAGCCGGAGATGCAGCCCGACGGGCCGCCCCGCAAGGAGTCCGGTGCGGGTTCCGGTACAGGTACCGGAACCGAACGGTCCGGTACGCGCGACGGTTCGGGGCCCCGCGACCTGGCCGGCCGCGCCTTCCCCCTCGGCGACTGGGGCGAGCCGGCCGAACGGCTCGACGAGCTGTACCGCTGGGTCGAGGCCGGCGCGCTGGAGACCGCCGACTGGTATCTGCGCGACCGGGTCCGCAAACGCCGTATGGCCCGGCTGCTCAGGTTCGCGACGGCGGCGGGAGTGGTGGCCGGGGCGGCGCTGCCTCTGCTCGACCTGACCGGTGAACTGCACGGATCCGCCGGCTGGGGTTACCTGTCCTTGCTGCTGGGGGCCGCGTGCATGGCGTGCGACCGGTACTTCGGACTGACCTCAGGCTGGATAAGGAACCTGGCGACCGCGCAGGCCGTACAGCGGCGGCTGCAGGCGCTCCAGTTCGACTGGTCGTCCGAGTGCGTCAGGGAGGTGCTGGGGCCGACGGAAGGCACCGCGAGCGAGGCGGCGGAGCGCTGCCTGGGGGTGCTCCGCCGGTTCTCCGAGGACATCACCGAGCTGGTCCGGATGGAGACGGCGGACTGGATGGTGGAGTTCCGGGCCGGTCCCGCGCCGATGGGGATGCAGTCGCTGCTCTCGGGCGGGCCGGGCGGGCGCCCCGAACCGGGCACCCCGCCCGGGCGGCTGACGATGCCTTCTTTGGCCAGGCCCAACATGCCGCGCCAGCGGCCGCCCGAGCCTCCGAGATGAACGGCCGCCCGGGCGCGCGGGCGGACCGCATCCTCGCGGGGTCGGCCCGGCTGCCCTGAGCGGCGTTCCGGGCGCTCGACCGCCGGGATGCCCGACCGGTCAACTGAAGATGATCATCGATCCCTGGGCGAGGCTCCGGGTGGCCGCCACGTGCAGCCCGAGCCAGACGTGCCGCTCCCTGGCGAAGGGGTTGTCGTCGTACGGGACCGGCGCGGCAGGCTCCTCCAACTCGGTCGGGCCGGTGGGCGGAAGAGGCGCGGCAGGCGGGTTCGCGGGGTCGATCCCGATGGAGGGCGCGACGAATTCGAGCTCCCGCAGCAGGCCGTGGGAGGACCCCAGCGGGCCGCCGCCCTCGAGGAGCTGGTCGTCGGAGAGCGGGTGCGGGAAGTCCACCGGGATGTAGGCGCCCGCGTGGTCGTAATGCCAGACCAGATGGGACTCCTGTGCGCTCTGCTCGAACATTTCCAGCAACTGCTCGTAGTCACCGCCGAGTTCGTCCACCGGCGTCACGGCGAGGCCGCTCAGCTGAAGCAGGTAGGCGCGGCGCAGGAAGTGCAGCGCGTCGTAGTCGAAGCCCGCGACGGGGGCGACGTCGCCGGTGAGGCCGGGCATGTAGGGGTGGACGGGGACGGGCGGCAGGCCGGCCTCGTCCAGTGCCTTGTCGTAGACGGCGATCTCTTCGGCGAACGGGTTGTCGGGGCTGTGGCACAGCACATCGACGAGGGGGACCAGCCACAGGTCACAGGCCACGAAGTCTCGCTCTCCAACGGGTTCGTGCGATGGTCGGGACAGCGTAATGCGGTACGGGACCCGACGCACAGGGTGTGGACGCCCGGACCGCGCACGCCCGGGCGACAGGGGATGCGTGACCGGGCGACAAGGGGATACGTGCCCTACGGCGTACACGGCGGTGGCCGTCCGCCGGTGCCGGAGGCCGGCTCATGCCGTCGCGCCGGGGTCCCGCGCCCCCGCATCCGCCCGGAGTCGGCGTACGCCCGGGGCGCTCTCGCTCAGCGGTGGCCGGGACCGAGGCCGGGGAGCTCTCCCGATTCCAGTCGGTCCGCCCAGTCGAGCCCGTGCGCGTAGTAGGCGTCCAGCACGGCTCGTACCGCCGGACCGTCGGCGGCCGCGATCGCGTCGACCAGATCCTGGTGACCGCTCCAGAGGCCTTGGCGCGCGTCGCCGTCGCCACGCAGGTACGGGACGGCGAAGGCCCAGGCCTGCATGCGCAGTCGCTGCAGGAACTCGTTGATGTAGGCGTTGCCGATGACCGTGCCGAGTTCCTTCCAGAACCGCAGGTCGTAGCCGATGAGGATGTCGAGGTCACCGCAGCGCGCCGCCCGTGCGGCCTCCTCGGCGCGGCGACGCACGGAGACCAGTGCGGCCTGGTGGGCACCGAGGACTGCGGGCGCCGAACCACTCCCGTCGAAGATCACGCGGAAGACGCCGTCGATGACCAGGGCCCGTGCCTCCACCATCGAACGGTAGTCGGCGACGGTGAACTCGCGGACGTGGAAGCCCCGGTGCTGGTCGGACTCGAGAAGCCCCTGTGCGGAGAGGTCGAAAAGCGCTTCGCGGACCGGCGTCGCGGACACGCCGTACTGCTCGGCGATCTGCTTGACGGTGAACTCCACCCTCGGCTGCATACGTCCCGCGAGCACCTCGTCACGCAGTGCGTCGGCGATCTGCTGCCGCAGCGTGCTGCGGGTCACGCCACCGCTCGCACCCATGACGCCCCCTCCCGTTCTCGGCTTGGGCCACCTTAAGCCAGGGCGCTGCCCGGTTCCGGGCACGGGAGGACGTCGTACCGGATGTTCTCTACACGGTGTGCTCGTCGGCGACCGTAAGAGCGGCGTCCAGGGCGGCAAGCCCTTCCTTGGCCTCGGCCTCGGTGATGTTGCAGGCGGGGACGACGTGGGTGCGGTTCATGTTGATGAAGGGCCAGAGACCGTTCTTCCTGCAGGCCGCGCCGAAGGCCGCCATCGGGGCGTTGGCATCGCCGGTCGCGTTGTACGGGACGAGCGGCTCGCGGGTCCCCCTGTCACGGACGAGGTCCAGCGCCCAGAACGCGCCGGTCCCCCGGACCTCGCCGACGCAGGGGTGGCGCTCCGCGAGCTCGCGGAGCCCGGGACCGAGCACGTGTTCACCGAGGTGGGCGGCGCTCTCCACGACACGCTCCTCCTCCATGACCTGGATCGTGGCGACCGCGGCGGCACAGGCCAGCGGATGGCCGGAGTAGGTGAGCCCTCCCGGGTACGGCCGGGTCTCGAACGTCGCCGCGATCTCGGCGTTGATGGCCACGCCACCCAGCGGCACGTAGCCGGAGTTGACGCCCTTGGCGAAGGTCATCAGGTCCGGAACGACCCCGTCGTGCTCGGCCGCGAACCACTTCCCGGTACGCCCGAATCCGGCCATCACCTCGTCCAGCACGAAGACGATCCCGTACCTGTCACAGATCTCCCGGACGCCCGCGAGATAGCCGGGCGGCGGCGTCATGATGCCCGCGGTGCCGGGGATCGTCTCCAGGATGATCGCGGCGACGGTCGACGGGCCCTCGAAGGCGATCGTGTCCTCGAGGTGCTGCAGCGCTCGGGCGCACTCCTCGGCCTCGGTCTGCGCGTAGAAGGGCGAACGGTAGAGGAACGGCGCCCAGAAGCGCACCACACCGGCCGCGCCGGTGTCGGACGGCCAGCGGCGCGGGTCACCCGTCAGGTTGATCGCGGTGGCCGTGGCCCCGTGATAGGAGCGGTAGGCCGAGAGCACCTTCGGGCGTCCGGTGTGCAGCCGGGCCATGCGGACAGCGTTCTCCACCGCCTCGGCGCCGCCGTTGGTGAAGAAGATCTTGTCCAGGTCGCCGGGGGTCCGCTCCGCGATGAGGCGGGCCGCCTCGGAGCGCGCCTCGACGGCGAACGCGGGCGCGAAGGTGGTGAGCCGGGCCGCCTGTTCCTGGATGGCGGCGACGACGGTGGGGTGCTGGTAACCGATGTTGGTGAAGACGAGGCCGCTGGTGAAGTCCAGATAGCGGTTTCCCTCGTAGTCCCAGAAGTACGCCCCCTCGGCGCCGGCGACGGCGAGCGGGTCGATCAGGCCCTGGGCGGACCAGGAGTGGAATACGTGCGCGCGGTCGGCGGCCTTCACGGCCGCGCCAGCCGCGGGATCGACGAAGGGGGCGCGGGAGGCGTCTGAGGTCATGCCGAGAGCGTATGCGGCGTCAGGGACCGTCCTCCATGGCCACTGTGTACGGCATGGGCCTTGCGGCTCGGCAGGCTGTCGGGTCTTTCCCGGAGCCGGAACGGCTATTGACAGCATGCTGCCACGATGACAACATGCTGTCATACGCCTCGTCGTCAGCCCTGGATCCGCACTCCGCGACCGGAGGTCACCATGACCCGCAGGACCGTCCATCTCGCCGTCTACGACACCTTCGCCGACTGGGAGCCGGGCTTCGCGACCGCCCAGCTCACCCAGCACGGCCACACCGTGCGCACGGTCGGCCTCACCACCGCCCCCGTCACCACCATGGGCGGCCTGAGGGTCCAGCCCGACCTTCCTCTGGCCGATCTGGATCCCCGGGACAGCGACCTGCTCCTGCTCACCGGGGCCTCCCTCTGGGACACCGGCGACACCCTCGCCCCGTTCGCCCGCGCGGCAAGGGCCTTCCTGGAGGCAGGGGTCCCGGTCGCGGGCATCTGCGGAGCGACGGCGGGACTGGCGCGCGAGGGCCTGCTCGACGACCGCGCGCACACGAGCGCGGTGCCCTTCTACCTCGCGGCCACCGGGTACACCGGCGGTGAGCACTACGTCGACGCCGACGCGGTGACGCATCCGGGCAGGGGCTCGGAGGGTGCCCTCATCACGGCCGGGCCGACCGAACCGGTCGCCTTCGCCCGCGAGATCCTCGGACTCCTCGGGGTGTTCGACCCGAAGAGACTCGACGCCTGGTTCCGGCTCTTCCACGACTCGGACGAGGGTGCGTACGAGGTGCTGCAGGGATGACGGAGAACCTCACCGGCCGCACGGATCAGGCGGAGCACGCGCCACAGTCCGAGACTGCCGACGGGCACAAGGGCGCGGCGGACCTCCTGAGCCGCACCGCGCTCGGGGTGTTCCGCCTCAACGGCAGGTTCCTCTCCGTCGCCGAGGAACTGGCGGATCCGGCCGGGCTCACCGCGGCCCGGTGGCAGGTTCTCGGCGCGGTCCTCTCCGAGCCCCTGCCGGTGTCGGGGATCGCACGGGCGATGGGGATCACCCGGCAGAGCGTGCAGCGGATCGCCGACCTACTGGTCGATCTCGGTCTCGCCGAGTACGCGACGAACCCGGCACACCGTCGGGCCAAACTGCTCCGGCCGACCGCCGAGGGCAGGGCTGCCGTGAGCCGCATATCCCCTGCCCACTCGGAGTTCGCCGCAAGGCTGTCCGAGGAACTGGGCGAGGAGCAGTTCGCGCGCACCGTCGAGGTGCTGGAGCGCCTCTCCATCGCCATGGACAGACTCACCTCTCCACCGTCGGCCTCGTTCCCGCCGCCGAACTCCGCCCCGCCCTCGCCCTCGCCCTCGCCCTCACCCTCGCCCTCCGCAGCGTCAGCGTCAGCGTCCCTGGACACGTTGTCGTACCCCGCGGCGCCAGCCACTCCGGCGAAGCCACCTGCCCCCGCCACCCCGCGGCCCACGTCACCGGAGGTGGGGCCGCTCGAACCCCTCGAGGAATGAGGAAGTCCGCGCGAGCCTGGCCGCCGCTATTCTCGACCCACGGTCCGCTACGGCCGTACGGGGGAGGAAGCGCGCCATGGAGAGACTGGGTTCCGGCGATCCACAACGCATCGACGGGTACCGCCTGTTGGGGCGTCTCGGATCCGGGGGGATGGGGCAGGTGTTCCTGGCGCGGTCCGAACGGGGCCGCACCGTCGCCATCAAGCTCGTACGCCCCGAGCTCGCGGCGCAGCAGCATTTCCGCGACCGGTTCCGAGCCGAGGTCCAGGCCGCACGGCGGGTAGGTGGTTCCTGGACCGCTCCGGTTCTGGACGCCGGGGTGGACGCCGCGGTGCCGTGGGTGGCGACGGGTTACATCGCCGGCCCTTCCCTGCACGGCATCGTCTCCGGGCAGCCGGACCCGGGGTCGCCCTCGAAGGCCTACGGCCCCCTTCCCGAGCGCTCCGTGCGCATCCTGGGCGCGGGACTGGCGGAGGCCCTCCAGGACATCCATCGCGCCGGGCTGATCCACCGTGACCTGAAGCCTTCCAACGTACTGATGACGATCGACGGCCCCAGAGTCATCGACTTCGGCATCGCACGTGCCCTCGACCTGGTCTCGGACGGAGGCCTCACCCGCACCGGGGCGTTGGTCGGGTCTCCGGGGTTCATGGCGCCGGAGCAGGTACGGGGCGAGCATCTGACGCCTGCGTGCGATGTCTTCTGCCTGGCCTCTGTGCTGGTCTACGCGGTCACCGGGCGGCTGCCGTTCGGTACTGCGGAGGGCGGGGCCCACGCCCTGATGTTCCGCATCGCCGAGGAGGACCCGGACCTCACCGGTGTTCCCGAGGGCATGGTGGAGCTGATCGGGGACTGCCTCGTGAAGGATCCGGCCGGCCGGCCGGCCACGGACACCCTCCTGCGGCTTCTGCACGACCCGGACACGTCCGAGCCATGGCTCCCGGGCGTGCTGATCGCCCAACTCGGCCGGCATGCCGTGGAGCTCCTCGACTCCGAAGACCCTTCCGACGAAACCGCAGTAGCCCAGGTGAGGGACGGCAGGACCCTCCTCGAGCGAGACCAGCCCTCACCACAAGGGGCGACCTCACCACCCGTCGCCCCGTCCCCTGCCGCCTCACCACCCGTGGCCGCACGTCCTGCATTCGCACCGCACGGATCCGCATCGACCGAATCCACACCGCCTGGATCGGCACCGCCCGGATCCACTTCGCCCGTCGTCGCGCCCCTTGGGTCCGCACCCGTATCCACTCCACCGGAACAGGCGGCCTGGCCGGTTTCTACGGCGCCGCGGTCGGACGGCACCGTCTTCGGCCAACCCTCGGGAGCCGATCGGACCACGCCGGCTCCTCCGACCGCGCATGTGGCGTACGGCCACCCACAGCCTCCCGGCCGTATCCACGGCACGAGCACGGGCGGCCCGTATCCGCCTGAGGTCCAGGTCCTGGGACATCCCGCCCCGGCGGGAGCGGGAGCCCGCCGGGGGCGGGCGCGCTCCGCGCTGCTGCTGTCCGTGGTGGCGCTGCTCGTCGCGCTCGGCACCGGTTGGGGGGTATACGACCTCCTGAGCAGCGGGGATGACGGCACCCGGGGGTCGCGCTCCGGTGGGGCGTCCTCGTCCGGAGTCGAGTCCTCCGGGGACTCCACGGAGGCCCACGGCGACGGTGAGTCTTCCGACGGCGTCATCCCCACAGGCGTCCTGGGGACATGGACCGGGACGGTCCAGGGCGACGGAGGCGCGTCCACCCGCCAACTCGTGTTGACCCAGGGCATGGTGGGCGACCAGGTGCTCACCCTCACCGCTGAGGGACCGCTCGCCGGCGGAGGCACGTACCGCTGTGTCTTCCGGGCCTCGCTGGCGGCCGAACCGTCCAGCGACGGCCCGGTCCGCATCGGACCGTCACGCGTCGCGGAGGGCGAACCGATGTCCTCGTGTACTCCGGGAGAACCCACGGTGCTGACTCTGATGCCCGACGGCACCTTGCACCGGGAGATCACGGCCACCGGCCAGAGCCTGACGTACACGAAGTCCGGCTGACGGGTTCCTGCCACGCACGCGTACCGGCCGGGCTCTCGGTCGGAGGGACGGGCAGGGGCTCAGGTCGTGGCCAGGTCCACCGCCCGGAAAGCGAGCCACAGGTCGTACCGCGCGCTCGGCGTCCGGAGGAGCGACCGGCGCAGCACGGCTTCGAGCCGGGTGAGCCGCTTCCGGACGCCCGTTACGGATATGCCCAGTTCGGCCGCTGTGGGGCTGAGCTGAGCCTCGCAGCCCAGCCAGATCCGCAAGGTCTCCTCACCCACGGGACCGGCCTCGGCGAGGAGACGCACCTGCTGAGCGGCCCAGTCCTGGACGCCGGGGAGCCGCAGGACCGCGTCCAGCGGCTCGGCGATCCCGCCCGCACTCGGCACTCCCGCCGCGGGCCGGTGGAGCATCGGGGTCGCCCTGATACGGAGGGCGAGGTCGACGGCTGCCTGGTCCTCGACCCGGTTCAGATCCAGGCCGAGGAGTTCACCGACGAACTTCAACCGGGCGGCGAGCGTGTTGCGGTGGATCTTCAGGTGCTGGGTGGCGTGCGAGGAGAACGCCAGCCAGGACGCGACGGTCGCCGAGAGTTCCTGGCTGTTCGGGTCCTGGGAGCGACGCGGCAGATGGTTGAGGAGCGGCGCCAGGAGCGCGTCCGCCCAGCTCGCTCCGGCGGCGCCGACGAGCAGCGCGGGTTCAGGCATGGCCCCGAACCTGGCGTGGCGTCCAGGAAGTCCACGGGCGACGGCAAGGGCGTGGAACGCCTGCTGGTAGGCGGTCGCGGTGTCCGGCAGGCGCACCTCCTCGCTGACACCGACCACGCAGTCGTCCACGAGATCAGCGACCGCCAGACCGAGTGTGCAGCCACTCCCCGGTGTCCGTTCCTCGGCCTCTTCGTCCGCCGGCACGATCAGGATCAGATGGCGCGCGTAGACCGGGCAGCGCACGATCCAGGTCCGGCCGCCCGAGGTCTCGGCGCAGATGCGGGCCACCTCGTCCCGCCGGCTCCCGGAGCATTCGACGACGCAGACTCGGACGGGATCGGGGAGTCGGGGCCTCAGCGCGCCCGCCACCTGGTGGGCGATGGAGAGCTGGCCCGTCATGAGCAGATGCAGCACCGCCTCACGGCCACGTGACTCGGCCAGGTCCACCCGGCGGCGCTTGCGTTCGACGCTCTCCGCCGCCCACGAGAGTCCCAGGGGCATCACGGCATCGGCCAGCAGCGTCGGCAGCCCCTCAGGCATGGGCCCGGGCGCGACCACGGCGACGACAGGGCCGTGCTTCCCGGACGCCCCGTCGAGCGGGGCCCGGTCCGGCGAGGACCGGTCGGCGAAGCCGCGGTCGGAGGAGGTGCCGTCGTGACGGCTCAATTCGGGCGAGAGGTTCCGGTGATTCCGCTCCATCGGGAACAGCAAGGCCGCACGACCGTCGGCGTCGAGGGCGTAGGAGGACGCTCCGCGCACCGTCAGCTCCCGTGCGGCCCGGGCGGCGAGGTCCGCCGCCTCGTGAGCAGGCAGGTGGATGTTGCCCGCGACAGCCTGGAGCAGAGTCCCGTCGGCATCGAGGATCCCCGCCCAGCCGTCCGCCCGCCGGGCCAGACCGCGCAGCAGCTCGGGGGTCCCTCCAGTTCGGGCCAGCCGGTACATCAGCAGTACGTCGTCGGCCCTTTCACGCGCGCGCACGCCCTCACCTCCCCGAAACCGGAGTGCAGAGTACCGGTCCGGTTGTGCGGTTTGATACCCGTCGGGATCCACACGGTGCGAACTGATTCTCCCCCCGGGCCGCCAAGTCCCTCTAGAGTCACGGGGTGTTCCGGGACGTCCGGAGGACGTCGGGGGACGTCCGGACGTTCTGGATCCGGAGGTCGGAGGGCGTCGGGGACGTCCGGCCGGCACACATCCGGGGGCCGGCCCGAAGGCATCGGGGGACATCCTGAAGGCACCCACCGGGAAGCCCGAGGACGTCGGGGGACGTCCGGACGGCACGCGACGGCAGCGGCTCACGGGGGTGGTCGCTGTCGTCGCCCGCCGCTGCTTCCCACGGACGGCCCGCCGCGCCTCGTGCCCTTAGGGCCCGCCGCGCCTCGTTCGGGCCGACTCGTACGGCTCAGCACTCATGGGGCTCAACTCGTACGGCTGGAGCGGCACCTCGCGACCGTGCCGGGCCCGGCCCGCCCCAAGCCACCCCACCCCCGCAACGCCCGCAACGCCCTCAAGCCGGCAGGATCGCCGTCTCCCCCACCGCGGCCAGCAGCCAGATGGGGAACTCGGGGTCGGCCTGTCCCACGGTGAGACCGAGCCATCGCGTTCCTCCGGGCGGCTGCCAGACCTGCATGCTGCCCGCCAGGTTGCAGAGTTGCCCCAGGGGCTCGGGGACAGCCTCACCGCCCTCCTCGTCCTCCTCGTCCTCCTCGAGCCAGGGCCAGAGGTCCACGGTCCTCGGTTCGCCCCACCGCTCGCTCAGCGCGGTGGCCAGTGCACTGAAGTCCGCCTCGATCTCCTGCTCGGCGGGCTCCACCGTCTCCGGGGAACGGTCGTCCCAGAAGTCCTCGCCGGCGCGCAGGATCAGCAGGTGGTGCCCCGGCCCGCTGCTCCGCCCTTCATCGTCCGAACTCTCCTCCCCCACGGGGAAGGGCAGGGCCAGGAGGCCGTCGATCCGGGCGAGGAGGGCCGCGTGCGTCTCGTGCGGTGCGTCACCGCTGTCCGTGGTCATGGGACCCGATCCTGCCAACGCCCGCCACCGGCAGACGAATCGGGGGCGCGCCCGGCCGTCGGCCGGACACGCCCCCGATCCCCGGGACGGACCAGGTTCAGCAGCTCAGGTTCGAGCCGGGGGTGGTTCCGAGGATCTGGACGAACGCCTGGTACTTGTCGATACGGCTCTGCACCTGGGCCGGGTTGCCGCCGTTGCACTCCAGGCTGCCGTTGATGGAACGGATGGTCTCACCGAAGCCGGCGCCGTTGACCATCGCGTTGTGCGGCGTCATGGTGCCGGGGCCGGACTGGGTGTTCCAGTACCAGAGACCGGTCTTCCAGGCCACGGAGGCGTTCTGCTCGACGAGGTACGGATTGCCGAGCAGGTCGATGCCGAGGGCGTCACCGGCGGCCTTGTAGTTGAAGTTCCAGCTGAGCTGGATGGGACCACGGCCGTAGTAGGCGGCCTGACCTGCCGGGCAGCCGTAGGACTGGGTGGCGTCGCAGTAGTGCGGGTAGTTGGCCTCGTTGATCTCCTTGATGTACACCAGCCCGCCGGTCTCGTGGCTGACGTTCGCGAGGAAGGCCGCGGCCTCCTGCTTCTTCACCGCGTCACTGCCGGTGTTGGCGAAGCCCGGGTAGGCGCTGAGCGCCGCGGTGAGACCGCTGTAGGTGTAGAAGGAGTTCCTGTTCGGGAACATCTGGTTGAACTGCGCCTCGCTGACGACGAAGCCCGAGGGGTCCGGGTCGGTGGTGCCGCCGGTCCCGCAGGCACCCTGGTCGGCCCAGACGTCGGCCGAGCCTGGCCGCTCGTTCTGCGTCCACCACTTCGCCGACCAGTTGTGCCCGTTGTACGAGGCGGAGCCGCCGCCCACGTAGACGGCCGAGGCACTCCACGCGGGGGCGCACGCGGCCGCCGAAGCGGTCGTGGCGGGGAGGAGGACGAACGTCGCGACGACCGCGGCCAGCGCGGCAATCAGGCTCATGACACGTTTGAACACGTGATCACTCCTTCGGCGCGGCGCTCGCGCCGAGCGTGCGCCGCCATGGGGGGTACGGATACCCAAGCGCTGATGGTCTGGACCTGTCAAGGTCTAGACCAAAACTCACGTCTGGCGGCTCCCTTGCCAACTGCACTCCCCCGCACGCGTGTTGAACAACAGAACCGCCACGTTGAACGCCGGACGAACATCACCGGAAGGAAGCCCGCAGCCGGCCCCGCGCACACCCTCCCAGCTCTACGGTGACCGGCACACGACAGGGGCGCACGGGCACACGGGCACACGGGGGAGCGCGAGGCACATGGAGTGGGTCAGCGCGGAGAACATCATCGCCGTCCTCACCGCGTTTCTCGGCGTGGCCACTTCGGCGGGCGTGCTCTGGTACGAACGCCGCGTCCCGCGCCGTAAACGCATCGGCTACCGCGTGCAGATGGACACCCCTATAGGCAGTGAGGTCAGCCAGGGCCGGGCGAACGTCCGGCTCGGTCTCTTCGACGAGACCCCCGACATGGCCGACGCCACTCTCGTCCTGCTGCGCGTGGAGAACGACGGCTCGCAGTCGATCGGCTACGAGGACTACACCGGCCGCGGTGAACTCAACGGACTGACGGTGGAGTTCACCGGACGCACGGTCCGTGGGATCGCCGTGACCCACTCGTCCGACGCCGACCATCTGGCGGACCACTTCACCCCCGCCGCTGGGCTGCGCCACGACGGCTCGTTCATCCGGCTGCCACGAGTCCCGCTCAACCGCAACGAACACTTCAAGCTCCTGGTCCTGCTGACCGGTTCGCACGTCGGCGGTCCGATCAGGATCACCGGAGGCATCCGGGACGGCGTGGTCGCGCGGAACAAGGCGGCCCGCCCCGACGAGAAGCCTCCGCTGTTCGGCCCGGCGTCCAGAATCATCACCGTGGCCCTCACCACCTGCGTCGTCACGCTCGCCGGAATCATCGTCGTCCGGGACGATTCGCCGCCCCCGATGGACTGCGCCAAGGGCACCCTGACGATCACCGGATCCACCGCGTTCAGGCCGGTCGTGGAGGAGCTGAAACAGAAGTACGAGGAGGAGTGCGAGGGCGCCACGATCCGCCTGGACATCCACGGCAGCAACGCCGGTGTGCGGAAGCTCGACAGGGAGGGCGCCGGGGCATCCCGCTCCCCCTCCATGATCGCGCTGTCCGACGGTCCCCGGCCGGCCGCTCTCACCTCCCTGCACGGGAAGGAGGTGGCGATCTCCCTGTTCTCGCTGGTCGTCAACGACAGCGTGCCCGTGAAGAACCTCTCCCTCGACCAGATCAGGAAGATCTACCGCGGTGAGATCGTCAACTGGAACCAGCTCGCCGCGGACGGCCCCGACCTGGACATCCGGCTCGTCAGCCGGGACGCCAACTCCGGCACGCGGGAGGTGTTCCAACGTCGCGTCCTGGACGCCAACGAGCCCGCGACCTCCTCACGCGACTGCACCACCAAGGACTACGCCGACGCCCCGGTACTGCGCTGCGAACTCGACGGGACCGACCAGGTCCTGGCAGAGGTCGCCAGGCTCGACGGGGCGATCGGTTACACCGAACTGCGCGGCGGTACCGTGCCGGACGGCGCCCACCGGACCTCCATCGACGGCGCCTTCCCCTCCGTAGACACCCTCGATACCAGCAGCTATCCGTACCGGGAGATCGAGTACGCCTACACCTACGGGTCGCCGCCCGCCGACTCACTGGTGGCCGGCTTCCTGAACTACCTGGACAACTACGGCGAGGAGATCATGCGCACCAACGGCCACCTGCCGTGCGCGACGCCGAAGGGGACGCGGCTCTGCGGGGAGGGCTGGGCCCTACCCGGGTAGGGGGCGCGAACAGTACCTCGGTGTCTCGTGTCCGGTTCCGGCCCGGCCTTAGCCTCCGCGCCCATGGACACCACAAGGCAGCGTTCCTCCCGGCCCACGGCCACCGCCCCTTCTCACGCCGCGCGTCGCATCGCCCGGCAGGCACTGACCGCGGTCACCCTGCTGCCCCGGGGCGTGGCCGCCCTCCTCATGGCCGTCGCCGGCCGCGAGGGTTCCGTACACGCTCTCCTGAAGTCGGATCCGGCGGCCGCCGGGCAGCGTACTTCGAGGCCGGGCAGGACACGGATGGCCGCCCTGGCCGGAGCCACGGCGCTGCTGGGCGCGCTGTCCCTGGTCCTCACCGCCGTGCTCCTGACGGCGGTGGCCCGCGGGCCGTTCTACGGGCTCGTGGACCAGGGGCCCTACGACCACTCCTGGGGAGGTCCCGGGCGGACGGGCGCGTGGCTCGCCCACTTCGCCGTCGCCGCGCCCGTCTCGATCGCCGCGTTCGCCGCCCTGTACGGCGTCGCCGGCCTCCAGCGCCGGCTGACGGCTCCCCTGCGCGGGGAGCCCAGGGCCCGCTGGGTGGTGCCGTCGGTGCTGGTGTGCTGCGCGGCCGGAGCGTCCTTCGCGGTCGCCTTCAGCCGGCAGTTGCCCTGACACAGGACCGTCTCCGGCCACCCGCGGTCAGCGGCGGCTCGCTCCACCCCTGACGAACGGCGGCGGGGGGGGCCCCCCGGGGGGGGGGGGGGCCCCCCCCCGGGGGGGGGCCCCCCCCCGCGGGGGGGGGGGGCCCCCCCGGGCGGGGGGGGGGGGGGGGGCGGGGGCGCGCGGGGGGGGGGGCGCGGGGGGGGGGGCCG